>DASVQF010000046.1:0-73647 GCA_036389315.1 Pyrinomonadaceae bacterium
GAGCCGGTGGAGCGCCGGATAAAGCGAGCCTTGCGGAACCTGAACGACGCCGCGCGAGACCTGCTCTAAGCGTTGGGCAATCGCATAGCCGTGAACAGGGCCGAGCGCGACAATCTTCAAGATCAACAGATCGAGCGTGCCCTGGGGAAGGTCTGATTTCGTCTGCGTTATTATTGCTGTCACCTCCTACTTCTACATGTTATATATCGACACGTGTAGAAGCTCAAGGCATAGTACGCAGCCGCCCTTCCCGAGGTTTCAAAGGATTAACAGGTCGGCACGGAAAAAAGAGGCGCACCCTTAACAGCACTCATCACTCATATCTGAGCGCCACTGTCGGATCGACCTTCGTCGCGCGGCGCGCGGGTAGGAGGCAGGCTGCGAGCGTGACCAGTAGGAGAAAGAATGTCAGCAGGATATAGGTCGCCGGGTCTGTTGTGCTCACCTGATAGAGCAGGCCGCTCATCAACCGCGAGAGGGCGAGCGCGCCGACGAGCCCGGAGGCGAGGCCCGTCACGGCGAGCAGCATTCCGTGGCCGACCACCATCAGCAGGATGTCGCTACGCTGAGCGCCCAGCGCCATGCGAATGCCTATCTCGCGCCTGCGCTGCGTGACCGAATAGGAGATCACGCCGTAGATGCCTACGGTGGCAAGAACCAAAGCCGTCGCGGCGAACACGCTCAGCAGCCAGAGGTTGAAGCGCCGGGCTGAGACCGAGGCCGAGAGATACTGCTCCATAGTTTTGATGTTGGAAGCTGGAACTTCCGGGTCTGCCTTGCGAATCTCGCGCTGCACGGCAGAGGCCAAACTGAGCGGGCTGACCTGAGAGCGAATCAGCCAGTACTGGTTGTTGGTCATCCACACTACGCCGTCCTCATGGAGCTGGCGCAAAGGGAGATAGATGTGCGGCGTCGGCTCGTCCTCCAGGCTCAGGTGCTTTACGTCGCCGACCACGCCCACAATCTCGACCGGACGGGGGCCCTGATTGTTATCGTCAACGAGGACGCGCGCGCCGACAGGGTTTTCGTCCGGCCAGAAGCGGCGGGCGAGGGTTTCGCTGATAATCGCTACAGGCGTCGTGTGAGCGTTGTCCTGCTCTGTGAACTCGCGTCCGCGCAGAAGCGGAATCTTCATGGCGCGGAAGTAGCCTGTGCTGGCTACGCGATAGTCCGACCTCCAGGCCTCATTCTGCGGCGACATGCGCCCTTCGATCATGAAAGGAATGCTGGCGCGCACACCGCCGAGCGGGAGAGCGGAGACCGCGCCAACCTCGCTGACACCCGGCAAGGATTCGAGCGACGGCAGGAGCCGATCATAAAAAGAGATTAAAGCGTCGCGGTTGGCATACCGGGTTCTCGGCAGCGACAGCCGCACCACCAGCAGGTTCTCCGACTCAAAACCGGGTCGGACTTCCTGTAGCCGGGAGAAGCTCTTAATCAGCAGCCCGGCGCTCAGGAGCAAGATGAGCGAGATGGCAATCTCCGCTATGACCAGCACACTGCGCACGCGACTGCGCCCTGTCCCGTCGCTGCCGCTGCGACCGCCGCTTTTAAGCTCTTCGTTAAGGTCAACGCGAGAAGCCTTCGCAGCGGGAAGAATGCCGAAGAACAGGCCCGCCAAAAGCGAAACCGCCAGAGTGAAACCCAAGACGCGCGCGTCCAGGCCGACTTCCGATAGCCTGGGCATCCCCACAGGGCTCAGCGCCAGCAGAAAATTGATCCCCCACCACGCCAGCATTAAACCGATCAGCCCGCCAGATAGCGCCAGGAGCAGGCTCTCCGTAGTCATTTGACGAATCAACCGCCGCCTGGTAGCGCCGAGCGCCGCACGGATAGCCATCTCGCGGTGACGAGTTGAGGCCCGTGCCAGCGACAGGCTGGCCAGGTTGATACTCGCTACAGCCAGCACGAAACCGACTGCCCCGAGCAGCATCCACAGCGCATGACGGTAGCTGCCCACGACCGCGTCACCGAGCGGGGTGAGCGTCACACCCAGTTTGTTCTCGTTGGCCACAGGGTACTGCTGCCGCAGGCGCTCGGCGATTGAAGTCAGATCGGCTTCGGCTTGCGCGAGGGTCACGCCCGGCTTGAGTCGCGCAATCGCGCGCAGGAAGTTGGTCGAGGTGCGAGCTGAGCGCCAGGGGTCTGCGTCCGGGGCCAGAGGGACTGCTAGTTCAGCCTCCTGAATTGGGAAGATGAATTGCGGCGGAAGCACGCCGACTATCGTGTAGCTGTTACTGTTAAGCGTCAACGTTTGGCCCACCACCAAGGGGTTCGCCCCGAAGCGGCGCTGCCACAGGCCGTGGCCCAAGACCACTACGTCCTGGCGTCCGGGCGTATCGTCTTCTGGTATCAGAGCGCGTCCGACTAAGGCCTCCACGCCGAGAAGCCGAAAAGCATTGGCGGAAATCCGCATCCCCTGAACTCTCTCCGCCTCACCGCTTCCAGTGAGGCTGGCGCTCCAGTTGGCGAAAGCCGCGATCTGCTCAAGAGTCTGATTCTGATCCCGGTAATCAATGAAGTCCGGAATCGTGAACGGATGCTTGCCGGGGTCAGCGCGTTTAGAATCCACGGCCACTAACTGCTCAGGATCTCTGAAGGGGAGCTGGCGCAGTAAGATTGCGTTGACCATGCTGAAGATGGCCGTGTTGGCCCCGATACCTAAGCCGAGCGTCAACACTGCGACGATGGTAAAGCTTGGCGCGCGGCGCATCGAACGCAAGCCATACCTGATGTCCTGAAGCAGTTGTTCCAGCCACACGCCGCCCCACATCTCACGCGTTACCTCTTTAACGAGCCCGATATTGCCGAACTCACGACGTACGGCTGCTTCCGCCTCCTCGGGCGTTTCACCGCGCTCGATACGTTCCCGGACAGCCATCTTCAGATGACTGCTGAGCTCCGCGTCCAACTCTGCTTCACGACGAGGCCGCCGCGACCACAGCTTTAATCTCATCTCTTGCCCTCCCTATCCCGGCAGGCGATTTCCTCAGGCATGTAGGCATACTACATCTATGCATGTAGAGTGTCTACATCTTTTATGCGGGGCGCAGCAGGAGGAGGTCGTTATCGGACTCGTGGTTACTATCGCTCAGAAGATGAACCGCGCTTGGAGCTGGAACATTCGCGGCGGGTCGATGTTTGCGAAGGCCGGGAGGGCGTTGGTAGTCGTGCCGACGGCTACGAGCTGGCCAAAGGTCGGGTTCGGCGTGGCGGTGTCGCCGTAGACTGTCTGCCCGCGCCCGAGGAAGTTCCCGTGATTGAGAAGGTTGAAGCCTTCCAACCTGAGAAGGATGCTTGTGCGCTCAGAGGTCTTGATGCGACCCTCTATGAAGAGCGCCACGTCGGAGGTCGGGGTGCTGCGGAACGCCGACTTGCCGATGACCGCGCCGCCCAGGACGGGGCGGTCGTTGTTTATGCCGTCGCCGTTATTGTCTATGCCCGTCGTCGCATTGAAGGGGCGCGCAGAGGCAAGCTGCGTCAGGGTTCCCGCAGTGATGTTGTAGGGGAAACGGTAGCTGAAGGTGATGACGGCGCGATGACGCTGATCGAGCAGGCTGGGCCCACGTTCGACTTCGCCGAGGCGCGCGATGTTGCTGTCGTTGGGCCCAACGCCGTTGCCGTCCGGCTCGCTCGTGTTGGTCGCCCTGGACAAAGTGTAGCTGAGGGCGGCATATATGCGCGAGCTGCCGCGATAGGCGACCTGCGTCTGCAATCCGTCGTAATCGGCTTCGCCGAGGTTCATCAAGACGTTGACCTGTCGGACGCCGCCGTTGACCGGCAGGATGGGGCGCGTGGCATTGGCCGCCGCGACGCTCCTGACCTGTCCTGTTGCCGTGCGATCAAAGGGGGCTGGGGCGTTCAAATCAACCGTCCGGTCAATGCCGGATAAGTGCTGGTGCACGTAATCGGCCCCGACGAAGAGCCCCTTTACAAGCTCGCGCTCAGCGCCGATGGTCATCACCTGGCTGCGCGGGTTCACTAACTTGTCCGGATAATTGGGCAGGCGGTCGAAGTTGAGCCCGTACCTGGCGAACTGAGCCTCATAGAACGCTCGCCGCCCAGCCCTGATCGTGATGTCGCGCGCGGGCAGTTGCGTTGCGGGCAGAGTCCTCGGATCAACGTTGACGGGGACGCAGGTGAGGCAAGTCGGAAAGCCCGTCTGCCCTGCGACAGCAGTGTAGGTCGTCAAGCCGTCGAGCCCATTGATCAAGTAGCCCGCGACGGCGTTGGCGCGAATCTGCGTGTAGTACATGCCGTAGCCGCCGCGAATAGAGGTGCGCGCGTCGCCCCCCGGATTCCAGCCGAAGCCAATGCGCGGCGCGAAGTTCGCCGTCGCGTCCGTTAGGGTCTGCCGGTCGTAGCGCAAGCCGAGGTCAACCGTGAGGTCTGGACGCAAGTGTATGCTGTCCTGCACGAACCCTGTCAGGAGCCACTGCGGCAGCCTGTAGCTGTTAATCCCGAAATCAATCGGCTGCGAGTAGCTCTGCACGTCGGAGAGCGTCAATTGACCGAAGGGCGCAGTCGTCGTGCTCCTGAAGGTGAAGGTGCCGAGGATGGCCGTGCCGGGCTCGCTGCCCGCGCCGCCGGAGGTGTGACGAATTACGCTTCCGCCGAAGCGCAGGTAATGCTTGCCGAGCGACCAGGAGAGCGTGTCTGCGAACTGCACTTGATGGCCCCACAGGTCTGCCGTGCGCGACTGTCCGGTGGTGAAGGGCACGGAACCGGCGCGCGTGTAGGTGGTCGAAAGCGTCTGAGCTTCCCAGCGCGTGACAGGGTCGCCGTGCAGGTAGGCGAACCGCGCTTCGTTGAGCAGATTCGCGTTGATGACGGAGGTGTGATTGACCTGGGCCGTGACGGAGCGGCGCACATACCTGCGCGCGACGCTCGGCGCGTTCGTGCCGCCCACTGCGTCCTGCGGGTTGTCGTCGTCAAAGCGGTCGATGTTCACCCGCAGCATCAAGGTCTGGCCCGGCGTCAGCTTGTGGTCGAGCCGCCCGTCGAAGAGGAACTGGCGATAGTGGCCCGTGTAGTCCAGGCGTCCGTCTGCCGGAAGCAGAAAGCCTGGCAGCGTCGTCGAAAGAAAGGTCGTCCGATCCTGCCGCGTGTAGTCGGCCGTCGCGAAGAAGAAGGTCTTATCATGGAGGATGGGCCCACCCGCCGAGCCGGAGACTTGCGAGAGCGCGTCGGGAATATCTACCGGGTTGATGGCCTGAAGCGTGGCGGGCGTCTGGCAGGTGGGCACGGACGGCGCGCAGAAGCCTTTGGTCGAGAAGGTCTGTGCCTGCCAGCCGCCCGGACGAACCATGAACAGCCCTTCGCCGTGCAGGTCGTTTGTGCCCGACTTGGTGACGATGTTCAAGGCCGGGCCGGAAGTCCACCCGAATTCGGAAGAGAAGGCGTTTGAGAGAATCGTGATCTCCTGTATGGCACCCAGCGGCACGGTCGCAATCGCAGTCTGGCGTCCCCACCCCTCGTCATTGTTCGCGCCGTCGAGCAGGACAGTTGTCTGGCGGCGGCCCCCCACGCCTGTCACGAAGTAGGTCGCGTTGACGAAGAGATCGCCCGTCCCCTTAGCCTGCCTGAACGCCGAATTGAGGAGCGGCAGCGTCGTCACCTTGCGCCCGAGAATAGGCGTCTCGGCAATCTGCGCGCTACGCAGCGGCAACCCGATCTGCGGGTCTGCACGCACGCCCTCGGCCGTGCCGTAGACTGTGACCTCAGCCTTCTCCGAGCCGACAAGCAGCGTCACCTTCAGCGTCGCCGTCTCGCCCGCGCGCAACGTGATCTCCTTAAGCTCTTCGTCCCCGAATCCCTGCTTTGTGACGACGACCGTGTAAGCTCCCATGAGCGACAGCGCGGGGAGGGTGGCGCTGCCGTCGCTTCCGGAGACGGCTTCGCGCACCGCACCCGTGGCCGTGTTCACGACAGACACTTTTGCATCCGGCACGACGGCACCGTTCTGGTCAGCCACCATGACGATCATCGTCGCCGTGTTAGGAGACTGTGCGGGCGTTGTCGCCGTGGTGAAGGCCGTAAAGAGCGCAAGCAGAAGCTGAGGCCAGCGCAGGCGAGTGCTGGTTATCATTCCGATCTCCCGGTTGTTTTTGAAGTAGCTAGTACTTTCGCTGATGTGCAGACAGAGTCTATCACAGCCCATGTGCGAGCCGCAGCAACCTGCTAATCACCCCGCTCACCCCGCCCCTCTTTTTTCGCTGGCGCGTGCGCCCCGGCACGGCTCGGCGAGAGCGCAAGGCATGCGCTTCAGAGCGCCATCATCCTCTGGTTCTTCTCAGTCGCACCCTAGCGCCGGCAGATCACGCCGGCTCTGCGCCTTGCGCGCCCGCCGCGCCGAGCTGCGCCTGACGACCGGCTTGCGCGTGCTCTGTAACTCAGGATGCTTAGTCTTGAGCATGTTCTCAAACGTCTGCCGCTTCACGCCAAGCAGGCGGGCCGCCGCGGTGGGCCCTCCGGTCTCTTCGAGCGCATCGCGGATCATAGTCTTCTCAAAGCAGTCAACATAGTCATGGAGCGTGAGGTTCTTCCCATTGTTGGCCGCCCCGGCGGCGAAAAGCGCCAGAATCATCGCCGTCGCCCCCTCTGCGGGAAAATGCTCGCCCGGAGGGGCCGTCAAGGCCGACAGGCGCGCGAGTTGTCGCACCAGCACGCCAGCCGCCTCGGCCGCGCACGTCCGCAGCACCAGGGCAACCGCCTCCGGCTTTTTCGCGCCTGTCGGGTAGTAACGCTCGATCTCCTCCTTGACGTGGCAGCCAGCCAGCAGGCGTTGCCCTTCAAAGCTCTCCGACGAGGGCGTACGCAGTGGGCCGGGGCCGCTCAACTCGTCGGCCAACTCGGGCAGGAAGAGCCCTTCGCCCACCATTGTTGACAGGTCGCGCTGCGCGCCCGCTATGATCCGCACGTCTATGCGCTCGTGTCGCCGTGTCGTCCGGCCGCGCTCGATGACGCCATCTCTGACCAGGCGCAGAAGATGTCGCTGGTTGACGCGGGGCAACCGCTGCACATTGTCCAGGAAGAGCGTGCCACCCGCCGCGCCGAGCACGTCCCGCACCGGGAATTTTTGCAAGGCGAAACCGTTTTCAAAGACGGCGCAGTTGATAGTGACGAAGGGGCCCGAGCGCCCGCTCAGCTCGTGTGCCTGGCGCGCCAGCAGATGCCTCGCCTTGGCATCTTCTCCAATGATGAGCAGCGGGGAGTGGTTGCCGGAGAGCCGCATCTGCACATCGGCCGGAGATGATGTCTCGGGGGCGGCGCTCGCGGCCGCACGATCCGTCAATCTCAAGGCGGAAGTGTCCAGGGCGTGTGTAGACCCGATGAGCGAGCTGGCGGCTTCACGCAGCCGTTGTCGCGTGCGAGCGAAGCGCGCCCCGGCCAGCAGGAAGTTGGCGCGCTCGTAAAGGCTTCGCGCCTCGGCGAAGTCTAGCACGCCGCGCAGCTCTTCAAAGGCGGAGAACGCCGCCAGCCCGGCCAGCTCCCAAGCGCCGGCTTCCTCCGCGACCTCTATGGCGCGATCCAGCGTCTGGCGCGCCTCGGCAAAATTCCGCGTGCGCGCCAGCGCCTTGCCCCAGGTTGTGAGCGCCTCGGCCAGCACAGCAGGGCGCTCGCCCGCTTCGAGGTCGCGCACAGCCTCGGCCGCGACACGCTCGGCCTCCGCGTTATGCCCCTCGGCGAGGAGCGATTGCGCCAGCGTCTCCCTGACCTGCGCCGCATGGCCTGTATCGCCGAGCTTACTGAACAGCTTGTGTGCGAGCCGGAGCCGCCTGTCGGCCTCCTTGAAATCACCGAGCAGGAAGAGCGTCAAGCTGAGGTTGTTCTCCGACTGGGCGAATAGTCGCTTCGCTCCCACCTGCGCGAAGTAGAAGCTGGCGGCCCTGTGCTCAGCCAGCGCCAGTTCGAGGAAGTGTCTCTCGCCTGTCTCCAGATACAGTTCCTTGTAGACCAGGCCGAGGTTATTGCGGAACCTGGCCTTCAGCACACAGTTGTTACAGGAGTTGACGAGCGGCTCTGCGGCTCTGAGCAGGTCGAACGCCTCTGCCGGGTGCGCCGTATCCAGTTCGGCGGCCGAGGCGTGCAGCAACGCGACCGCCTTCGCCCTGCGCCCGTCCGCATCGTCGCCCATCGCGGCCAGGGCTTGCCTGAGCAGCAGGCGCGCACCCTCAAAATCGCCTTCCCTCCAGAGACATCGTGCCAGATCGGCCTGTGCCTCCGCCGCCCGCCCTGCCCGCCCAGCCTGCTCGAAGAGGCGTATGCTCTCCTCCAGGAGTTCTTTGGCATTTGCCTGCGCCCCTCGCGCCTGCTTGGCGGCGACGAGGCAGCCGGTGAGCGACCCCGTGCGCAGCAGCAGCTCGGCGGCGACGAGCCGGTGTATTCCGTCCGTGCGCGGCCGGGCAGTCTCGGACGACCACCAATCGGCAAGCGCGCGCCGCGCCGCCTCGTAGTTGCCAGCCTTTTCCGCTCTGTAAGCCTCTTGGCAGCGGCGTAGTATCGTTCGTTCTTCCGGACTGAAGAGTTGCTGCGCGTCGCCGGGCGTGTCGTGCGCCGTCTTTCCCTCATCGTGAGGTCTCATAATCATTGAAGTTCTCCTTTCCAAAATCTTCTGAGTCGTAACGCTCAGATGTGAATGAGCAGATGTGAACGCGTTGATGGTAAGCGTGCCGGCTCTGAGGCATGCCCAAAAATTGGCCGATGCCCAACCCTGGGCATAGGATGCTGTGGCCTCTGTTAAAGTCCCTCTCCGTGTTCGGATAATTTTGGTAAGGGAGAAAGCAAATGAGACGGATTATATGGTTGGTAACTGCTGCGACGCTGATGTTGATGTTGTCGGGTACGATGTCAAAGGCCGGGAACATGCCTATGGAGATGAGGACGGCACAGGTGAGCATCTCCCTCCGATAACGGCGATGACGCCCCGGCCAGAGCAGGCTCTTCGGCCCTCGCGCCTCTGCGCCCCGCACCCGAAGCTGGACGGTTGTGTTGCAGATAATCGCTTCGCTACGAAATGCAGGTCATCAGGCGATGACCTCTTGAGCATCCTGGACGCTGAAGAATTGTTTGCAACACAACCCGGTTTTTTTTGACCGGGAGAAGGTCAGTAGGCGAAGGATTGGTAGATTTCTGTCTCGGGTTGTTCGTCCAGGGAATCGACTACGGGGTTAAAGCGCAGCAGGTGGCGTGCGCGCTCTGACAGGGTTTCGAGCGTAGCGCGCGGCACGCGGATTGAGACTTCCGGCCGGAAGAGCCAGCGGCGGCTGTAGCCGATGACGACCATCGGGCGCGGTACGCGTGTACGGTTGGGCGTGCCGCGATGCAGACCCCGCACGTCTCTAATCATCACGTCGCCGAGGTTCATCGTGATCGCTTCCAGCTTGACCTCGCCCGCCTCTATCAGGCGCAAGCCTTCAGCCTTAGACATCATGTGCGTGCCGCGCGCCACCTCGAACGGGCCGTTCTCCGCCACCACGTCGATGAGCGGGAAATTGACGGCCAGTTGATAGGGCGGCGTCTCCTGCCCTGTCTCCGGAAAGAGCGGCGGCGTGTCGCGGTGTATGTCCTGGTACTCTGAGCCGAGCAGCGGCGTGTCCGTGGCGAGCTGCGGCATCACTGCATCTTCGCCGACCAGCCCCCGCACGACGGCCAGTACATCCTCGTCCTCGAAAATAGTCGGGTCTGCGAAAGGCTCGGTGAAAGGCAGCGTCACGTAATATCTTGCCGGGCCGCGATTGAAGAGATGGCCCTCGCGCGCGACATGCGCTTCGAGGAGCGGCGTGAAAGCCTCGCGCCATTTCTCCAAAATCTTTTTTGGGAAATGGTCTCGAAGAATGCAGAACCCATCCTTGAGCGCCGCTTGAGTCAGTGCGGCTACCTCTGCTTCAGTATAGCGGCCTGCCGGCATGATTGATCGAACCTCCCGCCGGGCCTCATGATTGGCCCATGCAATGAGTATAAAGACTCAGGCTCGCTCGACAAACTCCTTTTTGAATATCCTCTTCTCTCCGTCCGGAAAGAGTATCACGAGCTTGTCGCCCTCTACCTCCGTCACGCGCCCCTGACCATACTTTCCGGTCTCGACCGTGTCACCCTCCTCGAACTGATACTCGTCGCTCCGGCTCCCGTTTTCAAGAGCGCCAGCCTCTTCGTCGCGCGTTGCCGTCAGAGGTAAGCTGATGCCCAGGCGTTCTGCTAAAGGATGCTGGCAGTTGTCACAGACGCCGCACGATTCCTCCTCGAAGGGCTCGTCAAAATATTCGTGCAAGAGCTTCCAGCGACAAGCGGCGCTCTGGCCGTAGAGCATCATGCGTTCCAGCTTCTCCCTGTCCTTCTCGCCCTTCTCTTCAAATTGCTGCGAGAGCGACTGGATTTCATTGTGGCCGAGGTCTCGCTTTTGAAGCTTGAAACGCGCGTAACGAGCCTCGCGCACGACGCCCATCTCCTTCAGCAGCGAGAGAATGACGCGCACCTTAGCCTGCGGCACGTCGGTCGCGCTCGCCTGCACCTCAGAGAGGTGCGCCGCAGACTCGTCTGCCTTCAAGCTCTTCAGCGTTTCGTAAACCGAGATGATCTGCTCGCTACCGGGGTGGCGTCCGCCCATGAAGAAGAGTTGTGTGCGACGGTCGTCGAGTTGATAAAAGAGGACGCAGCGCGCAGGCTTTCCGTCGCGTCCGGCGCGGCCCGATTCCTGGTAATAGGCTTCGAGCGAGCCGGGCATCTGGTAATGTATGACTGCGCGTATGTCGGGCTTGTCTATCCCTAAGCCGAAGGCGCTCGTGGCGATCATCGCCTTCACCTCGCCGCTCATGAAAAGCTCCTGGTTCTCTCTCCGCTCAAGTCTTCGGAGCTTGCCGTGATAGGGGCGCACGTTGAAGTCCGAGCCCTTGAAGAAATCGACCAGGGCCTCGACCGTCTTGACGGTCGCGCAATAGATGATGCCTGTGCCCGCAGTCTCTCGGAGCAGTCTTGAGAGGTGCTGTTTTTTCTCCAACTCGTTGGTCACGCGCAACACTTCGTAGTGCAGGTTCGGCCGGTAGATGCCCGTGTTGATGACGTGCATCTCTCGGAGGCCGAGCTGCTTTTGAATATCTGCGATCACTTCGGGCGTGGCCGTCGCCGTCAGCGCCAGCACGGGCGGCGAGCCCAGAGCCTTGATGGCCGAGCCGAGCGCCAGGTAGGAGGGGCGAAAGTCGTGGCCCCATTCCGAGATGCAATGGCTCTCGTCTATCACGACGAAATCAATCTTGTTCCCCTTGAGCGAGTCCAGGAACTCCGGCGCAGTCAACCTCTCGGGCGTCGTGAAGATGAAGCCTTCCTCCTGGCTTTCAATCTGTAAGACGTTCTCGCGCTGCTCGCGCTCCGTGAGGGCGCTGTTGACCTGGGCCGCGCCGATGCCGGCCTCTTCGAGCTTGTCCACCTGATCTTTCATCAGCGAGATGAGCGGCGAGACGACTACTGTGACGCCCGGAAGATGCAGCGCCGGAAGCTGGTAGCAGAGCGACTTTCCGGCCCCCGTGGGCATGATCGCCAACGTGTTCTGTCCGCCGACAATGGAACGTATCACCTCTTCCTGCCCCGCGCGCAGCTTACGGATGCTGAAGTACTCGCGCATCGTCCGGCTCATCTTCTTCAGCTCTTGCGTCACTCCCATAAGATCGTTCCCTTCACTCTGCTTTATTGTTCAGGCAGCCGCGCATAAGTCTCCGTCATCTCCCTCAGCCGGTCACGCACCTCGTCCGTCAGAGCGGTGGCCTGAAAGCGCCAGGCCCAGTTCCCTTTGGCGCTCGCAGGCATGTTCATGCGCGCCTCAGACCCGAGGCCCAACACGTCCTGCAACTGCGCGATGGCCACGTCGGCCACGGACATCTGCGCCGCGCGGATAAAATCCCAGTGAATCTGCTCGCCGCCTGTGCCCAGATATTTCAGGCAGTTCAGGCGCTCGGCTCTTAAACCTTCGTCCGCGTCCGCGCCCGAGCGCGCCTTGAACCAGCCCGTCACAGTGTCGTTGTCATGCGTGCCCGTGTAGACGATTGTGTGGCGCTCGTACTCGTGCGGCAAGTGCGTGTCGTGCGGGTCGCCGCCGAAGGCGAACTGCAAGACACGCATTCCGGGAAAGCCGAATTCGTCGCGCAGCGCGTGCACGTCCGGCGTGATCGTGCCGAGGTCTTCGGCGATGATCGGCAGCCTTTCGCCCAGAGCGGACTTCAAAGCGTTGAAGAGGTCGCGCCCGGGCGAGTCAACCCAGCGCCCGCGCTCGGCCGTTTCGTGCTCCGCCGGGACTTCCCAAGCGGCAGCAAATCCCCTGAAGTGATCCACCCGCACGATGTCAACCAGCTTCAGTGTCTCGCGCACACGCGCGACCCACCAACTGAAGCCGTCGGCGCGCATCGCCTCCCAATTGTAGAGCGGGTTGCCCCAGAGTTGGCCCGTCCGGCTGAAGGCGTCGGGCGGGACGCCGGCGACAACCTGCGGGCTTCCGTCTTCTTTGAGCTTGAAGAGGTCTGGCCTGGCCCACACGTCCGAAGAGTTGTGCGCGACGAAGATGGGCATGTCGCCGATCACGCGCACGCCGCGCTCGGCGCAATGTTTCTTCAGCCTCAGCCATTGAAGGAAGAAGAGGAATTGAAAGAACCTGTGAGCCTCTATGCGTTCGCGAAAGGCCGCGCGCGCGTCGTTGAGAGCAGCGGGGAAGCGCCTGGCTAAACCCTCTTGCCAGGTGTGCCAGGCCGCGCCCTTGTGCTCGTCCTTGAGGGCTGCGAAGAGCGCGTAGTCTTCAAGCCAAACGGAGGCGAAGTCCAGGAAGCCTTCATAATCTTTGCGCAGCCCCTCGCCCCGCGCGCCCTTGAAGCTCTGAAAAGCCTTTTCGAGCAGGCCGCGTTTGAACTCTATGACCCGGCCGTAACCTACGCGCATGGGCGGAAAGTCCGGCACGGCCGAGATGTCTGCCTCGTCCAGCAAGCCATCACGGACAAGCTCGCCGGGGCTGATGAGATTGGTGTTCCCGGCGAAGGCTGAGAAGGAGGAGTAAGGCGAATCGCCGTAGCCTGTGGGCCCAAGCGGCATGATCTGCCAGAAGGTCTGGCCCGCCTCCGCAAGAAAATCCGCGAACCTGAAAGCCTCCGCCCCCAGGTCTCCGATGCCGAATCGTCCGGGCAAAGACGTAGGGTGAAGAAGTATTCCGCTCGATCTTTTAAAGCGCATTCCGAAAACCTCATCCCGCGATCAAAAAAGATGAGGATGAGGCCCCAGGATAAAGAGGCTTCATCCTCACCATAGTTAAAACCGGACGCACGCGCGCGCCGCTCTGTTAAGCTTTGTGACGAATATAGGCGTCACACCTCGGGAGCGTCTGTACGATGCCGGTCATAAACGCTCTCTCACCTGCTCCTGTAGACATCCGTGTTCAGGTACTTCAGGCCGGAGTCGGCCATCAGCGTGACCACCTTCGCCTCCGGGCCGAGCCGCTCGCCTACCTGAATCGCTGCGAGGACGTTTGCTCCCGAAGAGGTTCCCGCAAACAAGCCCTCTTCGCGCGCCAGTCGCCTGGTCATCTCCTTCGCGTCCTCTGTCTTGATGGCAATGATGTCGTCTACGAGACTCGGCTCCCAGAGCGGAGGAGTGTAGCCTATGCCGACGCCTTCGATCTTGTGCGGGCCGGGCTGCCCGCCTAGCAACACTGCGGATTCGCCTGGCTCGACCACGACTACTTTGACGCCCGGCTTGTGTCGCTTCAGCACCGTTGCGACCCCGCGCGAAGATGCAGCCGTGCCGACCGAGTGCACGAAGGCGTCAACTTGGCCCTCAGTCTGGCTCCATATCTCCTCGCCCAGAGCGTAGTAGCCCGAGATGCTGTCATGGTTGTTGAGCTGGTCTGTCCAGTAAGTGTTCGGCTCCCGGCTCAAGCTGCGGGCGGCCTCGATCATGTCCAGAATCAGCTTCTTTGTCGTGAGCCCCCCTTCGCTCGGCACTAAGGTCAGCTCAGCACCGAGCGCACGCATCTGGTCTAGCTTCTCCGGGCTGAAGGCGTCGGAGCTGACGATATGTATCGCGTAGCCTTTGGCGGCGCAGACCAAAGCGAGTGATGCTCCCGTGCTTCCGCCCGTATACTCTATGACCGTGTCGCCTGGCTTCAGTCGCCCGTCCCGTTCGGCCCGCGAGATCACAGCCTGGGCCATCCTGTCCTTCATGCTTCCGGTAGGGTTCTCCCACTCAAGCTTGACGAAGATGCTGGCGCAAGTGGACGGCACGACCTTGCGCAGACGAACCATCGAAGTGTTTCCGATAGCCTGGAGAATGTTCATAGGCAGGAATCAGCCCTCCCCTGACAGGTGGGGCTAATGTAAATCGCGGGAGGATTGACGGCAAGCCGCTCCGAGCAGCTCCCCTTCCTTATTCGTAACGCAGCGCGACCATCGGATCGACCTTCATGGCCCTTCGCGCCGGAATGTAGCAGGCCAGCAGCGAGACCATCGTGAGCAACACGACGATGCTCGCAAAGGTCTCCGCGTCCGTCGCGCCCACCCCGAAGAGCAGGCTGGACATGACGCGCGTCAGGGCGAAGGCCCCCGCAAGGCCGATGCTGATGCCTATCAGCGTCAGGACTAACCCCTGCCTGAGGATTAGCATCAGCACGCGCCGGGGCTGTGCGCCGAGCGCGAGCCGGATGCCTATCTCATGCGTCCTGAGCGTCACGGAGTAGTTCATCACGCCGAAGATGCCGACCGCAGCAAGCAGCGTCGCGAGGGCTGCGAAGAGAGTGAGCAGGAGCGTGTTGAAGCGCGCGCGGGCCAGGGTGTCGGCCATCACCTGATTCATCGTCCGCACGTCCGAGATGGGCTGGTCTGGGTCTATAGAGCGAATCTCTCGCTGCACGGCGGGCGCTAAGGCCGCAGCATCGTTGTCCGTCCGCACGACCAGCGTCATGAACTCGTAGACCAGCTCCGCGTGCGGGAAGTAAACAGTCGGCTCGGCTTTATTCACCAGGCTGTCGTAACGGACATCGCCGACGACGCCTATGATCTCCGTCGGCACGGGCTTCTCAGCCATCTCGACAGTGATGCGTTTGCCAATCGGGTCTTCGCCCGGAAAATACCTGCGCGCCAGCGACTCGCTGATGATTATGACGTGACGCTGTTCGCTCACCTCCGACTCTGTGAAGTTGCGCCCGCGAAGGACGGGAATGCCCATCGTGCTGAAATAGCCTTCATCGCTCACGCGCACATTCGTGCCCGGCTCCTCGCCCGGCGCAGGGCGGGGCCGCCCCTCGATAGTGAATCCGGTCGCCGAGCCCAAGCCTCCATACAACGGCAGGAAGTTGACCATCCCGACCGAGCGCACGCCCGGCAGCGCCCGTATGCGTTCCAAAGCCTGACGGAAGAAGGCCACCTGCTGCTTCTCTTCCTTGTACTTGCCCGTCGGCAAGGGGACGACCATCGTCAGCAGGTTATCCTTGTTGAAGCCAGTGTCTATGCTTTGCAAGCGGCCGAAGCTCTTCACCAGCAATCCTGCGCTGACCAGCAACATGAGCGCCAGAGCGACTTCTGCGATCACGAACAGGCTCCGCAGGCGATTGCTGCGCGAGCCCTGCCCGCCCGAACCCTTGCCGCCTTCCTTGAGCGCGTCGCTAAGGTTCAGCCGCGTCGCTTCCAGCGCCGGAGCGATGCCGAAGATAATCCCCGTCAGCAGCGATACAAAGAGCGTCCACCCGAGCACAGGCAGGTTAATCCCGACCCGCTGTAGATTGATGAGGTCGCGCGGGCTGATCGCCACCAGCGCACTGCTCCCCCACCAGGCCACGACCAGCCCCAGCAGGCTGCCCAGCAGGGCCAACAGCATACTCTCCGTCAACAGTTGACGAACTATTCGCCACCGGCCAGCGCCGAGCGCAGCCCTCAGCGCAATCTCCTTCTCGCGGGCAGCGGCGCGCGAAAGCAACAGGTTGGCGACGTTGGCGCACGCGATCAAAAGTACCAGGCCGACGGCTCCCAGCAGCACCAGCAGCGCCGTCCGGACGTTGCCGACAAACTGATCTCGCAACGGAATGACCTCTACGCCATATCCCTTATTGTATCTTGGCGCATCCCTTTCAAGCCTGGCCTCAATGGTCTTCAGCTCAGCCGTCGCCTGCTCCAACGAAACACCGGGCTTCAAGCGCGCCACCACGGAGAGGAAACGCCCAAGCGTGCGCGGCCCCTCAGTCGGCATCTCCAACCGAGTCCAGATTTCCGCCGGCTTGGTCGTCCCAGATCGCTGTCTGATGTACCACTGAAAACCGCTCGGCATGACGCCTACGACCGTCGCCGGTATGCCGTGGAGCATGATCGACTTGCCGATCACTTGCGGGTCGCCGCCAAAACGGCGCTGCCATATTCCGTAGCCCAAAACTACGACTGACGGAGCACCAGCGCGGGCGTCCTCCTCCGTTATAGCCCGCCCGAGAATCGGCTTGACGCCGAGGACGTGGAACAGCTCCGGCGTCGCGAACTGAACAGTGACCTCTTCAGGCTCGCCGACTCCGGTCAGGTTCAAACGCTGGTCGGAAAAGGCCGCCATGCTCTCGAAGCTCCGGCTCTGCTCACGCCAGCTTCGGAAGTTGCTGCGCGAAGTCGTATTCTGATGCCGCCCCTCCGGGCTCACCTCCCACACCATGACCAGCCGCTCGGCGTCAGCAAAGGGCAGCGAGCGCAGGAGCAGTTCGTTGACGACCGAGAAGATGGCCGTGTTCGCCCCTATTCCCAGCGCCAGAGTGAAGATGGAGATGGCCGTAAAGAGCGGGCTCTTCCTCAAAGTGCGCGCCGCGTACCGCAGGTCGTGAAAAATAGTTTCGACCACCGGCAAGCCGTGACGTTGACGATACCTTTCTTTCACCTGCTCAACCCCTCCAAACTTTCTGAGGGCCGCGTAACGCGCCTCCTCCGGGCTCATTCCCTGCCGCTCATGCTCCTCGGCCTGCATGTCCAGATGGGCGCGAATCTCCTCTTCCAACTCCCGCTCAAGCCTCCGCTTCATGACCATTCCGCGCAGGCGGTGAATAAAGACTCGGAGCCTGCTCATACGCCGCCCTCCGGATGTTCCAGAAACCTGAGCATGATGGCGGCCGCCTGCCGCCAACCATCTATCTCGGCCGCAAGCTGCTTACGACCCGCGCGCGTAATCGAATAAAACTTGGCGCGACGATTGTTCTCCGACACGCCCCACTCGGAAGAAATCCACCCCATCTGCTCCAGGTTCAGCAGTGCCGGATAGATCGTCCCTTGATTGAGCTGGAGAAGGTCGCCGCTCGTCTGCTCAATCCGCCGCGCAATGCCATAGCCATGCAGCGGGCCCAAAGTGTCCAGAGTTTTCAGAACCATAAGGTTCAGCGTGCCCGGCCAGACTTCATTCTTGTCCTGTTCCATACTCCCTCCTGTGGCTAATCAACAGAAGTCTACTCCCCTTCCTGTGGCTAGTCAACATAAAGCATAAAAGTGATACCTGTTAAGAGAATTTTCATTTTCACCTTTGTCTCGCTTTGACAGGGGCCGCCGGCAGCCTCTAAACTGAGGGCCGTTCGGGAGCGCCCTCATTCAAATCACAGCTTGTGAGCTTCCCGGCCCAAAGACCGCGCCCGGCTTTCCCGTAATCCAAAACCTTTTGCCCCGAGACATCAATGATGAAACCTCTAATTTTAAGCCTCGCCGCGAGCCTCTGCCTTTTGCTCACAGTCCAGGCCGCCCCTGCCAAAGATACGTGGACGAGCGTCCGCTCACAGAACTTCTATCTGATCGGCAATGCTAGCGAGAAAGAGATCAGGCGCGTCGCCACCCGTCTCGAACAGTTCCGCGACGTATTCATGCGCCTCTTCCAGGGAGCCAACTTCGCGACGCCTGTGCCGACCACGGTGGTCGTCTTCAAAAGCCACGGCTCCTATAAACCTTACAAGCCTGTCTATGAGGGCAAAATCTCGGAGGTGGCCGGGTACTTCCAGGCCGGCGAGGATGTCAACTACATCACGCTGACGACGGAAGCCAACGGAGAGAACCCCTTCGGCACGATCTATCACGAGTACGTTCATCTGCTGGTGAACAACGGCTACGGCAAGAGCAACGTGCCGCCCTGGTTCAACGAGGGCCTGGCCGAATACTACAGCGCCTTCGACATAGAGGACGATAGAAAGGTCTACCTCGGTCGCTTGATTGACAACCACCTGCTGCTGCTCAGGCAACAACAGCGGCTCATTCCGCTCAAGACGCTCTTCGGCATAGACTACTACTCGCTGCACCGCAACAAGCGCGACGCGATGGGCCTCTTCTACGCGCAGTCCTGGGCGCTGGTGCATTACCTCATCCTCGGCAACAAGGGGCAGCGCCTCCCGCAGGTCGGCAAATTCTTTCAGCTTCTCGCGAAGAACGTCCCGACCGAGCAGGCTTTCCTCGAAGCGTTTCAGACGGACTTCGCCGGCATGGAGAAGGAGCTGAAGAAGTACGTCGAGGGCCACACCTTCCAGGGACAGGTCGCGACCTTCGAGCACAAGCTTGAGTTCGACGCGACGATGCAGAGCGCGCCGCTGAGCGAAGCCGAGGCCGAGAGCTATCTGGGCGACCTCTTGCTGCACACCAATCGTCTTGACGAAGCCGTGAAGCACTTAGAGCAGGCGCTCGCGCTCGATCCGAAGCAGAGCTTGGCCCACGCCTCGCTCGGCATGGCTCGCATGCGACAGAGCCGCTTCGACGAGGCCAAGCAGCACTTACAACAGGCCACGGCCTTGAACACGGGCAGCTACCTGGCCCATTACTACTACGCTTATACGTTGAGCCGTCAGGGCATGGACGGGGCGGGCAGAGCTACCGGGTACTCGCCCGAGTCTGCGCGCGAGATGCGCGCGGCGCTACAGAAGTCCATCGAGCTGAAGCCGGATTTTGCCGAAAACTATCACCTGCTGGCCTGGCTCGACCTGGTCACGGGCGAGCGGCTGGACGAAGGCAAGGAGTTAATCAAGAAGGCGCAGGCGCTCGCGCCCGGCAACGAGGAGTATGCCCTGGTGTTGGCCCAAATCCACCTTCGCCAGCAGAACCTTGAGGCCGCTCGTCAGAC
Organism: Pyrinomonadaceae bacterium; assembly: GCA_036389315.1. GTDB lineage: Bacteria > Acidobacteriota > Blastocatellia > Pyrinomonadales > Pyrinomonadaceae > DASQYE01. Next base: position 19,078 of record DASVQF010000046.1, read on the forward strand.
GGTCGAGCCGCTCGCGCGAAGCAGCAGCGGCGACCCGCAGACGCGAGCCAATGCACAATCGCTTCTGAACGCCATCACTTCCATACAGGAGCAGATGGCCCGCTACAAGAGCACGCGCGAGTCTGCTGATAACGCAGGCGGCGAGTCGCCCCGGCTCAGGAGGCGCACGGATAAGAGCGATGCTCCGCAAGCTATCGAAATAGAAGCCGTAGACGGGGGAGTGAGCAGTGAAGAGGCGCTCGCCATGGCGATGCAGGAGGCGCTACGCAAGCCGCTCGTGGGAGAGACGCGCGTGCAAGGGCTGCTCGTCCGAATCGACTGTGACCAGAAGGGCGTCGTCTTTCTGATTAAGGTCGGCGACCGGATGCTGAAGCTTCAAAGCGAGGGCTTCGACAACCTGCATCTGGTGGCTTACACACAGGACGCAGGGAGCCAGATCACCTGTGGAGCGCGCAAACCGGAAAACGCCGTCGTCATCACTTATCGCGCCTCAGCCGATGTGCGCGCCAGGGTGGACGGCCGAATGGTGGCGATAGAGTTTGTGCCCGCCACCTTTCAGTTGAAGCAGTAAAGGCGCTTGGGCCCATCAGGGCCGGATTCCTTTCGTGATTGCGTCACTTGACGGCGACGACCATCGAATCCGGCCCGACCAGGTGCTCCACGTACGTCCGCGAGAAACCGGCTTCGCGCATCCACGCGCAACAGTCCGCTCCCGTGTAGTCGAATCCGCCGGGCGTCTCGATCAGCATGTTCAAGCTCATCAGCAGCCCGAGCGTATTCGCGCGCCGCTCGTCGTCAATCAGGGCCTCGAAAATTATCAGCGCGCCGCCCTCTGGGAGCGCCTCGTACGCCTTCTTCAAGAGCACGCGCTTCTCTTCCATATTCCAGTCGTGCAGGATATGGCCCATCACCAGCACGTCCGCAGAGGGCAGCGGGTCACGGAAAAAGTCTCCGGGGTAAAAGCGCAGCCGCTCGGAGAGCCCATGCCGCGCGACATATTTCTCGAAGACCGGGCCCACCGACGGCAGGTCGAAAATCCCGCCCGTGAGGTGCGGGTGGGCCAGGGCGACTTGCACGGGCACGCCGCCCTGCGCCCCGCCGATGTCAATGAAGGTGCGATAGTTCTTCCACGGAAACTTCTCCGCTATCTGGCGGGCCGCGCCGAGGCTGAGGCCCGTCATGGCGCTCAGGAAATCTTCCAACCGCTCCGGCTCGGCGTAGAGAGCCTCGAAGAAATTGCCGCCGCTCTTTGCCTCGTTCTGCGGCCGACCCGTCTGCAAAGCCTCCGTCAGCCTCCCCCAGAAAGGATAGAGACGCGTGTTTGCCATCTCCAGCATCCCGCCGATGTAGGAGGGCTTGGCCCGGTCAAGAAACGTGTCCGCCTCGGGCGTGTTACGGTAGAGCCCTGCGGCGTCGCGTTCGAGCATCCTGAGAGAAACGAGCGCATCGAGGAAGTCTCGCACCGCGCGCGGGTGAAGCCTCAGCCGCTCGCCAACGGTCTCGGCCGTCATCGGGCCCTTCGCCAGCTCTGTGAAAAGCCGTAGCTCCACGGCGCTCAGCAGCGTCTTCGAGGCCCAGAACCCCAGGCCCAGTTGCATTATCTGGTCAGGCGTGACTGTTCCGCTCATCTATCTCTCCCTCGTCCGTGGCCCAGGTGGGCGGCACGGTGAAATCGCTCCGTCCGTAGGAGCCTGCCTCACCTCTTAACGCGCAAAAATTTGTCTTTCTAAATCACCTCCGGCTCTCACAATTTCTTTGAACCCGCGCCCTGCGCCACGGGCAGCCGCGCCGCGCTCTCTGCCCATGACTGTGCGACCGAGGCCGACTTGCTGCATGGCGCGCGGAATCTCGCGGTTGCGCATAAACCAGGCCCAGACATTGCCTGTCCGCAGGTTCTCGGCGCTGAGCAGGATGATGCCGACGTTGATGCCGATCACGTCCGGCCCGATCCATCCCGTCAGCGGATTGAAAGCGTCCGTGAAACCGTAACGACCATAGACCTTATCGCCGAACCTCTCCTTCATCTCGCGCAGCGCCCGAATCGTAATCTCGGGCGTGAACTGTAGCGAGCCGCCCGCGGCCGACGGCACGACCGTCCCGTCAATGGCCGGGTCACGCGGCGGCCCTCCCCAGGCCACGTATCCTTTCGCGCTGTCGGAAGCCGTGATGCCCCACACGTTCTGCGAATAGTCGGGGAACTCTTTGGACAAGTCCAGGCAGAAGGCGCGGTGTGCGCGCGTGGCCGCGACGGAGTTGGCGAAGTAGTCCGTGTATGGATACCAAGCCTCGCGCCGCCCGCGAAAATCTACCCAGGCGTGCGAATACTGGTGCGTGAAGATGGGCCCATCGCTCAGATAAGTATAGCCGGCGTAGGTGATGCGCTTGCGGCTCCAGGCCAGCCAGGAGCGTGGCGTGATCGCGTGCGAGGGCGAGCCCACTGCGAGCAGTTGCAGTATGAGGTGCTCGCTATAACTGTCCCAGCGAGGTTTGAGAAAGCCCGTCTCTGCGCGCCAGCCGTGCGAAAGGAGCGTCGGATGGCCCGCCAGCATCCAGCCGAAATCAACGCGCTCGTAGATGAGCGTCGCGAGCCGCACGATCTCGGCATCGGCGCGGAAGTAGCTCCTGGCCGTCAGGACTCCGCCGAGCAGCAGCGCCGTATCAATGGACGAAAACTCGCTCCTCCATCTTCTCTCGCCCGTCGGCTGATCCATCCAGTGATAGAACCAGCCGTGCGCTGCTTCGGCCCTGTAGGCGAAGAAGCGCAGGGTCGTGCGGACACGCTCGCGCGCCTCCTCCCGATTTATCCAGCGACGTTCGGCCGCGATGCACAGCGCCGTGAGGCCGAAGCCCGTGGCGGCGCTGCTGGCTATGCGGTAACTGGGCTCGCCCTCCGCGTGGCTCCGTCCGTCCGTGTGCGCGCGATCCAGGACGAGACCTGTGTGCGGGTCTGCGTGATCCCAGAAGTATTGGAACGCGCGGCGCGACAAGTCTTCCAGGAAGGCTTCGTCTGCGGCCGAGAGGCGCGTTGACGAAGGGTATGCTGAGCTTTGAAAGCGCGGCTGAGCTTGAGCAGACCAGGCTCGGCACTGAAGCGCGCAGACCAGCAGGAGCAGTAGAGAGGCGCGCAAAGCCCGGCGCGTGATGAGTTGAGCGGTGCGCGGAAATCTTCTCGCGGGTGGCATAAGTTCAGAGAGGCTTTTCGGGCCTGCTTAGCTCTATCGTCCGACGACTTCAAAACTGGCTTCGAGGCCGCCCTGTGAGCTTGTCCCGGCGAACACTTTGAACGCGCCGGGCTCGACGACAAAACGCATCTCGCGGTTGTAGAAGCCGAGGTGCTCCGGCCCGAGCGTGAATGTGACGCGTCGCCGCTCGCCCGGCCGCAGTGTCACTCTCTCGAAGCCTTTCAACTCCCTGACGGGCCGCGTCACGCTTGCCGCCACGTCTCGGATGTAGAGCTGCACGACCTCGTCGCCCGCGCGCCGTCCCGTGTTCTCGACTTCGACGCTCGCCGTCAAGGTTTCGGTTGGGCCAATGCGCGGCGCGCTCAAGCGCAGGTCTGCGAGGCGAAACTCTGTGTAGCTCAGGCCGTAGCCGAAGGGGAAGAGCGGCGTCCAGGGCGCGTCCAGGTATTTAGACGAATACTTGTTATTTGCGTCGGGCGGGCGTCCGGTGTTCTTGTGGTTGTAATAGATGGGCACTTGGCCCACCGTGCGCGGGAACGTGACGGGCAGCTTCCCGCCCGGATTGACATCTCCGAACAGGACATCTGCGATGCCGTTTCCTCCCTGCGTTCCGGCGAACCACGTTTCGAGAATGGCCGGCGAGTTCTCCGCTATCCAATTGATCGTCAAGGGGCGGCCGTTCATCAAGACTACACAGTAGGGCTTGCCCGTGTCGTGAATTGCCCGGATCAGTTCCATCTGTCTTCCGGGAAGGTCTAGCGAGGTGCGCGAGGCAGCTTCGCCGCTCATCTCGGCCGTCTCGCCGACGGCCAGGACGACCACGTCCGCCTCGCGTGCCAGGCGCACGGCCTGCTCTATGGAATCCGGTGCGGTCGGAGTCGTCGCAAGGCGCGCGGCCTCTGTGTCGGCTGCCTGCGCGACGTTTGTGCCTCCGGCGTTCGTCGTGCCGGGAGCGGCCGCGTCGTAGTTGCCCGTCACGCCCCGGCCTTCAATCGCCACGCCCTTCGCGTGCAGGACTCTCGTCTGCGGCGAGACTTTGGCCTTGATTCCCGAGAGGAGCGTGACCGTATCTTCGGCGCGACCGTCGCCCGCCCAGGAGCCAAGCATGGCCTTCGGGTCATCTGCGAGCGGGCCGATGACGGCTATGGTGCGTAGAGTTTTGCTGAGCGGCAGCGTCTCGCGCTCATTCCTGAGGAGCACCATCGAGCGGGCGGCCGTCGAGCGCGCGACCGCCAGATTCTCGCGGCTCAAGATGAGCGAGCGTTCGCGCCCCGCGTCGGCGTAGGGTCTCTCGAAGAGGCCGAGGCGGAACTTGATGCGAAGGATGCGGCGGACGGCTTCGTCTACGGTCGCCATTGAAAGCTTCCCTTGCTTAATCAGCTCTGCTCCGTGCTTATTGTAGAGGCGGCTGACCATCTCCATGTCCACGCCCGCCGTGAGGGCCAACTGCGCCGCCTCCGCCTCATTAGCGGGCACGCCATGATTGAGCGTCTCGCGCACGGATTCGTAGTCGCTGACGACAAAGCCGTCGAACTTCCATTCGTCGCGCAGTATTCCGGTGAGCGTGAAGGGATTGGCCGAAGCGGGCACGCCGTTGAGGTCGTTGAAGGCGCTCATGAACGTGCCCACGCCAGCCTCGGCCGCAGCCTTGAAGGGCGGCAGGTAAATCTCGCGCAGCTCCCTTTCGGACATGTCAACCGTATTGTAGTCGCGCCCGGCCTCGGCCGCGCCGTATGCGACCCAGTGCTTGGCGCAGGCCAGGAGCTTGTCGGGCGCGCCGTAATCTCTGCCCTGAAACCCGAGGACGCGGGCCCGGCCGAGAACAGCGCCGAGGTAAGGGTCTTCGCCAGCGCCTTCGACGATGCGCCCCCAGCGAGCGTCGCGCGCGATGTCGAGCATGGGCGCAAACGTCCATCGCACGCCGGCCGCAGAGGCTTCCTGCGCGGCCGCCGAGGCTGCGCGCTCGACCGTCTGAGCGTCCCAACTGCTCGCCTCGCCGAGCGGCACTGGAAAGATCGTGCGGTAGCCGTGAATCACGTCGAAGCCGTAGAGCAGCGGTATCTTCAAGCGCGACTCTTCGACCGCCGCGCGCTGCAACTCGTTCGTGCGCGCGACGCCCCGCACGTTCAAGGTCGAGCCGAGCAAGCCCCGTCGCGCCAGGTCAAGATGCTCGGGCCGAAAATTCCCGTTCGCTTCGCCGTCGAGTTGCTGAAGCTGTCCGAGCTTCTCTTCCAGAGTCATCTGCTTGAGCAGCGCCTCGACCCTGCTTTCGATATTGGCCCGCGCTGGCTGTTGCTGCCCTGCCGTGGCCTGAAAGCTCAGCGTGAGGAGTAACGCGATCAGCAGAAGGCTCGTCAATTTTGCCAGCTTCATTTTCAGCATTCCTTGAGATGGGACAGCAGACCGCTGCGGCTTAAATTTGCTGCGCGACTAGAGCGTTCAGTATACTACAACACCAACGGCACGCCCGGCGCGTCTCTTATCCGGATGAAGCATTGGCCCATCAGACCCATCAGACAATGGCTGGCCCGCAGAGTCTCGCTTAAGCGGGCCGCCTGCTCCGCCGTAGCCTGCGGCCTCTTTCTGCCTTTCAACTCCCTCGCTCTCGGCCAGCAGGGACGAGAGCCACAGGCACGCAGACAGGCCGGTGGGCCCAACCTCCAGGATGAGCGCGCTGCTACTGTTTCCTTGCGCGAGGCGGCCGCGCTGCTTCAGGCCGGTAAGCTGGACGAAGCCGAGCCGATCTTGCGCCGCGTGATCGCAAGCGAGCCGCAATCTCCGGACGCGCACGGCCTGCTCGGCGTCATACTCGACCGGCGCGGAAGAGCCGCAGAGGCCGAGCGCGAGTACAGAGAGGCGCTCAAGCTCAACCCTCGGGCCATCTCCGCGCTCGCCAACCTCGGCGTCCTGCTGGCCCGCACGGGCCGCACCGCTCAGGCCATAGAGGCTTTTGAATCCGTCCTTAAACTGTCGCCTCAACATCCGCAGGCGACCTTCAATCTCGGCATCGCTCTCTACAACTCGAACCGTTTTGAAGAGGCCGCCGCACGCCTGGAAGCGGCCTCGGCCCTTGCGCCCGGGACGGCCGAGCCGCTCTACTACCTGGGCCTGGTGGCTTCGGCACGCGGGGACGGCGAGGCGGCCGTGCGCTTTTGGGAGAAGGCGCTTGCCGTTCGTCCCCGTTTTCCCGAAGTGAGCTTCATGCTCGGCGAAGAGCTGAGGAAGATGCGCCGCATAGAGGAGTCGAAGCAGTACTACGAGCGCGCGCTCGCCGAGGACTCTACAAAGGTGGTCTACTTCATACGGCTCGGCGGCGTCTATCTGCTGCTTAAGCTTCCCGCGCAGGCACTAGAGACGTTCGAGCGCGCACGCGGGCTCTTTCCCAGTGTGGCGGAGCTGAACTACTTCGTCGGCATCTCGGCACGCGCCAAAGGCGATTACGCTCTGGCCGACTCGTCTCTGCGCAGGATGCTCGCGCTTCAGCCCGACAACTTCGACGCGTTGGCCCAACTGGGCTTCGTCGTCGGCGAGCGCGGCGATTACCGCGAGGCCGAAGCCTTGCTGCGTCGCGCCGTCGCACTCAACGACAAACATTTCTACGCCCATTACGACCTCGGCCGCCTGCTGGTCAAAGAGAAGCGGCTCGAAGAAGCGATACCCGTCCTACAGCGCGCCGCCCAGCTTAAGCCCGCAAACGCGAGCGTCCATTACCAGCTCTTCATGGCCTTCTCGCGCCTCAAGCGCAAGGAGGAGGCCGCAAGCGAGCTGGCCATCTTCAAGCGCCTGGACGCGGAGGGCAGGACTCGCAAACAAGCGGACGACGACCTTGAGCAAGTTACTAATGATGAAGGAGGAAGGATGAAGGATGAATAGAAAGCCAAAACAGCTTTTCATTCATCCTTCATCCTTTCTTTAAAAATTGAACCTCCCTTGAATCTCAATCACGCGGCCCGCCAGGCCCCGCTCGGAGCGTGCGAAGTTCGGGTCTGTAATGACGGTGCTTGAGGTGTTGAAGCCGAAGGGTTGCAGGTTCAGAATATTGAAGAGGTTGAAGAAGTTCGCCTTGATCTCGAAGAAGGCCCCTTCTCCGAGGAAGCTCGGCATGCCGAACCGCTTGGCGACGGCCATGTCTACGTCGAAATAACGCGGCCCACGGAAAGAGTTGCGCCCTATCCCCGGCAGAAGTCCGGCCACGGGAGTACCCGCAGCGCCCGTCGCGCCTATTGTGGAAAAGAACCTCGCTCCGCCACCCGGAAAGTTGCTGCCCGTAATAAACGCTTCGTTGGAAGAGTCCGTGCCCGCGCCGCCGAAATATGCCGTGGGCCGCGCCGGGCAGATAATCGGGCGATTACCGCTCGGGCAGTTTCCGATGACGGGCGTCCATGGAAAACCCGTGTGGTAAGTGACTATGCCGTTGACTTGCCAGCCACCCAGGATTTTGCCCGCCAGGCTCTTCTGATTCCTCAAGAAGGGCAAGTCCCAGAGGCCCGATAAGACGAAGTTGTGGCGCACATCATAGTCCGATGGCCCGCGCTCCTGACGCGGGTCGAGCGGGTAGGTCGGATTGGTCGCCGCGCCGATCGCTTCGCTTGAGACCACGTCTATTGACTTACTCCAACGATAGTTCGTGTCGAACTGAAAGCCACGACTGAAGCGGCGCGAAAGGCGCACGATCAGCGCGTTGTAGCTCGCAGTAGTGTCGGGTATCGGGAAGAAGACGGCCGAGGCGAAGAAGCTATTGGGGTCATTCGGATAGAGAAATCTCTGATTGACGAGGCGCACAAGCTTACGGCTCGCGCTGCCCTGGAAACCTACCTCGGCCGTCAGGTTGAGCGGTAAAGTGTACTGCGTCTCTAACGAGTAGGTGTAGACGTAAGGCGTCGGTACTTCCGCCGGAGCGCCGTAGATTTCCACCTGCTTCGTCCCCGCCTCTGTGTTCGTAGGTATTCCTCTTGAGTTGAAATTCAGGATGAGCGCAGGGTTCGTGGGATAGCTGAAGGGCGTGTTGTTTGCGCCGAGCGCGTAGAGAATCTGGCCGCCCGCAAAGGGCGCGCTGAACTCGTTGCCCGTTCCGCAGCAGATCGTGTAGCGCGCCTGGAAGGGCGGGTTGGCCCGCGCGTTGGCGAAGAGCACGACGGGCAGGCGGTTATATGCCACGCCGAAGCCGCCGCGAATCACCAAGCGATTTTCTCTCAGCAGTCCGCCAAGCGCGTCGCCCCAATTGGGGCTGTAGGCGAAGCCGAAGCGCGGCGCAAAGTTGTTACGGTCGGGCGGATACAGCTCGCTCAGCCCGCTCACTATGCTCGCGCCCGTCAACTCCTGCCCGCCCGATGAGCCCAGCACGAGGTTACTGATCGTGCTGTTCTTCTCCCTCAACGGCGTGAAGTATTCGTAGCGCAGGCCGAGGTTCAAGGTCAGGTTGGGCCTGGCCTTCCAGTCGTCCTGCGCGAAGAGGGCGAAGGTTCCTGTGCGGAAATAGCGTTGCGAGTTGGGCGGCCCTCCCGTCTGCGGGTTGGCCGCGATCTGGTAGAAGAGCGGCGTGTCGTTGGCGAAATTCCAGAGGCCGCCCATCGTAAAGAGCGGGCGCGCGGCCCCGAGCAGGTTGTTGTTGTCCTGCTCCTTGCGTATCTCCACGCCGAAGCTGAGGCCGTGGTTGCCCGCCACCATTCTCAACGTGTCGCGGAACTCGAAAGTGTTCTCGGCGAAGATGCCGGGCGTCGTCTCCGAGTAAGGCGCGCCGATCTTGATGGTCTTGTTGAGCGCGCCGGGCAGGCCGAAAGACTCTATCTCTATCTTCGGAATGCCGAAGTTGGTCGTGCTCGACGACTCAAGCTCGTTGAAGGCGAAGCGCGTCGCGTTCAGGCGCGCCTCGTTGACCATCGTTGCCGAGAGGACGCGGTTGTAGGTGATGGTGATGAGCGAGTTGGCCGGGTTCGTGATGATGTCCGCGCCGGGCCGCCCGTTTGATTCCGATTGGCCCTGCGAGCCGAAAAAGCGGGAGCGGTAGCCGCTGATCGCCAGCGTGTCGCTCGCCGTCAGATTGAAATCGAAGCGCAGGTTGTACTGATTGCCCCGGCTGATGTTCGGCAGCGTGATCTGTGCAAACTGAACGTCGGGTATACCATCCAGGCCGCCGCCGATGGAGTTGCTTGATAGCACGTACTGGCCGCGTGCTCCGGTGGGCGAGCCGATGTCCAGGCCGCCCGCGACCTGCTGGCAGGCCGTGCTGCCCGCGCTATAACCGGCCGCCGTGCAGGCTACCGGGATGACGCCCGCGATGCGCGGCGCGATGCCGGGCGAGCCGAGGATAGTGGCGGCGATGCTGCCCGGCCTGATCTGCCGGACGAGCGTACGGAACTGCGGCGTCTCGACGAAAGTGTTGACCGTATCGGCCGAGCTACTGCGCAATCCCTCGTAGGAGAAGAAGAAGAAGGCCCGGTTCTCGCCGCTGTAGACGGAGCGGCCCCCTTCACCGAAGCGCGGCAGGTAGAGCGGCCCGCCGAGGCTTCCGCCGAACTGGTTGAGCCGCTGGTTGACTCTGACGGGCGGCGCATTGTTGATGCCACCATACTTGTTGAAGGCGTTGAGGCCGGGGCTGTTGTTCTTGAGAAAGAGGCTGCCGTGAAAATCGTTCGTGCCGTTCTGCGAGACCGTCAAAATCTGCGCGCCGGAGTTGCGCCCGAACTCTGCCGAATAGCTATTGGCGATGACGCGCACCTCTTTGACCGATTCCTGGTTGGGCGTGATGACGGCAGCGCCGCCGTGCGTCAGGCTGTTGACGCTCGTCCCGTCGATCTGAAAGTTATTGGCGGCGAGGCGCTGGCCGTTGGCCGAAATCTGGACTTGATTCTCGGTCTGAAAGACTGAGCGGCTTGAGCCGCCGGGCCCGGGCTGGTTGGGCAGATTGGCAGCCGCGCCCGTGCCGCTGCGCGCGCCCTCGCCGAAGACGCCGGGCGTGAGGCGGGCCAACTGGTAAGGGTCGCGTCCGAACTGCGGGAGTTGGCGCACCTCAATGGTGGTGATCGCTTTATTGATATTGGCGTTCTCGGTTTCGAGCTGCGGGCCGCCTTCGTCCGTGACGGTGACGACTTCGCTGACGCCGCCGGCTTCGAGGCGGATGTCTACGCCCTCTATGTTCTCGGCGTTAATGGTCATGTTCTCGATGACCTGTTTTTTGAAGCCGGGCGCTTCGGCGCTCAGCGAGTAGCTGCCCGGCGGCAGGTTCGAGAAGCGATAGAAGCCGCTGTCGCTGCTGATGGTCTGTTGTGTCTTGGCGGTCTCATTGCTGGTCAGAGTGACGGTTGCGCCCTGCACGACGGCCCCCGCCGGGTCTGTGACTGAGCCCTGCACTCCGGCCCTGAACTGCGCGCTCGCGGCTGTCGCAAGCCATAAGATCAAGAGCCCACAGAGAGTGAAGCGGAAAGTGGCAGCAAGAATGTGACGCATAAGTTGGTAGCCTCCCTGGTTGGGAACGCTCGCCGGGGCGCAGCTTGCCTCGACTGAACAGAGAAGGCTGCGCGCGGACGAGTAGTGAGAAAACGCCCTCTTCGTGCAAAGAGAAAATACGATTTAAAGAATGGCCGGTCATCACCTGAAACGGCGAACCCGTAGAGATTGCGGCCTGCGGTTTCGGCGATCAACTCTCTGTTGGGGAACGTGGGGACAAAGTATCACCGAAAGATGAAAAATACAATGGAAATAGAAATCCGCCCTATTCTGAAACTTTCTGTTGACAGCCGGGGGCGGGCGAACGTAAAAAACTTATAGGGTCACAAGCTTCGGCAGCCCCAGCGACCTCACAACCATCAACCTTCCACAGAGTCCTTCCATGAAAAAGCTCAAGACGTTTCGTACACGCTTCACCCTCCTGACTATCGTGCTCATAGCATGCCTCTTATCTTCCGCATCGGCGCAGGTCGAGACGAAAGTGATCTGCAAGGACGCGCCTCTGCCCGGAGGCTACAAGGTTGTCGGAGAGACTGCGGCCGGCTCCTGTCCCGGCAAGAAGGGCCTGCTCATCCAGAAGACGCACGCGCAGGCGCGCGCCGAGATTGTTATCCTGCCCGCCGCGCCCGAGCCGCAGGCGGGCCCGAAGGCTCAACGGATTCCCGTGCGAACCGGCACGGGGCCGTGCAAGGTCAACGGCGGCATTCCGCTCAACAGCATCGAGTCCAAAGTCTCCAACATCCGTTTCAACCTGTGCATTGGAAAGCTCGCGAGCGGCAATTGCGTGACGATGGCTCTCTACGAAAGCCAGATCACGCGCGACATCTACACGCCCTACGCCTTCGGCCTGCCCTCTGTCTACAAGGGAGAGGTCGAGCTGATTAACGACACCTCTCAGCCTCCCAAACAGTTCGGCGAGCTGCATCAGTTGATTGACGGCACGGCCGTCCCGCCCTACTTCAAACAGCCCATGCGCCAGATCAAGCTGCCGGACGGCTTGATGGACGTGGCCATCTTGAGCGAATGGGAGTACGACCTGCGCTTCTACCAGCCCAAAGACGTTGGGCCCAAAGAGAACGGCCTCTACACCTTCACAGGCTTCCCCCGCATCGTCTGGAAGATCAAGAACCCGGAGCCGCCTTCGCTGGGCCGCTTGCAGATCATCAAGACCAGGGATGACAGGGACGACGTGACGGAGTTCACCTACGACGAGGCCGAAGACAAGTGGGCCATGTTCCGAAACGGCTCATGGGTGACTATCAAAAGCTCTGCCGTTAATCCCGAGAACCCTTGCGAGCGGATAGAGACGCGACTCGATAGAGAGGGCACAGAGGTTACGAAGACGATCAAGATATTTCGCGCCTTCCCCTGGGGGCAGGAGATAGTCAAGGAGATAGAAGACCCCGACGGGAAGGCGCTCACGACGACCTACACTTATTTCGAGGAGAAGAACGGCCCGCACTACAGGTTTCCCAAAAGCATCACGTACCCGGACGGCACAGTGGAATTGCAGAACGAGCAGCCCGACCCGACCATGAGCGGCCGCCCACGATGAGCCTGTCTCGCGCGGGCTCCGTTGCAAAAAAGGTGTTCTCGCATATAATCAAGTCTTCGCGTTCACTCAAAACTCATCCGGTCAGGTCTGCTATTATTCTGGAAGAGATAAAAAATAGGACGACAGCCCTGCTCGGCTTCGGCGTCGAGGGACAGTCCACTTACGAATTCCTTCGCGGCCGCTTTCCGCGAAAGCCGCTCGTCATCGCCGACAAGCAGCCTTTAGAGAAGCTCGACATCAGGCCCGACGTTTTAGAGCTGCTGCGAAATGACACGGCGGCGCGCCTCCATTGCGGCGACGATTACGAACGCGCTCTGGGCCAACAAGAAGTGATCGTCAAGGCCCCTGGCATCCCCTTCACTCACCCGGCTCTTCTCGCCGCCGAAAGTCGCGGCGCTTTTGTCACTTCGCAGTTGGAGATTTTTTTCGAGCTTTGCGACCGGCGAAGAACCATCGGCGTGACTGGAACGAAAGGGAAAAGCACAACGTCGTCGCTCCTGCACAAGATACTGGTGACGGCCGGAATGGACGCGCTGCTGTGCGGAAATATCGGAGAGCCGCCGCTCTCAAAAATCAAGGAGGCTTCCTCAGACACGCTCTTCGTGCTTGAGCTGTCGAGCTATCAATTGGAGCGACTCAAGACCAGCCCGCACATAGCCGTCCTGCTCAACATAGTCCCGGAGCACCTGGACTATCACAAGGACTTTCCGGCTTACGTCTCGGCCAAGGAGAACATAGCCAGGTTCCAGACGGAAGGCGATTTTCTGGTCTTCAATTACGACTATCCGCTTCCGGCGGAAATAGCGCGGCGCACGCGGGCCAACACGTTCCCCTTCAGTATGACGAGCGCCGTCAGGCCCGGCTGCTTCACCGCAGGCGAAGCGATTCGCTTTTCCGACGGCAGAGAAGAGCGTGAGGTTCTGGCCCTCAGCGACATCCCGCTGCTCGGAGAATTTAACCGGCAGAACGTGCTCGCGGCCGTGGCGGCGGCCTTGATCCTCGGAGCGCGGCCGGAAGCCGTGCGCGACGGCGTCAGGGATTTCAAATCGCTGCCGCATCGGCTCGAACTGGTCGGAGAATACGACGGCGTTCTCTTCTATGACGATTCGATCTCGACCGTCCCGGAATGCACTCTGAGCGCGCTCAGCGCCCTGGGCCCAAGCGTCCAGACATTAATTCTCGGCGGGCATGACCGTCACCTGGACTACTCGGACTTCGCGCGCCAACTCTTCTCGACCGGCGTCGAGAACCTGATTCTTTTTCCTCCCACGGGAAGAATGATCTGGGCGGCGATTGAGGCTGCCGACAATCGTGCGGCAGATAGGTTCAAAGTATTTCCGGTCGAAACGATGGAGGAGGCCGTCGGAATCGCGTTCGCCAATACGACGCGCGGGAGAACCTGCCTGCTCTCGCCGGCTTCGCCCAGTTACAGCAACTTCAAGAACTACCGGGCGCGCGGCGAGGCGTTCAAGAACTGCATACGGGCGCGCGGCCGCCGCTCCTCGGGAGCCTGAAGCTTCTTTCCGGATAAATCTTATGGAGAACGAGATCGTTATCCGCTCGCTGACGACCCTAAGCGAGATCGAGCCCATCGAGAAATTACAAAAGGAGGTCTGGGGTTACGGGGCGACACTAGACGCCCCGTTCCCTTACCCGTCCCGCTGCCTTTTTGAGTTCGCAGAGAGCGGCGGCCTGGTGGCCGGGGCCTACCTGGGCGGCGAGAGGCTGATCGCCTTCGCAGCCGCCTGGATCGGCAGAGACAGGTTGACGGGCCAGCTATACCTTCACAGCCAACTGGTCGGCGTGCAGCAGGAGTTTCGTGATCGCGGCATAGGCTTTCGCCTCAAGCTCTACCAGCGGGAATATGCTTTAGCTTCGGGGCTCGCGCTGATTAAATGGACTTTCGACCCGCTTCAGGTGAGAAATGCCTACCTGAACCTGCACAAGCTCGGCGCAGAGGTTCGCAGGTTCGTGCCCGATTACTTCGGCCCGCTCGGCGGCAAGATGAACTTGGGGCTGGCCACAGACCGTTTCTGGGCCGAGTGGCAGATCACCACGCCGCTCAGGTCGGAACAGCCTGAGAGCGAAATCATAGATCGCTCCCGTCTCAAGTCAGTCAACCGCTTGGATGGGCCCAAAGAGGCGAGGCGCATCGTCGAGGTTGATACTGGTTTGGATGACGAGAGGCTGCTCGTCGAGCTGCCGAACAATATTCAGCAGTTGCGACAGACGCAGCCGCAGCTTGTCTCGGACTGGCAGCTCAAGCTTCGCACGGTCTTTAAGAGCTATCTGCCCCGCTACACTATCGTAGATATTTTGAGGGAGAGTGACAGCTCTTTCTACCTGCTAGAGCAAGGGCCCTTCACGGCCTGAGCTAACTTAGAGCGATTCTCTTCAACTGCGCCTTGATGAGTGATTCGTATGCGGGCGGTAAGGCGTGCTCCTCGCCCCAAGCCTGCATCAGGCTCTCGGCCTGCTCCGCTATCTCAGGGTTCAAGGGCAGGACGTTTTCGCGGCAAAACTCTAAGGCCGGGGGCAGAGAGCTTTCGCTTGATCGGGCCCGGCGCAGGCTCAGATGCAGCGCCGCGAATGTCTCCCTGACAGTTCCCACGCATTCAAACGGCTTATGCTCGGTGAGCCCGGCCAGCTCTTTAATCAACGGGATGGTCTCGGCGGATTCAAAGAGGTCTTTGCCGAAGATGTCTATCATGCGGTCGCGGCCTGCGAACGGGTAGAGCATGGTGTAAACGGAAACGCACTTGGGACAGCGCCCGCACCAGCTATTCTCCTGCTGATTTCGATTGCAGCTTTTGAAGACCGGAAGGCAGGCGGGATATTCCGCGAGCAGGCGAGAGATTTGAATGTCGTAGAGCGGGCGCAGCAGACTGAAATAGTAGACGCTGGGAGAAATATAACGCGCGACGTAGGCTTGAAACTTCCGCTCGAAGCGAAAGGACTTGGAGTATTGATGATTGACTTCGCGGCCGAGGAACTCGACGTTCCCTTCGTCGCTGCTCCGCTCGTTTGAAACGATCACCCGGTCGTAGCCGCCTAATATCGCTCTTATCACGCCGAGGAAAGCCAGGTAGGCGGAGAACGGCGTGTGACCATTCAAGTAGCCCGCCCTGTTCAGCTCAAGCAGGGTCGGGTCAATGGTGCGCCTCACGATCAACAGCTCTTGTGGGCCCGCGCGCTGGGCCAACTCTTCGGCCGCCCGCGTCGGGTTCAGGAGCAGGCAGCCGAAATCTTTCCCGGCGGCACTTAGAAGCTGAAGCGAGAGCGCAGTGTCCTTGCCCCCGCTGGTGAGCACCAGGCTGCGATCACTTGGACGGGCAGCCTCGTATCTGTGCGGCTGCTCGTCTGCCTGCCTCTCGCTTCGGATTTTCACCAGACCGGGCTGCGTGTAATCTATCTTGTTAACGTAGAAATATTCGCCCATCCCGTGAAGGAGCAAGTCCTGCCACCACTCCCTTTGCTCCTCTGAGATCGCGCCGGCCCTGATTAAAATCTCGGGCGAGCACGCGGCCTTCCAATAGCTCAGGGTTTCGATCAGCCCTAGATGAAAGAAGAGATTGTCGAGGAGGCCCGCGTCCAACTCGTCCACCCTGGCCCAATCTACCGACTCGAAAACGACCTCGGGCTTGAACTCGATGTGAGGCTCTAAGGTAAAGTGAAACGTAACCTTCAGCGAATCCCCCGCGCGCTCCACCTTGAAATCATCGTAAGAGATGAAGGGATGCTTAGCTCTCAGCTCCTCAAACTGCAATCGGGTCGTCCTCCCTCGCGCGCCTTTCCGGCGCTTCAAAATTATCATCATCGGCCGTGAACGCTTCCCGCGTAAAAGCGAACAGGCGCGTCAGCCTTGGTGGCCTCGCGCCTGTTCAGTGTCCGGTCAATGTCCTCACCCCATCAACCGGGAGGCGGAAAGATTCACCTTCCGCCCAAGTGCCCCCTAGTCTACAAGCCGCCACTATCTTTCGCAACTACTAATTCGACAATCTGCGCCCCGGCGCGCACGAAAGCCGGGGTCAGCTCCCCCATCTTTTGGAGATTTCATTACTGTACAGGTCACGCTTGACGGCTATGCGCTGAACGTAGACGCGTGTCGTCGAGCGGTTCTGGTGATCCAGGGCGTTCTGCGTCGCCGTGATGTCTCCCGTGAACTCCGAAACGATGCGCGCGAAAGTATGCCTCGTCCGGTGCAGGTGGAAATCCTCCACGCCGGCTTCACGCGCGTACTTCTTCAAGTTCTTCACGAAGCAGTGAGAGGAGAGAGCCTCGCCGGGCTGCCCTGCGCGGTCATGTCTAGTCCAGAGCGGCGCGTCGGTCTTCAGCGCGTGCATCCTTCCGCTGGCCGTCAAGTAATCCAGCAGCGCCTCTCTGACCTGTGGCTCTCTGACCTCGCGGCTGCGGTAATCGCCGCCCTTTGCCCTGTACGCGAGGATCAGGCTCTCATCCACAAGGACATCTTTACCCTTGAGCGAGATGACCTCGCTTCTCCTCAAGCCCGTCGCCAGGTAGATCAGAAGCAGCGCATAATCCCTCTTCCCGACGATGTCGCCGCCGGCGGCACGCCTGCGCACAGCCGCGACCAGAGCTTGCACCTCTTCGTCAGACATGGCCTTGACGCTCTCTGTTTGGTAAGGCTTAGGGGCCTTAGGGCGCGCCAGGCGCGCAGGGTTGCCGCGAACGTGCTGCCCTATTTCGGGGTCGCGCATGGCCCAGGAGTAGAAGGAGGAAAGCAGGCAGGCGTGCTGATAAACTGTGCCCGCTTTGGCTCCCTTCCCTTCCAGGTCTGTGAGCCACTGCTGCACGTCTGCCGGCTCTACCTCTGCCGGGAGCTTCTGTGTATGGCGGAAGAAGGAGAGCACTATACGCTGCTTGTCTCTGAGCAGGTCTTGACGGCGCTCGCTCTCGCTCGTCGTAGCCGAAGCCCAGAGCGAGACGGCCCCCCTCAAGGCCACCTGCAACCCCTGCTCTCGCAATTGGAGAGCAGTCTGCCCCTCTGGCCTATCCATACAGTTTCTCCATTTCAGCCGTCAATGAACTCAGGCCAATCGAAATCATCATCCTCATCCCACTTCAAGACAACCTCATCCGACGGCCTCTGTCCCGGCATCGTGAGCAGCCCGGGAAATGCTGCTCCACCCAGAAGACTGGGCTCTGCCTCGCGTTTCTTCCCGTCTGGAACCTCGTCATCCCGTTCGACCCGCTCGACGCGGCCCGGCGCAGGGTTCAGGCTGTACCACAGAAGCGCCAGCGCCAGCACAAGGGCCAGCAGCCGAAGCTTGAAGCTCTGTTTGACTCGCTCTCTTCTCATAGATACTTGCCCCTGGGCCGACCTTTCAAAGCTCTCGCCCCTTTATACCACAAATGTAAGTATTCACAACTGACACCTTTGCGTATCCATTAATTAAAGCTTCTTCAATTTTGCTTGTTATATATATAATTACCGGGTTCGTGAAACCTACTCCGCTTGAGAGGAGCTAAGGCGAGCGCCATGCGAGCCACCCGCAGACGACAGCGGCGGACAGACCCGCTTGCCTCTCGCGTCGCCGTCCGTCTCATCATGGAGCGCCTGCGCGAAGCCCTTCCAGCTATCACGCCTCAGCGAGAGAAAGATTTGATCTCTATGCTGCGGGCCACGCGCCACATTCAGCGTTATTCCGCGACGGACACCAAGCGGGGACGGCCCAGCCTTTGGAAGCGAGAAGAGCTTTTGAGGGTGGCCGCACACTTGGCCGCCATCCTGGAGCGTGAAACCTCCTCGCACATCTCCCTGGCAAGCTTCGTCGATCACTATCTTCGTCTGCTCGAATTTCCGCCGGATGTGATAGCGGCACTGGAGGGCGGAGAGATAAACCTGTCTGAGGCCGCGCAATTGGCCAGAATCAACCATCTGCGGCCGGGCTACAGTCCGGCAGGGGCCAAGCGCACTCGCGCCGAGCTGCTCTCGACCCATTTGCAGACGAAGGAATCCGGCCCGAGGCTTCGCCGGCGCGTAAACGAGCTGCTCGCCGCTTCATCGTCCGAGGCAGGGGCGGCCGAAGCTGTCGATTCGGAGATGGATTTGGAGGATTTTGACCCCTACGACCCGACACACCTCTTCTGGGATCAGATCAAACAGTTGGGATTTGCCCTCCGCGATATTCGGCGCGAAGATGTAATGGACGAGGAGATAGACGAGTTGTTGAAGGCTTGTGAGCCGGTCTTGACCATCCTGAGCCGGATTCAAAGGCGCAAGGAGAAGAAAAAGGTTCTGAAACTGCTTATCTGAGCCTTAAGTGGCAGCCTGTTCGCCCTCCTGTGGCGCGCCCAGCCGCTCGTGCCGGCATTTCCTGACGCCCTTCTCCAAACCCTCCGGATAGTGCCAGCCTGAGCCTGCGCAGTCCGGGCACTTTGCAGCATCCACTGTGGGGGCCTTCTTCAAGGCTTCGTCAGGCAGTTCCCTACCTTCGGCTTGAGCCTGCCGCTTGTCCACCTTCCAGAGGCGGCGGCGCAGGTGCTCGGCCAGGAATGAGGGAACGGAAGAGACTGTCGTGCGCGCGGCCGCGATCTTCAACTCTGCGACGAGAACGTCGCCCAATTCACGCCAACGCTCGCTCTCAGCAGCAGAGAGTTCTCTGCCTGTAATTTCCTTCGCAGCCTCTTTCAATGTGGCGACCAGCCCGGCCAGCGCAGCGTCATCATCATCATCGTTCTCATCATTAGTCTTAAAGAAAGTCTTAGACACCTCGTAAGTTGTTGATTCTTCAGGAGATGAAGTATGCCTAGTCTGACTAGTTTCTAGTCTGACTAGTCTGTCTAGTTTCTGGGCATACCTGCTCTGACTAGTCAGACTAGTCTGACTAGTCAGACTAGGCATACTTATTTCCTCGGGCAGAAAGACCTCGTATTCATTGCCTTCGTGCTCGCCCGTGATGTTTGTGACGTGGATCAGGCCGACGCTTTTCAGGTGCGCTATGTTGGCCTCGAAGGTCACGCGCGCGCCTATGTGAGCCTTCGCCATCAGCTTCGGACGGCTGATCCTGACCTTGCGCGTGGGCACTATGGCCCCGCGCGTCAAGGCAAACAGGCAGTCATAAAGCTGCTTGCTTTTGCCTTTGAAATGGCCGCCCGGCAATACGTCGCGCACGATGGAGTTAGGGGTTTTGGTGAAATCCCGCTGCGGGGCGACCGAGTCGGGCTCCGTACCCTGACTAGTCAGACTAGTCTGACTAGACTGACTAGTCTGACTAGGCATAGTTGGGCCGATCAGGTCATCGTGCGGCAGGCGCAGGGCCGGAGGCACTGTCAGTCCGAGTTTCTTCTTCGGCCCGGGGGTGCGCAGCGTGCTCTGGTTTTCGGGCTTTGCCTTGACCATCTTCACCTCACTTTATGGCTACGATTTTCTGCCGGGACATTTGCAGGCGATCAAGTATCTCGTCCGTCAGGCTCCACAACTGGTCTGCCGCGCGGTGGCTTTTGGCATAGAGCACGGCCGGGAGCTTCTGTGAAGGGGCTTCTGCGACTTTGGAATAATCATGCAGGTTAGTATCGAAAACATGGCCCACAAGGCCCACGGCCTGCTCTACTGCACCGCGCGATTCGGCGCTCAGGTTGCGCTGCGGCTTATAGAGGTTAATGACGGCTCCGAGCATCTGAAGGTCTGAATTGACGTTCTTTCTGACCTGTTCGATGGTGAAGGCCAGGTCTGAGAGTCCTTGCAATCCCATGGCGTCTGCGGCGCAAGGGACAAGCACGTAATCGGCCGAATAAAGGGCCGCCGTCAGCAGCTTGCCGAGCTGCGGCGGGCAATCAATAAAGACCAGGTCATAATTCTTCCCGTGCTCCCTGATCTGGTTGCGCAGACGGTGCGTGAGATAGTCGGGCTGCATCTCGAAACGCGCGAGGCGAATATCGGCCGGCACTAAGTCCAGGTTTTCGATGGGACTTTCGACGATGGCATCATCCAGGGGAAGCGGCTCGCGCTTGATTCCGTCCGGGCTCTCGGGCTCTATGAGCACGTGCGAGAGCGTCGCTTCGTAAACGTCCGAGTCTATCCAGCTACTCGTTAAGTTTCCCTGGGGGTCGCAATCTATCACCAGGGTTTGATAGCCGCGCAGCGCGCAACAGGCCGACAGCTCGCGTGTGAGGGTAGTCTTACCCACGCCGCCTTTCTGGTTCGCGATAGCAATAGCTCTCATGCTGCCTCCGCACGATTCGGTTTGAGCGCCAAGACCTCTCCTTTACTGACTAATTTCACTCTTTTGTCGAGCAGGTTGGGGAAATGCCTGAGCAGGCCCGTCCTGATGATCTGCGCCATCTTGGCGTGGCTCACGCCGAGCAGACGTTGCGCTTCCGACACCGCTATCAGGTCGTTTGGTTGATCGTTCTCCATATTATTCTCCGTGGTCAAACCTTCAAGATAGAGCAATATACCTCAAGATAGCTCAATCCGGCGATTTTTTTCCGAGAAGGGATGAGAGGGAAGGGAACTGAAGGAACCGGAGGCCGGGTGTCGCCCGCCGGCGGTCAAACGAGGAGGTCAATCTTGAGGCGGTGCAGAACTTCTGAGATGGGATTGGCTACGCCGTAGCCTTCTACTCTCCTCGGCTGATTGGTGGCCGGGTCTATCCGGACGACCCTCTCCATACGGCTTGAAGCTTCGGACATCCCGCCAAAAATCAGACCGACGGCATGTTGTTCGGCGTCCACCAGGAGCGAGCCGCTGTCGCCTTTAGCCACAAACCTCGCGGGCTGAGGCGACGCTGGCTCGATCAGGATTTGGTTCTGGAAAAATGCCGACTGGCCCACGCGGTCGTATAGTATCCAGATGTCCAGGTAGATGGAGAAGATGCGACCCTCCGTGTAGCCCGTCGTTCGTCCGAACTTGCGCACGGCCTCTCCGACTTCGATCTCTTTCTTGGGCACGTAGCCCTTGACCGTGCCGATCAACGGAATCACGGCCTTGTGCTGCTGTTGGGCCCATAGTTTGGCTATGGCCGCGTCTATGTGGTTGGGCTCTTTGGGGTCGCTGTCGAACTTGAGCGCGGAAAAGTTGACGAGCGTGGCGATGGGCCTATTGCTCGCCGGTTCACCCGGGCTCGGCTGCATAATCAGATCACCGGCGTCCGCCCTGGCCTTTCGCAGATCTGCGAAGACGTGCGAGTTACTGAGCAGGTGAACCTCCCGGCGGCGCGTCCATCTACTTTTGCGTGTGCAGAAATAGCCAATGGTTCCGCTCTGCCCCGTCAAGTTCGTGTTGGCCCCACTGATGCCGCCGACGATCACTTCCTGCCGCTCACGGATGCCTTTCGGATACTGGCTCGACGCCGCCAGGGGGCTTGGGGCCGCGTCCGTCAAGAAAGCCGCCACAGGCATCTCGATCAGGACGAGCGGAACGCCGCGAAACTGACCGGGCAGACCGGCGGCCCCGGCCCCCGGCCACAACTCCTGGTCAGCATCGTTGACGAAAACCTGTATGCAATATTGATCTGTGCCGTCGAGCAAGCCTATGCCTACGGCGTGAATGTTTGCCGAGAAGCCTGGCCGCAGGTATCTCTCGCTGAGTTCACGCTTGATCCTGACGACGCGTCTGAGCAGCCTGTAATTGGCCCGCCGCGAGGGACGACGCAAGGCGCGCGCGCGCCTGTACCTGCGCACCAGATAGAGGAGGAGCCAGAGGAGCGCCAGCCCTACGACGATCCAGGTCACTTCGTCGTAGTAGTAATAGCAGGCGACTCCGCCCCCACTGCTCGGACTGCACCACAGCGGGTGCTTTTCCAAAATAAGGCTGAGCATCTTTACGGCAGCTCGTCTATGGACGACAAGTCTGAAGTGACCGGGTGACAGAACTGAATCTGATTGAACGCGCCGCCTTCGGCAGTCTCGCCTTCGGCATCTTCACGAATCGGCGTCAGGTCGAAGCTAGTGCCGGTCGGGCTCGACAGATAGCCATAGTAGTCCGCCATGTCGCTATAGACGGCGTTCTCGTTGTAATCCATATTCTTGATCTCTACGCGAAAGGGCAGGCCCGGCACGCGCTCAAGCAGGTGCGTGTCTTCCTTGTCGCCGACGCGAATGGTGAAGCTGACCTCTTCGGCTTCGATCTTGACGCCGACGGTTTCGCCCACGTGGCCGAAGACCTCGCGCCCTGTGGCCTGCCCGGCAGCATCCTTTTCGACCTTGGCGAAGAACAGATTCGTATTGAGCTTGTGCGTGTAGAAGAGGCCGTTGCCGATGTAAATCTTCGTCACCGGGTAGTGGCGTCTGGCGGCCGGTTGCAGGGCAGTCTCGCCGTGCAGCGAGTTCATGTTGACGATCCAGCGAAAGTCGTTAGGATCTGCCGAGTCCAGGCGGTCGAAATCTCCGCTCCGGTAAATCTCGTAGCCCTCTATGGCGGGTTGGCCCACGGCCTTGATCTCGATCTGCACGTCCTGCTTCGGCAGGTTCTCGTAGACCGCTACTTCCTCGTAAGCGATGATGTCGTCGCCCGTACCCTCCTGAAGGGCAGGCTTTTGAAGCTTGATGCTGAGCTGATGTTTGCTGTCACGGATGGCTGCGATCTCGCCCCTGCGCCGGTCGCTGTTGAAGCAGACAATGCCGAGGCCGGTGAATCGCACAAGTGCTGTTGCGGAGCTTTCTTGTATGGACATGATTTTCTCCTCTGGTTGAGTTCAAAAAGCTTTCAGTTGAGAGTGCGCTTTCGCGCTCGAAACGTAACGCGGCCGGGCCGGAAACTCAGGTTAGCTGCAAAGCCAGATGCCGAGCGTCTTGACGCAGGTGAACCTCTTCTTCTTCGGGACGGACACGACTTTTACTGTCTCGTTCAGGTTCGAGCTGACTTGCCAGGCGTAACGGGCTGTGACGAGAGCGGCCGCGCACCCTTGAAGAAAAGAGCTTTCATATTCGAGTGGGCCCAGGCTGGCTTCGGCCCTCTCATCGCCGCCGCGCACGCTCTCGGCGATGATCTTCTGCCGCTCGCCTTCAATGCTGCGCCGCCACTTGTCGCCGTACCTGTTGATGATCGTCCGCAGTTCCCGGCTCCTGTCTGCGTCCGAACAGGTGGGCAAGGGAGTAGGCGTCGGCGAAGGCGTCGGTGTTGGAGTCGGCTCCTGCCTGGTATCCGGCGTCGGTGTGGGTTTGATCTGTACCACCCTCGGTGTCGGCGAGGGCACGGGGCGGGGCGAAGTTGCGCGAGCGGGCTTGCCGCGCGTGCTCGGGATGAGTGAACCGGCGGGCGCTGGCCCGAGTGTGGGCTTATCCTCTGAAGGCTTATCCTCTGCGACCTCTTCGGGCTGCGGGCTGAGATAGATCAGGCCGTTGACGGCCACGACGATGACGACCATCGTGACCACCAGTATAGTCATCGCTCTCAGCAGCACGCGCCGCCACTTCAGCCTGCGTCTCTCTTCGCGCAGCCGCTTCTCCTTCGCCTCGACGATGCGTGACGCCTCGCGCCATCTCTCGCCGTGCGGAGCTAGCTCCACGAGCGGCGTGCCGTCCGCCGGGCAAAACGCCAGCAGCTCGTCTGCGTAATAGTCGCCGCATTTGGGACAGGTACGTATCATCTTCAGTAATCGGAGTAGCCGCCGAACAGAGAGAACGCGGCCCAGTAAAACGGCGCGCGGGTCTTGTCCCTGCTCATCACTTCGAGCTGGGCTTGCCGCAGGCTCTCGGCCGATGGTCTCCCTCGCTCTTTGCGGTTGCGATGAAAAGAGATCATCAAATCCCTGGTGGTCTCAGAGTCAACCTTCCACTGGCTCGCGACGACGACGGGCGCTCCGAGCGCGAGCAGAGTGCGTGCAATGCCTATGGCCCCTTCGCTCTTGTCGTAACGCTCGAACCCTGTCTCGCAGGCGGAGAGCACGACCAGCTTGGCCTTCGGCAGCTTGTACGCGCCGAGTTCCGAAGAGCGCAGCTCGCCGCCCGCAAACAGGAGCTTTGAATTTCCGGGCGATTGCCGGTTAGCTACGAAGTGACCGGCGAAGTGAACCACTTCGACGCCCGCGAAGCTCAGCAGGAACTTATCCTCAGTGGCCTCTGCGCCGAGCAGCTCGACGGATTTCCGGTATAGCCCGGCGATGCCTGTGGCCTCGACTTCGGCCTCCTGCAAGTCTGGCAGGTTAGGGTTCTCTTCGCGGTCAAAGTCTGGATTGCCCACGCTCAGCAGCCTCTCGTCCAGCACTTGAGCTTTGCGCCGCGCGTTCTCCGTCGCCAGCACCAGGACGGAAGCACTCGGCGCATAGGAGAGGGCGTAATCTTCCAGCAGGTATTTACCCGCAGGCGAGACGAGCGAGGCGAACGCAAGCTGGTGCAGAGACTTGTCCGGAACAAGGCAAATCTGTTTATCCGAGTCCAGAGTGGGCGGAATCAAGAGCCTGTAAAGCTCGGTCGCGGCCTGCCTGGTGCTCTCGGTTGGCCCAAGACCGACGATGGAAGCTTGATAAGCGTCAACCTTTCTTTCAAGCTCGGCGGCCGTGACGGGCATCTCGAACAGCTCAAAGCGGCTCCTGGACACGACCCAGACGGCCAGCCTCTCCGGCAGCACGGCATACTGCACAAGCTGCACTCCTACGGGCAGCCGGGCCTGGATTTCCGCCAGAGAGAGCGGGCGCGCGACCGCCGCGAACTCCTTTTCGACGCGGGCCAGTGGTTTGTCCGATTCGACGAAGTCCAGGAGCGAGCGGGCGCGGTTGGCTTCGACGAAAGCGAACGCACCACGGCTGTCTTGCTCTCGGATAGCGTTGGCCGTCGCCGCATCGAACACGACCTGTTCGTTGGCGAAGAATGCCTGGCGCGAATTATCCTCGCGGATCGTCGTGCGATACTCTTCCGACAACCTTAAGACGGTCTTCAGCTCTGCGGAGAAATCCTCGCGCCTCTCCAACTGCTCGAAGCAGAAGAGCCTGCCCTTGTGAATCCGGTACGAGCTGAAGGTAAATTCCGGAAGACGGCTGTAGAGTTCAAGCGCGCGGTCGTAATCCGAGAGAGCCCCCGCGCAATCTTTCATCCGGCTTTTGACCTCGGCCAGCAGCAGGTAGCTTTCGGCTGCGCTCTGCGTCTGCTCGGCACTCTCGCCGCGCTCAAACGCTATGCGGTTCGACTCGACCGCGTACTGCAAGGCGGTTGCGAAATCCTCTCTGCCTAAGCTTGCGTTCACCATGTTGCGTAGGTTCTGATTGACGCGAATGCTGCCGGGCGAGGTGTCCTCGGCTATACGGAGGCCCTCGCGGGAGAAGCTCAGCGAAGTCGCGAAGAACTTGAGCTTCAGTGTCAGGTCTGCCAGCGTGCCTTTCTCCCGCCAGGACTGGTTAGGGCTCTGGTAGTAAACCTCTTTGCCCGGCAGCATCCTGCTGGCGTAAGCCAGGGCCGGCTCAAGCTCGCCGAGCGTGGAATAGTAGGAGGCGAGGGCTTCCTCTACGTGCTGAACCTCGAAGCCATTGTCGCCGGCCTCGGCCAGCCGCAGCGCCGTCTTGAAGTTCCTGCTCGTCTGCGAGAGGTTGTTCTGCCGATAGTCGCTCACGCCGAGCCAGTAATAGGCCGGCGGGATCAGGATGTTGAACCTGCGGCTACCGGCGTTGGCGATGATGGCCGCCAAACGTTCGCGGCTCTCTGTGACCTTCGCCACGTCCGGCAAGAACTGGACGGCCCAGTTCTCGGCGACGCTTGCTTCGGGCGCGTCGCCGAGCCGCTCGAAGAGGTCTCTGCTCTTTTCAAATTCCGCGATGGCGCGGGCGTAATCGCTCGCGATGAGTTGCTGCCCGCCCGCGAAAATATCTTTGGCCCTGAGCAGCAGAGCGGTCTTTTCAGCGCCCGCCTGCGCGTAGAAGTCGGCTAGCTCAGAAAAAAAAACTCGGAATGCTGCGCCTGCTCAAAGCTGCCTATGTAGAAGAGGGCCTCCAGGCTCTCCTTTGCTTCGCCCTCGTCGCCGCGCTGCCTCGCTTCCAGGCAGCGCCTGGAGAGTTGCAGCGCGACGGACGCGCCCCGCAGCAGGCCCTTCGTCTCGTTATGAATCCTCTGCGCGCGAGCTTCGTCGCGCGCGCGATAGGCGATTAAAAAATCCTGCAACACCTGTTCATCCGTCCTGAAGCGCGTCTGCTCAGCGCCGAGCCGCGAGAGGTTCTTGCGCGCCTCCTCGGCCCACTGCGAAGAGGCGTCCCTTTGCAAGTAGAGCGTCCAGGACTCGCGCGCCTGTCCGGGCAGGCCCATCTCCTGCAAGGCCAGCGACTTGTTGAAAAGAGCTTCCAGGAGATTCGAGTCCAGCTCCGTCGCTTTCGTGAACTCTTCCAGGGCGTGGGCCAACTCTTCGAGCCGCTTCTCTTTGGCCGATGTCTTGGCCCGCTCGAAATAGGCAGCGCCCAGGTCGTTATGAATCTGCGCGCTCCCCGCCGAATATTTCAGCGCACTCTCGAACTCTCGGATAGCGTCGGCGTACTTCTGCTGCGTGAGATAGAAGACGCCGAGCGCGTGATGACTCTTCTCGTCAGGTCTCTTTTCGGTGGCCTCGATCAGGGAGTTCTCGATGTGGCGAAGTCGCGTGCGCTCGCGCTCTTCGGGCGCTCCGCGCAAACGCGCCAGGGGCGCATAGCCGAACTGCGAGATGCGCGTCTCTGTCGGCCGCTCCTGAGCGTAAATCGCCTGCAACTGGGCCAACTCGTCGCCCCCGTCAACTTCGCCCGGCCTGTTACGTCTGCTCAGGTAAATGCCGGCGACAAGGACTGCGATCAGCAGGGCGGCAAAGACGGCAGCATACTTCGGCTGGTGGAAGAAGGCCCTGATCGAGGCGAGAAGCGAGGGCTTCTCCGCGACCGGCCTGACATTTCGGGCGAGCGCCTTCTCCCGCAACGCCTGCGTCAGCTCAAGCCTAGCTTGCCTTTCCTGATTAGCGGCGAGCGTGGCGCGGAAGCTGGCGGCATCCGTCTCGTCCAGGTTCCCGAACACGTAATCATTGATAAGCTCGTCTTCCATCAGCGCAACCTGCGAGCAGAACTCCTCGTCCGTGAACAACAGCTCTTCCACCCCAGCGAGCGTCGTCTCGTCCGAAACCCTGCCCAGGAGATACTCCCGAATTATCCTCTCATGTGATTCGCCCATCACTACCGCCCCTTAGGTTGTGTCGGCGCGGGCCGTTTTGTAACGGCCCCGGTCACTTCATGCAATCCTGAACGCAAATCTTCAACTTCTGCTTGATTCGCATGACGCGCATGCGAAGGGCCGTCTGTGTCATCTCCAGTGTCTCCGAGATGCGGCGGTGCAGCTCGATCTTCGCCTGCTTTACTTCCGAGAAATAGTCCAGGATGAGACTGCGGCTCTCGGGCGAGAGGTCTGCGAGGCATTTGTTCAGGCACTCGTGCGAGAAGCTCTGCTCTGTGGGAGCCTTCGCGGCAATCGTCACCTCGTCTATGTCCAGGTGATAACGCTCTTTGCGCAGCGATTCACGATAGACATTTTTCGCCACCCCGTAACAATAGGCGAGCTTGTTTTCGATCTCCTCCTCGGAGATTTTCAGAATCACGCGATTGATCGTTTCGTCGGCCAGCTCGTCGGCGAAACGACAATTGCGATGCGAAAAGAAAGTACACAGCCGAAAGCGAAGGCGCTCGTACTCCGCGCCAGCCTCATCGCCGCCTTGAGGGCAAAGCCACACCAGAAAGCTCGCAAATTTTTCGGGTGTTACTTCTTTGTTCACCTTCTTTTCCGGCGCTTGTGGGCAGGCCCTCGGGCTCGGGCACAGTCGGGAAATTCGGCGCTAGCATAGCGCAATCACCCGGGGATGAATAGCTATACAAGAAGCCCCGGCCGGTCTGGGGCCAGGGCTTCTGCGCGCGACTCGTTTCGGGGAGGCGAAGGTTCGCCGACACCGATCTTCAAGGACAACCGACATTACAGTTGATGCCGCTGGGCCCACCGGGAACGGATGCGTGCCATAGCGCGCTTTGAAAGCCCACGTCCTGAAAGGCCAGCCCCGAAGGGGCGGTGAAGGTGAAGCTCGAAGGGTAAGGCGCGGTCGAGCCTGTAATCGGATTAAACGAGCCGTTGAAGTGATTGATGCAATTCGGATGAGGATAGGCGAAAGACTTGGCTGAGAGGGTGGAGCCGGCGTAACTGAGCGTCGTCTTGTTGATGTAGTCGAAGGCGGCCGTCCAGGTGAAGCTCAGCCAGCACTCGTTCGGGCACGGAGCGTAGACCCAACTGCCCCAGACGTTCTTCTTCTGCGATTTGACGTTCACGTTGTAGATGATGTTGACCTTCGTGTACGGATAAGGGTTGAAGTATGTCTTCGAGAAGTTGACGGTGATGGAGCCGCGCCGGTTGCCGCTCGTGATCCAGCCCGAAGTGCGCGGGAAGCTGCAACCGGATGCAGCCTGAGCGTCCGTCAGCCGGGGATTTTCGGCTACGCGCTGCACCCTGATACGGCCGCCGCCGTCGTCCTCCGTCGCCTCGTCAAGCGCCGCGAGCTTTGAAAAATCCAGCCCCAACATCTCCTTGATGAGATTCCCCTTGATCTGGTAGATCGTATTCCCGACGACGAAGAAGCCTTGCTCGTTGATAACCGGCAGGTAAGCCCCGATGGGGATGGCGCAGGTGTAAGTCTCCTCCCCGTGCTCATCGCGCTCGGTCTTGATGATCCCCAAACGCAGATATTTCTCATAGATGTCTGTGTGCCCGGAGGGGGGACTCATCCCTTTCAACTCCTCCGTGCTCAGCTCTTCGTAGGGCGCTGCCAGGTATTGATATTCGGCTTCGACGATCTGGTTGAAAAGGTTTCTCTGCGAGACAAAGCCCACACTCTTCTCCCAGGCTTGCGCCTGCTCTGCGCTCATGTTGAGGATGATGGGATAGGCCCTCTCATATGTCGCCAGCGAATCGAAGACGAGAATGCCGCTGCTGGCCGTGACTCCGGCCAACTGCGTCGTTCGGCCCGTCACATCCCACGATATGACATTGACTTCGGTCTGTTCGGCAGCCCTCTGCGCGGCGGGGCCCTGCGCGTGCCCTGCGCCGCCGGGAAGCGTGAGCCGTGTGGAGGCAAAGAGCGAGAGCAGAAGCGCAAACAGGCAGAGCGCGGGTCTACGCCTTGCGAGAGAAGCTATTGATCTGCGGTGGGTGCGATGCTCGTCCAGCGTGTTTCTCATAATTTTCTCCTTCGTGCTCCTGGAGACCGAGAGGCTCCATGAGGTTTGAGTGGCAGAACGATCTGTAGAGTGACGGGAGTGGTCAGACAGGTTTGACTTGTCCTTCAGCGAGGCAGGACTCTAAGTCTACGGAGCGCCTTGTGACATCATCTGCCAGGGCGCTCCGTTTTGAGTGTGTTCGCGGTAAAGCTGTTTTGATCTGTGAAATGAGCTTCACGAGCGGGCATACCGGCCCGTCATCATTGGTATGGCCGCTTGGGAGGGCATTGTAGTTTACCCACTCGGCTTTGACCAGGGCTTCGCTTAATGGGCCGAGCCTGTGACGGACGCTGCTTCGGCCGTATCCTTTTACTGCGTAGACAGGCAGCAGCCCGTCAGTTGGAGCGTCGCGGACACTACGCTCGTATCGTCCTGGACGGCGAAACTGAGGCGGCCGTACGTGTTGATGATGTTCAGGGCGGCCGGGTTCAAGACCCATTGCTTGGTCGCAGGCGTGCCGGCCGGGAAGGGCTTAGGCACGTTGGAGTAGACGGCCTCGTTGTAGGGGGCCACGACATTCCCCTGGTACATAATCGCTATGCCGTCGTTGCCGGCATCGGCGCTGGTTGCCGTCTGACCTCCCAGAATCGACTTCATCTTCACGGTCAGCACGGCTCTGGTGATCTGGCAACACTTCTGGTCTTTTGTCCATTGAAAGGTGTGCAGGAAATTCCTATCAGCGGTCTGTTGGCCGAGCCCGTTCATATGCGGGCTGCTCAGTTGGCTGTTCGGCCCCTGTGTAAAGTCTCCGGCGTAGAAGCTCACGGGGTTGGCCGTCAGAGTCAAAGTGATGGGCTTGGGACAACCGGCCTGGGGGACGACCGCAAGCTCCTGGTTGACGGGGGCGGCCCTGCGTTGCTGTGACAGCGCCGGAGCCGGCGTCAACGCGAGACTTGCGACCAGCAGTGCGTAGGCTAGAGAGCGGTTCAGGATTTGGCTTGGCACGATGATTCTCCTCTGTGGTTAGTTACAGGATCAGAGCGAGGTTAGTGATCTTCTTCTGAAGTCCGAAGGCTATCTAAGCCTCGGAGCTTGGCGGCGCGGTACGAGTGCCCGCATCTGTGGGTGATTTTTCGGAGAGAAACGTAACGCCGACCGTGGAAGGTAATTAAAAGGGCTCGCTCCAGGTTTGTAGAAAAGATCGTCCCCTATGGTAGAGTATGAGGGTTTTTTTCGAGGCATGACGGAAGGGCTCAAGCGGCAGACTCCATCAAGGCGAGCGCGCCCTGCACTGCGCGCCGCTTCTGTCTGCCTGCTCGTCGCGCTCTTCTGCGTCACGGCTCAGCAACTCTCGACGCGCGCCAACCTGCTTCTTCCGCAGCAGGCGGAACAGGAGTTCCCTGGCGAAGAGATTCAAGAGGGCAAGGTCAAGGCCGTCGAGCTGACGGCCGCTTCGAGGCGAAAGGCTCTGCCTCAAAGCCTTCGCGCGCTCGCGCCAGCCTTGAACCGGGCCCTCTTCCAGCGCATCGAAGAGCGGCGCTCCGCCGTAGCCTTTCATCGGAGCGCGCACACCTACAGACGCCGTGGGCCGCCCCGCCCCGTTCCTCTCTCATAAACAGCATCGCCCAATTGAAGGCTACCCAGTAAGCGTAGCTCTCTGCATCGCCACGCTGAAGTGTGTTCGCTCGCTTGAGCGCGATGAAAGCCGAAGCTGTGCTCGAAGGGTGAAGCCACTGTCATCATTGATCGAATCTTCACTGTGACTTCGTTCTCGAAAGTCATCCGAGGGGGATAAAGCTGAAGTGAAAGCAGAGACAAACATTTCATCTAACGTGGGCGGTGACCTGGCTGCCGGGCTGGTGGTCTTTTTCGTCGCCCTCCCGTTGTGCCTGGGGATTGCTCTGGCTTCAGGAGCGCCGCTCTTCGCGGGCCTGATCGCCGGCATCGTCGGCGGCATAGTCGTCGGCGCTCTCAGCAGGTCGCAGCTAAGCGTCAGCGGGCCTGCCGCCGGTCTGACGGCCATCGTGCTGGCAGCCATCACTGAACTCGGCACGTTCAATCTTTTTCTGTGCGCCGTCCTGATTGCCGGAGTGATTCAGCTTGCTCTTGGCTTCCTCAAGGCCGGGACGATTGCCAACTACCTGCCGTCGAATGTCATAGAAGGGATGCTCGCAGGCATCGGCCTCATCATCATTCTGAAGCAACTGCCGCACGCCGTCGGGTTCGACAGGGATTACCAGGGCAACTTCTCTTTTCTGGACACGTCGGGCGGGAATACCTTCACGGCGCTGGCCCAGGCGCTCAACTTCTTTACGCTCGGAGCCGTCCTGGTCGCCTTCGTTTCCATCCTCATCATGAAACTGTGGGAGAGGGTTCCGGCGCTGAAGAAGATCAAAGTCCTGCCGGGGCCACTGGTCGCAGTGGTGTGCGGCGTGGCCCTGAACGAAATCTTTATCGCTACGGGCTCAAGCCTCGCGATTGAGCAGGAGCACCTGGTCAACCTGCCCGTGAGCGGCCGTGTAGATCAGTTCTTCGCGCAGTTCAGCCTGCCCGACTTCAGAGGCTTTGCAGATCAGAAGGTCTGGACTTACGGGCTGACCCTCGCCATCGTCGCGTCAATCGAGACGCTGCTGTGCCTCGAAGCTGTCGATACGCTCGACCCGCACAAAAGATATTCGCCGCCCAACCACGAGCTGAAGGCACAGGGCGTCGGAAATATTTTGAACGGGCTGGTGGGCGGTCTGCCGATCACCTCCGTCATCGTGCGTTCTTCGGCCAACGTCAACGCGGGCGCGCAGACGAAACTCTCCTCGATCACGCACGGCCTTCTGTTGCTCGTCTGCGCGGCGGCCATTCCGTTCCTGCTCAACAAAATTCCGCTCGCAGTGCTGGCCGCGATCCTGATCTTGACGGGCTACAAGCTGGCCAATCCGGCGCTCATCAAACGCTGGTGGCGGCATGGTTGGTATCAGTTCGTGCCCTTCATCGTGACGGTCGTCGGCGTGGTGCTGACGGATTTGCTGATGGGCGTGACGATGGGCCTGGTGGTGAGCGTCGCCTTCATCCTCCGCGAGAATCAGAAGAGCGCCTACTTCTTTCAGCGCAAGAAGTACACCGAAGGCGACATCATTCACCTTCACCTCGCGCAGGAAGTCACGTTCCTCAACAAAGCCGCCATCAAGTTGACCCTCGAAAACCTGCCGCCCCGAAGCTACGTCATCATAGATGCCTCAGAGACGGTCTACATAGATCATGACGTACAGGAACTCATCAAGGAGTTCAGCAAGGTCAAAGCGCCGGAGCGGCGCATCAGGCTTGAGCTGGTCGGGTTCAGAGAGAAGTACAGGATCGAGAACACGCTCGAAACTCCTCACGTCTACATAGAGCATACGGTTGCCCCGGACGCGCCGCCAGCGCCAGCAGGCGCGCGTAAACGGCACGAGAAGCTAATAGAGGATTTAACGAAGGAGAAAGTCCTGAAGGAGGGAGCATGAAATGAAAACACATACGAAAGAGACGCAAGAGACGACCACGCCACGCATCGCCCTACAGTTTTTACGCGAGGGCAACTACCGCTTCGTCAATAATCTGAAGGCGCATCGCAATCTATTGCAGCAGGTCAACGAGACGCGCGACGGGCAGTTCCCCTTCGCCACCATCTTGAGTTGCATAGACAGCCGGACGGGCGCGGAACTGATCTTTGACCAGGGTCTTGGCGACATCTTCAGCATTCGCCTGGCGGGCAACGTCGTGACCGAAGGGGTGCTCGGCAGTATGGAGTTCGGGTGCAAGGTTGCTGGCTCTAAGCTGTTGGTCGTCCTCGGACATACCAATTGCGGCGCGATCAAGGGCGCATGCGACGGGGTTCAACTGGGCAACCTGACGACCATCCTCAACCTCATACAGCCCTCCGTCTATTTAGAAAGAAGCGTCAAGGAGCAGCGCAACTCGAAGAACCAGGAGTTCGTCGATAAAGTCACGCGCATTCACGTCCGGCGCAGCGTCGAGAGCATCATAGAGCGCAGCATAGTCCTGCGCGAGATGATCGAAAAAGAGCAGATCGGATTGATCGGGGCCGTCTATGACGTGAAGACCGGGCTGGTCGAGTTTCTCGACGACACCTTCATGCTCGGCGAGGTCAAGCACTTCTACCTGGACATCTCTAACGCTCAACGGGCGGGTTGAAAAGAGACGGGCAGCGGTCATCTATTGAAACGGTTCGCCCTCGGCGTCAGGCGGTCTGTTAAGGGAACGTACTGCTTTGTGTCCGGGTCAACGCGGACGATGTATGAGCCGGTCGAGCCGATTCTGCGGTTTGGGCCAAACGTCAAGGGAGGCAGCACGCCCGTCCTGAAATCCTGTATCTGTTCGAGCGAGCGCAGCAGCGTCGCGCGGTCTAGCTGCTTGCCGCTTAACTTGACGGCTTCGTACAAAAGCTTCGTCGAAGCGAAAGCGACGGATTGAAATGCCGGGCTGCGCAAACTGCTGCCGCTCTTCTGCATGACGGAAATGAACTCGGCGAAAGCGGATTGATCGGGGAGCGCGGCCGGATAAGCCAGATAGGTCTCGGCCGCCACGCTCGCCGGCAGAGCGAAAGCCCCGCGCCCGATCATCACCACGGAGCTGAGGAGCGGCGCTCTCATCTTCACACGATCCATCTCTGCGGCGAGGGCCGCGATGCTCTGCGCGTCACCGAAAAAGAGGAGGTAATCGGGCCTCTTCGCTTCCAGCCGCCTAACCACGTCGGCCGCCCGAAAGCTTCCGGCCTTGAAGCCTTCTTCGATGACCAGCGTCATAGAGTAAATCTCCGCCTGCGCCTTCACGCCGGAGAGCGCATCGCGGTCGAAATCGCTGTCGGCGTAGACGACGCCGAGCCGCGCCGGTCTCTCTTTCGATCTTGAAGCGATGAAGTCTACCAGCGAGCGCGCCTGATCGCCGAAGGTCGGGAGCAGGTAAAAGATGTAAGGGTTGGGCGGAACGGAAAGGCGTGGCGAGAGCGTGACGGGCCCGATGAGCGGAACCTGGCTGCGCTCGATCAATTGGTTGACGGCACGGCTGTCGCCGGGCTCGAAGCAGCCGACCAGGGCGAAAACGGCGCTCGCCTCGATCAAGCGCCGCGTGGCCTCAAGGGTTTGTGACGGCTCGCCGCGCGAATCCTCTACCAGCAGCTCAAAGCGGCGGCCATAGATTCCGCCGCGTGAATTGATCTCGGCAAAGCTGGCGTTGAGGGCGGCTTTAATGTCCTCTCCGATCTGGGCCAACGGGCCCGTCAGGGGCAGCGCCGCGCCGACCTTAATGGTTTCGTCCGTCAGCCCCGGGTCTAGGTCGGACGCGCCGCCGAGCTTCCTGAGATAGGCTATGAGGTCGGCCATCTGCTCGCCGGTCATACTGTAGCGCGGCATGGCCGGATGGAGCCGCGCGCCGTTCGGGTCAACGCCGCCCGTGATGGCCCGCGCCAGTGTCGCGTCCTCGTATGGCCCACGCTCGCGCCTTGTGAGCGCGGAGGTCAGAGGGCGGGTGAGCGTTTCCCAGTTGAGCGGGGGCGGTTGGATGCCGCCCTCTCTGACTCCCTCGCCGCGCAGGCCGTGACAACTCGCACATGGAAAAGAGCTGGCGGGCAGTTCCAGGTCGTCGTTGCCGAGCACTGTCTTGATCTCGCCGCGCGGGGCGTCCTCGCCTCTCAGATAAATCTGTTTCCCGCGCCTCTCCTGCGCACTGAGGCTGCTCCTGTTCTGTGTCGCGGCCGTTGGGCCCACGATCAAAAGCGCCGCGCACAGAAGCGACGCCGTGAGAAGTAAGAATTTAATCTTGTAGATGAGAGGCTTAGTTTGCATCGAGCAGCTTGGCGACCGCACCAGCGATCTCCGTCGGGTTAGACATCGCCAGAACTTTCATCCACTCGCCGGTCGTAACGTTGCCGATGATGAGTGTGCTCGTATGCTGCTGCTTGTCCGCGACGTAGCCGCCCAGCTTCGAGAGCACCAAATCCACATCCCTTTTCTCGCCCGTCAGAAAATACCAGCCGGGCTGCGCCTTGAAAGTGTCGGCATATTTTTTGAGCACGGCGGGCGTGTCCGTCTCGGGATCGACGCTGATCGAAATCAGCAGGACATCACGACCGACGCGCGCTCCCAACTGCTTCTGGACGCGCGCCAGGTTGGCGGTCATAGGCGAGCAGACGCCTTTGCAGGTCGTAAACAGAAAGTTAATCAGGACGACTTTGCCCTTGAGCAGGTCGTCGTAGAAACGCACCGGCCTGTTATCCTGCGTCAGCAGCGTTGTGTTCGGGAAATACCGGGCCGCCGCTTCCTCTTCGGCGCGCGCCGTGCCACTTTTGTCGGCCGCTTCGTCGATGAGCTTGACGAGCTGCGAAGGCGGCGAGAGACCGTAGGCGCGCGTCCAGAAGCCCGCAGCCTCGTTGCCGATCAAGATGAGCGGCGTATGATCGGTCTTGTTCGAGACATAGCCGCCGAGCGCCTCAAGCAGAGCATCAATCTCGGGCTTGCTGCCGGTGACGAACGTCCAGCCGGGCCCGGCCTTGAACTTCTCCGAAAAGCTCTTGAGACGCTCGGGCACATCCGTCGCCGGGTCAACGCTGATCGAGATCAGCTCCACGCTGCGGCCCATGCGCTCGCCCAATGCCTGCTGCACGCGCCGGAAGGTCGCGCTCAAGGGCGGGCACACGCCCGTGCAGGTCGTAAAGATGAAGTTGATGGCGACGGTCTTGCCTCGAACGAGGTCTGTGTAGAATCTCAGTCGTCTGCCGTGCTGATCGTAGACGGTCGTGTCGGGAATGCGCGGCGAGCTAACGGGGCCGCCTGCGCGCGCTTCGTTGTTCGACACGCTCTGCTCCGTGCTCTTAACTTTTAAATCCATGCCGCACTTCGGACAGCGCCCGGCGCGCTTCGATGTGACTTCCGGATGCATGGGGCAGGCGTAGAGGGCCTCTGCTTGCGCTCCCGTTCCTTGCGGCGCAGCCTTCACACAGGCCACGCCGCCGAAGCAGGAAAGCGCGGGCGCGAAGATCATCAGCGTCAAAAGTGAGAGCAGGGCCGAGAGCTTGCCAATCATTCCTTCACCTCTTTCTCGTCTTAGCCTCTGTGATCTTTTATTTGTCGCCCGTGACGGCGAGGGTCGCATAGGGCAGGTCAGCGAACGTTGTGCCGCGCGAAGAGACACGCACCATGACGTTGTAGAGCCCCGCGCGCGGGAACGTTTGCACCACTTCGTAGATGCCCTTCTCGACCTCCCTGGCCCATTGGCGCTGCTGCCAAATGCCGGGCGGCTCAAAGACCAGGACTTGCACGTCTGTCAGGCCGACGATGGGCTGCCGGGTCGCCGGGTCTGTAATCTTGAACCGGAGCGGGCTCGCTTCCTGCGGCTTGAACCGCTTCTCCCTGAACAGGTGTTCGACTGCAAGGCTGCGGCCCGCGCGCGCGTCTTCGCCTTCGGGCGAGGGCGCGACTTCGAGCTGAAAACAGTTGACGAGGCGCGGCTGGTCTACGAGCATGGGCACGTCGTAGCGCCCGGCCCCTGTGAGCTTGATCGGCGTCGAATAGACGCCCGGCTCCAACTCCGTCAGGCTGCGATTGAGGACGAGCAGGGCGCGCGGCCGCCGCTTGTAATTGGTGAAGGAGCCCATCGGGGCCATCATTCCTTCGACGTAGTAATAGAGCATCTGGTCTGGCGAGTTGGCGACCATCACGGCGTTGCCTTCGGGCGTGGGCGCGATCATGTCCGAGATGCCTATCTCCTGCGGCGCGCTGCTCGGAGACTGGCGGCCCGCCGTGACATCTACGGCAGAGATTTTTCCGCTCCCCAGTTGGCCCAATTCGATCAGCGAAATCTTCTCCGACTGCGTGCCGCGCACGTACGCATAGCGCGGAGTGAAGACCACCTGGTCGGGCTCTTTGACGACCTCCGCCGCGCCTGTGAGTTCGTCCGTCGCAGAGTCCAGAATGAAAACTTTGCTCTCGACCTGATTGACGGCGAAACCGAAGCGGCCCCCCGGCTCGAAGCGCAGGGCCACGTTGCCGCGCCGCGCCTGAATGGTTTTGACGACGCGCTGTTTGGCCGGGTCAATTACTTCTATCGTTGCCCCGTTGAGAGTGGCGACGTAAATCTGTTTGCTTGCGGCCGAGTAGGCCACTGGGACGGGCGTCCTCCCGACCTTGATGTCTGTCATGTGCGCGAGCGTCCTGGTGTCTATGACGGAGACTGTATCGGCCGCGCTATTGGTTATGTAGGCCAGGCGGCTGTCGGCCGTAAACGCTATGTGATGAAGCCCGGCCCCGGCTTTGACCGTCGCCGCCAGCCGGTTGTTTGAAGTGTCAATGACGGCCACAGCGCCCGCGCCGTCCAGGCCCACCCAGACGAATCGCCCGTCGGGTTGGAGCGCGACCCTGCGCG
Source organism: Pyrinomonadaceae bacterium (assembly GCA_036389315.1). GTDB lineage: Bacteria > Acidobacteriota > Blastocatellia > Pyrinomonadales > Pyrinomonadaceae > DASQYE01. Next base: position 56,769 of record DASVQF010000046.1, read on the forward strand.
GCGCAGACTTTTCGCCTACGGGCAGGGTGGCGATAAGCTTTCTGGTGACGGTATTGACGATAGCGACGGCCCCTTGCTCGGGCAGCGTGACGTAGAGGAACTCTTTGTTCTGAGAGAGGGCCCAGTCAGCGCCGGGCCCAGGCAGCGCGACGATGCTTTCGAGCTTGGTGACGCTGAAGGAGACCTGCGGGTTGATGAAAGTGATGCTGTTGTCGTGGTTGAGCGTGAGCAGCAGGTAGGCGTTCAGGTCTATGTCTGCGCGAACGCTCATCAGGCCGCCCGTGAAGAGACGTATCTTATCCTTGCACGCGGCCTCGTTCGGAGCCGCCTCGGATTTGCGCACGCTGATCCAGGCGGCCGGGTGCAGCCCCGTAAGGGCCTGGCCCGTGCGCGCGTCCGTCAGACGGAACGTGGCTATAGCATTCGCACCCGCGACCAGACCTGCGCTCAAGCCTTTCTCCGTGGGCAACGCCTTGACCGAGAAATCAATCGTGATTCCATCCTTCTCAAAACGCTGCGAGTGGTAGTCCGGCGCTTTCGTCTTCGCCTTCGCGGTCGCGCCCGAGACGCTGACGCGCTCGACGCCGCTCTCTCTCTGCGTTTGCGCTCTCACCACAGTCGAGCGCGGTATGAGGCATACACCCAGGGCCCACAAGATCAAGAGACCTACTGCGTGGCTCAAGTTGCGTTGTCGTCTCATTCAAACATCCCTTATAGCGTCTCGACCACGATGTTGAAGCGGAAAGTGCCGCTCTGCTGCACGCCCAAAAGGAACTGCAAGTTGATGCTCTGGCCCGGAGCGAGCGGCTCGGCCAGCGTCACATCCTCGGCCCTCATGCTGCTGTTATATCCGCCTCCGTTCGGTTGCGCGGGCGGCGTCTCCAGCACAGTCCCCTTCACGGTCTTGATCGTGCCGTCGCTAATCATCACGTTGAAGGGCACGTAGGAGCTGATGAACCGAATATCCGCTTCAGGCGACATCGCCGGAAAAGTAGTGATGCTGACGATGCGAAACCTGAGCCGCGTGATGTTCGTCGCCGAAATGTTTGTGACCGTCCGGCGGATGGAGAGCGTACCATAGGTGCTGTTGTTTTCGGGGTCGGAGAAGGTCGAGCGGACGCGATTGGGATCGGCCGTGGACGAGACGGCCGGGTCTAGCAGAGAGAGCTGAACCCTGCCGCCGACATTGACGGGGCTCGATAGATTTTCAGGGCCGGGCGCGCCTAGATGCTGGCCCGCGCTCGTGTTGTAGAAGTTCGGATCGACGCCCATGAAGTCGGCCGTGTTATTTTGAGTATCTTTCGGCACTCCGGCCGTCAGGTCACGATAGAAGCTGTACTGAAGCGGGATGAAGGTCTCGGCCCCGTAAGCCGGAAAGCCAGCCCCCTCGCGATAGAGCGCAGGGGCCGTCTCATAGCCCACAGCGTCTATCCGATGCCAGGTCGTGAAGTTCTGCGGATTGGTCGTCCTGAACAGCGCGATGCCCCCCTTATCCGGAATGTCGAGCAGGTAAGAGATGTCTGCCGTCGCCCCGCGATCTTCTCCGGCCGGGTAAGAGCCCAGGCTGTAGCCGAGCGCGTTGACGGCCAGAAAGTGGCCGCGCGGCGGAATCATAATGCCGTTCGGAATGACGAACCTCACTATACCATCGGAGGCGACAAGGGCCCAGCCGGCCGAACCGTCGGCGGCGTTAACGGTGATGTTCCCGTTGCTGTTGTTATAAATCTCTATGAACTCGTCGTTCTCGCCCGCAGGCCCGCGAAAACGAAACTCGCTGATGAGAAACGGAGTCGAGCCGGGCGGCGGAGGCTTGGGCGACGGCAGCGGCGTCGGCGTCGCCACGGGCGAAGGCGTAGACGGCGGACAAGGGATGCCCATGCACTGGCCCGTCTCCGGGTCTACGACGCACATGTCTATGTCGGGACAAAACCGCCACGGGTCTATTGCCTGCGGCTCTGAAGATTGAGCGAACGCGACCATGCAGAGCGCAAACAGCAGCAGCAGGCAGCCTGCGACCCGGCGGCGTGTTGCGAAAGAGCGTGCCAAATCCTTAATGCTTCTCATCTGTGAGTGCCTCCGTCCTGAGAAAACTTGAGCGCGTGCGCCGCGAGGGGCCGGACGTGTGTCCAGCCCCATGCCTCCCGATCAACGCCTACCTGGGCGTCACGCGGAAGATGCCCCACAAGCCGTTTGTGAACTGGAAGCTCTCCTGCGTGCGATAGAGGTAGTCGCCCGGCCTGCTGAACAACCCGCCCGCGTTGGTCAGGATGTTGTCATGGCGCGTCGGCCCGATGCCGCTGTAGGAGCCGACCTCGAACGTGAATGGATTCGTGCCTTGAACGGTCGAATTGGCCGTCCAGGGCTCGAACTGCCAGTGATGACCGAAGAGCGTGAAGCCGTGCTGGCGTGGATGGCCCGCGCCCTGTATGACGCGAAAGCGCGTAGGCGTTCCGGCAATCGCCGTGTAGACCATCGTCTCGGGATCGCCGCACACACTCGTCCCGCAACCCGGATTGATCTTCGTCGAGCTGAGCACGTTCTTGAGGTCAACGTCATTGAGGAGGTTGGGCACGTCCGTCACCTGCAAGCCCATGCGGGCCCAGATTGGTTCGCTCCGGTAGTTGAACGCCTTGAAGCCTGTGTCTTCGGCGTCGTCCTCTCCGCCTACGTTCTTGAGCGGGACTCCGTTCTGCTGCACGCTCAGGTCGTCCTGGTAGATAACGGCGTGCTCGCGGAAACTGATCTGCGAGCTTCCGCCCAGGAAGACGTTGGCCGAAGCGTTGGAGCCTGAGCCGTTCGTGAAATCGGAAATCCAGTTGGAGCCTGCGGGCTCGATGATGAGCATCCCCGTCGCTCCGTGTGAGGCGTGCTTGATGACATCTCCCATATCTCTCAAGCCCGTCGCCCCAAACTCCATAGGGGTTGCAATGACGCGCCCGTCCGTGTCCACAGTGTTCTCGCCCGCGTACCAGGTATAAGTGATGGAGTTGCCTGGGCCCACGGTCGTGTCCGGGTTGAGACCTACGCGCGCGCCGTCCGAGGTGGCCACGTCATAGGCGACCAGTTGCGGGTGCAGGCCGACGCGATTGGAGGTCTTCACCTGGTTGAAGTTGAAATGGTTGATGATCGCAGGCATGTGATTCCAGCTATCGCCTTCGGGCACGACCGTGGGCAGCCTGTTCGTGAGCGTCACCTGTATGCACTCGCCTGCGGCCGCGCGCAGCACCAGCGGCTCGGGCCTGGCCCAACCGCTCTTGAAGTAGTTGTAGTGACTGTTCTCTATGAAGATGATCGCGTTCGGGTCTGCTATACCGAAACGCTTGTTGTATTCGAGCTTGCCGCCCTGCACGAGGTCGCGCGCCGCCCACGCGCTCACGCTGTAGCTTCGGAGGGGCGCGGCGGCCGGACAGACGCTATTAAAAGGCGTGGCTACGTTGGGGCCGCTGCTGCGCTGCGTCTGCGGCGTGCCGGGCAGGGGCGTCATGGTGAAGGGTTGGCCCGTCAACTGATCGTTGACGAGGGCCTGCGCTCCCTGGAAGGTGCGCAGGATGCCCCATTGACCGTCCCACAAATTGTCCGTCGCCGCAGACGAGTAGAGCCTGTCAATAGCATTGGCTCCACCGACGACGGTCGGCGAGAGCGGCGAAGGATTAAGCTCGAACTCGAAATGCTCGCTGATGCCGATCTGTTGTCCGTTGCGGAAACCGGAGTTGGGAGCCGAGGGCTCGAAGAGCCACTTGACGCCGTGAATGTTGAAGACGTGCTGCTCTTCCTGCGCCCCCTGTATGAGCCGCACCTGCACGCGCTCGTTCTCGAAGGCCATCAGCAAGGGCGTGAACGGGTCGCCGTGCAGGTTCGAGTTGAAGACGTTGGCCATATCGCCCGACGGGTCTGTCTTCTGCACGAAGCCGCCAGCCGTCTCCTGCCCGATGCGAAGCGGGATAGGCTCGTTGCGATAGTTGACGAGCTGCGTGCCCGGGTCTCCGGCCGAGATCGACTCGGGCTTCGGCACGGGCGGTTGCTCGATGGCTATCGGCAGCGGCGCTTCCATAAAGCCCGGCGGGTTGACAGGCTTGAGGTCTGCCGTGTAGACGATGGCGAAATCCCCGAAAGCCAGATTGAACTCGCGGTAAGGCCGCTTCTGATCGGGCGCGGCCAGCGGGCCCGGAATGATGTTGGCCGCGAAAGATGTGGGCCCACCGTCGTAACGACCGCCGAGCGGCTGGTTGTCAAGCCCGGCCCATTGCGAGCCCGGCGGCTCGACCACGAGCGCGCCGTACAAGCCGTGGTGCTGGTGCGAGCTGGGGCTGAAATGATCGTGCGTGAAGACTGTGCGAATGGTTCTGTCCTGGCCCTGATTGTTCAGGAGCGGGTCGGCCCACCATCTTTGCACGGTCGTCTGTGCGCCGAGGAAGGCGTTGCCCGGGCCCGCGCCGAAGACCGGGTGCGGCTGCGCCGTCAGAATTTGAGTGCCGCCGTGGGCCTGCTGGAAGGCATTGTTGGCGGCGATGCGCTCGCGCACTTCGCCCGGCGAAAATCCGCCGTCCTCGTAGTTCCAGCCGTTGCCAGCCCCGTCCGAAGAGGTCACGTCGAATTTGACCAGGTGTATGTGCTGGCCGATGATGTCCGTCGGCGTGAAGATTTGAAAGTCGTCGAGGTTGAGCACGCTCGGCACAAGGTTGGTTGCGGAGAAGGTCACGCACTCGCCCGAATTGACGCGGAAGAAGAGCGGCTCAGGCTTACGTGTGCCGTTCAGTGTCGGCAAAGCGTCTGCCTCAAGCGTCGTGATTCTGGCCTGGCGGTCGTGCCACCCGGCGCGGTTCACAGTCATGTCGAACTGTATGTAGGCCGCGCGATAGGGCCTCAACGTCGAAGTCGGCGAGCAAGGGTCTGCATAAGGAGCGCCCGGCTTGGGCGGCTGCCCGTTGACCAGGAAGAGCCCCGGCGCGCCGCTCGCCGTGTAGGATTGATAGCCGCGAGCCGGCCACCCGTACTTGGTCACGACGGGAACGCCCGGCAGGCCCGACCCGTTATCCGTTCCCTGGTGAAAATTCATGGCGTTGACTTCGGCCGCCGTGCCGTTCTGCGGAAGCAGCTCGATCTGCGCCGATGTCAAGACGCGCGCGAAGAAGAAGAGAAACGGGTCTGTGCTCTGCGAGGCGACGCGGGAAGCTACCGGGTCGTTCAGGAGAGCCGGGTCAACAGCGGGCTTGCCGTCAATCGTCGCGCCTTGCAACACGCGATGGCGCGGCAGACCGCCATTCACCTCTATGTCCAGTGGCGGCTGCGGCGAGCGATGACCGGCCTGCGCCGGAATGTAGAAGGGATAGCCCTTGAAGGTGGGCGTAGGCATCGGCGGCATCGCCCTGTCAGGGATCGGGACGATGGCCGGATTCGGCGTCCCTCCTGCAATCTCGCCGTCCGGCAGGTTGCGGTCGGCCGTGCCCGCTTCAAAGACATCATGGTTGCGCCACAGCTCCCACATCCCCTGTGCGAAGTGCGGGTAGAGGTGGCAGTGAAAGATCGCATCGCCCGGCGTAAAGTTGCGGTTGCCGCCGCCGCCGTAATTGATCTCGTAGGTGAAGGCCGCGCCCGGCGAGATGGTCTGCGAGTCGAGGTAGGTCGAATTCTCATCGCGCGGGCTTTGCAGCCATTGGTGCGCGTGAAGATGAAAGACGTGCGTCTCCTTGGGCCCGGCGTGCAGATTGCGAAAGCGCACGGGGTCGCCCAGGTATGAATGAACGACGTTCGCGGGATCGTCCGGGAAGAGCACTCCGACGGCCTTGCCCGTCGTCGGGTCTTTCCTCACGATCAGGGCCGGGTCGTTGTTCGGGTGCGATTCCAGGAAAAACTCCTCGTATTTGCACTCGGCGCATTTGGCCGCCGGGCCCACCTTCTTGCGATTGGCGAGCACGATTGCACCCATCCCGCCCGAGCCGTAGTTGATGGCAAAGCCGTCGCGCACGCCATGAAAGACTTCCTGATCCAGCTCTGGGAAAGCCTGCACGGCCTTAATCTCGTCATGAAAGATGACCGTGAACTCGCGGAAGCTCTGGCCGCAGGTGCTCGAAGGCGGCGCGTCAACGCAGTTCTCGGTAAAGCCCGTGATGATCGCGTTCACGTCCGTATAGATAATCTCGTTGCCCTGTAGCATGTTCAGGACGGGCGTGCCGTCCGGGTATCTGGCCTCGTAATTTATCTGCGGCGTTTTGTTCGGATTCTGCGTCGGCGAAGCGGCCGCGAGCTGCGCCGCAGTCACCTGCGAGCGATACCACTTAGCGCCTTTGGGCTCGACGTTGACCGAGCCGAAGAGGCCCAGGTCTAGCTGCCCGCCGTCGCCCTCGCCGCCTGCCGGTGCGCCCATCGAATACAGAAGGTACTGCCCCTCTTTGGCCGCGTACCATTTGTACGTCCTGCTGTCGCCGGGCGCGACTAAGGTCGAACTGTTCTTGCCGACGTTGGCCCCGTCATCCGCGTTGGGCCCATTGACGTAGTCCAGCCCGTTGACGTGCAGCGAAGCGTAGCGGGTAAAAGTGGAATCGTTATTGGGGCGCGTCTGCGCGAGCAGGTTCGTAAAGTTCACCTGCAAGCAGTCTCCTTCGTTGACGCGCAGCACAATCGGCCTCGGGCGCTTGTCCGGCCGCAGTTGGACGTTGCCGGGGCCCGAGCCTGTGACATCGCGGCGCAGCGCAAACATCATGCCTGCCGGGTTGAAGGCCCCGAAACGGTTGTAGGTATAGACCTGATCGAAGGCGACGACGTTGGCGACCACGGTGTTGTTGCACGAAGGAGCCGTCGGCGCGGGCGGAGGCACAGGGCTCGGAACCGGCGTCGGGCTTGGAATCGGCGTTGCCGTCGGCACTGGAATCGGCGTTGGAAACGGCGTCGGCGATGCCGTCGGTAACTCACCCGGCTCGCACATCGCCGTCTCGCAGGGGTTAGGTAGCTCCGACGCCGCTCCCGGCTGTGGCTGGGACGTACTATCTCCGGTTGGGCTCGCCGGTTGAGCGTCCTGCGTCCCCTCTGCGGTTGCGGTCTCCTGTGTGGTCGCACCGCTCTGCTCCTGGCCGAGCGTGATGCTGTGAAGAGATGCTACGAGCGCGCAACAGATTGTCAGATAGATCAAGAAGCGGATGCTTGGCGTGAATGCACGAGCGCCGTTCATAGATGGCTCCTTTTTTGTTGAACCACCCACGCACTCTGCGCTAAGATGCAGTTTGTCCGAGAAAGCATCCTTAGCACTTCATGTGTGGAGGTTGTATTTCAAAACCAGCCCCGTCGTCACTTGCCGGTGACGGCGGGGCTGTTTAATCAGACACTAGTTCTTCCCAAGATCGCTAGAGATACCGAAGATGGAACCGGACGCAAATCGCACTTCGAGCCGGCGGAGCGAGACCAGGGCTTCGCGGGAAATAGCTGTGGGGCGAGGTGGATTGCCATCTTCTTTGCTCTGATTTAATTGTGAAGCGGAGGGGAAGCGGACTAACCTAAGATTACAATTACCTTGCAATACGTAGCTAAAATTATTGCGCCGACAAAGTAAACCTAATCCTCAAAGCGCGTCAACTTGAGAAACTGTGCCGGTTTTTTTGCAAATTTGTGTCACCCGAAGCCGGGGCCTCAAGAAGCGAACTGGCCGCCGGCCGCGTCGCAATAAAGGCTGCAACAGGGCCGGCGGCCACGCCGCACGTCAAGTGCTCTGTTTGTGGCCGGGGAGAACGACAGACACGCCCTGGCGTCCGGCCCGGTCTCCTCACTGTTGGCGAAGGGTCACGCCCTGGTAAGACGGATTCATGTAGATCAATGAGCTGCCACAGGGAGTTTGCACTGTCACAGTGGCGTCTAGGTACATGCTTGCCGAAGTGCCAAGGCTTGCGATATTGCCGTTGTATGTCCCGTAATAGTCCGCGCCGTAGCCCGGCAGTATCGTTGTGCTCAAAGTGCCATTGGCAGTATCAAACGTGATCCCATTCAACGTGACGTAGGCCAGCCGTAAAAGACCTGAACCTGTGTCGGAGAAATCTGTCTGAGTTGTACGGCGACTCCCCAGGACATCTGCCAGTTCGATTCGTTACCGAGCGTCACGGGCACGCGTTAAGCGGCATTGCCGGAAAGCGTCTGTGCCTCTGCGCAGACACAGGTGAGTAGTGTGAAACAGATCAGAAGTAGTAGCCGTCTGAGACTGGAATTTAGCTTCGCGCTAGGCACAGACTCACCCCCGCCCTCCCGAGTCCGATAACGTAGGTCACGCGTGATTTTGCATACCTACTAAGGCATGCTGGAAGCTCAAAAAAGCCAGCAGTTATGATACGCGGGCCGCCATAGAAACATTAGACTGGCGACTCCGCGCAGCGCGCCACTTGACGAAGCCTTCCTTCATGAGCGGGTAAATAGTTCGCCGGTTATCGAAGATCAGTTTGACCCATGCCCGTCTGCTCATCTGTGGGAAGTAGATGCCGCGAAAGAAGAGGCGCGCCACCAGATGAGTGATGCGATATTTGAGGGGCTCATGACGTATCGAATCAATCGCACTGGCATTACGTTCGGAGCTATAGGAAGAAGCCCAGGCACGATTAACTTCCTGTCGTGCCTCGGCAATCGTCATCTTCAACGGCGTATGTGCCATCACGAATGGAGCAAAATCCATCCAGTGCTTAGGACGCGCCAAACGCCCGGCTTTCTCCAAACGCTCATAAAGAGGTGTTGCCGGAAAGGGCGTGAGCTGGCCGAAGACGGGTAGACCGGGCGGCCATGAGCTAATCTCTTGCAGCGTTCGCGCGGCCACTCCCGTCGTATCGTTGTCCATCCCGAAGATAAACGACGTAATGGCATAAATATGACGCCGGGCCAGGCGCTCAAGCACGACTGAGTATTCGCCCGGCTTGCTGAAATTCTTATTGACATCAGCCATGTTCGCCGGGTCAATTGATTCCATGCCGATAAAGACCCATTTCCCGCCCGACTCGCTGATGAGATCAATAAGCTCCTCGTCGCGCAAGAGATTGGCGCTGATCTGCGCAACCCAGGGCACTTGGGCGCGGGCCTCGATAATGTCCCTGAGGAGCGATTTCGTGCGCTTGATATTGATGGCCAGATTATCGTCTATGAAGAAGACGGCGATCTGTCCGCGCTCCCTGCGTGCCCGCGCCTTGAGGCGCAACAACTCTTCAACGACGCTCTCGTTAGTTCGGAAGCGAATCGAGTCGCCGAAGAAACCCGTGACGGTGCAAAACTCGCAGCCGTAAGGACAGCCGCGACCCGTCTCAATCGGCACGACATGAAAAGTTCCCCAGCCGCCTCCCAGCCCGGACATAATGGGGCGCAGCCATTTAGGTATTAAGCTGAACTGATCCAGGTTGAGCTTCTCCCAGGGGATTAAAGGATAAGGTTGCAGGCTCGGCTTGCGGTCTAAACCTTTCGCGTCTCGCTCCGGCTGGTAAACTTCCTTAAGCTCACCTTTGGCCGCGTCTTCGACGATCAGCGGCCAGGTTTCATCTGCCTCGCCGAGAGCGACCGCATCGGCGTGGCGAGCGCCGCCATCTCTGCCGAGCGCCTCATCAGGCATCTCAGTGACGTGCGGCCCGCCCATCACTACGGGGACTCCCGCCGCCCGAATCCGGTCGGCGACGCGATAAGCCTTCGCCACCATTCTCGTCATCGCGCCGATGCCGACGAGCCCGATCTTCTGATCGTGGATAAATCGCACAAGTTCTTCGTCACTCATTGCGCGCGCGTTGCCGTCTATGAGCAAGACCTCATGGCCTGCGGGCGTGAGCGCCTGAAGCAGAAACATCCAGAGGTGCGGCATGAAGTTGCGCGTCACGCCATTGTCCGGGTTATAGAGTAAGATTTTCATTGTCTCTCTGCCTGTTTGACCATCATGGAAGCCGAATCTAGGTAGATATGACCTTGCGCAAGGTCGGTGCTGGAACAAGCTATCGGTGGCACAAGGAGGAAGTGGGGGCCTCGATCCTGATGTCGAGAAGTGCATTGTCCGGAGACAGTATAGCACTATGCGCGCCAGCGTTCATGAGAATTATTGACGATGAAGAGATGGAGTGTCGTTAGCTATGGTTACGAAGACGGATGAGTATTATTCACACTTGCTCCAAGGCGATCAGCCTCCCCTTTAACAACTCGATAGCACTCGCAGGCAGTCTTCTCAAGCCCTTTCCTTTCCAAGATGCTGATGTTGCCCCGTGAATAGCGGATCAAGCCTTCCGCTTGCAGCACCGTCGCGGCGCTGCCGATGCTGGCCCGCCGCGCTCCCAGCATGTGGGAAATAAACTCCTGCTTGAGGTGCAGCACATCTGACTCCATACGGTCGTGGCACATCAGCAGCCAGCGCGAGAGTCGCTCTTCCACAGTATGCAGACGGTTGCAGGCGGCAGTTTGCGCGACCTGCTTCATAAGGGTACGAGTATATAGAAGCAGTTGGGTGAGCAACGGGCTGTGGTTCCTCTTCAATCCCTCTTTGAAGCGATCCGATCTCATACGCATCGCTCCCCCTTCGATCTGCACGATGGCCTCTTCGGATGCTATGTCGTCGCCCAGCAATACGGGAATACCGACCATCCCATCTTTACCTATCAGACCGACTTCAATGCTCGCCCCGCTTCTCATGTGAGTGACCAGCGAGACGATCCCTTCGCCGGGGAAATAGACATATTCGATGACCTCACCCGACTGGTAAAGAATCACGTCGAGAGGCAGCGAGATGAACTCCAGATCGGGGAGCATTCGCTCGTATTCGCGTCGCGGCAGAGCGGCGAGAATCAGATTTTTGATAGGCAAGTGGGCCTTGAGCATTAGTTTGTTTCCTTTATTCAATCCTCTATGTCCAAGCTTATTGTGCAGCTATTCGAGGTAATGGTCATTCAGCATCGTCTGTAAAGTGACTGGCACGTCCTTCCATCTCGTCATGGAGAGCATACGGAGAGACTCCTCGGAGAGATGCACGCGGGAGACGCGCCAGCGCCCGGACTCATCCTCAAGCCAACAATAATAAGGGCCTTCAGCACGCCTGCTGTAGAAGACGGCAGGTCGTGCGCGAGAGTCCGCGCCAAGACGGTCAACATAGACGCGCAGCGCATTCATCCTGATAGTCTCTGACTATTCAAAAGCCTTCCTGCCAGTCAACTCGGCTTCACCCCTGTAGTGTTCCAGCAGTTTATCGAGTAAGGATGTGTGATCTTTAAAGCCCTGCTCAGGCTCTCCCCCTACTTTGCGGATTCGCCAGTAGACGGCCCGCATCAAGGCGTCCTCGCCGCTCGCAGTACCGCACCGGCACAGGACGGCAGCGCGATCACGCCATACGCCATCACAGATTTGCTCGAATGTCTCGGCGCTTATCCTGCTCATTACAATCCCTCGCGCTTCAACTCGTTGTCATTAACACCCATGCTCGCTTGATCTCCCGTCGTAGTCGTGAAAGGCACAAGTCCACGCTTGGCTTCTTCAAGCGCGATGCTCGTGTTCCGACGTTTCCGTGGGTCGGCATCAATCCGGGGGCGCGCGCCGCGCAGGAGTTGCTTGCTTCTTAAAGACGCCACGACGATTAGCTGATACCTTGAGCTTATTCCGGGCCACTGCTCCTCGCTCGCCGCGCGGATCATGGCTTTAGCCTTCACGGGCGAAACCTGTTCCGCCTCCAACAAGGTGTTTGAACCAATAAGCATTTCAGATCAACCCTTCCAGTTACTAAAACCTGTCGAGCAAATTAAAGACGGCGATCAACGCATCGGCGGTGATGAGGGATTACTTGCCTTCAAACACCCGCGTCCAGCCAGTACCGGCACAAGTCAGGCATGCGTGGGCCATGTTGCGCCTGCCGCTCCCTGCGCATTGTCTACAGGGGGCTGCCGGCTGTACGACAGATACTTTCCCCTTCCCGCCGCAGACCAGACACGAGATAACGTAGCCTACAGAGATGGCCCACTTTCCTTCGCCCGTGCACCATGCGCACGTCTCATGTGTGTAAGTTCGCTGCGGGAAGCTCATCTTTCACTCTCCGTCGTAAGGCATGGTGCAAGAGATGAGACGCCCGAGGCTTTTGAGGCGTAGACGTATAGTTGTGCTTGATGGGGCAGGGGGTGGCGAGATTGGTTTTCGATTGAATTTTCGCGGGCTGCGGGTACAGGCATCAGGAGCCTCCTCAAGGTGGTCGCGTTTGGAAAAACAGCAGACGGCACGAGGAGGAGAACGCTGGCGCGTTGAGTCCTGATGTCGAGAGATGTGTTTTCTAAAGAACAGTTAGTAGCTGACGAAAGAAGTATACCACAACTATGCACGCTCGGCGACATAAGAAGCTGTGTGCCGGATGAAGCCCTCTCGATTTAACCTGTAATCGGTTTGAGCGCAGCACCGCTCTTTGAACGGGAGTGGGCCGTTCGTTTAGTATCAATCAAATCTTCAATGTGCCAGCAAGTAGGTTTCGCGTTTAAGCGAAGCAGCCCATCCTTATCAGATTCGTATGCGTGAAGGCCGAAAAATTCCCAGGCCCCCAGAAGATAGAGAACATATCCGCCCCGAAAAACTGCGTGGACGACAAATTCCCTTCCGTCAGGCAGAGCATAGATACCGCGCTCTCTCAGGCCAACCTTCTGCATCCGTCATCCTCCTGGCAAAGACTGCGCGGTGGTGAGAGGGGCGAAGATTGCAGTGTTTTCCGTCAACCTTCGCCCCTCGGAAATTAGTATCGGCTGCCACGATTACCGCCGAAGTTGCTGCGGCCCCCATTGCGCGGGCCACGGTCTTCACGCGGTCGGGCCTCATTCACGTTCAGGTCGCGACCGTTGACTTCCTTTCCATTGAATTGAGCAATCGCCGCCGCGCCCTCTTCTTTTGAAGACATCTCGACGAAGCCGAAGCCGCGTGAGCGACCCGTTTCACGGTCTTCTACGACCGTCGCCGATTCGACAGTGCCTGCCTGCGCGAACAATTGCTGCAAATCATCGCTCGAAGTCTGAAACGCGAGATTACCGACATATAGTTTGATTGACATAGACATATCCTCTTTCCCCTAGCAGGGGATATTGTAAGAAGCTTCGAATGAAAAGTGGCTTCGGTGTTACGGTGGCAGCGAAGGCTCGCGTTCGGGTGCTCTGTGTGGAGCGGCTTCTGAAGTTGCTTGTAGCCTGCTCTCGAACCATTCAGAAGGCTGCCGCGAATGCTTAATAAGTGCGGGAGCGCATCGCCGTTGATGCCTGAGAGAAGGATTAACCGAAGACTAGGATGCACTATTTGCTCATAGGGATGCAAGCTCATACTGTCCGGCAGAAGATTATGACGCTATATCACGACTGCGAAGCTTTGGAGAATCACGCCTGGCACGGTCTCTTACATAACTATTACAACCGGGGCGGCCTGAGCTTGATAGGATGCTAGTGAAAGTCTGCATCTAAAGTATGGGTCAGGAATTCACTGGGGGAACAATCGTACATGGCAATCATTAATCAGCATGGAAATAAACTTAACTGGGACAACATCATCTTCCTATCTGTTTTTCATCTCGGCGCGGTGGGCGCGCTCTTTGTGTTTACATGGCAGGCGCTCTTCGTCTCGATCTTTCTCTGGTGGCTGACGATGAGCCTGGGGATCGGCGTAGGCTATCACAGGCTTTTAACCCATCGCGGTTATAAGACGCCGAAGGCGGTCGAATATTTCCTGACGATGTGCGGAGCCCTCGCCTTTGAGGGCGGGCCGATCAGTTGGGTGGCGACGCATCGCATACACCACGCGCATACAGATGACACGGGCGATCCACATAGCCCGCGCGAAGGCGGCTGGTGGGCGCACGTCGGGTGGATTCTTCAGGGGACGGCGCAGCAGCATGAGAAGGCTGTGCTCGCCCGCTATGCTCCGGACTTGGTGAAGGACAGATTCTATCGCTGGCTCGACCGCCTGTTCTGGTTACCGCTCGTCATCCTCGCAGTCGCGCTGTTCGCATTCGGCGGCTGGGCTTATTTGTTATGGGCCGTCTGCTTTCGCGTGACCTTCGGCCTGCATGCGACATGGCTCGTCAATTCGGCCACACATCTGTGGGGGTCTCGCCGATTCGAAACGCGCGATGATTCACGCAATAGTATGTGGGTGGCGCTGTTGAGCTTCGGCGAAGGCTGGCACAATAATCATCATGCGCACCCGACCGCAGCCCGCCACGGCCTGGCCTGGTACGAAATAGACATGAACTGGTGGAGCATTCGCACACTCCAACTGTTGGGCCTCGCAAGCTCGATCAAGCTTATCGCTGCGACTGATCGAGCGTCCGAATCCGAGATACTGCGAGTGACTTAAGAAGAATGCAGAGCTATTGTTTATTCCGCTGCCAGCTTATGATTTAAGCGACAACTTGATTCAAACCGGCTCATTCATGGCGCAAGGCCACGAGCGGATCGACGCGGGCTGCGCGACGCGCGGGGATGTAGCAAGCCAGTAAGGCGACGGCAATCAAGAGACCCGCTACGCCGACGAAGGTGACAGGGTCAGTCGTGCCGACGCCCAGCAACAAGCTTGCCAGCACGCGCGTCAATGCAAACGCGCCGACCAACCCGAGCGCGACGCCGATCAAAGCCATACGCATCCCCTGGCTCACAATCAGGCGCAGCACATCGTGCACGCGTGCGCCCAAAGCCATGCGAATGCCTATCTCGCGCGTCCGCTGGCTCACGTCATAGGTCATCACGCTGTAGAGCCCCATCGTCGCCAACACCAAAGCCAGCACTCCGAACGTCGTAGCCATTCCGGCCGCCACACGCGGCCCCCAATAAGCTATCGTCATATTCTCCTCGGCCATCATCACGCCATACACAGGCAGGCGCGAGTCCATCTGCGCGATCTCGCGGCGCGCGATTTCCACCACAGCCGGTAAAGCGCCAGCCGATTGCGCGCTGATGAGCAGCGTCACTCCGGTTCGCGGGTGCTGATAGATGGGCAGGAACATGAAAGGCAGCGGATCTTCGTACAACGTGCGATAGCGTCCGTCTTTGGCAATGCCTATGATCTCCATCAAAGGCGTGCCTTGCGCGAAGCGAAAGCGCTTCCCCAGCGCGTTTTGTTCGCTGCCATAAAACCGGCGCGCAAACTCCTGATTGACGATCACGACGCGTGGCGCATCCGTGTTATCGCGTTCGGTGAAATCGCGCCCCATCACCAGCGGCGTCTGCATCGTCTCGAAATACTTCGGCGTCACGTAATTGCAATCGGAGTTGGCCCCCTGGTTCGGCGGCGGGTCGGCTTCGCCCTCCTTCACAATGGGGCCGCGCGAGATGTTTTCGATCATCAGCGGCATCTCGTTGACCATCGCCGCAGCCCGCACGCCCGGCTGCGCTTCCAGGCGGCGCAGCAGTTCGGGGAAAAACCGCCTGGTGGTTTCCTGCTCGTTGTAGGCCAGCAATCTGGGGTTAATCATCATCGTGACCAGATTTTCGGTCTTGAATCCGGGATCAGTCTGCTGGGCCTGGCTCAGGCTGCGAATGAAGAGCCCGGCACAAATCAGCACGACGAGCGATATGGTGACTTGCGCGACGACCAGCACGCCGCGCAGATTCCAGCGACGACGGTTGTAGGATGGGCCCGCCCCTCCTCCCTTAATCACGTTGACCAGATCAGTCCGCGAAGCCAGCAACGCCGGAGCCAGACCAAAGATGACGCCTGTTAACAGCGATACCAACAGCATCCGTTTCAGCACATAGCCGTCCGGCGAAAAGTCTAAACTGACAGGGTACGGAACCGGCGGAAAACTCGCCCCTATGACATCCGCTCCCCAATAGGACAAGGCCCAACCCAGCGCGCCGCCTATCAGGGCAAGCAACAGGCTTTCCGTCAGCAGTTGCCGGACTATGCGCCCACGGCTTGCGCCGAGCGCCAGCCGAATCCCTATCTCCCTGGCGCGCGTGGCAGCCCGCGCCAGCATCAGATTCGCCACATTGGCGCAGGCCAGCAGCAGCACCAGACCCGAGACACACAGGGCCAGAAAACCACCGTACTTAATAATCTTGGTTGCAGCATCATAGCGACTATCAAGTTCCGTCAGGAGTTGGACTTTGGTGTCCGAATTCTCCTTCGGGTAGAGTTTCGCCAGATTCTCGGCCACCAGATTCAAATCCGTTTCCCCCTGCGCCATCGTCACGCCCGGCTTCAGACGCCCGAAGACGTTGAATAACTGGTAGCTGCGATCCGTCTGCCATTCCGGGCGGCGTCCAAATTTCTGCGACATCATCACAGGAACCCAGAAAGCCTTGCGCAGATAGAATGCCCCGCCGAGAAACGACTCCGGCATGATGCCGACGACTGTAAAGGGCTGGCCGTTCAGATAAATCGTCTTGCCTAGAAGAGCCTGGTCTGCGTTGAAGCGCTGCTCCCACAGCGGATGGCTCAGCACCACAACCGCGTGAGCGTTCGGCGTGCGATCTTCCTCCGGCAAAAAGGTGCGCCCCAGCGCGGGCTTGACGCCCATCACCTCAAAATAATTTCCTGTGACCAGTTCGCCCCAGATAACTTCCGCACGCTCGCTGTCCCCAGCATTGCGGCTTTCGCTGGAACTGATGCCCGCCGAAGTCTCAGACCACGCGCAGAGGTCGGAAAAGCTCTGGTTCTGCTCGCGCAAGTCCACGTAGTTCGCATAGGAGAACTTCTCCCACACATGCGTATCCGTCTTTCTCCCCCAATAGGTAACCACCAGCTCCTCAGGCTTCTCCACCGGCAGCGGGCGCAGGACGAAGGCGTTCACGGCACTCAGAATGGCAGTGTTGACACCGATCCCCAACGCTAAGGCCAGCGCCGCTACCCCAGTAAAACCAGGCCGCTTCGCCAATATCCGCACCCCGTAGCGCATGTCCTGGAGCAGGTCTCCCAGCCACCGCGTCCCGCGCGCATCGCG
>DASVQF010000047.1:0-85116 GCA_036389315.1 Pyrinomonadaceae bacterium
AGTCTGCTCTGCCTGCCCGTCGTTGGTGCGCTGGATGGAACGCTTGACCCTGCCCAGGGCATCATAACCCAGGTAAGTGCCCATCGTGCTCAGGTTGTTGCCCGCAGCGTCCAACGCGTTGCCGTAGAGCGTGGCGACCAACCTGCCTTTGGAGAAGCCGCGATCAAAGTCGGGCGCGCCGCCTGGCAGTGCTTGCGCGTCGTAGTAGTAGAAGACGCCCGGAGTCGATGCCGGGTCATTCTCGTAGCGCCTTGAGAGGACGCGATTCATGTCGTCGTAGGTGTAGAGGGTGCGGACGCCTCGGGCATCCACCTTCAGCACCAGGTTGCCGTTGTCGTCATACTGGTAAGAGATCGTCCCGCTCTCCGGATTAGAGGCCGACTGAAGACGCGACAGCGGGTCATAATTGAAGCTGCGCGTCTGCTCGCCCTGCGAGACTGTGCGCAGGTTGCCCAACACGTCATACTCGTAGTTAGTCAGATGGTTGAGCCCCTGCGGGTCTTCCACCACCTGAATCAAACGTCCGAGCGCGTCCGTCATGCTGCCCCGCTTCCTGCCCGCCTGATCCGTGACCATGACGGGCATACCCGTCGCGGTGCTGCCGGGCACGGCGTTATAGGCGGTCAGCACCTGTGCTCCGTCCGGGGTCGTGAGACTGATGATTCGTCCCAGCTTGTCGTAAGCGTTGACGGTCAGGAGCGGCGTGCCCGTGCGATACGGGTTAGACACTTTCCAGACTCGGCCCATTACGTCGTATATCGTGTCGGTAAAGATAGAGGTCGCGCCCTCGGACTGTACCGCGCGCACACTTCTGCCGAGCCCGTCAAAATATTTGGTCGAAGTTAAAAACCTGGAAGCGTCGAGGGCCGTCTTCGTCTGGATGAAGAGGTTCCCGGGCGTATCGCCGTAATCATAAGTGGTCGAGCCTCCGCCGCTCGGCCGCGTCACCTTTTTCAGCCTGTTCAGGGCATCGTTGTATTCGTAGGCGGTGAGCTGCCCGTTGGCGTCCGTCGTTGAGGTCACCAGGCCGGACGAGAAATCATAAGCCGTATCAGTGGTCAATGGTTGAGCTGGCCCGCCGTCGCCGTCCGGGTCGGCCGAGGTGTGTGTCGGATAAGCGGAGCCGAAAGCGGTCGAATACTGAATCTCCGTGCGCTTACCCTTACCGTCTCTGGTAATCCTGACGTTGCCGCACTCGTCGTATTGCGCCCGCGTCGTGATAAAGCGGTTCGCCGAGATGTCGGCCAGGGAACTCGTCGAGGTGGCATTTCCGCGCACCGGAGTGTTCGGGTCTACGCGTGTCGTCTCGGTGCAGGGAAGCAGCGTATCTTCGTCATAGCTCATCTCTGTGCGCGCGGCGATGGCTCCGTTCAGCTCTCCCTGGTGAACGATTTTGGAGGTCGGCAGCGCGATCAGATTGCGTGCTCGATAAGCTGCGCGCTGCGAGGCATCGATACGCGTGTCGTTGACCAGGTAAGTCATCTCCGTGGTCGCCACGGCTGTATTCTGCCCCCTCAAGTACTGATCGAAGCGGGTATCATCAAAGTCGCCGTCCGGCTCGAAGGCGATATCGACCGCGATGGCCGGATCGACTATCACGTAGGCGTGCTTGGTGGCGGACGTGACGTTGAGGTCGCCGTCGTAGGTATAAGAGGTGACGGTCGAGAGCGCGCCTGCGCTCGTATCGAAGGTTATCTCCGCTTCCTTCTCCACTCGCGGGTTGCGCTCAGCCGGGCTGGTATTATCCGCCGGAATCGGCCCTGACCACACCCACTTGATAAGCTTTCGCCGCAGCAACACGCCTCCCTCCCCGTTAGGGCTCGGGCATTGCGCGTAGACGCGTTCATCGTAGGGCTTACCGGCAATCGCCTTGTCGAAGCCCCATTTGATGCCATCCTGTAAGCTCTTGTGATAGAGGATGACTGTGCAGGAGTCGTCGGGGGCCTTGATCGTCCTCGCCAGTTTGACAGTTTCTTGCTCAGTATTGATGGTCGTCCCGTAAGTCCAGGTCGAGACCAGCTCGCCCGGCCCGGCGCTCGCCGTGTGGGCGACCACGCCGCGATTAGCCTGCGCATAGAGCGGAGCGTCTATGTGTCCGCTCAGCGATTCTACAGGCGCGTAGCTGAAGGTCTCGTACCCTCCGGTCGGAAGCTCGACTCTCACGATCTCGCCGTATGTATTGTATTTGAAGGTATAGGCCGTGCCGTTGGGTAAGACGATCTGCGCGAGCACGACCGGATTGAACCTGGTGTCGTCCGAAGTGAGGAGCGAGTCCTCAAAAGAATTGAAGAGACTGGGTGATAAGGGGCTATGACTTCCGGTGTCGGTATGATCTCCGATGTAGGGCCTTTGCGTTTCATCGTTGATAGGCACGTCGAGCACAGTCTCGCCGTTGGGCCCATAGAGGGGACGCCAGCGCAAGGTGTAAGCCAGCGGCGTGCCGCCCGCGCCGGGCAGGGTGTAGGTCTTATCACCGGCCTCGATGCCGGGATTGCCATCACACCTGACCAACAAGTCTACGTTGAACTTGCGGCCGAGGCTGTCCGTCCACCGATCACACTGGGTCGTCGCGAAGCTATAAGTGTTTTGATTGCCATGACGGTCTACGTAGCGAATGGCGGCCGGCGTCCCGTCGGGGTTCGGGTCGTAGATGATGCGCGAGCCGTCGGGGATGAAGAGGGTTCTGCTGGCCGATTCAAAACGCAGGCGCGAGCCGTCCACCGCTAAGAATGTCCCGCTCGTGGTGTCGGCCCCGGCAGGCAACACGGTGTCGTCGCGGCGCAGCTCGTGCCTTGAGCCGTCGGGCAAGACGACATGCATGCGGGCGACTGTTCGCTCGTACTTATTATCTGTTGATGGCCTGCCATCGATCTCATACATCTCCTTCTGCCGCTCGAATCCGTAAAAGTGGGTCTGACCGTTGGCCCCGTTAATGGTGGGCCACAGGAACCAGTCCAGCGAGGATGTCCAGCCGGCAGCCGAGCTTTCGCCATAGAAACCGTGAAAGATATGCTTGGGGTCACCCCCGCTTTGTGCCGCATCCGATCTCGCATAACCGACGCGCCACAGCTTTGACGAATAGTTGAGCGTGATCGGAAAGCTCATATCGCCCCGCCCCCGATAGTTGCCCAGCGGAATCTGTAGTTGCAGCGCCAGCGTCGCCGGATCAACCGTCGCCTGGCTGCGCCTCTTAAAATCTACGCTGTCCTGTGGGTTCTGAATGTTTTGCGCCGCAATGGTGGCGGGCCAGACTATGAGGCAGCAGAAGATAATGGTGAGGGCCTGTCGCAACCCGACACGCAGTAAAGGCTTCGCCGGGCGATTCGTCACACGGGATTGACGGAGAATAGAGGTTATCTCGAAAGCTGTGTGCATCATGGTTTGTTTACTCTTGGAAAAGTTATCGGCCGTCGCGTGCTCCGGGCTCGCCCGAATCATCGCTCCTGGTTCTGTAAGCGCAAGTATTCAGTCGATCACGCCGACTCTAGGGCGACTGCAAGACCTGCACTTCGGCCAAAGTCAGATGGTTGGCGCTCGCCAACTGCACCCTCACATAACGGCCCGTGCGATTGATCGAGAACGAACTCGGACTGCCCGCCTGCGGCCCCATGTAGTAGCTGGAGACCCCGGCCTGGCTGATCGTCGTCGCGACATCGGTCGAAGTAAACGGCTGATCCGAGACAAAGACGTAGAAGTTGCTCAGCCATTCACCGCAACAATCCGTGCGATTCCAGACGTTGATCGTTTGGATGGATTGGCTGCCGCCGAGATCGACCTGCCACCATGCTTGATAGTTGTAGTCCGTGTGCGAGATTGAGCCGTTGTTCGCGTTGCCGTCAGTATTGCCGTCGTTGGCGCGGCTGGCCGTCAGTCCCCATGCATCGCTCGACTGCGTCGCCGGTTTATTCAGGGCCAGATTGGGACGGCTTGTGAGCGGCCCGCGCCAAATCTGCACTTCCGCCAGAGAGAGATAATTAGCGCCCGCCAACTGCACTCTCACATAGCGCCCGGTGCGGTTAATCACCACCGTGGAAGGAGTGCCCGCCTGGCCCGCCGTGTAGTAGGCTGAGACCCCGGCTTGGTTCAGGGTCGCCGTCAGATCGGTCGAGGCGAAGGGCTGGTCGGAGACCAGGACATAGAAGTTGCTCAGGCGATCACCGCAGCAATCCGTGCGATTCCAGAGATTGATCGTCTGGATGGATTGGCGGCCGCCGAGATCGACCTGCCACCACGCCTGGTTGTTATAGTCCGTGTGCGTCACGGTAGACGTGGTGCCGTCTACGGCTACAGCGGCCGCCCCGTATAAAGTGCTCGACTGTGTCGCCGACTTATTGAGCGCCAGGTTGGGCTGTGGCAAGGTCTGCTCGCCCCAGAGCTGTACTTCGGCCAACTGAAGGGGGGCTGTGCCCGTCAACTGTACCCGCACATAGCGAGCCGAGCGATTGATGCTCAGGATGGTGGTCGCGCCCTGCTGTCCTCCCGTGACGTGGTAATTCGACACGCCCGCTTGATTGAGCGTCGTCGTCAGGTCGGTCGAAGCGAAGGGCACGTTCGAGACGAAGACATAGAAGTCGCTGATCTGACCGCCACGACCCCAGAGGTGAATCTTTTCAATGTGGTGCAGGTCTCCGAGATCGACCTGCCACCAGGGCCGGTATTCATTGTTTGTGACTGCGACAGAGCCCATGTCGTAGTTGCCGTGTACGTTGTTATCCACGGCACGCCACGGATAGGGGCGCATGAAATGGTCGTAGGTGCTGGACTGGATCGGCAACTTGCCGAGCGCCAGATTCGTGAGCGTTGGTGTCGTCGGTGTGAAGGTGATGGTCGGGTCGAAGCCCGTGCTGTCGTACCAGTTATTGACACTTCTCCGGTTGACGACGAAGCTGATCTGGTCGCCGGCCGCGACGCTCGTCGTCAAGTCGAAGCTGAACCCCGCAGAATTACCGTTTTCGATGGTCTGCTGCCAGAGCGTCGCCCCGTTTTTCTTGATATAGACGATAACGCCGTCTCCGCCCCCGGGACTCGCGTCGAAGGCAGAGCCCGTGATCCGTATGCTTCCGGCGCGCGGGGCCCTCCACTCCCTGATGGCGTCCGTATAAGAGCCTGGATGCTGACCATTGCTCCAGATGACGAGGCAGCAGGAAGAGCCTGACTCCCAGCCCGTCCACCAGTTGTTGGCCGCGTCAAAGGTCATGAGCTGGCCGGTGGAATCCAGGTAGTACCAGTTCCGATAGCCCTGCGCGGTGGAGAAGTCTGTCGAAGCCCTGTAGGTCGTCGAATAGCTCGTTGAAGATGATGGCGCGACGCCGTAAGCTTCAACCTCAGCGATGTCGCTGAAGTAGTTGCGTGCGTTATGCGTCAGCACCCTGATCTTGTCAGTCGTCACCTCCGGGAAGCTGATCTTTCTCCAAATCTTATTGTTGCCGGTGATATTGCCGCCCGGCACGGTCTGCCAAGCGGAGCCGTTCCAGTACTGCACTTCATAATCGATCAGGCCGTAGGTGTTGAAGGTCAGCGACTCTGTGGGCTCGGTCGGAGCCCAATATTGATCCTGCACGGTGAAGACATCTATCTCGTGAATGGTCTTCACCCCGTAGAAAGTGACCTCCAGCCAGTCTTCATAAACGCCAGCAGTGCCGTCAGTCCAGACTCCGCCATTGCCCCATATGCGGCCAGCCCTGTCGCCGTCAATCGCGCTCGTCGCCGGGAAATCCGGGTGGTATTGGGATGAAGCTCTGACGGTCGCGCCGCCCGCGCCTGCGGCAACGTTCGTCACGTTGGACTTGTTGACGACGGTGACGTTGACGGCGGGCGAAGGCGTTACGGTTCCCTGACCATCGGTCGCTTTGACGCTCAAGCTGTAGGAACCGGCCGGGACGTTGCTCCAAACGAATTCGTACGGCGCAGTCGTATCTGCTCCGAGCAGGGTTGTCCCTTGAAAGAACTCGACCCTGGTCGTCCCTTCGGGGGCTGTGGCCTGGATGTTGATTGTGGCCGGTGCGGTGAATACTGCCCCGTTGGTCGGATTGGTGATCGCCAGCGGCGTCCGCACCCTGATGTGGACGGGAGGGGAAGTGCCCACGTCACCCTGGCTGTCGGTCGCTTTGGCCGTCAAGGTATAGTCCCCGGCCGGGACGTTGCTCCAAACGAACTCGTACGGCGCGGTCGTATCTTCACCGAGCAGGGTTGTCCCTTGAAAGAACTCGACCTTGGTGATAGTCCTGCCACTAATAGCAGAAGCAGAGGCCGTGATCGTGATACTGGAACCGGCAGTAAATGTCTGCTGTTCGCTCGGAGAGGTGATGCTCACACTGGGGGCCGGGTCTATGACCGTGACATTCACGGGATTAGAAGTCGAGGTCGCGCCAGCGTCATCCGTGGCTTTGGCCGTGAGCGAGTAAGTGCCGGGAGGCACGTTGCTCCATGTAAAGCTGTAGGGGGCAGTCGTATCTTCACCGAGCAGGGTTGAGCCCTGGAAGAATTCTACCTTGGAGATTGTTCCGTCGCTGTCAGCCGCGACGGCGTTGATGATGATGTTGGCCGGAGCTGTGTAGGAAGCGCCGTTGGCAGGCTCGGTGATGCTAACCTCTGGGGCCTCATTGTCATTGACGGTAATAGCTACGTTATCAGATAACTGTCCGAACCAGGTATCCGTCCCTTGCTCCGCGTGCACCATACGCCATTGAAAATTGTAGGTGCCGGGAGTCGAAGGCGCTGTGATATTAAAATCAAAGCTCACCTCAGCGCCCGGCTCAACCGCCGAGGGCAGAGCCACGCGGCTCAAGCCCCAGGTAGTGTTGTCCTGCGGATTCTGCGAGCCGAGCTGATACTGCTCCGTCGTCCAGGTATTGGTGCCGGTATTCTTCATCCTCACCGACACAGAATGCGTTTGACCCGTGAACATCGAATTGGGCGTCGCTTGAGAGACAAAGGTAGCTGCATTGGGGGCCGGAGTAGGCGAGGGAGTAGGCGTCGCACTTGGCTCTTCCGTAGCGATGAGTCTGCCGCCAGCGTAGATGTACTCCTTGGTCAAGACCGGCGTGGGGCTCGGAGTGGCCTGGGCGATCATCGGATTTATTCCGGTCACTACGCGGTTGGCTTTCCACCGGGCGAGTAAGCTGCCGGTCAGGCTCAAACTCAGCAATAAGCCGACCAAGACGGCTATCTTGCGTCTGCTCTGCTCGCCACGCCGCGAGGCGCTGCGCTGCGGCTTCAGGGTTCTCTTTGACATTAATTCCTCTTTCCTACAGGCAGACCTTTGCGGCCACCAGGCACAGGCTGCGCCCGCCAGGCATGAAGATTTGCTCGACAGATTGATAGAGAGGAGGCGCGCATACGTGCCACCGGCTCCTTAAGGGTTGAGCCTCCGCCACGAGTTGCGCTAAGATGCGGGCTGTCTAGGCGATGCATCTTCCGCTCTGAGGTGCAGCAGAGGTGTATTGTTCAAAGTGGCCCCGCGCTCACCGGCAAGTGAGCGCGGGGCTTTTCATTCCTTCAACTCAAAAAAATTTCCACGGGCTAATCTACCGTCGGCAACAGGCACACCTCAGTCAGGAAAGCCAAGAGCAGCTTTCCAGTAGAGAAGTAGGCCAAAGCGCGAGGAGACCACATCAATATTATTTAAGGTTTTGTTTGCACCACATCCACAGACGTGAGGTCTATGACTGAGGCCAGACCGACTCAAAGAAGCGCGCGGGAGATTAGAGCAGGAGGGAGAAAATTGTCAAGTGGGGAAGCAAAATATTTTTCAAAGCGCCAAGATGAGCCCGAGAACGGCGATTATGGTATTGCTCAGGATTACAGAGCCTCAAATTGTCGCCTTCTATTACTGCCTGATGTTTTTAACTTTAAGGGTCGGAGAATCTTTGCTACAGTAATTACAAATACTTATGCCATACAACCACCTATCAGCCGAAGAAGAGCGCGTCATCGTCCATAAGGGGACGGAGCGGCCCTTTACCGGCGAGTACGATAAGCTTTTCTCTCCGGGCACATTTATTTGCCGGCGCTGCAACAACCCGCTCTATTCGGCCGAGGCCAAATTCCATTCTGGCTGCGGCTGGCCGAGTTTTGATGAAGAATATCCAAACAGCGTAGAGCGCCACGTGGATGCCGACGGTCTTCCGTTGGGTTCTAATGCATTCGCTGCTCTTAGCAGCAACTCCTCCGAATAAAGAGTATTCTTTCCAGCTAAGTGGATGATCTCTTGGATACCCGCGATTCCATAATCGGAGGGAAGCCGAGATATGGAGGCAGGGTCGTCCCTAAAACCCCCTTTCGAGTTTATAGTGACTCTTGCATTACCCTGTAAAATACCCTCTGCGGTGGCGCTCACAGGTTTACCTTCCCAGATGGCTGGCTGGTTGAGAAAGAAGCCGCCTCTAGGTTGTCTGTTAATCATGTTATAGAGGGTCATCACATCTGTTGAGATGGCGTCGTTTTTGCCGCCGCTCAACTCAGCCGCCGTATTGATGAGTTGAGCGACATAGTCAGCACAATCTCCATAAGCCAGCCGATCTTGGAGTAATTTTTTGAAGTTAACAATCGGAGCTATCACTTGTTCAGACTTCTGCGACGAGGTCTGGCCGCTGAGTCCCTCGGGCAACAACAACTCGTCGTAAATGGTTCTTCCCAACAGATCACCCAAACCCGAGATGGTCGAGCCCACGCCGTTCTCGAAAGAGATCGGTACGACGACATAGCAGGTCGGACAGACCATCGGATGGACTGTATCATCGAGCCCGCTCGGGTCTCTGCGATAGACCGGGTCATTGCTCGCATAGGTGTAGCGATTGAACGACTGCGGATCACTCAGCCGGTAGCTCCTCTGTGACGGGTCAGGCTGCTGATCGGGGGTGCCGAAAAACGCGAGATTAAGATCGCCGACTACGACCCGGATTGGCCGAAGAAGTTCGAAACGTACGCCAAAACAATCGCCAGCGCACTCGGCCGGGCCGCCCTGCGGATCGAGCATATCGGGTCAACGTCCGTCCCCGGTCTGGCCGCCAAGCCCATCATCGACATCCTCGTCGTGGTACTGGATTCCGCGGACGAGTCCGCCTATCTGCCCCAATTGGAAGTGGCCGGGTATGTCCTGCGGGTGCGGGAGCCGGATTGGCACGAGCACAGGATGTTCAGGACTCCCGAAAAGGATGTGCACGTCCACATCTACTCGGCCGATTGCCCGGAGATTGAGCGGAACCTGATCTTCCGGGACCGCCTGCGCCGAAACAGCGCCGACAAGCGCCGCTACGAACAGGAGAAGCGAGAACTGGCCGCGAAAGAGTGGGCGGACATGAACGCATATGCGGAAGCCAAGACGGAGGTGATCGAAAGCATCATCGCCGCCGAGCAGGCGGGGGGCGGCATCTCCCAATAGCCCCATTCGTTTGTTGACTCGCACACGCACGCTTGGGGGCGAATTCCGCTTAGGATTTTGATGAGCGTTTTAGCATACATCGAAGAAACAAACCCTACGGAAGTCCGTGAGCTATTGACGGCGGCGCATCTTTTTTTGCAGGAGAATTTGCCGCCTTTCGCCACCTGCGCTATCAAGTGGAGAATCCCCTTTTACAGCCTGCGCCGAAACTTCTGTTATTTGAACCGCCACCGAGATCACATCACACTCGGCTTCCCGCACGGCTACAAGCTTGCGACGCGGCCCGGCGTCCTGCTCGGCGAGAGCGAAAACCTGAAGCGGGTTCGTTACCTCGAGATACGTTCCGTCGAGGATTTATATTCCGAAGAGACGCTTCAGATTTTGCAGGAAGCAATTCTCCTTGATGAGATGATGGCTCAAGTTAAGCCCAAATTCAGAAGGAAAAACAGGCGCTCCTTTTAAATATCCAAAACTCCCGCTTCAGCCGCGTGTGTCCGATAACGCTAGCGCGAACTTCCTCGGCTTTGCCTCAATAACCCCTCAGAGAGTTGATTTTTGAGGCAGACCGGATATTTTTGAGGCAAGATTTATCTTCGTTTAATGATGGACTTCGGGCGACGTTTGGCGGGAGTTCTCAGAGCAAGCAAGTCTTTATGGCGATGCTCAATCAGGTAAGTAAGATGCTGGTGTGAGGTTCCGAGAAGGTTAGCGGCATTCGTGACGCTGCCGCCGCACTGATAAGAGCCTGCTTTATCAGGCCATGCTCATAACGTCTTAGCTCTTTTATTAAAGGAAGCTTGGCTGAGAGGCTTTGCACTTCTTCAAACTGCCCGCCCAACTCCCGCACGATGACTAGCGCGGCCTCTCCCGCGCGATTCCTTGCCCCTGCTTGCTCCGATAGCTCAATCGCACGGTAAAGGGTCAAGCGGGCCTGCTCTGCGCGTCCTAGCCGCGCTAATGCCTTGCCTTGTGTTATCAAAGCCCCTGCCAGTGAGGGGTGCTGATTACGTTCAAGAGTATAGACCGCCACCTGCGCGGCCCTTTCTGCCTCTGTATGACGTTTCTCTGCGAGAAAGAGCCGAGCGCGTGTTTCCTCGACTCGCGCCGCGCCTATCTGGTCTTTTAGACTTTCCATCAATCGGCGCGCATAGTCTAAGTGTCTGTGCGCTTCTTTGAATCTATTGGCTGTGAAGTAGAGTGAGCCGAGATTATTTTCTACATTGGCAAGATAGCGTTTATGCCCGGCTTCCTCGAAATGAAAGCTTGCGGCCGTGTATTCGATAAAGGCGTTATCAAGATATTCACGCTGCCCGGCCTCTGCCAATGCTCTGTAAACAAGCGCAAGCTGATTGTGATAACTACCTTTGACCGTATGGCTGTTGATATTCTCAAAAAGCGGCGCGGCGTCAAGCAGGACTTTAAGGGCGTCCTGATAACATGCCGCGCTACATTCGACAATCGCGCTTCTTAGTATCGCTTTGCCTTTTAACTCACTGTCTGTGGTAAGTACGGCTAAGGCATCCTTCAAGATAAGCCGCGCTTCGCTGTAATGCCCCTCTCGCCAGTAGCACAAAGCGAGTTCAACCTGTGCCTCTGCTACCTTCTGTGCATAACCATGAGATTCAAAGATAGTAATGCTCTCACTGATAAGATTCTTGGCTATCTCCTGTGCCTCTATGATCTGCTGACAGCTACCGAGCCATCCCGTCAAGACGCCCGCGCGCAAGAGCACTTCTGCGGCTATGCTCCGCTCTAGTCCTTCGGTAACGGGAGGCTCGCCTATGCGCTGCCATAGTTCGCCCATAGCTTCACGCGCCGCCTCATGCTGCCCCGTATCTTCAAAGTGTTTAGCAAGCTGACAGCGAAGCTCCGCGCGCTCATCAATGCTCAGATTTTTATTGTTTAGCTGGCGCAAGACAGAGGCTTGTGAGTCCATGTGAGATTTACCTTTAGTGTGATTGCAATAAAAGTTGCTAGACCGCAGCCATCTTATGCGCCTGCTTTTTAGCTTGCAAGAAATTTGCGGGGCATGTTCTAGTTTTTCTTGCAAAGGCTTTTGCAAGCTACTTCACAGGAGAAAAGAAAATGAGGTATTTACGCCAGTTTTGCGCGGTCGCTATGCTGGTCTGCGCCTTAGCGTTTTCAGCCTACGCGGACGACATTGAATGCCCCGGCGCTCCGGTTTCATCACAGCCCACAGCATCGAGCTGGATGCCGAACGGCATAACAGACGTGCTCTTGATAATGTTAGAGGTAATCTAAGAGCGATACTTGATCTAAGTCTTTTCGGGCTGCTGTGTGCGGCTAGGGTGGAGTGTGCTTTTCAGCGATGCAAAGGATTTTGCAAGGCGGGATTTGAGTGGCAGTCCCTTCCTTAATTTTTGTGCAGACCGCTTGATTTTTGTGCAGGATTTTATTTGAGCCTATTTTTGTGCAAAGCCCCCCTCCGACTTCTTTTTTATCGGACTCACCGCGGGGCGCGTCCGTCAGCTCGTGCCAGAGCAGGGTGCTGACATCCAGCGACATCCGCGCCCATAACAGCTTCGCGAACCCGCGCGGGCTGGAGCAGGCGGACGGCGAAGTGAAGGTCGGTGGCCCAACTTTCGTTTACAGATTCGCGCCCGCGTCTGTGACGCGCCTGCGGATGTCGCTGGGCTAAGCCCTGTGTAGTCTCCGGTCATGCTACTTGACAGTGCCAACCCTCCTTAGTACTGTCGAGCG
This sequence comes from Pyrinomonadaceae bacterium, assembly GCA_036389315.1. Lineage (GTDB taxonomy): Bacteria > Acidobacteriota > Blastocatellia > Pyrinomonadales > Pyrinomonadaceae > DASQYE01. The sequence continues at coordinate 12,104 of DASVQF010000047.1, forward strand.
CAAAAATAGAGGGACACCAGCTTCGGCACGACTGGCGAGCCGGTCTTGGAGTGGAAGACTGAAGTATGGAGCATGTAGACGTGTTGGTCGTCGGAGCCGGGCTGTCCGGAATCGGCGCGGCCTGCCACCTCCGGCAGCGGAGCCCCGCGAAGAGTTTTCTCATCCTCGAAGGGCGCGGCGCGATTGGCGGGACATGGGACTTGTTCCGTTATCCAGGCGTGCGTTCCGACTCGGACATGTATACGCTCGGCTACAGATTCCGACCCTGGAGGAAGGCGAAGGCGATTGCCGACGGGCCAGCTATCCTCAATTACATTCGCGAGACGGCCACAGAGTTCGGCATAGACAGAAAAGTACGCTACAACCACAGGGTCAGGCGCGCCGCGTGGTCTTCCGATGACGCACGCTGGACGGTCGAGGCCGAAGTGGGGCCCGAGAAAACGCTCGTCCGGTTCACCTGTAACTTCCTGTATCTCTGCACGGGATATTACGAGTACGAGAGCGGCTACACTCCCGAGTGGCCCGGGGTCGAGAGCTTCGGCGGACAGATCGTACACCCGCAGAAGTGGCCCGAGGGGCTAGACTACGATGGCAAGCGCGTAGTGGTGATCGGCAGCGGGGCGACCGCCGTGACGCTCGTTCCGGCGATGGCCGAGCGGGCGGCCCACGTCACCATGCTACAGCGATCACCTACCTACGTAGTCGCGCGGCCCGCAGAGGACAAGGTGGCCAATTGGCTCCGACGATTCATGCCGGAACGTGCAGTCTACGTTCTGACGCGGTGGAAGAATGTGCTGCTCGGGATGTTCTTCTACAGACTGTCGCGGACGCGGCCGGAACTGATGAAGCGGATTATCACGAAAGGAGTCCGCAAACAGCTCGGAGAGAGCTTTGACCTCAAACACTTCACGCCCCATTACGACCCCTGGGATCAGCGCCTCTGCCTGGTTCCGGACGCAGACCTCTTTCGGACAATACGTGAGGGGAGAGTATCCGTGGTGACAGACCACATAGAGAGCTTCACCGAGACCGGCCTGCTGCTCAAGTCCGGCGAGCGCCTGGACGCGGACATCATCGTGACAGCCACAGGGCTTGTGCTGAGACTGATGAGCGGGCTGCGCCTCATCGTGGACGGCGCGCCCGTTGAATTGTCTAAGACGATGGCCTACAAGGGTATGATGTATAGCGACGTGCCCAACCTGGCCTCCGCGCTCGGCTACACGAACGCTTCCTGGACTTTGAAATGCGATCTCACGTCCGAGTACGTCTGCCGTCTCTTGAACTACATGGAGCGGCACGGCTACGTCCAGTGCACGCCGAGGGTCAAAGACCCGACCGTCACGGAAGAGCCGATCATTGACTTCACCTCCGGCTACGTTCAAAGGGCTCTCGACACTCTTCCGCGACAGGGCTCGAAGACACCCTGGCGGCTGCATCAGAACTACTTGAAAGACCTCTCGATGATGCGGTTCGGGCGCGTGGATGACGGGACGATGGAGTTCCGCAGCGGGCAGGGCTCGGCCGAAGCCGGCGCGGAGGTGGTAAGTCATGGCTGAGCGGATGCGGCTCGAAGGTCGCACGGCCGTCGTCACAGGCGCAGCGAGCGGCATCGGGCGCGCAATCGCCGTGTCGCTGGCACGCCGCCGATGTCACCTCGCCCTGGCCGACATAGATGACGAAGGGTTGGCCCAAACGGCAGGCCAGGTGCGCGCCAGCGGAGTGCGCGTGACTCGTCACCACCTGGATGTCGCAGACCGCGCCGCCGTCTCAGAATTTCCGGCGCGTGTCGCCGACGAACACGGCGGCGTTGACCTGCTCGTCAACAACGCCGGCGTCGCCGTGGGCGGAACCTTCGAGCAGGTCAGCGAGCAGGACTTCGAGTGGCTGTTTGAGATCAACTTCTGGGGCGTGGTGCGTATGACGCGCGCATTTCTGCCCGCGCTGCACGGAAGCGACGACGCGCGCATCGTGAATCTCTCAAGCGTGTTCGGCCTGATCGCGCCGCCCGGCCAGGTCGCTTACGCGGCGAGCAAGTTCGCCGTGCGGGGCTTTTCCGAGGCGCTGCGTCACGAGTTGGAGGGCTCGCGCATCGGCGTCACAGTGGTACATCCGGGCGGAGTCGCGACCTCCATTGCCGAGAAGGCTCGCGTGCCGCTAGGCGTCAGCAGTGAGGAGATGGCCCGCCGCCGCGAGCAGTTTCGGAAAGCATTGCGGCTGCCCCCGGAGGTCGCAGGAGAGGCGATCATACGCGGCGTCGAGCGGCGCGAGGCGCGCGTCCTCGTCGGGACTGACGCCAGGGTCTTATCTTTGATCGCACGCGCCCTTCCGGTCTCATACTGGAAGCTGCTCGTGCTGCGGGTGGGCAAATGACGCTCCTGTTTGTCGCTACCTTCGGACTGCTCGCCCTCATCGCCGTGGGGGCGCTAGTCCTCTTCACAGCCCACACGGCGCGCCGCGTAGAGGCCGCGCTCCCGCCCCTCGGCCGCTTCGTCGAAGTTGGCGGCGCACGCATACACTACCTTGACCGTGGCGATGGGCCCACGCTCCTGCTCATTCACGGACTGGGCGGCAACATGCGTACCTTCACGCACTCTCTGCTCGACCGACTCGCGGGCGAGTTTCGGGTCGTCGTGATGGAGCGCCCCGGGTCTGGCGAATCCACGCGTCCCCCCGGCTCCTGCGCGCGTCTCAGGTCGCAGGCCGAGACGGTCTCGGCCTTCATCAGCACCCTCGGCCTGGAACGCCCGCTGCTCGTCGGCCATTCGCTCGGCGGCGCGCTCGCGCTGGCCGTCGCGCTCAACCACCCGGAGCAGGTTCGGGGCTTGGCCCTCATCGCGCCGCTCACGCATGTACAGCAGAGCGTCCCCGCCGTCTTCAGAAGACTTGCTATAAGCTCGCGTGCGCTGCGCCGGCTCACGGCCTGGACTGTGGCCACGCCCGCTTCGATACTGCGCCGCGCGCAGGTGCTCGACACGATCTTCGGGCCAGACCCGGTTCCGAGGGATTACGCGACGGCGGGCGGCGGGCTGCTGAGCTTGAGGCCGAAGAGCTTCTGCGCAGCGTCGGAAGACCTGGTGGCCCTGAAAGATGAAATGCCTGCTATGGTCGAGCGCTATGCGGAGCTGCAACTCCCGGTCGCCATTCTCTACGGCAAGGGAGACCGCGTCCTGGATCATCGCCAACACGGCATCGCCGTGGCGTCAAAGATTCCCGGCGTCGAGCTTGAGCTGATAGAGGGGGGCCACATGTTACCGCTCACCGCGCCGGACTCGGTCGTGGAGTTCGTCCGCAAGGTTGCGGCGAGGGCCCAGGCGAAAGAAGCTGCCGGGCGCGAGCTTCAAGCTGAATCTCAAATATTCTGATCGGCGCAGAAATTGGCGATGCCTGTGCTTGCGATCATGATTGCGAGCGTGGCGAATAGATTGGCATCTAAGTCTAGAGAGACGAGCTTTGTTCTTGATAGAGTGACCAGGACGGGCGTCGTGGCCCTGGCTATCTCGAAGGGATCGTCTTCAAGGTTTTTCAAGGCCGAACAAAGGCGCAGCTTGACTTCTCTCTGCCTCGTCAACTCTTCGGCCCTGCGGGTCAGTTCTTCTCTACTCTTTTTCAAGCCTCTGGCGGTTCGGCGCGACACGCCTGCCTGAAACATCAAAAGCCCGACAGGTATCCAGCCCAGACAACCCGGATTCTCCGCTTTGAGCTTCTTTGTGTCCGGGTAAGGAAATCGCGCGTAGAAGGGCTCCACCTCATCGCCTAGTTTCTGAAGGCTTGCGACCCTCTCCAACACTATCGCTTGAAAAGATTCCAGATCAAAATCCTCTTGCTCCGGCATCTCTCACTCCCTAGGCCGTACTGGTCTGAATATTCCTTTCCGTCGCCGTACGGGGAAGCGAGCGCCGCCTAGACGCCGCTGCCGCAAACGATTCTGGCGTATTCAAGCAATCTGTTCGCTAAATCCACCGCCGCCGGGCATGCCGGCGAGCCGCGCGAACAGACGTAGCCAGCGTAGAGGACTGCCGCGTAGGCGACAGCTCTCGCCTGGATACAGCGCCACGTTATGAAGTAGTAATAGTAGCCGTACCAGTAAGAATCCCAGACGCCGTAGTACCACTCACCATACCAGTCGTAGCCCTCGCCGTACCACACGTCGTAGAATCCGCCGACCGGCTCGTAATCGTAAGTGATCGGGTCGTAGGAGCCGCCGCCCTCGAAAGGATCGTCGCAGGCGGGCTGCTCCATCTACTCCGACGAGTAGAAGTTGTCATCGTAGAGGCAATTGGCCATCAACAGCGAGGCAGGGCGGCCAAAAGCCTGTTCTCGATCCGACTAAGGTCTGCTTTTGATGCTGACTGGTGCGGCACGTTCAATGCGACAGCCAGCTATGGCCTTAATAACCCGGCTCGCACGCTGGCGCTCGGAGATTTCGATGGCGACGGCGCTGAAGGATTTGGCCCGCTGAACAGTTTTTCAATCGGTTCCAGCCCCAGGTTTATGGCCGTCGGCGACTTCAATAAAGATAGAGAGCCATTCAATCCGCGCTCCGTGTGAACCCGCTTAAACATAGAGGTCTGGCGCGCTGTGCCATTCATGTTCGATGTCCCTCATGATCAGCGCATGATCGAACTCGACACTGCCTTTCGGAAACATAGATTCATTCGCAAAATAGCTGGAACTGACTTCTTTCACATCGAGAGCTTCAACGCGCCACTGCCTCGTTTCCAGCATCAATCCGTCGAGCCGGTTGGATTCGCCTGTGACCGAATAACCTAATGAACCTTTCTCGAAGAAAGATGATGCTTCAGAGAGGGAAGAAAATATTGAAGTCTCCGGCAGCCCGTCTGTGATCGTTCCGGCAATACGAACTGCGACATTCCCATCCTGAGACTTCATCTCAAGATTGATTTCTGAATCCGACTGTCGCGCCGCGAAAGCCGCGCGATGATGCTCGCCGGGGAATATTCTGCCTCCGGCCAAATGATTCATCAGGGAATTTGTGTCCCGGCGCGGAATGAATACGCCTTCCCGCAGCCTGTTATTTTCATCCTCCCACAGAACAGCAACTCTGTGTGCGGCATTCTCGCTGCTCAAGCCTGCAATCGGCGGCAACAATTTTGGGCGAATATGTTCCAGGCGAATCAGGCAGATGCCGGCGACAGCATAATCTTTCTGTAGTTTTGGGCGAAAGCGTGTTGGTAAATGACGCTGCATGACGTGAGGGTCAACTCTGAAGTTGACCAGCATTCGCCTTCGTATGATTCCTGTAATAGTTGGGAGCCTCATGACTGCCGAGCTTACTCTTTTCCAGACGCCTTAGGCCAGCGCCGAGGCCAGTGGGAAGAATTAGCTGAAGCAAGTCTACGTCCGGCGGATGAAATCCAACCTCAACACGCAAGGTTATGTCAGTTGCAGCTCGGTCGAATCTTCTGTCCTGGGACTCGACTGCGTATTGAGCGTGACAAACATCTCGTCAACGTAACACCAGGCCCAGTCTTCGCCCGGCTCGGTTGATTTCATTACGGGGTGCTCGGTTTCGCGGAAGTGGCGCGAGGCGTGCTTGTGCTCGGAAGAGTCGCAACAGCCGACGTGGCCGCAGCTAAGACACAGCCGCAGGTGCACCCACTTCTGCTTCCCCTTCAGACATTCCTCACAGCCGTTCGTTTTGGGCACGGGAAGCTCGCGCGCTCCTTTGACATGCTCGCACCTCGGCGGCGGCCCGGCGATAGACTCCTCATGCTCGGACGACTCGTCATAACGGCTCTCCATCCAGACCTCCCCTGCGAGCGCCAGCAGGAGAAGACACACCACGCCGAGCGGCGGCAGCCACCACCCGGCAGCCAGGAGTGCGAGGGCAATGGTGATTGCTATCGTACGCGTCCAGATCAGGCGGCAGATTTGCGACGCGAGGCGGATGGCCGTGACTGCTAAGAGGAAGAGCGCGGTTCCTCCCAGCAGCGCGCTTCGCGTAGGTAAAGACAGGTGCTCCCCTAAATCCGTCTCTCTGATAGCGTGTTCTACGCCGATGCCGATGGCTACGATACCGGCGACCATTACGAAGTGGCCATACATGTAGGCGAATCTGGCCCAGACGCGCCCACGCCTCAGCGCATAGTCCTCTACGAACTCGAAGTGTATCCACCACAGGGCGGCGGCGATGCCGAAGCCCAACGCGGCGGTCAAGACCGTGGTCATGCTCCAATCCACTTGTGACGCGCTTGTGGCGACGGCTATGACCGCCTCGCCGAGCACGATGATGGTGAAGAGGCCGAAGCGCTCAGGCATGTGTGAAGTGTCGAAGGGAGTACGGTTGAGGATGCGGCTGTTGAGGTACGGAGTGAACAACTCCGCAGCGAACCCGGCGGCCCACAGCCAGTAACGAGCCGGCGCGGGAAAAAGGAGCGAGCTGAGCCACAGCCCCGCCCCCGTGCTAAAGCCTATGATGTATCTGACACAGAACTCGCGCGCCAGCGGCACATGATAGGCGGCGCGCGCGTAGAGGATGATGAGCACAGCACGGACGGCGACATAAGATAGAGTGAAGGCGGCGGCCCCCTCGGGTGTGAAGGCCCCGTGCACGCTCATCGCCAGAGCGGCCACGCCGAGCATCCCGGCAAACATCAGCAGCCGGTAGATTGTCTCTTCCGACTCGAAGCGGTTGGCGTAGAAGGCATAGCCGACCCATGCCCACCAGACAAACGCGAAGACGGCGAAGTAGTGCGCCGCGCCTCCCACGCTCAGGTCGTGGCTGAAGGAGTAGGCGACCCGCGAGACGGCGAACACAAAGACCAGGTCGAAGAACAGCTCCAGCCAGCTCGCGTGCCGCTCCCTGCCCGGGTTCTCTATGCTCCGCAGGCGGAGCCGATTAATTGTTCGCACAGGTCGCATCTTTGATTCCCTGCCTTTTGCGTTTTTAGTCACGACTCTCGTTTCATCACGGGCGGCGCTTTTCGTATGATTCGTCTTTCGGATTTCCGTCCCCGTCGAATGCGCCTTCCTTCCAATCATTGTTCACTTGATCTTTGTGCGTCAAGCACATGCCGTGCGGCGGACGAAACCGTTCCATGCCGTCGCCTTATCCGGGCAAAAGCGTAGGGAGCAGGTGGCGGGACGCGCCAGCCGTCAGGAATCGGGGCGCGTTGTTCAGATAGCACTCAGAGCGTGGCCGGAGTGAGAACAAGATATCGTTTAAGGTCTTGCGCCAGCCTCTTTAAGTAGCTTTATAAGATTGTCGTCTTCATCTGCGATGGCTATGGAGAGAGCAGTTTGTCCCAGCTTGTTACGAGCATTTACCTGAGCACTGGCGCGAATCAGCGCCCTCACGTTCTTGATTAATGCCGCCTCCTGGGTTGCAGCATGTATGGCATGCATCAGCACGGTAGTGCCGTAGTCGTCGGCTGCGTTCGCATCCGCTCCGGCCTTCAGTAACAGCTTGACCATCTCGCCGTTGCGATCTTCAAATTGATAGACCGCCCGCATCAAGGGAGTCGTTTCAGTTTTATCCTTCAGATTTACATCAGCGCCAGCCGCAATGAGCATCCTGGCGATGACAACCGCTTTGGCATCATCCGGAACCAAACGTATGTCGAGCGCCAGCGGCGTCATGCCTTCCTTGTCTCTGACGTTCACGCCTGCTCCCTTCATCAGCAAGGCGCGTATATTTTCGAGGTCACTTTTGAGCACAGCGTAAAACAGGTCTGTTCTCCCCGAAGGGTATGGGGCGTTGACCTTATTCTGTGCGTCGCGCGGTTTGGGCGAGTAAGTAAACTGGACTGATGTCTCGGCCACTTTCGCGCCGTTTACGAGCTTGAGCAGTTTTCCTTCGGCAGCGATCACGCCCGCCTGTTCTCGAAGCGCATCGAACTCTTCAAAGATACATGAATATTTGAATCGTCCTGTGAAGAGGTAACTGACGCCGTTAACAGTGGCGGTGGTAAATTCAAATGAACCTTCGTCTCTTTTGAGCGCGTCGAATTTGTAAGCCTCGCTCCGCGTGTACAAACCTTGCGCAGGAGCGCCCTCACTGCCATCGCTTTTTTCTCGGAGGGTAATATTATCGAACTCTTCAAAGGGCTGCGGCAGTTTTCCCGTGGGATAAAAATAGCCGCTGGGGTCGAAAATACATTGGGAACCGGACGTAGAAGAGGCTCCGAGGGCCATGATTGCGCCTGCCGTAATCATGAAGACCGCGCAGTTAATAAGCAATACGGCACGAAGCCGAAAGTACCTGACCTTCATCCTTATCTCCGATAGACAATTGAATGAACGGGAATACACAAACAAATTGCATAAGGAAATAGCTACTCGGCGAGCGTAGCACCATCCTCTCACGCTCCAGAGTCCTCCGCGTGAGGAACGCTCTTTCAGTCTCCAGCAAGGGCCCGCCAAAGAATGGCTCAGACTGCCGCCTCCCGCTTAAAAAATTTTTCAGCCTCGTTGATTTATTTCGCCTGGCTATTCCGCGTTTTGGTGTGAGGGGCGAGAGTTCTTGATCGTCCGCTCAGGCGCGCGGCCGATTCCGCCCGCCTTTCAAAATCCGGTTTCATTGCATCATGGAGGATTAGAATCATGCACTCTAGACTCGGACGCGGGCGGACACTCACGGCGCGCCATCTTTTCCTGCTGGTCGCCCTCGCGTTCGTCGCGGCCATCAACTTTTTCTCGTCAATCGCCGTCAGGCGTGCCGCCGCGCAGAGCGAGACGCCCGCCGACAAAATCGCCTTCACGCGCGACAACCAGATCGTCATCGCCAACCCGGACGGCACAGGGGCCGTCCAACTCCGCCCAGGCTCAGACCCGAGCTGGTCTAAGCTCGGCAAGATCGCTTTCACCTTCGCGCCCAACGTCGAGACCACGCAGATCGCCGTGATGAACGAGGACGGCACAAATCAAGTCAACCTGACGCTGGCCGCCACGGGCAACCGCAACCCGGCCTTCTCTCCCGATGGGACAAAGATCGCCTTCGTGACCGAAACGGTCGAGCCCGGAGACCCACCGTTTGACGGGAGCCGCGCGCGCATCTACATCATGGACGCAGACGGCCAGAACCGCCACCGCTTCTTCGCAGGCAATCTCATCTCAGGGATGCGGCAGGAGACAGACCCGGCCTGGTCGCCCGACGGAACCAAGATCGCCTTCATCGGCCAGACGGTCGTAGACGGTTTATCGAGCCACGATGTCTACGTAGCTCAGGCCGACGGCCTGAGTGCTCCCGTCAACGTGACGAACCTCGGCGGCGTCAGAATCTTCAGCGACCAGATCGCTTGGTCGCCCGACGGTCTCAAGCTGGCCTTCAGTACCGCGCGCGACATTCACGTCGTCAACGCAGACGGCAGCGGCGGGCTCGTCAACCTGACCAACACCCCGAACAGCGACGAGTCAGACGCGGCCTGGTCGCCCGACGGGAAGAAGATCGCCTACTCGTCGAACAATTTCACAGACGACACGCTCGACGGCATCTACGTGATGGACGCCGACGGGAAGAACCAGACCTTCCTCAACACACAGGGTTATCAGCCGACCTGGAAGCCGCGAGACGTTGAGCCGGAGCCTGAGCCCTCGCCTTCACCTTCGCCCGAGGCGGACGTAGCCGTCCAACTGACGGCTTTGCCGAACCCTGTTGCGGTCGGCCAGAATTTGACCTACACGCTGATCGTCAAGAACAACGGCCCCGATGCGGCCGAGCAAGTCCAGGCAGTCTTCCTCCGCCCGGCCAGCACAGAGTTCGTCTCGGCCGCGCCTGCTGTCGGCTCTTGCGCGCCAGACTCGGCAGACCCGCAGAAGAGCGTCTGCCAGCTCGGCCAGATCGAAGGCAGCACGCAGACCTCTATCCAGTTCGTCGTCAAGCCGACCGCCTCGGGCGAGATAGTCGCCTTCTCGTCGGCCAGTTCACAGACCTCTGACACCAACCCGAACAACAACGGGCAGCAACTCGCGCTCACTGTCAGAGAGGCGTGCGTCGAGGAGGTCACGAGCCTGGTACAGCAGTCCATCTCGCGACCCGGCAAGCAGGATCGGCCCAACCTCAAGCACACCATCACTGTGCGTAACAACTCCGGCCGAAGGTTGAACGGCCTCGTCCACTTCGTTTTCGACGGGCTGCCGGCGAGCGTCGAAGACGGAGACCCGCGAAGCACCTTCTTCCTGACGCGCTGCGCCGAGCCGCTCGGCCGCAAGTACACTTCGGTAGGAGTGCGCAACCTTGTGTGGGAGCCCGGCCAGGTCATTGAGCTCAAGGTTGACTTCTTCAACCCCGACCGCGTGCCGGTCAACTACAACCTGCGCATTTACACAGGCCCGGGCTTCCCGTGATGAGAGACGCCCGTTAAGGGATGAAGCAGGCCCGCTGTCAGACTTGACGGCGGGCCTGCTCTTTCAGAGCCTAATTACTCGTCATCGGTTGACGGGCTCTATCTCACAGGCGAGACCACCACGGTCTGCCCGGTACTAGTGCTGGGAATGGCCCACCAGCGCACTCTGTAGGTGCGAGGGTTGAGAGTTGCGGTATTGCCGGAAGTGGTTGGCCGGATGTCTGCGGCCCGCAGCGTGAAGCTTCCCAGAGGGGTGCTCAGTTCAACCAGGAGCATGACCGTCAGCATCTCCACCTGTTCCCTCAGCAGCCCGCGCGAAAGGAGATCGAGATAGTCTCCGTAGAAGATCGAGGCGCGTTCAGAGCCCGCCTCCTCTAGCGCCAGCACTATGGCGACGGACGCTTCATCTTGGCCGAGCTGGATCGGGCCCGACTGGCGTATCTCCTGCGGCTCCATATCCTCGAAGATCACCACGCCGCTCTCGACCGTTCCTCCACCGTGCGCCGAGATTTCCAGCTCGTTCTTATCTATGCTCCTGATGGTCACGTTGTCTCCGGGCGTCAGGCGAATCTGGCCCCGTTCATCCGGCCCGCAGTCGTTGATCGCCAGGCGGTGAACGTGGTCTGAGCGGGCGAAGCTGGTGGCAGAGCCCAACTGATTCTCGGGCCCGACGCTGTTGATGACCGTGGGCGCGATGGTCGAGAAGCTGACCTTTTCGGTCGCAGCATCCGCTTGAATTTGGATGGTCTCGTCGGAGCCGAAGAGGTCTGTGAAGAAGTCGCTGGCGAGGTGCGATTTCGAGACCGAATCGGGAGCCAGCTTCGAGCCCTCGACGGCTCGATCATCGAGCTTCTCGGTCGTCACCACGCCGTTCGCCAGATCATGCACATGGTCTTCGCGCGCAAAGTTATTCGAGCTGCCCGCAGTAGCCTTCTCGGTTGGGCCCACGCTCATCACGTTCTCGGCCGGAGTAGTCTTGATATTGATCCGCTTGTGACCATCATCGGGCTGAACTGTGATGCCCCCGCCCCCGACCAGAAGATCGTTGATCGTGTCTTCGTGGAGATGGCTTCTCTTGACGGCGTTGCGTGCGAGCTTGAAATTTATTCTGAGATTGGTTGCGTCGTCGGTAATGTCAAGCGTCGAGTCGGCGCGGAGGTTGACGTTGGAAGTGTAGGGCTGGCCCGCAGTGTTGCCGACGCCGTTGACGGTTTGCAGAGCCCTGGTCTGTTCGGCGTTTGTGCGGTGCGGGTTGTTGAAGTCGGCCAGGTGATCGCAGAGCAGGTCGTGCAGCATCCGGTTGCCGTAGACGATGGCGCGATACTGCGCCGTCTCATTCTCGTCAATCGAGGCCGCACCCTCCTTGACATCCAGGACGGCCAACAGCACCGCTGGGCTTTGACAATCGGGACACTCGCCGAGATGTGCTGCGTAGTAGCTCTCGGTCAGGGCGCTACAGACGGCGGATGGCTGCTGGCTGCTCGTCTCCTGCGTCAGCGCCAGATCGAGCTTCACAGCCTTGTCATTCGCCAGCGTCACACTCTTCGGCTCGCTCGTCCGGAAGCCGGTGGCCGAGGCGCGCACCGTGTAGTCTCCCTCCGCCAGCTTGAGACTGTAAGCGCCCGACGAATCGCTCCAGGTGGCGGCCGCCACCGTGCCCCGCAGCGAAGCCTCGACCTTCGCGCCGAGGATCGGCCGAGCGTTGGAGCCGCTGCTGGTCACGTTGCCGGAGAGGCGAGCGAGCGAGAGCTGCGGCGGTCGCTGGTTCAGAAAAACTTTAAAGCCCTCCTGGATGCGGTTATAGCTACAGACTTCCTCGCAGCCTGAAACATTGGCCGTGACCGTCACGGGCTGCCTGGAGTTCTCCGCGTACTTGAGATAGAGATAATTTTTGCCCTCTTGCAGGCTGCCCGTCGCTTCTATCTTCTCGCTCTGGCTGACGACGATCAGATTTCCGCAGCAATCGAGCGCCGCGCCCTTCGCCAGGTAAAAGCTGAGCTTGTCTGAGGCGACGGCCAATTCCTTGAGCTGTAAGCCGCAGATAATTCCAATGCCGTGAACGAGGCGATTGACAAGGCGGCTCTTGCCGTTGAAGTATTGCTGCTCGGCTTCAAAATCACGCACCGTCATCGGCTTGCCGAAGAAATAACGGTTCCGCTCGAAGGAGACGAGCGTGCAGCGTGTCTCCTCAACACTTATATTCTGTGACATTGCGAAGCATCCTTTTCCTGCGCGCCCGACGCGTCGAGCCGCAATCCTCTTCATCCTCTCGCCACGCTTTACATATTCGTTTCGTTAGGGCTCGGAGGGGTGTAAGTATAGGTACTCATCTCCAACACACCCAGATCACGAGCGGGCCTTGAGGCATACCACCTGACGCTGAAGCTAGCCGGCAAAGGTTTCTCGGTGGCGCTGCGGGCGATGATGCGAAACGTGGTTGGAACGGAATACGGATATTCAGTCCCTAACTCCACTTGAGCCGTCAGGTAGATGGGCGGCATCTCAGACAGATCAGAGTTCTCCACGTCTCCAAGAGCGATGAGTGTCTTTGTGATCGTTTCTTGAGATGTGTCACTTGACGTAACAGACGCTCCTTCCATCCCCCCCGTATTATTCGTCTCTCCTCCGCCCTCCTTAGCGCCCCCGGTATCCGTGCTGTTCACAGCCTCTCGGTTCTCTACTTTGAAGGCTGTTTGCAATCCGAGCCGAACCCAGATGACTTCCACCCCGAGCCTGGGGTCAATGGGCTGGGAGGTCATGTGAGTGGGCAGAGGCTCTCTTAGAGAAAAGACTGCAACTCCCGTGTGCGTGCCGGTCGCATAATCTGGCGCGGGGTGCACGTGGTCGCTGCGCGAAGCAGTCTTTTCTGCGCCCGGGCTGGCCGCTCCGAGCGGCTTCGGCGAGTCGGAGCTGAACGCGACAAAGACATGATCGGCATCCACGCCGATGCCTTCGCCAGCGCCCACGGAAAGCTCTGTCCCCGAAGTCGGCGTCGGCGTCAAGACGAGCCCCAGTCCCGCCCTGACCTGCTGCGGAGAGCCGAGAAACTGGCTCCACCCTTTCTCCGTGTAGATGTAAGCTATGTTCTCGTCTTCGACAAAGACGGCCATCCCTTTATTCGGCTCGACGAATTTCCAGCCCGCGCTTGTCCAGGTAGCGATGTTTTGCGGGTGTGAGGCCCAATCGCCCTGCGGGTCATCGGTCGCAATGAGGTAGCGGCTTCCGAGGCTCGGCTTGCTCGTCGGCGGGGCCACCAGGCTTCTAGTGATGACCGACTGCTGCCAGTCAAGGCCCGTGATCTTATCTTCTATCTGCTGGTCAACGTATCCTTTCGTCGCCAGTTGGGCAGGCGCGGTCGGGCTCTGGCCCTCGGCCGTCGAGCGGAACTGCACGGCGTCGCTGATCGCTCCAGCGACGCGCAGCTTCTCCCTGTCAAAGACCAGCCCGCCATTCTCTTCGAGCAGCAGAGGGTGGCTGTGGTCGCCGCGCGCCACTGTGTCTTGAGTGCCCGGATGAGCGTATTTCTTAGAAGTAACTGCGGCGGGGGTCTCTTCGTTGAAGATTAGAGAGACATGGTCAGGGTCTACGGAGAGGCCCGGCCCGACGACGACGTTGATGCTCGCGTCCGCTAGATTCGCCTGAAGGCCGTCGCCGGCCGTGACCTCCGGGCTGGCTAGAAAAGCTTGCCAGGCTCCTGCCGTGTAGAGATAAGCGCGTTGCTCGTCTTCGACAAAGACGGCCATTCCGGGCTGCGGCGGGTAAGCGTCCCAATCCGTGCCGTTCCATTCGACGATATGATTCTTCAGCTCCGTCCAATCGCCCGACAGCTCAGACCGGAAAAGCAGGTAACGTGGAGGAGCAGCGGTCTCAGAGGCCGCACCGCTCTGCGCCGGGTCTGTCAGGTCTTTATCGAGGACTGACTGCTGCCAGTCCAGGCCCGCGATCTTGTCGTGTATCTGCCGATCCACGTAGCCTTTCGTCGTCAGGTCGCGCGCCTCTGCCGGGTCAATGCCCTTGACCGTGTGCAGAAAGTTTATCGCCTCGCCGCCGACATCGCCCTCGATAAAGAGCGATTGACCGTCCTCTTGAAAAGCGAGCCCGCTCTGTTCGGCCAGGATGAGCTGGTGAACGTGATCGCCGCGCACGGTCGTGAAAGCCGAGCCGCGACTACCGGCCGCGCCGATGGGCCACGGTTTGTCTGTGTCGAACTCCTTCGAGGTGAGGAAAAAATGGCCCGGCCGCGCCGACCCCGCTTCGTCGAGCACGCGGGAGCGGATGCATTCGAGCAGCTCTCCGGCCCGTTCCAGGCTGTACTTGAGCCGCGTGGGCCCAAACGTGTCCACACGGTTGATGCTGCTCACCTGGTCGCCCGTAAAGCCCAGCTCGATGACGGCGATGTTGACCCACCAATCATTCGGGTCGCTGCTCAGGCCGTCGCAGCAATCTCTCTGGACGAGGGCGCTCTCGCGCTCCTGCGCCTCCGTGGCCGTGACCACTTCGATGACGGATTCGAGCGGCGGTATGTCGTTCGCATTCTTTGCCTCCGAGTCCGTGTTGATCGTAATGGACGTGCCCGCGCTGCCCGCGCGGACTTGATAGACGTAAGCTATGAACTCGTCCTGTTTCAAGTTGACGGGGGGCGTCGGGAACTGCTTCATAATGTCGGGGCTGGCCGGGCTCGGCTCGATCAGACTCTCTGCGGGGTCAACCCTTTCGGCCAGGCTCACGGCCAGCTTGTTGGAGGTGGCCGTCAGCTTGACGGCGACCTCGAAGGCTTCTCCCTCACGCACCCAGAGGGGCGTGGTGCGCTCGACTATGAAATCGAAATCCTCTGTCAGCTCGGAGACGCGCGTCTGACGATTCAGCCAGCTCTCGCAGGGCGTGGTATCGGGCTCGGTCGCGTCGTCGCTCACGTCGCCCCAGGTGACGGTGAAGGTCTCGTTGATGCGATTCGATTCGCAGACCTCGTCACAGGGCGAAGCGTTGACCGAAGGCATGGGCTCGTCCGGGCACTCGTGATAAAGCAGGCGCAGGAAGACGGTCTTGGTCGTGCCTGTCTGCGGCGGGGTGATGCCGAGCACGCCTAGATCAACGCGGCTGTTGCGCGTGACGGTGATCTCCTGGCCCGCAGCGTTGATGGCGAGCCCCGGCTCAATCTCGACCTGTGTCGGCTTGAGATCGCCCGTGCCCGACTTGAGCCCGAGGCCGCAGATAATGCCGCTGCCCAGGAGCAGGCGATTGATGAGCCAGCGCTTGCTGTTGAAATAGAGCTGCTCCTGCGAGAAATCGCGCACCGTCATCAGCTTGCCGTAGAAATAGCGGTTGCGCTTGACCGAGCCAATCAAGCATTCGCCTGTCGTGCCTGTATTTGCCATGATAAGCCTCCGATCATAGGCCAGAGTTAAGTCGCGCTCAGAGGAGCACAGCATCCACGTCCAGGCGCGAATGGCGCTCCAACTGTCCGGTCTCTTCCACGTCTCCGAGGACTGTGTCGCGCGGGATGGCCGCGCCGGAGTCCAGACGCGCCGACGGCTGCGAGAGATAGGTGTTGACTCCCAGGTATGTGTGCATGTCCAGATAAATCCAGGGCTGTAGGACTTGGAGCCCGGCGCAGGTATGCGCGGGCTTTTCGCTGTCCAGGATGCGCCGCACGGCCTGCCTCTGCTCTTCGCTCTTGAGCGGGAAGGGCCTGAGCAGGACGCAGAAGCAATACGGGTCTGTGCCGTAAAGCTTGGCGAGCAGGCGCTTGAGGTCTGCGTCCGTGGCGCATTCGGATTGGAAGTGCTCGAAGATGAGCGGGCGCTCGCCCGCGAACAGCTCGATCAACTCTTCGAGCCCGGCGCGAGTGCCGCGCTTCTTGAAGAGTTCGGGGGCTCGACGGACGAGCGCGCGCAAGCGTTCTTCGTCCCAGCTCTTGTCCGTGGCGAGGGCCAGCCAGGAGGCCAGCCAGCGCAGGAACTCGCCCCGCGTCGCACCCGCTTCGGCGTCGAAGTAGCGCGCGACCTGCTCTATTTGACGTTCCAGCCCGGTGAAGAAGGTCTCATAAAGGGCGAGGAAGCGTTCGAGGAAATCACGGCTCGATTCCTCCTCCTGGTAGATGGCCGGCAGGTAGTGCAGGTAAGAGGTGCGCGGGAAATCGACTCGCAGGCTGTTGATCTGAGGTGAGAGCGCCTCGCTGCCGATGAGGTCTGCTCTCAACCAGAGGTAACGTCCTGTTCCGGCTCGGACGAGCGCGTCTGTCATATTCACCGCCGGCCGTGACCATTCGAGCGCGTCCAGCGCGTCCAGCTTCTCGCCCTCAACCTCTCCCGTCGCTTGCGCGTCGCTTCTGGTCTCGGACAGAAATTCGTCCAGGTCTGCGATCACTTTGCCCGTGCGGGTGACGAACCTCTTTTCGTCCGCGACGAGGTAGGAGATGTATATCTGCGTATTGGCGGGCGTCGCGGCGTCGAGCAGAAACTTGTGCCACTGTGTTCCCGATTCCGTGCTGTCGAGCGACATGGAGAAGTAGCGCCCCTTGACGAGCGAGGTCTTGCCGAGGTGCGAGTATTTCAGCTCGGGCTTGAGGATGACGAGTTTCTGGACGGGCTGTCGCGTCTCTCGATTGAAGATATATATCCAATCGTCGCCTCCGACCGCCAGCTTCTCGGCCGCGCCGCGAAACTGTTTGATCGCTCCCAGGTATTGGCCCGCCGCGTCGAAGCGATGAACGAAACGGTTCTCCTCTTGGCCGCCCGTCTCCTCGCGCCCATCGCCGACGTAGAGTATGCCGCCGGCGTCCACGGCGAAGCCCGACGGCATGAAGTCCGGGGGAAGCTCACTGACCTGCCTGAAATCGAGCTTGAACTCTTTCTCGTCGGGGTCGTCCCCGCCGCTTACGTTGAGCTTCAGCACACGCGCACCGCCTGGGTCGAGCACGTAGAGAAAGCCGTCCGGAGAGAGCGCCATGCCGGTGGCTTCGCTCGTCTTCAACCGCTCAGCGCCGAAGATGCCCGCCAGGCGTCCGCCCGCGTCGAACTTCACTATCGAGAGGTTGCCCTGATCCAAAGCGTAGAGATTGCCGTCGCGGTCAACGGCCAGATCAACGGGCGCGAAAGGTTTGGCGAGCGCAAGGGTTTCGTCCCGCGCGCGAGGCGTCGCGCCGACGGCCCACCTGATCTGCCAGTTCGCCTCGGCCAGCGAAAGAATCCTCGGCCCTTCGCCCTCGTAGGCGACGAAGAATTTGCCCGGCGCGTAGATGATGCTGGTCGGCGTGGCTTCGGCCGCGACCAGGCTGCTTACGGCCTCGATCAGGCTTTGCCGGGCGTCGTAGCGCCAGACTTTGCTCGTCTGCTTGTCCAGGATGTAGATCAGCCCGCAGCCGCCGACGGCGAAGTCCGTGACCTCCACGCCGCGCGTCAGCGATTCGAGCAGGATTTCATCCGCGAGCACATACTCACGGGCCTGTCGAATCTTGATTCCGGCCCCGGAGACGAGCAGGTTGACGGCCAGGCCGCGCTCCCAGGCCGAGACCTTGTTGAGAATGAGGAAGCTGGATTCTTGAACTTTACAACTCATTGCATTCCCCCTCTGTCGAGCTTGCCCTTGTCAGTGTCCTGTGGCTGCTTGTGACCGTTGGTGATGACGCATTGCGTATGAGGCGCGCGGGTTTCGATCTGGTGCTCGCCCGGATGGACTAGGCTTTGCGGCGTAATCAGGATGTTGCCTTCGGGGCTGCGCGCAACGCCCGGCCCTTCGGCCAGGAGCGCGACTTTCTCGGCGCAGTCAACTCCCTCGACCCCTTCGATGACCTGGTAAATCTCCGACTTGTAGACGGTGCGCCCGAACGCCCAGCCCTCGCTTTGCGCGCGGCCCTCGGCCGGAAGTGGGCGCAGGAAATTGTCGAGCGCATTGGTGATCGCTCGCGTCATGCTCGTAGAATCAAAACCGGGGCGCAAGCTTACAGTGGCCTGAACGCTGACGCGCACGTAATCGGGCGCGACGACGTAAACGCGCGTCGTCACGAGCCTGTGCTGATCCAGATGTCTGCACACGGAGCGCAGGAAGTTGCTGCTCGGCACGGGCTTTGAAGAGAGGCTGTAGGGCACGACGACGACCGTCACAGAGGCCGGGGCGCGCACGCGCGGATAGTTCTGCAACTCCGGCGAAAAGAGCGGGATGGCACGGGCGCGCGCCACGCGCAGGCCCGGCGTCATCAGTGCCAGTTGCTCGTAATCGCCCGAGGTCACGGCTTGATAAGGCACTTTCAAATCGAGGCGGGCCCGCGCCTGTGCCTCTTCCAGGCTCTCGGCCTCGCTTCCCCCTGTGGCGCGCAGAGGGTTCCAGACCTCAAGCTCTGCTAAAGAGCCGAGCGTGATGCCGTAAGGCTCGGCGAACTGATTGATCGCCGAGGCGACGACGTTTCCCTTTTCGCCGCCTCCCGTCCGCAATGAGATGACGCGGAAATTCTTCCTCTGCTCGTCCGGCGGGACTTGCGGAATCTGTCCGTTGATGCCGTCGCCGAAGCGAATCTCTCCGGTGCTCACCTTGAGCACGTAATGCGGGTCGTCCGGCCCCGAAGCGTCGAAATCCTCGACCCTAGTCCAGTCTCGCCAGCGCCACTCCTGCGCCCCCTTGTCCACTTCCACCACAGACCTCGGCCCCTGTGCCGTCACGGGCGGGCAGGCGCGCGCCATGTGAAAGCTGATTTCGCCAAACAACTGCCCGCCCTCTGCGGTGGCCTTCGCCGTGTAAGTGATCTCGGCCCTCTGGCCTGCGCGCACCAGGCCACGCGGGAAGGCGGCTTCCTGTCCGCCATCTTCAAAGCGGACATCTCCGGTGGCGCGCTCCATGAGCAAGACCTCGCACAAATCCTGTTTGGCTTCGAGCAAGACCCGGACAGTGAAAGGCTCTCCGCTCTTGATGCGAGTCTGAAAGGTGCGCGTCAGTCTGAGCAGGCAGGCGACTTCTACGGCCTCGCTGTTTTCCGCTTCGACGGCCACCTCTTCCTCGACCTGTAGGAGAAAGTTTTTTGGGGAGATGCCCGCTTGACCCAGTGAGAAGGTCTGCGAGGGCAGGCCCTTGCTGCGGCCGACGAGGCGCTGCGGCTCAAACTGCGGCAGGCAGGAGATGAGCCTGATGTTGGCTTCGCCCTCGGGCGGAATCTTGCCGTGCGTGCCGTCGCCGAAGGTGAGCACTACGCGCCCCCCGGCCTCGTCGCGCTCCAGGGTGTAGTCGAGCGACTGCGGGCCCGAATCCTCAAGCCCCGCAGCTTGGGCCCAGTCCTTCCAACGCCCGTCGCGCTCGCGCACCTGAACCAGGTTGACGCCTTTGAGGGCGAGATAGCTTTGAGCGACGAAAGATTGGCCGGGCAGCCCCGTGCCGTCGAAGGCTTGCGTCTCACTCTGGCTGTCGAGCTGGACTAGGGGGACTGTATTGAGCGAGATGGTGTCTATTCTCGGCGGCAGCTCGTAACCGGCTTGACGCACGACGGCTCGCAGCCAGTAGAACTCTCCGCCGACCGGCGGAATCTCTCGCTTCCCGATCTCTGCGGGGGCCGTAAAGAAGAGACGGCCCGGACGCGAGAGCATCAGCGTCTCGTCGCCTTTGAGGCGCAGGAACTCCGGCTCCATCAAAGCGCGTAGAATGCAGTTGCGACTGCGCGCCCCGTCAATCGCAGCGGAGACGAGCGTTTGCGCCTGCGTGGAGAGCTGCTCGAAGGCCGGTCTCTTTTCGATGGCCTTTCTGATGGCCTCTTTGGATTGAAAGCAGTCGGCCTCGCCTTCGACAAGCTGTTCGGGAATGCTCCCGAGCACGGCGCTCACCTCGGCGTGGATTTCGAGCGGCGACCATTTGCCGTCCGCACCCGAGTATTCCCAGACGACGAGCGCCGAAGGGAGAGGCTCGGCCCGCTCCGCTCCGTGCGCGCCACTTGCGACCGCGTACTGCTCGAAGAGATTGAAGGTCAGCGCGATCACTTGGCCCACAGGCAACGGCGCGTCCAATCCGAGATAGAGCTGGCTGCCCGCTTCGGCTTCTTCGCCGAAGGCCGGGAAAGAGAGGCCGCCGATTGAGTTGGCGTCCGTGTGATCGTTGAGGCCCGCTTGAGAAAAGCTGAGAACTTTCGCCAGCTTGACCGGGATGACGAGCAGCGGTTCCGTCGTCTCGAAGACGAGGCTGTCTGAAGTGCTGAGCTTAGTGCCGCGCGGGACGGCTGCGACCGAGCCGCTCGCCACACCTTTGAAGGTCGCTTCCGTCCGGGCAGGCTGCGCGCTGCGCGGGCGTGTCCCGAGCAGCTTGAGGTATTTGAGATAGCTTTCGTCGCCGATGCGATCCAGGTAGAACTGCTGCATCTCGGCCAGCCAGGCGAACAGCTCTATGAAGGTGATGCCGGGGTCGTGCCGGTTATGGTCAGTCCATTCCGGGGCCTGGCGCGGGATCAGCTTCGTCGCCTCTTCCACCAGCACGGTGAAAGTTTTGTCGTCAAGATTGGGTTGCAGTAGTGTCATGCTGGCTCACCCCAGGGGTTTGACTGTGATCTTGTGCTCGCCGCTGAAGACCAGCGTGTAACTGGGCACGGAGAGGTCTGGCGGGCGCTCTTCCTCAAAGAGCCGCGCCGGGCCCGTGTAGCTTCCGCCGGGCGTGATCTGGCGCAAAGTCATCGTCAGCTTCTCGACGTGATCGACGCCTTCGACCGCTTCGAGCAGCGCGTAGAAATCCGACAGGCACGGCAGACGGCCGAACTCCCAACCGCTGCCCCCGTAGCCGCCCGCGAGCGGATGCAGGAACCGTTCGAGGCGGGCAATGGCAGCGGCCTCGACCTGCGGCGAAAGGTCTATCGTCAAGGGGAACAGCTCGGCCGAGATTGCGACTTCGACGTAGGCCGGGCCGATGACCTTGACCTGTTTGGGATAGGAGGCGACGTTAGGAGAGCGCTCGCGCAGGTACTTTTCGACGCGCGCGCGAAGCTGCGGCGAAGGCGTGGGCCGCGAGTCACCGCTGCCCGGCACGATAATGACCGTCACCCAATCCGTCCCGAACGAGCCCTCGTCGTTGAAGGTCGGCAGGCACTTGACGCGCGCCACCGCTTGCGAAGCTTCGCGGGCGAGCCACTCGAAGTCCTCGGCCGTAATGGCGCGCCGCCTGTGCTTGAGAACTTGCGGCCCACGCACCAGCGCCTTCTCCAGGGGCTCCGTGTCGGAGCCGCCGCCCGCCGCTTCCGGGTTCGTGACCTTCTCGACGAAAGGGATGGTGGTGCGCAAGGTGTTGATGAGGGTCGCGGCGACGTTGCCGCGCGAGCCGCCGCCCGCCTGGTAGGTCGCCTTGATGTTGTCCTTGCCGATGGGCGGAATCATGCCGTGCTCGCCGTCGCCGAACTGTATCTGCCCCGAAGTGCGGTCGATGCTGTAGACGCGCGCGTGTGGGCCCGCTTCGGAAAGATCGTCGAGCGGGCTCCAGCGAATGTAGAACTCCGTCACACGTCCTTCCGTGTCCCTCGTCAGCTCGACTTCAAGGTCGCTCCCGGCGGCCATCTGCTTGCGCTCGGTCTCGGTGAGCGTGCCGAACTCGTTAATCCACACCGACTCTTCGATGACCCGCGACTTGGTGAGCACGAAGCTCTGGGCCGCGCCGCCGCTGCTTGAGCCGACGATTTCCCCCTGGATAGTTTCGGCCTGCGTGGCCCAGACCGTGTTGAGATAGATGCCCTTGACTTGCGGCGCGGGCGGCGCGCTCGCCTCGGAGCCTTCGGGCGGCGCGGGCCTGAACAGGCTCTCGACATCCGTCGCGCGAATCCAGTAGAGAGTCTGCCCAAAGCGCGGAACGGCTGCGAAATCTTCCGGGCCGATGAATTCGACCGTGCCGCTCTCCGTCAGATTCATCGTACCGTCTGTGATAATGAGGCGCGCCCATTGGCCCACCGCTTCGCGCTCGCGCAGGTAAGCCCACTCGACGCGCGGCCTCTCCTCTTCGGCGTACTCCTGCTCGGCGAGCGAGAAGAAGATGCTGATGGGCCCTTTGAGCGGGGGCCGGTCAAAGCCCAGGTAGAGCGCCTGCGCGTCGTCTTCGAGCGGGACGAAGGGCGAGAACTTATCCGTCGGAGAGTCGAACTGTAGATTATTGAGCGTCTGCACGTAGGTGGGCCGCGCGCCCTCCACGCTGTAACCGATCTTCAACATCGTGAGCATGGGCGGCAGAATGGCGCTGTTGTCAATCACGACTCTGAAGGGCTGGTTGCTCAACTCTTCGGCGGCGGGCGGCGATGAGAGCGACTGCGTGTTGTCGATGACGGTGAACTTTTCCTGACCGTAATCGCCGAAGGCTATGCGCACGCGTATCCAGTAGTTCTCCTGCCCGACGACGGTCGTCGCGGCGATGTCTGCGGGACAGGTGAAGATCAGGATGCCCTGGCCCGTCAGAGCGCCCGTGCCGTCCTGTAGTCCTTCGATGGCGACCCAGCCGTTGCCGTTCCAGTATTCCCAGGAGAGTTCGGGCCGCTTGCGGTTCGGGTCAACCGAGCCTTCCTCGCCATGTGTGACCACTCTGTCGTAGACGGCCTTGGCCGCCTTTTCGCGTATATCGAGGGTCGTGGCGCGCGTGCTGCCGGGGCCCGTGTCGCCGATGATCTGTGCCGTCTCTTCCACGGACAAGCGAAGAAGCTGCGTGGTGTTTCGGATTCCCGCAGCCTTGAGGAGGCGTCCATAAACTTCTCCGATGCCGAGCACGCGCTCGACATCTATGCCGCCGAGCCCTTTCAAGACCGCATTGACCGAGATGGTGATGAGCGCGCCTTTTTTAGAGAAAGCCTCCGCGCTGGCGAGATAGAAGATGTCGCCCTGCCTGGGGCGCGTCCCGATCTCTCCGGCCTGCGGGGCCCGGCCAAACGGATAGAGCGCCCTGGTTGACGACGGCGGAACGATTAACGGGAGATCGTTGAAGAAGGCTGCGTCCGGGTCAACCCCCACGGAGGGCGACGACGTGGTCGTCGTGCCGGTCGTCGTGGAGCCTTGCGGCAAGGCGTTGACGGTGATGCGGCCAAGTGTGAGACGGGCGAGCGGGCTGAGCTTGGAGAGATCAGATTCTACGCGACACCTGATCCAGCGGCTCTTGACGCCGTTGACCTTGACCGGCTTGAGCTGGTCGAAGCTCTCTTTCTTGAGCACCGTGAGGCCGTTCGCGAAGACGGCGGCGGCGAATGTGCGCCAGTCGAGCGAGGTGACGCTCTTGCCTTCCACCAGCTCCTTCTTCTCGCCCACGCAATACTGCCACTCGACGCCTTTGCCGTGTACCAGCGCGGCCCCGTCCGCTCCCATGCTCAATTCGATGCGCGCCGGGCTCATGATGTTGAAGAGGTCGTCATGGCCGAGGTAGAGGCTGTGCTCCTGCTTATTCTGCCGCCCGTCTGTGAAGAGTTCAGCGACCGTTTTCTCCTGTAACTGCGCCGTGTGATCGAGCACTTCGTCTGAGGCGGGGACGAGGCTCAGGACGGCCAGCAGTTTGGCCGGAGTGGCGAGGATTGTCCGCTCTGTCTCGAAGACGACGGGCTCCGGCTCACCCGTCGGGCTGGCGGCCGCCTGCGACCTGGCCGCGATACGGACGGCCTCCTTAGCGCCCGTGCTCAGCAGGAATGAGAGCGGCGCGCGAGCCGGGAGCGCGGGCAGCAGCTTGATGCCGATCATTTCGAGGAAGGCGATGAAGTTTTTCAGCGGCACGTCGTTCAGCCGCCGGATGATGCCTTCGAGCATCTTGGCGAAGATTTTCAGCAGCGCCGCGCCCGCGCCGCTCTCTTCCCGCGCAGCCCACTCAGGCGTGTAGGCGGGCGCGAGGCGGCGCGCCTCTTCCAGTATCGCGTCGAAGTTTCGCGGGTCAATGATGGGCGCTGTCGTCGCCAACTCAGGTTTGCTCCTTCAGGTAAAAGGGAAAGACCAGATTGAAACGAGTGTTGGTCGCCCTCACCTCGTAGTCCAGATTGATGAGCAGCTTTCCGATCTCGCCCCGGTCAGGCTCGACCTTGACATCGAGCACTTGTATCCGAGGCTCCCACTTGACGAGCGCGTCCTGCACCTCGGCCTGAATGCGCCCGAGCGTCGTCGTGCTCATCGAAGCGAAGACGAAGTCGTAGAGGCCCGCACCGAAATCGGCCCGCATCACGCGCTCGCCCCTGGCCGTCATGAGGATGATGCGGATGGCCTCGCGCACATCATCCTCGTAATCCGACATGGCAATCCTGCCGGTCGCGTCCACCTCGACGGGAAACTTCCATCCTCTGCCAAGAAAGTCCTTCATAGCCTATCCGATCTGCACCGTCGGCTCGCCCATCGCGATTGAGTTGGGCGGCCCAGACTCCGTAATCATGTCGCCCTGGCGCGCGGCCGGCATGTTGTTGATAAGGACGGTGGTGCTGCCCATCGCCACCATCCCGCCGACGTGCGGGACGACGCCCGTGACCAGCGGGCAAGTATGAAAATCTGCGGTCGCGCGCCAGGCCGGTTTTCCTCCGATCAGGACGTTGACGCTGCCGGGCCCGGGCGCGAGCGGCGTCCCGTGGCTCGTCTGATCTCCCATGCGTGCGGCAAAAGGCATAATCGTTTGCACTCCTCTCAATTGATTTTGACCAGCGAGCCCTGGATGGTGAGCGTCGAGCTTGACTTGACGGTCATCGCGGCGTCGGAGGCGATCTCCATCTGCTGCGATTTGAGCTTCATCGAGCTGTCGGCGGTAATCTCTATGTTCTGCGCGCTGAGCGTGATCTTGGTCTTGGCGGAGATGGCCAGCGAGTTCTGGGCCGAATCAATCTCGATCTTATTGTCGCCGGTCTTGTCCTTGATGGTGATCTTCTCCGCGCCGGAAGTGTCGTCCAACAGCAGTTGATGTCCGGCTTTGGTCGTGATCTGCACCTGCTCTTTGCCGTCGCCGTCGTTGAAGATGAATTCGTGGCCGCTGCGCGAGCGAATGACGCGCTCGTCGTTCTTGCCGTCTGAGTTGTCGCGCGGCGGCACATCCACGCCGTTCCACAACGCGCCGAGCACGTAAGGGAAGCGCACGTCTCCATGCTCGAAGGCGACCAGGACTTCGTCGTCAACTTCCGGCAGGTAGAAGCTGCCGCGCCCCTTGCCGGCCATCAAGGTCGCAATCCGGGCCCAGTGGCTTTCGTCCTCGTCGTTGAGCCAGGGGAAGCGCACCCTGACGCGTCCGATCTTTTCCGGGTCTTGAATGTTGGTGACGACGCCGACGACGACCCCGAATATCTTGTCCCGGTGCTGCTGCTCCGGGCTCTCTGTTGTGAGCAGCTCTAGTATGTTCACGTCGCATTCCTCGCCACGGTAAACCTGGTCTTGTAGCCCTTGCGATTGACCGCGTGCGTCGAAGAAGTGATGTAGTAAAGGCCGCTGAAGCGTTGGCCCAACCCTTTGAACTCGACGACCTCACCGGCACGAATGTCCGTGTTGCCGATGGCCGTGCCCTCGCCCGTAATGAAGTCCACGGCCAGCTCGTTGAAGCGGCCCTTGGCGATCTGCGCCGCCTCGCCTTCGGAGAAGACCGGCTTGTCCACGACGAAGGTCTTGGTCTTGTCGAAGGCCGATTCGCTGATCGCGACGCCGAGCTTCGAGCCGCTCATGGTGCTAACCTCGTCGCCCTGCCGGGCACGCCCGACGATGGCCTCCTTGGTCTTGATGTTCCAGCCCTGGACGATCACTTCGCTGACCTGTCGCATGGTGCTCAGGCGCGGGTAAAAGGCTTCGAGCGTGAGGCCGAAATTGAGCGACACGATCTTGCCCTTGTTGTTGGCCGCCTTGCGAAAGAGCAAGGTCTTGTCCTTGACCGTCACTTCGTAGTTGATGCGCCGCGCGCGTTCGAGCAGGAAATCAATGTCCGTCTGATTGCTCTGCAAGACGTATTCGTGCGTGATCTGCGTGTCTTCGACCTGCGCGCGCAATTTAAGGTTGCCGGCGATCTGCTCGGCGATCTGGCTGTCTTTCATGTTGGTGAAGGAGCGGGTCGCGCGTCCACGCCGGAAGCGGTGGAGCAGGTCGTAGCCGTGAACTTTCAGCGTCGGCGCTTCCGTGCCGGGGTACTCCGGTTCGAGCGCCGTGATCTCACCTTTGAGCATGCTGCGCACGTTGTCCACGTAGCCGATCTTGATCTCGACCTCCGCGCCCTCTGCGAGCAGGTTGCCGTCAATCCACTTGAACTCCTGCGTCGAAGAGTTCCAGTTGTTGAAGGTGATGGTGAACATGCCCGCCCCTTCGACGTAGTCGCTGACCTTCACGTCGAGGATGTCCAGGGCGGGCTCGGCCGGAAGCTCGCTTCCGCCTATGAGCACCTTGAAAGCCGGCGCGTCGCGTACCTGTTCCAGAGTCGGTTCAGCCATCAGTCGAACCTTTTCCTACTCAATCGGCGGCACGACCAGCGTGCGGCCCGGTTCCAGTATGCGAGGGTTACGAATGGCGTTAGCGGTGGCGAGCCGCCGCCAGTTCAAGGGGTCGCCCCAGACGCTCGCGGCGATGCCGCTCAAGGTATCGCCTTCGCGCACGGTGTAAGTCTGCGCGGGGAAGGAGCCCCGGCGCGGCTCGCGTTGCAGCTCCGTTTTGGGCAGCTCGAACTCTTTGAAGGAGACGCTGACTTTGGCCCGGACAGGTGTGCCGTCGCCTCTAAAGAGCGTGAACTGCTGCTTGAGACTTTCGAGCACGCACTTGAAGGGGAAGCCGGTCGCAGGGTTCGCCAGGCCCCAGCTCAATTCGACGAGCGGGGGACGCTTGCCGTTGTTGCCTTCGTCTGTGGTGACGACGAGCAGCTTTGCCAGCTTGCCCGTGTGCAGGCGCACGTCCTCGTTCTTTTCGTAGGTGTCGAAGAACAGCTCCATCGAAAGGCGCTTGCGGTCGCCGCCCGTGTACTGAAGCTCAGGCCGGCGGCGGTTCCCCTGCTGATCCTGCCACTTGCTGCCGTCCTCGACGGTGTATTCCGTCGGGTTGAAGAGAACATCGAACTCTTTATTGTTGTCGAGGTTCTTGATCTTCATTTTTTCGAGCTTCTGCGCCATCTCTACTCCTCACGAAAACGAAAGCGAGCTAACACAAACCCAATCTTTCTTTCTCCACGATCAGCCGTCGAACGAGCGTCGAATAGACCTGATCGGCGATCTGCGCGTAATCGGCGTGCGAAAATCTCTCGACATCCATCTCGCTCGCCCTCGCGCTCTGCACCTCGCGCTGCACAATCCGCGTCACCTCTTTGTGATCTATCTGAGTGATGACGCGCTGTTCTTCGAGGGTCGAGCGCACGGGCTGAGCGTAGACGTAGGTGGGCGGCGTCAGACGTAAAGTATCCACCCTGCCGAACGGCAGCGCAGGCACAGGCCCAAGACTGCCCCCTGCCGCCGCGCCCCGCGCTAAATTGAGAGTGAAGGGCCCGGGCCAGGGCTTAGCTGCCGCAGCAGGCCGCTGGCGCACATTGACTATCGCTCCCCTATTGATAGTCGCCGTCGTGTGTGCGAAGGTCATTCCGGGCCCGGACGGCCGCGTGCGCCTGTCGGCGATCAACATCTTCCTCATGGCGTTGGTCACAAACTGCGCGGCAGGAGATAGAGAGCGCACCTTGACCGTGAGCTTTCCAGGCGTGCGCGTTTCGAGCGTGTACGCTTCAAGGATGAGACCTTCACGGGCCAGCTTTTCACGCGCGAGCTTTTCATGCACGGCGGGCCGACTGAAAGAGCGCCCGGGAGCGGCAGTCATCAACTCGCGCGCAATCGTGAAACGGACGAGCCGCCCGCCTGCGCCCGGCATCAACGTCAAGCTGTTTCGGGTGGTTATGTTCCGGATGCTCTCAAACTCACTCTGCCGCCGCTGCTCCCTCCGCTGAAGAATCTCTCTTTGAAGAGTGGCCTGTGCGGTCAACGACAGTAGTGCCGGGCGCAAGGGAAACGTGAGGCTCGCCGTGCCGCTCGGCACGCGCGGCCGAGACGGAGCACAGGTGAGGGCCATTGCATATGTCTCGGAGATAAAGAGGCTGGCCGGCGTCTGTCTGAAATCATGGGCCAACGGAGCGGCCCCCTGCGCGAGCGGCGCGAGCGAATTGTAGGAGAGCGAGCGGAGAAAGTTTTGCTGCCGTATCAACACAAGTCTCGCGGCGCGGGACTGCGCATAGAATGCGAGAGCCGTGTGCGGATTTCCGCCTCGAAGGAAATGCTGTTGCAGGTGGGTCTGCGCGAAATTGCCAGAAACAATTTTCAGTCCGGGAGCGGAAACCAAGCTCTGCCGGGACAGAGTTGTGTTGATGTAATTGACCTGCGTCGCCATAGAGTGCAGGGCCGTCAAGCCGCTTCTCTCAACTACAACGCTGCTGTTCACGACGCGATTGGCCTGAGCCTTCAGGCGGTTAATGAAGAGGGATGCCTCCCGCGTCGCCAGGAGGCCAGACCCCCGCACAGAGCTTTCTCGTGCTAAAGAGTCTCGCCGCTCAAAGACTGTAGAAGGGCGAACGAGAACGGACGCAGCGGACGACTGGGCCTGTGCGTGCGTGCGCTCGCTCAACAGTTTTAGGAGCGAGCGAGCCTCGCTCCACCGGCTCATCGGTGAAGTACGGCTCACCATTGAAATATTCACGCCCGGCGGGCTCACCGACGAAGCATCCTTGCTCGCCGGTGTCATCAGCCCGGCGAAGGATTGAAGCAGGGTGAGACTGCTGCGCATTAAGCGGAGATTGAGAGTCTCGACCGAGCGCCTCAGGTTCAGCAGGAGACTCAAGTTGAGCGTCAGCCTGTGTGAGGATTCCTGTCGCCTGTCCTGTATTCTCTCGCCTGGGTTGCTGTGCATTCCAGCGCCGGTCTTGTCCCGGCCTCTGACGACCTCATATCTCCCGCCGAAGTGAGATTGCACGTAAAGGCTTGTCTGCCGAAAGCTTTGATTAAAGCTTTGCGGGAACAGCACGAAGTTGAAGTGATCGGCCCGCGTCGCCGCAATGTGCAGCGTTCGCGCATAGCCTCTTCCGGCTCTCGTTCTTCCCTGCGCCACAAGAAGGTTAGACACGCGCGCATAACTTCCCCTTGCTTGGGCTCTCTCTCTCACTTCGCGTTGTGTAAAAGAGTCTCGCCGCACGAACTCGGGCAAACTACGGACGAGAACGGACGCAGCGGACGACTGGGCCTGTGTGTGCGTGCGCTCGCTCAACAGTTTTAGGAGCGAGCGAGCCTCGCTCGGCAACTTCGCCGGTGGAGTATGCTTACTCAGCGAGTTGGTCAGCCCGGCGAAGGATTGAAGCAGGGTGAGACTGCTGCGCATTAAGCGGAGATTGAGAGTCTCGACCGAGCGCCTCAGGCTCAGCAGGAGACTCAAGTTGAGCGTCAGCCTGTATGTGGATTCCAGAATCGTCCCGCCCGGCTTCTTATAAATTCTCGTGCCGGTCAAGCCCTGGCCTTCGACGACCCCATATTTCCCGCCGAAGTAAGAGCGTAGAAATTCGAGCGTGCGCGCGCCGGGCTGTTGAGTGTGCCTGGCTGTTATCTTGCGTGCGAAGGCCAGGGCGCGAGAAGAGCTGCGCGAGGACGGACGCGAGCGCCCCGACGGGAAACAGAGTCGCCGCGAGAGCGAAATACCGAAGGAGCGCGCGCCTTCAAAGGGCTCGCGCTCGAAAGCTCCGCCGCTTGCTCGTCGTCGCTCGATTTTCGCTTTGCGCTTCATCATCGCCCGGCTCCCGCGCCGCTCGTCCGACAGCCGACAAGCCCCTTTTCACATGACGAATTGCAACTCGCGCCGCGCCCGTACGGCCCGTGGGCTCTGGGGCGGCTCAAGGCTTATGACTTTTCGGAATTCCGCTGCGGCCTGCTCGTGCAGCCCTTTGCCCTGGTAGCTCATCGCCAGATTGAAATGAAGCGTTGGCTGATCGGGCTCTTCCGAGATGAGCCCTTCAAGGATGCGTATCGCATCGTCGAAGCGTCCGGTGCTCGTATACATCACGCCGAGGTTGCTGGCCGCCTGGACGTTTTCAGGCTCAGCGGCGCAGACGCGCTCAAAATGTTCGATGGCCTGCGCCGATTCGCCCTGCGCGGCGCACGCCAGTCCGAGGTTGTAGCGGGCCAACGTGAACGCCTGATCCGCTTCCAGAGCTTTCTCGTAAAACTCTATGGCCTTCTCGACCTCTCTTTGCGAGAAGTAGATGAGGCCGAGATTGTTGAGCGCACGGACATGACCGGGCGAGAGGGCGACCGTCCGCTCAAGCTCGTCGAGCGCCTCCTCTTCGCGCCCGCTCTCAGAGAGCATCACGCCGAGGTTGTAATGAGCGTCCGCGTCTTTTGTCTCTGCCGGAGCGAGACGGAAATATGTCCTGTATTCTTCGATGGCTTCGTCTAGTTGGCCCAGCAGGTGATAACAGAGCGCGAGGTTACGATGGGGCATCGCATAACTTTGGGCCAATGAAGCGGCTTCGAGATATTCCGCCAGTGCTTCCTCGGCGCGCCCCAGGTTCAGATAAAGGTTGCCGAGATTGTTATGCGCGAGCGCGTAGCCCGGCTCGATCTCCAGCGCACGGCGGAGCACGGAGAGTGCTTCGTCGAACCTTCTTTGACCGATCAGCACACAGCCGAGATTGTTCAGCAGGGAGAGGTCTCCGGGCACGAGCGCCAGCGCCTTTTCATACACAGACCTTGCTTCAGCCAACCGGCCTTCGCTGTAAAGACCGGCCGCGTGCCTGTTGTACTCCGACACAGGCGAGATGCCTCCGGCCCACTCACGAAAGAAACGTGAGCCCTCCTTGCCGGTCGTCACCCTCCTGAGGCGCAGCATTCGATTGCCGCCCGGGTCAGAGCCTTCATCCTCGTGTGGCTCGACGAAACGCACGGTCATGGCGAGCCCTTCGAGACTGAGGAGGTCGCCAATCC
The DNA here is from genome assembly GCA_036389315.1 of Pyrinomonadaceae bacterium. Classification (GTDB taxonomy): domain Bacteria; phylum Acidobacteriota; class Blastocatellia; order Pyrinomonadales; family Pyrinomonadaceae; genus DASQYE01. Next base: position 43,256 of record DASVQF010000047.1, read on the forward strand.
TGATAACCGGGCGATGCTCGATCATGCAGCGAGCGATTGTGCCGATCAGTTCCCTGGCTTCCGGCCAGGTCTCTGCGGGCGACCAGTACCACTCCAGGTCTGGCTGCCCGTAGTTAGCCATCCCCTGTGTGTAGACACGGGTCTCGACGGTTGCGTGATTGACCACGGCGTAAATTGTGACCCCCTCATATATCTCCATAGCCATACCTCAGCCTTGATGCTTTTCCTCATCCGTCAGTCAGGATCGTCGGCCTTGATCTTGATGACGCGGTGCGTATAGATGGCTTCTTTGAGAGCCGCAAGGTTAGCAATCTCTCTCGGCACACCGCGCTTATTGATTTCCCTTTCGATGTCCTCCCATTTCACCACCGGGCGAATTTGAGTGAGCGCATATACCATGTCTTGAGTCACGCCCACCCCCCTGGCGGCGGCGAAGATACGCGGCCTTCCGTCCTCGGAAATGACGGGTTTGCGCGCGGCCGTCATGGGGCCAGGCGTCCCCGGATCGAGCGGCTTCTCCTCGACGACCGTGTCTATCTCGCGCCCGTCAGTCGGGTCTGTGGGGCTCGGCTCCCACCTGCCGAAAGAGACCTTGATGACCTCCGGAAAATCCTGATCGGGCGCAGGCCGATACGTCACACACACCCTGTACCAGAGAATTTCGTTCTGGTTCCAGGCCATGCGATAGGCTGGCGTCTCGTAATCGCCCTCCATTTTGGCGTTGGCGCTCTTACGGCCCGGCACGATGTTTTCGACCATGTTTCCGGGCCCGTGAATATGGCGGCCCAGAAGGTGCAGACGGCCCCAGTAAGCGCCGTCCGGGTCGAAGGCGGTGACGCGCGGCCAGGCCGGCGGGAAGTCCGGCGCTCTTTTGGTATCGCTGCCCGTCGTGTTGCCGGCAATCTTCGTTAGCGGAGCGGCAAAGACCTCCTCACTGTTACCCGTGCCCGGAACAAATTTCACATGTGTTTTCGGCAGCGGCTTTTTGTGGCGACCGATTCTTCTGATCCCGGGGCTCGCCACGTAGTCGTAGTTCCAGGTCTCGCCTCCGTCAACCACCGTGATTGACTTAAAGACCGGGAAATCGTGATGTATCTTGGCGGCAACCTTTTCGGCGTCCTCTTTAGCGATGTTGTTGTCGACGAGATATTTCGTCTCTTCCTGTTCGAGAGCCATGAGACCTGCCGCGACCTGTTGATCGTGAGTCTGTGCTGCGTCGCCTGCACCGGGCCCGCCCGGCGGCGGCTGTCCAGTTCCGGGTGCGACGCCTTTCTGAGTCGTTGCCTGTGGAGTGCCGGGCGTGGGCGGCGCGGGAGCAGTCGCGGGCGCTGCCTCCGGGGCCTGTCCGCCCTGCGCGCCTTCGGCCGTGAGCGTGCCCCTATCGGGCACGGGCGGCTTGGGCGGGGCGGGAACGGGCGAGCCCGATTCGGGCATCACGTCCCTGACCAATTTTTCGGGATCAACCTGGCCGGTCTCGAAGTTGATGTCGGGGGCGAAATCTTCACCGAGCGTGTAATTGACGTTGGCCCGCAGAGCGATGTTGAGGCCGGTGTTCCAGACCCACTCGGCCAGCGTCCAGTCTTTGCGCCAGACCGTGCCCTTGAAAAGCCAGACGCCGACATCAATCTTGGCGAAGGCGTTGATGCCGAACTTGACCTGGGCCACGCCCGCCAGCTCGGCCATGCCGCTGACGACGTACTTGCCGCCCGCGTACCTGAACTGCGGCCGCGCAGTCAGCGCCGTATAGAGACCGGCGACGCCTGTGGCTTCCAGGCCGCCTGTGATGTCCGCTATCGCCAGGCCGAGGCCGATGCCGCCGCCGACGTTCATGACAACCTCAGCCCCGGCGGGAACGAAGAATTCGCCGCCGAGGCCGAGCTCTGTGGCCGTCTCCGGGTCTGTGCCGAACTGTCCCGTCAGAGCTATGTCGCGCAGCACGCCCGGCCCGAACTTGGCGCGAAAGCCAGCGCCCGCGTGAATCTCTGCGAAGAGACCGACGTTGATGTCCACGACGGGGACGGTGATGCCCCAGAGCGGGAATTTCTTCTCGAAGTTGAAGAAGCTTCTCTCGTACCTCTTTTCCGGGAACAGCTCGACCTGGCCGGGAACCCTCAGCTCTCCCGTGACCTTGACGTTGCGCTCTTCGTCAACGGCTGCATCAATCTGCCCTCTGAGCCCCTTGAACAACTCCATTTCGAGCCGCCCGCTGCCGCTGAGGCGTCCGGCCTCAGACATGATGATCTCGATGTCGCCTTTGAGCTTGGAGCCGTCGTACTGTGCCTTTCCCTTCCCTGAGTGCCTTTGGTTATCGTACTTGTACTTGAGATTGCCCCGCACCCTCGGGAGATCGAAATCGAGGCTCGCGTCGAAGGCCAGCTCGCCCGGCCCAACGCGCACGTCCATCTCAGTCTGCCTGATGCCCGGAATCCGGCGGCTGCTGAAGAGGACGTGGACAGAGCCCTGCGCGCGGCCGTCCCTATCCACCGTAGCAGTGCCCTGGCCTTCGAGGGGCGGCACGTTGAAGGTCAACCCGAGGGTCGCGCCCCTGGGCTCCTTGTTCTCGTCCAGGTCGAGGGCCGCTTCGTTGATTCTGAAGACCGGCAGCCTGACCCTTCTCAAAAGCCTATCGGGCACGACGACCCTTCCGCCCGGCGTCGCTCGCTCCAACACGTCCCTGATCTCTCTGAGCGGGAGACCGGCCGCCAGCCCGGCAATGTTGATGGGGAAATCTCCGGCTGCTCTGGGAGAAGCGGACGGGGCGGCCGTGGTGGTCGCAGGCGGCGGCGCGGCGGCTCTCGCGGGCGGCGCGGCGGCAGGAGCAGCAGCCGCGCCAGCCTGCCGTTGCAGGACAGGCTCCGAAGCAGAGCTGAGGGGTGGGAACATCTCGCCGCGCAAGACGCTGCGGCTGACCTGCTCGGCCTCTCTTTCGAACGGGTCTGTCGGCTGGCTGACGGTGTAGCCGTGCGGGCCCATGCCCGTCACGCCGCGATCCTGCTGCACGACATGCGTCAGCTCATGGGCCAACAATTGCTGGCCGGACTCTGAAGAAGGCTGGTACGCGCCCTGGTTGAAATAGATGTCCCTCCCAGTCGTGAAGGCTTCCGCGCCGATGCTTTGCGCAGCCACCTGAGCGTGGTCGTCCGTATGCACCCGCACCGGGCTGAAATCATGGCCCAGGTGCGAGCCCATGAACTCTTGCGTCGGCCCATCCAGAGGCCGCCCCGTGCTCTGTTCGAGCTGAGTGACCGGCTCATTCTGCGAAGCGGTTTCCGCAACCGAAGCTGAACGCTGTAGGTGAGCGTCGCGCGACGGCCCAGTAGCTTCCTGGCTCTGCGGAGAGAGGACGCGCTGCACGTATCGGTTGCCGTATTGCTGCTGCAAAGTGCCGAGGAGCCGCCCTCGCTGAGCATCGTTGACCGGATGCGCGTATTCGGATTTTCTGAATATTGGGGAGAAGCTGCCGGGCGGCGGCTCTGCGCTGCCGCTCGCAGACGCGATCTCACGAAAACGCGCGTAGACGCCGCCGTGCCCACCGTCGCCCGGTGCGCTCGACTTAGACTCGGGCGTAGCCCGCGCGGGCTCCTCTACGCGCGTTTGCGCCTGGCTCCTATTCTGTTCCGCCGTTGGCTCCGGCATTCAATCTTCCCTCTCCGTTCAGCGATTCGGCTCAGGCGTGCGCGCTCGGTCTGGTTCTGCTCAGTTGGTAGAGGACTGGGCCGTCCGCTTCGGCGTCCGCGAGCCGCGCTTTGTGAGCGTCCGCCTGCGGCGGCGAGAACAGCTTACTCAGCTCGGGGCTCACGACCCTGTTTTCAAAATCCTCCCAGATACGCTTGTCCTTGCTGCAATCGTAGGCGCGACACACGACCGGACGCTGCTCGTAGATTTGGCAGCACTTCGCTTCACGATCCAGGTGATGACAGTAGCCGTCCCCGTCGTGGCGAATCATGTAGGGGCGGCCCAAATCCCATTTCACCGTACCCTCTTCCAAATCCTGCACGGCGAGCGCGAATTTCAGGCGGCAGCACGCGCCGCGACACAGGTGCAGGCGGTTCTCGCAATCAATCTTGACTTCGCTCTGGTAGCTGTACTTGTCCTGCGCGTCGTCTGTGAGGGCCACGCCCATCCCTCGCTCGGCGAACTTCTCGACGAGGCGTTGGCCCACCTCCTTCTTACGCTCGTCCAGCTCTTCGACCGAAATGATGCCGCGCTCCATCAACAGCTCGATGACGGCGTAGCTGAAAGCGGCCACTTCGAGCACCTTGCTCGTGTTGGCGTTGGCGCGGCTGTGCACGTACATCAAGCCGTCGCCCACCTCGTCGCGCAAACTTTCCAGAATCTTCGAGTCAGACGCCTGCATCGCAGGCTTTCCGTGACCATTGCTCTCTGTCATCTTCGACCTCCGTTCCAGCTCTGATGAAAAGGTCAACCGGCGTTTCAGGGAACCATCGGTATGAGTGGGCCCACCCTGTCCCTTTCCCTGTCAACCCGCTCCCGAAATCTTTTGCTCCGTCGCATGCGTCGTTCTATCTGCTGCGTGATTAAAGGCCCGATCTGATCCCAGATTTGACGGCAGGCTGTGCGTAGGAATTCTTCGCGGTTCATGCCCCTCGGCCTTTGAGCGAGCAGCTCTTGCAGCGCCGCCGGATAGTGATCCGCCAGGAATTCCGCGATCCAGGCCCAGCGCAGCGCATCGACAGAGACATACAGAGTGATGCGCTGAGTAAGCCAGCGGCGTTCGACTAAAAGGTCTACTATCGCGCTTTCAAGTGCCGGGGTCAGATTGAGCGTGAATCCTGCGGAAGCAGGGGCCGGAGCCTGACCGGGCGTTTGAGCCGGGGCTGGTTGAGGTGTTGAAGGCGAGGGGCTCTGTCGATAGACTGCCGAGGCGTCGGCGCTATGTTTTACCTGAGCCGCATGGCCTGATGCCACAAGCCTGGCCGTCTCCTCCGCCTCCCTTTCCGAATCCTCACGCGATGAAGTGTTCGCCGCTTCCGCCCCCTCGCGCTGTTGCATGACGTGTGTCAGTTCGTGTGCCAGCGTTTCTCTTCCGTCGCGCGTTGAAAGGTCGCCCTCTCCCTTGCCGAAGTAGATGTCGCGCCCGCGCGTAAAGGCGCGCGCGCCGAGCCCGCGTGCCGCCTCTTCGCTGTGCTCGCCCGTGTGCAGGCGCACGTCGCCCAGGCTCTCGCCGAAGGCAGACTCCATCTCGCCCCTCGTCGCGGCGTCGAGTGGTTGCACGCTCTCAGGCTTCGGCGCAGCGTCGCGCGTGGGCCCATCGTCCGCACGCTCGTCTCTCAAGCCGGAGACGACGCGCTGCACGTAGGCGTTGCCGTAATCATGCTGCAATTGGCCCAGGAGGTCTGCGAGCGGCTCGGCGTTGGCCGGGTGCGAGAGATGCTCGCCGCCGCCGCTGCTGCTCCGGCGGCTCTTCATTGGCCCAAAGCCCTGCTGCGTGTCCTGCTCCGCAGAGTCCGGAGCCCTCTGTTCATACTCTTTCATGGCGCGACTGCCTCCTCTCGTCCGGCACGTTCGAGGTATTGGGCGAAATCGGCCTCGACGAAGAGGCGGCCCATCTTCTGTAGCTCACGACGGGTCGCGGAGATGATGTGACCCATCTGAACGTGGCCGGAGTTTTCGGCGGCCAGGAAAGCCGCGTTGAGCGCGATGTTGCGAATGTTGCCGCCGGAGAGCTTCAGCCGGTGGGCCAGGAAATCGAAATCCAGGTCGGCGCTCACGGGCATCTCTTTCGGGAAGACGTTGCGCCAGATGAGCTGGCGGTGCTCGGTGTCGGGGAACGGAAACTCGACGACGAAGCGCAGGCGACGCGTGAAGGCTTCGTCTATGTTCTTCTGAAAGTTGCTCGCCAGGATGACCATCCCCTCGTACTCCTCCATCTTTTGCAAGAGGTAGTTGATCTCGATGTTGGCGTAGCGGTCGTGCGAGTCTTTGATCTCAGAGCGTTTGCCGAAGATGGCGTCCGCCTCGTCGAAGAAGAGGATGGCGTTGCTCTGGTCGGCCTCCTCGAAAATCCGGTTGAGATTCTTCTCCGTCTCGCCGATGTATTTGCTGACGACGCAGGAGAGGTCGATCTTGTAGAGGTCTAGGCCGAGAGAGCCCGCGACGATCTCGGCCGCCATAGTCTTGCCCGTGCCCGATGGGCCCACGAAGAGAACCGCCAGCCCCTTGCCCAAAGAGACCTTGCGATCAAAGCCCCACTGGCCGAAGATGCGCTGGCGGTGCTTGACGTGCGCGCAGACTTCCTTCAAGAGCTGCAACTGATCTTCGGGCAGAATGATGTCCGGCCAGGTGTAGAGCGGCACAATCTTTCTCCCGAGCGTCAGGAGCTTGCGATTGGAAGCCGCGCGGCATGACAGGTAGAGGTCGTCGGCTGTAATCCCGGATTGGCTTCCGCCGCGCATCACGGCCAAAGAGCGCGCCTCCGCGACGGCGAGGCGAATCTTGGCGGGCGTGAAACTGAATTTATCGGCCAGCGCGCTCGTGTCCACGTCGGGCGCGACCGGAGCCTGCTCCTCGGCCAGCAATCTCTGCCAGAACTCCCTGCGCAGCTCGTAGCCCGGAACGCCGAACGAGATTTTGAAGACACGACTTGCGCCCGGCAGATGCTCTGCGCCCCAGCACTCACGGCTGCCGATAAAGAGGATGCCCGCAAATTCTCCGAGCGCGGCGACAAGTGCTGCACGGCCTCGCGCCTCTCTCTCGCCTTCTCCGAGCAGAGCTTCGGCTTGATCGAGATAGATGGCCGCCTCCGTCAAGACGGCTTCGCGCAGGAGTCGCCGGATGAGGGATGCGAAGCGCGGGCCCTCGGCCAACATCTGCGGCGCATCGGCCACTAACAGCTTCAGCCCGGAAGCGCGGCACAGCGCCTCGGCCGCAAATTTTTTCCCGCTTCCTTCCGGCCCGTCGTACAGAAAGAGGGTGGAAGCCGGGCCCTCTGCCGGGCGGGCGTGCGCCGCAGGATGCGATTGAAAAGAGCGTGCCAGCATCTCTTTCGTGTCGGCGGGCACGAGCAGTTGTTCGAGCGTCGCCTGCGGGCTGACCAGCTTTGTGAAAGGGGCCAGTTGACGATCCAGCGTTTCGACTTCGAGCAGGTAATCGCCGACGCGGTCGTCCAACTTCAAGAGGCGCGAGAGCAGGGCGCTCTGCTGCGGCTCGCCGCGCGCTTCGTCTGCGTAGAGTAAGAGCTGATGGGCGAGGAGCGGGGCGGCGGGCGCGAGTCGCTGTCTGCCCTTGAGTCTTTCTTCGAGGGAGCGGCAGAAGAGGTTGAGCATCAAATCAACGCTCGGCCCCTTGCGCGTGACATCGTTTTGCAGGTAGGCGTAGAGCTTTTCGTACTTGATGTCCACCTCCGGCGCAAAGCAGACCAGCACGGCGTCCAGATCGAAGGCCGAGAGATGAAACGCCTCGGCCAGCCGGTTGAGCAAAAGGGGCACGCCTTGTGAGAGGGCCGCTGCCCGTTTGACCGCTATCTGCGCTTCCAGAGCATGCAGGGCCAAGAGGAGCGTCTCTGTCTCGGCTTCCGCCTGAGCTACGCTCGTGTCCGTGCGGCGCGGTTCTTCCCTGAGGCGGTCAATCTCTTCTTCGGAGATGAAGAGGCCGCGAAACTCGTCGAAGCCGGCGAAGGCCGGATCGCGCCTTTGCCGCGCGACCTGTAGGTTGAGCAGGAGGTCTAAGCGGTGCAGCTCCTCGAATAGATGCTCGTGGCTGTGCTGATAAAAAGACATAGGGTCAGAGGTGTCTGATGAAGTGCTCAGCCTCACGTAAACTGGAAGGTCGCTTCGGTAGTGCGCTTGACCTCGCGCTCGGTGCGCGCCTCTATCGAGACCATCCGCACCTCGTAACAGACCGAGAGCCTGTAAGGCTTATCGAGCGCCCCCCAGATTTGTGTTAATTGCTCCATCGTGAACGGGCACAGGATGAGCTTCAGCTCGACGGTCGTGTTCTGAAGTCCGCCTTGAAGCGCCTGCACGGGGATGATCGAGTTTTCATAGAAGACGCGCATCGCTTCGCCGAAGACGCGCTGCTCGTCGAGCTGGTCTTCGGCAAAGGGCGTCATCATGTAAAAGAGCTGCAAGGAGAGCGGCGGGTAGCGCAAAGCGCCCTGGCCGACGCTCCTCCAATCCTCTGTCTTGGAGAACGGGTTCTCCTGGACGCGAAAAAGAAAGAGATTGATCTTCGGCTTCATCGAAGGCTGGATGGTCACGTCGGCCGGAGACTCGACCGAGACGCTGAAGGCTTCGGCCGGGAGCTGCTCCGTCTTGAGCAGTTCCTCAAGGGTCTGCGTGACATCGCCGATGACGGTCGAAGCACTCATCTCTCTTCAGCCTTTTTGAATCCCTTCGTGCGCGAGTTCCAGCGTCTCGATGGCCGTCTCGCCGGGGTTCGCTTTCAAGTCCGGGCCGACCCACTTGACGGGGAAGGCGCGGATCAGATTCCAGCGTCTCACGTCATCGCCCTTCTCGTTCATCAGGATGATGGCGATATTATTTTTATTGCTCCGCTTGTTCACGCTGAAGGCTCCGTTGGCGACATCAAACTGCCAGTCCATCAGCTCGGTCGAAGTGGTCACGCCGCGCTTGAGCGTGACGTTTGCGAACGTAGTGCTTTCGGGAAACTTCAAGGTCGTAGAGTTATTGCCGCCCTCCTTGTACTCGAAGACCTTCGTCTCCATGTTGAGCCCGCTGCATTCGGCGAAACCGGCGACGCCGATATTGCTGATCTCCAACCTGAAGCGATAGTTGCCAAACGGGTCATCTTTTCTTCTAGCCATCGCCTCTCCCCCTCTTACCTTCCTTCGCGGACGGAGACGGACTCGGCCGTGCGCGTGATGGTGACGAGCACGAACTCTGCCGGACGCGCCGGGGCAAAGCCGACCTGCGTGACGACCTGGCCGAGGTCTCGGACTTCGGGCGGGTTGGTCTCCTCGTCGCATTTGACGAAGAAGGCTTCCTCAGGCGTCGCTCCGGCGAGCGCGCCGCTTTGAAAGAGGTCGCTCATGAAGAGGGAGAGCGTGGCGACGATGGCGTCCCACAGCCGCTTGTCGTTCGGCTCAAAGAGGCTCCACTGCAAGTTCAAGACGATCTGCTTGATGATCGCCAGGCAGAGGCGGCGCACGTTGACGTATGTCCAGAGTGGCGAGAGCGAGAGTGTGCGCGCGCCCCACACCCTCAAGCCCCTGCCGGGAAAACTGCGCAGGCAGTTGATGCCCAGCGGATTCAAGAGCGCCTGCTCGCCGTCCGTCACACAAAACTCGAACTCGACGACGCCGCGCAGGATTTCGTTGGCGGGCGCGCGGCCCACGCCTTCCCCGTTCTCGACGCGAGCGAACACACCCGCCACGTGCCCGCCGGGAGGAATAAACAGGTCGCGCCCGCCGAAATCCGTCGTCTTCTCCCTGACCCAGGGGTAATAGAGCGCCCCGTATTTCGCGCAGGACAAGAGGTGATAATTGACTGCCCACTCTTCGATCTTGTTCGCGCCCCGCCCCGCCTGCGCCCCGCGCGGAGAGTCCAGGATGGCGAAACGGTCGCCCATCTTTTCGCAGTGTTCGAGCACGGCGCGCTGTCCCGTGCGGAAGCCTTCGAGTTGATCAGAGCCGAGCGCGCCCTCCGCAGTCCTGGCGAAGATGATCCCCTCTTGCGGAATCTGCGTCGGCTGAAGCACTCGATAGAGGTCTGGGAGGATGAGGTCTGGAACGTTCACGAGCCCGATTTCGTTGACCGCCTCGAAGGTCGCCATCCCGAAGAGCGAGGCGTTGAGGTCTCGCTGCGCGAGGGGGTCGCCCGCCGGGGCGGGTGGACGAAAGTAAGCCCCGTTCTCGTAGCCTGTGTAATAAGAGAGCGTGACCTTTGCCGGGTCGTCGTCGCCCTCCGCGAGATTCTGCGCCGGGCTCGCCTGCGGGCGCGGGCAACTGAGCGTGCGGCAGAGGTCTGTGATGCGCGCCAGAATAGAGTTCCCCTTCCTGATGCGCTTCAGGTAGTCCGCCTCGAAAGGCTCTCCGTTGATGACGCGGGCGAAGTACCGCTCGCTCTCTTCCGCCGGCGAGAGATTGTCAAAGACCTCTTCGCGGACGACCCTGCCGCCCGGCTGGTAACGAAAGATCAGCTTGAAGCCTTTGCCCAGGATGCTGCTCCCGGCGGGAAACTCATACGGGCTCGGAAGCTGTCTCTCAAACGTCACCTCTCTGGTCGTGTAGTCGATGGACTTGATCCTGAGCCGCTCGCGGACGGGCTCGCGGGCGTGGACGATCATGATCGTATCGGCTTTCTCCTCGCCGACGAGGTCTGCGCCCGCAAGCCCCGAGACCGAGCGGAAGGTCGCGCGGTCGGCGTCCCTCCCGAGCGCCAAGTCCAATTCCGTCAAGACCAGATCGCCGCTCGACTGATCTTCGACCGTGACGGTCAGGTCGTTTCCCCAGCGCCCCTGGTTGATGGCTTCGACCTTGAAGAGCGTCTGCGATTGAACGCTCTTCACGGAAGCGTGTGCCGAGCGCGCCGTCTCGTGGGCCACACGCACGACGTAGCAGCGTTCCCCTCCGTTGAGAAAAAAACCGAACACGCTGTAGGCCAGGTATGAGTAGCCGACGAAGCCGCCGAAGATGTCGTTGAACTGCCCCCAGCTATTGATCTGCTGCGGGTAATTGAGAGGGCCGCGCTCCGCCTGGCCAACGCAACCCGTGACGCTCAAGCGCAGGAGCGGCGGCGGCGTCGCTTCGACCTCCCTGAGATAGACGCCCGGTGTGCTGAAACTGCTCATAACGCTTCGGAACCGCTCTCGGCCGAGTCGTTGATCTCCTGGTTGATAGCGGAAATCTCCTTGACCCAGCGATGACGCTCAAGGTGCGATAGTCCCTCGATCTCATCTTTCGTCCAGTGAAAGTGATAAGCGATGTAGGCTACCTCCTGGGCCAACTTGTCCAGGGGGTAGCGGACTATCCCTCCGGGGGCTGCCCTCCGTTGAGCAAAGCCTCTTCGACTTCAAACTCTGTCTCGCACTCCGGGCACATGACGCTGACTTTGGAGTGGCCGTTCGTGTTGATGCGCCGGTAGAGGTCTTGCAAGTAGGCCAGATCGGATGAGAAGAGTCCCTCGATGATGGTCGGGTTGATGTCCCTCACCTCGCCGAGCTTGGTGACGACGCGCGAGAGCAGGATGACGACCAGAAAGCCGGGATTGCGCTGCACGCGCGGGTCTTGCAGCGGGGCGATCTCGTCCTTGGCGTTGGCGAGGCGCATCACGCCTTCACGGTGCAGGTTGCCGTCCTTGTCTATGTAGCCCTTCGGCAGCGTGAACTCGAATTCCGTTTGCAGCATTAGGCTTTCTCCAATCCTTCATGCGCGATCTCGATGGACTCGACGGCGACCTCGTTGGCGCTGGCCTTCAAGTCCGGGCCGGTGTACTTACTGGGCCAGGCGCGGTGCAGCGTCCAGCGCGTCACTTCGTCGTGCTTCTCGTTATGGAGCGCGATGGCGACGGTCTTGCGCGTGATGTCGCCGTCCATGACGGTCTTGCGCCAGGTGAAGAACTCGTTGAAGTCCAGGACGACGCCGCGCTTCAAGGTGATGTTGCCGAATTTCGTCAAGCCGGGCAGCTTACGCGGCGTGATCGACTCGTTGCCTTCACGATACTCGATCACGTTCTGCTCCGAATTGAGGCCCGTGCATTCGGAGAAACCGGCGATGACGACGTTGTCAAATTCCAGGGTGAAGTTGAATGAAGCAAATGGATCGTTAGCATCTCTTGGCATGGGCTTTCTCCTCCTAGTTGCTCATGGATGTTGTCGGCGGGCGCATAAGGGTTCGCACGCGCTCCTCACTTCGCGCCGGGACGCGCCTGCATAATCCTGAAGATGACAAACTCGGCCGGCTTCGAGGGCGCGACGCCGATGACCGTGATGACCCGGCCCAGGTCAACCGATTCGGGCGGATTGGTCTCCTCGTCGCACTTGACGAAGAAAGCCTTCTCGGGTTTGTCGCCGACGAGCTTGCCTTCGAGCCACTGGACGCGCAGAAAGGCGCTAATGTTGCTCGTGATGCGCTTCCAGAGGACTTGATCGTTGGGCTCGAAGACGACCCACTGCGTCCCCTTGTAGATGGACTCTTCGAGGAAGAGGAAGAGCCGACGGACGTTGACGTACTTCCACTCGGGATCGGAGGAAGTCGTGCGCGCGCCCCAGATGACTATGCCGGCGTTGGCCAGCGAGCGAATGACGTTGACGCCCTGCGGGTTGAGCAGGTCGTGCTCGCCCATCGTGACGACCTTCTCGATGCCGACGGCCGTGTTCAGGAAGCCGTCGTCAATGCCTGCGGGAGCCTTGTGCACGCCGCGCCGGACATCCGTGGCCGAGTAAGAGCCGATGACCGCGCCCGACGGAGGCATCGAAATCGGACGCGCCGTGAGCGGGTCGAGCACCCGTATCCAGGGCCAGTAGAGCGCGCCGTATTTCGAGCTGAGCGCCTGCTCGCCCGCGAACGCGCCGCTCCCGTTCTTGAAGTCCAGGACTTCCGTCGCCGTCTGTTGTTCGAGCGGGACATCGCCGACGAAGAAACAGTCCTTGCGATTCTCGCAGTAGGTCATGCCCTGCAAGATGACCGGCCGGTAAGTGATGCCCGGAGCCGCCACGATGTTGATGTCGTCCACCGTGTCGAAGGCGTAGAAGCCTGTCTGGTCGAGTGGGCTGCCGATGTAATCGGTCTGCTCTTCGGGATCTCCGTTACTGCCGCCACTGAGGGCGACGGGCGTGGAGGTGCGGGCGGGCGGGGTGTTGGCGGCCAGCGGAGCAAGCTCCTGCACCCTGATGTACTTGGACTTGCCGGCGCTCAGGTTGATGCGATTCGTCACGTAGTCCAGCTCGTTTGTGTCTTCCATCGAGAGGCCCGTGAAGGTCTCGACCACCTCGTCGCCATCGTAGACCGTCAGGGTGAAATCTTCGGTCGTCACTCTTGTCCTGTCCGCATGATCTCTGCCGAGCGGAGGCGTGAAGAAAACCTCTTTGCCGAGCACGCGCGTGACGACGACCCTGTCTAAGTCGCCTTCGGTCGGAGGAGAAGCCGGAGGAGAAGCTGCCGTATCGGGGATGTCCGAGCCGATGAGCAGAATGGAGCCGATGCTGATGCCCTCGACGCTTTGCAGCATGGCCGAGGACGCGCCGTCGGCTGCCGCACCGTTGAGCACAGTCGAAGCTCTGCCGGGAAGCATGGCGATGACCGTCGCGTCATCGTCGAGTGCCGGAAGCGTGGCCGGTGTGAGGGTGACGAAAGTGATCTGCCTGGTCGCCGCGTCTACTTTCGTGACCTGCACACTGGCTGTGTCAGTGTCTCCGAAGATGGACAAAGTCATTCCGGGCTGAACCAGGGAAACGTCTTCGAGCCGCGCCGTCGTCGCGCCGACCGTGACATTCCCGTCGAGCCGCGTCGTGATCCGGCCCGAGACCGAGACGCCGACTCGCAGGTTGTTTCCCCACTCGCCTTCGTTAATCGCGCGGACGTTCAAGATCGGCGTCGCGGGCGGAGATAAATCCTCTGTCGCGGCCAGCTCGACGCTGGCGCGCAGGGCCGTCGGATTGTTGTCCGTATCGAAGTGCACAGTCCGGGCCACGTAGCAGCGCGTGCCGCCTTCGCCGAAGAACTGCTGGACGGCATAGGCCAGGTACTCGCCTTTGACGAAGCCGCCGAAGGTGCGTTGGAACTCCGAGAAGTTCGTGACCAGAACGGGACGGCCCGGCCCCTCCTCATACTTCACGCCAGCGATGGGCCCTTTTTCGGCGATGCCGATGAAGGCTCCCGTGGACGTACCGACACCCTCAATCGGTTTGATTCCACCCGAGACCTCTTCGACGTAAACGGCAGGGGATAGATATTCCGGCATTATTGTTCTCCTTTCTTTCCGCTCTTGTGTTCACGCTCTCTGTGCGGGCGCTCTTCGGCGGGCTTGGCCGTTTCGGGCGGCTGAGTGGACGCGGCAGCCTGCGGCGGAGGCTGCGACTGAGGCGGCGGCAGTGGTGGCGGTTGTGGCGGCTGTGGCTGCGGCTCAGGCTCGGGCTGCGCCGCTTCGGGTGCGGCCTCTGGCTGCGCCGGTTCGGCTGTGGCCTCCGGCTGCACGTCTCGCGCCTGCGCCTCCAGGACGAGGATGTTGCCGCGACTCCTGTGGAAGATCATCGCAGGACTGTTCAGATCGCTCTCTTCGACCTGCGCCGTCTCCCTGCTGCCGATCTTTAAAGACCTTCCGCCGGGCAGGTTCAAGTAGATCGGCTGGTTCCAGACGTTCATGACCTGTGTCGTTTCTTTTGGCATCTAACTACCTCCTCAATAGTGTGGCCTTCATGCTCTGGCGAGCGCGACATCTATCCTGTTTCGCCGGCCCGTGCTGACGGGCCGCGTGCCGAGGGCCGCCTGATAAGCGGCGAGCGTCACTTCGAGCGTGACGCTCTGAAAGTTGATCCGGTCGCTGAAATAGAGGTTGTAATCTCCGCGAGCGTTCGTCAGCGTGCGCGTGTCCTTGACTGCCCCGAGCACCATGTCCGCCCCGTCCAGGCGGACGGTCGCAAACTCTGCGTCTCCGAGTTGGAGCGTGGCGACGGGCGTATCGTTCACCCTGCTCAGACGTACCTCTGCGCCGGCGAGCGCGATTTCCGGAGCGCCGCCCAGCGTCACTTGCCCGACGATGCGCGTGAAGCCCGCCGGAAGTAAATAGTAGGGATCGAACCTCAGACGAATTGAGCTATCGCGCACGAAGCGCAGGAAATCACCCTGCGCCAATGCGTCGACGGTGCTGAGGCGGGCGCTTGTCACCTCGCCCGCGCTTAACGTGGCAGCCAGCGTGGCGCTGAACTGTTGCCCGATCACAAGCGCGCCCGCCCGTATCTCTTTCGGCAGGATGACAGGATCGAAGCTCACATGGTTGTTGCCTGCATTGATCGTTTTGACCTTGACGACAGCGTCGTTGTCGCCCGGCTGCCTGAGAAAGGTCGGATTCAAGGGCAGGGTGAGCGCGTACTGCTCTGTTTGGAATCGCTCGCCGGTGATGAGCAGCGTGTAGTCTCCGGGAGCAAGATCGCTGAAAGCGAAGAACCCGCCCCGCTTGTAATGCGCCGTTTTGTTCACGCCCCGAATACTGACTCGGTACTGCTGTGGGCCCAGCTCTTCGTAGGTCACATCCTCTATCACCTGACCGGTGAGCGCGACATGTTGGGAGACGACTTCGAGCATGGGAGTACGGGCTGAAGCGAGTTCGGAAATGGAGGCCGGGGACGGGCCTGCCCCTGCTCCGAGCGAGGCGCGCGCCCCTCCGGTAGAAGGCGCAAGCCTTACGCTACGCCCTCTATATTCTTCACCGGCACGACAATGAGTTGGTCTATTCCATCTACTTCGATGACGGCAAATGCATCTTTCTGCGTCCCGCTGTCGGACATGTCTATGACACGGCCCTGGAGTTGGTCGCTGCCGTGGAGCTGATAGAGCAGGACGAGCGGATCGGGCATATAGACATCGGAGATTTTAAATCGCACGTATTGGTCTCTTAAGTCCACAAGCCTTCTCGTTTCCTCTTCACGCTCTCGCCTGCTCTCCGGCGAGCCGGATGGAGCAAGGTCTGTGCCGGGGCAGTAGGATTGCGGCGAGCCGAAGCGAAGCCTAAGTATTTCGGCCCCCTCGGCCAGAGATGAGAGCAAGGCTTGCGGCGCGCACGCTCCCCTAAATGGAAAGCCCTTTCCGGCACACGACCCGTGTTGCCGGAAAAAGCTTTCCGGCTTGATGAGCCGCAATGGAGGCGGCGTGTGAAGCTCAGTGAAGCTGATGCTTGCGTAGCTTGTTGTAGACGCTGCGCGGGGTGATGCCGAGGAGCCTGGCCGTCTGCGTTTGATTTCCGCGCGTGTGCCGGAGCGCGGATTCGAGCATCAATTTTTCACAGTGCTCGATGGAATCGGAGAGGTTCCATCCCTTCTGACTAAACAGGCTCAGCAGATAGGAATCAATACCGGACGGCCCTGCCGGGGACGAAGGCTGCGCTCTGTCGGCTGCATTCGCCTGGTCAGACAATTCCTGCCAGACCTCGGCCGGAAGATCGCTCAAACCAAGAGGCCCGTCGTCGTTCTTGAAGACCAGCGCGCGGCGCACCAAGTTTTCCAACTGCCGGACGTTGCCGGGAAACTCAAGCTGTGCGAGCGCCTCGACGAACTCCGCGCCGACGCAGACATTCTGGATGACGCACAGGGAGCGATGCTTCTTGACGAAGTGCTCGACGAGGGGCCGCAGGTCTGCCGGCCTCTGCCTCAGCGGAGGGATGTGCACTGACAGGATGTTGAGCCGGTGAAATAGATCCGACCGGAATTTGCCCGCCTCGACCAGCGCCT
Organism: Pyrinomonadaceae bacterium; assembly: GCA_036389315.1. GTDB lineage: Bacteria > Acidobacteriota > Blastocatellia > Pyrinomonadales > Pyrinomonadaceae > DASQYE01. The sequence goes on from DASVQF010000047.1 coordinate 59,618, forward strand.
CCAGATTACGATTGGTCGCGGCCACGACGCGCACGCTGACCTGCACTTCCTGATCCTCGCCCACGCCGAGGATGCGACCGGCTTGCAGGACGCGTAAGAGCTTGGCTTGCAAAGCCTGATCCAGTTCGCCCACCTCGTCCAGGAAAAGGATGCCGCCCTCTGCTGCGCGGAAGAGCCCCTTGCGTTCCCTCTCGGCCCCGGTAAATGCTCCCCGCCGATGCCCGAACAGCTCGCTCTCGGCGAGGCCCGGACTGACCGAGCTACAGTTGAGGGCCACAAGGGGGCCCCGGCAACGCTTCCGATCTAATTGAGAGATGGCTTGGACGAGCAGGTCTTTGCCCGTTCCGGTCTCTCCAGTAATCAAGACCGGAAGATCGCTCAGCGCACTGACGCGCAAGACCCGGCGGAAGATGTTGAGCATCGCCGGGCTCTCTCCGACAATGTCGAGCCCTCGCATCGCTCGCTTGAGTCCTTCTTCCTCGTCGAGCCGGCCAGCTTCCACGCGCAGGCAGGACGCCAGCATATGTGTGAGTTCAGACTCGAACTCCGGCCCGGCGCTATCGAGCAAGGCCAGGGCTCCGGCCAGCAAGACTGAGCATCGCCTGCCGAGCGGCAAAGCTCCGGCCTGTTGCCGGTAGCAGATCACTGTGAATCCCTTCTGCTTCAACCGGCGCACAAGTCCGAGCACGGGTTCTTCCGGGTAGGGCCCATCTTCGGCGGCAATCAAGGCGACCGAGCAGTTGGAGGAGCGCTCAGCCTTCTCTACCGAGGCATGATCTTTGAGCCAGAGGGGTCTTGCGCCACAATTGCTGACAGCGTTGTTGATGGCCTCATACTGCTTGAGCGCCGCATCGCAGACCAGCACGGCACAGACCACGCCGGACTCGCTCAAGGAATCGCTCGCCGCTTCATCCTGGGCGCGCAAACCTGGCCGGGAACATGCGGGAGGCAACATGATCCGAACAAGCCCCTTCTGAGAACGCTAAGCTCTCAATTTCACGCCCTGACTTGGGTGATGGGTTGATGTCCAGGCGCGTGTGAGCAGATTGCAGATAACCCTCGCTCGTCATGGTTTATCTGAGAAATACCAGCGAGGACAGTGATGCGTCTGGCGTGCAGTAAGAACGGGGCGCGCGAGTTCCGAGGACAGTTGTGCATCGGCCCGGAGCAGCGCTGCAAGGCTCCCACGCCGTTCAAGTTCGACGCGGCTTCGGCGCGTCGAGAGCGATGAAGTTAGTTACACAGGAAAGTGAGGCGTCACTTCCTGTAGGCCGCCGTTTGTCAGTAAACGTGAATGCGCGAAGACAAACGGCTTATATACTGAGAGGCCGCCGCTTGTCAATCAAATTGGACTCCCATCACAGAGTTTCGCCTGGGCAGCTATAAGGGCTGTTTCTGATGCGACCTGATCCATAAATCCAATATGGCATGAGTATCCACAACTTGAGAGTTTGTGTATCCCGCTCTCTGAATCGAAGAGATTTAACTTATGGAATATGAAATATTAGGGATCGTGAAACGTCGCTCACTGATCGCCTCTGCTGCGCTCTGCCCCCATTTTGGATGAGGTTTCGCTCTAGAGTGTGAAACTAAGCGTTCTCGCTCTTGAGCTTCTGATGTGTGCACCGGCGGACGCCCTTCTCAACTCCTTCAGGATAATGCCAGTTTGAGCCGCCACAGTCCGGACACTCTTTGGCATCCAGGTGTGAGAGAGAGGAGGCTTGATCGGGCAGTTCCCTGCCTTCGGCCTGTGCCTGTCTCTGATCAATTTTCCAGAGCCTTCTGCGCAAGTGCTCGGCGAGGAAGGCTGGCACATTGGAGACGGTCGTGCGCGCGGCTGCGATTTTCAACTCGGCAATCAGCACGTCGGCTAACTCCGTCCAACGATCCTTTTCAGCCGGAGATAGCTCCTTTCCACTAATTTCCTTTGCAGCCTCTTTCAACTTGGCGACCAGTCCGGCCAGCGCAGCGTCATCATCATCAAAGCTTTTCTCAGTATTAGTCTTAAAGAAAGTCTTAGGATTCTCGTAAGTATCTTTGTTTTCTATAGGATTACCCATCCCAACCCAACCCAGAAATTGGGTTGGGTCCCCTCCCAATTTCTGGGTTGGGTTGGGATGGGTTGGGATGGGTTGGGATGGGTCGGGTGTGCCTGGCAGTTCCTCGTAGATAAAGACTTCATAAATGGCTCCCTCGTGGTCGCCGGGCTCAGCCGACGATTTGATCCATCCGATTGAGGTCAGGATTTTGAGGTTCACGGCTATGGTGTTCTTGCTCCTTATATCAGACCAGAGCATCAGCTCGCGCTTAGTCGCCTTGACTGTTCTGACGGGCACGATTGCGCCTCGCGTGCGCTGGTACAGGGCGTTATAAAGTTTCTGGCTAGTGCCGGGGAAGAGCCCCTCGACTAAAGCCTCCCGGTCGAGGCTGTTCGCCCGCTTATTGAAATCCCTGGCCGGTGCGATTGCTTGGGTTGGGATGGGTTGGGTCGGGTTGGGATGGGTTGGGATGGGTTGGGATGGGGTCGCCGGCTCTTTGGCTGGTGCCACAAGCTCTTCAAAGTGAACTGTCTCAACCTGTTCGCGTGTGCGCAGGTTAGCAAACATATCTCCTTTGGGCTTGGCCATGCGCGTCGGTATCTGAAGCTTAGGCTTCTTGTCTGACTTGGTCATTTACGTTTTTCCTTGAGAAGTCGCACCTTCGATGTCATCTCCAAGCGGGAAAGGAACTCGCGGGTCAGGTTCAGATAGTCCTCGCTGCCGCGAGAAGCCTGGTTGTATTCGAAGATGGACTGTCTGTATGCGGGGGCGGCGATCAGGTGCGTATTGCTACGGATCAGGGTTTCGAACAATTTATCGCCGAACATGGTCTGGGCCTGCTTGAAAGAATCAGCGGAAGCCGTCGTTCGGGCGTCGAAGCGCGTGACGATGTAGCCCAGAATATCCAGGGCAGGGTTTGAGCGGCGCACGCTCCTGACGGTTTCCTCCAAGTCCTGTGTCCCTTCAAAGGCGTAATATTCAGCCGCCACAGGAATGAGCACGTGATCTGAGGCCAGGAGGGCCTGCGTGACTACTATCCCCAGGCTCGGGGGGCAGTCAATCATCACGAAGTCATACTCGGCCGGCAGGGAAGCCAAAGCGTCCTTGAGCCGGAAAAGATCGTCAAACTGGCCGCTTTTCTCCAGGCGCGCGAGCCTGATGTGGGCTGCTGCCAGATCAAGGTTTTCGATATGAGTCTCGTAGATCGCCGCGCTGAAGGGCAGTTGCTCGCCCTTATTGTCTATCAGGACATTGGCGAGCGTGTTCTGGATCATCTCCGGCGCTAGGAATGTGCGCGTCAGGTTACACTGGGAATCCAGATCGACCATCAGGACTTTGTAGCCCTCGATGGCCAGACCCGCCCCGAGGTTGACGGCCGTCGTTGTCTTGCCGACACCACCTTTTTGATTAGCAATGGCGATGGTCTTCATGCCGCTTCGGCCTTTCTAGGAATAAGAGCCAGCACCTCGGCCCGGCTTACCAACTTGGCTCTTTTATCTAATTTGTCAGGGAAGTGTCTGAGCGTACCTTCTTTAAGGAGCTGGGCCAGTTTTAAGCGGCTGACCCCTAGAATCTTCCTGGCTTCTGTCGCTGTGATGAGATCGTTTGGCGTATCCATAATGGCGGGCATGATACGATGAATGTTCGAATCGGTCAATATAGATTCAGATTGGTTTCAAATCGGAGAACGGAATCAGCAGGTGTTCGCTGTGGTAATCTCGCACTCCCTTGATTCTCAACGGAAGGACGCTGTTATGAAATGGTGACGCGCAGGCAGGTGTTTAGCATTTTGGGTTGCGTTCCGCTCGCACTATGGTTTGGTGTGGCGCAGATAGGTCTCATTTTTTCTGTTGGGCCAAAGGCAGAGGCTTCAGCGCCCAAGCTTCTGTCGGAGTGGGCCTCCCGCTCGCAGACGCCGCAGACGCTCTCCATTCCGGCAGACTCCTCGCGCTGGGAGTTGCAAGGACAGGCTAAGGCGGATGAATATCAAGGTCGCAAGTGCCTCTTGCTTAATGGCGGAGCGGCAATTTTGAAAGACTTTGAGATGCGCGATGGTGGCCCTCTATGTCCTGACAGGTGCGACCTATTTCTCGAACTTCGAAATACGAACAACGCCCGCCGCGCCCTGGGAGCGGCACTTGCCGCCCGTTCCGCAGGGAACTTTGACCAAGTGGAGCCTTTCGCCTTCTTATGATGCGCTCGCACGCAATCCGGAAGTTGCGCTCCAAGCCTCCGAGAGCGCCAGCATACGTTGGCAGGATGTGGAGGCGGAGCCGCCGGGCTTTGTCGTCATCTATCGTTATCGCGAGGCCCCGCACCCGAGAGTCACGTTTGCGAACGATTTTTCGAAGCGCCTGGAACCACAGCCCGGGATGAAGGTCGTCTATGCGCGAACCAGAATTGATTCCGACCGCGACCAGGTGAAAAAGCTCTACATAGGCTATAGCGACGAGGTCAGCGTGTTCTTGAATGGCAAGATTCTCTTCCGTGGCCGAAGCGCCCAGAATTTCCGCGACCCAGGATTTCTTGGCATCGTTAACCCGGAAAACGACGCCGTCTATCTCCCATTGAGGAAGGGCAGCAATGAGCTGGTGCTGGCGGTCAGCGAACTCGGCGGCGGATGGGGATTCATTTGCCGCTTAGCAGACCTGGAAAAATGATCTTATTTAGTGTGGCCTTGAGGTTGCATCAACGGACGGGCAAATCCGAATTAAGTCTCGATAAGGAGTCTTGACGATGAGAATTGCTCTATGCTTTCTAAGCCTCCTCTTACTCGCTAACTACGCTCACATATGCGAGAGCAGCGCCACACAGATCATAGCGGAACAGCCCACGGAGCAGGAGGCGCGCGAGGCTCGCGAAGTGGCGGCAGCATTCCTTAGCCGTATTCAGAAGACGAGAGACATCGCCGCTTTGAAAGACCTGTACGTGGACGATTCCATCAGACGCAGAATGGGGGCTGAGCAGATTTCGCTTAGTGACTTCGGGTCGTCTCTGTTCTATCGAGCGGGTCTCAAGGCGGAGGCTGACCCGCGTGAATGGGAGCGCTTCTATGCCGCGCAGACGAACTTGAATTACTTCATGGTGCTGTACTATCTAGCCACCGGGGAGGAGATATTCACTCACGAGCCGACAAACTCTGAACTATGTCCTCCGGAGGCTCTCGCGCTGCTCAACGCGAACCCTTTCCTGGTCGAGAAGTCGCCCGACAAGAAGTATAAGATCGAGTCGCTCGAAGAGTTTCGGGGCGTGCTCGCCACACTGGAACGTGCTGCGGCGCTGATGCGCGAACGTTTCGCCGAGAGTCCGCCGGAACAGACTGAGCGGTACAGAGAGAACGTGCGCGCCTGGGCTGTGAAGGAACCGGAGGAGCCGGTCTACATCCAGACAGGGGATTGGCCGGGCTTCGCTGAGGGCACGCGCCTTTTCCGTCTGCGCACGTCGCCGCAGCTCTTCGACTTGACGTTGGTGAGAACCCATGAGGGGATGAAGCTTGTCTGGGCTAAAGTTTACCCCTTCGATTAGAGGCGGCTTCACAAAGATGAAGGACAAGCTCGGGGCGGCCGGGCTTTGCCTAACGGGAGGCTTTGCCCAACAGGAAAAATGTCTGCCCAACGGGAACTTCTAAAATACTCCCGTTAGGCAAAGCCTACCCGCGATACCAATAACAAACAGATAATCTCATTGACACCCAACGCCCCGCGCTCATATCTTCACATCAATTTCTCACATACTATTCGGCCAAAGGATGAGAGGAAGTGAGATGAAAACCTGCCCCACTTGCCAGCGCACTTTTGAGGATACGTTCACTTTCTGCCTCGTTGACGGCTCAATCCTTTCGGCCCCCTACGATCCTCATGAAACTTTACGCATCCCTGCCCCTCGCAGCACCGATCCAGCCCCGACAGAGGATGGTGTTTGGGGGCCCATACAACAGGCGTCCATCAACCAGGGTGATGGTCAAATGATGACTTACTATCGCGGGACGACCCCGGAACAGTGTCGGGCAGACTGTGAGGTCAAGCCAAGATGCAAAGCATATACTTACATCAAGGCCGGGGCTTACAACCCTAATGACCCTCCGATGTGTTACCTGATGTCGGAGGCCAGAAAACTTACCCCTTCGCCCTGTTGCATCTCGGCCATAAAAAACTAGATCGGCGGCTGCCTCTCTAAGGAGGCTAGATGATGGACGTTGACCGTTTACGAGAACTCATCCGTCACATGCAATGGGCTGATGCTCTTGTCCGGGCCGCCGTCCTTTCCAATTAGCGCGCGGCCAGAGAGCGCTTGCTATGAACGATTGGTTCAAGGAGATCTGGTCGAGCTGCGAGCTGGCGGCGGACGCTTTGCGGGAGCTGCTCGATTCGGGCTTCGTCGTTATTCCGGGCCCCGTGGCAAGCGAGCGACTGGCGCAATTTGCCCAAGCCTACGATTTGGCCGTGGCCGGTGCGGTTCCCCCTGACTTATCGGTCGGCAGTGAAACCACGCGCGTCCACGACTTTGTCAATCGCCGCGCCGAGTTTGACGAGTTGTATGTCTACCGCCCGGTACTAGAGGCGTGTTGCCGCGTTATCGGCGAGCCCTTCAAGCTAAGCTCAGCTCACTGCTTGCCAGAACCGTCCGGCCACGCTCACAGGCACAGCCTCTTCATGTGGACTTCAGGGCGGACGCGGATGGGTGGCCGATGGTCTGTTTCATCCTTATGGTGGACGACTTTCGAGATAATAATGGGGCCACTCGTTTTGTGCCTGGCTCGCACAAAAGGTTTCATGTACCCAACAAGCGTTGACTTATCTCTCCGCTCAGCATAAAACATGGCTTCCGTAAATTCCTGTCGCGAGGAGAATGCCGACGATGATGGCCCAGTCCTAACAGCTCATTCAACCGTGGCGCGAATGGCGAGGTTTTCAGTGAGTAAACATTTAGACTCAATAGTCATCATCACGTTACTGCTCTGCTTGTCATGCGTCGGCGGTCAGAAAGTAGGCGCGCAGCACATTGATCGGGCGAATCATCCGTACGCTTCAGACAAGCCTCTGAGCGAGCCGGCAATCTTCGCCGAAGGCATCGTCTCAACCGGGGACTTCGATTCACATCCGGCTTTCTCTCCCGACGGCAAAACGCTTTACTTTCTGCGCAGCACACCCAATTTTAATCTATGGACGATTCTCGTCTCGCGCTTCGAGCGAGAGAGATGGAGCAGGCCGGAAATAGCTCCTTTTTCGGGCCAATACTCAGATGCCGATCCGTTCATCACGTCTGACGGCTCGCGGTTCTACTTCATCTCAAACAGACCCGTGGCGGGCAAATCGACGCCAGACCTGGATATTTGGGTGATGGAGAAGACTGCTGCCGGGTGGAGCGAGCCGAAGAATGTTGGTGCGCCGATCAATAGTTCCGGTAGTGAATGGTATCCCACAGTTGCAGCCAACGGCACGATTTATTTCGGATCGGATCGTGAAGGTGGTAAAGGTCGAACCGACATCTACCGTTCGCGTCTCGTCGATGGCAAGTACATCGAGGCGGAGAATCTGGGCGAGGCGATCAATACACAATTTAATGAATTTGAGCCGCTCATTGCGCCGGATGAAAGCTTCCTGATTTTCATGGCGGGCGGGCGGGCGGACGGGCGCGGGGGCTTTGACCTTTATCTCAGCTACAACCGCAACGGCGCGTGGACGAAGCCCGTAAATCTTGGCGACAAGATCAATTCAAGCGGCAATGAGTATTCACCGACAATTTCGCCGGACGGCAAATACTTTTTCTGGACAAGCACGAGAGGCTTTGCGGATAAGCCGTTGGAGAAACGGCTCACCTATCAAGAGCTGACGGACAGATTAAGAAGCCCGCGCAACGGTTTAGGCGACATCTACCAGATAGATATCAGTGTATTGAACATGGGGAAATGAAAAGTCGATTTTCCAATGACCGTCGCGCCGATTTGTCGGAAGGCTCTTCCAGAGCCCTGCCTGCCAGGCCCACTTTCATAATCTCTTTTTCGCAACTTAATTGTTGCAGCGGAACCAGGGCAGGCGGCGCAGGGCAAGCAACCTGGCGAAGACCGTCTACCCCAACGGGCTTGAGACGAGCTACACCTACGACAGTCTCAATCGCCTGACTGGGGAGATCATCGCGGGCGCGCAGGGCAGCATCGGCTATAGCTTCGACGCGGTCGGAAACCGCCTGAGCCGTAATTTGACCGTCGTGGGTCTCTCTTCAGAGAGCTACGGCTATGACGCCAATGATCGCCTGACCTCGGAGGCTTACGACGTCTTCGGCAATCTGATTCAAAGAACCGGGACGACGCCCAACCTTTACCTCTACGCTGGCGAGCAGTACGACCCAGACATCGGCTACATCTACCTGCGTGCGAGGTAGATGGATCAGTCTGCGGGCCGCTTCCTGACGATGGATACTTGGTGGGGCAGGGCCTTTGACCCTCTCTCGCTGCACAAGTACCTTTATGCCCACGGCTCACCCATCGACCGCAGAGACCCTGCGTTCACGCTCAGAGGTGAAACAGACCTCTGGTGGGATGCCAAAATGAATATCATCAAGTATGCGCCCGAGTTAGTCCTGCCCGAATGCAGGCCGACCGTGCGCCTGAATCCGGAGGACAGGTGCTTCCCGTAAGCCTCCGCTCGGGAACCTTCTTCAGGGGCGGCCGATGAACTCGTTCAGGTAAGCTCCGAGGCCATCGAGCGAGATTTCCGTGTGTTAGGCTTGCCCGAATTAACCGGGCGCGAGCATACAGCATTCAATGTCGTCGGAGAAGACCACGATGAAAGACAAGCTAATTCGCGCTCCGGTTCAATGAGTTGTTAAGCGCGGCCTGACTTGCCAAATATCAACCCTCTGTCAGAGCAAGTTTCAGCGCCTCATGAAGTTCTTCACTATCAGTCACCATGAACCAATTTCGATGCATAAGAAAGTACATTGGCCGGCCTGCATCAATTCTATCCCCCGGTGGATTCGGATGAGGCTGCCCCTCAAAGGAATAGAGATACCGGCCTGCTCTCCGCCGCTCTCTAACACGAACCTTTTCCGCCCCGCTCGGTTCAGGAAAGAAGATGACCTCTACAATCCCCTTATCCGTCTTAAAGAATCCCGCCTTTTCGAGACCTTGAAAGAAGCCGTTTAACTTGGAGCTCTGAACGCTTTTGACGATGATGCCTCTACCCTCAAGGAACTGAGCAAATTCCATCGCCTCGTTGTAACTGGTATTCGTAGGTTTAAGGATTGATCCGTCCTTAGATTGGCAAGCTATTATCGTGCGAGAGGAAGAGACCTGAGACGCTACGGCGAATCCGCCAGGGCACAGTGCAAGGATGGTGCAAAGCAAAAGATGCAGTCTCATAAAATTCTCCTTTCAGTCTATAACTTAATGCTAGCGCCTAACGACAGAATTAACCGGCGTCGAGCGCAGGCATCCAACATGAGAAGGGATCAAAGCACGATGAAAGCCATGCTGTCGGGGCGTCGAGCTCAATGAGTTGTCAGGCGTCAATGGGGCGCTCATAACCTTGAGTACGAAGGCGTCTACCCAACGGGACTTAATTTCTGCGTATTCCGTCTTGTTGGCAGCCACTTTCGCCAATCCCAGCTTGTAATCGTCGTACTCACGCGCCAGCCCGAGGTTCTGCCTGAGCACATCGCGGAACCTCAGCTTGGAATACCAATCGGCTGTGGCTTCAGTAAATATGTGAGCCTGGCAAAGGCGGATGTCGCCTCTGTCTAGGACGGCGTAATAATGGCCGACCTCACTATCAAACTGCCCCCGGTAGTCGTAACCTAGTAGGCGCAAGGTACGGGCCACCGACTCAAGCCCCTTCTCCCCGCAGAGGATTGCGATGTCTAGGATAGGCTTGGCATGGACTGCCGGTATCGCGGTGCTCCCGACGTGCTCGATCCGGGTGGAGTGGTCGCCTAAGGCGTGAGCTATCCGCGCCTTCTCGGAGAGGAAGTCATCACCCCAGGACGGGTCATGAGGCAAAAGGCATAACTCATCTTTTCTCATCCCATACATAAATAGCATCTTCATTTTGACGCCTAACGCTCGAATTAACCGGGCGCGCACACAACGTCGAAATTATCCAAGTTGACGATAAAGAGCAAGCTCATGAACTGAGAAGCATTCGTACTGAGAATGGTTTGCAGCACCAAATTTGAGGATCACCCCTGAGCGGGATTTTGTCCTGAGGCTGGGGGCCGGGCGGGTCGAGCCTGCGCCCGCCCGGCCTCACCGCCTCAGTACGTGGTCTTCAACCAGTTCTCCTTAGTCCAGATCAGGGTGCCTGCGCCCGCGCCCTCCGTCCCAGTCAGGAGCGACGGGAGCTGGCTCGGGTCGTGGGTCGTGTATGAGTACGGCAGCACCGCGAAGCCATTCCAGGAGAAGGCCAACTCCGGTGCGGGCACTGGCGCAAGCGGACTGCCGGGTGTGGTGCTGTCGCCGCGAAAGACGACGCCGCGCAGACTGTAGAGCGTGTCGAGCGCGAGAATCTTGCCCGTGTACTCCGGCTGCGAGGCGCTCACCTGATTATTGCGCAACGGGGAGAGCACGTCCACGAACTGCGACTTCTCCAGGAGCACTGCACCGCTCTCGGTCGAGATCGAGCCGTTGAGCGTCACGTCGAACGAATAGGTGGCGCTGCTGCCCGTGAGCTTGGCTGCATTCGTCGAGCTCATCGCGGCGACACGGGCGTTGCGCAGGTCTTTGGCCGCCAGAGCGTCCACGTTGTTCACGTAGATGTTGAAGGCGTGCGCGTTGCCGCCACGCAGACGCGGCAGACGATCCTGCATGTTAAGGTAGTAGTTGTGGTGGAGCGTGACGCGGTGGTTCGCGTTCGCCGTGTCGAACTCGTTAGCGCCGACCAGATGACCCTTCTTCTGCGAACGGCTGATGGCGATGATGTCCTCCGTGCTGAAGCCCGCGCCGCGCAGGAAGTTATACATCACATAGGCCGAGCGGTTGGCTTCGAGCGCCTCGATCTGGCGACGGACGAAGCTTCCGGGGCCGCCGTCGTCGGCGAGGAACGAAGACCACGAGATAGTCACGTTCTTCGTCCCGCCCTTGATGTCCACCACGCCGTCGTAAGCCTTGGTGAAGGTGCAGTGGTCAATCCAGACGTTGTCGCTGGTCATGTCAACCGTGATGAAGTCCCAGCCCTGCTTGTCGTATTTGCCTTTGGAGGACTCGTCCCACTCCCACAGCTCGTCGAACTTCAGGTTGCGAATGAGAAGGTTATTGGCCCGCTTCACGTTGAAGTTGGCGTGGCGAATCGTCGCCCCGTTGGCCGAGAAGATGGTCAGCCCGTTCTTATCCTGTATGTCTATGATGCTGACGCCCGTCGCCAGCAGCACAGGATGGAGCAGCGGCAAAGAGGCTGCGCGCAGCGCGCCTGTGCGCGCCGAGGCCGGAACCTCGTTGTAGCCCAGGTTGAGGTCGTTCATGATCTCGATGACCTTCGTCGTCTTGCTGCCGAGCGCGGCCACTAGGTCATCCGCCGTGTAGACCTTACGGTAGTTCGGGTCAGTCTCCGGCAACACGCCGCCGCCGGTGGCGGACTGCGCGAAGCCCGCAAGGTTGTAGATTTGACCGGGCAGTTGGTCTGTGACGCTGAGCGTGGCGGTGTTGCTGGTCGCCGTGCCCGCGACGTTGCTGATGACGACGCTGTAGCCGCCCGCGTCCGTGAACTGGACGTTCGAGAGGCTGAGCGTCGAGCTGGTCGCGCCCCCGACGGGCGAGCCGTCTTTGTACCACTGATAGCTCAAGGGCGCTGTGCCCGTCGCTATCACGCTGAAGAGGGCGCTGCTGCCAGTGACCACTGTCTGCGAGGCGGGCTGTGAAGTGATGGCCGGAGCCACCGGCCCTGTCTCGACGTTAAGGATGGCTGTCGTGCTGGTCGCCGAGCCGGCGGCGTTGCTGACGACGACGCGATAGCTCCCTGCGTCCGCTCCCTGAACGTTCGAGAGGTTGAGCGTCGCAGTCGTAGCGCCCGCGATGGGCGAGCCGTTCTTCTGCCACTGATAATTGAAGGGCGCGGTTCCGCTCGCGGCGACGGAGAACGTGGCCGTCTGGCCGGCGTTGACCGTCTGCGAGGCGGGCTGTGTGGTAATCGTCGGCGGCGTGATGACCGTCAGCACGGCAGGATTGCTAGTGACGCTGCCAGCGCCGTTCGTCACCGTGACGGTGTAGCTGCCCGCCGCGTCCGCTTGGACGTTCTGTAGTGAGAAGGTATTCGCGTTGGCACTCGTCACCGGAGAGCCGTCCTTGTACCACTGGTAGCTCAAGGGCGCTGTGCCGCCCGCCGCGATGGAAAAGCTGACGTTCGAGCCGACGTTCACGGTCTGCGACACGGGCTGCGTAGAGATGCCGGGCGGGACTTGCACGAAGTTGGCCGTGACGGATTTGTTCCCGTCCATAGTGATGGCGGCAGGGCTGGTCGTGCCCGTCATGTCGCCGCCCCAGCCAGCGAACTCCCAGCCGACTGCCGGCACGGCTGTGAGCGTCACCGCCTCGCCTTCGTGGAACATGTCGCCTCCGGGGCTCGTCTGAATCGTGCCCGCGCCCGTAGTCGCCAGCGTGAGCTTGAACACGGGCTTAGCCGCGAACGCGACCGCCGAAGTCACCATTGGTGATAAATCTGCCTGCTGCCAGAAAAGCGTCGTGGCTCCGCTGGCGACTGCCGCTAGCGTAGACCCGGCTATGCTGATCTCTTTCTTCGCTTCGCTAAACCGCTTGGTCTGGCCAGGCCCGGCCACCAGGTCAGCGCCGCTCGCCAACGCCACCACATCCACGACCCAGGAGTAGGCCGGTGCGTTGATGCTCATGCTGCTCTGGCCCAACCCGAGGGCACCGATGCTGGTTGCTGCCGCAGCGGGCGCGCCCGGCTCGACACCGAATAGAGAGACTGCGCCGCCCGCCGCCTCCTGAACCTTCCCGGTAAAACTGACCACCACGTCGTACGTGCCGGGCGCGGGCAGCTCGCTGCCAAGGAGGCGGCGAAGGTCACTCTGAATTTTGGCGGCGACAAGCGTTTCAACCTGTCGGGCGGCTTGGCCTATGGCTTCTTAGAGCGGCCGGACATCAAACCGATCCTTGGCTTCGAGCGCAACCGGCAGGGCGAGCTCGTCCCGAATCAAACGGCGCCGACCACCGTGGTCGGCCTCGTTGACAATTCCGAGAGGCGCATCGGGCCGATGCTGATGCTCACCAACCGCCTCACCAACCGCCCCGACAACAACCTGTTCTTCTCCGTCGGCATCACGGGGACGGCCGATAGCACCGGCACGAACATCGAATACCTCTTCGGCCCCTCGCTCAACGTGCTTGATCGCCGCGTCTTCCTCACCTACGGCCTCTACGGAGGGAGGGTGCAGCGCCTCAATGAAGACCCCTTCTTCGGCCTGAAAGTGCCTGACTCGACCACGGCCGACAAACTCGTCCGCAAAGACTTCATCTGGAAGAGCGGCTTCGGTATCACCTACAAGATCAGATAAGCCGGCGGGATAACGCGCCAAGACGGGGAGTTGGCTGCTCGGGCAGGTAGCCAGCTCCCCGTCCTTGCAGGCCGGAAGGAGTTGAGCTATGGCCTGATCGTCCAAGTCATTAATCGCCTCGGTGGCGCAGGATTTGCGGGATTTGCTAGAGGCAAAGAGATCGTGCTCACGCCGCTTCCTGCGGCCGCACGCGTATGGCGCGGCGGCGGGCACTCAAGCTCTTAGCCCAAGGCCCGACCAAAACGCGGTCGGCGTCGGCGTCGGTGAGAAGGTTGTTGACGGGCTTCCGACCGGAATCCTGTGCGTCAGGATATATGTCCGCGCTAAGTTCCCGTCTCGGCAACTGCTGCGGCGGGAGCGCCTGCCGAAGACCACCTACGGTCTGCCCGTGGACGTGATCGAGACCAGTACGTTTCGGAGCCTCGTCACCAGCGTCGTCCCGCAGCCGGGAACCGCCCCACCGCCCCTAACGGTGACTAACCTGACGATGCCGAACCCGCGGACGAGGTTTCGTCCCTCCCGGCCCGGCTGCTCGGTCAGCTTCGCCCCTGCCGGTTCGCAGCCTACGGCCGGGACTTACGGCGCGCTCGTCCAGGACGCTGACGGCTTCTACATTCTGAGCAACAACCACATACTTGCCAACAAGAACCGCCTGCCGATTAACTCAGACATCTTCCAGCCCGGAGTGCTTGATGATCCGAACTCAACTGGGAACAGAATCGGGTCGTTGAGCAACTTCGAGCCGCTGGTCGTGGGCGCGCCGAATCGAGTTGACTGCGCGGTCGCCAGAATTCCGGCGGGCCAAGCGCTAAACGAAATCCTTCACATCGGGGCACCGCGGAGCAAGGGAAACGCCACCGTGGGGATGAACGTGCATAAGTTCGGCCGAAGTACGAGCTACCGGGTGGGACAGGTCGAAGACATCGACGCCGACGTAACGCTCAACTACGGGATGGGCGCGCTCCGGTTCGACGACCAGATTGTCATCTCAGGGTTAAACGGCAAGGCGTTCGCCCAGAGGGGCGATTCGGGCGCGCTGGTGCTCGAACGCGAGACGCAGACGGTCGGCCTCCTGTTCGGGTCAGGGGTCAACAGTTCCGGCCAGATATTCGCCGTCGCCAATCACATCAACGACGTGCTCAACGCCCTCGGAGTCACCCTAGTCCTTTAAAGAGATGAGCAATTGATTTTTTGACGAGCCTATGCTGCTCGCCGAACATCAGGTAAGAGTCTGGTGGCCTCACCCTTAACAGAGCCCGTCGGAGGTGCTGTTGTCGGATACGAGCTGAAGTTCGAATGGCCGAAGATGAAAAGTTTTTACTACCCAGCGGGAGAAGGCTTCACAAAGGAGCAGAAGGTGAACCTCTGGACAGGGTTTCTTGCCCGGCCTCCTTCATAGATGTTGCAAAAATTTTCAATGAACGCAATCTGTTGCGTTCAGCATGATTCAACGACGGCTTTGCCTATAAAATCAAAAAGGGGACAAGATATTGGAGCACCACCTTAGAGTTAACTCAGAATACTGTTGGCTCACCCGATTCCATAAGCAATGAATCATCGGCACATGCCATCCTTGATGGGACGGGGGTTCAGGCTTGGAGGCTACCGGCGCTGCTTTCGCCGAAGAGGTCTGAGCGTGATGGTTGTGCGGGAGGGATAGGGCCGGGTCGGAGATTCTGCGTACCTGATATATTCTTCTTGGCGGTCGCGGGAATAGAGCCCCCTGGCCGTGCTCATGAAATCAACGAGACCGGGGTTGCCGAAGGCGTAAGCTTTCGCCAGCTCCAGGTCGTCGAAGAGGTACAGGCCCACGCTCGGTTTGCCCCTGTACCAGCGCCGCAGCTCTCTTGCCAATCTAATCAAATCCGGCTTGTTGAAGTGTTTGGCATCTACGAAGAAGACGGCCGAGCAAATCCCCTTATCCCCGCAGCCGCCCGTCAGAAATTGATAGTTGAGATGCGCTGCTGTTTGCGACTGGCTCCCTTGTACACTGTTCGTCGCCTGAAACCGGCCCTTGGCCTCTCCCGGCACGAGGAGAAGCCAAGAGCCAAAGGTTAACAGCAGAAGCGAGAGCGCGTGGATGAGTGAAAGCCGGCGCTTGAGCCTCTTTCCTATTTGCATCCTCCATCCTCCAGCGCCTTATCGATGCTTTCACTTGAAGCGCCGGGCGGGTCGTTGATACCTAACCGTCCCTTCAGAGCATCGTCGCCGATTCCTTCGACAGCTCCGGTCACCCTCGTCGGCCCGTCCAGAATCCTGTGGAATGTTTCGTGTATTTCCACCGAAGTCTTCAAGCCGCCCAGCGTGTAATAGGTATTCCTTGAGAGTGAGCCCGTGGCTGCGTTTGGGTATTGCCCGTTTTGGCTTCGGCTGCGAAGCTCTTCAAAGCCCTTGTTGACGGGCCTGCTAAAACCACCGAAGTCTTCCATGTTAGTTGATTTCAGCGCGTCATAAGGCACGTGGTCTTTTAAATTCTGGGCGGCTTTGGAGATCTCGCCGGGCGTAAAGCCTTTCGAGATCAGAAATTTGTAACAATCCGAATTTGGGTCGTTCAAGAGCTGCAAAGCTCTTGCGCGTGCGAGCTTGAACAGCTCCATGTAAGCGCCCGACAAGCGCACGGCCCTTCTTCTCTCCCCGCGACCTCTGCGCCGCCGCTTGCGCTGCTCCAGCACGTGCGAGGAGACGGCCCCGGCTGTTTGCAATCCCGTAATGAGCAGGCTCGCCGTCATGTAGCTGATTAAGCCCTCACCGGCTCCCAGCTCGGCGAAGAAGATCGGAGCAAACGGACTCGCCAGCGTCAGGATGACGACGCCTATGAGAAGCTGCACCCACTTGTTGGCGAGCAGCTTCATAGCGACTTTGGTGGCGACCTTGAAGAGCTTGCTGATGCCGCGTCCGATCCACCTGAACAGCTTACCCCAGAAGAGCCCCGACGGATCAACGCGATTGACCGGGTCATTGCCACAGTAGGCGTAGAGGTTGAGCGACTGCGGGTCGGTCAGCGAGGCGGCGCTCATCCCGAGCGGATCGACCTGCGTGAACCTGCCCTGCAAGGAGTCGTAGTTTCTGTTGACGGCATAGTCAAGGCCCGTCGTCATGCTCCGGTCGTAGCTGGTGAACCTTCTGTTTGTGCCGCCCGTCGATTCAGCTTCGAGGGCTGTGCCGAACGGCAGCGTCACCTGCTCCTGTACGCTCGTATCCTGGGCATTGGTGATGAGTCGTGTGCCCAGCAGGTCAGGGTGATGGAACTGCGTGGACTCCGAGCCCTGGTTGTTGGGCTGCAAGGTGGCGAGCAGCCTGGCTCCGAGGTAGACGTAGCTCTTTGACCATTGGAGCGCGCCCGGAGCGAGCGTGTCTTCCGTGTACTCCACGGTCGTCGCATCGCCGCCCCAGACGTAATAAGTCTGCAACGTTCCTTCGGTCGAAATCAAGCGATGATTGCCCGCGCCATAAGTATAGCTGGCGATGATCTGGTTACTGTCGTTCCGGACGTTGACGAGCCTTCCGGCAGCATCGTACTGATAGCGTTGCCAGGCTCCGCCCGCGCTCGACTGTGAGCGCGTGAGATTGCCCGCCGCGTCGTAGTCGTAGCCCGTCGTCCTGATTCGATTCGAGGTCTCATCGTAGCTCAGGCTCGTCGGGCTCGACGGCGGAGGCTCGCCGCCTCCTCCTCCGCCCGTGATGTTGACGGCGACGGTCGCGCTCGCCTGCGCATTCTGGTTATCGGTGACGGTCAGGCGCGCAGTGTAATTGCCCGCCGAAGTGTAAGTGTGCTGCGGCGTCGCCCCCGTAGCAGTCGTCCCGTCACCGAAGTCCCAGGCGTAGGAGGTGATCGTCCCGTCGGGGTCGGTCGAGTTGCTGCCGTTGAAGTCAACGGGCGCAGAGGTCGTTCCGCTGTAGGGGCCGCCGGTGACAGCCAGAGGCGGCTGATTGGCGGGCGGTGGCGGCGGGGCGCTGGAAAGGTTGCGCGGGTCGCTCGGCGTCCTGAGCTGGAAATCGCTCGGGCTGTCGTCCGTATCCTGCGTGCTGGCGTTTGCCCCGCCGGGCTTGCGCTCGTAGCTCTGGTTTGCGTTGGCAGTCAAGGGCGCGAGCGTGCGGTTCTCTTTGAAAGCCGAACCGGCGCTCATACCCACTTGATCGACGATCACGTCGTCTGAGCGCGTGAGTGCTATGCCTCCGTCGTCGGCGATTCCCGTAGAGTAGCTCTGATTGCCTGCCACCGCGCCCGTGTAGCCGCCCGATCCAGCGTTGGTCACAAGGAAATGGGCGCGGGCCGGCAGCGTCGTGCCCTGCGCGATGACCATCCGCGTCGTGACTGCGCCCGCGTTGTTAGAGGCTTTGATCTTCCAGCCGGAGAGGTTGATGGCCGCGTCGCTCTTATTGTAAAGCTCTATGAACTCGTCATTGCTGCCGCCGCTGCCGCGAGTACGAAACTCGCTGATGAGGACGGTGGTGGACGAGGCGGGGCTCGCGCAGGCGTGCGTGGGCGTGGCCGTATTGCGAGGCAGTGGAGTGCCGCCGTCAAAGTCTGTGGCGTTGTTATCTGTCTCTATGCAGCCCTGGCTGGCGCGCAGGTCGGCCGTCGTGTTGTTGGGCGCAGGGGCCGCCCCGCTGCCCTCGAAGTATCCGGCCGAAGCGCCGTAGCCGACCAGGTCAACGATGCTCTGTGCGGTCGCAGGAGCCGCCTCGGCGAGCGGCGTAGAGTCATTGACCAGCGCCACCTTGCCGGCCGTCGCGTTCATCTCGATCTGGCCGGACGCATTCGGCGTTGGCAGCGCGGTCGTCCCGCCTGTGCCTTGCGCCTCCTGCACCAGAAAGTATTGACCGGGAGCAAGCGAGCCGGAAAGCCTCGTGACCTGCCAGTTGGCGCTTCCCGCCGGGGCATACTGCACAGACCAGCCAGCCAGATCAACGCTCGTCGTCCCGCGATTGAACAGCTCTATAAAATCGTTCTTCAGGGTCGCGCCGCTGTTGCCGCCGCCGCCGTAGATTTGACTGATGACGATGTCTGAGGAAGGCTGCGCAGCGATGACGGGCTGCGCAGCGGTGGCGGCGCGCGCTCTGCCGCTGTTGCTGCGCGTTGAGCTGAAGATGGAGAAGGGTGAGTCAGAGACGGCGCTCATTGCTTCGGCTCGCACGGAATCCGTCGTCGGGACGCTCGTGTTCGCGGCCAGCAGAGCCGTCGGCGCAGTCTGCTCCTGCTGCTGCTGCGCGTCCGAAGCACCCAGGCTCGCCAGGCTGCCCGTCGCCGTCACGCTCAGCCGGTTGCCGTAGCGGTCATAGCTATAAGATTGCGTCCAGCGCGGCGCGCTCGACGAGCCGCCCCGCGCCTGGACTAGCCGCCCGAGGGCATCATAAGCAAAGCTGCGGTCACGGCTGCGGCTCGCGTCCAGGTTGTTCGTGATCTTGACGAGCTGGCCCGTGCGCTTGCCGTTCGCTCCCGCGTAGTCGTAGGAGAGATCGAGCAGCCGTTCAGCGCCGCGCTCGACCCTCTGGTTCTCTAACAAGCCGGTCTGCGCGTTGTAGGCGTAGCTCTCTGTGAGCTGGTTCGCGCCGCTCGCGCCAATCTTGAGCGCGGTGCTCTGGCTCGCAGCGTTGTAAGTGATCTGCGAGGCATAATCAGCACCATCCACCTTGAGGCTCCCGAGAAGGCTCGCCAGCTCGTAGTCCTGATGCACGACCTTGCGCGGCGCGGCTCCCGTGCCGTACTCGGCCGGATAGCGTATGTCCGTGATGCGGTCGAGCGAATCGTAAAGATAGTCTGTCACCATCGCATAGCCCGAACGGCCGACAAACGTCTGCGTCCTTGTCGCGAGGCGACCTTCAACGTCGTAAGTGAAGGCATCCGTGCTGACGCCTGCTGTGGTGACGGAGCTGAGACGAGTGATGTCGCCCGTCGTCATGTATGCGTAGCTGACACTCGGCGCGTCGACGACCGGATGAGCCGTGTCGCCGAAGCCGGCCGTGCTGAAGGAGACCGACTGGAGGCGGTTGAGCGGATCGTCGTTGTAGTTGAAGAGCGATTTTACGCCGCGCGCGTCTACACGCGAGATCAGGTTGGAGCGGTCGTCGTAAGTGAAAATGTCGCTCCAAGTCCCGCCCGAAGTAGAGTATCGCCCGAGGTCGTCGAGCGTCGCGCTGGCTTCGGCCAGCTTCTGGTGAGTCATGCGCCCGAGCGAGTCATAACGGAAAGCACGAGTCTGCACGCCCTGCTCGACCTTCACCAGATTGCCGGGCGTGTCGTAGCTGTAAGTGGTGCGGAAGCCGCCAGTCGCCACCGTGCCGTCGCCGTTCGGCTCAGGCTCTACGATCTCGACCGGACGGTCGCTCGAATCCGTGCGTCCCCAATGCTCCCTTCCCCAAGCATCAATCACTTTAGTCGTCTGGCCGGGCGCGCTGCTGGCGGCTGCCGGGCGCGGCGTTTCGTTGTGGACGATGCGTGAGGTGCTGCCGTCAGGCGCTTGCTGGCTGACGACGCGCCCCATCACATCATAGGTGGTCGTGCCCCACTGAATCTGCTCGCCGTTGCGATAAGGAAGCGACTGCTGCGTGATGTGACCGAAGATGTCGTAGCGCACGTCAACCATGCTCCACAGGCCGCCCGCCCCGAGCGACCTGTATTGTCGAACCTGCCCGCGCCCGTCCAGGAGCTTGGTGTCCTGGTCGGCGACCGCGCCGTCGGCCGTGTGCAGAGTTTCGGTGACGCTCAAGCCCACTTCATCATACGCATAAGAGAGGTAAGCCCCGGTCGGGGAATAGGCAGTCTGCGTCCTGAGCGTATCGGGCGTGTAAACATTCTGCGAGAGGCGGCCCTGCGCATCGGTGCTTGAAAGCATCAGCCCGGTGCTGAAGTCGTAGGTCGCGCTCTGCGTCACATGAACGGGAGAGTTCGGGTCTGAGGAGCCGCGCGTCTGCGACGTTGGGTAAGCATACTGCGTCGCAGACGTGTAGACGACGCTCGTCTGCTGGCAGCAGGAGGTGGAAGCCTCTACCAGATTGCCCGTGATGTCGTAGCGGCGGCTCTCCGTGATAGCGCCGCTTGCGGGTTCCGTTCCGGCATTGGCGTAGGTCGTGATCTGCGTGACGTTGCCGCGATAGTCCGTCGCAGAATTGTACTCGGATGTAGTGTAGTCGGGCTCGCAGTAATAATTGTCGTAATAGTTATAGTAGTTGTAATCGTAGTAGCACCTGCCGGGATGCTCGAACACGGGCGCGTGAGGATTCGAGCGCTCGTCATGCATCACCACGCCGGGCGCGTCGGCCAAAGGCTGGCCGTCATACTGGTATTCCGTGCGCGAGACCCTCGTCGCACCGTCGCTCGTATAGACTTCAGCCGCCTTGACGAGATTGAAGATGTGACGGCTCGTATAGCTCGCGCTGTTCTCGTACTGCGTGCGCGTGACTTTCAGTAGCGCCTGCCCGCCGTAATCATAATTACGCGTCTCCGTCACCTGATTGTAGACGGGGCCGTAGCTGAACTCGGTGGCCGTCATTTGGCCCAACTCGTCCGTGGACTCGATGCGCGTCGGGCGCGGGCTGTCGTATGCGCCCTGCTGCCAGGCGGACGTGCTGCTTTGCAGCAGAGTGTTGTTGGCGTCGCGCGTTTCGTCCAGATAGGTCAACCCGTCGTTGAACTGGCCCGGAGCGTTGTAAGAATATTGTATGTTCTTGAGCCCGTTGGGCAGCGTGACCGCCACAGTGCGCGGCGAAGAGTTCTCGTGTACCTCGTAGCTCGTCACGGCCTGATCCGTGCTCACGCCGTCGCGCGTCCAGGTCTCGGTCATCGAAGTGTAGGTCGGCGCGTCCGTCAGGTTGTCGTACTGGAAGTCGTAGACCTGCTGGCGCGTCATGGCCCCGGGCGTCACGCTCCCCTGCTCGTTGAGCGTCGAGGCGCTCAGGCCCATCCCCCTCTGCTCGACGACTTTGGTGAGCATTCCATAAGGGGAGTAAGAATCTGCGTCGGCGAACCAGTAGCCCGTGCCTGTGGACGGGAAATAGATCGCATCAATAACCTGCGGCGTCCAGTTGCGAACCGCTGGCGTCAAGCCGCTGAAGGATGGGCTGAGCGCGAGCGTCGTGTAATGGAGCCTGACCAGCGTGCGCGCTTCGCCGCCGAGGCCGGGCGCTGTGACGGCCGTCAGCAGACCGTTGTCGTCGTAGTGAAAACTGATCAGACGGTTGAGCGTATCGGTGACGGTCTGGATGCGCGGCCCCTGGTTGTTGACGTAAGTGATCGTGATGTAGTTGCCGTTCGGGTCTGTAATTCGCGTCGGGTACATCGCGCCCACACCTTGCGCCCCGTACTCAATCACAGTTCCGTTCGGATAAGTGGCACGCGCGCTGACCATCGCGCCGCCCAGGCCCGTGTGATGCGAGTAGTCTATGAAACTGCCGTCGACGGTGTGGCCCGTGAAGTCCGTGTAGTTCCAGTTCGGGTCGTAATAGACCGACCCGACGTAGCTGTGGCGCGTCCCGTCCGGCTCGATAATCATGCTTCCTTTATCGACGCCGAGGCCGACGATCTTGCCAAAGCCGAGCGACCAGCCCGGCGCAGGCCAGTCCCGGTCAATGTCGAAGCTGATCTGCGAATCGGCTTTGTTCCAGACGCGCGAGTTGTAGACCAGGCCGAGATTCATATCTATGCCACGCCCCGGCAACGACAGCACCGGAGCAGCCGCCTGGAAATTGCCGTTGCCTGCGCCGTCATCCTGTGCGCCGCCCGGCGGGTTGCCGCGCGTATTAACGGGATCGTCCGCAGACCAGTAGTTGGTCGAGTCCCAGCCGTCCATAGGCAGAGCCGTCGCGGCCAAAGCAGCAGGCGTCGCGGCGGCGGCGTAAGAGTCGGAAGCCTTCTTGAGCTTCCTCTGCCTCGGAGCGTGCGAGAAGGAGCGCTCCCCTCTCTTCTCGCCCCTGGGCTGCGCCGGGGCCGACGGCGGCAGGTCGCGCGTCGAGACGGGTGCTGTCCGCTCAAGCTTCTCGCCGCGCCGACGCTTTGCGCCCTCCCTGACACTCACCTGCACGCTCGCCCGCTTTCCCCCTTCCGTCTCGGCTGTGACCCTGAATTTTCCGGGCACGGTCGCCTCGAAGTCTCCGCGCTGCGAGATGCTCGCGGCCTTGCCGCGCCCTTCGTCCAGACAGCTCCACTTGACGCGAGCCCCGCCGAGCGCATTGCCCTCCTGATCGAAGGCCACGGCCGCAAAGGCTACATGCTCGTCCACCTGAACCGTCACGTCGCCGGGCGAGATTTCCACGCGCGCGATGCGCGCATTGCGATCTTCCTGCTTCTCCTGCCGCGCGCCTGCCGCGCGTTCCTTTCCAGGCCCTTGCCTGAGCTTGGCGCTGAGCCCGCTCCGGCGAAGCCAGAAGCTAAAGCTCGTGCTCAAATCTGAGACCACTGCAATGGTCGTTTGCGGGGCGGCCGGCAGAGAGCTTGATAGCAGCGAGAGAAGCAGTATCGAGCAGAGTGCTTGCCTGACGTGACTGGAAACAGATTTTGAAGGGCGCATGATCGTAAACATCTCCGGCCCTCAGCATTACCTCTCGGTAATGGCCGGGCCTCCTCTTTGAGTGGAAGGTGAAGCGGTGGGGGAATGAATAACAGCCGCACTCAGCAAGGCGCTTGTGCTTTGAAGCGTAGAGCAGCCGCCGCACACCATCGGGCAGAGCACCGCCCGGATAGCAGTTGCTACTCAACAGCGCGGAAAATTTGACCGATGAAAAAGATTAGCGGTGGGGGAAGTCTTCTGAGTGACAGGACATCAGATGATGAATTTCACGAAAGGTTGCCAGAGGCGGCGGCAAAAATTTTTCGCGCCTTGACGAGCCTGACAGGAGAAGCCTTTCCTGATGTCAGACCACTCGCCGCCGAATTTGAGGGGAAGGGATGTCATTAATCCGAAGCGATTTGACCCTCGAAGTGCCGCTCCCTTCGTCAATAAGTCGGCCTCAGAGGGCTTGGCGCAAATATTCAGCAAGAATGAGTAAATGCTCATGAATTATGCAGTATATCCTGAATAAATGTGCAAAGCCCTTCTGCCTGACATCGCCTGACCTGTAGCCTTGAGCATCAGTGCGCCCACTCGCCACCACCTGCGGGTTGATCTCCTCGCAGAACGGCACACGCTCGCGTCACTCGACCTGTCCAGCCATTTCTAGCAGTTCTTCAAAGCTCTTAATAAAGGCAGGATAAAATTCAGGAGCCGCAAAAGATTGACTGCCTTTCATCTGCGCTTCGCCATAAGCTTCTTTAAGTGCCGCAAGAAAGATCGTGACCTCTGCGGGTGAAAGTTTCTCCAATGAGATATAGTTCAGTCCCGCCTCGGCCTCTCCCATCAATTCCAAAATCTTTGAAGAACCTTCCTCCGGAAGATGCTTACGTGTGAGCCTTAAGACATGGTCGAATATCCAGCCAGCCGTTGACCATGCGTGCTCTTTATTGAGGCGAATGAGCCCGGCCATATTTCTTCTTATCTTAGGAAAATGACCCTTCTTGCTTGTTGACTAGACAACCCGCTAACAAACTTTTCGATACTCTCAGTTTGCGCGCGACTAAACCTGCTAACATCAATGACAATCTGGTCAGCTTTGCCCAGATGGGTAAGTATCTGATCTGTGACCGACTCATAATTAAAATGGCGGCTATTGAGGCCAGCCCCTACAAGGTCGTAGGTTCTTCCGTTGCGGTCAACAAAATCAGCAGCCCCCGTGCGTTCCCGCGTGAGACGGCGACCGATCTGAGCTTCGAGTCTATAGCCAGCCTCTCCTTCAGCAGGTCTAAAACCCTTAATGGCAGGATCATAGCTTAACTCCCGTTTGTGCAAAAGTCGTACCAGCTTCTCACGCTCAGCTCGCAGCGCCGCACGTTCTGTGGCAGCTTGGCTCCTCCTGGTCAGTCTAGAAAATAATCTGCCCCCAATGCGTGAGAGAAGAGGCCCACCAACAGCTTCAGCAGCCCCGAGCGCTACTATCTGACTGGCACTATCAGGAGATGAGGAGAGATGGCGGTCGGTAAGGCGGGGGGCGTGGACGGTGCTAAAACTGAGTAAAATGTAACTTGCAACCGCTACTGCCGCGCCAACGACACATGGAATGCAATGACCATCAGGGTCAACCAGGTTGATCGGATTATTGTAGCCATACTGATACTTGTTGAGCGACTGCGGATTGGTCAGATCAGCATAGAAGGTCGGATTGTCTGCCGCATCATCTGCAAAGTCGAACAAATCGTCTGGCCCACCCGTGAACTCATCGGGACTGGTAAACCTTCCTTGTGCAGACGAATAGTACCTGGCCAGGAAGTAATCCAACCCGGTCTCGGTCTCACGCTCTTTACCAGTGAACTTCTGCCTAACATCACCTGTCCTGTAGCCCTGAGCTTCCGCCCGCCCGCTCGTCACAACCTGAGCATTGATCTCCTCTCCAAACGGCAAGTAGTCATGCCTGGACTTCACCTCTTGCGCGCTGCCCGTAACTATTCGTGTGCTGCCCAGCGTGTCCGCTGTCACATAACTCGTCCCATTATTGCTGGCTGCACCGTTATACTCTGCTACGAGTTGGCCCAGCGCGTTGTAGACAAAGAGTGTGCTGGTGAGGCCCACTGCCTTCCTGACACGACGGCCATCACCATCGTAGACGTAGGTGGCTGCCACGCCGCTGTTGGCGTTGGCTCCGCCGTCGTTGGTCTGCAAGCGGTTCTCGCCGTCATAGCTGTAGCTGTGCTGCGGGTCATTCGTCAGATTGCCCGCCGCGTCGTAGCCGTAGCCGCTCTCTGTGATCCGGTTGTTGGCCGTGCTGATCGAAGGGTTCGGCCCCAGCACATTCTGAGTCGTCTCCGCAGAGTTGAAGCGGCGGTTGCCGAACTGGTCGTAGGTGAAGCGCTGCTGCCAGGTCTGCGCTCCGCCGTTGCTCTCGCTCGCCGTGTCGAGACGGTTGAGCGGGTCGTACGTGTAGGATTGCGAA
>DASVQF010000048.1:0-296221 GCA_036389315.1 Pyrinomonadaceae bacterium
GAATCCGCCCAAGATCAAGAATCCATCGCTGCCCGTGGCAGCGACCATCGACGCCGACCCGCTCCTGTTTCCCACAGACACGCGCCCGATCCCTTACGGCGACCCGAAGTCTAAGTCCACGGACTTGAGCAGCGGGCCCGGCACAGGCAACGGCATCGGAACTGGAACTGGCGGAGGCGTCGGAAGTGGTGAAGGTGGAGGCGTCGGCCCTGGTCGTGGAGGCAACACGGGCGGCGGTGATCGTCATGAAGGCGGCGGTGGCCCGGGCGGCGGTGGTGGCGGAGATTACGACCGCACCTTCAGCCCGCGCGAAGTGACGCAGAAGGCGCGCATCCTCTCGAAGCCGGAGCCGCAGTACACGGAAGAGGCTCGGCGCAATCAGATCAGCGGGACTGTAGTCTTAAAAGCAGTCTTCTCATCATCGGGACAGGTGACCAATATCCGCGCGGTGAGCAGCCTGCCATATGGGTTGACGGAGAAGGCTATCGCGGCTGCCCGTCAGATCAGGTTCACGCCAGCGATGAAGGACGGGCGAGCCGTGTCGCAGTACATTCAGATCGAATACAACTTCAACCTCTACTGAGAGCGAACAGCTCGCTCTATTTAGCCATAAGCGGCGTCGGGACGATGAACCCGACGCCGCTTTTATATTGCCGGTGATGTTGTTGTCAGACCAGGCTTGCCGCGAGGCGGGTGATGCGATTGATGCCTTCCTTCAAGGTGTCGAGCGAGGTTGCGTAAGAGATGCGTATGAAACCTTCGGCCCCGAAGCCTGCTCCGTCCGTGACGACGGTCTGCTCTTGCTTGAGCAGTCTGTCGGCAAACTCTGCGGAGCTTTTCACCTCGCCCTTCAGACAGCCGCGCACGTCAGGGAACGCATAGAACGCGCCTTCAGGAAGGATGCAGCGAAATCCCGGGATCTTGTCCAGAGCGCGCAGCAGCCAGTCACGCCGCCTGGTGTATTCGTCGAGCATCTGCGTGACGGAATCCTGCGGCCCCTTCAAAGCCTCTGTCGCCGCGCGCTGGGCTATGGAGTTGGCATTGCTGGTCGAATGGCTCTGGACTTTGAGCATCGCGCGCGTCCACTCTGCGGGCGCGAGCGCATAGCCCATGCGCCACCCTGTCATGGCATAGGTCTTCGAGAAAGAGCCTGCGATGCACAGCCTTTCGCGCAACTCCCGTGGCAGCGTGGCCGCGCTGTAGACTTGCGCGGGCGAGTAGACGAAGCGCAGGTAACACTCGTCCGAGACAGCATAGATGTCATGCTCGGCCACCACTTCCATGATGCGCCGGAACTCTTCGGGCGCGATCACACGTCCCGAAGGGTTATTAGGCGAGTTCAGTATCAGGAGCTTGGTGCGCGGCGTGATGGAGCGTTCGACCTGCTCTGCGGTCAGTTGAAAATCTGTCTCCTCGGTCTCGATGTAGGTGGGAGTTGCGCCTGCGAAGACGGCGATCTCGGGAAATGTCACCCAGTAGGGTTTTGGAATCAAGACCTCGTCGCCTGTGCCCGTGAGCGTCACGATGGCATTGAAGATGGCCTGCTTGCCGCCCGAAGTTGCCATCACCTCCGAAGGCTCGAAGCGCGCGCCGAACTCGCGCTCGTAAAAATCTATGATCGCTCGCTGAAGTTCGCGCGTGCCTGCCGTGGGCGTGTACTTGGTTTGGCCCAGGCGCATCGCTTCCGAGGCGGCGCGCTTGATGTTTTCGGGAGTATCGAAATCGGGCTCGCCCGCGCCGAGGTCTACGACGTTGATGCCTTCGGCGCGCATCGCTTCGGCGGCCATCATGGCTGCGAGCGTCGAAGAGGCGCGCATGCGTGCGATATTGTCTGAAATGGGGAATGCTGCTTGGACTGGCTTGGTCATCGGTAATCAATAGGAAGCGGAGGCGCGGCGCGAGCTTGGGGCTTCAAAGCCCAACTCGCGCCACACCGCCCGGAAAACTTTATTTACGCGAGGAGCCGCCCTTCTTGGAAGAGCCTTTCTTCGCGCCGCTCTTTTTACCACCCTTCTGACCGCCCTTCTTGCCGCCCTTCTTCCCGCCCTTTTTCGCAGGGCCCTTGTTAGTCTTCTTGCCGCGACCCGACCCGCTCTTCTTCCCGCCGCCGGAAGACTTATTGACTGTGGCCCAGGCGCGGCGCTCGGCCTCATCTTCGGAGACGCCGCGCGATTCGTAGCCCTCTTCGATGTGCTCGGCCTGTCGCTTCTGCTTGTCCGTGTAAGCGCCTTTATCTCCTCTTGGCATTTCCTTGTCCCTCCCTCTTGAGCCTTGTCGTAGAACTGCTGTTTGGAAAGTATAGCACGCTCACGCCGCGTTCAATTCTTATTGAGCTTTCTTCTCATCCTCGCTTCGACCGCGCCCGGCACCAGCCCGTCAATTTTTCCGCCGAGTTGAAAGACCTCCTTGACGAGGCGCGAGCTGACGTAAGAATAGACCTCTGCGGGCATCATAAAAACAGTCTCGATGCGCGGCTCCTGGCGGCGATTCATGAGGGCCATCTGCAACTCGTATTCATAATCGGAGACGGCGCGGATGCCGCGCACGATGGCGTCGGCCTCGCGCTCGATGGCGTAATGCACCAGGAGCCCTTCAAAATCTTCGACCCTCAGCGTGCACGCGCCCCGGTTGATCTCGCCCAGGACTTCCGTCAACATCTCGCGCCGCTCCTCTAGGGTAAAGAGCGGCCGCTTTTCGGGGTTGACGAGGATGGCGATGATGATCTCGTCGAAGAGCTTGCAGCCGCGCTCGATTATGTCCAGGTGGCCGTTGGTCACCGGATCGAATGAGCCGGGATAGATTGCGCGTCGCATAGAGCGTGGATGTGCCTTGAAGCTGAAAGAACGACAGCAAAGTTATCATAGCCCGGTGGGATGGAACAATGACCGGGAGGCTAGAGATAAAGCTTCGGCGCGCTTGAAGGACGAGCAGAGCGGGCTTCATGGATGAGCCGGGGGCGCGCGCAGCGCAATGGGGCCTCGATGCCGGAGCGGGTGGTTAAGCGAGGCCCGCCCCGGCAGTTGTTCGCGACCGTCGGTGTGTGAAGTCTAAAGCCTCAGCCGGCGTTGACTATACTGATGGTTTGAATGTCCGTGTAGGGCGCGCCTTCCACGTTGATGCGATAGCTTTTGTAGAGCTTATCGGTCGAGAGCCAGACCTCAAGGATGTAAGTGCCGGGCCGGACATTACGAATGTAATACATGCCGTTGTTACCCGTATAAGTGTCCGGCATCTTTTCTTTCGTGTCCTCGCGGTACAACCTCACGAGAATATATGTGGCCGGGACAACTCCGGCCGCCGTCTGCCGGTCAATTCTGCCGCGCACGGTCGAGTCCGCTACCGCTGCGCCCGCGCTTACGGCCGGGCCCAGGGAAGCGACCGCCCATGAGATTAATAGGAGGAACAGAAGGACAGTGTGGTTGCGTCTCTTTTGTGAGTACATCTTATTTGCCTCCTTGCTGCAAGCTGATTTCCTGCGGGGCTTGGGCATTGGCAAGGTTTAGCTGCGTCTCCCGGGGAAGAAAGACAGTCTCTCCCAGAGTGATTAGCGGCGGGCGGCCTTTAGGAATCAATTGGGCATCGGGTTTCGGTACGTCCTCCAGGTCTACATCGCGAGGCTCATAGCCGTCGCCTTCAAACTTAATGATCGGGAGTCTGGCCGAGCCCTGAGCCACGACGGCCATCGTGAACTTACCGTCGTGCTGAATATTAATCGAGGCTGGCAGAGTAGAGATCCTGAAATCGTTCTGCTTGTAACTGTTTTTTCCGTCAAGAGCGACTTTGCCGGTGACTTCCCAGACCTTGTATTCTTTATCGGGAGGCTCGGGGCGCATGAGGATGAAACCGCTCATGGTGATGAACAGCAGGAAGTATCCTGCGAACGCGCCGGTCAGTTGAATGCTGAGGCCCTTCCATGGGCCGCTCACCTTGGTCTTCCGGCCAGCAGGCAGCGCCCTGTATAAGAGGTAGGCTGGGACGATGGGGAAGATCAGAATGATGGTGGCGTAGACGATGGTCGTGATTAGGTAGATTGACATGAGGTTTTGCTCCTTGTTCTATAGGCCGGTCGGATGGGCTCGCACAGTCGTTCGAGCCGGATTCAGAAGTTGCGGGGCGTCAGTCGTCCTGGCTTTGGAATCTCTGTCTTGCGCGAGGATGGGCAGAGGAGTCGGGGCGACCACGCAGAAGCGGTGACGGTCAGGAGGTGAATGTTAAGTAGGCCCTCGCTGACTTCCTTGAACTCAGGGCCGGGATTATAGCACAGGAAATCCGGGCCACAAGCAAATTCGGTAGCCCCTGGCGAGCCAGGCTCAAATCCGGCTATGGCCGGTCTCGGGCTAAGCTGTCTCATAGGTCATTAGCTGGCCTCCTGCTCTTCAAGTAATTGTGCAGTTTTCGGAGAAACATTTCACCGGGGGCGCTGGTGCACGCAGCAAGGCTCTGTCCGGCCGCTCCCGTTCACCCTCTTGACATGAGGGGCGGCGGGTGTTTCAATACCAGGGTCAACAAACGTGGTGAGTTAAGGCAACTTGCGGCCACGTAAAATAAACTGCTAAACAGCTCGGCGAGTCTTTCCACGACTAATCGAAACAGGCTTTTGACGGAAGGCCCCGCGTTGTTCGGCGCGGGGCTTCCGTTTGTATAACTTATGAAGAGTTTTCTCGATGCTACAAAAGAGCGCATAGTCGTCTTCGACGGCGCGATGGGGACGAACCTGCACGCGCAAGGGCTGACGATTGAGGATTACGGCGGGCCGCAGTTTGAAAACTGCACCGAGCACTTGCTCATCACTCGTCCCGACGCCGTGGAGAATGTCCACACGGCATTCCTCGAAGTCGGCTGCGACGTGGTCGAGACCGACACGTTCGGCGCAAACCCAATCGTGCTGGCCGAGTTTCAGATTCCGCACCTGGCTTATGAGCTGAACGTCAAGGCCGCGCAGTTGGCCCGGCGTATCGCCCGCGATTACTCGACAAGAGAGAAGCCGCGCTGGGTCGCCGGCTCTATGGGCCCAGGGACGAAGCTGCCGACGCTCGGCCACGTCACCTACGGCGAGCTGAAAGCCTCTTACGCCGAGCAGGTGCGCGGGCTCTTCGACGGAGGCGTTGACCTCTTCATAGTCGAGACCTGCCAGGACTTGCTGCAAACGAAAGCCGCGCTCGCAGCCATCTTCGAGCAGTTCGAGCGCGCCCGCGAGCGGCGGCCAGTCATCGCGCAGGTCACGATAGAAGTCTTCGGCACGATGCTCAACGGGACGGAGATCAGCGCGGCCCTCACTGCCCTTGAGCCGTTCCCCATTGACGTGATCGGCATGAACTGCGGCACTGGGCCCAGGCACATGACCGAAAGCATTCGCTACCTGTGCGAGAACTCTCCGCTGCCCGTCTCCGTGCTCCCGAACGCAGGCTTACCGGAGGTCAAAGACGGCGACACGCATTACGACGAGACGCCTGAATCTTTCGTCGCGCAGATCAACCACTTCGCCAGGGATTTCGGCGTCAACGTAGTCGGCGGCTGCTGCGGCACTACTCCCGCGCACCTGAAGCTGGTCGTCGAAGCGATGCAGGGAGTGACGCCGAAGAGGCGCGACGCGCGGCTAGTCCCTTCGGCCTCGTCCATCTACATGCAGCAGCCCTATGTTCAGGACAACTCTTTCCTGATCGTCGGAGAGCGGGTCAACGCGAGCGGCTCGAAAAAGATGCGCGACCTCCTGAACGCGGAGGATTGGGACGGCCTGGTCTCGCTCGCCAAGGAGCAGGAGCGCGAGGGCGCGCACGTCCTGGACGTGAACGTGGACTTCGTGGGCCGCGACGGCGTGCGCGATATGCACGCATTGGCCGCGAGGCTCGTGACGAACGTCAAGATTCCCCTGATGCTCGACTCTACGGAGTGGCAGAAGATGGAGGCGGGCCTTGAGCACGCGGGCGGGAAGTGCATTCTGAACTCTACGAACTACGAGGACGGAGAGCCGCGCTTCGCTAAAGTGCTTGAGCTGGCCAAACGCTTCGGCGCTGGCATCGTGATCGGCACGATTGACGAGGAGGGAATGGCCCGCACGGCCGAAGGCAAGCTGCGCATAGCGCGCCGTGCTTACGAACAGGCGACCGAGAAATACGCCGTTCCTGCGCACGACATCTTCTTCGACCCGCTCGCGCTCCCCATCTCCACAGGGATTGAGGAAGACCGCCGCAACGCTTTGGAGACCATCGAAGCGATTCGCCGCATCAAGGCGGAGTTGCCCGGATGCTTTACCATCCTCGGCGTCTCGAATATCTCGTTCGGGCTGAATCCGGCCGCGCGCGTGGCGCTCAACTCGGTCTTTCTGCATGACGCTGTGGAGGCGGGCCTGGACGCTGCCATCGTCAACGCGAGCAAGATCATTCCGCTCAACCGCATCGAAGAGCGGCAGCGCGAAGTCGCGCGCCAGCTCATCTACGACGAGCGCAGGTTCGACGGCGACGTTTGCACCTACGACCCGCTCGGCGAGTTCACAAGGCTCTTCGAGGGCGTCACGACCAAGAGCGTGAAGAAGGACACGAGCACGCTGCCGGTCGAAGAGCGTTTGAAGCGCCACATCATCGACGGCGAAAAGATCGGCCTCGAAGACCAATTGAAACTGGCGCTCGAACGATATTCGGCCCTGGACATCATCAACACCATCCTTCTCGACGGCATGAAGGTCGTGGGCGAACTCTTCGGCAGCGGGCAGATGCAGCTTCCCTTCGTCCTCCAATCGGCCGAGGCCATGAAGACGGCCGTGCGCTTTCTGGAACCCTACATGGAGAAGAAGGGCGGCGCGACCGAGAAGGGGACGATGGTGCTCGCCACAGTCAAGGGCGATGTCCACGACATAGGCAAGAACCTCGTAGACATCATCCTGACCAACAACGGCTACAAGGTCGTCAACCTCGGCATCAAGCAGCCGATTGACGAAATCCTGCGCGCCTCGGAAGAGCACAAGGCCGATGCCATAGGCATGAGCGGCCTGCTGGTCAAATCCACGCTCATCATGCGCGACAATCTGGAATTGATGAACGAGCGCGGCATTCAAGTGCCAGTCGTGCTCGGCGGCGCAGCCCTCACGCGGCGCTACGTCGAAGACGATCTGAAATCCCTCTACCGTGGCCGGCTCTTCTACGCAAAGGACGCCTTTGACGGCCTGCACACGATGGACGCGCTCACGGGCGGGGGTAACGGCGCTGCCCGGCAGGGGAAGGATGAAAGCAAAGCTGCTGCCCGTCCTTCGGGCAACGGCGACGGCGCTGAAGCTTCCGACGCCGAAGACCTGGTCGGCGAAGACGCCAAGCTCGGCATTCGTAAACAGGCGCGGCCCCGCGCCGTCACAAAAGTCGCCGGCGACGTGACGCACACCGAGCGTTCTGACGTTCGCCGTGACGTGCCCATCCCGCGCGCTCCCTTCTACGGCTCGCGTGTGGTCGAAGACGTGCCGCTCGACGAGGTCTTCGGTTTCGTCAACGAGGCTGCGCTCTTCAAAGGTCAGTGGCAGTTCAAGCAGGGACGCAGGAGCGCAGAGGAGTACCGCGCCTTCGTGGCTGAGACCGTGCGGCCCATCTACGACGAGCTGAAGGAGCGCTCCAAGCGCCAGGAGCTTCTCGTGCCGCGCGTCGTCTACGGTTATTTCCCGTGCCAGTCCGAGGCGAACGACCTCATCATCTACGAAGAGGACGAGCGCACGGAGCGCCTGCGCTTTACTTTCCCGCGCCAGCCCTCGGGCAAGCGCCTCTGCCTGGCAGATTACTTCGCCTCGCGCCAGTCTGGGCGCATAGACACTGTGGCCTTTCATCTGGTGACAGTGGGCCGCCGCGCCAGCTCTTACTCGCAGGAATTGTTCAGGGGGGATAACTACGCCGACTATCTCTTCTTTCATGGCTTGAGCGTGGAGTCGGCAGAGGCGCTGGCCGAGCTGTGGCACAAGCGCATCCGCGAAGAGCTTGGAATTGCGGGCCGAGACGCCACGGAAGTCACGAAGCTCTTTCACCAGGGCTATCAGGGCTCGCGCTTCAGCTTCGGCTATCCGGCGTGCCCGAACCTCGAAGACCAGACCAAGCTCTTCGAGCTGTTAGACCCGTCGCGCATAGACGTGGAGTTGACCGAAGAGTTTCAGCTAGACCCTGAGCAATCGACTTCGGCGATCATCGTCCATCACGAAGAAGCCAAATACTTTTCGATTGATTAACTTTGAGACCTGGGACGCGTGCGCGACTGTGGAACAGCCGATTGATCCGACGCCGGAAGAGTTGGCGGTACTCTCTTGGATGGAGCGCTTCAGCTTTCGTCTGGTGCACCGGATGAACCAGGGGCGCTGGAAGCGTTTCTGGACGTGGTGCCAGCGCACTCTCGGCGCAGGGTGGATTCACCTGGCGACCTATAAGCTGATGCGCGTCTACGGGCTTGAGCACCTGGATGCTGTCTCGCACGAGCGTCCCCTCCTGCTCGTCGCCAACCATCGCTCCTTCTTCGACATGTACACGGTCTCGACCGTGCTCTTTCGCCGGACGCGTTGGCCCAAGCTACTGTTCTTCCCTGTGCGCGGCCGCTTCTTTTACGAATCGCCGCTCGGCCTGCTCGTCAATCTGGTGATGGGCTGGTGGTCTATGTACCCGCCCATATTCGCCGAGAACGAGAAGCGACTCTTCGATAAGTATTCCGTCCGGCGATTGGCCCAACTCTGCCACAGCGGCGCGGGCCACGTCATAGGCTTTCACCCCGAGGGCACGCGCAATCGCAGCCGTGACCCCTATTCGTACCTGCGCGCGCAACCCGGCATAGGCAAGCTGGTCAAGGACGCCGAGCCGCAGGTCATCCCGGTCTTTATCGCCGGTCTGGGCAATAGCCTGCCGCGACAGGTCGTCGGCAACTGGACGGGAGGCGAGCCGATCCGCGTACATTTCGGCGCGCCGCTGGAGCTGTCTGTCTACCTGTCAAAAAAAGATCACGTCCGCACCTACAAGGAGATAGCCGATTTTGTGATGAGCAAGATCGCCGAGCTTGGAGAAGAGGATCGCGCCCTTTATGCTCGCCCGCAGCTTTCAAGCCCCAAGCCGCAGGTCAAAGAGCACGGGCTCGGCACATGAAGGCTTCGCA
Organism: Pyrinomonadaceae bacterium; assembly: GCA_036389315.1. Classification (GTDB taxonomy): domain Bacteria; phylum Acidobacteriota; class Blastocatellia; order Pyrinomonadales; family Pyrinomonadaceae; genus DASQYE01. Next base: position 9,106 of record DASVQF010000048.1, read on the forward strand.
TACTTTTGCCTCCAACTTTCCAAAGAAGATGTCACTGCTGCCGCTCGTCATAGTTAATCCCGCTTCGGCCCGTGGAGCCACCGGCCGCCAGTGGCCTTCTATCGCCAGCGACCTGCGCACACACTTTGGCCCATTCAACTGCGCCTTTACCGAGAGGGCCGGCGACGGGCGACGCCTGGCTTCGGAGGCTGCGGCGCAAGGGCGACGGCTGATTGTAGCGTGCGGCGGCGACGGGACTATTAACGAAGTCGCCAACGGCATTCTTGAAGCGGGCGGCGAAAGCGAGCTGGGTCTTTTGCCGAGCGGGACGGGCGGAGATTTCCGGCGCACGCTCCGCATCCCGGCGAGAGCGGCGGAGGCTGCGCGCTCTCTGCGCGAGGGGCGCACGCGCCAGATGGATGCCGGGCGCGTCACCTACATCAATCACGCGGGAGAGAGCGAGACACGCTATTTCCTGGGCGTGGCCTCTTTCGGCATGAGTCCGGAAGTGATCGAGCGCGTCAAGAAGAGCGACGCGGGATGGCTTTCGTCGGTTCGCGCGGGCCGACAGGGAAGCCTCGGCGGCAGAGTCTCTTTCGCCCTCGCCACGCTTCAAACGACGCTCACGTCGCCGCGCACCTCCGTCACGGTTCAGTTAGACGCAGAGGCCGAGCGCCGCCTGACGCTCACCAATCTCTGCGTAGCCAATGCCAGGTATTTCGGCGGCGGGATGAAGGTCGCGCCCCAAGCGATTTTAGACGACGGGCGTTTTGACGTAATAATCATCGGCGACCTCGGCGCGCTGAAGATTCTCGGCCACGCGCCGCAACTCTATCTCGGCACACACCTGCGCCTGGATCAAGTCCATCACCGACGGGCCGCGCGCGTCGAAGCGCGACCGGCCGACAAGAAAAGGGAAGTGGCCATCGAAGTTGACGGCGAGCTGGTGGGCCGCCTGCCCGCTACGTTTGAAATCCTGCCCGGCGCTTTGCGTGTCCGCTCTTGATTAACGTGAATCCGAGACAGGAAGCTACCAATCCCGGCCTGGAAGCAGATCCGCCGATAAAGCAATCGCTCCATTCTCCTTTATCTTCAGGCTCTACTTCTTTGTCGTCGGGCCATCCTGCTCTGTTGTAAGGCTATCCTCCTAAGCAGTTCACTCATCCTGCTTGGTAGGATGGCCATCCTCCTTTGTTTGCAAGCCGTACTCCTTTATCGTCGGGCCATCCTGGAAGGGATTTTAAAGCGCCGACAAAGCAGTACGGCCATCCTCCTTTAGAAACTGCGCAGTTTCTAAAGGAGGATGGCCGTACCGGAAGGGAAGATGGAGCATCTCCTTTTTAGTCGGCACTGCCTGCCGTGCCGACTAAAGCCCCTCTTTTATTGCTTACTTGCTGCCGGTCGCTGACTTGAAGGCTTCGCTGCCGAGGAAATTCTCGCGGACGTAGGTAATTGTCTCGTGCAGCGTCTCTGCCGGGTCACGGGGCGCGAAACCAAGCTCGTCGCGGGCCTTTCCTGCGTCCAAGTACCAGAAGTATTCGGCCATCTCGACGGCTCCGGCCTCGACGGGCGGTGCCATGTTCCACTGGCGAAAGAGCGCGTCAACAAATTTTGAACCCGTGACGGCGAAGCTCTTGGGGAAAGAGAGGCGCGGGCCCGGCGTCTTCGAGAGCCGTTCGAGACGGCCGAAGAACTTCTCGAAACTCCAGTTGGCGCTGCCCAGTAGGTAACGCTCGCCGTGCCGCCCCTCCTGCATCGCGCGGCGAAAGGTGGTCGCGGCGTCGCGCACATCCACGAAGCTCAGGCCGCCGCCCGGCACTGCGTTGATCTTGCGCGCGAGGAAGTCCAGTATCACTTTCGTCGAGCTGAGCCGCTCGTCGCCTGGGCCCAGGAGCAGGCTCGGGTTGAGAATGACCAGGCGTTGGCCCCGCCCCGTGAAATTTTCCAGCGCCACCTGCTCCTGGTAATACTTGCTGGCGTAATAGGGCCAGCGCGAGATGATGTCCAGGGGCGGCGGCCAGGTCTCGTCCGGTGTTTCTTCGCCCGTCTCTGTGACGGCAATCGTGCCGCTCGTCGAAGCCATGACGATTGACTTGACCCCGGCGGCGCGCGCAGCCTCGCACAGCAGTCTTGTGCCCTCGACGTGAATGGCCATCATCGCGCGCGCGTCTTCGGCTGCACGCGAGACACGGCCCGCCAGATGATAAACCTCCGTCACGCCCTCGACGGCCCGCGAGACATCAGCCCGGTCAGTGATAGAGCCCTCAACGGGCTCGACGCCCAGCTCAAGGAGCCTGCGCGGGACTGCGCTCGCCATGACGCGCACCTTGCCTGCGCCCGCTTCGACTAGCTGACCGACCAGGTGCGAGCCGAGAAAGCCTGTGCCGCCCGTCACGAGCGTCACGGGCTGCGGGCGGCGAGCGATAGCCCCGCCCTTAGACTTGGCGCGCGCGGCGCTCCTCTTTGCCGCAGCCTTCGTCGCCGTCTTACGCGACGTTCCCTTTTTCGTAGCCATAAAAAATCAGTGATGAGTGACGAGTGACGAGCAAGAATAAAAGCAAAGCTTTTCTCCTGTCACTCGTCACTTGGCACTCACCACTGCCTTTCAGTCTCCGGTGGAGGCGAATTGAGAGATTGCGTCGGCGGCCCCGTGTGCTTCCGCCTGATGAGCGCGCCGCTCCGACTTCCATCGCTTGCGCAGGGCCTTGGCGTCGAACGCGTGGCGCGTGCCGTCGCGCAGGTTCTCGACCTCATGCCGGACGAGCGCGGCGATCAAGCGATAAGCCTCGCTGCGGGGCGTGCCCTTAGTCATCTCTTCCAGCTCTTCTATGGAGAGGTAGCGGCCTATGCGCGCGCCTATGTCGCGGCTCTTGATGATGTTCGAGCCCTTGGGCAGCGCCTCGTAAGTCCCGTAGAGATAGACGGGCAGGATCCCGACGCGACAGGCCAGGGCCAAGTAGCCTATGACGGGCTTGAACTCGGCCATCTCGCCCGTCATCGAGCGCGTCCCTTCGGGAAAGATCAGGGCGTTGTAGCCGCGATCAAGGAAGGAGCGCGCGTGCCTGAGCGATTGACGAAGCGAGCCGCTGCGCTCCATCGGCACGAGGTTCGTGAAGTTGTCCATGTAGGCCCGCTTGTACTTGTTGTCGAAGAAATAGTCGGCCGCCGCCAGCGCGACCATGTCCTTGCCCGCTTCTCCGAGGGCCATCTTGGCGAGCCCCATGTCAAGGTGCGACGTGTGATTGGGCGCGACGATGAAATTGGTGTGCGCCGGAATGTGCGAGCGCCCTTCGTAATGAGTGTGCAGGAAACGTTCGTAGAAGAGGCGCTGCAAGACATCCAGGCCGCGATTGCCGACCGTGCGGACGAGCGAAGGGATATAAATCTCTTCATCCTCGCGCGCCTCTCGCTCGGCCTCGGCCTTGCGCTTGGCCTCGCGCCCGGCCCGAGTCTCTACGCCGCGCGTAACGACGCTCGCCAGCTCCCGCAGGTCTGCGACCTCCGTCAGCGTGTTCGGAGATTCGAGCGAGCCTCCGGCATTCTCAATCGCCGTCGCAAGCTCCACGTACATGAGGCTATCGAACCCGAGGTCGCTCAGGCGCGTGTCCATAGTCACTTGAGCGCGCGGGCGATTGGAAACGGTGGCGACTATGTCCAGGAGCCACGAAGCATCGCCGGGCCTCGCGCCGTCGCCGACGCTTGCCGCCCTCGCAGTGGCCTTCATGCTCTCTTCGAGGACTTGCATAGCCGAGACGACTTCGCGCCGCTTGACCTTGCGCGTGGCCGTGCGCGGCAGCTCGCCGTCCCAGAAATGCAGCACCTTGACGCGCTTGAAGAAGGGGAGCGTGGACGAGACATCGCGGAAATGCTCTTCGATACGGCGGCGCACGTCCGCGCGCGAGAGCGTGATGTCTTGATCGTAGTCGGGCACGACCATGCACGCGACCTTCTCGCCGATGCCCTCTGGCAGCCCGACGATGCTCAGCTCCTTAATCAAAGGCGACGTGTCGTACAGCTCTTCGATCTCGTCCGGGTAGACGTTCTTGCCGTTGGTGTCAACGATGATGTCTTTGGAGCGCCCGACCAGGTAGAGATTGCCGTCGTCGTCCAGGCGGCCGAGGTCGCCCGTGTGCAGCCAGCGATTGACTATCGTCTGGCGCGTCGCCGCTTCGTTCTCGTAGTAGCCGAGCATGACGTTGGGCCCACGCGCGATGACTTCGCCCACGCCGCTCGCGTCCGCCTCCACGATCTTCACTTCGACGCCCGGCAGGGGCTTGCCGACGCTTCCCGTCAACATCCGATTGGCGGGCCGCGTGACGGTCAACACGGGCGAGGCTTCCGTCAACCCGTAGCCTTCGAGGATGGTAAACCCGAGCCCCTGAAAATCTCGCTGCACCTTTTCGCTCAGGGCCGAGCCGCCGCTGATGAAGTAGCGTATGCGTCCGCCCATCCCTTCATGAATCGGATAGAAGATGAGCGCGCCCAGGTTCAAAGGCGTCTTGTCGCGCAGCCACGCGTTGGCCCTTATCAAAAGCTCCGCCGTCTGGCCGACCATGCGGTTCCTCTCGTTGAGCTTCGTCTTGATGCGGCGATGCAGCAGCTCCCACAGCGCAGGCACGCCGACCATCCCGGTGACGTGCCCGTTCTTGATCGAGCGCGCGAGCGCCTCTCCCGTCAGCTCTTCCAGGTAAGTGATCTGCGCGCCGCGACTGAGGGGCGTCAGGAAGCCGGTCGAGAATTCAAAAGTATGATGGAGCGGAAGCACAGAGAGCACGCCGTCGCTCGTTGACATCTCGAAGACGGAAGAGAGCATTGAGACCATGCTCGTCAGGTTGCGATGCGAGAGCATAACGCCCTTCGGGCTTCCGGTCGTGCCCGAGGTGAAGATGAGGGAGGCGACCGATTGGGCATGCACGCGCTGCGGCAGAAGGGCTATGTGCCGCTCTTCTGTCTGCTGGTCTGCGAGCGCGAAGACTTCGTCGAAACGCCAGATGCGCGTCTCCGTGAGCCCAGCCTCCGCGAGCGCCTCCCTCAGGCCAGCGTGCCTTTCGTCCATCTCCTCGCTCAGGACAATGCCTGCCGCGCCGCCCGCGCGCGCAAACGTCACGATCTCGTCGGTCGAGCTTTCCGGGTCAACGGGGATGCAGGTCGCGCCGGCCTTGAGCACGCCGAAATAGGTCATGCCCCATTCGGGCGCGTTGTGGCTGAGCAGGATGACACGGTCGCCGGGCTTGACGCCCTGGCTGGCGAGAAAAGCCCCGGCGCGTGTCGCCAACTCGCGCAAGTCCGCGTAGGTGTACTGCTCCTTTCGCCCGTCGCGCTCGACGCGCATGGCCACGCGGGTCGCGTGGCGCTTGGTGGAAGTCTCGAACAGCTCAAGCAGGTCGCGGTAGGTGTAGACGCGCTTGGGCTGCTCGCGCATGTCCTCTTCGAGCGTCGGGAAGACCCACTTCTTGAGACCCGGAAAATGGACGTTCATCCAGTAGTCGTACCAGTCGAACCGTTCCGGATACCAGGGAAGAAGCTGCTGCTCGTCCTTGCGTATGCGCGCAAAGAGCGAGCGCACGTTGTCGGCGCGAAAGATATAAGCGTTCTCGACCATGAAGGGGCGAAACATCTCGAAGGCTTCTTCCGTCTCGCGCGTGACCTCTTCGAGGCGGTCAACGCGCTCCTTGACGCGGTCAACGACCTCTGTGATGCGGCCGCCGCCCCAGCGCGGGCGCACGCGCTCCAGCATGGAAGAGACCTTCTTCGCCGCCTCGTGAATCATCGGCGTGGAGGTCTTCTCAAACCGCTCCTGCGTGACGACGTGCGTCTCCATGCGCGAGACCAGGTCGTTGACGAAGCGGAAGCCGGTCTCCTTCTCCTTGAAGTGCTGCCGCTTGTAGAGTCCTACGAGGCCGACTATGCGGCGCATGGTGATCGGGTTGGTGTCGCCTGTCGCGGCCTGATGGACAAGGCGCGGCTCTTCGACGCAAGCCTGGGCGGCGACGGCGAGCATGACGGAGGCGACCTGATCGACGGGCGTGATGTCGAGGATGAGCTTTTCGTCGGCCGGAATCTGCGTCTGCCCCTTGAAGGCTATGAAGATCAAAGGCGCGGTGGTCGTAAATCCTTCGTTCCATCCGGGGAAAGGATAGCTCGCGGCAGATTCCACGATGCTCGGGCGCACGATGGAGCGCACGATGTCGGTTCGCGCGGCGACCAACTGTTCGCCGAGGCTCTTGGTGTAGGTGTAGATGTTGGGCCAACCCCACCAGGCCGCGCGCTCGATGCCGAGATCGGTCAGGCGCGTGCGCGTCCAGACCTTTCTTTCGCGCGCCACCGCGAGGCCCATCGCATCAGGGTCGTCTGCGTCGCGCCCCTCTTCGATCAGGCGCTTGCGCGCTTGCTCGCGGAATCGCGCGACCATCATCGCGTCCTTTGCCTCTTCGCGGACGCGCTCGGCCAACTTGGCGCAATCCCTGATCTCCTGCTCGGGCGAAAACTCCACGCCTTCCAGCTCGTCACGGCGCGGAAAATAGCCCACGACGGGGTCGCTCTCCCACACGGGCCCACTGCGATTGCCTGCGACAAAGCAGGTCGAGACGTGAATGAGCGCGGGCCGACGCATGCGCCGGGCGAAGGCTATGACGTTCTGTGTGCCGACGACGTTGGTGCGCAGCGCGCTCTCTAAGGTCGGGTTGAAGGTCACGTTACCGGCGCTGTTCAAAACCACGTCTATGTCGTCGGCAATCCTCTGGGCCTCTTCCTCCGTGTAGCCGAGATTGGTTTCGCCGATGTCGCCGCCGACGATGACGACCTTATCCTTGATGAAGCCTTCGAGCGCATCGCCGTAACGCTCGCGCAGCGGGTCGAAGGGAGGCGCTGTGATGACGTTGTTCCAGAAGCGCGTCTCTGACTCCTCCTGCGAGCGAGCGCGCACGGTGACGTAGACTCGGCCGATACCGGGGAAGCGATAGAGCAGCATCGAGAGCGTCACCTTGCCCAGGAAGCCCGTCGAGCCGATGAGGAAGATTTTTCTTCCCTGATAAATTTCGGTCGGAGATAGTTTCATCAGTTTAACTATCTTACTCCATGTCGGCGATGCCGATCATCGGTTGATGAAGCATCGTGATCTCGGCCGAGCGTCCCATCAGGCTGCGGGCCATGGCAATCGCTTCGGTCAAATTGTCTGCGCGATCCCAGCCGAGCATCGCCGGGACGTGCGCGTTCTCGGCCCCGGCGGCAATCACGTGGCCGACGTGCTGGCGTCCGTTCTCGCCCCAGTACCACATGAAGAAGGGGTGCGCGCCGTGATAGGCGTTACCGCGCCGGTACATCTCTACATAACTGGGGTTGTTGGCGAACTCGCGCTCATACTTTTCTCTCAGCACGAAGGCGTCGCGCGTCTCCGGCAGCAGACGATTGAAGAACTCTATGTAGCTCGGGTGAAAGTTATGGTCGAACTCGTCGTAGCAAGGATGATGAAGGATGAGCACGCCGCCTTTCTTCAGGAGCGGCTTGTTGCGATAGAAGTTGAAGTGATAGCCCAGCGCCATGACCTGAACCAGCAAGGGGTTCAAGACCGAATAGACGTTGTAGGGCGAGATGTCCGGAATCCCCGTGATGAGAATGTCGCACTGGCCGCTCACCGGGATGGCGTATTGCTGAAAAGCCTTCTCGATAATCTTTTCGTGGACGGGCTCTGTGCGCCCGGCGTGACAGGCGATCATCTCGTACTGCGCGGGCTTGGAATGCAGCAGCTTGCGGCGCGCGGGCCTCGGCAGCTTGCCCATCGTGTAGCGCATGGCCTCGAACTTCATCCGGTCAAAGGCCGAGAAGTCGTCCTCGTTCTTGAGGAGAAAATCCATGTCGCCTTTGTACATCCGGTTATTGATGGCCGTCTCGATGTGAAAGACGTTGACATGCTCGTCAACCAGCTTACCCAGCCGCTCGACCTTATGGTTTAGCTCGGAGCGCGCGGGATCCATGTAGCTGTCGGAGTCGCGTATGGTCTGCGGCTCGTGATGCGCCCGCAGAGATTCGTAATCGCAGAGGCCGACAGCGACGGACTTGTGCCCGCCGTCCATCGGGACGAGATTGATGTTGACGTAGACGAGGAGGTCGCTTTCGGCCGCGCGACGGTTGATGCGGAGCGGCTCGTGATGGCGCGTCTCGCCGAGCTTCGTGAGGCCGTCGGCCCATTCTGCGTCATGGTTATAGTAGCGGTCTGGATAGAACTCCTCGTAAATCTTCGCCCCCACCATGCGCTTCATCTCCCAGGGCGTCATCTTTCGATGAAGGGAGTTGGCGATGATGATGTGTATGTCGTCCACGCCGTAGGCGGCGAGCATGTCGAGGACAATCTCCAGCACGGTCTGGCGAATGTCGGGCGTCTGCATCGGCGGCAGCGGCAGGCTGATGTCGTCTACGGCAATCGTGACCTTCATGCCGGGCTCAAGCTGCGCGAAGAGCGGGTCGCAGTCGTGCGGGTGATTGAGGGCGTAGCGAATCGCCGCCTCGCGGTTCGGCAATCCCTTGATCGGCGGGTTCGGATAGATGACGCGCGTCCCAATCGGCAAGTCTTCGAGGATGAAATCCTCGCCCGAAGGGATGATGCGCGGCGCGCTGTCGCTGTCAATATAGATGACAGACTCGTGTGTCTTTCGTCGCAGTTGCAGGCTCATAAGAAGACAGTGATGAGTGACTCGGTGACAAGTGACGAGCAAAGACAAGCCTTTAGCTTGCCACTCGTCACTTGTCACTCGCCACTGCTTTTTTAACGTTCAGTACGTGGACGAGAAAGCCCCACTTGTCCGAGACTTCTTCGATCTGCTTGGTCGTGGGCTTGCCCGCGCCGTGTCCGGCCTTAGTCTCGATGCGAATCAGGACGGGCGCTGGGCCTGCCTGCGCGGCCTGCATCGCGGCGGCGAACTTGAAGCTGTGGCCGGGCCAGACGCGGTCGTCATGATCGGCCGTCGTTATCAGCGTCGCCGGATAGTGCGTGCCGGGCTTCAGGTTGTGCAGCGGCGAGTAGGCGTAGAGCGCCTTGAACTCTTCCGGGTTCGAGGGCGAGCCGTAATCCGAGGCCCAAGCAGCGCCGATGGTGAACTGGTCGAAGCGCAGCATGTCCATCACGCCCACGGCCGGAACCGCCGCGCCGAACAGGTCGGGCCGCTGCGTGATGGCAGCACCCACGAGCAAGCCGCCGTTGCTGCCGCCGCCGATGGCAAGCCGTGGCGTCGAAGTGTACTTGTTAGCGATGAGCCACTCGGCGGCGGCTATGAAGTCGTCGAAGACGTTCTGCTTCCTGAGCTTCATTCCGGCCTCGTGCCACTCCTTGCCGTACTCGCCTCCGCCGCGCAGGTTCGCCACGGCATAGACGCCGCCCATCTCCATCCAGACCAGATTGCTCACCGAGAAGGTGGGCGTCATGGAGACATCGAAGCCGCCGTAGCCGTAGAGGAAGGTCGGGTTCTGCCCGTCGAGCTTGAGGCCGCGCTTGTGCGTGATGAACATCGGCACGCGCGTCCCGTCCTTGCTCCTGTAAAAGACCTGCTTGGTCTCGTAATCATTAGGATTAAAGTCAACCTTCGGCTGGCGAAAGATAGTGCTCTTGCCGGACGCGATGTCGTAGCGATAGATGGTCGTCGGCGTCGTATAGCCGGTGAAGGAATAGAAGGTCTCTTTATCCTTGCGCTTGCCGCCGAAGCCCGCGACCGTGCCAATACCGGGCAGCGCCACTTCCTGCACCAGCTTGCCCGTCAGGTCGTAGAGCTTGACCTGCGCGTGCGCGTCCTTCAGGTAAGAGGCGACTATACGGTCGCCCACGACGCCCGCGCTGTCGAGCGTCTCTTTCGCTTCCGGCACAAGCGTCTTGCCAGTCTTGCGCTCGCGCGTGCGCGTGTCCACACTGATGATCTTGCGGCGCGGGGCGTCGCGGTCTGTCAGGAACCAGAAGGTGGGCCCATCGTTGCCGATGAAGTATTGCTTGATGCCAGGCTCGTCCAGCAGCTTGACGACGGGCGCGCCGCTGCGTTGCAGGTCTTTGTAGTAGATGCGATTCTCCGAGCTTGAGCCGGGCGTGGCAGTGATAATCAGGTAGCGCCCGTCCTCCGTCACAGAGCCGCTAAAGAGCCAGCCCTTCTCCTTCTCGTCCGAGCTTGCGTAGACCAGCACGTCTTCGGCCTGCGGCGTGCCTAGTCGGTGATAGTAGAGCTTCTGGTATTCGTTGACGGCGGCAAGCTGTCTGCCTGACTTGGGCTCATCGTAGCGGCTGTAGAAGAAGCCTCGGCCGTCAGTCGTCCAGGAGAGGTCGGAGAACTTCACCCACTTGACCACGTCCGGCAAGTCCTTGCCGGTCTCCACGTCGCGCACATGTATCTCGTTCCAGTCCGAGCCGGAAGCCGCCAGCGCGTAGGCCATCAGCTTGCCGTCGTCCGTGATGTCGTAGCCCGAGAGCGCGACCGTCCCGTCCGCAGAGAGCTTGTTCGGGTCGAGCAGGACGCGCGGCTCCGCTTCGAGCGCCGGGACGGTGTAGAGCACAGACTGGTTCTGCAAGCCGTCGTTCTTAGTGTAGAAGTAGCGCCCGCCCTCTTTGTACGGGATGCCATAGCGTTCGTAGTTCCAGAGCCGTGTCAACCGCTCCTTGATCGCGGCCCGCTCCGGTATCTGCTTCAGGTAATCGAAGGTCAGACGGTTTTCGGCCTCGACCCAGGCGCGCGTCTCCGCGGAGTCCAGGTCTTCGAGCCAGCGATAAGGGTCTGCCACTTTGACGCCGTGATAATCGTCCACCTGATCGCCCTTGCGCGTGACCGGGTAAGAGAGGCCGCCAGCGGTCTTGTCGCTGACGCGCACCGTCGGGCTCTGGGCCCAGGCGGCGACGACAAGCAGGACGAGCGCGACAAGCGCGGCGAGAGATTTTAATGAGAGCATCTGCTGAAATCTTCCTTACTTCAAATTCAAGATGGGCCAATCGTGATGCAGCGCCGTCTGGCGCAATCGCATGTCCGGATTGACGGCCGCCGGGTGGCCCACGACCGAGAGCATGGGCAGGTCGCTCATGCTGTCCGAGTAGGCGTAAGAGTCGCTCAGGCTGAGGCCCTCGCGCTCGGCGAACGTCCTGATCCAGGATGCCTTGGTGGCGGCCGCCAAGACGGGCGGCAGGAGCCTGCCCGTCGCCACGCCGTTGACGAATTCCAGGCGATTCGCCACGTAATCCTCAATCCCAAGATATGCCATCAAAGGCTTCACGGTAAAATCGAGCGCGCCCGTGACGACGACCTGGCGGAGGCCGAGGCTGCGGGATTTCTCGATCAGCTCGAAAGTGCCGGGAAAGACCGCCGGCTTGAGCACGTCTTCAAACAACTCTCCGGCGAAAAAGCGCAGCCGGTCTTCCGACTCCCCCTTGTAGCGTTTGAAAAAGAGATCGTTAAAGACCTTTCGGCTGTACTGATCGGTCACGGCGAAGAGCGGTAGGCTCAACAGAGTCGAGGCGCTCTTGCGCAGGCTACCAAATAAGCTCGGCTGGTTCTTCGAGTAAAAGCCGAGCGTATGAACAAGATTCGTGCTGACTAAAGTTCCCTCTAAATCGTAAAATGCAGCAGCAGCCACGCAGTCCTCCAAAACGTTACCAAAGGGGCCCGGCGATTTTCTTTAAGGCTCGCAACCGGAGACCAATCCCGTTGCATGTGTGTAGAGCGGAAATATTACCCTATTTCCGCGCCGAGAGCTAAGCTGCCCCGTCGTGTTATGCTCTGCACGGGGGATTAAAGTCTGTAACTCTAAAGGGATAATATGAAGCTAAAAGTTGACTCGGCCGCGCTCGCCCTGTGCCTGCTCCTGCCCCTCTTGCTCATAGCCACGGCCGGGTGCAGGTCGCAGCACGCCGACTCGCAAGCCCGCGTTGAAACGGTCTCGGTCGCGGATTTGGTGGCGCAGGCCGACAAGCTCTACGCGCAGCGAGAGGATTTGGCGCGCCTGCGCGAGGGGCTCGCGCTGTTGCGCAGGGCGCGCACGGCAGACCCGAACAACTATGACGTGGCCTGGCGCATAGCGCAGTTCGATTACTACCTGGGCGCGCATACCACAGAGCGCGAGGAGCGCGACAAGGCTTTCGAGGAGGGCATAGAGGCCGGGAAGCGTGCCGTCGCGCTTCAGGACAACAGGCCCGAGGGCCATTTCTGGCTCGGCGCGAATCACGGCGGGGTGGCCCAAACGAGCCTGCTCGGCGGCCTGGCCGAGATCGACGACATCCGCGAGCAGATGCAGGCTGTGCTGAAGGTGGACGAAGGCTACCAATCGGGCAGCGCCTACATGGTCTTAGGGCAGGTCGAGCTGGAAGCCGGGCGCATGATGGGCGACCCCGCGCAGGCCGTCGAATATCTTGAGAAGGGTTTGAAGCTTGGGCCCAATAACCCACTGTTGCGGCTGCGCCTGGCCCAGGCTTACATCAGGGTCAATCGTAAGGAGGATGCCCGCAAACAGCTCGACGCCCTTCTCAAGCTGACGCCCAACCCCAATTACCTGCCCGAGCACAAAGAGGCCGTCACGGAAGCGCGCAAGATTCTGGATCGCGGTTTCTGAGACCTAAGTGAGACGGAGGGAACCCTTTTTGAGCACGTCGAAATGTTCCTGCTCCGCGCTTGAGAGGCTTGAGGGCGCGAGCGTGCCCGCTTACATAAAGGCGTTTCTCGATCAGTCGAACGGAGAGAAGAATCGCTATCGCTGCCGCGTCTGCGGGCGCGAGTGGGAGCGGCGCGCTCCCGAAATCAGGAGCGCAGGCACGCGCCCCTCGCTGGTGCGTTTATAAGCGGGCCTTAGAGTCTTAATCCGAGTTGCAGATAATGGAAGGGAACGTGCTCGGCGTCGCGCCCCGAGTCGCGCAGGGCGTTGAGCATGCGCTCTGCGCCCGAGTAGTTGAGCGAGTGGATGACGATCAGGGCGTCGCGTTGACGATCACTGTGAGCGGCGAGCCAGGCGGCCACGGCGTAGCCCGTGCGCTCGTCGTCCGGCTCGTCCGAGAAGTAGTGCTCTTCCGCTAGGTCGTGATCTAAGAGAATAACTTTGTAGTCGCGCTCGGCCAGCCATTCAACAGCTTGTCTCGCATCGCAGGTCACGTCCATCACCCGCCCGGCGAGCTTCTCTGCGAACCAGGCGCAGCGCACTGGGTCGTCTTCGACCAACAGGATGCGTCCGCTCTCTTCGCTCTTCATAGATAGGGCACAGCTCTAGGGAGCTTTCTGCCTGCGCTTGGCTTCTTCAAGCGTGCGGCGGGCAGATTCGAGCTTCTGCCCGGCCTCGCCCAGTTTGCCCTGCGCCGTGAGCCGCTGGTATTCCTCAAGCTCTTCGAGCGCCTTGTTGATGAGCTGCTGCGTGTCCTGCTGCGGCGTCGCGGTGGTTGTCCCCGCCGGAGGCTTCGCTTCCGCTCCCGCAGGGCCCTGCTCCGGTCTCGCCTGCTCCTTCGGCTCCTGACCCGACTTGACCTGCGCTTCCGGGGCTTGCGCCGTGTCGCCGAAGAGCCCCTTCATCGCCTCTTCAAAGCTGGGCCCATAGCCGAGCTTGTCCTGCGTGGCGAGCACGACGAGGCGCAGCTCAGGCATCGGGCTGCGCTCGGCTTGCAGGTAGATGGGCTCGATGTAGAGCAGGCCGCGCCCAATAGGGATGACGAGCAGGTTGCCGCGCCGCACGCGCGAGCCCTGCTGGCTCCAGAGCGTGATCTGTGAAGAGAGCTGCGCGTTCTGGTCTATGCGCGCCTCGATCTGCATCGGGCCGTCGATCAGGCGCGACTTGGGGAAGTTGTAGGCGAGGAGCGAGCCGTAGGCCGCGCCGTCGCTGCGACCCGCCATCCAGCCGATCATGTTAGGGCGATTGGCCGGAGTGAAAGGCAGAATCTCGACGAACTCGTTAGGCATCTGCTCGCCCGGCAATTGCATGAGCACGAAGTAGGGCTCAAGCGGCTCGACCTCTCGCTTGCCGTCGCGCAAATTGACCTGGCTCGCCACGCTCCACAAGTCCTCGCGCTGGAAGAAGGTCTTCGCCTCGCGCGTGTGATAGAGGCCGTAGACCTGCCCCTGCGTCTCCATCAAGGTTTGCGGGTAGCGGACGTGTGAGCGCAAATCTTCCGGCATCTCCGAAGCGTCACGAAAGAGCGCCGGAAAGATCGCACGGTAGGCGGCAATGAGCGGGTCTTGCGCGTCGAAGACGTAGAAGTTGACCGTCCCGTTGTAGGCGTCAACGACCACCTTCACGCTGTTGCGTATGTAGTTGATGCTCTCCGCACCGGCCCGGTGGTGGCGCGAGTAAGGATAGTTGCCCGATTCCGTGAAGGCGTCGATCATCCAGAAGAGACGGCCGTCGTTTGAGACGACTATGTAAGGGTCGTCGTCGTAGATGAGAAAGGGCGCGAGCGTGCGCACGCGCTCCGAGATGTTGCGACGCATGAGCACACGGCTCTCGGCCGTCACGTCGTCCGAGAAGGGAAGCTTGGAGAGGTCGTCCAGGGCCCAGGCGATCAGGAGGCGACGCAAGCCCCCGCCGACAGCTATGCCGCCAGTCCCCTCGTAGGTCGTCAGGTTATTGGTCTCGCCCTGCGGGTAGTTGAACTCCTTCTGGCGAGTCTTGACGTAGACATCCGTGTCCGTCTTCTGCCCGAAATAGATTTCCGGGCGCGTCACCTGAATGTCCGGCACAGTGGACTCAATCGGCATGTTCGAGAGTACGAAGCGCGGCATCCCTTCGGGCGTGAAGCCGTTGACGGGATTCATCGTGATGCCGTAGCCGTGCGTGTAGATCAACCGCTCGTTGATCCAGTTGCGCGATTGTTCCGGCAGCTTCTCGATATCTATCTCGCGCGCGGCCAGCATCATCTGCTTCATCTCGCCGCCCACCTTGTAACGATCAACGTCCACGTCCGCAAAATCGTAGTAGGTGCGTATCTCCTGTATCTGCCTCAGCGTGTCGCGCAGGGCCGTCCAGTCCCAGAGCCGAATGTTATCGAGAGTGGCGCGATTGTTTTGGAGGTCGAAAGCGGCGATTGCAGTTTCGGCCTCGAAGTCGCGCTGCTCTATATGGTCGAGTCCGAAGGCGCGGCGCGTCGCCTCAATGTTATGTTCGATGTAGGGCGTCTCGCGGCCAAGCTCGTTGGGCTTGACGACGAAGCTCTGCACGTAGCCCGGAACCAGCACGCCTGCTATGAGGTAGACGACGGCCGGCAGCGCGACGGCCGCTAAGAGCAGTCGCAGGCGTCGCTCGGTGAAGGCGTTCAGCAGTGCCAGCACAGCCGCCAGGACGAGCGTGCCGGAGACTATCAGCAGCCCCGGCAGGACGTAATGATCTTCCGTGTAAGTGACGCCGGAAAAGATTTGGTGATCGCTCCACAGGTAAGGGAAGCGCGAGAGATAGATGCGCCACGAGAGCACCAGCAGAAACAGCGCGAACGCCGAGGAGAAGGCGGCGTAACCCGTGCGACGCGGCGGCTCGATCTTCCCCGCGCGCTTCGCGCTCTGCTGCGGCAGGGAAACCAGCGCATAGACCACAGCCGCGCAAAGGATAACGAAAGCGAGCGTCACCAGCCACGCGCTCAGCAGTTGATGAACCGGCAGCGTGAACAGGTAGAAGCCGAGCGGTTTTTGAAAGATCGGATCGACTCCCGTGGCTGCGGGCTGGTTCATGTAGAGCGCGAACTTCTCCCACGCTTCGCTCATCGCGATGCCGTAGATCAGACCGAAGAAGATCGAGACGCCCCACGCGAGCGGCCTCATAATGCGCGCCGGTCTGATCTCAAGCGGCTGGTTATTGAGCATAATGGTGCGACGCTCGACCGCTGAAGTCTTGAAGACGCGCTCCAGGAGCTTGAAAGCGAAGCGCAGGATAAAGATCGTTACGAGCAGGAAGCCGAAGAAGAGCGCCAGCTTGAGCCGGAACGTGTACCAGTAGACGGAGGCGTACCCGAGCGAGCCGTACCACAGCGCCTCTATGTAGATGGAGAGCGAGCGCAGCAAAGCGATCACGAACAAGACTACCGCCGCGACGACCCATCGTCGCCAGCGACGACGCGGGGGTGGCCCAACATCTATAATCTCGTGCTCTAGGTCGGGAAGATTCTGGCTGCTCATACCCGATAGCATACGCTTAACCCGGCATGATACTCAAACTTCTTTCTCGACTCGCCGCTTGCACACGGCGGCGCACGGCAGGCACAATCTCCAAATCTTGAGACGAAAAACAGGCTGGCTCTTAATCCTTCTCCTCGCTGCGGCGGCCGCTCTAACGGTCGCCGCTATTCTCTATCTCAGCAAATCTCCGCGCAGGCCGCTGCCCCCGCTCGCCGCAGTCAAGACGCTGGCCGGAGCCACGGCCGACAGAGACGGCGTGCGGTTTCGTAATCCCTTCGGCGTGGCCGTAGCACCGGACGGGAGCGTGTTCGTCTCGGACGGCGGGAGCGGCCACGTCTGGCAGCTCAAAGCTGAAGGCGGCGCTCAGGTGATCGCCAAGGAGTTGGATACGCCTTCGGCCATCGCGCTCGCGCCGGACGGCACGCTCGTCCTGGCCGAGACGGGCGCGCACACCATCACGCGCCTCGATCCCAAGACCGGACAGAGCAACACGGTCGCGGGCGTCAGGGGGCGTGCGGGTTACGCCGACGGCGCTGGCGCGACTGCCCTTTTCAATGGGCCCATAGGCGTCGCGGTGGGCCCCGAAGGCACTATCTACGTCGCAGACACTTACAACGACCGCATTCGCGCCGTAGACCCAAAGTCACATGAAGTACGCACAGTCGCGGGCGGGCCCGAGCCCGGAATGATTGATTCGTCGAACGCAAGCGACGCTCGTTTCGACACGCCCTGCGCGGTCGCTCTCGCTCCGGACGGCGCATTGATCGTCGCCGATACCGGAAACCATCGCCTGCGCCGCGTTGACCCGAGCGGAGCCGTCACGACGATTGCCGGGACAGGAGAGCAGATGTCATTCGACGGCACGCCCCTGGCAGCTTCATTTGACGAGCCGGTTGGCCTCGCGGTCGCGCCTGACGCCACCATCTACGTCGCGGACGCCGGGGGCTCTGCCCTGCGCGCTTGTCGCTTCGGCATCGCACAGGGAGTGCAGACCGTCACAGGGCTTTTGGGGCCGGGGCTTGTTGACGGCCCGCTCGATCAGGCGCGTCTGCGCGCTCCCTCCGGCGTCGCCGTGGCTGCAAACGGCACGATCATCGTCGCAGACACGGGCAATGGACTTCTGCGCGTTCTGGTCGGAGAAGGGCGCGATAGAGGCTCGACGCTCACGACGGAAGCGGCGCTCGCTCTCTATCCGAGCGCAGAGGAGTTTCGCCGCAGCTCGGACGCGCCGCGCTGGCCTTATAATCCGCCGGAGCGAGTGCGAGAGCTGGCCGCGACTTTCGGCGAGATACGCGGCGAGCTGACGCCTGATAACAAGACTGCATATTTTCATAATGGCCTGGACGTTCCGGGCGCGTATGGCGAGACGGCCCGCGCCCTCAGAGCTGAACGCGTCATGCTGCCGCTCGCGGTCGAAGATGTGGGGACGACGCGCGAGCGCATACGCTTCCCGCAGCTTGGCTACATACACCTGCGCGTCGGTCGTGATAGCTCAGACCGCGCCTTCGACGACAATCGCTTTCAATTAAGGCGCGACTCGGAAGGGCGCGTCACGGGAGTGCGCGTCCGGCGCGGCGCAGCGTTCGCCGCCGGGGACGCGCTCGGCACGCTCAATAATCAATATCACGTGCACCTGGTCGCCGGGCCCACGGGCGGCGAGCTGAACGCCCTGGCAGCCATAGAACTGCCCGGAGTCAAAGACACGGTCGCGCCGACGATAGAGAAAGATGGCGTACGGCTCTTTGATAAAGAGTGGCGAGAGTTGCGCGCCGCCGCTCGTGAGGGAGAAAAATCTGCTGGGCCCATTGAGGTCAGCGGCGACACTCGCATAGTCGTGCGCGCTTACGATCAGATGAACGGAAATGCCGCGCGCCGCAGGCTCGGCCTATATCGCCTGGGCTATCAGGTATTGAAGACGGACGGCTCGCCCGCGCCCGGCTTCGAGCAGCCTTTGATGACCATCTCTTTTGAGACTCTGCCCGTTAACACTGCGAACGCCGCCGTAGCTTATGCCGAAGGCAGCAAGTCCGGCGCGACCGGAGAGACCATCTTCGCCTACATCGTCACCAATATCGTCCGCGACCGTCGGGCGGCGGAAGGCTTCTGGCAATCGTCGGCCTTATCTTCCGGCGATTACACCCTGCGCGTCTTCGCCGAAGACTTCTTCGGCAACCGTACCACCCACGACACGGCCGTCCGCGTCGCCTCCGCCCAGAAGTAACAGAGAAAAGGCAAATAAAACTTATAATTTCTCACCTTTATCGACGCGAAAGATGAGTATACGGGTGCGAAACTTTATTATATCGGCGTGAAAGATAGTTATATCAGCGTGCGAGAGAGCTATATCAACGTGAAAGTTCACGATATTGTTGCGAAAAATCACGATATTATTGCGAAAGACGACCATATCAGTGTGAAAGATGATTATATTGCCGTGGAAGATTGCAATATTGGTGCGAGAGACGACTATATCAACGTTTCAGACAATCATATTGACGTGCAAGGTTATGAGATGGGCGTGAAAGATAGCTATATTGGCGCGCGAGACGACTGTATTGGCGTGAAAGTTTACTTGGTGGACTTCCAAACATACATGCCGGCCCTGTTAATGTAGCCCCATTCGTTGTGAAAACCGCGCGAGGGGGACGGGATTCCCCAAAACTCCGAAATAGTTTGGTGCGCTAAGCCTCCAACGAAGATGCCGGGAGAGATGAATTGCGGCTTGATGACGAACCGGCCGGATTTGTCTATGTAGCCCCATAAGTATTTGGTCTCATTTCCCACGCGCACCGCCGTCTGGACGGATGCGAGTCCTTCGGAAAACCGCGTCGCGCCCGTGAATTGTGGCGCGATCAAGACGTGGCCGCTCGGGTCAATAAAGCCGAAAGTTTTGCCGTCGGGGGAAACGACCGCTAAGCCTTCCGAGAAGCTTTCGATGCGCTCGAAGGTCGGAGGGGCCACGAACTGGCCGCGACGGTCGATCAGGCCCCATTTTCCATTCACGGAGACGACGGCCAGGCTCCCTTCAAAAGGCTTAGCCCGGTCGAAAAGGGGAGGAATCAGGAATTTCCCGCTCTTATCTATGTAGCCCCATTTCCCTTTGGACTTCACGACGGCCAAACCGTCTTTAAAGGTTCCGTGATAGACCTCGTCTCCGTATTCGTTGATGTCCGAGTCGAATTGCGGCGCGATCACGATCTGCCCGGAAGTGTTCATAAAGCCCCACTTGCCGCCAACCTTGACGGCTATGAGACCGTCGGAGAGCGAGCCGAATCTTTCAACCTCGTCGGGCATGGGCATGAATTTGCCTTCCCGGTTGATAAAGCCGCGCCTGACGCCAGGAATGTTGACGAGGGCGAATCCTTCGTGGAAAGACTCTGCATCCTGGAACCTCGGAGGGATAACCATGCGCCCAAGCCTGTCCGTATAACCCCACTTGTCCTGAATTTGGACTAGGGCCAAGCCTTCCGAGAAATCTTCGGCCCGGTCAAAGCGCGGCGGGATGACAAACTTGCCCGTCCTGTCCATGAAGCCGACCTTATACGGGCCGTAGTGTGCCTGGTCTGAGACGCGGGCCAAACCGTCTGAGAAATGGCCGCGCGGATAATAAGGGCCTTCGATCACGTAGCGGCCGGTTTTGTCTATAAAGCCTCCGCGCTTCTCTTCAAAGACCATCGCCAGGCCATCTTTGAAATACTGCTCTTCGGAGAAATGACCGTTCAGTTCGCCGCCCTCGAATTGCGGCTCGATGACGATCTTCCCGTCTATATCTATATAGCCGATCTTTCCAGTAACGGAGATAGGGAATAGCTCTCGCTCACCTTGCGCCCGTGCCGGACAGGACAGAGCAGAAAGCAGCAGAGAGAGCAGAAGGATATATCTCATCACGACTCCTCGCGGGCAACTGGAATTCGCAAACCTACGCTGCCTATAGAACCCGCCAGCCTGCTTTTCTTGCAGAATGATCTGACACCAAATAAAGATTGACAGCACTTCACTACGGGCGTATATCTAGCGCCGACACTCCCTTTAACTGCTGGTATCCAGACCCCGCAGTCTCCTTACCAGACCATCGCAAGGAATAAACGGATGCTCCCGACACCTTGCCACTCACGTAGCCTTACAGGAGGACACACTCATGTTCAATATATCGAAAAGCTTCTCGCGTCCGATCTTAGCCCTGGTATCTATTATGATGCTGCTGGCCTTCAGCTCTGCGACGCTGCCCACGCCCGGCAGTGCTCAACAAGGAAAAGAAAGAGCCGTACATATCAAGCTATTCAAAGACCAACCAGTCGAGATAGTAGCAGTCAAAGTTAAAGGAATTCCCGTAGAGCCGCACGGTAAGCTCACGACCGAGAGTGACTGGTTGAACGGGCTGACAGTAACCGTGAAGAACGTCTTCGATAAGCCTGTCGCGTATGTCAGCCTTATGGTCGGCGCTTATTATGAGAGAGACGGCGTACGTATAAAAAAGGTAAATGATAAGGATGTGTTGGCGGTGGTCGAAATGGGTTACGGAGCGAAGCCCACTCGTCCTGACGAGCCTGCTTGGCCTTACCGACGGCCTATCCAACCCGGCGAAACCCTGGACGTGACGCTTCCAGACAGGGAACTCGAAGACCTCTTCTCGATGTTGAGAAATGGTGACGCGTCAACCGACGTGACTGAACTCTCAGTGAGGCTTTACAAAGTGTTCTTCGAGGGCGACACTGAGACCCAATGGAATCTCGGCAGTATGCTTCGGCGTGACCCTAATAACCCGCGTAGCTGGTTGCCAGTGGAGTCCCCCATTTCTCATAACCATGCCATCCGAAAACCGAGAACTGCAACGGTACAGTCTCTGACCGCTGTAACTGGCCTTATACTTTATGACCCGCTTGACCCAGCCTGTACGCACAAAGATATGGGAGATAGAAACCAGAACTGCACGGCTAAAGACCAGTGGGGGCACCCTTGTATATGGGTCAACCGCGTGCTCACAACGGACATTCCCAAAAACGTGATACCAGAGGAGATAATGAAGAAATGCTCTGGCGAGATCAGTATGGTTGATTTTTGTACTCAGAACGAGGAGCATCTAGATTCGATAGGCAACAAGAACTGTCAACCGCCCGTCTCGCCTATCGTCATTGACATTGCCGGTGACGGGATTGATTTAACCGACAATGCTGGCGGCGTGCGCTTCGACCTCAACAGCAACGGCATCGCAGAGAGTCTCTCTTGGACTGCTCCCGATTCAGACGATGCGTGGCTTGCCTTAGACCGTAACGGCAACACCACGATTGATAACGGCAAAGAGCTGTTCGGCAACTTCACGCCGCAGGCCGCGACCTGGAATCCTAACGGCTTTCTAGCCCTCGCCGAGTACGACCAGCCCGCGAAGGGCGGCAACAACGACGGCGCGATTGATGGCCGCGATACGATCTTCCCCGCCTTACGCCTCTGGCAGGACACGAACCACAACGGCGTCTCGGAAGCGAGCGAGCTTCATGCGCTTACGGCGCTCGGCGTCAAGTCCATCTCGCTCGACTACAAAGCGTCGAGGCGAACGGACGCTTACGGCAATATGTTTCGCTATCGGGCGAAAGTCGAAGACGCTAAGAAAGCGAAAGTCGGGCGCTGGGCGTGGGATGTCTTCATCATCGCCGGGCCGTGAGTACAAGCCGCGAAACTCTTCAGACTAAAACCTCATCTCTTCTTGCTACTCATATCGCAGGCATTCAATCGGGTCTAGGCGCGAAGCCTTGCGGGCGGGCCAGACGCCGAAGATGAGGCCGACGCCGACCGAGACGGAGAGCCCCGAGACGACGGCCCACAGCGGAATGGTCGCGGGCAGAGACGGGATGAGGATGATGATGAGCTGGCTCACGCCTATGGCCAGGAGGACGCCGAGGACGCCGCCGAGGAAGGTCAAGGTCATGGCCTCGAAGAGAAATTGATAGACGATGTCGCGACGGCGCGCGCCGATGGCCTTGCGGATGCCGATCTCCTGCGTCCGCTCAGTCACCGAAACCAGCATGATATTCATCACGCCTATGCCTCCGACCAGGAGGCCGAGGCTTGAGATGGCTATGGCGATAAGGCCGACCATAGCCGTGATCTGGTCGAACTGCTCGATGAATTTGTCGGCCGTCTTGATGTCGAAGTTATTCGGCTCGTTGAACGGGACGTGACGGCGGCGGCGAAGGATTTCTTCGGACTGTTCGAGAGCCTGGCGCAACTGGCCGCTGCGGCCGCGAATGATGAAGAGAATATAGCCGCGCGCGGGCGCTATCTTCTGCGCCGTGCGGAACGGAATGAAGACAGCATTGTCCTCTTCGTTCTCGCCGAAGAACCCGGCCTTACGTTTCTCAAGGACGCCGACAATCTCGAAGTTGTAGCCGCCCATCCGGACTTCAGTCCCGGCTATGTTCTGGTGCTGGCCGGGAAAGAGCGCCTCGGCGGCGTTGACGCCGATGACCATCACGTTGCGCCGCTGCTGGTCGTCGGCCTCGGTGATAAAGCGCCCCTCGCTGAGCGTGATGTTGGTGATCTCGGCGTGATTGGCCGTGACGCCCTGCGTATTGCCCCAGCGATAGTTCTGGCCCTGGTACTTGATATTGTCGTCGAAGGGCCCACCCGAATAGCCCACGTTCGGCGCTACGAGCGAGATGTCTTCGACGGCGGTCGCTCCCGTGCGAATCGCTTCCGCATCGCCCACGGTCAGAGGCTTACGGCTGCGCTCCTCGCGATTCTCTCCGACTCTGGGCCCAGTCGAAAGATGAAAGGCGTAAATATTATTAGTGCCGTACTCCTCTATCATCTTGACTATGTTCTGGCGCAGGCCCGTCAGGATGGAGGCGATGGTGATGGCCGTCATGACGCCGATGACGATGCCGAGGACGGTGAGAAAGCTGCGAAACTTGTGCGAGCGGACGCTTGAGAACGCCATCGCAAACGTCTCTAAAGGGAAAAACTTTGGCAGTCGTAAACGCATAAACCAAAAACTCAGGTGTCAGCTCTTCGACAAGGCTATGATCGGGTCGAGGCGGGCAGCCTTGAAGGCCGGATAGATGCCCGCGATGATGCCGATGACGCTTGAGAAAAAGATCGCCAGGAAGATATAGGTCACGGTGATGGTCATGGTAATCCCGGCCAGGCTCGTGATGAGCCAACAGACGCCTGCGGCCAACAGCAAGCCGAGAACTCCGCCGAGCGCGCAGAGCATCGCCGACTCGATCAGGAATTGCATCAAGATCTGCTTCTTGGTCGCGCCGATGGCCTTACGCAGGCCCACCTCGAAGGTGCGCTCCGTCACCGACACCAGCATGATATTCATCACCACTATGCCGCCGACTACGAGCGTAATGAAGGTGATCGGAATGACGACCATCGCGATGCTGCCCGTAAACTGGTCTATCTGTTTGTTGAGGTCTTCGACGTTGACGATTCCGAAGTCGTCCTCTTCATTGCCCTTCAGTTGATGCTTATTGCGCAGAGCCATGCGCGCGTCTTCAATCGTCGCCTGAAAGGATTCACGGTCAACTCCTTTGCCGTGAATCTGAAGCCCATCGCGTCCCCGGCCGAAGATTTGCAGGTGCGTGGTGATCGGAATATACAGGTGGCGGTCGAAGGAGTCGCCGAAGAAAGTGCCCCGTTTTTCTTCGACGCCGACGATGGTCATCGGCATGCCGCGCACTTTCAGAGTTTTGCCGACGGGGTCTGTGTAGGGAAAGAACTTGTCCTTGATGTCGCCGCCGAGCACGCAGACCAGGGCCGAGCGCTGCACTTCGTCGGGCGTGATAAAGCGGCCGTCGGCCATCTCCTTATCTTCGATCTCAAGCATGTTGGCCGTCGCACCGAAGATGAGGGCGCTCGGGAACTCGACGCCGTTCTGGCTGAGGTCTGTCTGGCTCGCCTGCGCGGCCCCGACCTCTGTGCATGACAGGCAATGCTCTCTGACCCACTCGTAGTCTTCCCACTCAAGCCGCTTGTTGCGACGATTGCGCCGCTCAAACTCTTCGTCCGAGAGCCTGCCGTGAAAGACCATGCGCGCGATCATGAAGTGGTTAGTGCCGAGCACCTTTGAGACCTTGTCCACGACGTAGGTGTTCAGGCCGCTGATGGCCGCGCCGACCACGACCACCGACGCCACGCCGATAATGATTCCGATGAGGGTCAAAAAGGCGCGCAGCTTGTGCGAGAAGATCGCCTGAAGCGCGATTCGCGTGGCATCTGCGTAGAATGAATAGACACGTTTCATCTGGTTAACAGGCAGCCGGAAACAAGCTGGACGCAAAAGCTGTACGACCAAAGACCGGGCAAGGTTTAGAAATAATTAGCCGCCGAGCCGAAGCTTTTAAGCACGGTTTGATGGCCCGGTAAAGGCTCCCGTCATGGCCGCAGCCGCAGGCGGTAAATGATAAAGTCCCCGGCCCGCTCGCCTGCGTCGCGCTCGTACCAGCGATCAAGGTTAGAGAGGTCTGGGCGCTGCCAGGCGGGAAGAACCAGGTAGGAGAGCGTGGGGCGCGCGGCGCGGTCACGATTGAAGGAGGCGGCGTATTCACGGTAGCCGCGCAGCTCCGTCTCTATGTCTGCGGGTGTGAGGGGCCGCCAGCTTACGTTCCAGGCAGCGTCGTTGCGGCCCCAGCCGACGAGCGTGTTGATGAAGTATCTCTTTTCGGGGTCGAGCCGCTCGAAAGCGTATTCGTCGCCGGGCCCATAGCGGACGCCGGTATAGTATAGATACTGGTAGACGCGCTCTCTATGCTCGGCCGCGTCCGAGCCGGAAAAGACCTGTAGGTGCGGAGCCCAGAGGACTGCGAGCCGCGCCTGCGCGGGCAGACTGTCGGCCAGCACCAGGTCTGTCGAGAGCGTCAAGGGCCTGTTCAATCCTTCGGCGCGCGCAAGCTCTGCGAGACGCAAGGCCGCCGGGCGCGAGCGATCAAGGCTGATATTTACCGGGAGGTATCTTCTGGTTGCGACCGTGGCTTCTATCCATCCCCAGCCGAGAGAGGCGAGCGCAATCCAGAAGAGAACCTGCGCGGGAATCCTCCGCGCCGAAGGGCGGCGGCCGCGATGGATGAGCGCGATGCCGAGCAGCAGGGCGATGAGCGCGGCGTGCTTCGCTATGAAGAGATCGTAGTGAAGCGGCTGAAGGGAATGGCCCGTGACGACCTGCTGGTTGAAGACGACGAGCGGCAGGAGCGCGAAAGAGGCTGCAAAGACTGTGACTCTGCGGCGCGGCGCTAAGGGAGCGCGAGAGTGGGCCCACAGGAGCGCGGCGACGACCACCAAGCCTATGATCTCAGACCAATGGAGGAGGTCTGGACGGCGAGAGTGCGCGAGCAACTGCGTCCCGTCCATTGCGGGCGCACGATTCCTCAGAAGCAAGTAGTAGGGAATCAGGGCCAGCGAGCAGGCCACCAGAATCAAACCTAAAAATCTCAGGTCTCTGCGCCAGCCTGCGGGGCGAAAGGCCGCGAGCGAGAGCAGGAGACACGCCGTCCACGCGAGCGCCGCCGTCCAGAGATAAAAATAGGAGAAGACCAGCAGCGCAAAGATCAGGCACGCGGCCACGGCCCAGCGCCGCGAATCGGCTCTCTGCCCGAATATCGTTTCCCTCTCAAGGGCCCGCAACGCCCGCCAGACACAGGCGCAGAACAGGAAGAAGAAGGGGAACGAGACGGCCGGCTGGAAACGGCGCAGGAACGGCAAGAAGCTGAAGGCGAAGGTCAAATCCATCCCGCGCAGAGCTTGCCAGGCGATGTAGACGGGCCCAAAGGTTCCCAGGCAGAGCACTACTGGAACGGCCGTCGCCGCCAGCCACTCGTCATCCGTCAAGAGCAGCATCAGCCAGAAGATTGCGAGCGAAGCGCAGAAGGCGCAAAGGGGCAGGAGCAGCATGAAGACGACCGGCGCAGGGATGCCGAGCGTGCGCGCTACTGCGGCAATCGCAAGGGGCTGGACGAATTGAATGGAGAAGAGCGATTCGTGCTGCGGCGCGCCCTCGGCGTCGTCTCGTCCGGTGTAAGGGTCATTGCGGCGCTCTCTCCCGTCCACGAGCGCCGCGAGATAGGCCGCATAGGCCACCTCGTCCGAATCTATGTGCGCGTAAGAGCCCTGCCACTCAGCGCCGCGCGCGTACCACAGATTGAGCTGCGGATAGAGCGCAAGCAGCGTGACGGCCAGTGCTGCCAACAGGCCGAGCTTCCAGCGAGCAAAGGGGCGCGAAGTCTGCAAAGGATTCTTCCGGCGCTATGAAAAGCTGTCTCCCCCATGATCTTTTCTGCTGTGCGCTTACTCGTAGCTCAAAGCCTCCACTGCGTCCTGGCTGGCGGCGCGCAGCGCAGGATAGAGCGCGCCGACTGTTCCGCCGAGCAAGCCCACGGCGAGCGCGATCATAATCCAGCGCGGCTCTATCTCTATCGTCAGAGAGGTCGAGCGCATCACGGCGAAGCGCGCGACTAAGGTCAGGACGAGACCCGTGATGACGCCGAGCACGCTGACCAGTATTGCTTCCTGCTCGATCACCCACGCAATCGTCGCCTTAGACATCCCGAGTGATTTGAGTATCCCGATCTGACGTGTGCGCTCGGTGACTGTGGTGTACATGGCGAGCAGGATGACGAGCGTGCTGATGGCGGCCGCCACTCCGACCACGACGTTGATGAAGACGTTGAGGGCCGGCACGCTCGAAGCATAAATCTCCGGCAGATCGCGCGTAAAGAGTATCTGGTCGTCGGGGAATTTCTGGCGGATGCGGGCAGCCACTTCGTCCTGCATCATGGGGTCGTTGCACGCGACGAGCACCATCGAGGCGCGTCCTTCGCTGCCGAGCTGATCCTGCATCGTCTGCAAGGGAATCTTGATGCGCCCGCCGCCCGGCGGCTCATACACGCCGACGATCTTGAACGGCCGCTCGTAAAGGGTCACGGTCGAGCCCAGGACAGCCTGCCGCTCCTGCTGCCAGATAGCATCAACTATCGCCTCGTCGCCGCCCTCAAGCTTGCGGCCTTCCTTGATCGAAAGGCCCGTCAGAGCAGCGTACTCGTCGAAGGGAATGCCGTCCACGACGCGCGAGCCGAAGCCACGGTCGCTGCTCAGAATATTCTGGCCGACCGAGACGGCCGCGCGCACGCCCTCTATGCGCGCAAGCTCCGTGGCGCGAGCGACGGGCATGGTGAAAGGCTGCGAGCCCGAAAGGCCGAGCGTGCCGGAGGGGCGCACCATGATCTCCGCGTTGATGTTCGATTCGCGCCGCCCGCGCTCGCGCAGGACTCCGTGCGCCAGGCCCACCGTGAAGACAATGAGTAGCACGCCGACGCCAATGCCGAGGACGCTGACGGCCGTGCGCGCCGGGCGGTGCGTGATGTTTGAGAGAACAAGGCTGTCCATAAGCTTTCGCAGGCGAGGGCTCCGCTCCATGATGCGGCCGACGGCCCGAGGGACGGCGTGCCAGGTCAGAACGACGAGCCCGATTCCAGTCCAGAAGACGATCCCGGCCTTGCGCACCAGCGCCAGCGTCACGCCTGTCGCGGCCGCGTAGCCGAGCGTTCGCAGGATAACCTCCGTGCCGCCCTCGTAGACGCCTATCGTCGCGGGCACAAACCCGAAGACGAAGTTGATGACCTTCGTCAACGATTCGATCACATAAGCCGCCTCGACGCGAGGCACGAACCCGAGCATCCGCAGTGTGACATAAACTTCCAGGACGCTGGAAGCGTGCGAGAGAAAATCGAAGGCCAGGATACGAAAGAAAGAGCCGGGACGGTGCTTGTAAAAATCGTAGATGTGCGACTCGACGCGCTGTATCTGCTCGCGCCGCGAGGCCAGAAACTTCGGCTTCAGGCCGACGCGCGCCAACTGGTCTATGAACCAGGTGAGGAGCCTGACGCGGCGATTATGCGCGATGGCCGCGCCGCCTATGCCGAGCAGCGCCACGCCCGCAATCCCGAACAGCACGTAGCGCACGACGAGCGGCAAGTCGTAAGAGACCAGCATCACGCACGCGCCCGTCAGGATGAAGACGATCACCGAGAGGTTGTAGAGAATGTTGTCTATGACGACGGCCTGCACGCCGTAGGCGAGCGGCACGCGCTTCCTGAGCAGCGCGACCTTCGTCGCTTCGCCGAGCACTGGCCCGGTGAAAGTCAAAAAGCTGATGGCCTCGCCGCCCAGCCGCACCGAGAGCGCCTGAAAGAAGTTGAAGCGGCGGTGCTCGGGCGGGACTGCCGCGCTCATGGCGAGCGTGCGCAGGACGTGACGCGAGCCGTTAATGGCGATCAGGATGAGAAAGCCGAACCCGATGCGGCCCAAAGCGTCGAAGATGGGCTGCACGCCGACGCGGTTGATGACGTAGATGAGCAGGCCGAGGCCGAGGACGAAAGCCACTGCCTGTAGCCAGATGATCGAGCGGCGGCCGGAACGTGCGCCGGACTCCTGTTCCTCGTCAGCGAGTCCCTCAAGCTCGTCCATCTCGACGGGCTCGTCCGTCACCTGCCTGTCGGTGGTTATCAAGGCGCTTCTGCTCCTTTAGCGACCGTGTTGGCCCGTGGCTCGGCCCCGTCGCCGAGCACCTCTTGAATGAGGCGGCCCGGAAAGGGACGAAAGCCACGCTGCCAGAGCACAGGGACGGGCGTCCGCTCGTTCTTGAGCTGTCCCGTCAGGGCCAACACCGTCGGCACGAAGCTCAGGCTATCATAAGGCTCTTCGACGACGCTCCCGCGCGGAATGCCTGTGCGCTCGCCGCCCGCCATCATCAGCGTCGAATGGGTCGAGATGTTAAAGAAAGAGCCGTGATTGCCGCCGGGATTAAAGCCGCGCACGTCGAAGTTCCAGTGATCGTTGGCGAGCACTAGGAGGTCTGCCTCGGCCAGCGCGCGCTGCCGCTTACGAAAGCGGCGCATCAATCTCTGGTCTTGCGAGAGGCCGGGCTCTTCGGGCGAGAGCTGCTCCGTGCGGTAGTGGGCCAACTGTTCGTGCAGGCCGATCAGAGCGTTGGAGTATTTCGTACGGTGTATCGCGCGCATCCATTCAAGCTCTGTGTGCCACCCGTCGAGCCACCGGGCGCGTCCTTCTCTTGCGACACCGAGCTTCTCATCTTCCCACATCTTGAGCGGGAATCCTTCGCCCCACTCGGCGCGCTCAAAACTGACGGTCGCGTGCTCGTCCTCCCTGAGATTCTTGACGGGAAGATACCGAAAGCTCAAGCGCCCGGGCTCGTCTTCGCGCGAGAGGATGAGGGCCTGACGCTCTGCGCCGCCGTAGAGCCAGACGGCCTCTTCTCCTTCGCGGCACTCCGAGCCGAGAGCCGTTGAAAGACGCTCGCACTCGATCTTCGTTGCGACGAAATCAACGGGGCGAGCGTCCACGCCCTTCTGCACGTTGTTGCGCATCGCGACGCCCTGAAGCAGCGAAAAGTAGTTGACCCGTGCAAAACTCTGCTGCATGTCGAGCGTCCCTTCGGGCGTCAGGCGAAAGCCGCCGGGCGCAACGCCGACCACGTAATTCTGCAACTCGTAAATGGAGTTCGGTTGGCCCATAGAGCCCTTCTGAATCACGTCCTCGACACGGAAGCTTAAGGGATTGAAGCCTTCGCGCCGCAGCGAGAGCAGGCGCGCGAGAGTTGCGCTGTACTGCGTATATTCGCGCTCGTCGCCCAGGGCCGAATCCATGCGCGCGAACTGTCTGATGGCCTCCTTGTCGCGGCCCGCGTCCTGATCTTCCTTAGTCCATTTCTTCGGCTGCGCCTCGACCACTGCCCGCTGCTTCTCAATCGCCGTGTGCAGCGCCCCTATCTCTTCCTTCAGCTCGGCCAAGACCTTTGACCATTCGGCGCGACGAGCGTCAACGGTCTTGAAGAAAGCGTCCGTGAGTGCGACCCTCAACTGGCCCGTCGTCTCTTTGCGCTGAAGCTGCTGCAAGAGTATGTGCAGGACATTGAGGTCGCTGTCGCGCAGGTGAAAGGAGGCGCGCTCGTTGCCGTCGAAATCCAGCAGCGCCGTCGGATAAGCAGTGCTCTGTCCTTTCAGGTAAAAGGATTCGGGCGTGGTCGTCGTAATCAGCGGAACCAGCGGATAGATTCCCTTGATCGAATAATCCAGCAGCAAGCGCCTCTTGGTGACGACGTGATGGCCGCCGCCCACCGCGCTCCCCAACAGCTTCACCAGGTTGTAGCCCTGGCTGTAGACGCGCTCGTCCGTATTGAAGCCGTGATCTGAGACGAGCACGAAAGCTGTCTCCGAGGCCAAAGGGCTGCGCTCAATCGCTGTCCAGATGCGGCCGATGATCGCGTCCAGCTCTTTGAGCGCGTAGAGGTGGGCTTCGCGGTCGCGGTTATGATGGGCCGTGTGGTCGAACTCGGTCGTGTAGTAATCGAGGTAGCGTATGCGCGGGTCGCTCAGCTTTTGAATCAGCTCGCGCTCCAATTGATCCATCACGATGCTGCGCCCCTCAAGCCCCATCGTCCACTCGTCCACAAGCTCGCGCGGACTGCGGTTGAAACGGTTCGGCAGGGCGCGCTGAAGCGTCGTCCAGCGATTGCCGCGTTGATAAAGCTGAAAGCTATTGTAGCGTTCGTCGTACGCATAGGCGTCGACCAGCAGCGGCACGCCCAATTCGTCCAGGACTTCGACGCCCGGCATGTCTATTCGCCTGGCAGCAGCGTTCTCAAGATAGAACGGGATGAAATTCAGGTAGTCGTAAGAATGAAGCGTGTAGCGGTCGTATTCGACGTTGCCCTTGATCTGCAAGTGCTGGCCCGTGTCCAGGAGTGACCAGGACGGCCCCGAAAGGCTCATGCCGCGCACGTAGAAATTGGCGAGGCGCGTGCCCCCATCGTAAAAGACGTGCTTGATCCAGGGAAGCTGGCTCTTGCCCGTACGCGGGTTGGTCTCGTTGACGAAGCGATCAACCAGAGGATAGGGCAAGCCGTCAACTTTGATGATGACGAGGCGGCGGGCCCCCTTCTGCTGCGCCACGGCGCAGGGAGGCAGAAGCATCAGGCCCAGGAGGAGTGCGACGGAAAAGAGGACAAACCCGCGTAGACGGGGAAGCCGAAGGCTACTCATTAGGCTAATCATTACTGTCCGACCACACTCAAGATCGTTTTGGCGTCGGCGGGCGCAATCATCTGGTTCTCGCGCACGGCCATGCGCAGGTATTCTGCGCTCTGGTTGCGCCACCTGGCCGCCACCTGCTGGTTGTTGTAGATGCTCAGAAGCTCTTTCTTCGCCGTCTCGTTATTGATGCGATAGAGGCTGTTGAGACATATCTCGCGCGACGCTTCGTCCTCGGTGCGCGCAAAGACGCGCGCGACGGTCTTCGCCATCCGGCCGCTCGCCGCCCCGCTGTTTTCCAGGACGAACGTGAGCGAGCGCCGCACCTCTTCGATGTTCCAGTCAACTTCGACGCGCGGGCTGCGGGCCACCTCGCGCAGGAAACGCTCATGATACGCGAGCCGCCGCCGTAGCTCCATCCGCGCCTCAAGCTCGGGCGTGCCCTTCTCCCTGTGCGTGTAGAGGCCGAAGCTCGCGATGTTCGCCAGCCGCAGCAGTGTTTGTCCCGTCGCCCCGTGCTTGAGCGGCACCATCTCTTCGCGCCTGTCCCTGTCCAGTCGCGCCGCCAAACCCTCCGGCCTTCGCGCGTACTCCATGAGGGCTGCGTATTGATCGCGGGCCACCTGCGCCTCTGCGCGCAGGTCGTTCTCCAAAGGGTTCAACGAGACGCGCTCAAGGCGGTCTGCGATCTGGTCGCGAAGCTGTGGGTCGAGCGAAGCGTTCAAGGAGAGCAGGAGTTTTAGCTGCGAATAGGCCCGCAGGCGCGAAGGCTGGTTGATGTCCATGCCGCGCCTTCCGGTCACGAAATCATAGACGGAGCGCGACAGAAAATAGGGCAGGTCTCCGAAGCGCGAAAGCGAAAGCACCGTGCGCGTCACGTCTTCCAGCACGCGGCGCGACATCTCTCGCTTCTTAGGGTTCATTCCGTCGCGAAAGTCCACGAGCAGGATCGGAATCTTCGGATGATCCAGGCCGTAGAGGGCCAGCGGGATCATCTGTACTTCTCTGGCTCCCGCCATGCCTGCCTCGACCGGACGATTCTCCGCGTCGAAGTAGCGCGTCTCAGTGTAGCCCTGCCAGTTCAGCAAGCGGTCATCGCTCCACGGGTTCCTGACGTTCAGGAAACGGCCCTCGAACTTTCGCCCGCGATTTCGCGCGAGGTCTGGGCGCGCGACCCACAGCAAGGCGTGCGTGGCGCTGCCGTCCGGCATCTCCAAAGGCTCGAAATAGAGCGACTCGGCTTCGGCGTGCTGGCGGAGCAGCTCCCAGTTATGGCCGCGCACGTCGCGCTGAAGCGTCGTCTCCTTCTGATAGACGCGTTGCAGGTTGATGTCGTCAACGATGCCGCCGAGCGTCTTTTCCGTGAGCATCAAGTGGGCCTGTATGTCCTGCATCTCCGTGCGCGAAAAGAGCGGCGACGCGCCTTCCGTTGCTTCGTAGAGCGAGAGGACGGCGAGCGCGCGGACGATGTGGGCCTTGCGGTGGTCTTCCAGGTTGCGGCGATAGGCGCGCGTCGTGGACTTCAAGGGAAAGCCGTAGGCGTCCAGGAGCACGTTCTGCAAAGCCGTCCAGAAGATTCTATTCCACACCTCGCGCTCCGTCGCCGCCAGGTCAATGATCGGCTGCGGAGCGCCGCCGCCGACGGCCCGCTTCTTATTGCCCGCGCGGTTATAGAAGAAGGGAATCGCTGCGGCCAGGCGTTGCGTGAAAGAGGGCCTGGTATAGCTCAGCATCCAGACGTAGCGCAGGCGGTCGTTTTCCGGGTCGCTATCGCCGAGCGTGTCGCGCAGGACGCTGACCAGAGGAACTTCGGCCGCACGGCTCTCGCCCGTGCGCAGGCCGTCCAGGTTGGCGAAGATCGTGAGCAGTTCCGCGCCGCCCGCGACCGGCGTCCGCTCAAGACGAAAACCGGAGTCCTGCGCGCTCGCCGTCTGCGTGACAGCCTCTTCTGTAGCTTTGACGGGAGTCTGTGCGGCGACCGGAGAGAGTCCGAGTGAGGAGACCGCCAGGAGGAGAGAAAAGACCGTGCAGGCTACCTTGCTCGTAAATTCGGGGGAAACGCTCTTTATCATCTTAGGCTTAATTTTATTGCACCGCTTAAGTCTAGAATGCTTCTAATGAAACCAATTTACTGCGTCTTTTCGCCACTATCATCTGTCAGTTTTGACAGGTAACAGGAGATTTGCCGCTCCTCGGAAAGGTATTACAAGCTAACGCGCCGAAAATGGCAAGAGCCGTGCCGCTTGAATACCATGGCCCTCGTCAATTGTAGCCGCCGCGCGCCGGAAGAGCCCGGCCCTGTTGTGACACTTCCAGAGCCGTCACAGCCTGGAATCATTGCCCTCCGTCATGAAAGACGAGCCGCGCGGCTCACAAGTTAACGCCGTCGGAGAGGGCCGCGAGCGCCGCCTTGTCCAGGACATAGACGCTCGCAGAGTGTACGCCGCCGAGTTGTAGGCTCAAGGCAGGCGCGGCCGTCCCCTGTAGCCTGCGCGTCAAGGCGTCGTTACTGAAATAGCGCCACCCGCGCGCGATGATAATCACGTCGCCTTCCGAGAGTTGGCCCACAGCCCTTTGGTCTGAGAGCGAAACGGCAACCAGGTCGTCGCGCCCTTGCGCTTGCGCGTAGTAGGCGGCGAGCGTCGGCGATTCGCTGGCGACGTGCGCGCCCTCGCGAGCGCGGGCGGCGATCTCTCGCATGCAGTCGCGCATGCTCGCATCATAAAACTCGTCGTGCGGGAAATAGTCCCCGGCACGCTCGGCCCCTCCGCCCAGCGTGTTCGTGTAGAGACGATAATGAGGCTCTACGCTTGCCGACGCGAGCAGTGAAGAGCCTACGACGAGCAGCAGGAGGGCTGTGTGTACGGCTCTTCCCGCAAGCTCGCTCCTGAACAGCTCCGAGGCGAGCCGCCGGGCGAGACCGGCAATCGCTCTTGCGCCTATCGCCGCCGTAATCAGCACGACGGGCAGAGCCATCGTGAAATAGCGCGTGTATTTCCCGCCGATCACGGAGAAGGGCATGAAGAAATAGAAGAGCCAGAAGAAGACTAGGAATCGCCCCTCGCCCAAACGCTTGCGCAAGAGCAGCGGCAGCCCGGCGAGAAACCCTAGAACGACGGGCAGGGGAATCTTGACCGCAGTGAAGACGAAATAGAAGTACCAGGGCACGCCCTTGAGCCAGAGCGTCATCTGGTTGCGATAGAGTTGGCCCATGAATTCGTAGCTGTCATGGCCTATGCGATGCTCGCCCGCGAAGACTCGCATCTCGTGCCAGGTGGCGGGCAGCAGGATGGCCGGATTACAGAGCAGGAAGGTCGCGCCCATGATGGCGAAAAAGAGGAGCCAGCGCCGCTTGCCCATGCGCCAGCGCGTCTGCGGGATGCCCTGAAAAATATGGTAATAGCTGACGCTGATGGCGAAGTAATGCGGCATGTACTTGGATGCCACCATCGCGCCGAACGAAGCGGCAGCGGCCCAGTAATAGTTTTCAGTCGGCCCGCGCCCGCTCTCGGCCGCGCGCTGGCCGCGCAGCCAGAAGATGTTCGCCAGCAGAAAAAAGAAGAGCAGGAAAGTATCCTCCTTGGCTATGCGGTTGAAGCCTATGGCCGAAGGATCTAGGGCCCAGAGCGCGGCCGAGAGCAAAGCCGTCTCCGTGCCGAACAGCTCGGCGACGAGCAGGAAGATCAGCAGCGCCGAGAGAGCGCCGAAGAGCGCGGCCGGAAACCTGAGCGCGCCCTCGGTCGTCACGCGCGCCTGGGCCCACCGCGAGACGATTGAGGAAGAGTTCCAGCGGTCTGCCGCCACGACGCTCGCCGTCAGCAGCGCCTTCATCAACATCGGATGCTCACCGTTAGTGGCCGTCAACCCATGAGCACGATAATCCTCGACCGCATGCAGCTTGTTAAGCTCATCTTCGCTCAACCCTTCGGCGCCGAGCCCACGGACGCGAAAGCCGAAGCCTGCGATTATTAGAAGAGCGAGCAAGGCGGCGACGAGCGTGCGGCTCGTCGCAAGCGTGCCTCGGCTGGTGAAAAGCTCCGGCCTCAAACCTGCTGTGACGATTGCGCCTGACCGTGCTGATAAATGGGCGGACGAATGCGCGGACAAAGAAGACTCCTCGATCTATTTACTTGCCGAAACCGACGGGCTCCGGCAGCAAAAGGCGCAAGCGTAGCGCGAGATGAACGCCGATGTCAAAAGCTGTAGGAATTATTGGCCCAAACTTTTAAGGGGAAGCCTGCACGGGGAGAGTTTTCCGCTTCTAGCGGGAAGTGTTTGAAGACGTAGTGGCAGTGCTGCGCGTCTGCCCGGCGGCGCTCCCATTCGCGTTCGCGTTCTCATCGTCCATACCGGCGGGCGGCTTCCATCCCGTGCGCTCAAGCAGCGTGATGCCGTAGCGCGCGGGGACGGCGAAGTTCGACGCCGTGTTCTCCGTAAAGACTGCGAAGTTGACTCCGATGACGCGCCCCGAAGGGCCAAACAGGGGCGCACCAGACCCGCCCTCGGCCGTGCGCGCATCGTAGACTATGCGGCGCGTATCGAGGTCTGTGATGTGACCTTGCGTCGTGAGCGGCTGAATGTGCTTCTTTTCCGCGAGGTAGCCGAGCAGCGATTCGAGCGAGGAGCCGTAGCGCGCCTGAATGCTCCGCGCCTCTGCGTCGTCGAGCAGAGCCAGCAACCTGTCAGGCCCCGAAGGATAGCCCATCATCACCACAGCCTGGCCCACGATCACAGCATCGTTGTCATGATCGAGCGGCAGCACAGGAATGTTCGCGGGCACATCCTTAGTGTCGATCAGGCAGACGGCCAGGTCATCCTTCTGCGCCGACTGCTTGTACTTGAGCGTCAAGGGCTGCTGGTTTTCGGGAAAGAAGGCCATCAGCTTTTTCAATTTGGGTTGGCCGCTCGCAGTGCTCGTCAGGGTTTGCGCGCGCTCGTCGGCGAGCCACGGCTGCGCGACATGCCGGTTGGTCAGGATGTAGCCACTGCCTACGTGAAAGCCCGTGCCGACGAACTCGAACTCGGCGACGGCCCCGTTGCCTTCGGGTGTGAGTTGCAGGGGGTCTGCGCCGTTCTGTATGACGACGCCGTCTTCGTTGGTCTGCACTTCGGGGTAGCGAAGCGGACGCCCCGTGCTGCGCTCGACGAAGATGTATGAGCCCGAGACGAGGCAGACGCCGTTGCCGTAATCGCTGCGGAGCTTGGGCGCGAGCGAGAGGCTGTCGCGGATGAGCTTGTTGGATTCGTCCACCTTGCTGACTTCGCTGCGGGTCTTGCCCAGCTCCTCGCGCACCTTCGCCAGTTGCTCGTTCTGCGCATCTATGACGCGGCGGCTGGTCTGCACCTCGCGGTAAAGCGAAAAGCCTATGTAGAGGACGCCGCCGACGAGAGCGAGCGCGATGGCGAGCGTGATGAGCTTGGTGCTCGGGTTGATCTCGCGCACAAGCTCGCGCGTGAACTCGCGGAGGAAGACTTTCGCGTCGTCGCGGCGCGCGGTGGCCGCCGATTCCATCGCCGCGTGCTCGATAAAGGGCGCGACGTGAGTTTCGGCGCGCGAGCCGGAGACCACGGCGGGCAGTCCGCCGACGGGGAAAAACGTGAGCAGCAGGTTCGTAGGGCCAATGCGCACTTCGTCGCCGTCGTTGATCCTGGTGTAATTGACGAGCCGCTCGCCGTTATGCGTGATCTCAAGCGAGGGGTCAAAGTCCGTGACCCTGTAGTAGCCGTTGCTGCGGCCCAGCTCAAGGACGACGCCCGAAGAGGCCGTGGGGGGCAGGACGGAAGGGTTGAGCCGCAGGCTGCAATCCTCGCTTGCGCCGATGCGAATGCGCTCGTGCATGAGGACTTCAGTGTGCTTGTCGAGCCCGGCGGCGATGTGAACGACCAGTCCGTCAGTCATAAAACAGGTAACTCATCTGTCGCTCCGAAAGAAGGGGGCAGCGGAGCGCGCGCTATCACTAATCAGAGGCGACCGCAGCGTGCAGACCGCTCTCGCCACTGCCTGCGGTCGCGACGTGCGGTCGCCTCTGCCAGCCATAATACATTATTAGATGTGAAGCGGGCAAAAAAGTTCGTGGAAGAGAAATTAACAGGGATGGACAGGATAAAGAAAAAGCAATCGTTCTGCTTTTATCCTGACCATCCTGGCCATCCTGTTTGAATTTTGCTTTTCTCTCTGCTGCTCGCGGGCTCAGGCCGCGCTTGCAGCCTCGCGGGGCTTCCAGCGCAGAACCGGCTTACGCGCGGCTGCGGCTTCGTCCAGGCGGCCGATGCGCGTAGAGTGCGGCGCGTTCAAGACCAACTCGGGCTGCTCCAGGGCTTCGCGCGCTATCGAGCGCATGGCCGAGATGAATTGATCCAACTCCTGACGCCCGACCGATTCCGTAGGCTCGATCAGCATCGCGCCCTGCACGATCAAAGGAAAGTAGATCGTCATCGGATGAAAGCCGTAATCGATCAGGCGCTTGGCTATGTCGAGGGTGTGCACGCCTTTGCGCGATTGCCGCTTGTCCGTAAAGACCACCTCGTGCATCGGAGGCGCGTCGAAGGGCTGGTCGTAATCGGGCGCGAGCCCGTGAGCGATGTAGCGCGCATTGAGCACGGCCGCTTCCGTAGCCTCGCGCAAGCCTTCCGAGCCATGCGTTTGAATGTAGGAGAGCGCGCGCAGCATCATCCCGAAATTGCCGAAGAAAGCCTTGACCCGCCCGATTGATTGCGGGCGATTGAAGTCCAGCTTATAGGTTTCTCCCTCTCGAACGATGCGCGGCACGGGCAGGAAAGGCTCAAGCTCTCGTGTGCAGCAGCAGGGCCCACTGCCGGGCCCGCCTCCGCCGTGCGGCGTCGAGAAGGTCTTGTGCAGGTTCAGGTGTATCACGTCAACGCCCATGTCACCCGGACGAGCCACGCCCACCAGCGCGTTCATGTTCGCGCCGTCCATGTAGACGAGCCCGCCCGCTTCATGCACGATGCGGCAAATCTCGCTGATGTTCCTCTCAAAGAGGCCGACGGTGTTGGGATTGGTGAGCATCAGGCCCGCTATGTCGCCGTGCGCGCAAAGCTCGCGCAGGTGATCCAGGTCTGTCAAGCCTTCCGCAGTCGAGCGAATGGTCTTGACGTTGAAGCCCGAGAGATGAGCGGACGCCGGATTCGTTCCGTGCGCAGAGTCCGGGATAAGCATCACGCGCCGCCTGGCAGACGCGCCCTCGCCGTCGCGCGCATCTATGAAGGCGCGAATCAGCATCACTCCCGTCATCTCTCCGTGCGCGCCCGCCGCCGGTTGCAGCGAGACGCCAGCCAGTCCGGTGATCTCCGAGAGGTGCTCTTGTAGCTCGTAGATGACCTGCAAAGCCCCTTGCGCATCCGCTTCCGAAGCGAGCGGGTGCAGGTTGGCGTGGCCCGCGATGCGCGCCACGCGCTCGTTCAGCCGCGAGTTATATTTCATCGTGCAGGAGCCGAGCGGGTAGAGCCCCAGGTCAATCGAGTAGTTCCAGGTCGAGATGCGCGTGAAATGGCGCACGACATCCACCTCGCTGACTTCGGGCATACCCCGCAGCTCGTCATCGCGCCGGAAGCTTTCAGGCAGCAACTCGTCCAAAGCCGTCTCTTCGACATCGAGCGCGGGCAGGCGATAACCTACTCTACCGGGCTGCGAGCGCTCGAAGATCAAGGCTTCGTTCTGCGTCGGGTGCGTGGTGACTTTGGTGACGTTGGTTGAAGTCATGTAAAGCTCTTCTTATGTCGCTAATGATGTGGCCAGCGCGGCCAGGCCCTCAACGAGCGCATCTATCTCCTGGCGCGAGTTGGTCTCGGTCACGCAGACCAGGAAATCGTTGGGCCTATCTGAGTAGTAGCGCGAAAGGGCCAGCCCGCCCGTGATGTTACGCTCAGAGGCTAAACGCGCGAGCAGCGCGGCGGCTTCGACGGGCGCGCGGACGACGAACTCGTTAAAGCGCGGCGCGGTGAAGGCAAGCGTAAAGCCTGCGAGCGATGCTATGCGGCGGGCTGCGTAGGCGGCCTTCTGCGCGCATTGCATGGCGACTTCCTGCACGCCCCGTGGGCCCATCGTTTCCAGGTAGATGGTCGCCGCCAGAGCGATCAACCCTTCGTTGGTGCAGATGTTCGAGGTGGCCTTCTCGCGCCTGATGTGCTGCTCGCGCGTGGCGAGCGTCAAGACGAAGCCGCGCCGCCCCTCACGATCTACGGCCTGGCCGACGAGGCGGCCCGGTAGCTGGCGCGCATACTTGTCGCGAGTCGCGAACAAGCCCACGTACGGCCCGCCGAAGGAGAGCGGCACGCCGAAGGATTGGCCCTCAGCGACGACTATGTCAGCGCCGCACGCGCCCGGAGCGCGCAGGAGCCCGAACGAGATGGCTTCGGTCACGGTGACTACGAGCAGGGCTCCGACCGAGTGTGCGCGCTCGGCCAGGGCTTGCACGTCCTCTATGGAGCCGAAAAAGTTTGGCGATTGAATGACGAGCGCAGCCGTCTTGTCGTCCAGAGAGCTAAGCGAGTCGGGCGCGGTCTGTCCCGTCGCCTGGTCGAAATCGAGCCGCACAAGCTCAATGCCCGCGTGCTGGACGTAGGTGTTGACGACTTCCAGGTATTCGGGGTGAACGGAGTTGGAGATGACGACCTTGCTGCGGCGCGTGACGCGCTCGGCCATCAAGACGGCTTCGGCCAGCGCGGTCGAGCCGTCATACATCGAGGCGTTGGCGACATCCATCCCGGTCAACTGGCAGACCAAAGTCTGGAACTCGAAGATGGCTTGCAGCGTGCCCTGCGAGATTTCCGGCTGGTAAGGCGTGTAGGCCGTGAAGAACTCCGAGCGTTGTATCAGATGATCGACGATTGAGGGCGAGTAGTGCGAGTATGCGCCAGCACCCAGGAAACTCGGCCGACGAGCGGCACGGTTGCGCGCCGCCGTCTCTTCAAAGCCCGCGAGCAGTTCTATCTCTGAGAGCGCCTCGGGCAGTTTCAATGGAGCGCGGAGGCGTAAGTCCGCCGGGATCGAGCTGAATAGCTCCTCGGCCGCTTCCAGGCCGACACTGCGGAGCATCTCCGCGCGCTCGTCCGGCGAGTTTGGAATGTAGCGCAACTTTTATTCGGACTCCGTTTTCGTAAAATCTTCGTACTCGGCGGCCGACAACAGGCTGTCAACCTCGCCCGGATTGCTCATGCGAATGCGAATCATCCAGCCGTCGCCGTAGGGGTCTGTGTTCACCTTCTCCGGCTCGTCCTGTAAAGACTCGTTGACTTCGACGACTTCGCCGGAGACGGGCGTGAAAATCTCTGAGACGGCCTTGACCGATTCGACCGAGCCGAAGGATTCGTGAGCCGAAAAAGTTTCGCCGACCTTTGGCACCTCGACGTAGACTACGTCGCCCAAAGAGTTCTGCGCGTAATCGGTGATGCCTATGGTTCCAACGTCGCCTTCGACGCTGATCCATTCGTGGTCTTTGCTGTAGTGTAAGTCCTCTGGAACGTTCGCCATTGTCTGTTCGCTTCTCCTCAAGCGTTTCTCAGGAAGTAAGTCGTAAAGTGGACGGTTGCCTTTTGACCTCGGCGGTCGAACTACTGCTTACCGGCGACTATTGACTATTTTGTCTCATTCTTTTCACGTTTATAAAAAGGCGTCTTCACTACGCGAGCGCCGACACTGCGGCCGCGCACGTCTATCTGAATCTCCTGTCCTTCGTGCGCGTACTCCGTGGGCAGGTAGGCCAAGCCGATGTTCTTTTTCAGAAAGGGCGCGGGGCTCCCAGAGGTGACGCATCCCCTCCGCTCCCCATTGACGAGCACTTCTTGATCGTCGCGGGCGATGCCGCGCTCGGTCATCTCGAAGCCGACCAGACGGCGGCGCACGCCCTCCTCTTTCTGCCGGGCTAAGGGCTCACGGCCCGTGAACTCGCCCTTGTTGAGCTTGCAAATCCAGCCCAGGTTGGCTTCCAAAAGCGTCGTCGTCTCGTCAATCTCGTGGCCGTAGAGCGCCATCGCCGCCTCAAGACGCAGGGTGTTGCGCGCGGCCAACCCGCAGGGCAGAACGCCTTCATCCGTGCCGAACCCT
Organism: Pyrinomonadaceae bacterium; assembly: GCA_036389315.1. Taxonomy (GTDB): domain Bacteria; phylum Acidobacteriota; class Blastocatellia; order Pyrinomonadales; family Pyrinomonadaceae; genus DASQYE01. Next base: position 50,286 of record DASVQF010000048.1, read on the forward strand.
CCCGCGTCGAGCATCTTTTGCCAGAGCTGTTCGGCGCGCTCCGGCGCTGCATAGACTTCAAAGCCGTCCTCGCCCGTGTAACCCGTGCGCGAGATGATCGCCTCGACTCCGTCAACCTCGCCCTCGCGGAAATGGTAGTACTTGATCTCGCTCAAGGGAACGTCCGTCAGGGTTTGAAGGATGGAGAGCGCGCGCGGGCCTTGCAGGGCCAACTGGCAATAGTCTGCGCTCACGTTGCGCAACTCTACTGACTCATCTCTTTTATGCGAAGTGATCCAATTCCAGTCCTTCTCTGTCGTCGAGGCGTTGACGACCAGGAGCAGGTGGTCTTCTGCGAAGCGATAGACGAGCAGGTCGTCTACGACCGTGCCTTCGGGCGTGGTGATGGCGGAGTACTGCGCCTGCCCGTCCACCAGCTTGGAGGCGTCGTTAGAGACCAGCCGGTTGACGAAAGCTATAGCATCGGGCCCGCGCACGTCTATCTCGCCCATGTGCGAGACATCGAAAAGCCCCGCCCGCGTGCGCGTGCGCAGGTGCTCTTCGACCGTGCCCGCAGGATATTGCACGGGCATGTCCCAGCCGCCGAAATCGACCATGCGCCCGCCCATCCGGCGATGCACGGCGTTGAGCGGAGTCTGTTTCAAATCAGGCGCAGACAAAAGCGTGTCTCCTGCTTACCTCTCGGCCAGTTAGAACCAGTATGAACACTCTTAAAATAGGCGGAGCCTGAAAGCTAACATGCTCGGCGCAGGGCGTCAAGGAGAGTCCCCGCGCCGCTCTTTCAAGAGGCAGGCGCGCGGGCTGTGCGGATCGTATTGAAGCTCTGGTTGAAAGAGACGATGAGAGAAAGAAGCTCTTAGAAGCCGCGTTCGGAGACGCGCACTTTTTGGACGACGAAGACGACGCGCATGGTCTGCGGGCGGCGGTCGAAGGAGGCCGGGACGAAGGCCGGGCCTTCTCGCAGCGCGTCCTGAAAATCTTCGAGCATGCGCTTGTCGCGCGGGGCCTGCACGACGCCTGCGAGCGAAGCCTGCCCGTCGCTGAATACGTCCGTCACCACCACCATGTCGTCGTCGCCAGCAGTGTGGCCGCGAGACGGGGCCATCGTCAGCGCCGCGAGCGCGCCCTGCGGATTAAGGCTCGGAGATTCTATGGCGTAGGGGGCGCGGCTCCGCGATAGAGCTTCGGGCGAGACGGGCTCTGTGATGTCCGGGCCGAAGTCGCTTCCGCGCGGGATAAATACCTTGTAGGTCGAGACCTCGCGCTGCGAGAGCTCTGCCTCGCGCAGCGCGACCAGGTGCGGACGCAGCGCGCCGAGCAGTGAGATGAAGAGCAGGAGCGAGGCGAAAGTCCCAATCGTATAGGGCATGATGCGCGGGCGCAGCCAACGGGCCACTATGACGCCGAACGGAAGGGGCGGCTCGCGCCTGAGCGCGGCGGCTTCAATCCTGAGAGCGTCGCTGATGGCAACTTGCAGATCAGGGGACGGCGTGGGGCGCTGAAGCGCAGCCAGCCGACGAGTGAGCGAGCGCAGCTCGGCCAGCTCGGCGCGGCACACCGGACACTCGCCCAAGTGCTTGTCACAGGCGGCGCGAATGGGAAGCGCCAAGGCGTCGTCCAGGTAGGACGAAAGCACTTGCTGTGTTTCCTCGCATGACATCATAAGTCAGAGATTGGATGCCGGCCTTTACAGGCATTTGACATCTGTCGTTTGAGCGAATGGCTGGCCGACCCCGGCTGCTCCCTTGTTTGAAAGGAAGCAACTCTTCGATCCGCCCGGGCCCGGACTTCTCTCCGCGAGGCTTGGCTGGCATTAGCGAGGACTCGAAAGGGTGTTGCTGGCCGTTTTCAAAATCACTCATGCCGTCCAAACCCGTCACCGAAGAAGAGCAAAGGTTTGTGGCAGACCGCCTTCGTCACTTCGACCCAATTGGCACCGAGTTGTTGGTGAAGCCGGGGCGGGTCAACCATTCGCTTCAAAGAGCAATTCTCAAAAAGAGCTGCCGAGCTTACGGCGCAACTCTAAGCGCGCGCGCGAGAGCCTGGACTTGACCGTGCCGATGCTGATTTCCAAAGTCGCGGCGATCTCCTCGTAGCTCAAGCCCTCTACGTCGCGAAGAATGACGGCTTCGCGGAAGGGACGGCTCAGGGTTTGAAGAGCCCTGCGAAGCGCCCTTTCACGCTCGCGCGAGAGCGTCTCCTGTTCCGGGTCGCGCCGCCCGTGATCGGGCAGGCTCGCGCTCAAGGGCTCCTGCCGCTCGCCGCCTTCAATGTCGAGCGAGACGGTCTGATCGCGCCGCCGCCTGCGCCACCAGCGCCAGCGATTGCGCGCCTGGTTGATGGCGATGCGGTAAATCCAGGTTTTCAAATCGGCATCGCCGCGAAAGCGCGCGATGTGTTGAAAGGCGCGCAGGAAAGTCTCCTGCGTCAGGTCGCGCGCCTCCTCCGCATCCTCCGTCAAGCGATAGAGCAGCGCGTAGACTTCGCCCGAGCGCTCCTCTACCAGGCGGTCGAAGGCAGCGGCCTCGCCCGCCCTCAATCTTTCAACGAACTGCGCATCGCCGCCCGCCCGAGCTTCGCTCGGGGCCGCGCCCGAGGCGACCTCTTCCAGTTCTGCTTGCCCACGGAGGGCGATTGGCTCCCCGAAGCTCACTCGGCACCCCCGGCGGCGGGAAGCGTTCTAGCCAGAACCGTTAGGGGCCGCTCCCCGGGCAGTTGCGCATTTAGACACCGCGCTTCCACGTTTTGTTCCAAAAAAAATTCCACTGCTTCGACTGTCACTTGATTATAGTTCTAAGACGTTCGATTTCCACGTCTCGTTTCGCTCATTTTACAATTCGGGCCCAGTTGGCCGGAAAGCTCTTCGGCTAAAAGGGCGGCACAGGCAGGCAAGCTGTAGGCTTGCTTGACAACCTCTCGCGACGACCGTTAGAGTCATTGTTTGACCTATCATACCTTTAAAAGAACGCACCCGACTATGTGTTCTTGCGTGAGGGAAAAACGTGGCCGGTTATAAAAAGAAACGCGCGCGCCAGCTACAGCATGACGTGTTCCGCGATAAGACCCTGGGCTTCTTTGACCGTCTGGGCGATAGTCTCGAAGGCAAGGGGCGCACGATCCTCTATGCCATCGCCGGGCTCATTGTCCTGGGCGCGCTCATCGGGCTCTGGTCTTGGTACAGCGGGCGCAAGAGCGACGAAGCGCGCCGCGCGCTGGGCCATGCCATAGAGATCGCTTCGGCTCCCGTCACGCCTTCGCCTCTGCCCGGCCAGACAGACCTCAGCTTCCCGACCGAAAGGGATCGCGCCGAGCGTGCCGTCAAAGAGTTCCAGGCCGTCGCGGCCAAGTACGGCAATCCCTATCGCGACAAGGCCAACTACTTCGTCGCGACAAACCTGCTGACGGTGGATAGGGCCAGGGGGATCGCAGAGCTGGAAGCTCTCTCAAAGAGCGGCGACGGCGAAGTGGCAGCCCTCTCGAAGTTCGCTCTGGCCCAGGCCAGGGAAGAGGACGCGCAGTACGATCAGGCCGCGACGATCTATGCGGAATTGGCTAAGCAGAACAGCGTCGTCGTCACGCCCGATGTCGCCAACCTGCGCCTGGCCTCCGTCTACGAGAAGCAGGGCAAGAAGAAAGAGGCGGCAGACCTGCTCTTCGCCATAGCCGAGCGCGCGCGCTCGGCCAAAGACCCTGAAGGCAAACCCATCACGCCCAGCCCTTCGGCGCGCGAAGCCCTCGATAAGTTGGAGAAGCTAGACCCGGCGCGCTACGCGCAACTGCCGCCGGAGCCTCCTCCGACAGGCGCGCTTCCTTTCTAACGGGGCGGACAGTAACAAGATAGAGAAAAGCCAAAGATTTGTTACGCGGCGGGTGTAAGATTATCCGTCATATGGAGAATCTAACGCACTCGCTGGTGGGGCTCGTCGCGGCGAAGGCCGGGCTTGACAGATTATCGCCGGGGGCGACTGCCCTGTGTGTCTTGGCAGCCAATGCGCCCGACGCAGACATAGTGGCCGTCGCCGGGGGGCGCTGGTCTTACCTGCATCATCATCGCGGCATTACTCATTCCATTCTGGGCACGCTCGCGCTCGCACTCCTCTTACCTGCGCTCTTCTACCTGGGCGGCTGGCTCGTAACGCGCTTCAGGCATGGGCCCACGCGCGTCTCCTTTCGCGGCCTCTTGCTGGCGTCGCTCGTCACGAGCGCGACGCATCCCTTGATGGATTGGACGAACAATTACGGGGTGCGACCGCTGCTGCCCTGGAGCGGCCGCTGGTTCTACGGCGATCTGGTCTTCATCGTTGACCCGTGGCTCTGGCTCTTGCTGGGAAGCGCGGCCTTCCTGCTGACGGCGCGGACGAAATGGCGCACGGGGCTGTGGGCGGCCCTCGCCCTGGTTTTGACGACGGTCATACTATTTCTGCCGCAGCGTCGCGGCGTCACAGATTTCCCGCCCGTCGCGAGCCTCATCTGGGTGCTAGGATTGATTGCCGCCGTGTTGGCCCACCGCTTCGGGTTGGCCCAACGCTACGGAAACAGTGTGGGCGTCGCGGCGCTGGGTCTGGTGCTCATCTACTGGGGCGCTCTCTCGCTCTTTCACGCCCGCGCGCTGGAACGTACAGGCGTGCTGGCCGCGAGCCTCGCCGGCGGCAATGGCGAGAGGGTGAGGCGCACCGCAGCGATGCCGACACTGGCCAATCCTCTACGCTGGCAGGCCATGACCGAGACGGATAGAGCGACATACAGGTACTTCATCTCTCTGGGCGAGGACGGCAGTGGGCCCACGGGGCTGGTGCGTTACGAAAAGCCGCTGGGCAGTGACGCGCGGGCCGTCGAGCGGGCCAGCGAAGATCGGGGCGCGAGCGTTTTTCTGGAATTCGCGCGCTTTCCGGTCTTTCAAGTCGAAGGGGACTGTGCCAGCCGACTCCTCGTACAATTGGCGGACTTACGCTACACTGAGCCGGGCCCTGGGCCGCGCGGCAGTTTCGCTCTGACAGTTCCGGTCGAGTGTGCAGCAGCCGAGCAACAGCCTTAAAGACGGGAGCATCACTTAAGCAGTGAATCGGACGGCGGGCATGCACAACCAGAGCGCGGCGGAGGCGATAGCGGAAGTCGCGGCCGAACGGCTGACGCCGCCGCAGAAGCGCGCTCGCCTCGCGAGCGTGCGCGTCTCGCCCGAAGGCTACATAGCTACGGCCTGCGCCTTGACCTTCATCTCGTTTCTCTTCCTGCGCTCTTCTGAAGACCTCTATGCTTTGGGGACGGTCGCCCTCGCGTGGATGATTACGCCTCTTTGCGCCTTCACAGACCGCATCAACTTCGACGGCCGCAGGCTGTCTCGTCAGGGACTCGTCTCGATCATTTACCGCCTGCTCTTCGGGCGAAAGCTTGAGCTGCCGCTCGCAGAGATTGAGCGGATAGAGACGAGCGCCGTGCGAACGCTCAGGCGCGGAGGCCGCGTGCGCTATCGCTATCGCACGGAGGTCGTGGGCGATGGCCTGAGCTTCCGGTTTGCTTCGGGCGGCGCAGGCTATCGCAAGATAGCGAGGGAGATGTTCGCGCTCGTTCCGGAAGAGAAGCTTGATGTTCGCTCGCGCGAGCTGCGCGATTACCTGTCGGATAAACGAACGTTGCGCTCACAGCTTGAGATTCTGCACCTGGCATCGTCTGACGTGTTGGATGACGCGACAGCAGACCTCAGCCGCGATGCTAAGAGACGGATTCGCCGGCAGCGCGGGACAGCGACGATGGGCCCATCGAGCACCGAGCTTGAGCGCGGGCGTCTGCTCGGGCGCGTCGCCAACGAGCTGCGGGCGGCGGGCCGCCTGCGCGAAGCTGCCGAAGCCTTTCGCCGAGCACTGCTGGTGCTGCCGCGCGACGGGTGGCTGATCTACGAATTCGCGCGTTTCCTGCGCTCACAGGCCGGGGCTATGGGCGATGCCAGGCTGCTGGCGCGTTCGCGCGCAGGGCTCAGGCTGGCGCTCTGGCGCGGGCGCGAGGACGCGACGCTGCTTGCGCGCATCGGAGAGAGCTTTGTCGAGTATTCGGAGATACGGCAGGCAACCCGCGCCTTTCGTCGCGCGCTGGAGCTTGACCCGAGCACTTACCGCGCCGAGATAGGGCTGGCCGAAGTCGCCCTCCGCAACGGCCAGTTGGCCCACGTCATACATCATTACGATGCTGCGACGCGCATCGCCTCCGACAAGGCGCTCGCCCGCCTGGCTCGTCGCGAATCGGCCTATTACTCGCGCCTCAACGAGGATGACGAATACCTGGCGGCTGAGCTGCGCCGCATCAACTGGCTGCAAAGCATCTACAGGGCCCGCCGCATCGCCGCGCGTGTGACCATCGCGGCCTTTCTGCTCGGGCTCATGGGCGGCTCCATTGATGAATCGGTCGCGGACATAGGCTGGTCGCTCGCCTCCTCATCGCTGGTCTGCTGGATTGGACTGCGTCTCATGACGCGCCTGCTCACGCCCAGGCGCAAGCTGCGAACAGTAGAATAAGGAGCAGGGAAGAAGGCAGAAAGCGGAGGATGAAAAGCCCGGCTTTTCATCCTCCGCTTTCGACTTTTACCGCTTGCTTGTTGTTAAGCTTCGGTCGCCGGTTTGCGGCTGCGCGGGGCGGCTGCCTTCTTGCTCGCCGTCTGACGAGCGGCGGGCTTTTCCTCGCTGCTCTTGTCGCTGCTCTTGGCGTTGCTCTTAACGCTCCTCGTCTTGGGCTCGGTGATTGATTCGACTATCCCGGAGACGGCCGACGCGGCATCGCTGATGATCTCGGTCACGCCGGTCGCAATATCGGAGGGAATCTCGCGCACGGGTTGTGGGATGATGGTGCGCGCGGCCTGCTCTGCGGCCGAGGCTACGGCCGAGACGAGTGGCGTGGGCCCACTCTGCGCGGGATTCAGCATCGCGTCCCAGCGATAGCGCGGCTCCGGACGGGGCTCCGCCAGCCGCTTGAAGACCAGGTCTGTGACGGCGTTCGTGACCCACTTGTGATAGAACTCGCCTACGGAATGAAGGTCTGCGTCCGGGGCCGGGTTCATAAAGTCAATCGCGTAGGGGATGCCGTCCTTGATGGCGAACTCCACAGTGTTGATGTCGTAGCCCAGCGCGCGGTTAAGAGTGCGCACGTCGTTCGTAACGCGCTCGGCCAGCTCAGGCGTCAGGTAGTTGGGGTCGTGTATGTACTGCTCGCCCGAAAGATAAGGCTTGCGCGGGTCGTAGGGCATAATCATCACTTCCTCCTGCCCGATGCAGTAGCAGCGCACGAACTGGTCGAAGTTGATGAACTCCTGCAAGGTCATGCAGAGCGTGCCCGTCTGGTCGTACTCGGCCCACAACTCCTGAAGAGTGTTGACGCGCGAGACGTTCTTCCAGCCGCCGCCGTCGAAGGGCTTCAGTATCGCCGGCAGCCCCGTGTAATCAACTATGCCCTGCCAGTCGAGCGGGAATTCCAGGTTGCGCAAACTCTCGCTGGTCACGCCCTTGATGTAGTCCTTCTGCGGCAGCAAGACTGTTTTCGGGATCGCGACGCCCAGCTTGGTGGCGAGCGAGAAGTTGAAGAACTTGTCGTCGGCAGACCACCAGAAGGGATTGTTGACGACGATCGTGCCTTCCAGGGCGGCGCGCTTCATCAGCGCACGGTAAAAGGGGATTTCGTGCGAGATGCGGTCAATGATCAGATTGTACTGGCGCGTATAATCAAGGCGCACGCCGCCGATTTTGATAAATTCCGCGACCGTTTCGCCCTGCCCGCGCTCGTTGATCGAGCGGATCAAAGCCTCTGGAAACGACTGTTCACGGCCGACCAGGATTCCTACTTTATTCACGACTGCGACTTCCTTTCAGGTTTAAAGAGCGTGACCGAGCCCGCCGAGCAGCCTCGGCGCTGCTCATTGTCTGTGCCGGTCACCCACGGTAGAAAACCGTGCACTCTACATGCCCGCTCGGGCCATTGTCAAACAGAGGCGGCGGGCATCCGGCCCGGTTCGCGCCGCATCTATAGGCTTTACTTCCGGTTAAGCGGGCCGCTGCGGCGGGCGCGGGGGAACTTTCCACAGCCGTGTGATACAATCTCATTTTCCGGAATGGCCCGACTTTCCCTTTTCGCCGCGAATCAAAATTTACAAGCTCGAAGGAGAGCATCCGAAGTGTTTCGACGTTTGATTATCCTTGCCCTGATGTTGACCGTGATGGCCTGCGCCGGGCTCAAGAGCGTGCCCGCGAGGGCCGAGGACGATAAACCGTTAAAATATACGGCGGAGCAGGTGGCCGAAACCGTGATTCTCTTCTACGGCTCGCGCGAGGCCCTCAAGCAGATTCGCCGTAACGGCCTTGAGCGCGGGCGCGTCACGCGCATCAACGCCGAGGGCCGCACCGAAGAGTCCTCTTACGAGCGCCGCTTCATACGCGGCGAAAGCTCCGACAAGGATAAGATTCGTCTCGACCAGAAGCTGCCCACACAGGAGTATTCGCTCGTTTATGGCAGCGGCTCGACCTTCGGCATCAGCAACGGCTCGGCCTTCACGCCCCGCCAGGATATAACCGTAGACTTCCTGAGCCAGATGTGGCACGACATAGACGCGCTGCTTCGTTACAAGGAGAACGGCTCGACCATCAGCCTCGTCGGCAAAGATAAGCAGAAGAACCTAGACCTCTACGTCCTGGACTTGACCGATAAGGAGAAGCGGCGCACGCGCTACTTCATCAGCAGCAAATCGTTTCGCGTCCTCTGGCTCGAATACGAGGAGCCGGGCCCAACCGGAGGCGCACCCGTCAAATACAAGAGGACGTTCCACGATTATCGTTACGCGCAGGGGACGCTTGTCCCTTATCGCACGGTGCTGCTTGAAAACGAGCGGCAGACGCAGGAGACGCGCCTGCTGACAATCACCTACGGCGTCAAGATGGAGGAGGCGCTGTTTCAGAACCCGGAAGCGCCCGCCAGCTCCTCCGCCGCCAGACCTTGAGCCCATCCTTGCGGGAATCCACATAGAAAGCGCCGCCGTTTCGCTCTTCCGCGAAGGCGGCGCTTTCTTTTGGCTCTCATGTGCCACAATCGGCGACGCACTTTCGGGAACCTTCGGCCCCTGAGCGCGTGTTTGCTTCCGGGGCGGGCCGGAGGGTATATAATCTGGCGCACCGGGACTTCCGGGCCAGGAGGGGCCGCCCCGCAACCGTTTTGGGAGAGAGGCCGCGAGACGGCCTGCATGGTCGGGAGCCCGCTCGGAGGACGTGAATAGGAAGGCCCCGCGCCCCTGTGTCGAGGGCCGCGCAAGACGAAGAGCCTTTTCAAGAGCCTGCCTGCCTGAATGGATACGGTAACTTCTATTGATGAGCTTTGCTTCGGCACATCCACAGCGCCGCACCTAGTCGTGTCCGAGCCGCCAACCGATCATGCCTTGCTTGAGGCGACGCGCGCGGGCGACGAGGCGGCCTTTGCCGAGCTTGTCAGGCGTTACCGAAATCAACTGACCAGCTACATCTATCGTATGACGAGCGATTACGACAGCGCCGTTGACTTGGCCCAGGAGACTTTCGTCCGCGTCTATCGCGCGGCCGACCGTTACCAGGCGAGCCACGCCTTCTCGACCTATATCTACCGGATCGCGACAAATCTGGCCATCAGCGAGCTGCGCAAGCGCAAGCGCCGCCGCCTGGTCTCGCTGACAGGATTTTTCCAGTCGAGCGAGAGCGCGCCGGCAGTCGAGTTCAATCCGCCAGACCTCAGACCCTTGCAGGACACTGCGCTCGTCGAGCAGGAGCGACGGGCAGCCGTTGCGCGCGCCATCTCCACGCTGCCCGACAAGTACCGCGCGCCCCTGGTGCTGCGCGACGTGGAGGGCAAAAGCTACGAAGAGATAGCATCAATTTTGGAAACCAGCGAAGGCACAGTCAAATCACGCATCAGCCGCGCGCGCTCGTTCCTGCGCGACAAGCTGAAGGCTTATTTGTAAGGCTGACTGGTCATGCTCATTTGTAATGTTGAGAGTGATGAAAGTAAGGATAGCGATGGATTGCAAAGCTTGCCGTAGAGAAATTGAATGGGCCGCAAGGGGCGAGGATGTCGGAAGCGCCGAGGCGCGCGCACATCTCTCGTCATGTCCTGCTTGCCGCCGGTTTCGCGCCGAGCGACAGGCGCTCAGAGAGCTTGTGGCCTCTGTGGAGCCTGTGGTCGCGCCGCTCGATTTTGATTGGAAGCTGCGCGCGCGGCTCGCCGCCGAAAAGAGCGCCGGGTCGAACGGGCGCTTTCCTTTAAGCCTCGCGCCGGGCATTCCGGCCATAGCGTTTGCAGCCCTCTTCGTGCTGCTCATAGCCGCCGCCGTCTACTGGAAGCAGGCGCGGCCAGTGCGCCTCGGCCCTGAGCCTTCGGTCGCGACCCTGAATCAACCGGCCCCGAACGCGGTCGCCACCGAGGATAAAGATTCAGCCAGTCCGGCCAGATCGGACGGGCGGATGGTTGCGACCGCGAACGCTCAGAAGCCAGTGGCCGCAAGACGACAGCGCGTCGCAACCGGCGCTCAGGTTAAGAGCCCGAGGGCGGGCGGGGAAGCACAGGCGGGGATGGTCGCGGCAGCGCCCCGTGGAGATGTTCGCTCGAACGATTTCAGCAGCAGCGCCGCGCCCGTCATCACGCTCTTTCCCGTCCCGGTACGCACGCCTTCGCAGCCCGTCAAAGTCTTGCTCGACGAAGGAAGCGGAACGTTGCGAACCGTTTCGTTGCAGCCCGTCACCTTCGGCTCGCAGGAGATTCTCCGGCGCAGCGCCAACAGCAGCGACGCTGCCGATCGTCTTAATCGAAGCGTAGAGGACATCTGGTAAACCGTCCGCCCGTCAACCAGGAGGTTGAGTGACCGCCTTGTCGTTCAGAAGTATTAAAAGTCAGTTGCCGCTTCTAGCCCTGCTCCTCTTTGCAGCCGTCAGCGTCACGGCGCAGCCGCAGGCAAAGCCTAAGGCCCCGCCTGCACCGCCAGCGCGTCCGGCCGCGCCCGCCGATGCCCCGCGTCCTGCGCCGCCGCCTCCGCAAATCGTCACAGTCCTGCATCGCCTGAGCGGCATCAAGCTGATGCGATGGCTGCACCGCACGGGCGCGCCCGTCGCCGCCGTCGTCGAGCTTGAGAACGAGAGCGCCAGCGACGCAGACATGCACGTCAGCATCACTGCCGGTTTCACAGTCGGCGACGGCCAGAACATAGTCGCCTCGCTTCCGCGCGCCGAAGCCGAAGCTGAAATCTCGGCTGCTGGGCACAAGCTTCCGGAGGCGTCGGCCCAATCTGCCGCCCAGTCTGACATAGCTCAGCCGTCTCAAGCGGCCGATATGACTGTCGTGCGTCCGGACGGCTCGCAGTGGACGGCCCTCTATGTCGGCCTTGACGGATTGACCGGCCTCTCTCTGCTGCGCATAGACGGGCAGAAGCTCCCTTCCATGCCCGATGCTTCGGAAGAGAAGCTCACCATCGGACAGCGCGTGCGCCTCTATGCGCCTGAGCCCGCCGGGAAAGCCGATGCCAGGCCGGCGAGCAACCTTTATCTACGCATCGGAGAGATAGAGGGGCGTTTGACGGCCATCACGCGCTCGCCTTTGGGCCGCATCACGCACCTGACCGTTCGCGCGTCAAATCTCTCGCCCTCGATCAACGGCGCTATTGCCATCAACGATGCCGGCGAGACGGTCGGGATAGTCGAAACCAGCAGCACGAGCGAAGCGCGCATCCTGCCCGCGCAGCTTGCGCGTCGTGCAGCCGAACGCGTGCTCGCTCGTCGTTCGAGCGTGCCGCGCCCTGTGCTCGGCGTGCGCGGTCGCGCCGTCACTACCGCATCCCTGGTGCAGTTTACGATGGGCGGCTGGTCGCAGGCCGAAGCGATAGCCCTGATGGGCAAGGGCAAGGGACTGCTGCTGACCACAGTGGTTCCGAATACTCCGGCCGCCTGGGCAGACCTTCGCCCCGGCGACATCATCCTCAGCGTCAATAACAGCGAGATCAAGAGCGCGGAAGACTTCTCCTACGTGCTGAGCGAGTCGGGCGGCGATAATCTCCTCTTCACGGTCTTGCGTGGCGAAAAGATCAAACCCTTCGGGCCATCCACCATGCAGCCTTTTCCTGCCTTCGATTCCTCAATCATAAACAGCATCCCGACCATGCCGCCGATACCGCCCATCAAGCTGAAGCCGTTCAAGCTGTCGAGCCTGCACAAGCCGCTCGTGCCGATTGCCGTCCCCGTCAATTTCGATTTCTTCTTTAAGCCGTCGTCATCGTCGGACTTTCAGTATTTCTTTGCGCCGCAGGCCCGAAAGCCCGGGCACGCAGACCCGTTCGCGCGTCGTGGAATGGAGACCATCCCGCTGGCCGAGACCGCCGCCGAAAGTCGCGGAGCGCGTGCGGGCGTGCTGGTCATCTCCGTCGCGCCGTCGAGCGAGGCTTCGGTCGCTGGCCTGCGCGAAGGTGACGTGATCGAAACGGTCAACGGACGCCTCCTCGCCCAACCCTCGCGCACGGACGCGAGCTTTGCTCCCGACACGAGCCTCTCGCTCGGCATCGTCCGTCGCGGCCAACGCCTGACCGTCACCCTGCCCGCTAAAGAAAAGAAGCGTTGACCATGCTCGGATTGCTCTCGTACCTGATGGGCGTGGCCTACGGGATAGGTCTGGAACCTACGACTGATCGTTAGAACCCTGCCGGTGACTTAAAAAGGGGGCCTGGCTGGCGGATTTTTGCTCTCGATCCGCGCCGGGCACTCTTGCTTCCGAGGCGTGAATCTGTGTTACTCTAGGCCCGATCAAGAAGCTCGTCAGAATCCTGCAAGAGTATTATCGGGTCTTAGGGGCCTCGGGAACCTATGCTGCATAATGCCGTATCGCACTATCACGAGCTGCTGACGGAAGGCGACGTGGCCGAATCGTCTCGCAGTATGCTGGACGAGGGTTTAGAGCGCGCCAAGCTCATTTTCGGCGGCCGGAGGCTTTCGCCCTACCTGCGCCCCCATTTCGTCACCGAAGAGGACTGGCGGCGAGTGACCGTTATCTGCGAGACGGTGTGGAGCGCCATCGAGAAGGTCAAGGACGCTGCCGTAGAGGACGAGTCTCTGCTGGACGAGCTAGGCTTGACGGAGATTGAGCGAGAGCTGGTGCGAATAGACCCTGGCTACAGGGCTGTCTCTCCGACGGCCCGCCTGGACTCCTTCCTGACCGACGAGGCTTACAGCTTCGTCGAGCTGAACGGCGAGAGCCCTGCCGGCATCGCTTACGCCGACGCGGCCTACGATATTTTCCGGGCGCTTCCAGTGATGCGACGCTTCGGCGAGCGATACGAGGTGCGGGCCCTCTACGGGCGCGCGAAAATGCTCGATGTGCTCTTGAGGGCCCACGCCGAGTACCTGGGCCAGCGCGCAGACCACGCGCCGCGCATAGCCATCATTGACCTCAAAGGCATGCCGACGCAGAAAGAGTTCGAGCTGTTCAAGGAGTATTTCGAGAGCCAGGGCTTCCCCGCAGTCATCTGCTCGCCGGAGGAGCTGGAATGGAACGGCCAGCGGCTTCGCGCGGGCGAGTTCGAGATTGATATTGTCTACAAGCGACTACTGGTGAACGAGTACCTGCCGGTCATGCAGGAGAGCCCGGCCCTGCTCGAAGCTTACAGGGCGCGCGCCATCTGCATGGTCAATAGCTTTCGCTCCAAGCTGATTCACAAGAAGGCGCTCTTCGCAGTGCTCACAGAGCAGAAATACGCGCGCCTCTTTACCAGTGAGGAGCGCGATTGTATCCGCGCGCACGTCCCCTGGACGCGGCGTGTGCGCGCCGAGCACAGCGATTACGCAGGCACGGAGATAGACCTGCTTCAGTTCATAGCCGAGCGGCGCGAGCGCCTCGTCTTAAAGCCCAATGACGATTACGGCGGGCATGGTATTTACATCGGCTGGAACACGGACGAGATTTCATGGAACGAGGCTATGCACAGCGCGCTGGCCAACGGCGACTACCTTGTGCAGGAGCGTGTGCCGACGGCGCGCGAAGTCTTTCCGGCCCTGCACGACGACGGCACGGTCAACTTCGCAGAGCAGTTGGTTGACCTCGACCCGCTGCTCTTTTACGGCAAGGTGGGCTCGGCCTTCACGCGCCTTTCTTCCACGGAGCTTGCCAACGTCAGCTCGGGCGGCGGGATGGTTCCCACTTTTATCATCAGCGAACGATGAGCGGGGCGACAGGGAGGCGAGCCTCGCGCGCTCTTTATCGAGTAGAATGAAGGCTGCTTCTGTGTGGGGAAGGCTGGAATTCTCTGATCGAAGGGAAGGGCGGCACAAATGGTTGAAGAATTGGACGGGGGAGCATTGCTGCCATCGGACGAGCGTCGCCAGCACGACCGCTCGCGCCTGATCGTGGATGTCTATTTCGACGGGCGGGACGCGACGGGCGTCGCCAGCACGAAAGACATCAGCGTCGGCGGCCTCTACATGAACACACAAGCCCTGTTGCCCGAAGGCTCAGTGCTCCTGCTCCGCATCCCTCTGGGTGAGGAGCAAATCGTGGTCAATGCCGAAGTCGTCTATAGCAATCCGGGGCGCGGCGTCGGCGTGCAGTTTCAGGGCCTCACGGAGCGGGATCGCGCCCTGATGGAGCAGGAGTTACCAACGCCATGAGCACAACGGAAGCCAAATCCGAGCCGGGCAAGCTGCGCTGGCAGGATTTGCCAGCAGGGACGAGGCAGGCGCTCACGGGCAAACTCGAAGGCTTGTACGGCGCTGCGAGCGACGAAGCCGCCTTCGACTCGCTCGCCATAGATAAGCAGCAGGCCCTCTTGATTCTCACGCGCCGCATGATTGAACTGAATCTGTGGTCTGCCGTCGAGCGCATCGGGAACGTTTACGGCGAGGGCGGCGTGGGGATGAATTTCGAGCCCTCGCCGCTGATGCATCCTCTGATCTCGACGCGGCTGGATTTCACCAACCGCTTCGCCAATCACAGGGACACGACCGAAGGCTTCATAGAGCGCGGGGTGGGCCGCGCCTCGCTGCACGTGCTTTACGTTGAGCAGGGAAAGCAGCGGCAGTGGGCCGCGCACTTCGATCTCTATAATCCGTGGGCTTCGCCTATGAATGCCCTCAGACATCTGTGGTACGAAAAGATCAAAGGGTACAGGCCGGACTGGCAGGCCATAGGCTGCTCCATCTGGGACAAGTCGGAAATTCCCCTCTGCGCAGTCGAAGCAAGACAGAGCGATTTTGGACAGGGGCCACGCGAGAGCCCTCCGGAAGGCCCCACAAGGGAGGCATCCTAAATGTTTGAGCAATTCACCCTCGGCATCGAAGAGGAATTCCAGATCGTAGACCCGCAGACGCGCGAGCTGCGCTCACATGTCTCCGAATTTTTAGAGGAAGGCAAGATGATTCTCGGCGAGCAGATCAAGCCCGAGATGATTCAGTCGATGATCGAAGTCGGCACAGGGATTTGCCGCAACATACAGGAGGCGCGCGCAGACATCTCGCGCCTGCGCGGCATCATCTCCAGCCTCGCGCGCAAGGCCGGTCTTGAGATCGTCGCCGCTTCCACTCACCCGATCTCGCGCTGGCAGGATCAGAAGATATTCGACGACGAACGCTACGAGCTGCTGGTGGAAGAGCTGCAAACTGTGGCGCGCTCGCTCCTCATCTTCGGCCTCCACGTGCATGTCGGCGTCGCAGACCCCGAGCGGGCCATACACATTATGAACGCGGCGCGCTATTTCCTGCCGCACGTCCTGGCGCTCTCGACTTCTTCGCCGTTCTGGATGGGCCATAACACTGGCCTCAAATCCTATCGCTCGGAAGTCTTCAAGCAGTTCCCGCGCACAGACATCCCAGACCATTACGACTCCTATTCCTCCTTCCAGCGTTACGTCGAGCTGCTGGTCAAAACAGGCTGCATAGACAACGGCAAGAAAATCTGGTGGGACGTGCGCCCGCACCCGTTCTTCCCCACCCTTGAGTTTCGCATCTGCGACATCCCGACGCGCGTTGACGACACCATTGCCATTGCCGCGCTCTTTCAGGCCATCGTCGCCAAGCTCAACAAGCTCATCGATAAGAACCTGGGCTTTCGTCTCTATCGCCGCGCGCTGGTGCAGGAGAACAAGTGGCGGGCCGTGCGCTACGGGCTCGACGGGAAGCTAATAGACTTCGGGAAACAGAAGGAAGTGCCCGTGCGCGAGCTGATCCTTGAGCTGCTGGAATTCGTGGACGACGTGCTGGACGACCTCGGCTCGCGCAAAGAGGTCGAGCACATTCACACCATCCTTGAGCGCGGGACTTCGGCCGACGAGCAACTGCAAGTCTACCGCGAGACGAACGACCTCAAGGCCGTCGTTGATCGCCTCATCGAGCGGACGATGGAGAACGTCCCGCGCGACATTCAGCTAGGCCGCGCCAACCCGGTCGCCTCCGGCACGTCCAGCATCTCCAAATAAGAGGGGCCGCGCAACATAAGACGCGGCCCCTTCCACCTTCACCTGCCCCAGCGCCGCCAGCGACGCTTATTCCTGCTCCGTTTCGCACCCCGTCGCTTGGCCCGTGTGGTCGAGAGCTTCCAGTAGAAAGTTCTCGAAGATGATGCGGCCGTCGCGCGATTCGTTCTGATGCTCCCAGCGCGTGCGGTTCTTGTTCCAGTCCTCGAAAGATTTTTCGAGATGGAACTGGACTGTGTAGATGAGCTGTCCCTCTGTGCGCTTGACCATCATCTGATTGCGGCAGAGGTAGGCCGTGGCCAGCAGGTGAAAGCCTTCGGGCACACGGTCAAGCTGTAGGCCGTGGTTCTGCCAGACGCGGAGGATACGCGCCTCGGTCGTGTAGTCCTGCCAGATGCCTGCGGTCGCGTCGTTGATGCCGCAGAAAATGGGGTCGTCCGGGTCTGTGATGCGTATGAAGCGGTACTGGTACTCGAAGGAGCGGCCGACGCGCCGCTCGTGCTGCTCCATATTGTCGAGCGTCAGGATGCGCGCTCCGAAACTGAGGCCGACCAGTTGATGGCCGCCGCAGATCCCTAAGACAGGCGTCTTTGTCTCGCGCACGAAGCGGCCGAAGTTTTCCAGGTACGCCGGGTTGTAGTAGTCGAAATCGCGCAGCGTGCCGGACATCACTATCGCCTCGGGGCGAAACTCTTCGGCCGCCTCGGCGAGCTCAGACAGGTGCGCGACCCTGGTCGTGGGCCGCTTCACCAGCCGCTCGATGTTACTGAGAATATTTTCGAGCGCCATCCCGGCAATTTTGCGCTCGCGCTGTAGCTCTGTGATAACGTGGCGGCCCCAGTCGCGCCGCGCCACGTCCGAGATGTCGGCTTCGTTGCGGAGCAGGTCGTCTATGACAAGGACGCGCGCCTCTTCGATGCGTTTCTCAATCGGTTCGTAACGGCAGAATGGGCGCTGGTTGAAAGGGAAAGGCAATGGCTCTGAGGCGTCCAGTGGTGTGTTCTGTTCCAACTTGATCTCTTCTATCATCGCGAGCAATTTTCCGTAGCGTTGCGGGCCCGGAGGCGCTTATCTCTCCGGCGCACGCCGCTGCTTCGTGTTCTGGTTAAACTGAGGGACAGGCGTGCCCGCCCCGGCCTCCGTGATCTCGGCTCGCAACACGTTCAGAACGAGCGTGCGCAGCCGCGCTTGAAAAGAAGGGCTCCGCTCGGCGGAAGCCTTCTTGATTAAGAGTAACATGCGGTGCCAGGAAGATTCGAGTTCATCCGCGAGACGGGAAATCTGCGTAATGTCGTAAGGCACGGCTACGTCGCGGCAGCCTGCGCGCGCAAAGACCGCCAGGTAACGGGCCGTCGCCAAATCCGGGCACATCATCCGCCGCCGCCCCATCTTCAGCTCGACGCCCAGGAGCGTGTGCTGAATCTCGACCGCGCCGCCACGAGCCGGAACTTCCAGGTGAGCCGAGCGCGTCCGCAGGCGCAGGATGCGCTCGCGATAAATGCTCGGCAGCCACATCTCGCCGAGCCCTTCGCGGACGGCGGCGGCGTGGCTACTGGCCGTCTGGCTGCCGCCGTCAGCCGCTTTTCTTCCTCCGGCAAGAGGCGGTAATAAAACGTTCGCACTCGTCTTCGCCACGGCGTCGAGATTCATAAGAAAATCTAAGAGCTTCCGGCCCCGACCTCTAGAATAACCGTTCGGGCCAAGAACCGGAAGCTCAAACCATAACTTTCTCGGTTAACGCGTCGAGGCCGTCGCCGCGACCGCCGCCCTGCTCTGAAACGCGTCAATAACCTTCCCCGGAAACAGCCCCAGGTAAAAGACTCCGAGCACGGTAATGATGAGGGCCGCGAGCACAGCACCCGGCACGCGCGGCGCGTTCCACTCTGTCGTGCGCTCGCGGAAGAACATCACTATGATGAGCCGCAGGTAATAGTAGGCAGAGACCGCGGTGTTCAGCACTGCGATCACCACCAGCCAGTAATACCTCTCGTTCAAGGCCGCGCGAAAGACCATGACCTTGCCCATGAAGCCCGCTGTGAGCGGCATCCCGAGCAGCGAGAGCAGGAAGAGCGAGAGCGTAAAGGCGAGCGCCGGAGCGCGAAAGCCTATCCCGCTGTAGTCTTCGACCTCCGTGCGCCGGTCGCCGCTTCTGGCGATCAGCGTAACGACGGCAAACGCACCGAGGTTCATCACGGCGTAGGTCAACATGTAGAAGGCGACCGATGCCAGCGCACCATTTCTTTGCTCGGCATCGCTCGTCGCGCCCGCCGCGATAAAGCCGACCAGCGCGTAGCCGGCGTGCGCAATCGAAGAATAGGCGAGCATTCGCTTGACGTTGTTCTGCACGATGGCCACCAGATTTCCCACCGTCATGGTAATCATCGCCAGCACGACCAGCGCGCTGAGCCAGGCCGCGTGAGCCGAGCCGGCAATGCTCGCGGCGTTGGCCACGAAGGGAAACCCGAACACAAACACGCGCACGAAGGAAGCGAACCCGGCGGCCTTGGGCCCGGCGGCCATGAAGGCCGTGACAGGTGTCGGCGCTCCCTCGTAAACGTCCGGCGTCCAGATGTGGAAAGGCGCTGTCGCGACCTTGAAGCCGAAGCCCACGAGCAGCATCGCCGCGCCCGCAAACAGGAGCGGCGGATAGAGCGAGTCGTTGATGCGCGTGGCAATCTCGGTGATGTTGGTCGTCCCGGCAAGCCCGCCCTCCGTGGCGGTCGCGCCGTAGATGAGGGCTATGCCATAGAGCAGGAAGGCCGAGGAGAACGAGCCGAGGATAAAATATTTGAGCGAAGATTCGTTCGAGCGCAAGTCCGTGCGACGAAAACCGGCCATCACGTAGGTCGCTATGGAGAGAATCTCAAGGCCGAGGAAGATAATCACCAGGTCGTTCCCGGAAGCCATCAGCATCATCCCGGCCGTGGCGAACAGGAGCAGGGAATGGAACTCGCCCGCCGGGAGCCTTTCGCCCTCGACCCAGACCATAGAGATCAGCACGGTCAGCGCCGAGACGAACAGAAAGATCAGCGTAAAGCTCAGGCGCAGCTCGTCCAAAACGATCATGCCGTTAAAAGTGCCCTCGCGCGCGAGCCCCGCCGCGCCGCCCGTCGCCTGAGCTTGCCACAGCCAGACGGAAGCGGCCGCCGCCATCGCCATCCCTATGAGCGAAAGGCCGCCCGTTACCCACCTCTGGCGCGGGTTGCGCACGAAGGCGTCTACGAACATCACGAGGACGGCCGCGCCGCCGACGATCAGCTCCGGCAGGATGATCTTGAAGTTGATGTCGGCGCTCAAGATTTGAAATGCAAGACTCAGGTTCATCTGTTTCAACCGCCGCGCACGCGGCTTTCGTTCGGAACTGCTGCTGCTACTACTTCGCCTGGGTCGCGGGCCGGGCCGCCTCTGCCATTAAAAGCTTGTCGAGATTGGTGCGAATGATCTGTTTATACTCTTCGGGCCGGGCCATGCCGACCTGCTTGGGCGTGGCGAGTCGGCCTGCGCGGTCGAAGAAGACCACGTAAGGCAGGCGCAGGCTCGCGGAGAACTGCGCGTAAGTCAACTGCGTCGCGTCGCGCAACACTGTAAAGTTGAGCCGGTTCGCTTTGGCGAAATCGCGCAGGTCTCTATCGGACATGTGCTGGCGCATGTCCAGGCTCACCCAGAAAAACTTGACGGGCTTGTCCTGGTACTCCTTGCGCAGCTCTTCGAGGGCCTGCAACTCTGTCATGCACGGCGCACACCACGTCGCGCCGAAAGAGACCAGCACGACCTGGCCTTTCATCTCCGCCACGTCGTACATCTTGCCGTCTATCCCGCGCAGCTTGATGTAGACCTCGTCGGGCGCAACGCCGCCTGCTTGCGTCGCACGCGCGCCGGAAAGCGCCGCCAGGGAGAGGCAAGCCGTTATCAAGAGAAGAGCTGCGAATATCTTCCGCATAAAGGTTCCGGCGCAGGTCATCGCTCCTGCCTGCGTGCTTCTACGGGAGCGGACGCGCCTCCCTCCGGCGCAGCCACTATAGAGCGCACGGCTGCGACCGCCTCGCGCGAGCGATCAAGAAAGGGACGCGGGTAGACGCCCATGTAAAGCATCAGAATGAGCAGCGGCGCGAGCAGCAAGACCTCGCGCGCGTTGAGGTCTGGCAAGTGTGCGTTCTCGCCGTGACGGATGGGCCCAAAGACTACGCGCTGCAACATCCAGAGCATGTAGACGGCGGCCCAGATGACTCCCGTCCCCGCCAGCATCGTCGCAATCCAGGCCCAACTGTACTGCGATGTCCACATGCCGAGCATAATCAGGAACTCCCCTACGAAGCCGTTCAGGAACGGGAGCCCGATAGAAGAAAGCGACGCGATGACGAAGAAGGCCGAAAACCAGGGCATCACCGTCGCCAGGCCCCCGAAGTCCGAGATCATGCGCGTGTGCCGCCGCTCGTAGATCATCCCGACGATCAGAAAGAGCGCGCCCGTCGAGACGCCGTGGTTGAGCATCTGGTAGAGCGCGCCCTGCATCCCCGTCTCCGTAAACGAAAACAGTCCCAGCACGACGAAACCCATGTGGCTCACCGAGGAATAGGCGACGAGTCTTTTCACGTCCGGCTGCACCATCGCCACCAGCGCGCCGTAGATAATGCCTATGATCGCCAGGACGATGATGTAAGGGGCGTAGGCGCGCGCGGCCGTCGGGAACATCGCCAGGTTAAAGCGCAGCAGCCCGTAAGTGCCCATCTTCAGCAGCACGCCCGCCAGAATCACCGAACCCGCTGTGGGCGCTTCCGTGTGCGCGTCCGGCAGCCAGGTATGAAAAGGCCAGAGCGGGACTTTAATGCAGAAGGCGAAGGCGAAGGCCAAAAAAAGCAGCGCCTCGGCCCGCCCCGAAAGACGCGCGGCCACGCTCCCGCCGCTTCGCATCGCGTTCAGTATCGTGACGTAATCGAACGAGCCGTAGATGTAATAGAGCGCGATGATGCCGACGAGCATCAAGAGGCTTCCGACAGCCGTGTAGATGAAGAACTTGGTCGCCGCGTAGATTCTCTGCTTGCCGCCCCAGATGCCTATCAGGAAGAACATCGGAACCAGCGACGCCTCGAAGAAGAGATAGAAGACCAGCAGATCGAGTGAGACGAAGACGCCGATCATCGCCGACTCCAGGACGAGCAGGAAGACGTAATAAGAGAGCACGCGCTTTTCCACTGCGCGCCAGCTTGAAAGAATCGCTATTGGCACAAGCAGCGTCGTCAGTATTACTAGCCACAGGCTGATGCCGTCAACGCCTATGTGATAACGCGCCCCGATGGCCCCAATCCACGGCACGTCCTGCTCAAAGCGAAAGCCTGCGCCGTAGCCTCCGCCCCCGAGCAACAGGAGCGAGAGGGCGAAAGTGGCGAGCGAGACCACGAGCGCAATCCAGCGATAATGCGTCTCTCGCCGGTAGGGCGCAAGCCCGTGCCCGACCGCCGCCAGAGCGCCCAAGACGGGCAGGAGAATCAAAGCTGTGAGCAAGTATTGCTGCATAACCGAGCCACTTAGCGAAAGAAGGTTGGAATGCCGGAAAAAACTATATAGCCGATCAGCACCAGCGCGCCGAGCAGAATCATCGCGGCATAGCTGCGGACGAAACCGACCTGCAAGTAACGCACGACCGCGCCGATCTGCGTAATCCCTCGGCCCAGGCCGTTGACTATGCCGTCGATGACGGCCACGTCGAAGAGCTTCCACAAGCCTTCGCGCGAGCCCACCTTAACGGGATTGATGATCGCCGCATCGTAAATCTCGTCCACGTAGTACTTGTTCTCAAGCAAGGTGGGCATCGGCATCAGCGGCCGCCTCCTGAAGAGGAACCAGCCCGTGCCAATGCCAGCCAAAGCGATGAGCACGGAGATGGCCGAAAAGAGCCTCTCTTCGTTCACCTCTGCGGGCGAATGTGCGCGCTCGGCTGCGGGCTCGTTCTGCGTCCCTTCGCCTACCGAGAGCGGAGAAGCGCCGTCGTGCGGCTGCGGCGTGGGCGAGAGGAACCGAGGCCCCTCAGCACCACCGCCCTCATGCCCGCCCGTTGCGCCCTCACGCGCGCCTTCCGATGGTTCCGGCGCGTGCGCTATGGCTGGCTCAAGCGTGTGCTCGAAATAGTTCGGGACGCGCCCTCCGCTCAAAGCGTAAGGGATGCCGACGAGACCGCCGACCGTTGAGAGAATGGCCAGGATGATAAGCGGCACGGTCATAGTCCAGGGCGACTCGTGCGGCTCGTGCACGTGATGATCTTCGTGATGAGCGCCGTGTTGATCTCCGGCATGGGCGTCATGCGCCTCGGCCGCAGCGTGCTCGTCCGAGACAGCCTCGCCGGGCGCGTGTCGCGGGCGGTCTCCGGCCGAAGCCCTTTGAGCATCGTGCCCTTTCACTCCCTCGTCGTAGGCGTGGGCGTGCGCCTCGTCGGCCTGTCCTCCGGCATGCGCTTCGCGGAAACGCTCAGCGCCCCAGAAGGTCATCACCATCAGCCGCGTCATGTAGACGGCGGTCAACGCGGCCGTCAGCGCGCCGACGACCCACAGAATCTTACCGAAGCCGCTCTCGAAACCTATGCCTGCCGCGCTCCAGGTCTTCCACAGAATCTCGTCCTTGGAGAAGAAGCCTGCCCAGATAGGTATGCCGCAGATCGCCAGCCACCCCATCATCATCGTGACGAAAGTGATGGGCATGTACTTCTTGAGGCCCCCCATGCGCCGCATGTCCTGCTCGTGGTGCATGCCGTGAATCACAGAGCCGGAGCCGAGGAAGAGCAGCGCCTTGAAGAAGGCGTGCGTCATGACGTGGAAGATGGCCGCGACGAAAGCGCCCACCCCGCACGCCAGGAACATGTAGCCCAACTGCGAGACGGTCGAGTAGGCCAGGACTTTCTTAATGTCGTTTTGGGCCAACCCAATGGTCGCGGCGAAAATAGCCGTCGCCGCGCCGATGATGGCGACGATAAAAAGCGCCGTCGGAGCGTGCGTGTAGATGGCCGAGCAGCGCGCAACCATGTAAACGCCCGCCGTGACCATCGTCGCCGCGTGGATCAGGGCGGAGACGGGCGTCGGCCCGGCCATCGCGTCCGGCAACCAGACGAAGAGCGGAATCTGCGCGCTCTTGCCCGTCGCCCCGATAAAGAGCAGGACGGCTGCCGACGTGATGCCTCCGGCAAAGATTGCCCTCCACCCGAAGGGCTCTATGCCCATCCCGTTGATGATCTGAAGGGCGCTCTCGGCGATGCCGTATTCGGGCTTGGGAAAGAAGCTGATCGTCCCCGTCAAAACGAAGACGAGCATGATGCCTAGAACTACGCCCCAGTCGCCGACGCGGTTGGCGATGAAAGCTTTCTTCGCCGCGTCGCCCGCCTCCTTGCGATCAGTGTAGTAGCCGATCAGCAGATAAGAGCAGAGACCGACGCCCTCCCAGCCGACGAACATCAAGAGGAAGTTGTCGGCCAAAACCAGCGTCAGCATCGAGAACATAAAGAGGTTCAGATAGGCGAAGAAGCGATAGAAGCCACGGTCGCCGTGCATGTACCCGGTGGCGAAGACGTGTATGAGAAGCCCTATGAAGGTGACGAAGAGCGTGTAAATGCCGCTCAGGCGATCCATCGCCAAGCCGAAGTCTGCGCGAAAGCCACCGACGTTGATCCACGTCCACAGTTGATCCATAAGGGCTGCGTTCGCGTGCAGCGCGCCGTCCGCTTTGAAGGCCAGGAAAAAAGCCACGACAGTCGAGACGGCCACGGAAGCGCAGGCCACAAGCCCGGAGAAGGCTTCCGAGCGCAGGCGACGGCCCAGGAACCAGTTCAAGGCAGCGCCCGCGAGCGGCGCAAAGATAATCAGACTCAGAAGGTTATTTTCCGGCATAGCTTGCTACCTTAGCGGAAGCGCGCACGCTACAGCTTCAGGATGTTGGCTTCGTCCACGTCCAGCGATTCACGGTTACGGAAGATGGCTAGGATGATGCCGAGCCCGACGGCAGCCTCGGCCGCCGCCACGGTCATCACTATGAAGACGAAGAGCTGGCCCGAGACATCCTTGAAGAAACTGGAAAAGGCGACGAACGTCAGGTTCACGGCATTCAGCATCAGCTCTATGCACATGAACATGGAGATGACGTTGCGCTTGATGATGACGCCGACGACGCCAATCGTGAACAGGACGGCCGACAGCGCCAGATACCAGGATAGTTGCGGCATAATCTCTCTACTCCAAATCAGTATCCTTCGTGCGCGAGGCCGGCCGAGCTTCGGCAGGCTCCTGCAAAAGCTCAGCCGCCTCAGCCGTCGAGTGTGTGATGACGGGCGTCGCATCGCCGACCGCTTCGGGGTCTACGATGCTTCTGGTCAGGACTTGCGCGCCCGGAATGACGCGCGCGTCCGTGGGCAACAGAGCGCCACGTCTTGCCAGAGACATCGCGCCCACAATCGCCATCAACAGCAGCAGGGAAGTGATCTCGAACGGCAGCAAGTATTTCGTAAAGAGCCCAGTGCCGATGGACATCGTCAGGCCCACGTCCGAAGCACTGGTCGCCGGAGTGTTTCTGGAATCGCCGACGAAGGAGATGATAAAAGCTGCCTCGGCGAAGAGCACAGCCGCCATAGCAATCGCACCGGGGACTAGATAGCGCGGGCGCAAGACCCTGTGCTCCTCCTCCTCGACATTGAGGAGCATGATGACGAAGACGACCAGCACCATGATCGCGCCCGCGTAGACGATGACCTGCACGGCGGCGATGAAGGGCGCGGCCAGCATCACGTACAGAGACGCCAGCGAGATGAAGACCCCGATCAGAGAGATGGCGCTGTAGAGCGGATTGCGCTGCGCCACCATCGCAATCGCGCACCCCACAGCAAGCCCGGCGAAAAGTATGAAGAGGAGAGCTAACATAGCTGCTAACCCAAAAAGCCCAGCCACCCCTTAAAGAGAGCGTTCACCGCGTCAATCACTCCGGTAAACTGCAAGGTCGCCGTCAGGATGATGTTCAGGATGGCGACGGGCAGCAGGAACTTCCATCCGAAGTTCATCAACTGATCGAAACGAAAGCGCGGCAGCGTCCCGCGCAGCCAGATGTAAAGGAACAGAAAGAAGACGACCTTCCCGATAAAGTAGAGCGGCCCGAGCCACGGAATCTGCTTGACGAAGGGCCCATTCCAGCCGCCCAGAAAGAGCGTCGTCGCCAGCATCGAGACCGTGAACATGTTGATGTACTCGGCCATGAAGAAGAGCGCGAACTTCATCGCGCTGTACTCGGTGTGAAAGCCCGCGACCAGCTCCGTCTCAGCCTCGGGCAGGTCGAACGGCACGCGGTTCGTCTCCGCAATCGCCGAGATCAGATAGATGATGAACCCGATGGGCTGCACCCAGAACAAGTACCAGCCCATCCCTTGCACGCCGTACTGCTGCTCGACAATCTGGTAGAGGTCGAGCGTGCCGGACTGCAAGACTACACCGATCAGGGCCAGGCCGAGCGACAGCTCGTACGAGATAAGCTGCGCGGCAGAGCGCAGCCCCCCCATCAAGCTATACTTGTTATTGGAAGACCATCCGGCCAGGGCTATGCCGTAGACGCCGACGGACGTAATCCCCAAGACATAGAGCAGCGCGACATCGAAACGCGTGACGACCAACTGCACGGAGCCGATCAGCGGAAGCGTGACCGTGGGCCCAAAAGGATAGACGATGATCGTCATCAGGGCTGCGGTCGTGGCGATAATGGGCGCGAGAAAATAGATGAACTTCGTGGATTTGTCGGGGATGATGTCTTCTTTGAAGATGAACTTCAGGAGGTCTGCGAGCGGCTGAAGCATCCCGCCGTAGCCGACGCGGTTCGGCCCCAGCCGCCCCTGAATGAAAGCCAGCACACGACGCTCGGCCAACACGGTGTAGGCCACAATGCCCATCACCACCGCGAAGACGATCATGATGCCGGTCAACTTGAACCCGGCATAAACGAGAGTATCCCAGTCCATAGTGAATAAATGCAGAAGGCCGCAAGGCGGAATGATGAATGAAAAAGCAGTTGCCTTTAATTCATCCTTCACACTGCCGCATTCATCATTGCTTTTCAGTCTCCTGCGACGGCTTCGCCGCGACGTTGCAGGGATGCGTCAATCGTAATCTGGTAGAGGGGCGAAATCGCCAGGGTCGGGGGCTCTGGATTTCCGGCGGCGAGCAGGTGGAACTGCGGGACTTTGCCCGTCAAGGTTCCGGGCTTAAACAGCTCATGGCCCACCGGAGGCGTCTCCGTAATCTTCTCTCCCGTGTCGGGCAGGCGTTCGACGCTCGCGCGAATGCTTTCAAGCTCGCTCGACAGGTCTCTCCCTTCGGCGACGGGGTGTTTGGCCTGCACAGGCTTCGTCTCATCTTTCAGGAGCGGGTAGCGCAAACCCTCGTAAGCCGGAACGCGCCCGGCAAGCTCTTTAAAGACGGCGCTCGCAGACATCTGGAAGCCGAGGTCAACGCCAAGCTCCTGGGCCAACTGCGACGTAATCATCCAATCCTGCTTGGATTGGTGTACGGGCGGGATTGATTGGCGCACGCGCTGCACCAGAGCGCCGTTATTCGTAAAGCTGCCGTCGGATTCGGCGAATGATGCTGCGGGCAGCACGACATCGGCGAAGCGTGTCGTCTCGGTCTCGAAAAGCTCCTGCACGACGAGGAAGTCTAGCCGCGAGAGCGCCTCTTCGCTCCCGCTGAGGTGTTCGGGAAGGAAGCTTCCCGCCACGTACAGCGCGCGCACGCTCTCGCCCGCAGCGTCGAGCATCTGGCGGGCGTCCCTTGCGCCGCGCATCAATCCGATGTCGTGCGCGCCGACGCTGTTGTTATAGAGCGGCAGCGGGTGCAGGAGAACGCGATGGGACTGGCGGGCCAGCGTACGGGGAAGCTGCGCGACCACAGCCTGCGCGGCCGCGCTCAGCTCGCCGCCGAACATGATGACGAGGTCGCCTTCGGTTGAAGTCAGAGCCCGGCGCAGCTCTATCAGCTCGACCTCTTCGACTCCCATCTTCTGCGCCGCAAGCTTGTTATGCGCCTGGTTGGCAATCGCCAGCACAGCCGCGTCCTCAGTCCCCGGACGGATGTGCAAGAATTGCGCCGCCTGTTGTTTCAAGCGTATGGGCGTGCTGTTGATGATGAGGAGCTTTGCGCCGCCGTTGCGGACGGCCTGCCTGATCTGCTTGCCGGTGAATGGCTGCAACTCCTCGGGCTCGCCGCCGATCAGGAGTATGGTCTGAGCGTAGCGAATGTCGCGGTGCGTGGCGATGGGCCCACCGAGGTTGTCGAAGAAGGGTTGCAGGCTGAAAGCATCCGTCGCAGTGTAGTTCTCCGTGCCGACGACTTCGGTGGCGAACTTGTGCAGCGCGTAGAGAGATTCGTTGGTCAGGCGCGGGCTGCCGACGACGCCGATTGCGTTAGCGCCGTGCTGCTCGGCTACGGCGTCGAGCTTTGAAGCAGTAAAGCGAATCGCCTCATCCCACGTCGCCGGGATCAGCTTGCCGCCCTTCTTGTAACGAATCAGCGGCGTGCGCAATCGCTCTTCGTGATTGACGAAGGGATGGCCGAAGCGCCCCTTGATGCAGAGGAACTCGCCGTTGTGGCCGTTGACGTAGCGGTCGCGCGCGACCGACCGCATCAACTCGCCCGCGCGCGAGCCCAGAGACATCTCGCATCCGTCCGAGCAGAAGGTGCAGGTCGAGATGGTCTGCGACAGCTCCCAGGGGCGCGCCTGGTGGCGATAGGTCGCGTCAAGCAGCGTGCCCGTCGGGCAGACCTCTATGCAGTTGCCGCACTGCGAGCAGTTGAGCCAGCCGCCGTAAGTGCCTATGACCGTATGAGCGCCGCGCCCGCCCGCCTCAATCGCGTCCTCTCCCATCCATTCGTCGCAGACGCGCGTGCAGCGCTTGCAGAGAATGCAACGCTGCGAGTCGTTGGCGACAATCGGCGAGAGATATTTTTCGGGAGCATAATTCTTGGGCTCGTAAAAACGCTCCTCAAGTCCGCCCCAATCGAAGGCCATCTCCTGCAATTCGCACTCGCCGCCGCGATCACAGACGGGGCAGTCGAGCGGGTGATTGGCCAGCAGGAACTCGACCATCGCGCGCTGGGCTTTCTCAATCTCTTCGCTCTCGGTGGTGACGACCATGCCGTCCGTACAGGTGATCGTGCAGGAGGTCTGCAATTTCGGCATCTTCTCTATCCGCACCAGGCACATGCGACATGAAGCCTGCAAGGCCAGGTCGGAGTAGTAGCAGAAGGAAGGAATATCGAAGCCCTGCTCGCGGCACACGTCTATCAGGCGCGCGCCCTTCGCCACCTGAAAATCTTTACCGTTGATCGTGACTTTGACTAGCTCAGTTGACATATTCTTAAACCGTCGCCGAGGCCGATTCTACAAGCGGCAGGAGGTGTCGTTTGAAATCTTCCGGGAATTTCTTGATCGCCGATTGAATGGGCCAGGCGGCAGCGTCGCCCAGGGGGCAGAAGGATTTGCCCTCTATGTTGTCGCACAAGTCCAGGATTAGCTGTGCGTCTTCGGGGCGTCCCTCGCCGCGCGCTATGCGCTTGAAAATCTTGACGAGCCAGTCCGTGCCCTCGCGGCACGGCGTACACCAGCCGCACGACTCGTGCTTGTAAAATTCGATCAGGTTCTTCGTCGATTCAAAGATGTCAACGGTGTCGTCCATGACGATGAAGCCGCCGGAGCCGACCATCGAGCCTGCGGCCACAAGGCCCTCGTAATCCATCTTGACGCCTTTGCCCAGGATGTCTGCGGCGGGCATGATGTAGACGCTTGAGCCGCCCGGGATGACCGCCTTGAGCTGCCGCCCGCCGCGCATCCCCTGGCAGTCTTCCATGATGAACTTTTCCATGTCCTCGTAGCCCATCGGAAGTTCATACACGCCCGGACGATTGACGTGGCCCGAGACAGACCAGACCTTCGTGCCGCCGCTCTTCTCAGTCCCGAGCTTCTGGTAAGCCTCGCCGCCCATCTTGATGATGTCCGGCACGGCCGTCAGCGTCTCGACGTTGTTGACGACGGTCGGGCAGCCGTAGAGCCCCGCGATGGCCGGGAAGGGAGGCTTCATACGCGGGTGGCCGCGCAAGCCTTCCAGCGAATTCAAAAGCGCAGTCTCTTCGCCGCAGATATATGCGCCCGCGCCCGTGTGCGTGTAGACCTCGCAGGAGAAACCGGAGCCCATGATGTTCTGGCCGACCAGGCCCGCTGCACGCGCTTCGTCAATGGCCCTGTCCATGATCTCAATCAGGTAGCGATACTCGCCGCGCGTGTAGATGTAGGTCGAGCGCGAGCCCAGGGCGTAAGCCGCGATCAGCATGCCTTCGATCAGCATGTGCGGGTCGCGCTCCATCAGGTAGCGGTCTTTGAAAGTGCCCGGCTCAGATTCGTCGGCGTTGCAGACGACATACTTCGGCTTCGGCGAATCCTTCGGCACGAAGCTCCATTTCATCCCCGTCGGAAACCCGGCCCCGCCCCGCCCGCGCAGCGCGCTCTTCTTGACCTCGCCGATCACGTCGTCGGCACTCATCCCGTCCAGGACTTTCTTCAACGCTTCATAGCCGCCGTGGTTGCGATAGACTTCGAGCCTCTGTGAATTGGGCAGATTGACCCGCCTGAGCTGAAGAGGTTCGCAACCGATGGCCCCGATAAACATAAGCGTCTTCTCTGAAATCGAAACGAAGCAGGGGCGTCTCTATCGCACGCCGTTGGCGAGTTGCCCCGCGCGGCACTGCTCAAGGATTTCGTCCACTTTCTCCGTCGTCAGGTTCTCGTAAAAATCGAAACCGATCTGCATCATCGGCGCAGTCCCGCAAGAGCCCAGGCACTCGACTTCCGAGAGCGTGAACATTCCGTCCGAAGTCGTCTCGCCGGGCTTGATGCCGAGGCGGGCCGTGCAGTGGGCCGTGATCCTATTCGCGCCCAGTATCTTGCACGAGAGCGTCTTGCAGACCTGCAAGTGATAGCGGCCGACCGGCTCCGTGTTAATCATCGAATAGAAGGTCGCGACCTCCCAGATGTCTGTAATGCGCACGCCCAGGCGGTCGGCCAGGTAAGCTACGCCCGGCGGGTCTAAGTAGCCGCGCTCGCGCTGCACGATGAACATCAGCGGGAGGATGGCCGAGCGCTTGCGCTCCGGCGGATACTTGGCCAGATGCCCGTCAATCTCCGCTTCGACCTCGGGCGAAAAGACGGCTATCCCTTCAGGGACTTTCGCCTCCTGCGGCAGCGGATTGTGTGGCGTAAATTGCTCAGACATATAAGTCCTGAGTTCCGAATGCTCAGCGATCAATTTCACCGAGCACGATGTCCAGGGAGCCGATGATGGCGACTACGTCTGCGATCATCTCGCCCTCGGCCAGCACGGGCAGCGCCGAGAGATTGACGAAGCTCGGGCCCCGGACATGCACGCGGTCGGGCTTCGGGCCACCATTGCTCTTGACGTAGACGCCCAGCTCGCCCTTCGAGCCTTCAATCGGATGATAGACCTCGCCCGCCGGGACATCGAACCCTTCCGTCACGATCAGGAAGTGATGTATGAGCGCGTCCATGTGCGTCTTCATGGCCTGGCGCTCGGGCAGCACGACCTTCGGCGCGTCCGCCTTGACGGGGCCGGGCCGCAGGCGAGAGAGCGCCTGCACGACGATCTTGTGCGACTCCCTCATCTCGCGCATGCGTACCATGTAGCGGGCCCAGACATCGCCGCCCTGCTCGACCGGCACTTCAAAGTCGTACGTCTCGTAACCCGTGTAAGGATTGGTGCGGCGCACGTCTATCTCGACGCCGCTGCCGCGCAGGCACGGGCCCGACAATCCCCAATCTATCGCGTCCTCGGCCGAGATGCGGCCCACGTCCTGCGTGCGCTTTTGAAAGATGGTGTTTCCCGTCAGCAGCGTGTGGAATTCGTCAACAGCCTTCGGAAAAGCGTCCGTGAACTGCTTGCAGCGCCGCTCGAACCCCGAAGGCAAGTCCATCATCAAGCCGCCGATGCGAAAGTAAGAGGGAGTGAGCCGCCCGCCCGAGGCCGCCTCGATCAGGTTCAGAATCTTTTCGCGCTCGCGGAAGCAGTAGAAGAAGACGGTCATCGCCCCAATGTCTAAGGCGTGCGTGCCCAGCCAGACCAGGTGCGAGGCTATGCGCTGCAACTCACACATCAGCACGCGGATGGTCTGCGCGCGCTCGGGGATTTCCAGACCCAGGAGCTTCTCGACGGCCATCACGTAGGCGAGGTTGTTGCCGAGCGGGTTGAGGTAATCCATCCGGTCTGTGATGACTATGCCCTGCTGA
The DNA here is from genome assembly GCA_036389315.1 of Pyrinomonadaceae bacterium. Taxonomy (GTDB): domain Bacteria; phylum Acidobacteriota; class Blastocatellia; order Pyrinomonadales; family Pyrinomonadaceae; genus DASQYE01. The sequence goes on from DASVQF010000048.1 coordinate 82,027, forward strand.
TACTTCTTGTACTCGAAGAGCTTCTCCATCCCCGTGTGCAGGTAGCCTATGTCGGGCGTGGTCTTGACGATCATCTCGCCGTCCAAAACCAGCTCCAGACGCAGCACGCCATGCGTCGAAGGATGCTGTGGGCCCATCGAGATCGTCATCTGCGTGTCGAGCGGACGATCTACTATCTCAACTTGTGGCGGAAGATTAGCAACCATCACGAACCCTTATGTCAGGCTATACGGCTCGTAGCCGCGCAGCGGGAAATCTTTGCGGAGCGCGTGGCCTTCCCAATCGTCCGGCAGAAGGATGCGCCGCAAGTCCGGGTGACCGTCGAAGATGACGCCGAACATGTCATAGGTTTCGCGCTCGTGCCAGTTGGCCGTCTTCCACACGCCCACGACAGTCTGGACGTGCGCGTCCTCTTCACTCAGCAGGACTTTCAAGCGCAGGCGATGGTGTCGGGTCGTCGAGAAGAGGTGATAGTTGACCTCGAAGCGCGGCTCTTCCTCGGGCCCACGGTCTGCGCCGCAGATGTCCGAGAGGAAGTTGAATTCGAGCCCCGGCGCGGTCTTCAAAAACTGGCAGACCTCCTCGATGTGCTCGCGCGGGACGACGACAGTCAGCTCGCCGAAGGCTTCTATGACCTCGGTGACCCACTCGCTGTGTCCATGCTGCAACGCCGTCACCAGGGGCGACGGCGTTACGGCGTTACTAGGCGTTGGTGCAGCCTGTGCGTCAGGACGCCCTGCTTGCTCAGCTTCTTTTGACATCGTGCAAAAGGACTCTACCCCTGTTCCTGACCCGAATGTATTGCTGAAAAGCTTCGTTTCTCTGCCGATTCCTCTCAGTAAGAGCGGCGGCGCTCGTGTCGCGAGGCAATCGTGTAGGGGCGCGACTCAGGCGTCTGCTGTGCTGCGGCCTCGTTCAGAGCCGAGACGCCGGAGCCGGGCAGCGTCCCCGGAGGCACGGCCTCGCGCGCCTCCTCGGCCGGAACGTCCTTGCGATCACGCACGCTCTCTCTCATCACCTTGTCTTGCAGCATCATGACGGCGTGAATGAGCATTTCGGGGCGCGGCGGGCAGCCCGGTATGTAGACATCTACGGGGACTATCTTGTCCACGCCCTGCACGATGGCATAGTTGTCGAACACACCGCCCGAGGTCGCGCAAGCGCCCATCGAGATGACCCACTTCGGTTCCGGCATCTGATCGTAAATGCGCCGTAGCACCGGAGCCATCTTGCGCGAGACACGGCCGGAGACGATCATCACGTCGGCCTGCCGGGGGCTCGCGCGAAACACCTCAGAGCCGAAGCGCGCGAGGTCGTTACGCGCGCTCGTCGCGTTCATCATCTCTATGGCGCAGCAGGCAAGCCCGAACGTCGCGGGCCACAAGGAAGACTTGCGGGCCCAGTTGATGAGCGAATCCAGCCGCGTCGTCAAGACTTCCGGCAAAGCTTCAGCGATAACATTTTCGAGTCCCATAATAAAACCTCTCGACTCGGTCTTTCAGGCTGCGCGCTCGGTCGGCGCTGTCTGCGGCTTGCGCAGATCGGCGAGCGCCCGCGCCTCCGCTTCGGCCTCGCGCCGCGCCCGCTCGCCCCAATCAAAAGCGCCCTTCTTGACGACGTACACGTAGCCGACCAGCAGCAGCGCCACGAACAGAATCATCTCCCAGAAGATGAGCGCGCCCAGTCCGTACTCCGGGCCCGCCAGCGTCTTGAAGACGACGGCCCAGGGCACCAGAAAGATGACTTCAATATCGAAGAGGATGAAGATCATCGCGATCAGGTAAAACTTGACCGAGAATCTTTCACGCGCCGAGCCCACGGGGTCTTTGCCGCACTCGTAAGGCATTAGTTTCGTGCGCGTCTGCTTGCGTTGGCCGACCAACTGCGACAAGAGCACGTTGGTCACGGCAAAGCCCGCCGCGACGACAAAGATGAGCAGGATCGGCAAATATGCTTTCAGCTCGAACACACTCGACCCCCCGAAACTACTGCCACAGGCTCGCGCGCTCGGCTCGCTTCACACTGCCCCGGCGCAGGTGTCGCGTGCCCCGTCCTTCGAGATTGAGAATCATGGTACAAGCTCATCGTAGTTCATCGAACTGCCAGTGTCAAGCAGCACACTTGGAGCTCCAAAGCCCCTAAAGAGCGTGAGATTGACCGTCTGAAAACGGCTATGTTACTGTGAGGGAAAGCGCACCTCACAGGCACCACATTCAACAGGGAATAAGCTTCGGACGCGACTGTCAAAATCGAACGGCTGTGATTACGGGATTCAACACGGATGTAGAATACCAGGGCGTGACCTATCATGTGCAGACCGAAGACAAGGGATTGGAGACGCCGCTGATCCTCTCGCTGGTCTACTCGGGCGGCGCAATCCTTGCCAGCAAGCGTTCGCCCTACGACGATCTGATCGCCGCCGGTTTCAACGAGCAGACGCTCGCCGAACGTCTTCAACGCCAGCACAAGCTGATCTGCGCGGCCATCAACGCCGGTCGCCTGGACGACCTCAAGCGCATGAGCGGCCGCGCCCCCGTCGCCGCCACGCCACAACCCGCGCGCCCGGCCGAGAACGTCACCGAACCGGCGGAAGCTCCCGGACAGGCAGAGCCTTCAGCCGAACAACTCGCTGCCGCCCCTTCCGGCGAGCCCGTCCAGACGCCCCTTGCGCCGCAGCCTGCCACTGCCGCGACGCCTCCGCCCGCAGAGCCGACACATACTGAGCCGCCGTCGCAGCCCGCAGACCAGGTTCCTGCCCCTCCGCCGCAGGCAGCGCCGCCGCCCGTCAAGGCCGAGGCGGTGCAGGCCGAGGCTGCCGATGCGGCTCTGCATCTGGGATTGCTCGAAGAGCGAGAGTTGCGCGGGGGCGAGTTCGTCACCTTGCGCGTGCGCCTGAGTCGCGGGACAAACGAAGCCAGGGACGCAGTGCCCGACGCGACCATCACGTTGAAGATTCTGGGCACTACTTTTCGCCCCGTCATCAGCTCGGCCCGGACAGACCAGGACGGCATAGCCATAGTCTTCGCGGCCCTCCCCCGCTTCAACACAGGGCGCGCGGCCATCCTCATCCGCGCCAATGCCGGAGGCGAAGAGGCTGAGATGCGCCGCATAGTCCAACCGTCCTGAAGGAGTCAAGAGAGTTGCAGGTCGAAATCAACGGCGAGAGACGCGAGATAGAGGAGCACTCGACCCTCAAGGAGCTGGTCGAGCGCCTCTCGCTCGCCCCCGAGCGCCTCGCCATCGAGTTGAACCACACAGTCGTCCGCCGCGCCGACTGGGGCCACACGACCCTCCACGAAGGCGACCACATAGAGATCGTCCACTTCGTCGGAGGAGGAAGTGAGAAGGGATGAGGGCCGCAGGGATGAATAAAAAGCTATCAAGCAGTTGAAGCTTTCCTTTCATCCCTCATCCCTTTCTTTTCGTTCTCGTCGGGTGTAAAGTCTGGGCATCAATTAGAGTGGGAGTGCAAGAGAGCTATTTATGTCTTCTGTCGTGTCAGAGCCGGTCGGGCAGTCGGGTGAAAAGTTTGAGATCGCGGGCCGTCTCTTTAGCTCGCGGCTGATTATCGGGACGGGAAAATATCGCAGCTATGATGAGATGAAGGCTGCGCACAGGGCTTCGGGCGCGGAGCTGGTCACGGTGGCCGTGCGCCGCGTGCCTCTCGAAGACAGAAGCCAGGAATCTTTCCTCGATCACCTAGACCCTGCGCTCGCCATTCTGCCCAACACGGCCGGCTGCTACACGGCTGCCGACGCGGTGCGTACTGCTCGGCTCGCGCGCGAGGCCCTTGAGACAGACCTCATCAAGCTTGAAGTCATAGGTGACCAGACCACGCTCTTTCCCGACAACGAGCAGACCTTGGAGGCTGCGCGCGTGCTCGTCAAAGAGGGCTTTACAGTGCTGCCTTATTTCAACGACGACCTGATTATGGCGAAGAAGCTGCTGGACGCCGGATGCGCCGCCGTCATGCCCCTGGCCGCGCCCATAGGCTCCGGCCTCGGCGTGCAGAACCCTGCGAACCTGGCCATCATGCGCGAGCAGTTGCCCGACGCTCGCATCATCGTTGACGCCGGAGTCGGCACGGCCAGCGACGCCGCCATCGCTATGGAACTCGGCGCGGACGCCATCCTGATGAACACGGCCATCGCCGAAGCCAGGGATTCCGAACAGATGGCGCGTGCGATGCGCCTCGCCATCGAAGCCGGAAGATTGGCCTACCTGGCGGGCCGCATGCCCAAGCGCCTCTACGCCTCCGCTTCCAGCCCCCTCGGCGGCGTCATCCGCTAAATTCGGGCCAAACTCACACTCAACAGTCCCGCCCGCGCGCCTCTCAACGCCAAATGCACGCACACAACTCCCGTCTGCGTGCACAAAAGTCCCGTCTACGCGCACACAACTCTCATCGACGCATACACAAGTCCCATCTACACGCCCACAACTGTCATCTTGACCGACACAACTCCCGTCTGCATGCACAAAAGTCTCATCTACACGCACAGGACTCTCAACTGCGGGCGGGCGTGTGCCGGATGCAATGGCAGAAGTGTGGGGCGCTTGTGCAAGGGAGCAAGTCTAAGACAGCGCGACTCGAAGCGGCTACGGGGGACAGGGGCTCGCGGTTGTGGCCTTGTTGCGCGCTGTGGGGGCGGTCGTGGGATTGCTGAAGTCCGATGCGTTGTTGTTCGTGTCGGTGCAGCTTGACGTTCTTATGGTTGACCTGGCGTCGGGGTCTAAGCCTCCGGCGGTGCTGGTGGAGAAGGGCGCAGGCCCCGTCGGCCCCTCATAGCAGTTGGCCGTCGTGCCGTACCCGACGAAATCAACGATCACGGTGCTATTGGGATTAAAGGGCGAGAGGTTGTCGTCGCCCGGGCAATCGTCGTTCGGAAGCGGGGCCGTGCCGAGCACGAGCGCTACTTTACCGGCCGAGGCGGCCATAGCTATGCTGCCTACGGCATCTGGCGTTGGCAGCGCGACCCCACTAGCGCCGCCCGAAGCCCCTTGAATTAAGAAGTACTGCCCCGGCCCAATCGTCCCCGAAGTAATATCTGTCTTGACGGCAGCACCCGTTCCACTGAAGTTGCCTGTCGCACCGATGTATTGCACAGAATAGGGCGTCACAGAGAAATCAACGGTCGTCGTGCCGCGATTGAAGATTTCGATGAAATCATTGGTGTAGGTTGCGCCAGCATTGCCGCCGCCCGGATAAATCTGACTGATGACGAGGAGGGGCTGCTTGACGGTGGTCAGCTCTGTTGCCATGTTGTTGCCCGAAGCTGAGTCCGAAGTGCTTGAGCTGATCGTGGCCGTGTTTGAGATGGTCGTCCCATCGGCGACGCCCGTCCCGACCCTCACCACCAGGGTAAAGACGGAAGAGCCGACGGCGAAGCTCGGGTTGGTGCAGCTAATCGCGCCGGTGCCGCCGAGCGCCGGTTGCGTCGGACAAGTCCAGCCCGCAGGAGCAGTGATTGATCTGAAAGTCGTGTTCGTCGGCACGCTCTCGGACAGAACCGCGCTCGTCGCCGTGTCGGGCCCGCCGTTGGTGACGGTGATCGTGTACGTGATGTTATTGCCAATCGCCACCGGGTCGGGCGAATCAGTCTTGGACACGGAGAGGTCGGCGGAAGTTGGGGCAGCATCGTCGTTGGTGATCGTGCCCGTGCCCTGGCCGTCCGCAACCGTAGCGCCCGTGACGCTCGTCACGTTGACGAAAAAGCTCTCTGTGGATTCGATGGTCGCGTCGCCGTTGACCGTCACGTCGAAGGTGTAGGTCTGCTGCCCGGCGGCGATGGTCTGGCCCGTCAGGCTCCTGGCGACGTAATCGTTGTCGGCGGTGGTGGCTGTGTTGTCCTGGGTGGCGATATTGAAGGTGACGCCGCCGGGCCCGGCCACGGACGAGAGGCTGACGGTGAAAGTGTAGGTGGTGGGCCCACCATTGCCTTCATTATGGGATACGTCGTCAATCGAGAGCGCGGGCGTGTTGATACCGGCCGTCAGGCTGAAGTCGTCAACGGCGAGCCCGTCGTCTGCGCCCGTTGCGTCAAAGTCATTCCAGCGCAGCCAGAAGGTTGCGCCCGGCGCGATGTTGAGGCCGGTGATGGTTGTGCCGAGCGCCGTCCGGTTGGCAGCGTCGTTGCCGTTCTTAGCGCCCGTCCCCGCAGTGTTCGGCGTCGTGAAGTCTAACGCGTCCACGTCCGTCCACGTCCCCGTCGTCAGGCTCGTGGCGTTGGTGCTGTACTGGAAGTCGAGCCGGTCTGTGCGGCCCGCTGCGCCGAGTCGCCACTCCTCGCCAGTGTAGGCTATCTGAAGCGTGTTGATCGGGAGACCAGTGTCGTTTCGATAGAAAGCGCCGATGGTGGGCACGAGGCTGCCTGTGCGGAGGCCGCCAAGTGCGCGCTCCGCTGGGCCCCCTGAGCCATAGCTGTAGGTGTCGCCCGAGTTGCTGCTGCCGTCGTTGGCTGTGTAGGTGCTGTTCGCGCTTGAGCCCGCCTCGGCGCGCGTCCAAGCGGGCGGCGTGGTACTCGATGCGACGCTCTGGGAGAGGCTGTCGAAGTTCTCCGAATAGGTCGTATTCAGGGACGTGATGCTCAGGGGGTCGTCAAGGAAGATCGTGCCGAGCCCCTGGTTGTCGTTGACGACCGCGCCCGAAGCGCCCGACAGATTGAGCAGAAACATCTCGTCGCCTTCCTGATTCGTGTCGCCGTGAATCGTCACAGTGAAGGTCTTCGTCGTATCGCCGGGAGAGAAGGTGAGCGTGCCGCTCGTCGCGTCGTAGTCACCATCGGCTACGGTCGCGCTAAAGTCTGCGGTCGCGTAGTTCACACTCGCAGCCGACTGTGACGTGCCGTTGAGCGTGACGGTAAAGGTCATCAGAGAGGTTCCGGCGTTGCCTTCCGTCACAAAAGCGTCGGCTATCGTGATCGTGGGCGCAGCGTCGTCGTTGGTGATCGTGCCCGTGCCCTGACCGTCTGTGACGGTGGCTCCCGTGACGCTCGTCACGTTGACAAAGAAGGTCTCGTTCGGCTCGAAGACGGTGTCGCCATTAACAGTGACGTTGACGGTTGTGGAAGTCTGGCCCTCGGCTATGCTGCCGCTGCCGTTGACGATGGCGACGTAGTCGCTGCCAGCCGTGGCGGGGTTCGTTGTGCCGTCGGCCGTGTTGACTGTGAAATTGACGCCGCCAGCCCTGGCTGGCGCAGACAGGCTGACGGTGAAGGTGAACGTCGTCGTCCCCGTATTGCCCTCGTTCTTCGGCACGTCGTTGATTGAAAGGGCTGGCGGAGCATCATCGTCCAGGATTGTTCCCTGGCCCTGACTGTCGGGGATGAACGCATTGGAAGCATTGGTCAGGTTGACGAAGAAGGTCTCGTTCGGCTCAACGTCTGTGTCGCCGTTGATGGTCACGCTGATGGTCTTGGTCGTGTCGCCGGGGTTGAAAGTCAGCGTCCCCGTCGTCGATAGATAGTCCGTCGGGGCCGTCGCCGTGTCGTCCGCCGTTGCGTAATCAACTGTTACTACCTGCCCGCTCACGGGTGAGAGCGTGACCGTAAAGTCTAAGGTCTTTGTCCCGCTGTCACCTTCCGAGACCGATGCGTTGTTGATGAAGAGCGAGGCGAACCCATCGTTATCATTAATCGTACCCTGTCCCTGCCCGTCGGCAATCGTGCCGTTCGATGCGCCGGAGAGATTGACGAAGTAGGTCTCGTTCGGTTCGTCCAGCGTGTCGTTGATGACCGGGACGTTGATCGTCTTAGTCGTCTCGCCGGGCGCAAAGGTCAGCGTGCCGGAGACAGCCGTGTAGTCCGTGCCCGCCGTCGCCGTGCCGTCGGCGGTAGAGTAGTTGACGGTGACGGTCAAGGTGGTCGCCGTTGAAAGCGTGACGGTGAAATTGTGCGGGGTCGTGCCTTCTGAGAGAGAGCGGTCGTTGATGGTAATCTCCGGCCTCAGACCGCCGCTGCAATCATTTAAGGGAGAAAGCGAGTTGCGCGGGGCAACGGGGGCGACCAGGAAGTCCGCCGCGTTCTGGTCTGTATCCACGCAGCCGCCCGCTTTTCTAAAGTCCGCCGTCGTGCTGCTCGGCGCAGGCGCAGGCCCGAGCCCTTCGTAGCAATGGCCGGCAGTAGCGGCCGTATCACCATAGCCTACGAAGTCAGCGATTGAGGGGTTCGCAGGATTGAACGGTGAGAGGCCGTCATCGCCCGGACAGAAGGCTGCCGGAAGCGCCTCCGTGCCGGCGACCAACGCCACTTTGCCTGACGTTGCAGTCATCACTATGGAGCCTGTAGCGTCGGGCGCAGGCAACGCTATACCGTTAGTCGTGCCACCCGCTTCCTGAACCAGGAAGTAGCGTCCGGGCGGAATCGTGCCCGTCGTCAGGTTCGTCTTATTAGTCCCGAAATTACCGGTCGCCGTAGTGCCCGCGCTCGCGTACTGTACGGAGTAGGGCGTGACGGCGAAATCAACGGTGGTCGTCCCGCCATTGAAGATTTCGACGAAGTCGTTGCGATAGGTCGCGCCCGAATTATTGCCGCCGCCGTAGACCTGGCTGATGACCAGATGGGCCGTGTCGTCGTTGGTGATCGTGCCCAAGCCTTGCGCATCGGAGGGGGTGGCGTTGGTTGGGGCGCTCAGGTTAACGAAGAAGGTCTCGTCGGGCTCGACCAGCGTGTCGCCGTTGACCTGGACTGTGACTGTCTTCGTCGTCTCGCCCGGGTTGAAGATGACTGTGCCGCTCGTCGCTTGATAATCAGTCGAGGCGGTGGCCGTGGCCGGGCTCTGCGAAGAGGTGGCGTAAGCGACCGTGATGGTCTGGGCGCTCGATGCCGAGAGCGTGACGGTGAAGGTCGCCGCGACCGTTCCAGTATTGCCTTCCGTGACGGTCGCATCACTGATGGAGATAGTCGGCGCGAACAGGTCTAGACAGCCGGAAGTGAGATTCTGCGGATTGCTGCTGCCGGAATTTAAGAGGAAGTCGCTCGCGTTGTTATTGCTGTCTGTGCCGTTGCCTGCCACGCCGCCAGGCTTGCGCTCGTAGCTCTGCTCGGCGTCGGATGCGAGCGGCGCGAGCGGTGCGCCTTCCTTGTAGGCTGAGCCGCTGCTCATCCCTACCTGATCGATGATCGTTGTCCCGTCGGCCAGCGTGATCGCTATGCCGCCATCGTTCGCTATGCCCGTGCCGTAGCTCTGATTCGCCGGCACTGAGCCTGTGTAAGAGGTGCTCGCGACGAGGTAGTGGCAGCCGGAGCCGAGCGTCGTCCCCGAAGGGATCTGGACGCGGTCGCTCGTAGTGCCGCTGTTGTTGGAGGCGCGAATCTTCAGGCCGCCGATGGGGACGCTTGAGGTCGTCGGATTGTAAATCTCTATGAATTCGTCAGAGGCTCCGCCGGGCCCGCGCGTGCGGAATTCGCTGATGACGATTTGGCCCGCGCTGACTACGAAGGCGACGGTGACGGTGGCCGGGCTGCTCGTCACTGTATCCGTGCCGCTGGTGGCCGTCGCCCTGATCTCTGCCGAGCCGAGGGCGTGGCCCGTGACGGTCGCGGTGGCGATGCCGGTCGCAGGGTCTACGGTCACAGAGTCCACGGTCGCGACGCTCGTGTTGTTCGAGGCGAAGGTGATCGTCGCTCCGGTCAGAGGATTGCCGAACTGGTCTAGAGCCTGCGCGGTGAACTGCGTCGATTGGCCCACGCCGATTGTGGCCGAGGGCGGCGAGAGTTGGACGCTCGTCAGGCGCGGCGGGCAGTTGGCGAACGGCGTGCCGTCCGCGCGTGTGCCCGGCGAGAACCTTCTCCCGGCGGCCCCGGTCGCGGCCGTGTGCTCAGTGAATCCGCCCGTCACGTCGGGCGAGCGCGTGAGCGATTGATTCTGATCGGCGTTGAGCCCAGTCGTGCCGCCGTAAGTGAACTGCGTGACGAAGCGGCCCGAAGCGTCGCTGACGATGATAGTCATGCCGCTATTGGTCAGCGAGAGACCGCTCGCCCCGGAAGCCTTAACGACCTGCGCGCAGCCGAAAGCAGCGGTGTCGGAGCCGACTGTGGGCCCACCGCCGCCGAAGACCACTATGGCCTCGTTCGCTGGCAGGGAAGTTCCGGCTGCAAACGTGTGACGCGTGGTTTGAGTCGCGCTGCCTATGGCCTGTGTCTTGATCGTCCAGCCGGAGATGTTGATGGCCGAGGCGGTGGAATTGACCAGCTCTACGAACTCGTCTTCACTGCCGTCGCGTGTGCCGTCGCGGTTAACGTCTCCGTCGGAGCCGTCGGGCGGGTCTGCCAGGACTTCGTTGACGACGACGGTCGGCGCGGTGACGTTGAAGACGGCCGTGCCCGTGACGTTCTGCGCCGACGCAGAGATGGTCACAGTGCCGGGGCTCGCGGCCGTGGCGAGGCCCGTCACGGCGTCTATGGTCGCGATGTTCGGGTCGCTGGACGACCAGGTGAAAGTGACGCCGTTGATCTGGTTGTCGAATTGATCGAGGGCGCGCGCGGTGAATTGTTGCGTGCCGCTCGCGGGCGCGCTCGCCGTAGGCGGCGTAACTTCGATGCGCGTCAGGACTCGCTCGACGGGGCTGACCGCGACCTGCGCGGGCGCGGATTGTACGCCGCGCGCGAAAGCCCTGATCTCGGCCGTGCCTTCGGATTGGCCCATCGCTTGGCCCGCCTGATCTACTGTGACCACGGCGGCGTTACTGGTTTGCCAGACGAAGAGGACGCCGCTCACGGGCGCGCCGCTCGCGTCGTAAGCCGTGGCGGTGAATTGCTGGCGTTGGCCCACGAAGATGGAAGCTGAGGGGGGCGTCACTTCTATGCGCGCGATTGCGGGCGAGAGGAAGGGCTGGCCGTTCGTTTGCGTGCCGGGACTGTAGGCGCGCTCGTTTGCGGTCGCCGCGAGGTGGCCGGTGAATGGGCCGGTGATGTCGGGCGAGCGCGTGAGCGATTGGTTCTGATCGGCGTTGAGCCCAGTCGTGCCGCCGTAAGTGAAGAGACTGATGACAGCGCCCGTGGGCTCGCGCAGAGTGACTACGCCGCCGGAATTGACGAGCGAGAGAGAGCCCGTGGAAGCCTTGACGACCTGCGCGCCGCCGAAGACAGGGTTGGAGGATGCGACCTCGGGCCCGCCGCCGCCGAAGACCACTATGGCTCCCCCCGCCGGAAGGATAGTGCCCACGGCGAAGCGATGGCGCAAAGTGTCCTGCGAGCCGCTCGCGCCGCGTGCGAGCAGCTCGAAATTGCTGAGGTTTATATCTCTGCCCGAAGCGTTGACGATCTCTACGAACTCGTCCTGCAAGCCGTCTCGCGTGCCGTCGTGATTGGCATCGCCCGGGGGGCCGTCGGGCGGGTCTGCCAGGACTTCGTTGATGACGGCCTCGCGACGGGGCTCGCCCGAGATGACTATGTCGACGGGATTGCTGTCGCGCCCGTTGGCCCTCACGAACAGCTCGACCTTCCCGGCCCCGCGCAGGTCTGCCGGAAGCAGCAAGTGTATCTCGTCCAGGCCGGGCAGGCGCGGCCCTTCGACCACGGCTTCGACCGTCACGACGCGGCCGCCGATTGTGACTACGACCTGCGTCGCGCCGCGCACGCCCGTCGAGCAGACGATCAAACGGCGCTGGCCGTTACTTGGATCGAAGGGCCCAGGCGTTAAGGTGTCCGCGTCCAGGATGACGCCTTCGCCGCGACCGTCGCCGCTGTAAGTGAAGACGCCGGGCGCTGCGCGCATGACCGACACAGTGCCTTTCGTCTGGAAACCGTCGGAGGCCGTGACGACGACTTCGGCCGTGCCTATCTCTGTCTCGGGCGGGACGAGGAAATTGACCTGCGCCGGAGAGACGAAGAAGATTTGTGCCGCGCGCCCGTTGACCGTGACGGTCGTGCCGCCGACGTTTCGCGGGAAAGTGCCGTCGGGTTGCCGCGACGATTGCTCGGTAGTAGTGGCGAGCGCGCCGCCCAGACCGACGGCGATGCTATTGGGCGCGACGGCCTTCGTCGAAGAGGGCTCGTTGCCGAAGGACGCGCCGTTCAGGACTGTCAGATTGCCGAAGGGCGCGCGAGCAGTCGTCTGCGTCACGTATATCTCGGAGTTGTTGCCAAGCTCGGGAAAGGCGACCGCGCCAGAAAGCAGGCGGGGGAAGTTGAAGGCTATGACCGTGCCGTCGTCGCTCAGTGACGAGACGACCTCGGCCGTCGGCGTCGCCTGCGTCTCGGTCGTGGATTGCGCGGTGGGCGTGACGCGCGCGAACTGGCCCGTAGGGATGTCGAACGTGTAGAGATCGACGCTGCTGCCGCCGTCGTCGGGCAGGACTGTGCGGCGCGTGGCGAAGGCTATGCGCGAGCCGTCGCCGCTGATGGTCGGATGAAGCGGCACGTCCGTCGAGCGCGCGCCAAGAAACGTTACAGGGCGAATCAGGTTGAGGCTGCGCCCGTCGAAGAGGAAGACCTGCGTGGAATTGGGCGTCGCCGTCTCTGCCGCGTAGACTACGCGCGTGCCGTCGTCGCTGATCGCTCGTCCGTAGGTCAAAGCGAGCCCGTTGACGTTTACAGCCGCGACGAGGGGCGGGCCGCCGGTTCTATCTTGAATGACGAGGTCGCGCTGCGCCGAAAGGCTTGCGCCTGTGTCTCGGATGTAGGCTATGCGCGCGCCGTTACCGCTGATCTTGGCGTCGGAGCTTCCGACTGTGCCGGTCGAGCTTGTAAGCTGCGTGAACCCTTGAGACGCCGCGTCGTAGACGAAGACCTCAAGGTTGGCGTCGGCGTTTTGCCCTGAGACGAGGTCGCGGTTTGAGGCGAAGGCTATGAAGCGACCGTCGTCGGAGATGGAGGGCTGGAAATTTCCGTTGCGGACGCGGTCTACCGCGTTGCCTGGCGAAGTGTTCGTGACCTGCCGGAGCGTCGCGCCGTCGTAGAGAAAAATTTCGGAGTTGCCGTCCTGGTTTGTGCCGAGCGGATTGTCGCGGGCGGCGAAGGCTATGCGCGAGCCGTCCTGCGAGATGGCCGGAGAGACGGCGCGTGCGCCAGCCATCTGGACGAAGGCGGGCGGCTCCGAAGAGATGTCTGCGCGGATGGCCCGGAAGTGGTCTGTGCCTCCGGCGCGTGCTACGTCCTCTGTGGATTCAAAGGCGATGCGGCGTCCGTCGCCGCTCAGAGAAGGATTGAGATTGAGGCCCTCTTCCGTCGTCGTCGTGACACGACGCAAGGCGCCCTGCTGTGAGGAGGCGTGTTGCAGTGTGAGCGCGCAGAGCACTACGCCCAGGCAAAGAAAGACGACGAGTGATCTGACGCGAAACACTCCTGGACGGCTCCGTTTCATGCGCCCTTTATTCATGCGCGCGAGGACGACCGGCAAAGCTCTATGACCGCACGCTTGATTAGACGAGCTACAGCTCTTCTCAAGAAGGATTAAAGAAGTCGGGGGAAAATTTTGTAATGAGAAATCCTGCGACACAGGAAGAATCATTCCGCTTAGCTTTTCGGCTGTCCGGGGCATTCTACGATTTTTATCGCGAAAGGCAAGCTTATTGTTGACGCTGCTGGCGCTCGGCGGTCAAAAGACTTTAAGATGACGGGCGTCTTAACACGAATCGAAAGCTTCTCGGGAGATGAACGGATGAAGATTCTGGTCACGGGAGCGTCAGGACTGGTCGGCTCGGCCCTCGTCCCCTATCTCACTTCCAAAGGGCACGAAGTCGTACGCCTGGTGCGCTCGCGGCCCAAGTCCGGAACCGCAGAGATAGAATGGAACCCAGAAAGCGGAGTCGCAGACCCGTCGCGCCTCGAAGGCTTCGACGCGGTCGTTCATCTCGCGGGAGAAAATATCTCGGAAGGCCGCTGGACGGACGAGAAGAAGAGGCGCATCCGCGAGAGCCGCGTGAAGGGGACGCGCGTGCTCGCCGAGAACTTGGCCCAATTGGCCCAACCGCCGCGCACGCTCGCGAGCGCCTCGGCGATAGGCTTTTACGGAAACCGTGGCGACGAGCTATTGAATGAGCAGAGCGCCTCAGGGCAAGATTTCCTCGCAGAGGTCTGCCGCGAGTGGGAGCTGGCGACCAGGCCCGCCGCCGAGCGCGGCATACGCGTGGCCAACCTGCGCTTCGGCGTGATCTTGAGCCGAGAGGGCGGGGCGCTCGCCAAGATGCTCACACCCTTCAAGCTCGGCGTCGGCGGAAGAGTCGGCAGCGGCCGTCAATACATGAGCTGGATTACGCTGGACGATACGGTCGGCAGTATCTATCACGCTTTGACACATGAGGACGTGCGCGGGCCCGTCAACGTCGTCGCGCCGCGTCCCGTCACTAACGAGGAGTTCACCAAAACCCTGGGCCAAGTCCTCTCTCGCCCAACCTTGCTGCCCGCGCCCGCCTTCGCCCTTCGCCTGGCCTTCGGCGAGATGGCCGACGCCCTCCTCCTCTCAAGCGCCCGTGTCGAGCCTGCGCGCCTGAAAGAGACGGGCTACACCTTCCAACACCCCGAGCTGGAAGGGGCGTTGAAGTCTCTGCTATAGGGATGAAAGAGCAGGGAAACCGCAGGGCTTGGATAGCTGCGACGCACGACGCTTCAGCCTCCGGCGCTGAGGTTTGCTTCCTTACGAGAGCCGAACTCTTCGAGCACGTCGAAGACTTCGAGCGCGTAGCGGACGTTGCCAAAAGGGGCAGAGACCTGCACGCCCTGTATGAGCGCGCGCACCTCAAGGAGCGATTCGCGCGCGATCTTCAAGCCCTCGTCGCGCGCGGCCTCTTTGCCCTTCTCGGAGGCGACGCGCATGCGCTCCATGATGGAGTTGGTCACGCGCACGCCCGGCACTTCGTTATGCAGAAACTCCGCGTTGCGGTAAGAGACCAGGGGCCAGATGCCCGCGATGATCGGGATACGCACGTGCTCTATGCGCTTGAGGAAGTCGCGCAGTTGTTCGGTATCGAAGACGGGCTGCGTGATGGCGTACTGCGCCCCGGCTTCAACCTTGTACTCGAAACGCTTGATCTCCTCGTCGAGGTTGATCGCGCCGGGATTGACGCCCACTCCGATGCAGAAGGCCGTCGGCTGTCCGATGGGATTGTTGCCGAGGTCTAGGCCGTGGTTGAGCTTGTTGACCATGTTGGTGAGGCCGATGGAGTCTATGTCAAAGACGGCGGTGGCATCCGGGTATGGGCCCATCTTCGGCGGGTCGCCCGTGATTAAGAGCAGGTTGCGAATGCCGAGTGCTGCCGCGCCCAGCAGGTCGCTCATCATCCCGAGCAGGTTGCGGTCGCGGCAACAGTAATGGAGCACGGCTTCGATGCCGATCTCGCGCTCGACGAGGATGGCTGTGGCCTGCGCGCTCATGCGCGTCTGCGCGCGGGGCCCGTCCGGAATGTTAACGCCGTCGACGCCAGCCTCTTTGAGCAGGCGAATGGAATCTAAGGTCTTGCGAGCGTCGCATCCTTTCGGCGGCAGGACTTCGACGGAGGTGACGAACTCGCCGTCGGTGATCTTGCGTGACCAGTGCGAACGCTCTTCGGGCGGGACAACATGGATGTCTGCGGGCGTCAGTTGCTCGACGTGCAGGGGCGTGGCCGCGCCGATGACGACGCGCTGCTTGCGCGGAGAGCTGGCGCGCACGGCGTCCGAGATGAGCTTGATGTGCGCGGGCGTAGTGCCGCAGCACCCGCCGATGTAGCGCGCCCCGGCCTGGATGATGCGCTTGGCGAACTTGGCCATGTACTCGGGCGAGCACATGTAGAACTGGCGTCCCTGCACGTCGCGCGGCAGCCCGGCGTTGGGCTGCGCAGACAGCTTCTTGTCCGTCACGCCGCGCATCTTCTCAATGGCCGAAAGCACTATGGCCGGGCCCACTCCGCAGTTGAGGCCGATGACATCCGCGCCCCACTCGTCGAGGCGGGCGGTGAAAATCTCGGGCGTCGTGCCGAACGTAGTATTGCCGTCGGTCATGATCGTGATCTGCGCGACGATGGGCAGATCGCACAGCTCGCGCACGGCGCGCATGGCCTGGCGAATCTCGGAAATGTCCGAGAAAGTTTCGAGGACGAAAAGATCGACGCCGCCTTCCAGCAGAGCCGCCGCCTGATCCTTGAACAAGTCCTTGGCTTCCTCGAAGGAGGTGGGCCCATAAGGCTCTATGCGCAGGCCCAGCGGGCCAATCGCGCCCGCCACGTAGCAGCGGTCGCAGGCAGCCTCGCGGGCCAGCCGCACGGCCGCGATATTGATCTCGCGCAGGCTCGCTTCCAACCCGTACTGCTGAAGCTTGGGAGCCGTGGCCGTGAAAGTATTGGTCTCGATAATGTCTGCCCCGGCGCGCACGTACTCTTCGTGCACCTCGCGCACGAGGTCTGGGTTGGTCAGGTTCAGCTCGTCATAAGAGCGATTGATATAAACGCCTTTGCTATAGAGCATCGTCCCCATCGCGCCGTCAAAGACGCTCACGACATCGCTCTCCAGAAGCTCTCTAAAATTATTCATAAAAAGTATACATGGGCAATGAGCCTGTCAGGCTGATCGCTTCTCATAATAAAAATCCCGCGCCAAACAACGCGGGACTTCGCATGCCTCAGAAAATTTGCCTGCACTCGCCGAGCTGTTTAGCGGATTATTTTGCGTGGCCGCAAGTCGCCTTAACTCACCACGTTTTCTGTCGTGCTTATACGCCGCCCCGGTCTTGAGTGTCAAGCCCGCAATAATTCTCGGGAGCCGCCGCCCAGAGGCTCAACGACGCTGGCAGCGCGGGCAGAAGTAGGTCGAGCGCGCCGCTTGCGTCCTGCGCCTGATGGCCGCGCCGCACGCCGGGCACGGCTCTCCTTCACGATCATAGACGCGCCAGCGCCCCTCGTAGCCGCCGCCGTAATAACTGCCGTCAATGTTTTCCGGATCGACATTGAGCGTCGAGCCGTGCGCGAGCGCCTCGGTCAAAGTCTCAAGAATGGCGCGATGCAGGCGGGGCACGCGGCTGCGCGAAACTCCCGAAGCGGTCACGAACGGATTGATGCGCGCCAGAAACATGGCTTCGGCAGCGTAGATATTTCCGAGGCCCGTGACGCGCCGCTGATCCAGGAGCGTCTCCTTCAAGGTGCGGCGCGAGCGCGCGAGAGCCGCGTGAAGGTAATCGGCGGTGAAGGAGTCTGAGAAGGGCTCGGGGGCCAGCGCGCGCAGCTCCTTCGTCTCGTGCAATTGGGCGCGCGCGACGATCTTCATCATCCCGAAATGGCGCTGGTCTGAAAAGACCAGCCGACGCTCACTCTCAAAGTAGAAGATGGCGTGCGTGTGTTTCGGCAGCGCCGCTTCCGGCGGAAGGTAAAGGAAACGGCCGCTCATGCGCAGGTGGACGATCAGGACGCGCTCGTTATCCAGCTCGACGAGGATATGCTTTCCGCGTCGTCCGACCTGAAGGACGCGCGCACCCTTCAGGAGCCGCCCGAACTTCAACGGAGAAGTCTCCGGCGCGAGGCCCGGACGCAGCAACTCCGCAGCGAGGATGCGCCCGCCCCGGACTAGCTTGTCCAGCGCGCGCGCGACCAGCTCGACTTCCGGTAACTCAGGCATACAGCACTGTGCCGGGTACGCTGCTGCCGCTCGAAACCCGCGAGATCAGATGCGACCGAGCAACAGCAGAATCAAGAGGATCAGAAGAATCAGGCCCAGTGTGCCGCTCGGATAATAGCCCCAGCCACGGCTATAAGGCCAGGCGGGCACGGAGCCCAGCAGCAGCACTATCAACACTATAATCAGAATCAATCCCAGCGACATAGCAGCCTCCTTCTAGCATGGCCGAATCGTGGGGGCGTCAAGCTCGGGGGATGATGGTCTTCGGAAAAGCTTATGCTTCGAGCAGATTTGAGTCAATCAAATTATCTCGCCGCCGACCGAGGCGAGCCTTTCGCCTTCGTCGAGCAGCTCTTCGACTTTCGCCTTCGAGGTCGCTTCGGAGTAGATGCGCAAGACTGGCTCCGTCCCTGACTGGCGAAACAGGAGCCAGGATTCGTCCTTGAAGAGAAGCTTGGTTCCGTCCAGCGTCTCCACTGCGCAGACTTCGTAACCGGCCACACGCGCCGCGCCGTCCACGGCGAGCCTTGCGACCAGTGCCTGCCCGCCACTGACTTCCATGTACAGGTCGCGCCGCCCGAAATAGAATTCGCCGAACTCCCTGTGCATACTCCTGACCATCTCCGAAGGCGGCTTGCCCGCCGCGACCACTGCTTCCAGCAGGAGCAGGCAATTCAGGATGCCGTCGCGCTCGGGAATGTGGCCGCTGACGCCTATGCCGCCGGACTCTTCCGCGCCGAGCAGGATGTCTTCGCGCAGCATGAGGTCTGCGACGTACTTGAAGCCTATGGGCGTCTCGTAGAGTTTCAGGTTGTGCGCGGCGGCTATGCGCTTGGTCAGGACGGATTGCGAGAAGGTCGTCACGACGCCGCCCGTGCGTCCACGCTCACGCGCCATGTGAAGCAGCAGGAGCGGCACGACTTCGTGCATCGTCATCGTCTCGCCGCGCTCGTTGACAGCGCCCAGGCGGTCGGCGTCGCCGTCTGTCGCCAGGCCCAGGTGAGCGCGCGTCTCTTGAACTCGCTGGCGCAGTGGGCCAAGGTTGCGATCAATGGGCTCAGGGTTGAGGCCGCCGAAGAGCGTGTCGCGCTCGGCGTGAATCGTTTCGGCTTCAAGCTTGCCGGAGGTCAGAAAGCTTTCGACCCAGCGCCCGCCCGAGCCGTGCATCGGATCGATGATGAGACGCATGCTGGCATGGCGTATGCGCTCAAGGTCAACGTAGGCGGAGAGCTGCGCGCGGTAGCTTTCGGTGACGGCATGGAGCCTCGCCTGTGCCTCCTCATCATTTAAGACGGGGGCGCGGCGCGGCTGCTGCGCGTCTACCAGGGCTTCGACGGCGGCGGTGATTTCGGGCGGAGCACTGCCGCCAAACGGGGCCTTGATCTTGAAGCCGTTAAACGTGGGCGGATTGTGCGAGGCCGTGATGACTACGCCGCCTGCGGCCCTTTGCTCGCGCACGGCCCAGGAGACGAGGGGAGTCGGCACGGACTCCTTGAAGAGCTGCACGCCGCAGTCGTTACCGGCCAGAACCTCTGAGGCGCGAGCGGCGAACTGTTCGGAGAGAAAGCGCCTGTCGTAACCGACGACCGTGAGCGGAGGCTGAGCGTCAACAGCCTGGCTGTGAAGATAATCGGCGTAAGCCTGCGCGACGCGCTCAAGGTTCTGGAAGGTGAACTCTTCAGCGATGACCGCGCGCCAGCCGTCCGTGCCGAACCGTATGGGCGCTCTTTCGAGCTGCGGGCTCACAGGCTCGTGCCCCCCGTGAAGGTGTAATCGGTCAGCGATGTCTTGTCGCCGAGGACTGTGCCCGCGCCGACCGTCGCGGAGCGGCCGATGTGGCAGCCGCGACCCGTGACGGCGTTCAAGACGCGCGCGCCAGCGCCGATGCGCGTGTGGGCCCAGATGACAGAGTTCTCGACGCGCGCCTTCTCCTCGACGTAACAACCGGGCCCGAGCACGGAGTTGACGACCTGCGCGCCGGGCTTGATCGTGCAGTCGTCGCCGATCATCGAAAGGTCGTCTAGCTCGGCGATGGTCGCGGCGTCGAAATTGCCGCGCCGCTCCTTGATGTGAATGCGCGTGACGCGGCC
This sequence comes from Pyrinomonadaceae bacterium, assembly GCA_036389315.1. GTDB lineage: Bacteria > Acidobacteriota > Blastocatellia > Pyrinomonadales > Pyrinomonadaceae > DASQYE01. Next base: position 101,639 of record DASVQF010000048.1, read on the forward strand.
GGCGAGCAGGTCTTGGTGGGCCTGCAAGTAGCGCGCGGGCGTGCCGATGTCCATCCAGTAAGTGCGCTGCGGGATGTGCGCGTAGAAGGGCTCGCCGCGCGTGAGCAGGTTGGGAAATAGTCCGTACTCGAAGGAATGGCTCTCGCCGGCCGGGATCAAATCCAGGACGCGCGGCTCAAGGATATAAGTCCCGGCGTTGATGTTGTGGGTCGTGATCTCTTCGGGTTTGGGCTTTTCCAGGAAGCGGCGGATGCGACCATCGGCTTCGGTCTCGACCAGGCCGTAGGCGGAAGGGTTCTCGACCGACGCGAGCACTATGGAGGCGACGGCCCCGCGCTCGTTGTGCTCGCGGATGACGGCCTTCAAGTCGAGATCTGTGAGCACGTCGCCGTTGAAGACCACGGTCGGCTCTCGTATCAAGTCCTCAGCGAACTTGTAGGCTCCGGCCGTGCCCATCGGCTGCGGCTCGACCGTGTACTTGAGCTGGACGCCGAACTCTGTGCCGTCGCCGAGTTGCTGCTCGATCTTGTGCGGCTGGTAAGAGAGCGAGAGCGTGATATTGGTAATCCCTGCGCGGCGCAGCGTGTCAATCTGGTAGAGCAGGAAGGGACGGTTGCAAATCGGAATAATCGGCTTCGGGGTATATACGGTCAACGGACGAAGAAAGCTCGCCTTACCACCAGCTAAGATGAATGCCCGCATCTGATATTACTGCTCCTGTGTGCTCAGCTATACGCAGCTATTCGCAGCAGTCTTGGCAAGTTATCACTATTGCCGCGAGACTGGCAATGTGCGCCGTCAACTCGTCCTTACAATCTCTCTCTCGCGAGATGGCTTCCTTTAGCGAGCAGCCCTGCGGCGGCAAAGCCGTAACCGCTGAATAACTGTCGCCCATCACGCCGTTACTCCAACCAGTTGCGCCAAGCGTTTTGCCAGCGCGCCTCCAACTCCTGCCCGTCAATAGCGGACATAATATCCCCAGCCTGCTCGAATGAAATGGGGTTCCCCAAAATAGGCTGCTCGTAGTTGTCCGCGCTATAGTCCCAGATGGCCTCATTCGAGATCATGTTCTGCGGCCCTTGAGGGATAAAGAGCGTCGTATGTCTTCCGCCTTCAGGCACGATGATCGAAGGGCTCACGGAGAGGAACGTCACTCCATGCGGGCCTGTGAACGAGAGGCTGTCGGCGGCGCTGAAGAGAGCGCATCCTCCGAACGGCAAATGTAATAAACGGTGACGACCACTGATTACTACCCCCTGGTGAATGACCGAAGCTTTATCAAGGATAACGGAGTCAACAATGACAGAGTCGCGGATGTCGGCCGAGTCCGGGACGATGCTGCGAACGATGATGTTGCCGTTTTTGTCCCGCTCGTGGGGAAGACCGAAAAGCTCCCTGGCCGCCATCCCCCTTTCGCTGTCGGTCGTCAGCGACTCCAGGCTCTGCCGCAAAGTGACATGCAGCCCGATGTCCATCCAGAAGGCATTCCCGAAGTCCAGCATGCCGACCTTTAATGGCCGCCCCTTCTTCTGCTCCAGAGTGGCGCGCAGCCGGGCGATCTTCGGGTAGAAATCCGGGTAGATGGCCTCTAAGTTTCTGATCCCTTTTTTGGAGATTCGCTGCTCATACTCTGCCTCGAACTGCCAATGCGATGCGTCCTTACAGAAGAGAGCCATCCAGCCATAGGGATCCCAGTCAACAGCCTTCTCACGACTCCGAATGTCATCGCCCAAGACCTCTATCGCAGCATCTAAAAAGTCATGGGAGATCGCCAGGCTTCCCAGATTGACGGCAACCTTATATTGATCGCCGCCGAACTCCGACACCCGCCCGAGCAGGGAGCTCATCTCCTGCCTGGCATATTCAAACTCGATCAGTTTCGTCCTCTCGTTAACGATGAGCCACTCTTTCTCGCGCGCCATTCCCTCTGTGACCTTCACCTGCCACAGGAAGCGCACGGCATCTACATCATGAAAATCATGCTCCTCCGGCTTCCATCGCAGTCCGGGAATAATCGCCTCGTCGCCCCACTTCACCACTAGACCGCGAAAGCCGTGCGCGCGCAGGTAGCTCGTCCAGGTGTTGGAATAAAGGTTGGATATGTCTGCCGTACGCATCTGGACTTGCGCCTTCGGAGCCATCATCGGAGTCAGGAAGGCGGGTTTGCGATTTCCCAGTGCTTGTGTAAAGGGGCTGAGGCGCTTTCCTTTGCCGAAGACCATACACATTAAAGATATTTCCGGTATCCTCTTCCCCTCCTGAGCGACGGCCAGCTTCGTTTGATCCCAGGCACGGAATGTTCCCAGAAAATTCCCCTTCGGACTCTCCTCGAATACGGAGGTGACGGAGGTTCCGCCTGAGCTCCTGAACACGTCACGCGCAGTCTCGGCAAAATGTTGCCGCCAGTATCGCTGATCAGACTTGCTGCCAGAGACTACGGCTACCAATTCCGGCCCTTTGTCCTCTTCTACAAAGCTGAGGTTGTCAGAGATGTTCCGCTGCCAGGTCTCAAACATTGACTATTTTGTCCTCGACGCTCGATTCGTGAAATCGAAAAGCTCCGTTAACATTTACCATCACAAGAACTATCTTTCATCTTATGGAGTGGCTTATTATGAGAGTCATGTTATAGAGGAAAGTCAAGTGAACGCCGTTTTGTGCGGCGCATGAGAAGGGCCAGCGCCGTCACAGGTGTCTGTCGGGTGCAGGTCGTACTGAATGCAATCCGAACCGTCACCACGGCGGGGCGCAACATCGCTTATGAGCAGCTTGAAAGATGACGCATCGCTGGTGCAACGTTTGCAAGCCAAGTCAAGTTTCCTGAGACATGAATGCCTGAGGATGATCTACCAAGCCGGGTCTGGACATCCCGGGGGCTCATTCTCGGCAACCGAAATAGTCACGGTGCTGTTCTACCATGTGATGAGACACGAGGCGCAAGACGCGCGCCCGTCCGGTCATGATAGATTCATTCTTTCCAAGGGGCACGCCGCGCCTATCCTCTACGCCGTGCTGGCTGATCTGGGCCGCATTGATAGGAGCGAGCTGGCGACGCTGAGACAAATCGGCAGCCGCCTTCAAGGTCATCCCTGCCGCGTTCGCACCCCGGGCATCGAGACCTCCGGCTCGCTCGGCCAGGGGCTCTCCATCGGCTGCGGCCTCGCATACAGCTTGAAGAAGCTCGATGGCAGCAGTTCTCGGGTCTACGTTCTGCTGGGCGACGGCGAATTGAATGAAGGTCAGATTTGGGAGGCAGCAATGTTTGCGCGCCACTACGCGTTGGATAATTTAATAGCCGTCGTGGATAGAAATCACCTTCAATTCGTCGGGGCCACAGAGGAGGTCATGGCTCTCGAACCGCTGGCTGAGAAGTGGCGGGCCTTCGGATGGCACGTCGAAGAACTGGCGGACGGGCATGACATCTCAGCCTTGCTCAAGGCATTCGGCGAGATCTGCAACCGGCGGGGTCAGCCAACGGTCATCATCGCCAACACGGTCAAAGGTAAGGGCGTGAGCTTCATGGAGCATAATCTGGCTTGGCATGGAACTGCTCCCGGCGACGAGCAATTCGCCGCCGCTTGGCGAGAGTTGGAGGAGACCGATGGGCAGCCCCAGACGGATGAAGGCAACGCGTGATGCGTTTGGCGAAGCCCTGGTTGAGCTCGGAGCCGAGTGTGAAAACCTCATCGTGGTTGATGCCGATGATTCACTTGCTACCAGAACCATCGGTTTCGCCGAGCACTTTCCCGAAAGATTTATCAACGTCGGCGCGGCGGAACAAAACATGGTCGGTGTGGCGGCTGGCTTGGCCATCGCCGGCAAGGTTGCACTGATCTCGACCCATGCGATTTTCCTCTGCGGCAGGGCTTACGAGCAGATTAGAAATGCTGTCGGGTATGGTAATCTTAACGTCAAGTGCGTGGGCTCACATGGTGGTATTACGGTCGGTCATGATGGGCCCACGCACTTCTCTTTTGAAGACATCTCACTCATGCGAGGCATACCCGGCATGACCGTCATAGTCCCTTGCGATGCCGTGGAAACAAAGAAGGCTCTGCGGGCCTTGCTCCAACATATAGGGCCGGCCTACCTGCGCCTGGGAAGAGCGCCCGTGCCTGTTGTGTCAAAGAAGAGCAGCCGCTTTGAGATCGGGCGGGGAGTCGTTTTCGGTGAGGGGAATGATCTTGCGATTATGGCCTGCGGGCTGATGGTGGCGAAGTCGCTCGAAGCTAGAGAAGCCCTGACGGCGGAGGGTTTCAAGGTGACCGTGGCCAACCTCCATAGCGTGAAGCCGATTGATCGGGATTTGATTGTTCGCTTGGCCAGGCGTTGTCAGGCAATAGTTGTCGCTGAGGAACATAGCATTTATGGCGGGCTGGGCAGTGCTGTGGCCGAAGTGACTTCTGCCGAGTTTCCGGTGCCGATTGAATTCGTAGGACTGCGGGATACGTTCGCCGAGTCCGGCGCGCCGGATGATCTGCTGAGCGCATACGGCCTCGAAGCAGCCGATGTCGTCGCTGCGTCCAGAAAGGTGCTCAGACGAAAGCTCGGATAGGGAATGGCTCATCCTTCGAGGTAGCTTTCTGCCGGAGCCGAAAAGAGCCTCTGGCCGTGGCTCTAGGTATTCCTTAACGCTCAAAGCGCGCCTGCTGTCCAGACCATTTCCGACGAGAGAGAACGATGAACTTCGGTATCTTCAGAGAATACGATATTCGGGCACTGGCCAGTGAAGAGTTGACTGATGAAAGCGTTCGACTGGTTGGAATTGCCTTCGGAACCTACCTCAGAGAGCAAGGCAAATCTCGCATCATCGTCGGAAAGGACAACCGGCTGACCTCTGCGCGGATTACGGCCGCTCTGATTGACGGCGTTTTGTCCACCGGATGCAGCGTCGTCAATATCGGAGAGACTACCTCGCCAGTACTCTGTTTCGGCATCTCGCACCTCGGAGTAGACGGGGGCGCGATGATTACAGGCAGTCATAACCCGCCGGACTTTAATGGCATCAAGCTCCAAGTCGGCGAGTTGCCCCTTTACGGCGAGTCGCTCAAAAGATTGGTGCAGATTATCAGCGACGAGAGCTTCATACAGGGGCGCGGCGAGGTGTCGGCCCAAAATATCATTCCACCTTATCTCGCGGCCGTGCAGAAGCGTATAGCCTTTGCAAGGCCCCTGCGGGTCGTCGTTGACTGCGGCAATGGCAATGCGGGCATGATCGCCCCGCAACTGATGAGCGGACTTGGGTGCGAGGTGATACCGCTGTACTGTGAGTCGGACGGGCGATTCCCGCATCATCATCCAGACCCGGCCGTGCCCGCCAATCTTAAGGACTTGAGAGAGCTGGTGACACGGACGGAGGCCGACCTGGGCGTCGCCTATGATGGGGATGGGAATCGGATAGGCGTCGTGGATAATACGGGCCACGTTTTGTCGCCGGACATCCTCCTCGGGCTGCTGGCGAAGGATTTAATGGAACGGCAGGGCCCCGCTCGTATCGTGTGCGAAGTTAAAGCTTCGCAGGGCTTGATCGAGTATGTGGAGCGACATGGGGGCTCCATTGTGATGTGCCGGGTCGGCTATCCTTTCGTGCTTGAAACAATGTTCAGGGAAGGGGCCGCGCTCGCCGGCGAACTGACCGGGCACATCTGTTATAACGAGGCCCCTTTTCAATACGGGGACGCTATTTATGTCTCCTGTCGGGTCATAGAGTTGCTGTCGCGCACTTCCGTCTCTCTGGCTCAGTTGCTTTCAGACTTCCCGAGGTACTTCTCGACCCCCGAACTGCGCATTCCGTGCGCCGACGACCGGAAGTTTCAGGTGGTTAAAGAAATGCAACACTCCCTGGGTGAGAGCTATGAAACCGTCACCATTGACGGCCTGAGAATCTTATTCGGTGATCGGAAGTGGGCGCTTGTCCGGGCTTCTAATACCGAACCTGTCCTCAGTGTTAGGTTTGAAGCCCAGACCGCGCGCGACCTGGAGCAGATTCAGTCTATCGTGATCCCGCGCTTGCGAAGCTCGGGTCTGGTCATCTGAATGCACCCGGAGAATCATCCCGATTCCGGCAAGGTGAAGACAGTCGTGATCCACGGAAGAGATCGTCCGGGCGATTTATGTCCCGGCTCCGGGCTTCAGCGCCCGTGCCGGTTATGAACTCATGCCGAGGAGGAGGAGATTGAATGGACAAGCGTCACACCATCCGGGGGGAGGTGCGCAAAACTGCGGCAGTGATAATCTTCATCTTCTGCCTGATTGGAACTCTTCTCATTGTCGTGTCCGTGGCCCTGCCTGCTGATAGCGAAGTCTCTGTAGCCCTCCCCGATGCAAAGGCCGTCTACGTCGCTTTACCGAAGGAGCATAGCCTTCTCAAAGACCTGACCAGAGAACTGGGCGTAGTTCTCCTGACGGTCTGCGGCGTCTCGATGATTTATGAATTGTTCGTCGCGGAGAGGCACTTTGAAAAGTTCCTTGCCTTTCTCCACAAGCAGATTGAGCGCGGCGAGAGCAATGCCGCCACTTGCGAGCGTTTGGGTATTCGCGAGATTTTTACTTCGCGCGCTCTGTACGAGGCCAAGTACCCGCTCATGCAGGTTGCTGACCAGGCCCGGCCCGGTTCACCGTTTCGCATCATAGCGCGGAGTCTCTATCTAGTAATGAATAAACCCGAGGCGATCAAATATGCGCTTCTTCAGGGGGCGAACGTCGAGTTGTGCTGTTTCGACCCGGCCTCCGACTCGGACGTGTTGAGTAATATCGGTCACCTCGAACCATCCGATATTACGGGGGCTCTCTCGACCTTCAGAAAGGAGTTTGTCAAATGGCTCGAAGAGAAACAGCCGCCCGGCCGAATCGAGCTTCGGTTCCACCAAATCCATGTCTTCGATACTTTCTTCAGTTATCAGTTCGACGATCATACGTTAGCCGCCTGGGACTTGAGCTTCGGGCGCGACGTGACGGCCAAACGTATCTTCATAGTCGAGGCGTCGAAGGGATTGGGCGCTGACCTGCACACGCGTTATGAGATGATGTGGAATCTGGCCGTTCCCAGGTTCGTGTACAGCAACAAAACCATCAGCCAGGATGAACTGCCCCACTAACTGTGTCGGCACGCGAGACGGCTTGCCTCCCTTACGCTCACGCGAGGCTCTTGCTTGACACCCCCTTTGGTCAACGTATAATCGAAACAACTGGTAAATAGTCAATGCACATAGCAACTGGTAAGAACATGCTCCGCTCAGTCTCGTGATTCACTATTTACTATTGGCCAGGTACATTTTTCCGAGGTTCGATCATGCCAGATAAAAGAGAAGCCGTCATCGTCAGCGCCGTCCGCACGCCGACGGGGAAATTCCAGGGCGCGCTCAAAGATTTTTCCGCCACAGACCTGGGCGCGATGGTCGTGCGCGAGAGCGTGCGGCGCGCGGGTGTCCGCGCCGCAGACGTAGACGAAGTCATCATGGGCTGCGTCATTCAGGCGGGGGTGGGCCAGAACCCTGCCAGGCAAGCGGCCCTGCGCGGCGGCATCCCGTTCGGCGTCTCGGCCGTGACCATCAACAAGGTCTGCGGCTCCGGCCTCAAGGCCGTCATGATGGCTGCGCAGGGCGTGCAGTTGGGCGACAGTGAAATCGTCGTCGCGGGCGGCATGGAATCTATGACGAACGCTCCGTACCTGCTGCCGAAGGCGCGCGAAGGCTATCGCCTCGGTAACGGCGAACTGGTGGACGCTATGATTCACGACGGGTTGTGGTGCGCCTTTGAAAACTATCACATGGGCAATACGGGCGAAGTCGTCGCCGAGCGTTACCACGTGACGCGCGAAGAGCAGGACGAGTACGCCCTGAACTCGCACCGCAAGGCTGCGGCGGCCATCAAGGCCGGAAAATTCAAGGACGAGATTCTGCCCGTAGAGATTCCGCAGAAGAAGGGCGCACCCCTCATCTTCGACCGTGACGAGCCTGTGCGCGAAGAGACTTCGCTCGACGCTTTGGCAAGGCTTAAGCCCGCGTTCAAAAAAGAGGGCGGCACGGTGACGGCCGGAAATGCCCCCGGCGTCAACGACGGAGCCTCCGCTGTGGTCGTCACTTCGCTTGAGAGCGCGCGCCGAATGGGCCTTGAGCCGATGGCCCGCATCGCCGCGCAGGCGACCTCGGGGATTGAGCCCGAGCTGGTGATGATGGCCCCCGTCGAAGCCATTCGCAAGGTCTTGAAGAAAGCCGGGTGGTCGCTCGCCGAAGTTGATTTGATCGAGCTCAACGAGGCTTTCGCAGTCCAGGCCGTGGCGATCATTAAGGAGCTTGAGCTAGACCCTGCGCGCGTCAACGTCAACGGCGGCGCGGTCGCCCTCGGCCATGCCATAGGCCAGTCGGGCTCGCGTCTGCTGACCACCTTGCTCTACGAGATGAAGCGCAGAGACGCGCGGCGCGGCCTGGCGGCGCTCTGCCTCGGCGGAGGCAACGCCGTGGCGATGGCCGTCGAGCGATAGGGAGAGATGACCTTGAGTGAGACCGTAGGCGTGGTCGGCGCTGGAACGATGGGCAACGGCATAGCGCAAGTCCTGGCGCGCGCCGGTTACGACGTTGTGCTGCGCGATGTCAAAGAGGAGTTCCTGGAGCGCGGGATGAAGGCCGTTGCGAGCAGCCTGCAACGCGACGTTGATAAAGAGCGGCTGAAGGAGGAAGAGAAGCAGGCGATCATCGCGCGCATACGCACGACGACGGAGTGGGAGGCGCTTGCCGCTGCCCGGCTCGTCATCGAAGCCGTGACGGAAGACGTGGGCGTTAAGTCGGAAGTCTTTCGCACGCTCGACGAGTTGACATGTCCCGACGCGATTCTCGCCTCCAATACTTCTTCGATCTCGATCACGAAGCTGGGCGCAGCGACCGGGCGGCCGGACAAGGTGATCGGCATGCACTTTATGAACCCCGTGCCGGTGATGAAGCTGGTCGAGATCATTCGCGGCATAGCCACTTCGGACGAGACCTACGCGCGTGTGCGCGAGCTGACCGAACGCCTCGGCAAGACGCCGCTTGAGTGCAACGACATGCCCGGCTTCGTCTCCAATCGCGTGTTGATGCCGATGATTAACGAAGCGATCTTCGCCCTCTACGAAGGCGTCGCCACGCGCGAGAGCATTGACGGCATTATGAAGCTCGGCATGAATCATCCGATGGGCCCATTGGCGCTTGCCGACTTCATCGGGTTGGATGTCTGCCTGGCGATCCTCAAAGTGCTTCACGAGGGGCTTGGTGATCCGAAGTACAGGCCGTGCCCGCTCCTGAAAAGATACGTTGACGCCGGGTGGCTCGGACGCAAGACCGGGCGCGGCTTCTACGAATATTAAGTGCGCCGTTTTTTATGAGCAGCATCGCGCATTACTGTCAAAAATGCTTAGCGGCCAACCCGCTGGGGCAGGAGTTGTGCGGGCGATGCGGGACGCGCCTGATGCTGGTGGTGGATTCGCCCGCGGCGCGTTATGAGGCGCAGAACTGGACGGCCAGCTACGAAGAGCATCTGCTGGAAAGAGTCTCGGCGCTGGAAAACCGGCTCATGCGCCTGACGGACAAACTGGAACAGGGCCTTGAGCTGCTGCTCCGTCAGGCCAAGAACTCTTATTTCGATCACGCTTTGATCGAGACCCTGATCGGGCTGCTCACGGAAGCGGGCGCGATTGAGGCCGGCCGCCTCGAAGAGCTGTGGCGCGAGCGCTGCCGCATGGATGCCAGCGCGCAGGACGAAAGGGAGCGGCGCGAACATCTGCGCGAAGAGATCGTCGCCAATTATCGAGGGCCCGATCAGGCTGTCTTTGAGCAGCACGTGCAGCAGGGCATGGAGCTGATGGAGGGCGAAGAGAAGGCCAGGGGCGTGCGCCTGCTTGAGCGCGCCGCCGCGCTTGCGCCCCTCAACGCGCCTCTGCTTTATTTCATCGGCGAGCATTTCTTCAGCGCCGGCAAGATGGCCCTGGCGCGCGATTATCTGTCAAGAGCTTTTGAGGCGGCTCCGGGCAATTACGGCGTCTGCCTGCTGCTCGGACTGGCCTGCGGCGACGAGGGAGAGCTGGAACGCGCCAGGGAGTTGCTCGGCGAGGTGGCGCGGCGCGATCAGTCCTCCTTCGCAGCCCATTACGGATTAGGGAGGCTGCTCGCGGCCGAGCAACGCTGGAAGGATGCCCTGGCAGAGTTCAAGCTGGCGCTCGCGGCCCGTCCCTCGCCCGAAGCGCACTACGTCATAGGCTGCGTCTATTACCAGCTCAGGCGCGACCGCATGGCCGTGCGTCACCTGCGCAAGGCCGTCGAGATGGACGAACAGTATGCTGCGGCCTACTACATGCTCGGCCTGGTCTTTGCGCGCACAGGCGAAGAGCAGCAGGCCAGAGACGCCTTTAGCGCGGCGCGCTCGGTGGGCGGGAATGACCCGCGATACCGCGTCCCTGCGCGTCGCCTGCCAGGCAGCGACGATGCGCCGAGGCTCTCGCCGCTCTTCAGCGCCGTCGGACACGCGAAAAAACGTTTGGTGACGGGCGGCGACTCTCGCCTGGCAAAGGTCGTCCACAGCGAGGCGCTGAATGCGGCCAGGGCCGGGGGTGGCAGTCGTTAAGAGGATGAGCGCGCCGGTCATCAAGAGGGGCTCCGGGCGTTGACAGTCGCGCAGTGGCCGCTATAATAAGACCTTTTGCGCGCACCGAGGCAAAAGGCGCGCGTCGTCTCTAAGGGGCGGGTCATGCGAATCGAACTGGACAAGCTGGAGGGGAAATCAAGCGCCTTCGCACACACCTACGAACCCGGCGAGATAGTCTTGGACGAAGAGAACGCGCGTTTGACAGAGGCCCCGCAGATTCAGGGCCGCCTCACCAGAAGCGGCCAGGAAGTGCGCTTGCAGGGCACGATTACGGCGCGCGCCGAGGTGGATTGCGACCGCTGCCTGAAGGCGCTCTCCGTGCCGGTCGTGACCGATTTTGATGTCACTTATGTCCCGGCCTCGGACTACTACAGTGGTGAGACGGCCGAGTTGCAGGAAGAAGACCTGGGTCTTTCGGTCTTTGACGGCGAGGCGATTGACCTGGACGAATTAGTCCGCGAACAGGTCTTGCTGGCCATCCCGCGGCGCATGCTCTGCACAGAGGAGTGCAAGGGCCTCTGCCCTGTGTGCGGCGAAGATCGCAACGCTCAGGAATGCTCCTGTGAGACTAGAGAGATTGACCCGCGCTGGGCCGGGCTCCTGAGTCTCAGAGGGGAAGAGAAAAATGGTCAGTGAGCAAAGGTTCTCGGGAACAGATGCGCTCGCGCGTGCTTATCAGAACAGTTTAATTTTAAGGAGTTATAATCCATGCCAAATCCGAAACGTCGTCACTCGAAAGCGCGTCGCGGTAAACGTCGTGCTCACGATGCGCTGCGCGCCCCGCAGACCAGCCTGTGCCCGAATTGCCAGGAGCCGCGCCTGCCGCATCGCGTCTGTCCGAAGTGCGGCTTTTACAAGAACCGCGAAGTAGTACAAGTCGAACAGGAAAGCTAGCAGCCGAAACCGGAAGCGAGGGGCGCGCCTCCTGCCTGAGGGAGAGTGAGCAAGCGCGCACTTTGATGAAGCACGGGCACACACTGACCGGCAAAGTAGTCGTCGACGCGATGGGCTCGGATCACGCGCCGCACGCAGAGATTGACGGCGCGCTCTCCGCCGCGCGCGACCTCGGCGTCCGGATAATACTTGTCGGCCAGCCCGAGCGCGTCGAGCCGGAGCTGCGCAAGTGCGGCTGGCGCGGCGACGGTGATCGCGGCATAGAGCTGGTCGAGGCCGCCGAAGTCATAGGCATGGACGAGCCGGTGGCGACCTCCGTCCGGCGGAAGAAAAAAAGCTCTTTACGGGTCGGCACGCGCCTCATCACAGAGGGGCGGGCCGACGGCTTCGTCTCGGCCGGAAACACCGGAGCCGTGATGGTCACGGCCAAGATGGTCATAGGCATGCTGCCCGGCGTTGATCGTCCGGCGCTGGCGGCCATGATCCCGACCCGTTCGGGCAAGCCTACGCTGCTGCTGGATGTCGGCGCGAACGCCGAGTGCAAGGCGGAGCACCTGGCGCAGTTCGCCGTCATGGGAGACGCTTATTCGCGCGCAGTGCTGGGCGTCAGCAAGCCCACCGTGGGACTCATGAGCATCGGCGAAGAAGAGGCTAAAGGCAACGACCTGACGAAGGAGGCTTTCCCTCTCTTGCGCGATCTTTCGAGCCTCAATTTCGTCGGCAACGTCGAGGGGCGCGACGTGTTCACGGGCTCTGTGGACGTGATCGTGACCGACGGCTTTACCGGAAACGTGATGCTCAAGCTGTCGGAAGGCTTGACGGACGCCATGCTCTCGATGATTAAGCGGGAGCTGACCGCGTCCTTGCAGACCAAGGCGGGAGCGATGCTTGCGCGCCCCGCTTTTCGTAATATCAAGAAGCGCCTGGATTATTCCGAGTACGGAGGCGCGCCGCTTCTAGGCGTGCGCCAGATCGTGCTCATCGGACACGGCAGCTCGAACGCGCGCGCCATACGCAACGCCATTCGCAGCGCCAAAGAGTTCTCTGAGCACAGGGCGAGCGAGCGCATAGAGCGCGGCATCGCCGCTTCACGCGCGCAGGAATATGCCGAAGTCGTCACGAGTAAATAGAGATTGAAGGATGGTGAAAGGGCAAAGCCGTTTTGTCTTTTCACCATTTTGCCTTTAACATGCGCAGCACGGTTCACCTTTGAGGGGAAAAGATGGCAAATACTAGAGCAGTCGTCCTGGGCACGGGGCACGCTTACCCGGAAGGCATTCTGACCAATGCCGACCTGGAAAGGATGGTGGACACTTCCGACGAGTGGATCACCTCGCGCACAGGCATCAAGCAGCGCCGCAAGGCCGGGCCCGGCGAATACACCTCGCTCTTCGCCGTGCAGGCCGCGCGCGAAGCCATTGAGCGCGCGCGCATAGACCCTGCGGAGATAGACCTGCTGCTGTGCGCCACGGTCACGCCCGATCAGCTTCTACCTTCGACGGGCTGTTTGATACAGGCCGAGCTGGGCGCAGACCGCGCCGCAGCCTTCGATCTGGCGGCGGCCTGCTCAGGCTTTCTCTATGGCTTAACGCTCGCCGACTCTATGATTCGCACGGGCCAGTCGCGCTACGCCCTGGTCATAGGCGCTGAGCTTTTGACGCAGTACGTGGATTATACAGACCGCTCGACGTGCGTGATCTTCGGCGACGGGGCGGGCGCTGCCATCCTGGGCGCGCACGAATCGGGCGGCGATAGGCGCGGCATCCTGGCCGCGCGCATCCGCTCGGACGGTCGCTTCGCGGGCCATCTCTATGCGCCGGGCGGCGGGACGCGCGTGCCCCTGACGGCCGAGAGCTTAGCTGCGGGCGATCACTTTTATAAGATGAAGGGCAACGAGCTGTTCAAGGTGGCCGTGCGCTCGATGACGGACATCTCGCGCGAAGTTTTGGAGGAGGCCGGCGAGCGGGCGGAGGATGTCAAGCTCTTTATCCCGCACCAGGCCAACCAGCGCATCACGGACGCCGTGGCCAGCAAGCTCGAAGTTGACGAGTCGCGTATTTATTCAAACATCTCCATGCACGGCAACACCTCTTCGGCTTCGATTCCGATTGCCCTGGACGAGTGTGTTGAATCCGGAAAGGTGGAGGAAGGCGACCTGATCTTGATGGCCTCCTTCGGCGGCGGCGTCACCTGGGGCGGAGTCCTCTTGCGCTGGTAAAGATGAAAGCGAAGCTGCTCATCACGGTGATCTCTGTCATGCTGCTCGCGGGCGGCCTGTCTCTCGCGCAGCAGGCGGACGACCCCTCGCTCTGGATAGAGGTCAGAGATGAGCATGGCGCTCCTTTGAAGGACGCTTGTGTGACCGTTGTCCCGCGAGAGGGCGAGATACTGTTTCGCAAGGCCGATGGCCGGGGCAGAGTCCGCATCAAGCGGTTGACAAGAGGCCAGTACCGCGTTACTGCTAAGGTAGACGGCTACGTGGCGCAGAAGAAAGAGGTCTTGATGGGCGCAGCAGGGACGCAAGGTGAGACGGTCTCGTTCTCTTTGCAGCCGCGCTCCGGTCAACGATGAGCGGAAAGCTGGCTTACATTTTTCCGGGCCAGGGCTCGCAAGCGCCAGGGATGGGGCGCGATCTGGCGGAGACGTTTCCGGCCGCGCGCAGGGTCTTTGAAGAGGCGGACGAGGCGCTCGGCTTCTCTATTTCGCGCGTCTGTTTCGAGGGCACGGCCGAAGAGCTGCAATTGACGGAGAATACGCAGCCTGCGATTCTGACCGTCTCGGTCGCTGCCCTGCGCGCGATGGAGGCGGAAGGGTTCCCCGCGCCGGACTTTGTCGCGGGCCATAGCCTCGGCGAATACTCCGCGCTCGTCGCGGCCGACGCGCTCTCGCTCGCGGACGCCGTGCGGACTGTGAGGGCCAGGGGGCGCTACATGCAGGAGGCAGCGCCGAGGGGGTCTGGCGCGATGGCTGCGATCATGGGCGCGGATTTGGAGACTGTGATGAACGCCTGCGGCGAGGCGCAGCAGGGCCAGGTTTGTATGCCCGCCAACATCAACTCGCCCGGACAGATAGTCATCGCCGGAGACGCTGCGGCCGTTGAGCGGGCCATCGCAATCGTCAAGGAGCGCGGCGCGAAGCGCGCCATCAAGCTCAACGTGAGCGCCCCCTTTCATTGCGCGCTGATGATGCCGGCGCAGGAGAGATTGGCCCAGGACTTGTCTGAGCTGACTTTTAGGGAGCTGCGCGCGCCGCTCATCACCAACGTCGATGCGGCCGAGGTATTGAGCGGCGAGGAGGCGCGAGACGCGCTCGTCCGCCAGGTCTCGTCGCCCGTGCGCTGGCAGGAGTCCGTGGAGCTTCTGATTTCCGAAGGCGTCGAGACCTTCGTAGAGGTCGGGCCCGGCAAGGTGCTGTCGGGGCTGCTGCGCCAGATCAAGCGCGACGCGCGCGGCCTCAATGTCGAGACCGCAGAGACGCTCAGGGCGGCGCGCTCGGCGCTCTTTGCCGCTCAAAGCGGCGCGTAAAATTTCTAATGGTTTTTCATTATTCACAGAGGAGCAAAAAAGATGGCCGATCAAGAGATCGAGAATAAGGTAAAGCAGATCATCGTTGACGAACTGGGCGTGGACGAAAACGAGGTCACTCCGAACGCTCGCTTCATCGATGACTTGGGCGCGGACTCGCTGGACACGGTCGAGCTGGTGATGCGTTTTGAAGAGGAGTTCGGCATCGAAATCCCGGACGAGGACGCCGAAAAAATCCAGAGCGTGCGCGATGCTTACAACTATATTGACCAGCACAAAAAACAGTGACGAGTGATGAGTGACGAGAGAAAAGCAGTTCTTGCTTGTCACTCGTCACCTACCACTTGTCACTGCTCTTGAAAGGAGTAGTCGTCTTGAATCGTCGCGTCGTGGTTACGGGCCTCGGCCTTGTTACTCCTGTCGGAAATTCTGTCGAGGACACTTGGTCTGCGCTGATGGCTGGCCGCAGCGGCGTGGATTTCATCAAGAAGTTCGACACGGAGCGGTTCACCGTGCGCTTTGCCGCCGAGGTGAAGGACTTCGACCCGCTCAATTACGTCGAGAAGAAGGAGGCGCGCAAGATGGGCGCCTTCATTCATTACGCCATCGCCGCCGCAGACGAGGCGATCAAAGACAGCGGCCTACGGGTTACAGACGAGACGGCCGAGCAGGTCGGCACTTACATCAGCAGCGGCATCGGCGACTTCTGGGCCATCGAGCGCGAGCACTCTAAGCTCTTGGACGGTGGGCCCGGCCGGGTCTCGCCCTTCTTCATCCCGTCGGCCATTGTCAACCTGGCCGCCGGGCAGGTCTCCATCCGTCACGGCGCGAAGGGGCCGAACTCGGCGACGGCGACGGCCTGCTCGGCGGGCGCGCACGCCATCGGCGACAGCTTCAAGATCATCCAGCGCGGCGACGCCGACGTAATGATCTGCGGCGGAGCGGAATCGGCCATCACGCCCATGTCCGTCGCAGGCTTCGCGGCCATGCGCGCCCTCTCGACCAGGAATGACGACCCCCTGCGCGCTTCGCGCCCCTTCGAGCGCGACCGCGACGGCTTCGTCATAGGCGAAGGCGCTGGGCTGATGATTCTGGAAGAACTGGAATGGGCCAAGCGTCGCGGCGCGCGCATCTACGCAGAGCTGGTCGGCTACGGGATGACTGCGGATGCTTTCCACATCACCATGCCGGACGAAACGGGCTCGGGTGCGATTCGCGTCATGCAGAAGGCTCTGAAGGACGCCGGGGTTGAGCCGGAAGCGGTCGATTACATCAACGCGCACGGCACTTCGACGCCCTACAACGACAAGTTCGAGACGGCGGCGATTAAGAAGACCTTCGGCGAGCACGCCTACAAGGTGGCGGTCAGCTCTACGAAGTCCATGACGGGCCACCTGCTCGGCGCGGCCGGAGGCATCGAGGGCGTCTTTTCCGTGCTCGCGATCAATCGCGGCATCCTTCCGCCGACGATCAACTACGTCAACCCTGACCCGGACTGCGACCTAGACTACGTGCCCAACGAGCCGCGCCAGGCCGAGATAGAATACGTGCTCTCCAACAGCTTCGGCTTCGGCGGCACCAACGCCGCCCTGTTGTTCAAGAGATACGAGGAATGAAAGGGAGAACTGTGTTCTGAGTTCTCGGATTACTAATGAAGATTATCGTCTTAATGAAACAGGTGGCGAACAAGGACGCCATCCTGCGCATTAATAAAGATGCGACGTGGATTGAAGAGGGAGACCTCTCGTACGAGGTCAACGAGTCGGACGGCTACGCCCTGGAAGAGGCTTTGCGCTTGAAAGAGAAGCACGGCGGCGAAGTGGTCATCTGCTCTATGGGCCCACAGCGCGTTAAGAGCGTGATTAAGGACGGGCTCGCGCGTGGCGCTGACCGCGCCATACACGTCGTCACGGATAACCTGACGAAGCTTTCGCCGTTCGCCGCCGCCACTACTTTGGCCGAGGCAGTGCGCGGCGAGGAGGCCGATCTCGTCTTGACGGGCCTGCAATCGGACGATTTCGGGTACGCGCAGACGGGCGTCATTATGGCGGAGCTGCTGGGATTGCCGCACGCGACGATTGTCATCGAAGTGGACGCTTCGGGCGAGCAGTTGCGGGTCAAGCGCGAGCTGGAGAACGGCTGGTATCAGTGGTATTCAATGCCTCGGCCGGCGCTGCTGACTATCCAGTCGGGCATCAGCCAGATTCGCTACGCGACTTTGAAGGGCATCATGGCCGCCAAGAAGAAGGAGATCAGGGAAGTCACACCGGCCGAAGGCGCACAGGCCACAACCTCTCATCAACGCATCGAAAAAATCTACTTCCCACAGAAGACCAAGCAGACGCAGTTTCTAGGCGACGGCGACGCCAAGGCCGGAGCCGTCGCCCTGGCCGAAAAACTGCGCACGGAAGCGAGAGTCATCTAAAGAGCAGTGATGAGTGATGAGTGACGAGTGGCAAGCTATTGAAAAGCTTTTCTCTCGTCACTTGTCACTCACCACTTATCACTGAGGTTATATGAGTAACGGTATCCTGGTATTTGCGGAGCATCGCGCTGGCGTTTTCAACAAAACTTCTTTCGAGGCGCTGGCGGCGGCGCAGAGTCTCGGGCGTGAGCTGGGACAAACGGTCACGGCCGTCGTCCTGGGCTCGGGTGTGAGCGGGTTGGCCCAGGAGGTCGCGGGCTATGACTTGAGCAAAGTCGTCTACGCCGAGAACGAGAGGCTTCAGGAGTACACACCGGACGGCTACACGGACGCGATGGAGCGCGTCATACGCCAGCTAGACCCGCTCTACGTCGTCATGCCGCACACGTACCTGGTGCGCGACTACGCGCCTAAGCTGGCGGCCAGGTTCGGCAAGGGCTTAATCAGCGATTGCATTCGCGCGCAGGTCGCAGGCGGCTCTGTGACTTTCACGCGCCGCATCTTCCTCGGAAAGATCGACGCCGATGTCGTCTCGGACGGCGAAGCGCCCGTCTTTGCAACCTTTCAGTCGGGAGCATATCGCGCAGACCAGGCCGCGCGCGGCGGCGCTGGCGCGGCAGAGGTTGAGACCTTGCAGGTCGAAGTGGGCGAAGTCCGCATGACGCCCGAGCCCGCTTTCCAGGAGGTCAAGCAGGCCGTTGACCTGACCAAGGCCGACGTGATCGTCGCGGTCGGGCGCGGTATCAAGAGCAAAGAGAATATCGCGCTCGCCGAATCGTTGGCCCAGGCCCTCGGCGGTGACATCGCAGCTTCGCGCCCGATCTGCGACGCCGAGTGGCTGCCGATTGATCGCCAGATAGGCTCTTCGGGCCAGACGGTCGCGCCCAAGCTCTACATAGCCCTCGGCATCTCCGGCGCAATCCAGCACCTCGTCGGCATGAAGAACTCTTCGACCATCGTCGCCGTCAACAAAGACCCGGAAGCGCCCATCTTCGACATCGCCGATTACGGCATCGTCGGCGACCTCTTCGAGGTCATCCCGGTGCTGACGGAAGAGATCAAAAAGCTGAAAAGCTAGAAGAGCAAGAAGGAATGCGGAATGATGAATAGAAAGCAAAACAGCTTTTCATTCATCATCCCGCATCCTCCTTCCTCCTTTCCTCTTAATCCCACCAGTACTGCACCAGTGTTCTCTTGAAGGTCAGGTAAGCCTGCTTGTGCTTGTTGTAGGCTTGCTGGTTACGATACTTGATGCCGATGATGAACTGGGTGTTCTGCCCCGTGTTGGTCTGGCTCTCATACGACCTCTGGTAGCTGTTGTCTTTGGCGCGGATGGTCGTGCGGCTGATGCGCTTCTCCAGGACAGAGTCCTTGTCCTTCGTCTCGGAGTTTTGTTCGACGTACTCTTCCGTCGCGGGGTTGAGCCGGATGTCTTCGGGCAGGTCTTCGATGACGCCGGCCATCAGGGCATAGACGTAGAACTCCACGCCCCCGTCCGGCGCTGCGAAGAAGACGCTTATGCGCTTCAGCTCACGCTCGCTGCAAAATTGCGTCGCCGGAAGCGAGCCGCGCGCCGTAAACTGCGCCGGGTATTTGATGTCGAAGCAGGCCCCGTGAAATGTCTTCCACCCGGCGCTGGATTTGGCGCGGCCGCCCTGGGCCAACGTCACAGAGCAGAGAATCAGCAGCGACACGGCACAGCTCAAAGCCTTTCTCATCTTCGCCCTCCTCGAAACGAGTCTTCAGCTTATTAAGATCACTAATCCTTTGGCGCATCCCTCTTCGACAATGCTTGAAGGTCGCGCAAGACCTCCTCGGGCCGCCAGTCGTTGCCGTGATAAATCTTGTGTATGCGGCCTTCGGGAGTGATGACGGCCGTGCGCAGCGAATGAATGATCTGATCCTTCTCCTCGTAATAAGTGAGGCCGAAAAATTGGGCCAGCTCCTTGAGCTGCTCTGGTTTGGGCGCGGCGAACTCCCAATGCTTGAACGTCTCCGTAGAGTAGTTGCCGGTGTGGGCCGCGCCGTAGCTGCGCAGGACTTTCGGCGTGTCGTAAGTGGGGTCGAAGCTGACGCTCAACAGGTGCGTCTTCGCGTAGAGGTCTGGCGTCTTCTGTAGCTCCTTATCTATCTCGGCAAAGTTGGTGCTCATCAAAGTGCAGTATTCGGGCACGGGGCAGCGCGTGTAGATGAAGGTCAGAAGCAGCGCCTTGCCGCGATATTGGCCCAGGTGTATGAGACGGGCGTCCTGGTTGACGAGCTTGAAGTCCGGAACCGCGTCGCCGGGTCGCGGCTCCACTGCGGCTGCTTCGCTCTTGTTCGGCGCGTTTGCATCGGGGACGGCGTGCGAGAACATGATGTCTGTGAGCTGTGCGGAGCTTCCGTCCACGAGCAGCGTCGCCTGCAACTGATCGCCCGGCGCAAGCTCGCCGAGTATCTGCTCGTCCTTGAGCGTGTATGGCATCACCATCGCTTCCATGTAGCCCGGTATCTCTTCGTGATCGAGCGTCACCTGATGCCTGGCCTTATCCACCGACACGACCTTGCCTTTCAACTCGTAGCGACGCTCCATTGAAGCCTCCTGCCTGGCCGCCTGCCTGCACGCGGGCGCGACTATCAAGAGCGCGAGAATAAGAGCAGCTCGTTTCATATCCCTTCTTCGCATCTTCATCCAGCTTATCTTGGTTCGAGCTTTTCCGAATAGAGCGATTGGTAGACCCAGAAATTCGGTATCACCTTAAAGACGTAATCCTTGGCTTGTGTGAACCCTATCTCGGGCACGTAATGGTCAGGGTCGTTCGAGCGGGCGCGTGAAATCCACCGCTCGACATTATCTTCGCCGCCGTTGTAGGAGGCTGCGACGGCCTGCGGCTGACCGGGAAATTGCCGGAAAAGATTGCCCATGTATTGCGAGGCGAAAAGCACGGCCGTACTCGGATTGTAGAGGTCGTCCTGGGCGAAGTCGCGCCGTCCGAGTTGCGCAGCAATCTCGTTGGCCGTCGAGGGGATGAACTGCGTCAGGCCGCGCGCTGCCGAAACCGATTTCGCTTCGGGCCGGAAACGGGATTCCTGCCGCATGATGGCGAGGACAAAGCGCGGGTCAACGCCGCGCGGCGGAGCCGACTCAAGCAGCGCCGCACGATACGGCGCAGGGTAGAGCAGCTCGACCATCTCGCGCGGCGCAAGCTCAAGCAGGTAGTCCGCAGGCACCTGTTTCCAGATCGGCTCGGCGAAGGCCACAGCATGATTGGCCATGTCCGCCCGCTTGTAGTAGACGGCCAGGCTGTAGGCCGCGTCGCGCGCAGGCGTCGAGACGGTCGCGCCCTCCGCAGCGCCCTTTGTCGCAGTGCCGCCGCCCTGTGCGCTCGCCGCAGAAGTCCTCGCCTGCTCGCTCGACGCTTGCCCTCCTGTCCGGGCCACGGCCAGCTCCGGCGTGCCTTCGTCGTAGAGGCCGAGGAAGAGAAGCTCGTCGGCCAACGCTTGATGCGAAGGTGACGCGCTCGTCTCGCGTGGGCCCACCGTGATGACGTTCTGACGCCCGGCCTGAACGAGGCGCGGCGCTGTCAGCTTGCTATAGGCCGGGAGCGAGCGATAAGCGCGCCGCGCCATCTCAAGCAGCTCGCCGCGCACCGCAGCGTCTTGCGTCAATCGCAGCGCCCTCTGCACGGAGACGCGCCCGCGCTCGGCATCCCCGCCGTCGAGTAACGCTTGCGCCTCCGTGCGCAGAGCCTTCAGGCGTTGCTCGACCAGCCCGCGCGTCTTCTCTTCTCCAGCGAGCGCGAGCAAGCGGCGTGTCGCGCGCCCGCCGTAATACTGGCCGCGCCCTTCGGGTATCTCAAGATAAGCACTGACGGCTTCTTCGTGGCGGCCCATACGCTCAAGGGTGTAAGCGCGTAGGAAAGTGATTTCGGTCGAGTTCGTCCCGCCGGGCACGCGCATCTCGCCGAGGTCTGATTCGGCGCGCAGGGCGTCGAAATCTGCGAGCGCCTCGGCCCATGTCGCTTGGGCCAAATGAATCTTCGCCCGCGAGAAGAGGGCCAGCGCGCCGCCGACCTGACCTTTAAAGCGGGCGCGCGTCTGCTCAATCCAGTCGAGCGCCTCCGCGTCGCGCCCGGCCTCGCGCAGCGCATCTATGATATTCAGAAATGGGCGCTCAGGGTTCGGAGCCGCCGGGTACTTCTCGATAAAACGCTTGTAGGCGGCGACGGCCTCGTCCGTCCGCTTCATTCGGACGTAAGAGGAGGCTATAAAGCTCATGGCATCGCGGGCGCTCGGAGTGTCGGGCAATTCGTCCGCGACGCGCCGGTAATACTTGATGGCCTCGTCGAAGTTGCGTTCCTGGTAAAAGCCGCAACCGATTTGATAGAGGGCGTCGGCCCTGCTTGTGCTCTGCGGGTAACGCTCGACGACGGCCTGGTAGTGGCGGCGCGCTCCGGCAAAGTCGCGGTTGAAGCCGTAGATGCTTGCGCGCCGCAGGTGCTCCGTTTCCGCAAGCTGAGGAGCTTTCTGCTCTGCCGCTTCGGCGCTTCCGCCGTCCAGCTCGTCCAGGCCGCGCACGGCTAAGAGCGCGTAATCGTCCGGCTGCGCCGGGTCTGGCAACTGCGAGATCAGGTTGGTGAAGGTCTCTCGCGCCGCCTCAGCCTGGCCGCTGCGGAGCTTGGCCTGGCCGACGAGCGCCAGGGCTTCGCGGGCAGTGGCCGGCCCCGTTGCTTTAGCGCGCGGGTTGAGCACCGAGATGGCCGATGCGTAATCGCGGCTCTCCATAAAGCTTTCGCCGAGGCGGGCCAGCGCCGCTTCGCGCAAGAGGCTGGTGGGAGCGGTCGCGACGAGCTGGCGCAACTGCTCGCGCTCAAGCGGGAGGTTTCCAGTAGAGCGCGCGAACTGGGCCAAGTGCCAGAGAGCATATTGCGAGAGCATGGAATTGCGCGCGACCACCGCTTGATAGACAGTCGCGGCCGTAGCCACATCACCACGCCTCTCAGCCAGCCGCGCGAGCAGGTAGTCGTAGTTGTTAAGGGCATAGACGGTCGGGTCTGCGCTACGTAACGCGACGACCTCATTTGTAGCCGCCTGGTAATCGCCGCCCTCTACGCTGGCGCGAATCCGCTCGTGGCGCTCGCGCGGCGTCTGCGCCTGGACGGCCAGGCTGAAGAAGAACAGGCTGAGAAGCGATGGACGCAGTATGCGAGCGATTTTTGAGATGCTTGATGACATGTGATCTTCCGATGCGCTAATCTATGAAAAATTCCTGATGTCGCGTGGATATGATGCCAGAAAGCAGGCAGCAAGCAAAAGAAGCAGCGACGGAAACGGTGACGGAAACGGTGATGAAAGCGAAGATGCTGGAAGGGGCGGCGCTCTCTGAAGAGATCAAGCGCCGTGTCGCCCGCCGCGTAGCGCAACTGGCCCGCGAGCGCGACGTGCGCCCGTGCCTGGCCGTCGTGCGCGTCGGCGAAGACCCGGCCTCGGCCATCTACGTGCGCAATAAGGTGAAGACCTCTGAGGAGCTTGGGCTGCGCTCGGAGCATCACGCGCTTTCGGATCAGACGACGACAGAAGAGCTGCTCGCGCTCGTCTCTCAATTGAACATGCGCGAAGAGGTGGACGGCATTCTGGTGCAGTTGCCGCTGCCCGAAGAGGTAGACGAGCTGCGCGTGCTCGCGTCCGTCGATCCGGCGAAGGACGTGGACGGATTTCATCCCCTCAATGTCGGTCTGCTGGCGATGGGCCAACCCGTGATCGCCCCTTGCACGCCGGCCGGCATCATAGAGCTGCTGTTGCACAACCAGGTGGAGATCAGTGGGGCAAAAGCCTGCGTCGTCGGCCGCAGCCGCATCGTCGGCCGCCCCCTGGCCCACCTGCTCTTGCAGCGCGACGCGACCGTGACCATCTGCCATTCGCGCACGCGCGACCTGGCAGGCGTTACCCGTCAGGCTGATATACTCGTCGCGGCCATCGGGCGTCCGGGCTTCATCCGCGCCGAGCACATCAGGCCCGGCGCGACCGTCATAGATGTCGGGATTAACCAGGTGAGCGACGAGCGGCAGGCCAGAGAGTTGTTCGGCGCGGAAGCGGACAAACGAATTGAGGCGATCAGCCGTCGCGGCTATACGATTGTCGGGGACGTGCATCCTGTGGAGGGCGCGCGCGTGGCCGGTCGCCTGACGCCCGTGCCCGGAGGTGTGGGCCCACTGACGGTAGCCATGCTGATGCAGAATACTTTGACGGCGGCTAGCGCCAGGCGCGGGCTGGAATAGAGATGCTGCGTGTCGGATTGACCGGCTCCATTGCCGTCGGCAAGTCTTTCGTCTCCACGGTGCTGGCCGAGCTTGGGTGTCACGTCCTGGATGCAGACCGGACGGCGCGCGAGGTCGTGGGCCCAGGGACTCCGGGCCTGCGCGCGGTCGTAGATGCTTTCGGTGAAGAAGTCCTGCTCGCGGACGGCTCGCTTGACAGGCCGCGCTTGGGCGCGATTGTCTTCGCGGACGAAAAGAAACGATTGCTCTTAAATTCGATCCTTCATCCATATATAATCGCCGCGCAGGACGAACAGTTGCGCGAGTGGGAGAGGGAATCGCCGCGCGGGGTGGCAGTGGTTGACGCCGCGCTGATGATCGAATCGGGCGGTTATCGGCGCTTTGACAAGCTGGTCGTGGTACATTGTCGCCCGGAAGTTCAGCTAGAGCGTTTGATGGCGCGCAACGCCCTCTCGCGCGAAGAGGCCGAGCGACGCATCCGTGCGCAGATGCCGCAGGAAGAGAAGATGCTTTACGCTGATTTCCTGATTGATACTTCGGAAGGGTTCGAGCCGACGCGCAGGCGGGTCGCGGAGGTCTACGAGGAGCTCTCCAGATTGGCTGCGACGCCGAGTTAGAGATTAACAAGCAGGGGTTTTTTTCCAGATGACGAACAGAAAGAGAAAGAGGAGCAGGAGAAGGCTTGAGCGTTGGCGCACGGGCGTGAGCCTTGCGCTCTTGATTGTTCTGTCCGTCACGGGCGGCGGCTGCTTTCTCGACCAGGAGGTCGAGCCCTACTACGGCCGAGTCCTAGTGCCGCGCGCGCAAGAGTTTCGTTGGAGCGACGGCGGTCTGCCGCAAACCTTCGACCCGGCGCTGGCGGCCGCGCCTCCTGACACGGATGCCGTGCGCGCTATCTTCGAGGGGCTGACGGATTACGACCCGCAGACGCTCTCGCCTGTGCCGGGCGTGGCCGCGCGCTGGGAGTCGTCGCCGGATAATCGGGAGTGGACGTTCTATCTTCGCCAGGATGCGCGCTGGTCTAACGGCGAGCCTGTGACGGCGCGCGATTTCGTCAACTCCTGGCAGCGCACACTGCAACTTGGCGAGAGAGCGCCGCACGCCCGGCTGCTCGAAAATATTCAGGGAGCGAAACCCTCGACCGTCACGAGCCCTCAAGCGCCCGCCGCTGCTACGGCGCAGCAGGCCCCTGCCGAGACGCCTTCGCCAGCGGCTACGACGGCGCGCGCCAGCGAAGCCCAGGGGCCGAAACGGGCGGCGAAGAAAGAGGAGAAGGTTGAGCCGCAGAATCGTGAAGGGCGAGATCGCCCGCAGCCTTTCGGCGCTGAGGCCGTCGGCGATTACGTCCTGCGCGTGCGCTTGCAGCAGCCCGACAAAAGCTTCCCGTCGCTTGTCGCTCATCCGGTCTTTCGCCCCGTCCATCGCACCGAGAGCCCGCCGCAAGCTGAGCCTTCAATCGTTTCCAACGGCGCATTTCAATTGGTCAAAGCCGACACGGAGGGCGTCGTGTTGGAGCGGGCCAAAAATTATTGGGACGCGCACACTGTCAACTTACAGCGCGTGCAGTTCGTCAGGGCCCGCGATACTGAATCGGCCCTCGCGGCCTATCACGCGGGCGAAGTTGACGCCGTCACAAACGCCGGGTTCGAGCCCTTAGCTTTGAAACTCCTGGCTCCTTACAAGGATTTTCGGCGGGCCACCTTCGGCGCGCTCACCTATTACAGCTTCAACACCGAGCGAGCGCCCTTCGACGACGTGCGGGTCAGAGAGGCGCTCGCCATAGCCGTTGACCGCGACCGCATCAGCGAGGACAAGATGGAGGGCGCGACCGAGCCCGCCAAGAAGTTTCTCCCCGTGCAGATGCCTCAGGCCGAGACAAGCGAGCGGACTGAAGCCGCGACGGCGAGCCTTGAGCACGACGCTGCGCGCGCCAGGCAGTTGCTCGCCGAAGCAGGATTTCCGGGCGGCAAAGATTTTCCGCGCATACGCCTGCTCGTCAACCGTAACGACCAGCAGCGCACGGTGGCCCAGTCTGTCGCAGCGATGTGGAAAAATATCCTGGGCGTCGAGACTGAAGTGATCGTCAAGGCTTGGGATGAGTACGAGGCTGCCGTACGCGCGGGCGATTACGATGTGGTGCGGCGCGGCGTCGTCATGCAGACGATGGACGAGGTCACGAACATGCGCCTGATCTTTGACCAGGACGCGACGGCTGCGGCGACAGCGGCCGAGGCGGGCGTGAATGGTCAAGCGGCCGAGCCTGCGTCCGAAGCTGAAAGGGCTCAGAAGGCTGCTCAGCCGGAATCGAAGACGACGACAGAGGAGCGCCCCGTGCTCGCGCATCGAATCCTGACCGAGGAGCAGGCGCTTCGCGAGCTTCCGGCCATCCCCATCTATTTCGCTTCGTCCTACTCGCTCGTCAAGCCCTACGTCGTCGGCTTCGACTCGAATCTCCTGGATGCTCCCTCCCTCAAGCACGTTCGCATTGATACCTCCTGGCAGCCCCCGAAGCCAGCGCCCGTGGCATGGATTAGGTGAAGATTAGATGAGCATCGGATGAGCGCGCCCCTTTTTCGCCGCGAGGGCCCGCGCGGGAAAGTTTCGCAAGCAACCGTGCGGGCCCCTTACGGCATCGGTTAAACGGTCGCACTCAAATAGGATACAGCTTGAAATGTTGGCCTCGCGCGTGATAAGTTCACGGGCATCATTTAAGCATCCGTAATCGTTCTCCCCTCGTTTCGGTCTAGATACTTGAAGGCGTTTGAGGGCCGTCCCCCGGCACGAGCGGACTCTTGTTCGCTTCCCGTGCCCGGCGAAGAGCACAGGGGCAAGGCCGCAGTCCGCATCGCCCGAAGCGACAAAGGGCTTTTGGCTTGCCGCCGCCGGTCGTTAAAGAAGGAGGTTTTCCTATGAGGATTAAAAGTTTCGTCCGCTTCTATTTCAGCCTCGGGCTCGCAGCCCTCCTGCTCACTGCCGCCGCCTGCTCTTCCTCGAAACAAAATTCTCAATACTTCGGCAAGAACACTCCGCCCGAGGGGCAGGTCTTGCGCTACATCTCCGGGGCCGAGCCCGAGACGCTCGACCCGCATCCGATGACGGGCCAGCCGGAATCCCGCATCGCCGCCGCTCTCTTCGACGGCCTGGTCGAATATGACGAGAAGACTGTGACGCCGCGCCCGTCGCTGGCGACCAGTTGGGACATCAACTCCAACGGCACGGTCTGGACTTTTCACCTGCGCAAGGACGCCAAGTGGACGGACGGCACGCCGCTGACGGCCCACGACTTCGTCTATTCCTGGCGGCGCGCTGTCTCGCCCGAGCTGGCCGCACCCTACGCCAGCATGATGTACGAATCCATCAAGATTGATAACGCCAAGGCTTATGGCGAGAAGAAGGCTTTCGTGCGCGACCCCGCGACGGGGCGCTTCCTCACAGAAGGCGACCTTGAGCGCGCGGGCGAGCATGGGCCCTTGACCTTCACAGGCGCTCCCCCAATCAATTACAACCAGCTTCCCACGCAGCAAGCTCAGACCAACACTTCGACTTCACCAGCACCCGCTCAAACGAGCGCGACCACAGGCGGCAACAGCAACGACGCGAGCGTTCCCAAAGTGGCGCTCAAAGACCCTTATTTCCTTCTGCCCTCGGATGAAGAGGAGCGCAACAAAATCCTGAACGGCGACCCGGCGAAAAAGACTCAGCCCAATCACAAGCTGGCACACTTCCTGGAGGGCAAAGAGTTCGTCGCGGCGACGAAAGAGAACATGGGCGTCAGGGCCCTTGACGATTACACGTTCGAGGTCACTCTCGAAGCTCCGACGGCCTTCTTCCATAAGATCATCCTGCACCAATTCTTCCGCCCAGTCCCGCGCCAGGCCATAGAGAAGTACGGCGACGCGCTCTGGGTCAAGCCTGAGAACATCGTCACCTCCGGTGCATTCAAGCTCACCGAATGGACGCCCTACGAGAAGATCGTCGTCGAGCGCAACCCGCTCTTCTGGGACAACGCCAACACCAAGCTCGAAAAGATCATCTTCCCCTCCATCGAAGAGCTGGTGACGGGCATGAACATGTACAAGGCCGGAGAGATAGACGCCACGCAGTCGAACGAAGTCCCGCCGCCGTGGCGCAACCAGATCAAGGCGACGAGCAAGGATTACGTCTACGGGCCCTACCTGCAAACGGAATACGTCGCCATCAATACGAACATCAAGCCGCTCGACAATCCGAAGGTGCGCAAGGCCCTGAGCATGGCTATCAATCGCCAGATCATCACCGATCAAGCGCCGGGCCGAGAGCCGCTGACGGCCTTTACGCCGAAGATGGACGGCTACGAGAACGCCGAAGGCGCGGGCTACAACCCCGAAGAAGCGCGCCGCCTGCTGGCCGAAGCAGGCTTCCCCGGCGGCAAAGGTTTTCCTGAGATCGAGATCGTCTACAACACTTCTGAGTCCACGAAGCAGACGATGGAGTTCGTCCAATCCATGCTCAAGCGCGAGCTAGGCATCAAGGTCGAGCTGACCAATCAGGAATGGCGCGTCTATCTCGACAACACTCGCTCGGACAAGATGAAGTTCAACGGGCTGGCGCGTCGTGGCTGGATCGGCGACTACGTTGACCCGAACACCTTCCTCGACTTGATGACTTCGGCTTCGACCAATAACGGCACGGACTGGAAGGACAAGAAGTACGACGCGATGCTCCTGGCCGCCAACGCCGAGACAGACCCCCAGAAGCGCATGAAGATGCTGCACGATTGCGAAGCCTACATGATTAGCCAGCAGCCGATCATCCCGCTCTACGTTGGCCCAAGCTCGCTGATGCGTAAGCCCTACGTCAGGAACCTTGAGGCCAACCTGCTCGACCAGCACAACTGGCGCGGAGTCTACATTGACCACAACTGGCGCGAGAGCGAGCCGGCAGCGCCCGTGGCCCTTGCCCCGCTCCTGGACACGCGCGCCTTCCCGGCCATCGCCCGCCTCTTTTATACGGGCCTGCGCTAGCGCGTTGAGAGGTCGAGTGAGTCCGCAGCCACTTCCTGCTAGGAGTTGACAAAGATGCTGAGCTTCATTATCCGCCGCCTGCTGATTATCATCCCGATGGTGGTGCTCGTCATCACCATCGCCTGGGTGCTGATACGTCTTGCGCCCGGCAATTTCTACCAGACGCAGAAAGGCTTGCCGCCCGCCGTCGAGAAGAACATCCGGGCCAAGTACGGTCTTGACCGTCCCTGGTATGTGCAGTATGGCAAGACCATGTGGGCCATCTTCCACGGCGATTTCGGATTCTCGCGCAAGTACCAGGAACAGACCGTCAACGAGATACTGTGGCGCTCCATCCCCGTCTCGGCCACGCTCGGCGTCACGGCCTACTTGATCGGGCTCATCGTCGGCTCGCTCCTCGGGACGCTCGCCGCCTTGAAGCAGAACTCGGCGCTCGATTATTCGACGATGGCGGCGGCGATGCTCGGCATCAGTCTGCCCAACTTCGTCCTGGGCCCACTGTTGATACTCATATTTTCGCTGACGCTCTACTGGCTGCCGCCCGCGCGCTGGGAGTGGGCCGTGCGCTTTGGGCCCGTTGGCATTCCTTCGCTGCGCTACATGTTGTTGCCGGCGATCACGCTCTCGGCCCTCTACATGGCCTACATCGCGCGCCTGACGCGCTCCGGCATGCTTGAGGTCTTAAGGCGCGACTACATTCGCACGGCGCGCGCCAAAGGTTTGAGCGAAAAGACTGTGGTGCTCCGCCACGCCCTGCGCGGAGGCATGCTGCCCGTGGTCAGCTTCACGGGGCCGGCGCTCGCTTTCCTCGTCGCCGGCACGGTCGTCGTCGAGCGCGTCTTCGCCATACCGGGCCTCGGCAACTATTTCATCAACGCCGCACTGAATCGCGACGAGCCGCTCCTGCTAGGCATCACGGCCTTCGTCGCCATCCTGATTCTCCTCTTCAATCTCCTGGTGGACATAGCCTACGCCTACATCGATCCACGCATCAGGTATTAGTTCAAGGAGAGACCAGTTATGTCGCGACCACCGATAGTTGAGCGAATACCGACGGACGACCCGAACGCGCCCGTCGAGAAGGCTGTGGGCCCAGCGCCGCCCGGCATCGTCGCCGCTCAGCAGAAGATCAACACGCCGGAGGCGATGGCCGCCGATCAGCTCTACGGTACAGCGCCGCCCGATGACAGTACTTGGCAGGAAGCCGCAGGCGGAATAGTCAAAGGCACTAGCCTCTGGAAAGATGCCTGGAAGCGGCTGCGTAAGAACAAGCTCGCGGTGATGGGCGGAATCGTGGTTCTCATTATCCTGGTGGCGACGCTCTTGGGCCCGTTAATTATCAAGGCCATCACGGGCTACACGTACGATTTCATCCCGAGCGACCCGGCGCTGGTCAAGGCCATGCCGCCGACGTGGGCCCATCCGATGGGCACAGACACGCAGGGCCGTGACATCCTGGCGCGCGTCCTCATCGGCGGTCGCATCTCTTTGATGGTCGGTATAGTCTCGACGGCCGTGTCCCTGGTGATCGGCGTCACCTACGGAGCCTTCGCCGGATACATGGGCGGCAGGATTGATAACCTGATGATGAGGGTCGTGGACATACTCTTTGCCATTCCCTACATGATGCTCGTGATCGTTCTGCTGGCGCTCTTCGAGAAGAGCTTACTGCTTCTCTTCGCGGCGCTCGGTGCTGTCTCCTGGCTGACGATGGCGCGCATCGTGCGCGGGCAGGTCTTGTCTTTGAAGAATCAGGAGTTCATCGAGGCTGCGCGCTCGATAGGCGTGCCGACCTGGAAGATCATCTTTCGCCATTTAGTGCCGAACACGCTCGGGCCCGTGATCGTCTACGCGACGCTGACCGTGCCTTCCGTGATGTTGCAGGAAGCTTTCCTGAGCTACCTGGGCCTGGGAGTGCAGGCTCCGCTCTCCTCCTGGGGCACTCTTGCCGCAGAGGGCGCGCAGAACATGGCTATCTTTCCCTGGATGATAATCTTCCCCGGAGTGACGATGGCGCTGACACTCTTCAGCCTCAACTTCGTCGGCGACGGCCTGCGCGACGCCCTCGACCCGCAGATGCGAAAAGTATGAGCCGGAACGGAAACATTTTAGAGGTCAGAGACCTGCGAACCTATTTCGGGACGGAAGATGGGCTCGTGAAGGCCGTTGACGGGATAGAGTTCGAGCTGAAGCGCGGCGAGACCTTAGGGATAGTGGGCGAGTCGGGCTCCGGCAAATCTGTCACCAACCTCTCCATCATCCGCTTGATTCCAGACCCGCCCGGAAAGATCGTCTCCGGCGAGATCATCTTCGACGGCCAGGACATTCTGGCCCTGCCTTCGGACGAGGTGAGGCGCATTCGCGGCAAACGCATTGCGATGATCTTTCAAGACCCGATGACCTCGCTCAATCCCTTCATGCGTATCTCCAAGCAGTTGATGGAGCTGACGCAGCTTCATCTCGGCTACACCAAAGAGCAGGCCTACGAGCACGCCATCAAGATGCTGGACACGGTCGGCATCCCAGAAGCGCGTGCGCGCGTAGACAGCTATCCGCACGAATTCTCCGGCGGCATGCGCCAGCGCGTGATGATCGCCATGGCCCTCTCCTGCGAGCCGGAGCTGTTGATCGCCGACGAGCCGACGACGGCGCTCGACGTGACCATCCAGGCACAGATTCTTGAGTTGATTAAGAAGCTCAAGCAGGAGACCGGCACGAGCGTCATCCTGATCACGCACGACCTCGGCGTCGTCGCAGGCATGACCGACCACATCCTGGTCATGTATGCCGGAAAGGTCTTCGAGCAGGCGCGCACCACAGAGCTGTTCAGTTGTCCGGGCAATCCATACACTAAGGGTCTCCTGCGAAGCGTGCCAGACCCGACGAGCGAGCAGGGCGCTCTCTACCAGATACCGGGGCTTCCGCCAGACGTTGCGCACCTGCCGCCGGGCTGCCCCTTCGCCCCGCGCTGCGAGCGTGCGGAGGAGATTTGCCGCCGCGAGTTTCCGCCCTTCGTCGCCTTAACGCCAGATCATCATTCGCTATGCCATTTCGCCGAAGAGGTCTACGCCAAGTCCTGCCAGGAGCGAGACGCGCTCTCAGGAGCACAGACGACAGCCCCAGCCCCCGACAACCAGGAAACCGGAAACGCCTGATGAGCACCCAAAGCGTAAACACCGCCGCACAGACAATGCCGCCCGCCCTTGAGCGCGGACATACAAGCGGCCCCTTGATAGCCATCCGCGACCTCAAAGTTCATTTCGACCTCGGCGGCGGAACCGTCTGGGACAAGGTCGTGGGCGGCAGTCCCATCCGGCGCGTCGTCAAGGCCGTTGACGGCGTGACCATAGACATCTATCCGGGCGAAACCCTCGGGCTCGTCGGCGAATCGGGCTGCGGCAAATCCACCCTGGGACGGGCTCTGCTGCGTTTGACCGAGCCGACCGGCGGCCAGGTGCTCTTTCGCGGAAAAGACCTCGCGCATCTCTCGCAAAGAGAGATGAGAGAGCAGCGCCGCCACCTTCAGATGATCTTTCAAGACCCTTACGCCAGCTTGAACCCGCGCATGACCGTCGGGCAGATCATCGGCGAGCCGATTGAGACTTTCAAGCTCGCGCGCGGCAAAGAGACTGACCGTATGGTGCAGGAGTTGATGGAGACCGTCGGCCTTAACAAGCGTTTTATCAAGCGTTTCCCGCACGAATTCTCCGGCGGCCAGCGCCAGCGCATAGGCATCGCCCGCGCCCTTGCCGTCAACCCCGACTTCATCGTCGCCGACGAGCCCATCTCGGCCCTGGATGTCTCCATTCAGGCGCAGATCATGAACCTGATGGAACGCCTACAGCGGCAGAAGCACTTGACCTATCTTTTCATCTCACACGACTTACGCGCGATCCGTCACGTCTCAGACCGCGTCGCCGTGATGTATTTGGGAAAGCTCGTCGAGATTGCCGACGCCAAAACCATCTATGACGACCCCCTGATGCCCTATACCAGGGCTCTCATCTCGGCCGTCCCCGTCCCAGACCCTAAGGTCGAGGCCACGCGCCAGCGTATAGTCCTGGAAGGCGACGTGCCCTCGCCGATCAATCCCCCGCAAGGCTGCCGTTTTCACACGCGCTGCCCTTACGCCATACAGGCTTGCAAAGAGGTCGTTCCTCCTCTGGCAGAGATCAAGCCCAACCATTTTGCGGCCTGTATCCGTATCAGTCCCGAACAGCCAGATATTGAGCAGGTCGCTGAGGGCGACGCGCCGGGCCTGCGTGATGCGCAGCGCGTGATCGCAACTTGAAAAGACCGGGCCATTCGACATTTACTTGAGAGTTCGGGAAGGTTTCGGCCAGTACTAGCTAGAAGCTCTATGTGGTTGAAGTAGAAACCACTTGTTTGTTTGCCCTCTGGCACTTATACTTTGTCCAGAGGGCTGGTGGCCTGCCCCGCTTCGGGGGCCGCCGCTCTTTCATGCTCATGCGGGCAAGGACACGGGCCGCTGCCGCCCTGGTTCCCGCTTCATTGCCGTTCCTGGCCTTCCAACCGTTTTTTCGAGCGCTAAAGCAAGAGTGGCCTATCAGATGTTGGATAAATCCGCCGTGTCAGAGCGCAACCCGACAAACGCGCACGCACAGCAGCTTTGCCCTCCGGCCTGGGCTGAGACGCAGGACATGCTGGCTGCCTCGGCCGGACTCTCCATCCTGCTCGTCAAAGGCGCGCAGCCTCCGGCCCTGCACCTCTCGAATAACAACTCTGTCTGCCTGGCCTTTCAATCATCGCCCGCTCACAGGCGGTTGTGCGACCCCTATTGCGGCGTGGCTTACGAGCGGGCCATGAAGGCCGGAGAGGCGACACATTATCGCTGTCACGCGGGGCTGCATTGCTTTGCGATGCCTGTGCGATTGGGAGGCGAAGAGGCCGGGCTGGCCGTGATCGGCGGGCGCGCCTTCCTGACGACAGCCGATTATAGAGCCCTCGCCGAGCGCCTGCGCACGGGCGACCTGCAAGACCTCCTGTCGAGTGAGATTTTCAAGAACGTCATCTTCGCCGCGCGCCAGGACTTGGATGATCTGGCCGAGCGCATCCGTCAATCCGACCGGGAATACCAGGGCGAGCCGCCGGCCGCAGCGGCAGCAGCACCCGTCGTCGCGCCCCGTGTCTTAGAGCCGGATGGGCCTCTGATGCAAGCCTCGGCCTCGCTCGCCACGATTACTGCCGCCGCGACCCCGGCCGATAGCTCTTTTGAGGAAGCCTGCGGCAACGCGCTTCGCGCCTTCTCGGAAAGGCACGGCCTGGCTTCGCTGGCGCTTCTGCTGCGCGATAAGCAGGCGCTCGTCTCCGTCTGCGCGACTGGCCTTTTCAGCGGCGAGACCATTCGCGTCGAGCTGAGCCCGAAGGAGAATCATCTGTCGGCCGCCTCCGGCTCCTCGATCCTGTTCACGGAGACGGCCCAGGGGCTCAAGCCCTTGA
The DNA here is from genome assembly GCA_036389315.1 of Pyrinomonadaceae bacterium. Classification (GTDB taxonomy): domain Bacteria; phylum Acidobacteriota; class Blastocatellia; order Pyrinomonadales; family Pyrinomonadaceae; genus DASQYE01. Next base: position 135,816 of record DASVQF010000048.1, read on the forward strand.
GAACCTCTTCACGGCAGGAGAAGCTCGACCCGAAGAAGAGCGTAGAGCTTTTCCCGCTCGTCATAGACGACGAGATCAAGGGTGCGCTCGCCGTGCGCGGGCCCGCTCTCGACGAAGAGAAGAGAGGGGCGATCACAGCCTTTTGCCGCGACATAGCCTTACCGCTCGAAGTCCTGCGCCTGCGCAGCGAGCTTGAACAGCGCTCGCGCTTCGCAGATCAGTTGATACGCTTCGCCGAACACATCAACGAGGCCAACCCGGCCGAGACCTATCTCTCCATCCTCCGCCATTCGGCCGAGCTGCTCAATGCCGAGCGCGGCTCATTGCTGCTCTTCGACGAGGAATCGAACGAGCTGGCGATGAAGGCCGCCGTCGGGTTTGCCGCAGGCGTCCCCGAGGATTTGCGCTTGAGTTTGGGCGAAGGCATCTCGGGCGCTGTGCTGGAAAAGGGGCAGCCCCTTGTCGTCAGCGACCTCGAACAATCCGGACACAAGCCTGCGCCCGCCGAAAGGCATTACAAGACGAAATCCTTCATCAGCTACCCGATCATGATCGGCGGCCGCAGGGTTGGAGTCTTGAACGTGACGGACAAGGCGGGCGGCGGCTCCTATGACGAGATTGATCTGAGCTTGTTGGAAACTATCGCGCCGCAGATGGCTATGGCCCTAGACCGCGCAGGGTGGCACGGCAAGGCCGAGCAGTTTCAGTTGATGTCGATCACAGACCCGCTGACGGGCCTGCTGAACCGTCGTTACCTGGAAGAGCGTTTGACGGAAGAGCTGAGGCGCTCGACGCGCCACTCTTACGCGATGAGCTTCATGATGATCGACATTGACGACTTCAAGCTCTACAACGACCGCAACGGTCATCAGGCCGGAGACCTGGCCCTTGAGATGACCTCACAGTGTTTGAAGAGCGCGCTTCGTGCGGCCGATGTCGCCTCGCGCTACGGCGGAGAAGAGTTCTGCATCCTGCTGCCGCAGACGACCCTGGACGAGGCAGTCTCTATCGCCGAGCGGATTCGCCGCAGGGTTCAGCGCACGCGCTTTCCGCACGGCAAGACGCAGCCGCTCGGGGCCGTCACGGTCAGCATAGGCGTCTCGACCTTTACTCCCGCTCTCAATACACCGGCGGCCATCATCGGGGCGGCCGACCGGGCTCTCTACAGCGCCAAGAGCCTGGGTAAGAATCAAGTCTTCGCCGACGAGGCCGCTCCGGGCACTGTCGCGGACGAAGCCAGCAGCAGCAGCAGCGATGCCCTCAAAGACAGCAAACAGAAATAGGGGCGAGCGCCGCATCCTGGGGCGCGTCGAGCCGGAGGATTTTGTCGGCCGCGCCAACGAGCTTGAGCGCCTGCTCGACCTGGCCGGGCCCGGCGCGCTCTCTGCGCGCGGCCTGCTCGTGCTCTCCGCTCCCGCTGCCGGTGTCTCAGAGCTTCTGCGCCAGGCTTATGACGAGCTTTTTCGTCGTCACGACACGGCTCTGCCCATCTATTTCGCCTTCTCTGCGGAAGACAGGACGACCGCTGCTGCTGCTCGCCGCTTTCTTCATACCTTCATCGCGCAACTGGTCGCTTGGCGGCACAAAGACGCTTCGCAACTGGAAACACCTGGCCCACTGGCTGAGCTGGCCGAAGCGGTTGCCCCGGCGGATTACGAATGGCTTGAGCCTTTGCTGGAAGCCGTCGAGCGCGCCAGAGACGACGAGCGGGCTCTCATTCGTCTCTGCCTGAGCGCGCCGCAGAGGGCCGCCGCCAGGGGCACGCGCCTGCTGGTGATGCTCGACGGCCTGCACCTGGCCGAACGCTTGAAGGGAGAGACCTCTTTGGGCCAGGAAGCGGCGCAGCTTCTCATGCGCTCGGATGTATCCTTCGCGCTCGCAGGTCTTCGTCGCCGCCTGCTCGATCTTGTGCGCTGCGAGACCGGCGACCTCGCGCGCATTCAGTTGCTCCGCCTGGAAAAGCTGCCTGACAGGGAAGCGCGCACGTTGGTCGAGCGCCTTGCCGAACGCTCGGGCCTTGCCCTCAACGACGAGACGCGCGACCTGATCGTGCAGCAGTTGGGCGGCAAGCCCTTCTTCATGACCTCGCTCGTGCAGTCGGCGCGCGAGAAAGAGATAGAGCTTACGACCTTCGTCAACTGCCAGCAGCTCTACGTGGACGAGCTGATGGGCGGCCGCCTCTATCGCCATTTCGATTCGGTGTTGGAGACGATCACTCCGGTAAGTTCTCTGCGCCGCGCTCTGATTCGCGTCCTCTATGAATCGAAGACGAGCGACGGCAGCCGCGCGCAGGTCGAGACCTGGCGCAAGCGTCTAGGCGTCGAGCCGGATCAATTACAGCAGATCATTCGCGAACTGCATGTGCAGGAACTCGCCAGCATCAACGCCAATTTCATAGAGGTCGGTAACGGCTCGCATGCCTGGAGCGATTACCTGGCGACGCGCTACCGGATGGAGGTCGCGGCCGAGCCGCGCGCCCTCGTCGTCGCAGAGACTCTGAGCGAGACTTTGAAGCGTGCGCCGCACACTATGGCCCGCCACTATCGCCGCGCAGCCGCCGTGGGTTTGCGCGAGCTGCTCCGCCGCTTCGACGGCCAGCGCGTGGCCGCGAGCCTGCTTCATTACGACCGCTTCAGCCGCGCCTACAAAGGGCTGGACATGGAAGCCGTGGCCGCCGGGCTAGACGCCGAGACAGACCTCGTGCGTTTGCCGCAGGTGATTTACGCCGCGAGCTGCGAGGCTTTCTACCCGCCCATACAGACGGTCTGCGACGAGGAACGCTGCGCCGTCGCCACGGGGTTCGACGCCGGGACTTACACGGACTCGAACGAGGTGGTCTGGATCGCGGCCGAGATCGAGTCGAAGCTTGAGGCCGGGCGTGGGATCACTGAGGTCTGGTGTGAGCGCCTGACGGCAGTCGCGCGCGCGTGCGGCTTTAACCGCGTAAGGCTCTGGCTGGTCGCGCCCGAAGGCTTCTCGGCGGAAGCTTCCGAGCTATTGGCGGAGCGCGAAGCCTACGGCTCAAGCCGTCTTCAGCTAGAGCTTTTGACGGCGCGCATCAGCGCCGAACGAGTCGCTGCCGCCAAGCCCGAAGAGGGCACGGACGAGTTCGAGCTGGTCATCCCGATGGGCGAAGATACGGAGCTGATCGCCGCCACCACCGTTGACCAGATCGCCCGCCGCATCAACTTTCAACCCGAAGCCATCAACCAGATCAAGACCGCGCTGGTCGAAGCCTGCATCAACGCCACGGAGCATAGCCTGAGCCCAGACCGAAAAATATATCAACGCTTTCGCCTGGAAAGTGATAAATTAATAGTCACGGTTTCCAGTCGCGGGGTCGTCCCCGCCATCTTGAGCGAACAAAACGGTGAAAAGGGAGGCGCGCACAATAACGGCAACGAGGTGCATGGCTCGCGCACTAGCAGCGAACGCCGGGGCTGGGGACTGACGCTGATTAAAAGCCTGATGGATGAGGTGGAGTTCGAGCGCGTGGACGACGGCACGCGCCTGCGCATGACCAAGTATCTGCGCCGGAATTAGGATTGCAATGAAAATGCAACCCTTCTGCCTCGTCCCGCAGCGGAATATAATTTAATTGGTACTGTCTATTAAGTAAGAGGGGAGCTTACTCTAATGGCGGAATCTTTACCGGGCGCTCCGGTGCGCTCACGCTGCATCGGAGAGATGGCGGTCGTTTATGCGACAGACTATCTGAACAAGCTGAGCGGCGAGCGCATCGAGCGCGAGTGCCGCGAGCGTCTCGACGAGGGCTGCCGCGCGCTCGTCATCAACTTCCGAGACACCGAGCTGGTCAACAGCATCGGCGTCTCGATTCTTTTGGGCGTCATTGATGCGGCCGAAGCGGTCGGCGCGCAACTGGTCTTCTCCGATGTCAATCGTCAGACCGTAGAGCTTTTCGAGATGCTCGGGCTGACGCGTTACGTGGCTCTCGCGCAGGACGAGCAGGAGGCGCTCTCTACGCTCAAGGAGTTCACGGCGCAGGGCGCACACGCCGGACACTAAAGAGCTTCGGAGGGGTATGCAGGAGAAGGTTCGCAGGCTCATACATACTTTCGCCGCGCTCGCGGACTTGGGCCAGGAGATCGCCGACACTCACGATTTTCTGGAGATGGTGCGTACCTCTCTGCATCTCCTGCTGGGCACACTGGCGATCAGGCGCGGCTCGGTCGCCGAGTACGACAAGACGGACGAGGTCTTAAGATTTGTCGCCGCGCGTGGCCTGGGCGACGAGCTGCCGCAGGACATCTCGCTGGACGAAGAGGACAGGGAAGGACTCCTGAGCCTCGGCCTCTGCGGCTTAGCGATAGACGATCAGACACCCGCCTTCGCCCGCTTTGCCGCTCGCCATCAGGATTTATTCACACAATCACGCATCGAGCTGATCGTGCCGCTCGTCGTCAGAAACGACCTGACGGGACTCGTCCTGCTCGGCGGGAAAGCGAGCGGGGAGCCTTTCACTACGGATGATCGCACAGTGGTCTGTTCGATGGCCCGTCACATCGGCGTAGGCATTCACACGCACCGCCTGCTCGAAGAGCTTGAGCGCAGGGCCGAAGAGAATCGCCAGCTCTACGACGGCCTGCGCGGAATCTACCGCGACACTGTGCGCGCCTTTGCCGCCGCCATAGACATCAAGGACAAGTACACACAGGGCCATTCCGAGCGCGTCGGGAAATACAGCGAGATCATCGCGCGCGAGATGGGCTGGACTGATGAAGAGGTCGAAGGCATTGCGATTGCGGGCTACCTGCACGACATCGGCAAGCTCATCGTCGAGCGCGACATCATCAACGCGCCTTACAAGATCGACGCCAAGAAGTCGAGCGAGCTGAACCGTCACCCGGCCGCCGGTTACGAAATCCTCGCGCCCATCCGTCACCCTTACGCAGATATTCCGCTGATGGCCCGCCATCATCACGAGCGCCTGGACGGGCGCGGCTACCCGGACGGCCTGACCGGAGACCAGATTCCGCTCGGCACTAAGATCATCACGCTCGCAGACTCCTTCGACGCGATGACGACCAATCGCCCCTACAAGACTCGGCGCTCGCTCGAAGAGGTCGTCGAAGACTTTCGCCGCAACACCGGCAAGCAGTTTGAGGCCGAAGTCGTCATCTCCTTCTGCCGCGCCCTCCTCAAAGAAGTGAAGGGCGAGACGAAGACGCGGCCCATCACGAAGATCCTGGGCAAAGGCTACGTCGAGCCCGAGCGCATCGCGCCGCTGCTGGAAGCCCTCATCGTCGAGCTTGAAGCAATACGGCAGGCAGCGACGCAGACAGAGGTCGCCAGCGCGGCCAGCTCCGAATTATAAACTTTTAAGTAGAGCGTGAGGGCTTCTTTACTCTCTTTAACGCGGCGGCTAGTCCGTCACCACTCTCGCGTATTCGATCTCTTTCCTGACCAGCCGGGCAAAAAATCCGGCGCTCCACACCACGGCCATCACCGGAAACATGAGCAGGTTAAAGACGCCCAGGATAAACAGGAAAGCCATCAGGAACTCGTCCAGCCTATAGACATTCGTCAAGAGCCTCGGCAGACTGACCATCACCAGGGAAAACGACGTGCCGAGAAAAGAGATGAATATCCAGTTCGGCCTGAAGCTCTGGAAGGGAAGTATGCAGTAGCGATCAAGGAACCTGTAGGCTCCCAGATAAAAGGTCAGCGTGATGCAGATGAAACCGACCAGCCTTGTGTACTCGGCAGTCGTCACGGGCCCAACCCTATTGGGATCGAACATAACCCACAGAAACCAGCCTAAGCAGTGAGCGCAGATGACGGCCCCTGCGATCTCGAACCGGCGGCGGCTTTTCTCCAACTGCTCTGCGGTCATAAGCCATCGAGGTTAACAGCTCGTCTGCGGATTCGAGCCCCGCGTTCCAATCTATTTCGGCTGAATCCGCAGGCTGAAGCTGCAAATGTCTATCTTTTCGTCCGGCGTCACGGACGAGCGTTCCTCGCGCGGCACTTCGCGCCCTGAGATGAGCGTCGGATTTCTCCCCTTCGGCGTGAGCCAGTACTGGCCCTGCTCGTCGCGCGCCAGCGTGGCGTGCACGCGGCTGATTTCGGGGTCGCCTTTAAGGGGCAGGTCTACGCTGACGGAGCGCGAGCCGCGTCCGATGGTGATCTCGGGTTTGGTGATGGGCAGGACTGACTGGCGGACGCCGTCGCGCCAGACCTCAATCGAGTAAAGCTCTTCGACACGGGGGCGGACGATGGTCTGCTCGCCCTCGGCCGGTTCGTTTGAAGCGAGGGCAGCGCCTACCTGCTCGGGCGTCAGGCCCGGCATAGAGGTCTTCATCAACTGGCTATCGCTCGCAGGGCGGGCCGTGACCATCGTGTGCCCTGCCTCTGTCTCGTCCCAGACGGGCTGGACGCGAAACTCGCCCTTGTTGAGCGTGCCGTCCACGCGCAGCTCGACGGCGAAGGACTTGGTGGCGAGCTGTGTCTGACCGGCAAGCTCGCGCGCGCGCTCCGAGAGCACATGAAAGAGTCCCTGCTCAAGGCCGCGCCGCTTGTCTCCCTGCCACTCTTTATCATCGTCATTGCTGAGATAGACGATGTATTCGCGCGGAATATAGGTCGGGCCGCCGGGCGGGGTAAACATCTCGCGCTGCATGACGGCTTCGACCTCGCGCGCCACCTTGACCAGAAATTCTTCCCACACGCGGCGCGGGCGCGCCTGCTCGTCCGCCGCGCTCAAAGGGTCGTCAGCGCCCTCGCCGTCTATCCATCGCCGAATGGATTCAATTAAACCCACTGTTGTCTGCTTCTCCTCTCGGTGAAAGAGCGGTCAATCGTTAAGCTCTACGTATTTGCCGTTAACCCATCCACGATCTGCCGAAGTGGGGTCTTCCTTGTCGCGCCCGTGCTTGAGAACCTGCACTTCGTACCAGTTGCTAGAGTTGCTGACGCTTAAGACTTGCACAACCGAGCCCTTTTCGGCAATCCCGACGGACGGGTTATTTCTGTTCGGCCCGGAACGCAAGTATACATCGTAATTGATTATGGTGCCCTGGCGACCGACTACGGCCGGGCCGCCCGGAGCGCCGGGCCGCGCCGTCGTCGCGGAAGAGGCCCAGCGCGAGCGGAAGTAGTGATGCGTTGCGAGAAGCATGCCGGCGAAGGCGACGATTAAAAGGACTGCGACGAGCGCACGCAAGCCGCGACTGGCCGCAGCCGAATGCGCCCGCCGCTCCCGTTTCTCAAGATCGCCCGTGCGCCGTACGTCCGTCATCGCGGCGATAATCTCGCGCGCCTGCTGCTCGGTCTTCTGCGGCGCGACCTGAGCCGTAGTGTGCGCGCCCGCCACGGGCACGACTATCCTCGGGCGCGGGTGGCCGTTGTCGCGCTGCTCGAACTGTTCGATGACGCGCGTCGCGTTGAAGCGCGGGCGCGGCGGAGCTTTCGACGGAAGCTCGCGGCTGACATTAAGCTTTCCCGTCGCACGCGGCCGAGCCTCTTCGCCTCCCTGTTGAGGATGAAGCGGCTGCGTCGGCGGAAGAGAAGCATCCTGTAGCTCGTCCCAGAACTCCTGCACAGTCTGGTAGCGATCACGCGGAAGCGTCTGCGTCGCTCGCTGAAGCACGCGCAGGACGGCCGGAGCCCAGCTCTTACCCGCGACGCTCGGCGGCAATTCCGTGATCGGATGAAAGGAGAAGCGGCGCGGCGACTCGCCGGTGATGAGCGCGTAAGTAGTCTTGGCGAGCGAGTAGATGTCTGCTGCGGGCAGCAGGTGCTCGCGCGGCTGGTTCAGCGCGGCGGCGTCGAGCGGGCCCGTCTGCACCAGCGGGTTATGCTCGGGCGCGGCGTAGATGTTTGTGCCGACGCGCGTGATTGCGCCTTCGCTCGCTTCGATCTTGGCGACGCCGAAGTCGGCTATCTTGACCACTTGCTGGTCGGCCGTGAGCAGTAGGTTCTGCGGCTTGATGTCGCGGTGTATGACGCCGCAATCGTGCGCGTGGGCCAGGCCAGAGCAGACCTGTTCGAGGTAAAAGAGGGCGCGCTCGAACGTGTAAGGCTCCTCGCGGTAGCGGCGCGCCATGTCGCCGCCCGGCAGGTATTCGAGCACCAGGTAATGAAAGGTCGTGCCCGAAAGGTCTATGGCCGTGCCGTGGCCCAGGCGGTTGATGATGTTGGGGTGGCGTACGCGGTCGAGCGCGATGGCTTCGTTCTGGAAATTCTCGATCAGGGTATGCTCAAGCTCTGCGTCCAGGACGCCCTGCAAGAGCACGTTGAGGGCTTTGATGACGACCATCTGCGGCTCGCCGTCGGTGGCGGCAATGTCACGCGCGACGTAAATCTCGGCGTAGCTGCCGCGTCCCAGGCATTCCAGTATGTCGTAACGACCATCGAGCCTGCATTGCTGTAATTTCAGTTCGCTCATCCCTCATCCGCTCGCGCTCTCAATTAGAAGCATCTGTCGCGCCTGGGAGATGCCCTTAAACTGTATCTTGTTTCAGAAACGGCCTCCTTAGGCGGATGGCCCCCGGCCCCTGACTTCGGTTACGGCGAGGGCGTGGGCACGCCCTGCTGCTTCTTCTCGATCACTTCGTTGAGGGAGTTGATCGCGGGCATCATGACCTGAGTGTTTTGCGTCTCAAGGGCGGCGGCCGCGCGTCCGACCCTGGCATCCACTTTCAGCGGCGTGCGCTCATTGGGGCTGCGTTCTTCAAGCTTCTGTATCGTCTGCTCAAACGCGCCGAGCGCGCTCTCGTACTCGCCCGTCAGAAGCAGCGCGCGCCCGTAGAGGTAAAGGAACTCGGGGTCAGTGGAATCGAGCGGGCGCTGTATGTTCTGCTTCGCCAGCTCTGAGTTGAGGGAGGTCGCGAGCCACTGCGAGGGAGCGCGATCAACTTCGCCGCGCTTGCTCTCGAATGCTATGGCCGGATTCTCTGCGGCCGGTGACGGAGAAGGAGTGGCCGTCGCCGTGGTGGCGTTCTGGTCTGCAAACCGCTTCTGGTAATAAACCCGCCCGTAATGAGCGGCGGCGGCTCCGGCGGCAGCGCCGAGGATGAGCAGGATGAGGGCGCGAGCGAGGCGGCTGCCTGCGCTTGGGCCCTTCACGGTCTGAGCCGTACTGCTCTTGATGGCCGGCGCTTCGGCCGGCGCTTCGGCAGTGCTTTGCGGAGCGATCAATTCAGGCTCGGCCTCGGGGCCCGGAAAGGCTCTGCGCGAGGCTGGTTGAAAGGTGCTCTTGACGGGCGCGGTCTCAAGGGTCGTTTCGGTCGTGCTCGCCGCGCCGCTATTGCCGGGCAGGGTTCGGGCCAAAGACGCCGAGGCGAGCGGGTCAATGGTGCGATCCATGTCCTCGCCGTTGCGGGCGGCCCGAGCCGTCTGCGGCCCGCCGACGCGAACTATGACGGCCGTCAGGTTATCTTCCGCGCCGCGCTCGTAACAGCGGCGCTTCATTTCGTCGCAGACCTCTTCGAGCGACATGCTGGAGTCGGCTAGAAGCTCGCGCAGCTCGTTGTCCGGAATGTGGCGCGTGATGCCGTCGGAGCAGAGAAGGAAAGCCGTGCCGTCTTCGACTTCGATGGTGTTCATGTCCACCTCAACGCCGTCTTCGGCCCCGAGCGCGCGGCTGATGACGTTGCGTGAAGGGTGATTGGCGGCCTGCTCCTGCGTCATGCGACCGGCCCTGACCTCTTCCTCGACGACCGAGTGGTCGCGCGTCTCGCGGTGAAGCTGACCGTCCGGCGTGAGGCGATAGAGGCGAGAGTCTCCGACGTGTCCGATGGTCGCTCGGTGGCCGTCGAGGTGAAGGACGACGACCGTTGTCGCCATCATGGAGAGCTTGGGGTGCTCCTGGGCCATGCGATGAATCGAAGCGTTGGCGCGCTGGATGGCGACTTCCATCAGGTCTTCGATGTCCGCGCCCTCTTCCTGATGGCGAAAGGCTTCGTCGAGGACTTCCATCGCGGTGCGCGAGGCGACTTCGCCTGCCTGCGCGCCGCCCACTCCGTCGGCGACGGCGAAGATACGACGCTTCTCGTCCGCGAGAAAAGAGTCTTCGTTGAGCGGGCGCTTCTCGCTCAGGCCCCGGTCGGTCACGACGGCTGCTTCGACTCTGACTTCTTTCAATGGCTCACTCATTGAACTGCCTCCGGAATTGAGGGATCGCTGGCAACTGTCGCTCTCACGCTGCGCGCGGCCTGGGCTGCGTCGCGCGCGTTGCGATGCGAGAAAGCCATCAGCATTCCGAGCATAGCGAAACTCGTAATCAAACTGAAACCACCGTGACTGACGAACGGCAAAGTGATGCCGGTCATTGGCAGAGCACGCGTCACGCCGCCGATATTGACGAGGGCCTGAAAGCCTATGAAAGCCGTCAGCCCGGCCGCGCACAGCTTGGTAAACATATCACGCGCATCAATCGAAGTGCGAACGCCCGCCGAGACGAAAACGATCAACGCGAGGATCACGATTGCGCCGCCCGCCAGCCCCATCTCTTCGCCGATGGCTGCGTAGATGTAGTCGGAGTCGGCCACCGGAATCACTTCGGCAAAGCCGAGTCCGAGGCCGCGCCCAGTGTCTCCGCCCGAAGCGATGCCGAAGACGGCCTGCGCGGGTTGAAAGGCGGCGCGGTCGAACCACACGTCCACGTTGACAGTCCTCTGCATAGCAGGGCTCTCAGACGCCAGCTCCTTCATCTTCGCGTCCTTCGAGAGCGCCTCTTCGTAATCCTTCTTCCACCAGGAGATTTCCGGCGAGGGAGGATTAAAGCCGTCGAGCCAGAGATGGAAGCGCTGCTGAATACGATCAGGCAGGATGGCTACGACGGGCCGCGCGATGGTCGGCAAGTAAGGCACGTTCTCCTGCACGTCGCGCGGCAGCGCGCCGACGATCAGGATGCTTGCGACCAGAGCGACCGAGCCGACGAACAGGAGAAGCTGCAGCCAGCGGCGTACTGCCACCAGGTAGAGAGTCGCGTAGGCTCCGCTGAAGACGAGCATCTGGCCGAAATCCTTCAAGGCGAAGAAGGGGATGAAGGGCATCACTGCCATCGCTACGAGCGGGATGACATCGCGCGCGCTCGGCATGCCCCAGTAAGTGCGCGCCAGCTCCTTGTAGCGCGCCGTGAGAATGCCTGCGAAGCCCAGCAGGAAAGGAATCTTCGACGGCTCCCAGGGCGTCATGTTGCCGGCAGCTTTACCGGCGCTCGACGTGACGATGGCTGCCGACAAGGGAATCAGGGTGAGCGCGACGATGATGAAGCTGTGACGCTGAAGCCAGAGCAGGAAGCCGTCCCGCACGCAGAACGAATAAGCGACGGCGAACATAAAGAAGCTGAAGATGGGAATCCAGGTGTAGCTTGAGGTGAGCGCGTCGCTGACGGAGTAGTTGGCGGGGCGGTGCTGCTCCGTATCGAGGTCTGCCGCCTGCGGAGGCGTCGCCGGAAGCCCCAACCGCTTTTTCTTCTCCGCGTCATAGAACTCGTTGATGTAGCGTGTGCGCAGCGTCGCGGTCTTCTGCGCTCTCGCCTCGGCCTTGTTGCGCGCGTTGTACTCCGGGTCGCTGTAGAGCCTGTATTGCACAAGCATGCCTATGGAGAAGAGCAGGATGGCCGTCGTGTAGAGCGTCCAGTTGCCCGCGAACCTCATGGCGCGCGTCAGCCAGAAGACCAAGAAGATGATCGGAATGTAGAGCAGCAGGTCGCGCATGCCGCCGACCCAGGAAGTTTCATAGCCGCGAATGAGCCCCGAGCGGTAGATGGCGTAGTAGCCCGCGACCTCGAACCCGATAATCAGAAACAGTGCGATGAGATGAGATGATGCGCGATTCTTCATAACGATTGAAAACTACTTCCCCTTAGCGACGACGCGTCGATTGATTGCTGTTGGACGTATTCGATTGGCGGCTCCGATCATTTTGGCGAGCGCGCTCATTGTCGCTGCCGCTCTCGACGGGAGCCGAGCGCCGTCCGTCGAGCAGGCCCAGCTCTTTCGCCTTCATTACGAGCTTCGCCGCCACGGGAGCCGCAGACCTTGAGCCGTAACCGCCGCCTTCGATGATGACGGCCATTGCGATCTGCGGGTTCTCAAGCGGCGCGATGCAGAGGAACCATCCGTCAATGCGCGGGTGTTCTTCGTCCGTCACGATCACGTCATACTCGCGTATGATGTTTCCCTTCGGGTCTTTCTCGACCTTGTGGCGCGTCATGATCTCGCCCGTCCTGGGATCGTAGACGGGCATCACCTTCTGCGCCGTCCCGGTCTTGCCGCCGCTCGTGATGCCCGCCGCTTTGACGGGCCCAAAGACGCCGCGCGCAGTCCCGCGCGACCCCTGTGTGACGAGCGACATGATGCCGCGCATCTGTGCCGCGAGCTGCGGCGTGACGACCTGGTTGAAGGGCTCTGGCGGACGGTCATACTCGATCTTGGGCTTCATCAACTGGCCGTTCATATTGCCGATGGTCGCGGCCAGCAGAGCCATCTGAAACGGCGTCATCTGCCCGGCATAGCCCTGCCCGTAGCCTTCCAGCGCCAGGTCGAACTTGTTGAACTTGCTGCCCAGGGGCCCGGCGACCATAGTCGCCTCGCGCGGGGCCATAGCGCGCTTGATGGCTTCGGTGCTCGCGTTCCAAATCTCCGGCTCCTTGCGCCCGCGCAAGGTTTCGGCCGGCGTATCATATGCGCCGATGCCTAAGAGCTTGGCCGCCTCCTTGATCTTCTCCGGCCCGAGCTTGACGGCCATCTGCGCGAAGTACTGGTTGCATGAGACCTCGTAGGCAGTGTCTATGCCGATGCGGCCGTGGACTTCGCCGGGGCCGCCGTCGTCGAAGATAGGCTTGGCTCCGGGCATGGCGTAGTAGCCGCCGCCCGAACAGACGAACTCTGAATCCTGCATCCCGAAGCGATGCGCGGCGATCATCATCATCGTCTTGAAGGTCGAGCCGGGGATGTAATAAGCGCCGAGCGCGCGACTGACGAGCGGGCTGTCGCGCTTGTTGGCCTCCATGCGAATCCAGGCGTCCTCGTTCTGCTGCACCTCTTTGAGGCTGTAAGAGGGCTCGCTGTAGAGGGCCAGCACCTCGCCCGTCTGCGGATTGAGGATGACGACCGCGCCGTGCTTACCTTTGAGTTCCTCGACGGCCGCTTTCTGTAAGTCGCGGTCAATCGTCAGGCGCACGTCCTGATTGGCCCGCTGGCGCACATTCTCGCCCATGACGACCTGCAAGGCTTCGGGCACCTCGCCGCTCTGGACTCCGAAGAGCGAGCGCTCAAGGCCTGGGTCGCCGCGATCAGAGCCGAAGATGTGGGCCATCTCCTTGTCGAGCGGGTAGAAGCGCGTGATCTCGCCGTTGCCCTCGCGCTGGTAAGTCGCCAGGGCCTTATCAAGGCTTCCCGACCGATCAAGAATCCAGCCGCGCAGCGTCGATTCAGAAAGGCGGCGGTTGCGCAAGTCCTTATAGCTTAGCTCTTGAAAACGCTCGTTCTGCTCGGCCGCGTAGCGGGCCCAGTAGACGTGCGCGCTGAAGACGCCGAGGGCCAACAGCACGTAGAGCCAGCGCAGGGCGCGCAAGCCGCGATTCGTCGTCGTCGAGCCTAAACGCTGCCGCACCTCGTCGGGCAGGTCTGCGGGCGCGATTGCCGCCAGGGCCGAACGCTGCCGCCGATTGCGCAGGAGCGCGAGCACGAGCAGCAAGATCATCATGGCCAGCCCGCCCATGTATATGAGCGAGAGCATCGCCGGCTGCTTTTCGAGCGGGACATGATCGGCAGCATTGGTCGCAGCATTTGTCGCGGCTGCCGTCTGTTGCAGTAGTAATAAGTATGACATGCTTGAAACTATCTTCCCTTGAGACTATCTTCTCTGCAAACGAACCTCTATGTCGCCAAATCCGACGACATCACCCTCTTCGATCTGTCGCGCCTCGCCATAAGCCAGGCGACGACCGTTAATGTAAGTGCCGTTGGTCGAGCCCGTGTCGGCCACGAGCAGCGTGCCTTCACGATTCATCACCAGCGAGGCGTGAATCTTCGAGACGCTCGCGTCGTCTATGTGAAGGTCGTTGTCCGAGCCGCGCCCGACGTTGAGGCGGCGGCCGCCCGGCGTGAACTGAAGCACCTTCTCGCGCGTCCCTCGCGGCAGCGTGACGCGCGCAGTGATCTGGACATCGTGCATCTTGGTGAGCCCGTGCGGAATCTGCGGCGTGCCCAGCTCTGCGGCGCGCCGTTTCTCTTCGTCCTGCTGACGGAGCTGCTCCTCGAACTCGCCAAAGGTCGGGTCAACGGAGACGCCCGACGTGAAGATGTCAACTTCGGTCTCGATCTTGAGGGGCGCGAGCGTGCGGTAGCGATGGTCGTTGATATGATCTATAGCCGCCGCCATCACTTCATGCTCAAGCTCCTGTATGATCTCGGGCGGGGCCTCGGAGTGCGTGCCCCATTCGACCTTCAGCTTCAAGAGGTGCGGCGCGATGCGCCCCTTGCGTCCTTCGTCGCGCACGCGCTCATCTATGAGCCGCTTCATGCGCTCGATCAACTGTGTGGTCGTCAGCCCGCTCTTGCCGCCGGGCTTGCGCCCGAGGCTACGGTCTACGGCCTCGCCCATGCCTTCCAGCACGCGACGGAAAAGGCGTTCGGGCAGTGCTTCCTCTCGCTTCTTCGGTTGCTCTTTCTTATCAGGCTCTTTTTTCATAACAACCTTAACCCACGCGTCTCGGCCTGGACTCCTGTCTGGCTTGCCTCATCCGTTCACGAATAGATGGTCGCTGGTTCACGTCAGGTCTGGGGAGAGGAGTGGGGCGATCATTTGCCGCTCCGGTGTTGGTCTGAGGAGTCGCCGCAGCCTGCGCCCTGGACGGCTGCGGCGTGGCCTCTTTCCTCGCTTCCACGGGCGCTGCGTTGTTCTGATTGACGACCGCCGGACTCTTGTTAGCCGTCGTCATTCCAGAGCTGAAGCCGCCCGTCACGGCGTAAATAACAATGCCTGCGATGAGCAGCAGGACGACGCCTCCGGCGATGAGGGCCAAGCGATTCGGCCTTGGGCCCGCAGGAGGCGAAGCTACAGCCGCAGCCACAGCGGGCCTCTCTTTAACCGGCCTCTCTATCGCAGGCGTCTCTTTCGGCTCAGGCTCTCTCTTCTCTTCTTCGAGCACAGTCGCCGCAACGGGGTCTGCCTGGGGCTGGATAATGATTGTGGCCTGATCGCTTCTACTCGAAGCGGACGCAACCTCGGCCTGTGCAGCCTCGCGCAGCATGCGTCTCATCTCTTCGGCCGATGCGGGGCGCTGGTCTGCGTGCAGGGCCATCGCCTGCTGAAGCACCGCGCCGACCGAAGAGGGGACTTGCGGGTTCACTTGATGCGCGGGGCGCAGAGGGTCACTTTGTCCTCCGAGGACTGCGCTGGCGCGTGAGAGAGCGTCCGGGGGCGTTGCGCCCGTCAGCAGGTGATAGAGCGTTGCGGCCAGGGAGTAGAGGTCTGTGCGCGGGTCTGTGCCTGTGCCGTGAATCTGTTCGAGCGGCGCGTAGGTCGGAGTGTAGCCGAAGATGCTGTCGGGTGGGCCCGTCTTGGTCATCCCGGCGGCGCTGCCTTTGGCCAGCCCGAAGTCTAGGAGGATGATCTGGCCGCGCGCCGCCAGCTTCAGATTTTGCGGCTTGATGTCGCGATGAATAACGGGCGGCTCCTGTGTGTGCAAGTAATCGAGCGCGTCCAGCAGTTGATCGCCCCACTTCAGCACGTCGCTCACAGAGAAAGGGCCGTTGCGCGCTTTGCACATCTCCTCAAGGTCATCGCCCGGAATGAACTCCATGACGAGAAACTGCCCGCCCTCTTCCGCGAAGTGGTCGATCACGCGGGGCAGAGCCGGGTGGCGCAAACTCGCCAGCAGCCGCGCCTCACGCTCGAAGGCTTTGCGCAGCCGCTCCTCCTCGAAAAAAGTCTCCTTGAGAGCGATGCTGTTGCCGAGCCGCTCATCACGGGCCAGGTAGATAGCGCCCATGCCTCCCTTGCCGACGGGGCGCAGGACTAGATAGCGATTCTGTAAAAGGGCATCTGGTGCAAGCATCGGATTCTCTCCTTTTACCATCCTCCGCCAAAATCTTTCTATCTACCACCCGCAGCCCTTCGCGTGCGCTTCGCTGAAAAGCAGACGCTCGCAAGATGAGATTCTCCCTCGCAGGCTCACCGAAAAATCCTCGACCGTTTGAAGCGAAGCGTCGCCGACGGCCAAGTGTGAGCATTACGGGGAAGTGTTCTTTAAAGTCTCTCTCGGCGCACGATCATTCTAGCCGAAACCAGCCGCAAGTGAGAAGAGGGAGAAAGCTGGCAGCGTGCGGGCTTAATCCTTCGCCGTCTCTGATCTCTGGCGCGCGGCTTCGTAAAGGATGATGCCTGCGGCGACGGCTACGTTGAGGCTGTCGACGGGCGGGCGCATGGGTATCTTCAAGGCTTCATGGGTCGCCGCCACTTCGCTTCTCTCCAACCCGCTCGCCTCAGCGCCGACGATTAGTGCGCGCGCCGGTTTCCAGTCAATCTCCGTGTGCGAGATTTGCGCGCCGATGTCTGCGCTGACGGTTCGGATGTCCCGCTCGGCGCACCAGGCCAGCACCTCCGCAAACGCGGCCCCAAGCCAGAGCGGCAGGCGAAAGCTTGAGCCCATAGCGCCGCGCAATGCTTTCGGGGAAAAGAGATCGGCCGAGCCCGCAGTGGTCACGGCCCCCGCAGCGCCAGCCGCCTCGGCCGTGCGCAGGATAGCGCCCGCGTTCGACGGATTGTTGATGCGATGAATCACGACTAGCAGGGGAGTCGCGCCCACCGCCCGTGCCAGAACTTCCGGGCCCGTGCGGGGTCGCCGGGCAAGACAGATGATGCCCTGCGGCGTCTTCGTGTCCGAGACAGAGGCGAAGACCTGCTCGCTCAGCAGCGCGATGCGCCCTGCGACCGGACGCAGCGCATCGAGCAGAGCCGAGCCGCGCTCTTCACCGGCCAGCCGCTCTGTGCAGAGCACGTCCTCTATGTCCAGGGAAGCGCCGAGCGCCTCTTCGCACAAGCGCACGCCTTCGACAAAGATCAAGCCTTCGGCGCGCCGCTCGCGCACGGCACGCGCGCGCCTCGCAACCTGGTTGTCGCGGCTCTTGATGACAGTCTCGCTCATCTACATTTATCTCTCGCCAACTCGGATCATGCTATCCTTAGCAGGCGTTCATACGAAGAGCAGCAGAACTATAAGGGTACAGCAGGGATGAGCAAAAGCGTCATAGCCGTTGTCGAAGACATCTTCTTTGCGAGCAAGATCAAGGCGACGGCCGAGCATCTGGGGATAGAGGTTCGCTTTCCGCGAAGCATGGACGAGGCCATCGAAAACGCACGCTCGTCAAACGCTGCGCTCCTCGTAGCCGATCTGCACTGCGAGCGGTGCGACCCGTTTGCGCTCGCCACGGCGTTGAAGTCGGACGAGCGTGTGCGCCATCTTCCGCTCCTCGGCTTCTTCTCACACGTCCAGACGGCCTTGCAGCGCAGGGCCGAAACGTCAGGCTTCGACCGCGTGATGCCGCGCTCGGCCTTCACCAAACAGCTTGCCGAAATTCTACAAAAGGCGAAAGAGGGCGAAGCGTGAATCACACGACGGCTGAGCTACTCGCCGCACTGAAAGTTGACGAGTTGCGTCATCGTCGCGGACTTTCTTCTTCCGGGGATACGCGCCGTCAGTTTCACAGGGTCGCAGCCGGTCGTCGGCACTAGAAAGGCCGCGTAATAAGTCCCGTCGCCGACGCCGTTGAAAATCCTGGCCGTTTGCCTGAGCACCACGCGTCGCCCCTGTGTCGCTGTAAAAACCAGCCGGGGAAGGGGCTCGCGGAAGATGGGTGGGCCCACAACCTGCACGATGACCAGAAACCTGTCGGCCGTGGCGTTGACCCCGACGTTCCAGACAATACGGGCCTGATCCGTAGCGATCAAATCATCGCCGAACGTCCCTTCGCTCATCATGAAGAGCTTGACCTGCATGGCCTTGATCTGAAGCGGGCCGCTCTCTCTCTCCTGCGCCTCAGTCCTTCCCTCAAAGAGAGTAATGCTGAGCAGCATCAACAGCGCAACCGGCAACCATCTGCCCCTCTGCTGCCCATCTCTTTTGTTCTTCGGCGCAGCCGCCCGCTCGCCCCCGCCGAAGAAATACCAGAGCACCAGGGCAATGCTCACGAGCCCGGCCGTCACAACCATCCATTCTGTCGTGTCCATCTGACTAGCTCCTCTTCAAACTGCTGATCGAAAGCGTCGCAGGCGCAGGCTATTGGCGACGACCGAGACGCTTGAGAGCGACATCGCCGCGCTCGCAATGATCGGCGAGAGCAGCCAGCCCGTAAACGGATAGAGCAGGCCCGCCGCGACGGGGATGCCGACGACGTTATAGATGAAGGCCCAGAACAAATTTTGCCTAATGGTGCGAATGGTGGCGCGCGAGAGCGCGATGGCCGTCACCACTGCGCGCAGGTCGCCTCTGATAAGGGTGATGTCTGAGGCTTCAATCGCCACGTCGGTTCCGGTTCCGATGCTGATGCCCACGTCGGCCTGCGCCAGGGCGGCCGCGTCGTTAATGCCGTCGCCGACAAACCCGACCACGCGCCCCTCCTGTTGAAGCCGCTTGACCTCGGCTGCCTTCGCCTCCGGCAGCACTTCCGCGAGCACTCGCTCGATGCCGACCTTACGCGCGACCGCACGGGCCGTCTGCCTGTTATCGCCCGTCATCATCAAGACCTCAAGGCCCATTCGCCGCAGAGCCTCTATGGCCGCGCCGGATTCCGGCTTGACCTGATCGGCGACGGCGAGCAAGCCCGCCAGTCGCTCGTCCACGACGGCAAACATCGGCGTCTTGCCTTCGGCCGCCAGAGCGTCTGCGCGCTCGACCATGCCGTCCAGGCCGATGCCGCGCTCGCGCATCAATCGCAGGTTGCCGAGCAGTAAGCGACGGCTCTCCACCTCGGCCTCTATGCCGTGACCGGCGAGGGCTTTGAAGCCGGAGGGCTGGGCCAACGTGAGGCCGCGCCGCTCGGCTTCGCGCACGATGGCTTCGCCCACGGGATGCTCGCTCGCGCGCTCGGCCGATGCGGCGAGCCTGAGCAACTGCGACCCGTCAGCGCCCTCCGCCGTCTCGTCTGCCTTGAGCACGTCCGTTAGCTCGGGCGCGCCGCGCGTGATCGTCCCCGTCTTGTCGAGGATGATGGTCGTCAACTTGTGGGCCAGCTCAAGAGATTCGCCGCCCTTGATGAGGATGCCGTTTTCCGCGCCGCGCCCCGTGCCGACCATGATCGCCGTCGGCGTCGCGAGCCCCAGCGCGCAGGGGCAGGCGATAATCAGGACTGAGACGAAGTTGACGAGAGCCGTGGTGAGCCTGGTCTCCTCCGGCGCGGCCACGAACCAGACGACGAAGGTCGCAATCGCTATCGAGATCACAACGGGAGTGAAGATGCCGCTGACGACATCTGCGAGGCGCGCGATGGGCGCTTTAGACCCTTGAGCCTCCTCCACCATCTTGACTATCTGCTGAAGCGCAGTCTCGCGCCCGACCTTCGTCGCGACGAAACGAAACGAGCCCGTCTTATTGATCGTCGCGCCAAACACTTCGTCGCCCGGACGCTTCTCGACAGGCATGCTCTCGCCCGTCAGCATGGATTCGTCTATGGCCGAGAAGCCGTCTTCGACCACTCCGTCCACGGGAATCTTCTCGCCCGGCCGCACCACTACAAGGTCACCGGCCGAGACCTCTTCGACGGGCACGTCCACCTCGCGCCCGTCGCGCAAGACGCGTGCGGTCTTGGCCTGAAGACCGATCAAGCGCCTGATGGCATCACTCGCCCGGCCCCTGGCGCGCGACTCAAGCAGGCGGCCCAGAAGGATGAGCGCGATAATCACGCTCGCCGCTTCAAAATAGACGGGCGGAGCCGTCTCTGCCATTCCGCTCATGCCATTACTCGCGCGGCTTGCAAAGAAGCCGGGCGCGACCGTCGCCGCCACCGAATAGAGATAGGCCGCAGCCGTCCCCGTCGCGATCAGCGTGTTCATGTCGGCGGCGCGATGGCGAAACGCTGCCCACGCGCCGCGATAGAATTGCCAGCCGCAATAGAAGACCACGGGCGTAGTCAGCGCCAGTTGAAGCCAGGCCACGCCGGGAAAATCGAGCGCCGCGATGCGCCCGTGAGACATGGCTGTCAGGAGCACAGGCAAGGAGAGCACGGCCGCCAGCCAGAACTTGCGCCTGAGCTCTCGCAACTCCGCTTCGCGCGCAGCCTGTTCCGCCTCCACGGCCGGACGCTCGTCGCCGCCGCGCAACTCGCCGACGCCGTAGCCGACCTCCTTCACAGTCTCGATCAACTGCCGCATGCCCGTCGCCTGCGGGTCATACAAGACTGTGGCCCGCGCCGTGGCGAAGTTGACGCCCGCGCTCTCGACGCCGACGGCCTTCTTGAGCCTGCGCTCGATGCGGCGCGCGCAAGCCGCGCAGGTCATGCCCGTGATCGGCAGGTCAACGCGCTCGCCGGCCGAGCTGTTTCCCTCTAACCCTTCTGTTTTAATCTCCGTCCCCATCTTCCGGCCTTTCTTTCTCTTGCTTCAAAGCTACGCACATCATAAACCCTGTAGCCGTCTACGCAGTCAAGCGGGAATTAAGACGAAGTTTTAAAAGGCGAAGTTTAAAAGGAAAGCCCCGTGGCCGTCGGTCGAAAACCGCCGACCGTGGCTCCGGGGCTTGAGTGTTCTTCGCGGTTCTATCTCGCTTAGCCGACGGGAGCGGGCGAGATGACTTCGTGTATGGCGCGCACTTCGTCGACGAGCTGTTCATACTGTTCGAGCGTGAGGGCCTGTGCGCCGTCCGAAAGCGCGCGCTCGGGCTGGTCGTGGACTTCTATGATGAGGCCGTCAGCGCCGACCGCCACGCCTGCGCGCGCTAAGGGAGTGACCATGTAGTTCTTGCCCGTGCCGTGCGAAGGGTCAACGAGGACGGGCAGGTGCGAGAGGCGGCGGACGGCCGGGATGGCCGCCAGGTCTAGGGTGTTGCGCGTGTGCTGTGCGAAGGTGCGCACGCCACGCTCGCAGAGCACTACCTGGTAATTCCCCTCGGCCATGACGTACTCGGCCGCGAGCAGCCATTCGTCCAGGGTGGCGGCCAAGCCCCGCTTCAACAGGATGGGCAACGGCGAGCGCCCGGCGCGCCTCAGCAGCGAGAAGTTCTGCATATTGCGCGCGCCGATCTGAATCATGTCGCCGTAGCGTTCGACCAGATCAACGCCCGCTTCATCCATCGCCTCTGTGACGATCTTCAGGCCGTAGACTTCGCGCACCTCGGCCAGAATCTTCAAGCCTTCCTCGCCGAGCCCCTGAAAAGCGTAGGGCGAAGTGCGCGGCTTGTATGCGCCGCCGCGAAAGAAGCGCGCGCCGCTGCGACGCACGGCTTCGGCTATGGCGAAGGCTTGCGCGCGGCTCTCGATGGCGCACGGGCCGGCGATCAGGGCCAGCTCATCGCCGCCGATGGTGGCGTCGCCGACGCGGACGATGGTCTTCTCGGGCCGCAGGTCGAGCGAGATCAGCTTGTAGGGCTTGCTGACGCGAATGGCTTCGGCCACGCCCGGCAGATTCTCGAAACGCGAAGGGTCAACAGCGCCCTGATTGCCTGTGATGCCGATGGCTGTACGGGTCGCGCCCGGCATCGGGTGGGCGCGAAAGCCCATCTCGTTCACGACGCGCACGACCGCTTCGATATCGGCTTCGGTCGCGTCCGCCTTCATTACTATGAGCATATCTTCCTCGACTGACTCTGAAATTTACAGCTTTATCATCCTACATTCGCGCGGGTACTTCAATGCCGAGCGCGGCGAGCGCCGTCGTCAACTGCCTGCGCGTGAAGTCCGTGACGGCGATCAGCACGGCGCGACGGACTTCATCCTGCTCCTGAATGACCTTGTGATGGTGGTAGAAGAGATTGAAGCTGCGCGCCAGATTGAAGACATATTTTGCGAGATATGAGGGTTCCGCCTGCGCGGCCGATTGCGCTACGGCTTCGTCAAATCTGGCCGCCAGGATCATCAGCGACCAGATGTCCTCGCTCCCTTCACCCGAGAGAACCTGCGAGACCCGCTCCCTTAGCTCGCTGTCCGCGCCAGCCGTCGCGTGAAAAATCTTTTCGGCCGACGCGGCGGCTTCCTCGCCCAGCTTGCGAAAGATCGAGTTGGCTCTCACCACGGCATACAGGCAATAAGGGCCCGACTCGCCTTCAAAGGCGAGGGCCTCCTTGAAGTCAAAGGCGATGACCGTGTTGCGCGTGAATTTTAAAAGAAAATAGCGCAGCGCGCTGACGGCTATGGCATGCGCGGCCACGCGCTGCTCGTCCGGGGAAAGGTCTGGATGCCTGCCTTCGACCTCGCGCAGCGCGTTGATTTCGAGGCGGTCGATGAGGTCGTCGGCCTTAACGCCCAAACCTTTGCGCCCGCTCATCTCTATGTAGGGGCGCGCGCGGTCTTCTTCCGTCAGGGCTATGCCCAGCTCTTCGCAGGCGGCGGGCGAGAGCGCGACCATCTCGTAGGCCAGGTGCACGCTCGCTTCCTCGCCGACTTCGGGCACGATTGCCGCGACGCCGCGCCGCACTACCTCCTGCGGATAGGATTGACGAGAGTCTATGACGTTGTAGACGGTCGCGCCCCCTCCGAAGTGCGGGCGCGTCCTGATGCCCAACATCTCCTGCGTGATGGAAGAGTCGGCCGCTGCCTCGACGGTCGTGATCCAGGTCGTGTGGCCGTCGGGGTAATCGCGAAACGGCTTGTAATGAAAATCGAGCCCGAGTTGGCCCAGCTTCCAAAGCTGGTAGGCTATGTCCTTGCCCGTGTATGTCACCGTCCCGTTCGAGCGGACGATGATCTTATCGGCTTCGTGTTCGTCCGTCCCCGTGTGCGACTCAAAGGGCATGACCCAGCAGCCGCGATTCTTTCCTTCGGTCTCGAAGCGAATGACGCCCGTCTCTTTCATCAGCTCGAAGGCTTTGTCCCAGAAGTGCAGGTGCAGGATCTCGCTCTCGCGCGGCAGCACGTCGTAGCGAATCCCGAGCCGCTCCATAGTGTCGAGGATGCATTCGACGTTGCGCGTCGCGACGTAATCGGCCAGCTCGGCCACTGGGTTGTTGCCCTCTTCAATCGCATGCAGCGTCTCTGTCCGAAGCTTGAGGCGCTCGGCCGCAGGCTCGCCCTCCAGAGTATCGCCGCGATAGAAGAGGCCGACCCGTGTATACAAGTCCCAGCAGTAATAGTCGAAGGGCCTGTCGGGCGGGAGCGACTGGTCGAGCCGCTTGATCTCTTCGAGCGTCATGCGTTCAAGGTGCGTGAAGCCGACGACTACGTCTGCGACCTGGACACCTGTGTTGTCTATGTAGTTCTGTACCTCCACGCGCTCTGCGGCCGCGCGCAGGATGCGGACGAAGGTATCGCCCAGAACGGCGTTGCGAACGTGGCCGATGTGCGCGGCCTTGTTCGGATTGATGCTCGTGTGCTCGACCATCCGCTTGGGCCGGGCGTCCGATAACGTCCCCGCCTCGGCTCCCTCATCCGCAACAGCCCTGAAGGAAGCGAAGGTGTTGAGAAAGCCTGCGCGGTCATAAAAGAGGTTCAGGTATCCGGCCCCGGCGACTTCTACGCGGGCGACGCCTGCGACCGATTCCAGAGCGCCTTTGAGCTGTTCGGCGATGGCGCGCGGCGGCCTCTTTTCGCCCGTCTGCTGTTTGACACGCTTGGCCAGCTCGAACGCCACTGGAAAGGCCAGGTCGCCAAGCTCTGCGCGTGGCGGAACCTCGGCGCTGACCTGTTCGAGCGAGACGCCGAACATCTCCTGGGCCAAAGACCGCACCCGCTCCCTCACACTCTCTTGCAGTCTCAGTAAGCTCACTCTCTCGTCTCTTCCTCTTGAGTCATTAAGATCGTCGCCCAGGCGGCCGACGGCAAAGCACGCAGTATAGCCCAGCGCGGCGACGCGTTGCTAATGGCCTTCTTGACTCTCAGACATCTACAGAATATATTCGCCCTCACCCAGTCGTTTGTTGCCGAAGGGTAGCCCGACCCGGTCAGCCTCAAAACTTATCTGAAGGAAAGCATGAAAACTTTATACTGCGCGCTCGCAAGCCTCCTGCTGCTCTCTAGCCTGGGCCCAGTCCGGGCGCAAGGCCAGAGCGTGAAGAGTAAAAGAGAGATTGTGCAGGAAGAGCAACTGAGCAGGCTATTGTCCAGGGTCGGCGTCACTGTGGATACGAGCAAGGCGGCGAGCGGCGAACAGTCGCAGGCTTACAGGGAGATGAAAATTCGCTGGACGGGCCAGGCTACTGCGCAGGCCGATGCGGCGGCGACTGCCTCTTCCGCCGCCGGTGCAAAGCAGGAGCCGGCGCTTAGCTCCCTGGTCTTGGACGAGAAGACGCTGCGGGGCACTCTGCCCCGGCAACGTTCTCTTGAGCTATCTCCGACGCAGGTCTTTGTCGCCGCCGTGGACGAGAGCAGCCATCTCCGCTGGTGGGCCACGATCCCTGACCCGAGAATAGTCCGCGCCGAGACTCAAACCGCGAGCGGCGAGCTGCGCAGCCAGGACTACTACCTGGCAGACCTCACGCTGGTCTTGGCGTTCCCCGCAGACCCCTCAATCGCCAGCCTGCGCTTCTATCACCCTGCCTGGAACGGAACCGCCTACGACTTACAACTGTTGGCCCAGACGCCAGTCAAGTAGCCCATGACGAAGCATATAAAGAGTCTGAAGAAAAGGATCGCTCGCGCCCCGGCCCTCCTGGCGCTCTTCCTGCTCTTCTGCGCCGGGCAGACGGCTCGGGCCGAGCCTTTCGAGACAGTCATCAATAACGGTGCGCCCGGCAATCGTGTGGACATGGCCGTTCTGGGCGACGGCTACACGGCCGGGGAGATGCAAAAATACAGGAATGACGTGGCGGCTTTCCTTCAGAAGCTTTTCTTGCAGGAGCCCTTCAAAGAGTACCAGCGCTTCTTCA
This sequence comes from Pyrinomonadaceae bacterium, assembly GCA_036389315.1. GTDB lineage: Bacteria > Acidobacteriota > Blastocatellia > Pyrinomonadales > Pyrinomonadaceae > DASQYE01. Next base: position 160,801 of record DASVQF010000048.1, read on the forward strand.
ACGTTCATCGAATAGATGTCACGAGCAACCAGTCGGGGGCCGATCACCCGGAAAGGAACCCGCCCCTGTCGGTAGATACTGCGCTCGGCGCGGCCTACAATTGCAGCGGCATACAGCGCCTCATCTGCATCAACAACTCGCAGGTCAATACGATTGTGGGAAACACGCTTGCGCCCGCGCAGCGCGACCTGGTGCTGGTGCTGGTCAACGATTCGGAGTACGGAGGCTCGGGCGGCGCTATCGCCGTCGCTTCGATTCACCCGGAAGTCGTCGAGCTGGTTCTTCATGAAACAGGGCACAGCTTCGGGCTGCTGGTGGACGAGTACGGGGGCCCGCCTCCGCCCAGTTGCGTGAATAACGTAGAGCCCACGGCCGCCAACGCGACCCGTGCGACGGAGCGCGCGCTCATCAAATGGAACCTGTGGATAGACCCTGGCACGCCCATCCCGACATCTTCGACGACGCTCGGCGTGCCGGGCCTCTACGAAGGGGCTCGCTATTGCGACACGGGCCTCTACAGGCCGACCTACAGTTCCAAGATGCGCTCGCTGGGCCGCCCCTTCGAGCAGATCAATACCGAGCAGCTCATCCGTCGCATATATAATCTGGTCGCGCCCGTAGATGCCAGCCAACCGCTCGCATCCGACCTCACGATCACGCGCGGCCAATCGCAAGCCTTCAGCGTCACGCCGCTCGTGACCCTGAGCAATACGATCAGCGTCACCTGGCTCTTGAACGGGCAGGTTCAGGGGACGGGCGCGGACTTCACACTCAATTCCGCGAACCTTACGCCGGGCTCTTACTCCGTCGAAGCGGTCGTCAAAGATAACACCCCGATGGTGCGAAGAGATGACGAAGGTCTGTTGATCGAGAATCGCAGGTGGAGCTTGACGGTCAACAACGCTGCCCCGGCGACGCCCACTGTGCAGCTCGCGCAAGCCGCCTACAGCCTCTCGGAGGGCGCAGCGCAGCTCGGCGTCACTCTCACGCGCAGCGGTGACACGTCCGCTCCCTCCACGGTCAAGTATGCGACCGGCGACACGACGGACGCCAACTTCCGCTGCGACCCGAGCACCGTGGGCCAACCCACGGGCGTCGCCTCGCGCAAATGCGATTACCACATCTCGGTCGGCACTCTACGCTTTGCAGCGGGCGAGGCGACGAAGCAGCTCACGCTGAGCGTCGTCAACGATGTCTACGTGGAAGGCACGGAGTCTTTCACGCTCACGCTGAGCAACGCGACGGGCGCAACGCTCGGCCAAAACAGCACGGCTGTCATCACCATCACAGACGACGACGCGACGGGAGCGGCCAATCCGGTAGACAACACGCGCTTCTTCGTCCGCCAGCTTTATGTAGACCTCCTCAGCCGCGAGCCCGATCAGGCAGGGTGGGACGGCTGGACAAATCGCATCAACCTCTGCGGGCAGCAGGGACAGCCTCCGCCTCCCTGTGATCGTGTGACGGTCGGAGGCGACGGCTTCCTGCGCTCGGGAGAGTTCTTCGATCGCCAGTTCTTCGTGCTGCGTCTCTATCGCACGGGCCTGGGAAGAATACTTCGCTACGACGAGGTCGCAGACCTGGCCTTCGTGAGCGGGTTTCTGACGGCTGAAGAGCTTGAGCTGAACAAGCAGGAGTTGGTGGCCGAACTGATGTCCAGGGCGGAGTTCGCCTCTCGCTACAGCTCGCTCTCCAACGCGGCGTTTGTGGATACGCTGTTGCAGACGGCCGGCGTCAGTGTGCCGCAATCCGTCCGAGACGCCTGGGTCGGTGCGCTCGATGGCAGCCGCAGCAGCAGGGCGCAGGTCTTTAGAGAAATCTCTGAGCGACAGGAAGTGAGCAACAGGTACTTGCACGAAGCGCAGGTCGTCTCCTGCTATTACGGGTTCTTCACCAGAAATCCCGACGCCGCTTACCTGAGCTTTCTGACCCGACTGGACGCCGGAGAGATCACGCTCGGAGACCTGGCTAATGCTTTTGTCAACGCGGCGGAATACAGACAGCGGTTCGGCCCCTGAGATTGAGAAGGGGCTCGTGCCGTTTAAGTGGCGGCCAGATTAAGGGCGGTGTCTCTGCGGGGCGTCGCCCTTAAGTTTTTGCCGCACGGCTACCGGAGGCTTCTCGGCGCGCCGCATGCTTGACACTCTTCTGGTAAGCTCTGTTACCATCAACCCTCAAACAAAATGCCTGCAAAGCTGGTGACTTCAATTTCTGCCGACCTGCAAAGACGATTCGCAGAAGCGCAATCGGTGCTTGTGCTGACGGGGGCAGGCGTCTCTGCCGAATCGGGCGTTCCGACGTTTCGCGGCGGCGGGGGCGCAAGCGTCTGGAAGGGGATGCCGTTTGACGTGATCTCGTCTGCGGGGATGCTCGCGCGCGACCTGCCGAGCGTCTGGGAGTGGTTCGATTACCGGCGCGAGCTGTTGAAAAGCCTGAGCCCGAACCCGGCGCACCTGGCGTTGGCCCAATGGCAGCATCGCTTTCATGATTTCCTGCTCGTCACACAAAATATAGACGGCCTGCACCAGGCCGCAGGCTCGCGTGACGTGGTAGAGCTGCACGGTAATATCTGGCGCGCGCGCTGTGTGACCTGCGGCGCGCGCGAAGACCTGCGCGACAAGGCGGGCGTCGAGACGAGCGAGCGCGCCTGCGGCGTGTGCGGAGATGCCCTGCGGCCCGACGTGGTGCTCTTTGGAGAGCTGATACCGGCAGCGCCGTTCGAGCGGGCCGTCGTGAAAGCCAGCGAGTGCGAGCTGTGTTTCGTCGTCGGCACTTCGGCTGTCGTCTACCCGGCGGCAGCTTTGCCCGAGGTGGCGCGCGACGCGGGCGCATACATAGTCGAGATCAACCCTGAAAGCACGCCGCTCTCAAGCCTCTGCGACGAGCGTATAGAGGGGCGAGCGGGCGAGGTTCTGCCCTTGTTCGAGGCGCTATGAGGACTCTCTACTTCGATTGTTTCGCGGGCGCGAGCGGGGACATGATTCTCGGCGCGCTGGTCGGCGCGGGCGTTGACCACAAGCGCCTCACAGAGCAGCTTGCGCTGCTCGGCGTCTCGGGCTACGAAGTGGAGTTCACGACGGTTGATCGCTCGGGTCTCAGCGCCAGGCGCGCGCACGTCAGGACGGAAGAGGAGAGCGCGCATCGTCATCTCTCCGGCATCCTGAAGATCATCCACGGCTCGCGTTTGAGCGAGGGGGTCAAGGAGCGCGCGGCCACTATCTTTTCCCGGCTGGCCGAGGCGGAGGCGCGCGTCCATAACCTGCCGGTCGAGCGCATACACTTTCATGAAGTCGGTGCGCTCGACGCCATCATTGATGTCGTCGGCGCGTGCATAGGCTTTGAGCTTCTCGGCGTGGAGCGTTTCGTCTCTTCGCCGCTTCACGTCGGCAGCGGCATGGTCACGATGGCCCACGGGCGCTTCCCCGTGCCGCCCCCGGCCGTCACGGAGCTGCTCAAAGATGCGCCCGTCTATTCGACGGAGATCGAGGGCGAGTTGTTGACGCCCACGGGCGCGGCCATCATCAGCACGGTCGTCGAAGGACGCTACGGCCCGCTGCCGAGGATGAGGGTCGAGGGCGCGGGCTACGGCGCTGGCGGGCGCGAGTACAAGGACTTTCCGAACGTGCTCCGGTTGATCGTGGGCGAGATGGAAGAGGAAGCTGTGGGCCAGGTGGGCCCACTCGGCTCGCATGGTAGTGACGAGCGGCTGCTGATGATCGAATCGAACATAGACGACATGTCGCCGCAACTTTTCGGCTACGTCATGGAGCGGGCGCTTGAGCTGGGGGCGCTCGACTGCTTCTTGACGCCCGTACAGATGAAGAAGAGCAGGCCCGGCGTGCTCGTACAGCTTCTCTGTCATCCTTCCGACCGCGAAAGGATGTGCGAGCTGCTCTTTCGGGAGACGACGACGCTGGGCGTGCGCAGCTACGAGGTCTTGCGCCGCGCGCTTGAGCGCGAGAGTGTGCGTGTGGAAACCGTCTACGGCCCCGTCGAGGTTAAAGTGGCGCGCTACGGCGGGCGAGTGCTGAAGGAGATGCCGGAATACGAGCAGTGCCGCGCGGCCGCGCTTGAGGCAGGCGTGGCTTTGCAGGTGGTCGAAGCGGCTGCGCTTGAGGCTTATCGCGCGCGGCGCGAGGGCGAAAGAGAGCTTTGACGCTGAGAGCAAGACGGTCGGGGAGGCTTGAGTGATGCTGCAAGCAGTCGCTCTCTTAATTATACTTCCGCTCCTGGCCTTCTGCTGGCTCAGAGTTCTCAATAAAGGTTTTCGCCGGAGATACAGGCCGTGGTGGCTGAAGCTTGCTGCCGAAAGGGAAGAGGACGCGGCCGATTATGATACTTTGGAGGCGGCCCTGGCATGGGTCGCGGCTCTAATCATTACTTCCATCTTCGTCTACACGGCCGGCGTCGGGTTTCTGTGGAAGTAAGCTCAAGCAAGAGGGAATCAAAAGATGAGCAGGAATTCTGCGCCCGTCGAAGAGAAGGGTCGAGAGGTTTCGGAGCAGGGCCGGGCGGACGTTGACCTTGAGAAGATAGCGCGCGGAGTCCGCTTGATTCTCGAAGGCATCGGCGAAGACCCGGAAAGGCCTGGCCTACAGCGTACGCCCGAGCGCGTCGCGCAGATGTATGGCGAGCTGACTTCGGGGATGCGCGAAGACCCGCGCGAGCTGGTCGTCCCGCTGCCCGGCGACACGCACGAAGAGATGGTCATCCTCAAGGACATTCACCTGGCTTCGATCTGCGAGCATCACTTAGCGCCCTTCGTCGGCAAATGCCACATCGCCTACATTCCTAAGAACGGGCGCATCCTGGGATTGTCTAAGCTCGCGCGCCTGGCCGAAGCCTTCGCGCGCCGCTTGCAGGTGCAGGAGCGCCTGACGCAGGAGATCGCCGACACGCTCTACGAAGGCTTGAAGCCGCTCGGCGTGATGGTCGTCATCGAGGCCGAGCACACCTGCATGACCTTGAGGGGAGTGAAGAAGCCCGGCGCTTTGACGGTCACGTCGGCCGTCCTCGGAGGTTTTCGCAGAGACCCGAGGACACGCGCCGAGGCTATGGCGCTGATAAAGGGAAATCACTAAGGAATTGGAGGCTTTATGAAGAGGACAAGGCTATTGAAGAACTTCATCGTCGCAGCATTGTTGATTGTGAGCCTGGCCGCGAGCGTCACGCCGCAGCGTCGAAACAGGGGAGGGGCGCGCAGCAGCGGCAATAGCGGCACATCTACGGCCAGCACAGCCGCGACCGTGATCGACGAGAATACCCTGCGCGCGCACATTAAATATCTGTCAGACGACCTCCTGGAAGGGCGCGGGCCCGGAACGCGCGGCGGCGACCTGGCGGCCAAGTATATCGCCGCGCAGTTCGAGGCTCTCGGCCTCAAGGGCGCTGGGCCCGGAGGGAGTTTCTTTCAACCCGTCTCGCTCGTCGGCGTCAACGCTAATCCCAAACCGACGCTCACGGTCTCGGGCGGCGGCAAGAAAGAGAGCTTCAAGTTCGCGGATGATTTCGTCTCCTTCACGGGCGCGCAGACCGAAGAGGTCTCTGTGGACGCAGACCTGGTGTTTGTCGGCTACGGGATTGAATCGCCCGAGCAGCGGTGGAACGATTACAAGGGCGAGGCGGCCGATTACCGGGGCAAGATTCTGGTCATGCTCGTCAACGACCCGCCCGCGACTGCTTCTGAGCCGAATCTCTTCGGCGCTCGCGCGCTGACCTACTACGGGCGCTGGACGTACAAGTACGAAGAGGCTGCGCGGCGCGGCGCGGCCGGCGCAATCCTGCTGCACACGGACGAGTCGGCCGGCTATCCGTGGAGCGTCGTGCGTACGTCGAACGGCTCCTGGCGCTATGACATCGCGCGCGAGGCCAACTCGCAGACTCCTTTCCTTAAGCTGCGCGCGTGGATGACGAATGATGCTGCGGGCCGATTGATGCGACTGGCCGGGCAGGATTTGGAGGCGCTCCGCCGGCAGGCCGCGACCCGTGAGTTTCAACCCGTCAAGCTCAATCTCAAAGCCTCGATAGACATCAAGAGCGAGCTGAAGCGCATCGTCTCGCCCAACGTCGTGGCCACTATCGAGGGGCGCGACCCGCGCCTGCGCGACGAGTACGTGATCTTCTCCGCGCACTGGGATCACTTAGGGATAGGCGCGCCGAATAAGCAGGGCGACACGATCTATAACGGCGCGCTCGATAATGCTACGGGCGTGGCCGCGATGATCGCCATCGCCCGTAGCATTATGAAGATGCCGCAAGCTGAGCGGCCGCGCCGCTCGATCATGTTCCTGATACCGACGGCGGAAGAGCAGGGCCTCCTCGGCTCCGAATGGTACGCGACGCACCCGCTCGTCCCGCTTGCGAAGACCGCCGCCAATGTCAACCTGGACTCGATGAACATCCTCGGGCCGACGCATGATTTCGTGCCGCTCGGCGCAGACCGCTCCTCGCTCGAAGCGGTCGTGCAGGCTGTCGCCCGCGACCGTGGCCTGAGGGTAGCGCCAGACCCCAGGCCCGAGCAGGGCTCCTTCTATCGCTCCGACCATTTCCCGTTCGCCCGTGTGGGCGTGCCTTCGATCAGCCTGAAGGAGGGCGCGGATTACGTCGGCCGTCCGAAGGGCTGGGGCGAGGAGAAGTTCCGCGCCTACAACACTGCCAACTATCACCAGCCGTCGGACGAGTACAACGACTCCTGGGACTTTCGCGGCATGGTGCAGGAGACGGAGCTGGCGCTTGAGATCGGCCGTCGCATAGCCGACCAGACGGAGCTTCCGCGCTTTAACCCGAACGACGAATTCGCCCGCGCCCAGCCCAATAGAGGGAAGTAGTCAAACGACCCGAAAGCTTTCGTACACATGAAGAGTTTCTACATCACCACGCCCATCTATTATGCGAACAGTCTTCCGCACCTGGGCAGCCTGTACACGACCATCGTCGCCGACGCCATGACGCGCTATAAACGGCAGCGCGGCTACGAGACCTTTTTCCTGACCGGCACGGACGAGCACGGCATCAACATACAGCGCGTCGCCGCGCGCCGTGGCCGCACGCCCCGAGAGCACACGGACGAGATCGTCTCGGAGTACAAGAGGATATTCGGCCGCTTCGGATTGGATACGGAGCACGGCGGCTACGACATCTTTATGCGGACGACCGAGCCGTTCCATTACGAGGGGGTGAGCGAGCTGTGGCGGCGCGTCGCCCGATCACGCACGCCCAAGGGGCGCGAGCCCATTTACAAGGGCCATTACGAGGGATGGTTCTGTCCCTCCTGCGCGACCTTCAAGACAGAGGACGAGTACCTGAAGCCGGAGCGCGAAGGCGATGCGCCGCGCTGCGCCGAGCACCTCATCCCGCTCGACCGCGTTTCAGAAGAGAGCTACTTCTTCCGTCTTTCGGATTACGGCGAGCGCCTCACGGAGCTTTACGAATCGCGGCCCCGTTTTGTGCGGCCCGAGTCGCGCCGAAACGAAGTCTTGAGCTTCGTGCGCGGCGGCCTGCAAGACCTCGCGCTCAGCCGTTTGAAATCTTCCGTCAGTTGGGCCATACCCGTGCCCGGCGACGAGGAGCATACGATCTGGGTCTGGTTCGACGCGCTGCCCAACTACATCACGGCCATAGGCTTCGGCAGTCAAGACCCTGAGCGTGCGCGCCAGTTCGAGAAGTTCTGGCCGGCCGAGCACCTGATCGGCAAAGACATACTGCTCCATCACGCGGTCTTCTGGCCAGCCTTTCTCCTCGCCGCCGGGCTTGAGCCGCCGCGCATGGTCTTCGCGCACGGCATGTGGCTTGACCCACGGGGGCGCAAGATGTCTAAGACCCTGGGTAATACGATTGACCTGGAAGTGCTGCGGCGTCACTTCTCGAACGACATGGTGCGCTACTTCTGCCTGCGAGAGATGAACTTCGGGCAGGACGGGAAGTTCGGCTACGAGACGCTGGTCGAGCGCGTCAACGGCGACCTGGCGAACGGGCTCGGCAACCTGGCCGCGCGCACGCTGACCATGATTCATCGCTACTCGGACGGCCTGGTTCCGCCGCCCGTGATAGACGAGGACAAGTACCTGGCGGCCAAGCGCGCGAGCGTTGACCCAGACCCGATGGCCCTGGCCTCAGTCCTTGAGCGCGCGCGCGATCAGTTCGTCTTGCAGTTTGACGATTATGCTTTCAGCCGCGCGCTCGAATCCGCCTGGGCCATCATCGAGCGCGTGGACAAGACCATCACGGAGGCGAAGCCCTGGGAGCTGGCCAAACAGGAGGGACAGCGCCAGACGCTCAACGCCGTGCTGTATCGCGCGGCCGAAGCGTTGCGCTGGCTCGCCGTGCTGCTGCATCCGGTGATGCCTGAGACGACGGCGAAGATTTTCTCTCAGCTCGGGCTCACAGAAAGGGTCGAAGGACTAGACCCGGCCCTTCTGACCTGGGGAACACTTCAGGCGGGAACCCGCATCGGCGAAATCGCGCCGCTCTTCCCGCGCATAGATAAGGCGAAAATCATGGCAGAGATAGAGAAGGAACAGCCCCCACAGCAGCAGGGCACGCACGCGACCGAGGCCGATGCCGTGAGACCAGTCCCGCAGAGCGAACATCTACAACCAGTGCCGCCGATGCAGGGCGCAACCGAAGCCGATGCGGTCGCAGGCGCACAAATTGGGCAGGGTGGGCAGGCTGCGGAGGCCGGGCAGGCGGAAGGCTTGGCGAGCTTGATCGAGATCGGCGACTTCGCCCGCGTAGAGCTGCGCGTCGGCGAAATCTTAACGGCCGAGCGCGTGCCGAAGTCCGATAAACTCCTGCGCTTTACAGTTGACTTGGGCGAAGCATCGCCGCGCCAGATACTCGCCGGAATCGCGGAGCACTACGAGCCGGAGAAGATGATCGGGCGCAAGGTCATAGTGGTGGCTAATCTGAAGCCGCGCAAGCTTCGCGGCTACGAATCGCAGGGCATGATCCTGGCCGCCTCCATTGGCGCAGAAGGTAAGCCCGTCATCGCCACCTTCACCGAAGATGTGCCGAACGGCGCGCGCCTGAAGTGAAGCGTAAGGAGCCCGAGCGCGTGCTGCGAAGGAGTTGAAGAGCCATGCAGACAGTCGGCCTGAACCACTTCAATATCACGGCCCCGCGCGCTCTGCTTGAGAGGGTCAAGGATTTTTACGTTGAGGTGCTGGGTCTTGAGGTGGGAGCGAGGCCCAACTTTATGCGAGACGGATTCTGGCTCTACGCCGGACACCTGCCGATAGTTCATCTGACCATTTGCGATGAATCGGAAGAGCGGGCCGACTCCCTGACCTCTTTCGTAGATCACATAGCTTTCACCTGCAAGGGGCTCTCCGGCTTCGTTGAACGCCTCGAACGCTTGCGCATACCTTTTAGAGTAGCCGATGGGCCCACGCAGGTACAGGTCTTTATCCGCGACCCGGCGGGCGTCGGAGTCGAGCTGAATTTCACGCAAGAAGCTTCGCTTGAGCACTCCTAAGCTGACCGATGTTTGTAGATTCGCACGCGCACATAGACGGCGAGGAGTACGACTCGGATCGTGCAGAGGTCTTGGAGCGTGCGCGCGCGGCCGGAGTGCTGGCCATCCTCAATGTCGGGACGGGCGAGCCCGAAAGCGGCACACTTGAGCGCGCCGTCCGAGTGGCCGAGCAGTTCGAGGGAGTCTATGCTGCCGTCGGCGTCCATCCCCACGACGCAAAGTTGTTTGACGAGTCGGCCGCCGCGCGCCTGCAACGGCTTGTCAGAGAGAGCAAGCGCGTCGTCGCCTGGGGAGAGATCGGGCTCGACTATCATTACGACCATTCGCCGCGCGACGTGCAGCGCCGCGTCTTTCGAGATCAATTGCGCATGGCGCGCGCGGAGGGCTTGCCCGTCATCATACACTCGCGCGAGGCGGACGAAGACACGGTCACAATCCTCAGTGAAGAGTGGGCCCAAAGTGAGCAGGGCGGGATTATGCACTGCTTCGGCGGCACGCTTCGGATGGCCGAGAGAGTGCTTGAGCTTGGCTTTATGATCTCGTTTGCGGGCAATGTGACCTTTAAGAAGGCCGAAGACTTGCGAGAGGTGGCGCGTAACGTCCCCCGCGAAAGGCTGCTCGTCGAGACGGATTGCCCGTACCTGACGCCCGTGCCGTTTCGCGGGCGGCGCAACGAACCGGCCCGCGTCGTAGAGGTCGCCGCCTGCCTCGCCTCGCTTCACGGCATGGAGACGGCCGAAATGGGGCGCTTGACTGCGGAGAATTTCGCGCGCTTCTTCAAACTTGAATTGTCGAGCGGCCTGCAAGGTTAGGGCTTCGGTCGTACATTAAACTTTCATCGCTGGTGTGTTTGATGTTATGCTCGCGCGCTGGACATTCCCGGCGCGAGAAGAGGGGGGAAGGGGCTTTCGGACATCTTTTATGGCTCAGCAGAACTCATTCGACATCGTCTCGCAGGTAGATCATGCGGAGATCAATAACGCCATCAATCAAACCTTGAAGGAAGTCCGCCAGCGCTTCGATTTCAAGGGCAGCCAGGCTTCCGTCGCCCTCGAAGATAAAGAGCTTGTCCTCGTAGCCGAAGACGAGACGCGGCTCAGGAACATGAACGACATCCTTCAGCAGAAGCTAGTGCGGCGAGGTGTGCCCTTGAAGGCTCTCAGCTACGGCAAAGTGGAACCGGCGGCGGGCGGCACAGTCCGCCAGAGAGTCCAGATTCAACAGGGCATCCCGCAGGAGAAGGCCAAAGAGATAGTCAAGTTCATCAAAGATACGAAGGCCAAAGTCCAGAGCGCGATTCAGGGCGACGTGGTCAGGGTGACGGGGCGCGACCGCGATACTTTGCAGGACGTGATCGCGAGCCTCAAGGGGCACGATTTCGGCATAGACATGCAGTTCACCAATTATCGCACTAACTGAAAAAGCAGATGCCGGATGTCAACTATGTGACCATCAAGGCATCGGGCATCTGACGACCATACTATGTTTACTTCGGGTAACACGGCCGCCATCGAAGAGACTGAGGTCTCGGCGCGGCGCATCTTCAGTCTCATCGCTCACGAGCTGGCGCTGGTCGAAGCCGAGTACGAACGGCAGGCGCGCTCCAATATTCAGGTCATAGCCTACCTGGGCGACTATCTGCGCGCCTCGGGCGGGAAGCGTGTGCGGCCCGCGCTGACTCTGCTCTCGGCCTACTGTGTGGGCGGCGACGCCTCGCGCTCGAACTGTGTGCGGATGGCGGCCGTGATGGAATTCCTGCACACGGCGACTTTGGTGCACGACGATATTATTGATAATGCCGAGACGCGCCGTAACCGCCCTTCGATCAATTCACGCTTCGGCAACCAGACGGCCGTGTTGATGGGCGACTGGCTCTACATGTCTGCCTTCGAGACCAGCCTCCAAGAGCGTTCGCTGCCGATACTGGATATTCTGACGGCCGTGACGCGCAAGATGACCGAAGGGGAGCTGCTACAACTGACGCTCCTGGGCCGCACGGATGTCTCGGAAGAGCAGTACCTCGACATCCTTCAGCGTAAGACGGCCTATCTCTTCAGCGCGTGTTGCGAGATAGGGGCGATACTGGGCGGGGCCGAACCTGCACGGCAGAGCGCGCTCAGGGAGTACGGCATGAGCCTCGGCACGGCCTTTCAGCTCGTGGACGACCTGCTCGACTTCACGACGACGGGCGAGACCTTAGGGAAACCTGCGGGCGTTGACCTGCTGGAAGGCAAGCTGACGCTGCCATTGATCTACCTTTTGGAGAGCAATCCTTCGTGGCGCACAAATGTACAGACGATCATGCTGGAAGGCAATTACAGGAAGGTGGAGCGCGAGTCGCTGCTCGCGGCGGTCGAGCGAGCCGGTGCGCTTGAGCGAGCGCGCGAGCGCGCTTACGAATACGCCGAGGCGGCCCGCAGCGCCCTCGACTCCGTGCCCGGCTCGAAATACCTGGACGCTCTCTACTCCATCCCGACCTACATCATTGAGCGGGACAAGTGAGGCGATAAGGAAACCATGCCTAACGAAAATCTGATCTCGACGCTCGAACAGAGCTTACGCCAGTCGCGTGCTGCGCGGGCACGCCTTGCCGCGCGGCTCACCGAGCTGGAAGCGGAGGCCGAAACGGTGCGGGCCGAGCTGGCCGAGATGGATACGCTCGCCAGCCAGACCGAAGCGGCCATCTTTCGCCTGCTCTCGAACGTTCTGAGCGCGAGCACCGCGCCGCCGTCAGCGCCCACGGACGCCGAGCTTGAAGCCGCCATGCGACAGGACGCGGCCAAGAACTCTTATGTCCCGCGCCCGGCCGCGCCGCGCCATCACATCCCGCCCGTGCGTTCCGACATCGAGATCAAGAGCGATAGATTTATGGATCGCACCATCCCGCAGGCGACCACCATGCTCCTGAGGGAAGCGGGCGAGCCCCTGCACGTCAACGAAATCTACAATCGCCTGCTCGAAGGCGGCTTCAATTTCACGGGACACAATCCGACCATCAGCATAGCCGTCTCGCTCAATCGCAACGGCCGCTTTCGCAAGGTCGCGCCCGGCACCTTCGACCTGGTGATGCGCGACGCTTCGCAGGCTTCCTGAACTTCAAATCATCTTCCGGAGTTTCTCTGACCCGTTTAAGTCTTCTCTCTTCCGGCCAGCCCTGCGCCGCCGGCTTGAGCCTGCGACGAGGCTCGCCAGCCCCGTTCCCAAAAGTATGAGAGTTGCAGGCTCCGGCACGGGCTGCACGACGTTGAAGGTGTAGGTGAAGGAGTTGACGCGCCGTCCGGCGTTGGGCCCACCGGGAATGACGAAGTCCTGCGCGCTGCTTAAAAGGTCTACGGTCAACTCTACCGGGACTGGATTGTAGTAGGTGGGAAAGTCATGCCCTGTGACGAGAACGAAGGGCGGAGGGATAGTGCCTGCGAAGGGAATCGAGAATTCCTGCACGACCGTTGGGCTCCCGGCCTGGACGAATGTCAGGCGTAAGATGTCTGTTGCTCCCTGCGGCAGAGTTCCCGACACGTCAATGAAGAAAGTAACGTGTGTGCCGTTCGTCAAAGTTGCGCCGGGATTCGCGAAGAGGTCGGTTTTGACAAGCTGCGATGGATTGGTTGATGACGGTTGCGCGGCAAAGACGTTGGCAAAAGTGAGCGGGTCGGCTTTGGCGTCGGCTGCAAGGATGAAGGGAAGGGCCAGGAGGGCCAGAAAGATTATCGGTCTTGGCATAAGGTTTTGGAGTGTACTGTCCTCGAAAGCTAGACTCAAGCGGACGGTGTGACACCGATCAACACAGATGTATAAAATGGCATTGAAGATGCGATTCCATCTTGAGGGGCAAATTGTATGAGGGCAATGATACTGGCCGCAGGCTACGGGACGCGGCTCTGGCCTTTGACTGAGGACAGGACGAAACCGGCGATCCCTTTCCTGGGCCGCCCGCTCGTAGGCTACGTCGCGGAGTACCTCGCCCGGCATGGCTTCCGTGACGTAGTCGTGAACCTGCATCACAGGCCGGAGTCTGTGAGGGCTTCGCTCGGCGACGGGAGCCGCTTCGGCGTGCGCCTTGAGTACGTAGAAGAGCCAGTCATCCTGGGCACGAGCGGGGCGCTCGATAACGCGCGCCACCTGCTCGAAGGCGACACCTTCGTCGTCATCAACGGCAAGATCGTGACAGACATAGACCTCACGGAAGCCCTTGCCGCGCACAAAAGCTCCGGCGCTCTGGCGACGCTCGTCCTGCGCCCGAACCCCTTGCGCGAGCGCTTCAGCGTGGTCGAGACGCGCGACCGTTTAGTCACAGGCTTCGGCGGCATGCCCGAGTCCGATAACGCCCCCGAAGGCGATGTGCCCTTGATGTTCACGGGGATTCAAATCCTTGAGCCGCGCATCTTCTCCCACATCCCGCGCGGCGTCTTCTCTCATTCAACGACGGACGTGTACCCGCAGGCCATCCGTGCGGGCGAGTCGATCCTGGCCCACGTGGCCGAGGGGCGCTGGTACGAGCTATCAACCATCGGGCGCTATCTTGAGATCAGCCTCGCCCTGCTCAAAGAGAGCGGACGTGACACGGACTTGGCCGAAGGGTGCGTCGTCTCGGATGAGGCTGAGGTGCGCGACTCTCTGCTCTGGAACGAGGTGAGGGTCGAAGGGGGGGCGCGCGTTCGTCGAGCCGTCCTCGGCGACGGCGTGAGAGTCCCGCGTGGCGAGGTCATAGAGGACGCGGCGGTCGTGCGCGCCGACCTAGTCCTGGATCGCGAGCCGCCCGCCAAGGCGCTCAAAGGTGAATTTCGGGGAGATAACTTTGTCGTGCCGCTACGGCAATGATACAATCCGGGAACCCTGAAGGAACACCGAAACGTTGCGGGAAAGTAAGAAGGAGACCGTCGAAAATCCCGCCGCACGGTTAGAAAGCGCCTGTGGCAGAGCCTACTACTTCGACTGCGTCGCGTCGCATGAGCCCAGCTTCTCCGATCACCTCCAATGCATTCGATTCGTCTGCCCGCGAGCGGCTCGTCAATTACCTGAAGGCGGGCCACGACGTTGAGAGGGAAGAGGACGTGTTGGCGCTGACGCCGGACGCTTCGACCCGCGAGTACTTTCGTATCCCGTGGAAGCGCCGGACGGCCATCGCCGCCGTCTATCCGGAGCCGTTCGACCCAGACTTTCATCCTTTCCTGGACATCACGCGACTGTTCACGGCGGCCCAACTGCCCGTCCCGGAAATCTACGACGTAGACGCCGCGCGCGGAATTATCGTGCAGGAGGATTTGGGAGACCGTCAACTGCGCCTCGTCTACGAATCCGTCTCGGAAGAGGATGCGGACGAGTATAAGGAACAGGCCATAGGGTTGATCGCGCAAATACAGGCGGCCACGCAGAAGGCTTACGAGATGAACTCTATCGCCTCGCGCCTGGCTTTCGATGAAGCTAAGCTCGCCTGGGAGCTGGGCTTCTTTCTCGAACATTTTTTCGGGAGCCTGCGCCGAGAGCAGCTCTCGCATGGGACTGCCGCCGAGCTGAAGGCCGAGTTGAACGACATCGCGGCGGAGCTTTCAGCTCGCCCCCGCTTTCTCTGTCACCGCGATTACCACGCCTCTAATCTGATCGTCGACTCGCGCAACCGCCTGCGCATAGTCGATCACCAGGACGCGCGTATGGGCCCGGCGAGCTACGATCTGGTCTCGCTCCTGCTCGACAGGCAGCCAGAGCTTCCTTCGCTCGCGGAAGTCCGCGCGCACCGCCTCTTCTTTCTGGAAGAGCGGCGCAAGCTGGGCCTGGACGCCATTGACCCGGACGAGTTCGCACGCGAGTTTCGCTTGATGACAGTGCAGCGCGGCTTGAAGGCCATCGGCACTTTCTCCTATCAGACGGCCGTGTGCGGGCGCGGGCAGACTTACGCGCAGTTCATCCGCCCGACGTTTCTGATCGTGCAGCAGGCGGCCGAATGGCTCGGACGCTTTCTGGCCCTGCGGCGCGAGATAAGTGCGCGCCTCGACGACGAGATCACTTACGATCATTAAGGGCGGGGTTATCTGAAAACGTTATCCGAAAATTTTATGGAGCAAACTTACATTAACCAATTGGCCCAACACGTCGGCCAGGAAGTGACGCTCAAAGGGTGGCTCTACAACCTGCGCTCAAGCGGTAAAATCCTCTTCCCACAGCTCAGAGACGGAACAGGCATCGTTCAGGGCGTCGTCCTCAAAAAGGCTGTTGCGCCCGAGGTCTGGGAGCAGCTCAAGGGTTTGGGCCAGGAATCTGCGCTGGTCTTGCGCGGCACTGTGCGCGCGGACGAGCGAGCGCCCGGCGGCTACGAGCTGGACGTGACCGACGCCGAAGTGGTGCAGGCGGCGCATGACTACCCGATCACGCCCAAGGAGCACGGCACAGAGTTCCTGATGGATCACCGTCACCTGTGGCTGCGCTCTCGTCGTCAGCACGCGATACTCAAAGTCCGCCACACGGTCGTCAAAGCGGTGCGCGATTTTCTGGACTCGGACGGCTTCACCCTGGCCGATGCGCCGATCTTCACGCCCGCCGCCTGCGAGGGCACGACGACGCTTTTCGAGGTTGATTACTTCGAGGACGAGAAAGCCTACCTGACGCAATCGGGCCAACTCTACAGCGAAGCGACGGCCGCGGCCTTCGGCAAGGTCTACTGCTTTGGGCCAACCTTTCGCGCCGAGAAATCCAAGACGCGCCGCCACCTGACGGAGTTCTGGATGGTCGAGCCCGAGATGGCTTACGCCACGCTTGAGGACGTGATGCGTTTGGCCGAGCGTTTCCTCGCGGCGATTGCCGCGCGCGTTCTGGAAGAGCGCACGGAAGAGCTGAAGGTGCTTGAGCGCGACGCCACGAAGCTGGAAGCGATTGTGCCGCCTTTTCCCAGACTCCATTATGACGAGGCCGTACGGATACTGCACGAAGGGCACGAGCGGGGCGAGCTTGAGACGCGCTTTGAATGGGGCGGCGATTTCGGCGCGCCGGACGAGACCTATATCTCGTCGAAATTCGACCGGCCCGTGATGGTTCATCATTACCCGGCGGCGGTCAAAGCCTTTTACATGGCGCGTGACCCCGAGCGGCCGGAGCTGGCCTTAGGCGTTGACGTGCTCGCGCCGGAAGGGTACGGCGAAGTGATCGGCGGAGGCGAGCGCGCCACCTCCCTGGAATTCCTGCGCGAGCAGATAGCCTTGCATCATCTTCCCGAAGAGGCTTTCGATTGGTACTTGGACTTGCGCCGTTACGGCAGCGTGCCGCACGCTGGCTTCGGGATGGGCATAGAGCGTTGCACCGCCTGGATGTGCGGCATCGAGCATATCCGCGAAACGATTCCGTTTCCACGCATGCTCTATCGCCTCAAACCTTAAAGTACTACTATTGTGGCCTTCTGATAAAACTATGAGCGAGATGCAAGAACGGATTGTGACTATCTTCGGCGGCTCGAAATGCGACCAGAGCTGCGAGGAGTACGCGCAGGCGCGACGGGTCGGAGAGCTTCTGGCCGAGGCCGGTTATACCATCTGCACGGGCGGCTACCTGGGCGTGATGGAGGCGGCCTCGCGCGGCGCGCGCGAAAAGGGCGGACGGGTCTTAGGCATCGTGATGAACCAGTTCCAGGCCGAGCCGAATCGCTACCTGACGGACAAGGTGGCGACACCGCACTTCTACGAGCGTTTGCAGCGGCTCATCACGCGCTCCGTGGGCTTCATAGCCCTGCGCGGCGGGATGGGCACGGTCACGGAAGTCTCGCTGGTCTGGAATAAGATTCAAACGCGCGTCATAGAGCCGCACCCCTTGGTGCTTTTGGGCTCCTGCTGGCCGCCGCTCGTCGAAGCCTGGCGCAAATATCTGGTCGTGAGCGAGCAGGACGTGAGCTATCTGGATTTCGCCCGGACGCCGGAAGAGGCCGTCCAAATCATCTTTGAGAAGGCCAAAGGAGTCTGAGTATGAATTGTCCTCAGTGCGGGGCATCACTTCTTCCGAACGCACAATTTTGCGGCGGCTGCGGCTACCGCTTGACGGCCGGCGCACAACCGGCTCAGAGCGCGCCGCAGCAAGGTTATGGTGGGCCGGGCGGCGGCATCCGTATTGACGAGGACGCGCGCGGGCAGGGACGCGGCTACAGCTACGAGGTGCTGCATCAGCCGGCCTTCTCGCTGGCGATTGTCCGCCTGCAATCGGAGCAGTCCATCCTCGCGGAAGCGGGCGCGATGGTCTCGATGTCGGCCAACGTGGAGTTGCAGTCGCAGATGAAGGGCGGGCTCTTCGGCGCGCTCAAGCGTGCGGCGGGCGGAGAGTCAGCTTTCGTCTCGACCTTCACGGCGCGCGGCGGCGCGGGCGAAGTCACTTTCGCGCCCGGCGCTCCCGGCGACATCGCCGCGCTTGAGATGAACAATCAGCAGTTCTTCGTCCAGTCAAGCTCATACCTGGCGGGCGATGCGAGCCTGACGGTGGACACTAAATGGGGCGGCGCGAAGACCTTCTTCAGCGGCGAGGGATTGTTTGTCTTGCAGGTGACGGGGACGGGCCTGCTCCTGGTCTCGTCCTTCGGCGCGATTCATCGCAAGCAGCTTCAGCCGGGCGAGCGTTACGTGGTGGACACAGGCCACCTGGTCGCCTGGGAGGGAACGACGCAGTACACTCTGCGCAAGGCCGCCGCAGGCTTCTTCCGCAGCATGATGAGCGGCGAAGGCATCGTCGCGGAGTTCGTGGGCCCAGGCGAGATTCTGATACAGACGCGCAACCTACAGGCTTTCGCCTCGCTGCTGAAGCCCTTCTTCCCCTCGCAAGGGGGCGGCGGCAGCGGCTTTAACATCAACCTCGGAGGCTAAGCGAGGACGCTTCCGACGAGAGAGTCTGTTTTATGAACGAGGTTTTGGTAGAGCCGCAAGCGCCCACGCCTTTGCCCAATCGTCCGGGCCAGGGGCGACGCGTGAGCATCCTCGGAGTGCCGCTCGGCTTCGGCGCAGGCGCGGCCGGAGTTGATATTGGCCCGGCGGCGATGCGCGTCGCGCGTCTCAACCAGCGCGTGGCCCAACTGGGCTATGAAGTGCGCGACCTCGGCGACCTGCGCGTGGCCCGTCCGGTTCACACGGCGGAACCCTCGGACAAGCTCAAATATTTACCCGAGATCAGCCGCGCCTGCGAAGAGCTGGCCGTCGAAGTGCGCGGCATCCTCTCGTCGGGCGAGCTGCCCGTAGTGCTCGGCGGCGATCATTCCATAGCCATCGGCTCCATCGCCGGGGTCGCCTCCTTCTACAGGGAGCGCAATGAAGCCCTGGGCCTCATCTGGTTCGACGCGCACGCGGACATGAACACGCCCGAGACGACTCCTTCGGGCAACATTCACGGGATGCCGCTGGCTGCGCTCCTGGGCTACGGGGCGCGTGAGCTGACCCACGTCGCGGGCTTTGCTCCCAAGCTTGAGCCGCGTTACTGCGCGCACATCGGAGCGCGCGACGTAGATCAGGGCGAGCGCGAATTGATAGGACGGCTCGGGATGCGCTTCTTCACCATGCGCGAGATAGACGAGCGCGGGATGAGCGCGTGCATGGACGAAGCCATCGAGATAGCTTCACGTGCGCCCGCCGGCTACTGCGTCACGCTCGACGTTGACGCCTTAGACCCGGGCGACGCGCCCGGCTCCGGCACGGTCGTGCGCGGCGGGCTGACCTATCGCGAGTCGCATCTGGCGATGGAGAAGATAGCCGAACGGGGCGGGATGCGCTCGCTCGAAGTGGTGGAAATCAACACGGCGCTCGATGTCAATAACCGCACGGCCGAGCTGGGCGTCGAATTGATCTTGTCGGCGCTGGGCAAGACTATTCTCTAAGATGGGCCCAGGGTCTCTTGGAAGTCCCATGCCCCCGGTCGAGGAAGGTTGAGCGGCCGGGGAGCATGGGACTTCCAGTGAGTTCAGGAGACGGGATTTAAAGCTATGGCGAAGAAGCTGCGAGTGGGTGTCATATTCGGCGGGCGTTCGGGCGAGCACGAAATCTCTCTCAAGTCGGCGCGCTCAGTGATCGAGGCGATGGACACGGACAAGTACTTGGTCGTCCCCATCGCGATCAACAAGGAAGGGAAGTGGCTCGCGCCCGCAGACGCGGCCAGGCTTCTGCCCGAAGACTTGACCCGTCGCGTGCCTGAGAGCGTCATGGAGTCGGCGGGTGAGTCCGTAGCCATCATCGGCGATCCTTCGAGGAGCGGCCTCACGACACTGGACGACGAGTCCGGGGGGCAGCCCTCTCAACCTTTGGACGTGGTCTTTCCCGTGCTGCACGGAACCTACGGCGAGGACGGGACGATTCAAGGATTGTTGGAGATGGCGGGCGTGGCCTATGTCGGCTGCGGCGTGCTAGCTTCCTCCTGCGGCATGGACAAGGTGACGATGAAGGCGCTCTTTCGCGACGCTGGGCTTCCGATGTGCGACTACACCTGGTTCCTGCGCTCGCAGTGGGAGCGCGAGCCCTCGAAGCTCTTGCGCCGCGTCGCGCGCCAGCTAGGATTCCCCTGCTTCGTCAAACCGGCCAATCTGGGCTCCTCGGTCGGCATCTCGAAAGCAGTCGATAGGCGCTCGCTTGAAGAGGCGATCAACCTGGCGGCCCGTTATGATCGAAAGATAATCGTCGAGGAAGGAGTCGATGCGCGCGAGATAGAATGCGCAGTCCTCGGCAACGACGAGCCGGAGGCGAGCCTTCCGGGCGAATACGTCATCCATACGGAGGCCGCGCGGTTCCTGGACTACACGGAGAAATACGCGGGCACGGGCCACGTTGATTTCGTCGTCCCGGCCCCGATCTCTAAGCCTCTGACGGCGCGCATCCGTCGCATGGCCACCACAGCCTTCAAGGCCGTGGACGGGGCCGGATTTGCGCGCGTCGATTTCTTCCTGCGCCGCGACACGGGAGAGCTTCTCATCAACGAGCTGAATACCATTCCCGGCCTCACGAACGTCTCCGGCTACCCGAAGATGTGGGAAGCCACCGGCCTCAGCTTCCCACAGGTCATAGACCGTCTCATCCAGCTCGCCCTCGAACGCCACAGCGAAAAGTCCCGCAACGAAACAAGCATCTAAAGGCAGTGAGAAGTGACAAGTGACGAGTGACGAGCAAGAGCAGAAGCAACAGCTTTTCTCTTGTCACTCGTCACTTGTCACTCTTCACTGTCTTATAGCCTTTGCGTGTGCGGGCCGTCAGCTCCGGCCTTGAGAGCTTGAGTTCGATGGTGCGCCAGCGGCCGTCGCGCGCCCTGTTGGTTGGGCGGTAGGTGATCGTGTATTGATTGGAAAGCTCTTCGACTATCCCGGCGAAGGCTTCGCGAAGGGCCTGGCCGCCGGGCGACTCTATGTAACGGCCGCCGCTCTTGAGGGCCATGCTCTTGAGGGCCGCCGCGCCCTTCATCCTGTCCGAAGGGGTCGAAGTGGGCGAGGACATGTCCACTGTATAGATGGTGGCGTTGGCCGCAAGCGCCGTGTTGAGCGCCTTGTCGAGGCTGACCCTGCTGTTGGTATCGCCGCCGTCGGAGAGGACTACTATGGCGCGGCGGTTCTCACTTCTGCCGGCGAGGTCTTGGGCCGCGCGCAGCACTGCGTCGTTGAGCACGGTCAGTCCCTTAGCCTTCAGCCCGAAGGCCATGTCGGCCAGGTCGCGGCTGAAGGAGAACTCCTGCACCTGCTCGATCTTTGAATTGAAATGATAGACCGCCGCGACATCATCCGAGCGCAGCCCGTCCAGGAAGCGTATGGCCGCCGAGCGCGCCACCGAGATGCGATTCTCCATGCTGCCCGAAGTGTCCAGGAGGACGGCTGCGGCGAAGGGCGTCTCCTCAGTGCTGAAAGAGGCTATGGTCTGCTCCTGCCCGTCCTCGAAGAGCTTGAAGTCTGAGCCGCGCAGGCCGTGTACGTAGTGCCCAGCGCCGTCTACCACCGTGACGTTCAAGATCACCAGGTCTGTGTTGACGCGGACGACATCGCCGTCCGCGTCTTCGTCCCTCTGCGCTTGCTGCGCTGGCGAAGCGGAGGGCCCAAGCAGGCAGAGCAGGAGGAAAAGTAAGATGAGCGGCGGAGTGTGCTTGCCATGATGCGGGCAGTGAACAGGTCTCATCCGTTTAGGCTTGGTCAGTGGCTCAGGGTGCGTACGAATTTAATCAGCTCAAGCAGCTCGTTGGAGTGTTCTATGACCGCTGCGGAGACGACCAGGCGGGGCGTCTTCTCGACGCCTTTGCGCAGCTCATCGGAAAGCTCTGCGATGCGCTTGATGGCCGCGTTCATCTCGCGCGGAGCATCCTCCAAAGGCTCGTCGTCGTCGCTTCCGCCGGCCTCGCTCCTGATCTTCCGCGTCAGCTTCTCCAACCGCTCAAGCTTCTTGAGTTCCTCGCGGGCGAGCGTCTGGCGGCTCACGTAGGCGTCGCGCAACTCCGTGCCGAGCTGTGCGACCTCGCGCGCACGATCAAGGTTTTCCCGGCGCTCCTTCTCGGCGCGCTGTATCTCAAGACGGGCGCGCATCTCCCTCTGCGGCGAGCCGAGAGGAGAATCGTTATCATCCTTGCTCTGCGAAGGGTCGCGCGGCGGGGTAAATATCTGAGCCTGGGCCTGCCCGCAGAAAACCGTGAAGGCGACGGCTGCTAAAAGGATGAGAAGGGTGCGATTAATCATGTCTCACTCGGGCCCGGCAATCTTTCTTTCGTGTCAACGAAATATAGCCTTAATCTATCGCCTACATCAAGGAAGAGCGCAAGGGAAGAGTTATCTGACGAGAGGGCGCGCTCCGATGGTTGTCCGGTGGGCCCGGCAAAAGTTCTCAGGACGAGCGGGCGCTTGCTTGCGAAGCGGAGGTTGGGCCCAACCGAAAAGATAAGATATGTCTAACAGATAAGAACCGGCGGTAAACTTAATCTCTCAACTCGGTCGTCACGCCGACCCTTGAAGCATCGCTTGAAGGAGTGGGCCCAAAGCCCCGACGACCGCTCATGGAACCCTTGAAGGATTGTCGGGAGTGTTGATGAACTCTTCTTCGCCCTTGCGCGGCGAGGCCCTCGGCACGACGACGGTTTTGGATTGCGGCGGGCGCTCGGGCCGACGCTGCGCGCCCTGGGCCGATTTGAAAGGGATGGTGGTCGAGCGCCCCTTGCTGTTGATGCGAACCAGGCGCGCGTTGCTGTAATCGCGAGAGAGGACTGAAAGCTCGTAACGGCCGCGCTGATCGGGCGCGAGGTCTTTGGGCGCGAGCGTCAATGAACGCGTCTCAGTGGCCCCGCCGCTGCGGCGCTTCAGCTCAAGCTCGACCGTGATGTCCGACAGGGTTTCCGACGAGATGTTGACCACAGTGCCGCCGATCAAAGCCTGCGCCCCCCTACTCATCGCGTCGTCTTCATAGACCTGTACGAGCGCCGGGCCCGAAGGCTTTGCCTGTGACTGAGCCTGCTCGGCCTGCTGCGCTGCAAGCCGGCGCTCAGCGTGGCGGCGACGCAAGATTAGATAGCCCCCGAACAGCAGGGCCGTGATGGCCAGCGCGCAGAGGAAGGCAGTGATTAAGGTGAGGGGAGAGCGTTTGGCTTCCGTGTCCAGGTGAATCGTGTCCATTAACTTTAGATGAAGAGGCCGGAGCGCGCCCAGGGCACAATTCCAGCCTTAATTAATACCTTTAACTAAATGGGGATAAGTCGTTGATTCAGGGGGCCATTAACGGGGAGGTGCATAGCCCTTCAAGAGGCTCTAGTAGCCCGGTGGCGGCCCTCCGGTCAATTGCTCGATCAGAGCCCTCAGGAATTCCTGTTCGGCCACGCCTGTGCTCTGCAAAGTGACCCACTCAGCGCCGGAAGCGCCGTCGGTTCGCCCCTCGACTTTGGCGCTGACGGAGACGTTCGTGCTCTGGCCGTCAACGGGCTGAAGCTCGACGATCATGGTATAGCGGCCGCGCGTCCAGCCGCGCGAGCTGGCTTCGGGCACGACAGCGTACTGCACCAGCTCCGATTCCGTCACGACAGCCCCTTTAATGAAAGTGTAGGGTTGAGTGACGACTATGCCCTCGTCCGGCTTGGAGGCTGCTTCGTCCGGAATCAGCTTGCGGTCGCGCATCAGCTCCATCACTGCCTTCAGTATCTCGTCCCGTCGCGTAGAGAACTTGTACGGATTCGGAATCGGCGGAGGGACGACCGTGCGGCCGCGCCCGAAATCCATCCCACGACCGGCCCCGACATCCGTCTTAGTACCGTTGTTGGCCGGCGCGCGGTTATTACCCTCGTCGCGTATCCGACCGTTCTGCGTATCAACGCCCTTCTCCTGCGCCAGGGCGCTCGCGGCCGAAACGGCGACGACAAAGATGATGGCGATTAATCTCTTCACAGCTCTTGCTCCCTTATTCCCTTTCAAAAGTGAAGCGACGACACGGGGAACGCTTCGGAGCATAAAGCAACGGAAGGGTAATTTCAAGCAAAGTAATCCGCAGGGCGCTGACAAGGCTGTGGCCGGAACCTCTCGCGCTCTTCCTTATCAATCCTCTCGTTCATTCATTACGCAGAGCGACGAGAGGGTCTATCTTGGTCGCGCGGCGGGCCGGGATATAGCAGGCGAGCAGAGCGACTGCCGAGAGCAGCGCGGCCACGCCCGCGTAGGTCAAAGGGTCTGAGGCCGAGACGCCGAACAGCAGGCTTCTCATCAAGCGCGTGACCAGGAGCGCCACGGAGAGACCTATCACTACGCCTAACATGGCCAGCGTCATGCCCTGTCCGATGACGAGTCTTAAAACGTCAGAGGCTTGCGCGCCGAGGGCGACGCGGATGCCTATCTCGTGCGTGCGCCTGGAGACCGTGTAGGACATCACGCCGTAGATGCCTATGGCTGCCAGGACGAGGGCCAGGATGCCGAAGCTGCCCAGCACAGAGGCGGCGATGCGCGCGGGCAGGAGCGGCATGGCCAAACGCTCGACCAGCATCTTGCCGGAGAGCGGCATCTGCGGGTCTAGCTGCTGCACCTCTTTGCGAAGGAGCGCGAGCATCCGTTGCGGGTCTGAGGCCGTTCGCACGATGACTGTGTTCGTGCCGACGAAGGCTTGCGACATGGGACGACAGACGAAGGGCTGCGACTCTTCGTTGAGCGTGGCGTACTTGCCGTCCTCGACTACGCCCACGACCTGCACCATAGGCCCATCGGCTGTGCCTTGAGCGAAACGCTTGCCCAGGGGGTCTTGGCCGGGCCAGAAGCGGCGCGCAAAGGCTTCGTTGACGATGGCCACCTGCGGGGACTTCTCGTCGTCGCGCTCGTCGAAATCGCGCCCGCGCAACAGGCGCGTGCTCATGGCCCGGAAGTAGCCCGGGCTGGCGCGGCTGGACACTGCGCGCGGCGCATTACTGGCCCGCTCAGAGATTTGGCCCTCGATGAAAACAGGTGTTCGTGAGAAATGCAGATCGACCGGCGCGAGGTCTACGATTCCGGCCGCCTCGACGCCCGGCAGCGCACGCACATGCTCAAGCAACTGTTTCTGAAACTCAAGCCCGCGCCCCTTGTCGTAGCCTTGCAGGCGCAGGTCGAAAGATAGCTCGACCGCATTCTGCGGATTGAATCCGAGGTTGAGAGCCTGCGCGCGCTGCAAGGCGCGAAGCATCAGAGCGCCGCTCACAAGGAGCACGAGCGAGAGGGCAACCTGCAAGACTATCAGGCTGCTCTTCAACCACGAGCGCCGCAGCGCCGCACCCGATGTCTCGTCCTTCAAAGCAGTCAGCAGATCGACCTTCGTCGCCTGCAAGGCCGGCAGTAAGCCGAAGAGCAGACCAGTAGCAAGCGAGACGAGGCAGGTGAAAAGGAGCACGCGATAATCTATGTGCAGGTCGATCAGGAGAGGCACGTCCACGGGCGGCTTGAGCGCGACCGCAAGGTTGACCAGCCAGTAGGCCAGGAGCAACCCCAACAGACCGCTCCCCACGGCCAGCAGCATACTCTCCGTCATCAATTGCCAGACGATCCGCGCACGGCTTGCGCCCAAAGAGAGGCGGACGGCGATCTCTTTGCGACGATCTGCGGCGCGGGCCAGCAGCAGGTTGGCAAGATTGGTGCAGGCCAGCAGGAGGACGAACGCGACGACCAACATCAACAGCCCGGCGAAGCCGAGTATGCCAGCGCGCATAGTGCCGCTCATCATGCCGGGCGGCGAGAGCTGGACGCGCTTGCCTTCGTTCACTTCCGGATACTCGCGCTCAAGCTCAAGGGCAATCGAAGTGAGCGCCGCTTGCGCCTGAGCGACAGTGACGTTCGGCTTCAGCCGTCCGATCACAAAAATATTCTCGTCCCCGCGCTTGTCCAGCCAGCTATTGCCTACTTCAATCTCGGCCTGCATGGTCATGGGGAACCACAGCTCCGGCGCGGCGATAATCTCCGTCCCGAAGAACCCTTTGGCCGCCACGCCGATCACAGTGTAGCTGCGGCCGTTGGCCACTATGCTCTTGCCGACAACTCCGGGGTCAGCGCCGAACCTCTGCTGCCAGCATTGATAGCTGATGACGGTCACGGGATGAGCGCCCGGCTGAAGATCATCTTCGGGCCCGAGCAGACGACCGCGCGCAGCCTTCACCCCCAGCACCTCGAAGTAATTGCCCGTCACGACGTAAGCCCACAGCCGTTCGTTCACCCCGTCGTGGCTCATGCTCAAAGGCGCAAAGCGGTAGGCCACGAGCCCCGCAAACAGGTCGTTGCGGTCGCGAAAATCCTTGTAGTTAGGATATGAGAAGGTCGGGAAGAGGCGGTTGCCCGTGGCATTGCCGAGAGAGACTATCTCCGCCGGTCTCTCCACCGGCAGGGGACGCAGGACGACCGTGTTGATGAGGCTGAAGATGGCCGTGTTGGCCCCGATGCCGAGGGCCAGAGAGAGCAGGGCGATGGCCGTAAAGGCGGGGCTTCGCGCAAGACGGCGCATGCCGTATCGCAGGTCTTTCAAGAGTGTCTCGATCAAGGGGAATCCTCTCTGTCTGCGGTATTGTTCTGCGGTCGGAAGCAGGCCGCCCAGCTTGATGAGAGCCTGGCGGCGCGCCTCCTCGGGCGTCATCCCTGAGCGGAGGTTGTCCTCCGTGTGCATCTGTAGATGGCTTTCCAGCTCCAAAGCCAGCTCTCTGTCCAAGCTCTTCCGGCGAAACAGGCCCGCGAGGCGCAGGGCCAGGGCGCGCAGTTGTCTGATACGCATTAGGACTCCTTTGCCGGGGCAAAGAACCGTGCCAGAATGGCGGTGGTCTTCTCCCACTCAAGAGTTTCTCTGGCGAGCTGCTTGCGGCCCGCGCGCGTCAGCTTGTAATACTTGGCCTGGCGGTTGTTGTCCGAAAGGCCCCACTCCGAAGAGACGTAGCCCTCCTGCTCCAATTTGAGCAGCGCCGGGTAGAGCGTGCCGTAGTTGATCGAGAGCAGGTCGCCGCTCGTCTGCTCAATCCGGCGCGCGATGCCGTAGCCGTGCAGTGGGCCCATAGCCTCAAGAGTTTTCAGTACCATGAGGGCGAGCGTGCCCTGCCAGACAGAAGCGGATTCACTCACAGGCGAGAGAGCCTCCTATTGATCTCAGAGAGAACTATCGCGGACTATCGCACAGTTCCTATGGGAAGGCAATACGAAACCATGCGGCTCCGGGTTCCGTCGGATTCAGAACGAAAGAGGAGGCTGTGGGTTGCGCTCAGGCGCTCGCACGCGTCAGAGCCCGGTAGCATTACTGTTATTGGCGTTCTCGGTGCTGCTGGCATTGCGATTCGAGGCGGCGGCGCGGGCATCGCGTTCGCGCTCCCAGTTGCGAAGAGCCTGTACGCCGCGCGAGAAGTCCGCCTCGTTATCGTAGAAGTTATGCGCGCCGTCGTTTCGCGCGGGCTCGCGCACGTAATAGAGATAATTGGTCACGGCCGGGTTGAGCGCAGCTTCCAGTGAGCTGGCGCTCGGGGAAGCTATGGGCCCAGGCGGGAGGCCCGGTTGCAGGCGCGTGTTGTAGGGCGAGCGGCGGTCTATGTCGCTCTTGTAGACCTTGCCGTCGTTCTTCCACTTGCCCGCGAGCTTGGAGGCGTAGATGACCGAAGAGTCTATGCCGAGCGGAATATTTTTCTGCAAGCGGTTATAGATGACGGAAGCGATCAGCGGACGCTCCTCTTTGAGCTTCGCTTCGGTCTCTATGAGCGAGGCGATGGTGACTACCTGGCGCGGCGTTAATTTAAGAGCGCGGGCGCGGTCGGCCCATTCGGGCTTCCATTCCTGGCGAAAGCGTTTGACCAGCACATTGATGATCTGCGCGGGCGTCGCGTCGGGAGGAAAGC
Organism: Pyrinomonadaceae bacterium; assembly: GCA_036389315.1. Lineage (GTDB taxonomy): Bacteria > Acidobacteriota > Blastocatellia > Pyrinomonadales > Pyrinomonadaceae > DASQYE01. The sequence goes on from DASVQF010000048.1 coordinate 188,540, forward strand.
TGTAGGTGTCCGGATAAAGATAGCCCTCAAGGTTTGCGGCCTGCGGGTCTAGGTCGCGGATGGCGCTCGTGTCGTTCATCAGCGCGAGCGCCTGGTCTGCGCTCTCAAGCTTCAATTCGGGGATGCGCTGCATGGCGTTGGCTATGTCCCAGCGCGTCCAGCCTTCTATGACAGTAAAGCGGCTCAGGCGTTGTCCGCCCTCGAACAGTTTGCCGAGCACCTGAAGCGGGGTGATCGGTGAAGGGAAGCGATATTCGCCGGCCTTTAGACGAGCGCCGCCGCCCGTCAGCTTCATGTAGAGGAGGAGCGGCCACTGGCGTCCGATAATGCCCTCGGAGTGCAGCTTGCCGACGATCTGGGCGGGCGAAGAGCCGCGCGCGATCTCTATATACTCGGAGCTTTTGGAATGCTCCACAGGCTTATGAAGCTCTCTGTACATCCAGAAGGCCAAGCCAGAGAGCGAGAGCGCGACGAGCAGCAGCAGTAAAAGGGCAATCCGTCCGAGTTTCATATCATCTTCAGCTTTCGCTGCCGGGCTGGTTCGAGCTTCGAGCGGCGATAAAGTCGCGCAGGATGATTGCGGCCGACTCGCTGTCCACACGCCCCAGCCTCTTGGATGCGTCCAGGCCGCGACAGCGCAGGCTCTCTTCGGCCTCAAAGCTCGTCAGCCTCTCGTCCTGCAAAAATACCGGCACGCCGAGCGAGAGCCCGAAGTTGCGTGCGAGGCGCACAGCCTCTTCGGCAGCCTCGCCAGCCGTCCCGTCCAGCCTGAGCGGCAAACCTATGACCAGGGCTTGCGCGTCAAAGCTTTCGAGCGCCTCGCGCACCGCACGCAACAGCTTTTTCCAGCTCGTCCGGCGCACAGGCGCAATCGCTCTGACCGTTATTTGCAGCTCGTCCGAGACGGCCACCCCGACGCGCTTTTGGCCCAGGTCGAGGGCGAGCAATCGCCCGGCGGGCACTTCTGGCTCGCCTTCTTTAAGGTGATCGTCCTGGTCTAAGGGTTCCGGCAAAATGTTTAAAGGAGCGGGCGGAGTATAGAAACGGCGGCGAAATAGTGTCAAGCCGGGAGCGGTCAGGTTTGCTTGCGCCCGCCCTCAGGCCACATGTATGATAGCCCTCAGCGTGTCACTTGAAAGTCGCAGCCGCACGCCGCTTGAAAGCCAAGAGCCAGAGAGGCTGCGACTCCGGAAACTTTTTGAGGTTATTAGATGTCATTTCGCACCAAATTTGCTCTCGTCGTTCTTTCCGCCAGCCTGGCGCTCTACGCTGTGGCCGGCTGCTGGATTTCCACGCGCGCGCAGCAGCCCTCGAATGATCCGGGCGTGCAGTTGCGCATCTTCGAGAGTGTGCTTCAGCATATTCAGAACGACTACGTGGACGAGCCGAATATGGAGAAGGTGCGCGCGGGCGCGCTGCGGGGCCTGGCCTACGGGCTCGATCCGTATTCGACCTACCTGACGCCTGATCAGGTGCGCGGCTACCGCGCGAGCGGCAACGAGAACCAGGCAGGCATCGGCGCAGAGCTTTCGCAGCTCTCCTCGTACCTCTACGTGATCGCGCCCGTCAAGGGCTCACCGGCCGATCAGGCTGGCGTGCGCGCGGGCGACATCATCGAGTACATAGACAACAAGGCGACGCGCGACATCTCGCTTTACGACGCGAAGCAGCTTTTGAACGGCGCGGCCGGCTCTGAGGTAAAGCTGCGCATACTGCGCTCGAACGCTCGGCCCCTGACCTTAGCGGTCAAGCGCGGAACCTTCAAAGCCCCTGCGGCCGAAGCCCGCATGGAAGCAGGCAAAGTCGGTATCCTGAGAGTCAACAGCCTGGCAGAGGGCGAGGCGGCAGATGTCCGTGCGCGCCTCAAGGAGTTGCAGAAGCAGGGCGCGCAGAAGATCGTCTTAGACCTGAGGGGCGTGGCCGGAGGCTCTCTGACGGAGGCCGTCACGGTCGCCAACCTCTTCATCAAAGAGGGCACGCTGGCCGAGACCATCGGGCGCGAGAACAAGGTGCTGAAGACGTTTACGGCCGACGCGAAGGAGGCAATATTTGCGGGCCCGCTGGTCGCGCTCATAGACACGGGCACGGCTGGCGCTGCCGAAGTGGTCGCTTCCGCCCTGCTTGAGCGCAAGCGCGGCGACGTGGTTGGCGAAAAGAGCTTCGGTGCGGGCGCAGAGCAGCAACTCTTCACGCTGCGCGACGGCGACGGGCTGCTTCTGACGACGGTCAAGTGGGCCTCTGCGAGCGGCAAGCCTTTCCTCGGCGCAGACCGCACAAGCTCGGGCGTCGTCCCCTCAGTCGAAGTCAAGCGTCCCGAACAACTGGACGCCATTGACCCGGACGAGCTGACGGGCAATGACGATGATGCTGTCAACAGGCAGAACCAGCAGAACGAAAGACAGCCCACGACAGCGCCGGAGCCCTCGACAGCGCCTAAGCCGCAGCCCGAGGACATACAGCTCAAGAAGGCGCTTGAGCTACTGCGCGAGCGCGACAAGCCCGCTACAGGCCAGCGCGCAGCGGCTTAGCGCCAATTCATTCGAGAAGATTAAAGCCTGCCGGAAGAGAGAGCTTCCGGCAGGCTTTATCTTTGATGATACTCCTGAAAAGGAGAGACGCCTTATTCAGCCTGGCTGCTAGGGGGTAGCCTTCAGGGCTTTATCAGCAGTAGCGAGGCCCGCTCCTGTAGCATCTGCTCCCCAGCAGAACTGCTGAGTAATGCCGTCCGGGTCTGTGACGTTGCGGCAGCCGGGAGCCAGGTAGATGGCCGTTTTGGTCAGGATGTTCTCGGCTTGAGAAGCATTGAGGCTGCGGTTCTTCTGGGCCATCAGTGCGACTATGCCTGCCACATGCGGGCTCGCCATAGAAGTCCCGCCGAGAAAATAGTAGCTGAGCTGACCGCTATTGATCTGGTAGGGGCCGACCGTCCAGGAGCCAGGGGCCGCGACATCCAAATCTTGACCGCTCTTCTGGCGACTGGAAAAGTCTGTGATATAGAAGTTGGCCGGGTTGGTCGGGTCTGCCACGTTATCTTTCCACCACCAGTTCCCGACGATGCCATCGGAACCGGCGAGCCATTCTCCAGTCCATCCGCTTGCGGCGACCGAGATGACGGGCGCATAGGCTCCGGGATAGCCCATGCCATCTGTGCCCTCGTTACCGGCGGCGGCGACGATGATGACCCCTTTGCTGACGGCATAATCAATCGCAGCCTTTTCCACAGTGTCGAGCGAAGGCCCGCCCAGACTCATATTAATCACTACGGGGGAGCCGGCCAGTTGACCCGCTTTGAGATTTGCTATGTAGACGATGCCGTGCGCAATCACGGAAGACCAGCCGAAACCGCCCTGGTTGAGAACCTTGACGGGAATCACCGTGGCCTTCGGCGCGACCCCGTTCACGGGAGTCCCGAAAAAGCTGTATCCGAGGATAGTACTGGTGACATGCGTCCCGTGCGAATCCTGGTCGTGCTCCCACTGATTGGTCGTCTCCGAGACGGTTCCAAATCCGCCGCCGCCGCTGAAGGATTTCGCCAGCTCCGTGGCGATTCGTTCCTGCGGGAAATATTGTCGCCATGAATCGAGCAGGCCCGTGTCCAGGACGGCGACGTAAACACCCGTTCCGTCGTAGCTCACCTGCCGGTTGCCAAATCCGGGCTCGGTGATGTTAACGGCGTCCAAGTCCCAGGTGCTCAAGCCGTTGATGAAATCGGTGGCCGCCACTGTGTCCACGGGGCTGCCTTTGCGTTCGGCGTCAGGGTTTGCGGCCGTGACGTAAGGGAGCTTGCGTATGGCGGCCAGCTCGCTGCTCGGAGCTTGCAGCGTGACGACCCTAATCTCATAGATTACGTCGCGCACACTGCCATGCTTTGAAAGGTCTGCGAGAATTGAGCTGGTGACGGCCGTATTCAAAGAGATATTGATGCCGATCACACCGCCTTGACCGCCGGCGCGCGCAGATTCTACTAAGAAGGTGGAGAGCAAAAGGGTAGTTACCAGAGCCGTCGTGATCGCTTGCGTGAGGCGTCTGAGGGGGACTGTTAAGTTCATTCGATTACTCCTTTCGAGTGGTTAAAGATGTTTTAGGCTGGAAGAGAGCCGCTGATTTAACATCTGATAGGTATAGAGAGCTTCCGACAAGCGCCTTAGAAATCGGAGCGCAGAGGGCTCAATCTCGAACATGAATCAATTGTGGAAGCGAGTCGCGTAGATTCAAAACCTCTCGGTAGCGGCGTGACAATAAGTTAAAATAGAGAAACAGTCAAGCCGGTCTCTTCGTACGTCCGAACGAAAAATTGCTCGAATGCCATAAACATATAGCTAATCGGCCAGCTTTTCTCTAAAACGGTAGGCCGGGACGAGGTCGGAATCCCTCATCCCGGCCGACCGTTTTATGGATGAAGCTCACGGCGGCCAATCTTTAAGGATTGGCGAGCGCGGGAGCCTTCTTAGGTCTACTGTCCGGGCGCTTCCGTGACTGCCTTGAGGGCGTCCACGATGCCCTTACCGTAGAAGTTGTTGTAGCCGGCATCACCCTGACACCGCTGGTTAGCCGGTACGCCGGGACGCGGCGTGTTGGGGGGGAACGGAGGAGAAGCCAGGAAATAGGTCACCTCTCTCGGCTCCGGGCACGGCTGGTTGTTGGCCGTCTGTTGCATGTATGACTCGACGCGCTGCGGCGGCATGTGCAGCTTGTTCGAGTTGTCAAGGGTGAAGTCGCCGAACTGCGAGATAATCAGGGCAGCGACGCCCGCCGCGTTGGGCGTCGCCATCGAGGTTCCGCTGGTAAAAACATAACATCTGCCGGGCACGGCCGGGCCGCAAACCGGATGTTCCTTTGCCCAAGCGCCGACGACGCTTCCATTACCGGGAAGGCTCGGCGTAGTTTGAACACTGCCGTCGCCGCCCGGCGCGCTCACGTCCGTCTTGCCGACGCCGTAATTGCTGTAGGACGCCTTCAGGTTGAAGTAGCCGGTCGCCGAGATGCCGATGACGCCGTCGATCTCAGCCGGGACGACCATGAAGTCGCGCATGAAGTCGCCGTCGCTGATGTTGAAGCCCTCATTGCTGAGCGCGGCGATGGGCGTGACGCCGTTCTCACGCGCGTAGTTGACGGCGCGTTGAACGAGCTTGATGAAGACGTTCGAGCCCTGGTTGGCGCGACGCAGGTAGCCGCCGAGGCTCATCGAGGCCACGTCGAACTTCTGGTTGCCGGCGTAGATAAGGGCCTGCGCGAGCGAGACGAAGCTGCCGGTGCCATTGTCACCGAGCACTTTGAGGGCGACGAGGCGGACGCGCGGCGCGACGCCGACAATGCCGCGGGCGTTGATCGGCGCGCCGACCGCGCTCAGGCACCAAGAGCCGTGGCCGTTCTTGTCGTCCCAGGCGGCCACGTTCGGGTCGCCGTTCGGGCTCGGCTGGACGGGGAAGAAGGAGCGGCTGCGGGCAACGTCGAAGTTAGTGCCCGTCGAAGGATCCGAGATGTCCTGGTGCGGGGTGGGCAGCATTTCGGCGCCGGTGTCGAGCACGGCGACGACCACGTCAGGGCGGCCCGGCTGCACGGCGTAGGAGCCCTGATTGGACGCGCGCATGCGCTTCTTGTCCCACTGGATGAAGTAGAGCGGGTCGGGGCCGGTCTGCGTATCGTCGCCCGGAGGCTCGACGGGGCCATCGCCCAGGGCGACGACATCCATTGTCTCAGGGCTGGGAATCATCTGCACCGGTACATCTTCGGTGATGTCTGAGACCGAAGCATCTGAGTTTGCCAGTTCAGCCGCAAAATTGGGGTTGGCGGACGTGGCGACGAGCGCGCCGATTTCCGACAAATGAGTCAACACCTGTCCGCCCACGCGCGCGACTCTATCATCAGCCGTCTTGGGAACAGAGCTTTGCTGGTGATAGATAACAACATAACGTTTCGTTTCACTCTGAGCGGAAACGCTGGTGCCGCCGATTCTGGTCAGCAGGATGGCCGCAGCGGCCAGAGCGAAAAGGAAAAGCGTCAGAAAGAGTCGGGTCGAAAACTTATTCATCTTTTGTGCTCCTTAAAGCTGGTGTGGAAATGCACTGTGCTCGGGCGCACAGCACAAGGTTACGAGGGAGCTGATTCTGTACGGGGCGGGTTAAAGCGAGGCCGCGAGAGAATCAACCATCGAGTCTCAAAGCTGATCGAGAGAAAAGCAAAGCGTCAGCCGACTTTTGGAACTTAAAGCTTACCCGTGGAAAGGTTGAACATTCGGACAAGACGGCGAGGACTAAAAATTTGCTCGCCGATCAACAATCATGTCCAGACTCTTTAAAAGAGAGTCCGGGTGGAGAATGAACTGACCATACCGGGGAAGGCTTCGCCCCGGCGAGGGGGATAAAGGCAAGGACAGGTATAGAGTGCTCGTGTGTAAGTGCTTTTATCCCTGAAGTATTGTGATTGACAAATTCCCAGCAGGCGAGACTTGACCAAAAGCGGCAAGACTCAGAACCGATACCGCGAAAAGCCCCGACACAATATCCGCATTTTCGCCATAAGTCAAACCAGGAAAAGCAGTCAGGGGCGGCTGCAAGAAATTTTGCTATTCCGCTTCAGAGCGGGATGTTGCCATGTTTCTTGGGCGGGTTGGTGTCGCGCTTATTCTCCAGGAGCGAGAGGGCGCGAACGAGCTTGGGTCTGGTCATCGCAGGCTCTATGACCTCGTCTATGAAGCCGCGCTGGGCTGCGACGTAAGGGTTGGCGAACTTCTCTTCAAACTCGCCGACGCGCGCGCGCCTGGCAAGCTCCTGGTCTTCGGCCTCGCCGATCTCGCGGCGATAGAGAATGCCGACGGCCCCTTCGGCCCCCATGACGGCGATCTCGGCCGTGGGCCAGGCGAAGTTAATATCTGTGCGGATGTGTTTGGAGGCCATCACGCAGTAGGCCCCGCCGTAGGCTTTGCGAGTGATGACCGTCACCTTCGGCACGGTCGCTTCGGCGAAGGCATAGAGCAGCTTGGCCCCGTGGCGAATGATGCCGCCGTGCTCCTGGGCCACGCCGGGCAGGAACCCCGGCACGTCCTCAAAGGTGATGAGCGGAATGTTGAAGCAGTCGCAGAAGCGCACGAAGCGCGCGGCCTTGACGGAAGCGTCAATGTCGAGGACTCCGGCAAGATAGGCCGGTTGATTGGCGACGATGCCGACCGAGCGCCCGGAGAGGCGCGCAAACCCCACCACGATGTTCGGAGCGTAATGTTGATGCACCTCGAAAAAGTACCGGTCGTCAACGACGAGGTGAATTACGTCGCGTATGTCATAAGGCTGGTTGGATTGGACTGGGACGATCTGGTTGAGCGCGGCTTCGGCGCGGCCGGCCGGGTCTGCTGAAGGCTTGTAGGGCGGGTCGTCCATGTTGTTAGAAGGGATGAAGGAGAGCAGCTCGCGCACCATGCGCAGGGCGTCTGCGTCCGTATCGGCGGCGAAATGGGCCACGCCCGAGCGCGCGTTGTGCGTCAGGGCCCCGCCCAGCTCCTCCTTGGAGACATCTTCGTGCGTCACGGTCTTGATGACATCGGGCCCCGTGATGAACATGTAGGAGGTGTCCTTGACCATGATGTTGAAATCTGTGATGGCTGGGCTATAGACAGCGCCGCCAGCGCATGGGCCCATGATGCAGCTAATCTGCGGGATGACGCCGCTCGCTAAGGTGTTACGCAGGAAGATGTCCGCGTAGCCGCCGAGACTCAGGACGCCTTCCTGTATGCGCGCGCCGCCGGAGTCGTTGAGTCCTATGAGGGGCGCTCCGACCTTGAGGGCCAAGTCCATCAGCTTACAAATCTTCTCGGCATGAGTCTCGGAGAGGGAGCCGCCGAAGACCGTGAAGTCCTGCGCGAAGACGAAGACGCGACGGCCGTCAACGAGGCCGTGGCCAGTGACCACGCCGTCGCCGGGAAAGAGCTGCTTGTCGAGACCGAAGTCGCGCGAGCGATGAAGGACGAACTTGTCGAACTCCTCGAAGGAGCCTTCGTCCAGAAGAAACTCTATGCGCTCGCGGGCGGTCATCTTGCCGGAGGCGTGCTGTTTCTCGATGCGGGCCTGGCCGCCGCCCGCTTCCGCCGCCTTGTCACGCGCACGGAGAATCTCCAGCTTGGAGGGCGCGCTCGGCTCCTGCTTTTGTGATGTCATAGAAGGCTCTTTCCAATCAGTCCAAAAAAATGTCTCGGGGCTCAAAAGTATTCTAATCATGCGACCATGCGACGGCGCAAGCTCCTCAGGGCCCACTCGCAGCAGGCCGTGGCCCAGATGAGGAGGTAGAGGGCTTCCAAGAGGTGGCGCGCGAGAAAGCGGCCGGTCAGAAAAGCGCGGGTCAGGTCGATGGCGCTCGTGAGCGGGATGGCCCAAGCGAGGTAGCGAAGCGGCGCGGGCAGGACTTCGAGGGGGAACCAAGCGCCGCAGAGAAAGATCGAAGAGAAGAAGACGGCCAGGTAGACGTTAAAAGAGTCTATGTCATGCGTGTGGGCCGTCACGCCCAGGGAGAGCGCGGCGATCCACAGGCTGCCGACGGTGAGAGGCAAGGGGACTAGGGCGGCGAAGGGGGAAGTGGCCGCGCCGAACAGGGCCAGGATGACGAGAATGATGACGGAATCGAAGGAAGACTTGGTGACGGCCCACAGAATTTCGGCCCACGCGAGGGATTCCACTTCGACCGGAGTCGCGAGGATGGAATCGTAAGTGGACTGGTAGACCATGCGGAAATAGGAGCCGTAAGTCGTCTCGAAGAGGGCGCGCATGATGACGGTAAAGGCGAGCAGACCGGCACCGACGAAAGAGAGATAGGGGATGCCCTCGACGCGCGAGAGGATGAGCGAGCCGACGCCCCAGCCGAAGGCGAAGATGGAGAAGACAGGCTCGATGAGCGGCGGCACGAGCAGGACTTTCCAGAGGCGCAGGTAGACTTCCAGATTGCGTTGCCAGACGACGAAAGCGTCGCGCCAGTTGATGCGCGCGAGCGCCAGACGGTGCGGCGAGCGGTCTCTCGAAGTGGCTTGAAGTGGTTCGGCCGTCTCTGTGCTCATGCCTAAAAAACTCTATTCCTCGTAATCGAAAGGGAACTGCCGCGCAGAAACAAGCGCGACCAGCTCTCGGAGCGCGGCGTGCGCCCTTTCGCGCACCTCGGCAGGATAACGAAAGCGCTCGGAGTTGGCCTCGAACTCGTCCAGATCAACTATCCGGTAGGAGAGATCGGGCGCGACCAGAATGTCTATGTCCAGGTCAACGTAGCTCAGCACTCGACCGTCGAAGAGGGGCGGGACGTTGACGTTGCAGTAATAACTGTGCAACTCGCCCGTCGGCAAGTGAAAACGGAAGACGTTGTACCAGCGATCAAGCCAGTAATACTCGACGCTGATAGTGCCGGGCAGGATGCGGCCGAGCAGGTCGTGCTCGATCAGGCGGTCGAAGCGCGCGTCGAGGACGATCAATGAATCTTTGCGCGAGAGCAGGCGCGCGTGCCAACGCCTGTGCTCAAGCCCGTCATATTTACAGGCGCGGATGGTGATTTGGGGGGAAGCGTCCGTGGCGGCGTCGTCAGTCATGCAGCGTCAGCTCCTTCCCCCTCTTCCGAGCCGTCCGAGATAAGCTGTAGAAAAACGTCTTCGAGGTTGGAGGGGCGTAAAGCCACGCGGCGGCCCTCGTAGCGCTTGAGGAGCGGCGTCAAAAGCTCGGGCGAGGCGGCGAAGTAGAAGTGCGCGCCGTTGCGCTCGACGGCGCTGACGTGCGCAGTAGCGGGCAGCAGCGGCGTCGCATCAACATCGCGGACTTCGAGGGCGTAGCGCGAGACGCGCGCGAGGATCAGCTCGCGCGGAGAGCCTTCGGCCAGAATGCGCCCGTGATCTATGACGAGCAGCCGCTCGCAAAGCTTCTCGGCCTCCTCCATGTAGTGCGTCGAGAGCAGGATGGTCGTGCCGCTCAGGCGGCGCAGCTCTTCAAGGCGCTGCCAAATCTCCTGCCTGACCTGCGGGTCGAGCCCGGTGGTCGGCTCGTCCAGTACCAGGAGGCGCGGCTCGTGCAGGAGGGCGCGCGCGATCATCAAGCGGCGCTTCATGCCGCCCGAAAGCTCCTCCACGCGGGCCTCTGCGCGGCGACTGAGACCAGTGAAAGCGAGCAGCTCTTGCGAACGCTTCAGGGCGAGGGGGCGCGGCATACGGTAGTACCTGGCATAGACCAGGAGGTTCTGCCGCACGTTCAAGTCCGGGTCGAGGTTGTTCTCCTGCGGGACGACGCCTATGAGCGAGCGGACTCGTCGGGGCTCAAGACGGGTGTCTATGCCCTCGACGAAAAGCTCTCCGGAAGTGGGCGGCGTGCGGCAGGCGATCATACGCATGGTCGTGGACTTGCCCGCGCCGTTCGGGCCCAGGAGGCCGAAGGTCTCGCCGCGACGCACGCTGAAGTCTATGTGCTGGACTGCATGGAGCTGGCCGTAGTGCTTAGAGAGCGAGCGCGCACAGACGACCTGCTCAAGCCCCTTCGACTCGTGTGCGGAGATTTGCGATTGCGTCTTCAAAAAAAAAGGTTCCAAGCGCCCGCGAGGGGGAAATTTTTAATCGCGAAATCACGAGTCGGCAGAGCAGGCTTCGGGCTCCCCAAGCCTTTAGCGCCCGCTCTTGCGCCAGTCGGCTAGGAACTGTTCCAGGCCGCGGTCTGTGAGCGGGTGCTTGATGAGTTGCTCGATGACTTTGAAAGGCATGGTGGCCACGTCTGCGCCGAGCCGTGCGGCTTCGATGACGTGCAAGGGGTGGCGCAGGGAGGCGGCCAAGACCTCAGTCTTCCACTCATAGTTGCGATAGATTTCGATGATCTCTGCGAGCAGCGAGAGGCCGTTATGGCCTATGTCGTCGAGGCGTCCGAGGAAAGGCGAGATATAGCCAGCCCCGGCTTTGGCCGCGAGAATGGCCTGCGCGGCGGAGAAGCAGAGCGTGACGTTGACCTTGATGCCTTCGTCAGTCAGGCGGCGCGTGGCCTTCAGGCCGTCGCGCGTGAGTGGACATTTGACGACGACGTTGGGAGCAATCTGCGCGTACTCGCGCCCTTCGCGCAGCATCCCGTCCACGTCCAGGCTAGTGACCTCTGCCGAGACATCGCCACGGACAATCTCGCAGATGCTAGCTATGTGCTGCTTGAAATCGACCTGCCCTTCCTTGGCGACGAGCGAGGGGTTAGTGGTCACGCCGTCAACGAGTCCGAGCGCAGAGCCTTCGCGTATCTCATTCAGATTGGCCGTATCCAGAAAAAATTTCATCTCGAAAAACCTCCATCAAGAAAAGGGAAAACAAAAGGGCTCAAGGAAAAGGGGCTCGGGGCCTACGGCCCGCATCTGGAAGCTGTTTCCTCAGGCCGGTTCGGAATCATTCGCGCACACCTTCACCGAGACCTCGTTGCGTAAAGTGCCTATGCCTTGGATCTCGACCTCGACGGTATCGCCGGCCTTCATCTGTGAGACTCCGGCGGGAGTGCCTGTGGCTATGAGGTCGCCCGGTTGTAAGGTCATGGCGTTGGAGATGTAGCGCAGCAGGAAGGGGACGCTGAAGGCCATCAGGGAAGTGCTGGCCTGTTGTTTGACCTGGCCGTTGAGGCGCGCAGTGACGAGCACATCCAGGGGGTTCAGCTCGGTCGAGATGAATGGGCCGACGGGGCAGAAGGTGTCGAAGGATTTGGCGCGCGTGAACTGCACGTCACTCCTTTGCAGGTCGCGCGCCGTGACATCGTTGACGCAGGTGTAGCCCAAGACGTAAGAGAGCGGGTCTTCGTGTTCGGGGATGCGGCAGGCCCGGCGTCCGATAACGACGCCAAGCTCGCCTTCCAGCTCGACCTGCGCGGACTCAGGGGGCAGTTGAATGGTCTCGCCCGAAGCGATGATGGCGGAGGGGGCCTTGAGGAAGAGCAGGGGCTCTGTGGGCATCTTGTTGCCGAGCTCTTCGGCGTGCTCGCGGTAGTTGCGCCCGACGCAGACGATCTTGGAGGGGGAGACGGGCGCGATGATGCGTACGGAGGAGAGCGGCAGCTTGTCCGTGCGCGCGCGCGTGCGGGAGCCGAAGGCGTCGGCGTCTATGAGCGGCTGCACATACTCGCCCTCAAGGATGCCGTAGTGCGGGGCGAAAAAATCTTGATGCTCGAAGCGACAGAGTTTCATAACAAAGGTTTCAGGGGACGGTCTCGGAGACTGTCTCCGAAGGGGCGCTCTCGTTACCGGCAGTATCCGTGGCCGTCACGTAATAATAATACTTTCTCCCGGCCTCGACCGTTTCATCGACGAAAGTGGTGCGGGTCAGGAGCGCCTGGTTGAGCCTAGTCCACTGCCCTTTGGGCAGATTCGGATCGGTCGAACGATAGAGATTATAACCCGCGACATCGGGCTCAGGGTTAGCCGGGAAGAAGAGCGAGATGCGTCCGGTCGCCGCTGCCGGGCTGACGGCCGTCGGGGCGGACGGCGGATAGATGTCGCGCGGAGAGACGGCCACAGTGTTGGAGTTCAGGCTCTCGACCTGCGCGCCGCCTGTGCCTAAGGAGACGGAGCGCACGATGTAGCTATACTGCTCACCGAACTTGAAATTCTTATCAACGTAGAGGGGCGCGGGGATGAGCGCGGCGTTCAAGGGAACCTGGCCCGGCTCCGTCTGCGAAGCTGAGACGCGATAGATATTGTAGCCGAGGAGGTTGACGGGCGTGGAGCCGTCAATGTTGGTCTTGGGCGGCTGCCAGCGAATGGTGATGGCGCTTTCGGTCTCTTCGGCCGGAGCGATCAGGGTTGGCGGCAGGGCTATGACGGCCGCCGGCTCGATCAGGAGGAAGTTGGAGAAGGAGGCGCGCTGGCCAGAAGCGTTGACGTAGCGCAGGGCGTAGCGCAGGCGCGTCGGCTGGCCGGCCAGCTCAAGCGTGTCTATGTAAGCGATGGTTCCGTCTACGGGCTCAACCTTCAAAAGGTCTACGGAGCCGATGAGGGTGGAGCGAGAGGCGAACTCCTCTTCGGTCAGGGCGAGGGGGGCGTCAGGGGTTTCGGCCAGGCGATAGATGTCTATGCGGCTGATGTTCTGGAGGCTGCCCGCAGCAGCGTTGCGCAGGGGGGCTGGCCAACTGAGGATGACCTGGTTGCCGCGCTGCACGCCTGAGAGCAGCTCTGTGCGTTGCGGGACGCGCTCGACGGGCGGCTGCGGGGGGCGACGCTTGCCGCAGGCGAGCGTGAAAGAAAATAAGCAAAAGGTGAAAAAAAGAAGGAGCCTTTTGAGATTTCCCAGCCCCCTTTTTCTAGTCTCCTTCATAAGATGTATCGGCTGAGGTCTTGATCTTTGACCGTATCGGCGAGCATGCGGTTGACGTAAGCGGAGTCTATGCGCTGCTTCTTGGGCTCCAGGTCTGGCCCCTCAAAGCTGATCTCGTCGAGCAGTTTTTCCATGATCGTGTGCAGGCGACGGGCCCCTATGTCTTCTGTCTGCTGGTTGACCTGGGCGGCGAAGTTGGCTATGGCATCAATGCAATCCTCTGTGAATTCCAGCTCGACGCCTTCGGTCTCCATGAGGGCGCAGTACTGCTTGATGAGGGCGTTCTTGGGCTCGGTCAGGATGCGCTTGAAATCCTCTACGGTCAAGGATTCCAACTCGACGCGAATGGGGAAGCGGCCCTGTAGTTCGGGGATCAGGTCTGAAGGCTTGGAGACGTGAAAAGCGCCGGCGGCGATAAAGAGTATGTGATCGGTTCTGACCATGCCGTAGCGCGTGTTGACTGTGGTGCCTTCGACAATGGGAAGGATGTCGCGCTGGACGCCTTCGCGGGAAACGTCCGGGCCTGCGCCGGACTCACGGCCGGCGATCTTGTCCAGCTCGTCCAGGAAGATGATGCCGGAGGACTCGACGCGCTCAAGGGCCGCGCGGGCGACCGTATCCATGTCTATGAGGCGCTCCTCCTCTTCCTGCATGAGGTATTCCATGGCCTCGTCGACGCGCATCTTGCGTCGCTTGGTGCGCCCCTGGAAGAGGTTGCCGAGCATGTCTTTCATGTTGATGCCCATCTCTTCTATGCCCTGGGGCCCGGCAAGCTCTATGGTGGGAAAGCTTTTTTCTCTGACCTCTATCTCGACGAGGCGGTTCTCAAGCTTTCCGGCCCGGAGGCGAGCGCGCAGCTTTTCGCGCGTGCGCTGGAAATTATCGTCGCGCGCCGAAGCGTTAGCGTCGGTCGCAAAGTTATCCGCCGCTTGGGTGGTGGCGTCGGCCTCGTCGAAATCGAAGTAGCCGGAGGCGAAGGAGGATTTGGGGGGCGGCAGCAGGAGGTCAAGGATGCGCTCTTCGACATTGAGCTCGGCCTGATCGGCTATCTCGTCGCTCTTCTCGGCGCGCGTCATCTCGACGGCGATCTCGGTGAGGTCGCGGATCATGGATTCAACGTCGCGGCCGACGTATCCGACCTCTGTGAATTTGGAAGCCTCGACCTTGAGGAAAGGGGAGCTGGACATGCGGGCCAGGCGGCGCGCGATCTCAGTCTTGCCGACGCCTGTGGAGCCGATCATGATGATGTTTTTGGGCATCACGTCTGAGGCCATCTCGGGCGGGAGTTTCTGGCGGCGGACGCGATTGCGGAGCGCGATGGCGACGGCGCGCTTGGCCGCGCGCTGGCCGACGACGTGCTTGTCGAGTTCGGCGACGATCTGGCGCGGGGTCATCTCGTCGAGGCCCGGCGTATCGTCCACTTCACCTGAGAGATAGATAACCATATGTTTAGCGACAAGCGACAAGCCGGGGGCGGCGAGCAGGTCTGAAGCTTTCAAATCTTGTCACAAAGTCACTCCTCACAAGCTGCTCTTAGAGTTCCTCGACGATGATGTTGGTATTGGTATAGATGCAAATCTCGCCGGCGATGCGCATGGCCTCGCGCGCAATGTCTGCGGCCGAGAGCTGTGTGTGCAGGAGCATGGCGCGGGCGGCGGCGAGGGCATAGGAGCCGCCCGAGCCGATGGCCAGCACGCCGTCATCGGGCGCAATGACATCGCCGTTGCCGGAGAGCAGAAAAGAGTGCTTCTCGTCGGCGACGACGAGGAGGGCTTCGAGGTGGCGCAGGATTTTATCTGTGCGCCACTCTTTGCTAAGCTCTATGGCGGCGCGCTCAAGGTTGCCGTGGTACTGTTCGAGCTTGCCCTCGAAGCGCGTCAGGAGAGAGAAGGCGTCACCCGTGGCACCGGCAAAGCCTGCCAGGATGCGATCATTATAGAGACGGCGCACCTTGCGCGCGCCGGTCTTCATGACGGTCTCGCCGAGAGTGACCTGCCCGTCGCCTGCGAGGGCCACCCGGCCGTCGCGGCGCACGAGCAGCACAGTGGTGCTGCGTATTTTTCTTTCTTCGCTCATAAAAGTGGCTGCTGCGCGAAGAGCACTATAGGAATTAGCATAAAGGGAAGTCAAGCTTGGAGGCAGACGGGAAAAGCTTTGACAGGGGAGGAGCTGTGGTCTGGTCTGAGAGGAAGCCTGTTGGATGAGCGGGTGAGGGGGCGGGCTGGAGATTTTTGCTATATGATGTAGCGGAGCCTCGGACGGGCTTGCGGGGGCGTGCGACCAGGTATTGGAGGGAGGCTTTTGAGAGGTAAAGGGATGCTTTGTGAGCGACCGCGCATAGGCTTGACGATGCGTATAGAGATGGAGCGGGAACGCTTTTACCTGGGCAGAGATTACTGCGAGGCAGTGGAAGCGGCGGGCGGCATTCCAGTCCACCTGGGCCTGATTCCGAAGGCTGAGTATATAGAGGCGGCCCTTGCGGGGCTGGACGGCATCCTTTTGCCGGGCAGTGATTCGGACGTAGACCCTGCGCGCTACGGGCGCGAGCCGCACAGAGGCTTAGGGGTGGTGCAGCCGCTCAAGGACGCTACGGACGCGCTGGTCTTAGCGGCGGCGGAGCGGCGAGGGATGCCGCTGTTGGCGATCTGTTTCGGGATGCAGATACTAAACGTCGTGCGTGGCGGGACGCTCATACAGGACATAGATGCGCAGATGCCTGAAGCGATCAAGCACGAGCAGGGAGCGCCGCGCGAGCGCCGCTCGCACAGGGTCAGGCTGCAAGGGGGGAGTCTCCTGGAAAAGCTGGCCGGGGAGTCGGCTATGATGGTTAACAGCCATCATCACCAGGCGATTGAGACGGTCGGGCGAGACCTGACGGCGACGGCCTGGACGGCCGACGGGCTGGTCGAAGCGCTGGAGGAGGCCAGAGGCGGCCGCTTCACTCTGGCAGTGCAGTGGCATCCGGAGATGGGTTGGCGCGAGGATCAGTTTTCGAGAAAGATTTTCGAGCGGTTCGTAGAGGCAGCGCGGGAGTTCAAAGCCTGCGAGAGAGAGCTCAAGGGGCTGGTGGCCGGGGAAGAGACGGGTCGCCCGAGCGTCCGATAAAGCCCCGGCAGGGGGAGCTGTTTCCAATAAAAAGCCTATAGACTGTGGGGGGATGAGGGATAGTGAAACGTCTTACGATCCTGGGTCTGGAGAGACTGCTTGAGGAGAAGATAGAGCTTTTGCGCGGCGCGCGCGTGGGGCTTGTCTGTAACCAGGCTTCGGTGGATCATTGCTTGAGCCACGCGGCAGACCTGTTGCACGAGCGGACTGAGTTCAGGCTGACGGCGCTCTTCGGCCCGCAGCATGGCATACGCGGCGACGTGCAGGACAACATGGTGGAGACGGCGCACGCCTTTGACAAAGCCACTGGCAGGCCCATCTACTCGCTCTACAGCGAGACCAGGGAGCCGACCGAAGAGATGCTCCGGGAGGTGGACGCGCTGGTCTTCGACATGCAGGACGTTGGCTGCCGCATATACACCTTCATATACACGCTGGCCAACTGCATGAGGGCGGCCGAGAGGTTCTCTAAGCGCGTGGTCGTCTGCGACCGTCCCAACCCGATCACCGGCACACACGTGGCCGGAAACCTCCTGGAGACGGAGTACGCCTCCTTCGTGGGCCAGTTTCCGATTCCGACCCGGCACGGCATGACCGTAGGGGAGCTGGCAGGCATGTTCAAGGAGCATTACGGCATAAGCTGTGAGCTGGATGTAGTGGCCATGCGGGGGTGGAGTCGCGAGCAGTGGATGGACGAGACGGACGCCCCCTGGGTCTTGCCCTCGCCGAATATGCCTACGCTTGAGACGGCTACGGTCTTTCCGGGCACTGTTCACCTGGAAGGCACGCAGCTCTCCGAAGGGCGGGGAACGACTCGTCCTTTCGAGCTGATAGGCGCGCCTTACATAGATGCTGAGGAGTATGCGTTGCGGCTCAGGTCGCACGGCTTCCAGGGGGTGCATTTTCGTCCCTGCGGTTTCCAGCCGACTTTTCAGAAGCATGCCGGGAAGGCTTGCGGCGGGGTACAGATACACGTCACCGAGCGCGAGGAGTTCGAGCCTGTGATCGTGGGCATTGCCGCAGTCAAGGCGGCATATGATCTTTACACGGAGCATTTTCGCTGGAAGGAGCCGCCTTACGAATACGTCTACGACAAGAACCCTTTTGACGTGATCGCCGGAACGGACAAGCTCAGGGCGAGCATAGAAGGGGGCGAGTCTATCGAGGCGATAAGCGAGAGCTGGGCCGCGGGGGTGGAGGACTTCAAGCGGCTGCGCTCCAAATATCTATTGTATTAGCCGCAGATAGACAAAGGCTGTGGAGGTTTTACCTTAAATGGCGGCGTGCCGACTCTTCAGGCAATGCATGAAGTATTTAGAGGCTCAAGGCCAGGATGAGGATTGAGGATGTCCCAAAGCGAGATATACGAGATTGACCCTTTGCTGGCGGAATGCGAGCGCCTGCACGGCCACCTGTGCGCGGGCCAATTGCTGGGCGTGCGCATGGCCCTGCTCGGGTGTGAGCTGATAGGCATCAAAGACCCGCGCGGAGCCGACCGGAAGAAGCTGATCGTGTGGGTCGAGATAGACCGCTGCATGGCAGATGCCCTGGGGGCCGTGACCGGTGCCCGGCTCGGGAAACGCAGTTTGAAATATATGGATTACGGCAAGGTGGCTGCCACCTTCCTCAACACTGAGAGCGGGGCGGCCGTGCGTATAGCTGCCCTGGACGAGTCGCGTGCCCTGGCGGATGCGCGCTACCCTGAGATAGAGAGCAAGCGTGAGCGGCAGTTGAGGGCCTACAGGGAGGCAGCCGACTGTGAGCTGTTCAAGGTCGAGCGGGTCAAAGTGGCTTACGGTGAGCTGGACGCTCCCGGAAGGCCGCGCTCGCGCGTGCGCTGCGAGAGGTGCTTTGAGGGGATCAACGACGGGCGCGAGGAGCCAGGGGCCGGGGGAGAGGTCTTATGTCGCAGTTGCGCCTTCGGCGGCTATTACAGCCCCGCCTGACTGTTTTAAGGCTTGGGGGGCGTGAGCCTGGCCCGCCTGAAGGGCTCGCTGTGGAGGTGTAATGCCGAGCCAACGTGCACGCGGGCGGCCAGCAACTAAAGAGCCTCTGAGATAGGCACGGCTCCTGCCCTTTCGCCCTGCGGCGCGTCCGATAACGCCCCGGCGGAGGTCGGCTGGCCCTTCCAGGCGTAGAGTGAAATCAAAGAGTGGCATGAGAGAGTTATGTCTAGCTTTTGGCAGCGGCGTGGAATGATCCGAAAGGGGATCGTCTGCGCTTTGATCTGTGCTTTGATCTTGTTGGTGCAGGTGGTCTGCGGGCCAGGTGTGCTGGCGCAGAGCGGCAGGAGGTTAGAGCCTGCTGCGGAGTCTGTAGGCCAGGGCTCCGGCGCGGCCGAAGATACGGATGTCGTGCGGGTCAGAACTGAGGAGGTCTTGCTGCCTGTCTCTGTGCGCGATGCGACGGGCGCCCCTGTGGCGGGGCTCGGGCGCGACAGTTTTTTCGTCTATGATAACGGGGTGCGGCAGGAGATCAACAGCTTCAACCGCGAGCGCATCCCCGCAAACATAGTGTTGCTGCTGGACGCTTCTGGGAGCGTTTTTGGCAAGATGCGCCTGATACGCGAGGCTGCCAAGCGGTTCATACAGGGGTTGCAGGCCGAAGACAAGGTCTGTGTCATGCAGTTCGCGGATAAGGTGGAGCTGTTGCAGGACTGGACTGGGGCTTCGGAACAGAAGCCCCTTTTGAAATCTTTAGAGTGGCGCTATCACGCAGGGCTGAGCACGGCCTTCTATGACGGCCTGTACCTGGCCGCGCAGCAACAGTTGAGCAAGGTGGAGGGCAGACGCCTGATCATCCTGCTGACGGACGGCATAGAGACTGCCGAGCGCCGGCGCGCAAGCTACGAGGATGCCTTGAGCGCTGTGCGCAGGCAGGGCGCGAGCGTCTACGTGGTTAGCCTGACTGCTTCACTGCGGGCGCTTTTAGAAGAGCAGACCTGCGGCGGCAAGTGGTCAAGCATATTGGCCTGTGGCTACGACCCGAGTCAGGTTTCTCGCTCCCTCTCGATCATAGAGGGGGCTGAGAAGCTCTTGACTGGGCTGGCTTTGCAAACGGGCGGGCGTATATTTCTTCCGGTCAAGGAGGAGGATTTGGGGCCAGCCTACAGCGCCATAGCAGAGGAACTGCGCACGCAGTACATCATAACCTACAGGCCGCATCCGAAGGGTGCGGCGGGGAATTGGCGGCGCGTGCGCGTGCTGGTCTCGCCCGGCGGCTACGAAGTGGCTGCGCGCGAGGGTTATACTGTTCAGTAGACTTTTTTTTCAGCGGAGGGCTGAGGAGGAAAAATCCTTTTGAGGACGAAAGAGAGAGGTTTAAGTGGCGGGGCGGCGGCGGGAGGGGCAACGGCTACTGCCTGGCTGATGGGTTTGGCCGCCTGGGCCTTTCCGGGGGCCGGCCACTTGTTGCAGGGGCGGTTGGTGCGGGCGCTGCTTTTAGGAGGGGCCGTCTGGGCCATGTTCATAGCCGGGCTCCTGCTTGGGGGCCATCTCTTCGACCTGAGCGGCCAGGAGGATGGGAATGCGCTGCTGCGTGTGCCGCCGATGATCGCCAACCTGGGCTCAGGCGTATTGTACTTCTACTGCTGGGCGACAGGGACGGGCTTTGCCGAGGGGGCTGAGCAGGCTGCGCGTGCTACCTTCGAGTACGGCAATACCTTTCTGCTGGTCGCGGGGCTCTTAAATTACCTGGCAATGCTGGATGCCTTCGACATAGCGGCTGGGAGGAAGTCTTGATACATTTTTTGATGATGATCTCGTTTGCGGCCCTGGTAGCAGTGGTTTTCGGCATAGTGGGACGCGATACGGCTCGGGAGCGGGCACTGTACGGGCTCAAAATCTTCGCGGAGTTCGTAGGGATAGGGCTGGCGCTGGCCTGGCTACTATATTTCCTGCCCTTGTAGGATCAGGAGATGAGGCGCATGAGGGGGGAGCACAGGCGCTCTCCTGCGTCCGATAACGAAAGTGAGGGAGTGTCCTCACCAGACCTTGCGCACAAAAAGAGAGAGCCGGGGCGAGAGATGGGGCTTGTCGAGAGCGAAGCGATAATCATACGGACTTACAATCTGGCCGAGGCTGATAAGATCGTCGTCAGCCTGACGCGCAGGGCCGGCTTAGTGCGCGCCGTGGCCAGGGGGGCGCGCAGGTTGAAGAGCAAGTACGGTGCCGGCCTGGAGCCTTTCACGCTCGTCAACCTCAGCTTTTACGAGAAGGAGGGGCGCGAGCTGCACTCCCTGCGCGAGCTTGAGATAGTGCGCTCCTACTTCCACCTCTCAAGCAACATGGAGGTTTCTGCGGCCCTGGGCCAGATGAGCGAGCTGGTGCTGGAGTTTGCACCGCCGCACGAGCCCAACGAGAAGCTGTTCAGAATGGTCAAAGCCTGCCTGACAGCCCTATCGCACCAGACAGAGGACTTGCGGGCCATCCTGCTCTACTTCGAGCTCTGGCTACTCAAGCTGGCAGGCTTCCTGCCGAGCCAGAAGTCTTGCACGGACTGCGGCAAACGCCTGCTGGGGCAGGGCTCTGTCTATCTGAACATGGACGGGAAGCCGCGTTGCAGGGCTTGCAGTGGCGGGCAGGGAACGCCTCTGTCTGGCGAAGCGCACGCACAGGTGTTGGCCGCGCAGAGCCTCTCGCCGGGGGAGTTCGCAGAGCGAATGCGCCTGGCGACAGAGGGTTCGCAAGCGGAGATGGAGCAGTTGACCAGGCGGCTCATAGAACGCATCCTGGAGCGGGAGCTGCGCGCGCGTGCCTCTCTTAAAGCTCTAAAAATTGAGGTTTAAAAGGCGAGAAGCGCCAGGGTGAGAAGATGTTTTCAGGCAGCAGATTGATAGAGAGGTACGTCCTGGGGGCCATACTGCCCTACCTGCTGCTGGCCCTGCTGCTGCTGACTGCAACGCTGATGGGACAGCAGGCGGGCCGCTTCGGCGAGCTGCTGGTGGGCAGCAGCGCAGTGCCGCTCAAGCTCGTCTGGGAGATCACGGCTGCGCTCGTCCCGAACGTGCTCTCCTTCACGCTGCCGATGGCCATGCTGGCCGGCACGATGATCGGGTTCAGCCGCATGGGCAGCGACAGCGAGCTTGTGGCCATGCGCGCCGCAGGGGTAGGGACCTGGCGTCTGTTATGGCCCGTGCTCTTGCTTGGAGCGCTGCTCTCACTGGCCACACTCTTTATCAACTTCGAGCTGACGCCGGAATCTGCGCGCACGATCAGGCGGGCAGGCCTGCGCGCGGCCCTCTACAAGCTGGACTCGCCCATAGAGCCGCGCTCCTTCAACGCAGAGATTCCGGGCTACGTGGTCTACGTGCGCGACGGCGACAAGACGCAGGGGCGCTGGGGCAGGGTGTTCATATACTCGCGCGACCAGGAGGGGGCCACGCACCTGATTACTGCGCGCTCCGGCCGCATAGATGCGGCGGCGGAAGCCTCCGAGCTGGTCTTAACGGACGCGGTCGCCACGAAGCTGCCGGCGGCGACAAAGCAGGGCGAGGGCGAATACGTGACAGAGCGCTTGGCGCAACTGCGCATAGCCTTCAACACAGGGCGCAAGGCCGTCCTGGATAAGATGCGCGGCGACGAGCCTGAGCCTGACGAGATGGCTTGGCGCGAGCTGAGAGACTACGCCGCGCGCACGGGCGGGGCAGAAGGGCTCGGCGCAGCCACCCTCTTGCAAAAGAGGCTGACGCTGGCGGCTGCTCCCCTGGTCTTCGCCCTCTTAGGCGCGGCCCTGGGCCTGCGCGTCAGAAAGGGAGGGCGCGGGATGGGCGTGCTGCTCTCCCTGCTGGCCCTGATAGCCTATTACCTGCTCTCACTGCTGGGCGAGCAGATGGCGCGCGCAGGCACAGTTCCGGTCATGGCCGGAGCCTGGCTGGCCACTGCCTTGACCGTCACGAGCAGCCTCTTTTTACTGCTCCTTACCAGGAAGCGGCTGTGGGGAGGGGCTAGAAGGGTGCGCGCAGGCACAGGCTCGGCGGACTTTTCCGCCGGAGCGGGCGCGAAGAGAGTCTCGGGCAGAGAGGCGTCCACACAGGCCCCATCAGGCGCTAGGGCCGCCCGTCCGCTGGGCTTTCCGGGTCTCTTGGACATGAGCCTGCTGCGCATGCTCTCGCTCAGTTTCCTCTATTCCCTGGCCGCGCTGGTCGCGATTTTCCTCATCTTTACCCTCTTCGAGCTGTGGCGTTTCATAGCCGCCACTGGGGCGGGAGCGCGCCTGGTCGCTCAATATATACTGTTTTTGCTGCCGCTTCTGAGCGTGGAACTGCTGCCGGCGAGCGTCCTGCTGGCGATGCTAGTGACGTATGCCCTGATGACCAGGCGCAGCGAGACAGTGGCCTGGTGGGCTTGCGGGCAGAGCGTCTACAGGCTCGTTCTGCCCGGCCTGCTGTTTGCCGCCGCCGTAGGCTTCTGTATGTGGCTGATACAGGAGAGGCTCATGCCACAGGCTAACCTGCGCCAGGACGCCCTGCGCGCGCAGATCAGGGGAGGGGTCTCAAGAACAAACACAAATGCCGGCCGGCAATGGCTGGCGGCGGCGGGCAACGGCCGCCTCTATTCTTACGAGTACGAGGATGAAAGCTCTCGGCTGAAAGACCTGACGGTCTACGACTTCGACGCAGAGGGGGTTCACCTGCGACAGGCCACGCGCGCTCTGGAAGGCGTCTGGACGGCCCCTGACCGCCTGGAGTTGCGGGAGGCGCAAATCCTGTTCTTCAGAGGGGAAGCGACAGAGCGCGTGCGCGCCGCGAGGATGCCGCTTGAGGGTGTGGAGCCGGAGGAGGTTTTCCGGCCGGGAACGGATAAGCCTGCTTATTTAAACGCCGGGCAATTAAGCGCTTACATAAAGAGCGTTAAGCAGAGGGGCGGGGCCGTCTACGCCCTGGCCGCGGCCCTCCAGCGCAAGTATACAGACCCCTTAGGAACGCTCGTCATGGCCCTCATAGGCATCCCCCTGGCCCTGGCCTTCGGGCGGCGCAGCGCCATCATCGCGCTGGTCGCTGCCCTGGGCGTCGGCCTGGGCTTTCGCGCCGTCACCGGCGGATTCACGCAACTGGCCATATACGGGCTGCTGCCGGCCGCCGTGGCCGCCTGGGCCCCGCCCGTTATCTTCGCTTCGACGGGAATATACCTGCTCTTCCGGGCCCGCACCTGAGAGGCGGAAAGGGAAGAGCGCGTGAGAAAGGGCCAAGCGCCGGCCATAAGTTCCATACCGGCGCTGAGCCCTTCTTTTGTAGGCTTTGCTGATCGCCTCTCTAGGAGCGAAGCGTCTTAGGTGCCTGTCTCCCAACTGGACAGGTATTCGATCTGCTCTGAGGTCAGGCTGTCTATGGACATCCCGAGCGCGCGCAGCTTGAGGCTGGCTATCTCCGTATCGACTTCCTGCGGCAGGACATGTACGCCAGCCTTGAGCTCGCCCTTCTTCTTTACCAGGTATTCGACCGAGAGCGCCTGGTTGGCGAAGCTCATATCCATCACGCTGGCCGGGTGGCCCTCGGCCGCGGCGAGGTTGATCAGGCGACCCTCGCCCAGGACTATGATTCGATTGCCGCTGGAGTTGACCCTGTACTCCTCCACAAAGGGGCGAAGTTGCACTGGCTCGTCTGACATCT
Source organism: Pyrinomonadaceae bacterium (assembly GCA_036389315.1). GTDB lineage: Bacteria > Acidobacteriota > Blastocatellia > Pyrinomonadales > Pyrinomonadaceae > DASQYE01. Next base: position 212,530 of record DASVQF010000048.1, read on the forward strand.
CTCGCAAGGCCACAAGATTCAGCTCGAGGTCGAAGTGGCCGCTGTTGCAGACTATCGCTCCGTCCTTCATACTGGCGAAGTGCTGTCCGTCTATCACGTGACGGTTGCCCGTGACCGTGACGAAGATATCGCCCAGGCGCGCAGCCTCGGCTATGGGCATGACGCGGAAGCCGTCCATGACAGCCTCGACGGCCTTGATCGGGTCGACCTCCGTGACCACTATGTTGGCCCCCATGCCGCGCCCGCGCAAGGCCACGCCTTTGCCGCACCATCCATAGCCTAAGACGACCAGTGTGCGTCCGGCCAGCAGGATGTTTGTCGCCCGTATGATCCCGTCCAGGGTGGACTGGCCTGTGCCGTAACGGTTGTCGAAGAAATGCTTGGTCTGAGCGTTATTGACGGCGATGGAAGGGAAGGTCAGCACGCCGGCCGCCTCCATGGCCCGCAGCCGCACGATCCCCGTGGTCGTCTCCTCAGTCGTCCCGGTGATCTGGGAGACCTGCTCCGGCCTCTCCTTGATCAGGGTGGCGACCACGTCAGACCCGTCGTCTATGATTATCTCAGGCCGTGCGTCCAGGGCCGTGCGTACATGCCTGTTGTAGGTCTCGGTCGTCTCGCCCTTGATAGCGTAGACGGGCACGCCCCAGTCAGAGACCAGGGAGGCTGCCACGTCGTCCTGCGTGGAGAGCGGGTTGGAGGCAATCAGGACTGTCTCGGCGCCGCCTGCCTGTAGCGCTCTGACCAGGTTGGCCGTCTCCGTGGTCACGTGCGCGCAGGCGACGAGTCTTACTCCGCGCAGGGGTTGCTCGGCCTTGAAGCGCTCGCGGATGAGGCGCAGCACGGGCATCTCTCTTTCAGCCCATTCGATCCTGCGCTTGCCATCGCCCGCCAGGGCCAGGTCTTTAACGTCACACTCAACCGAACGTGTTGCACTCATGCAGAATATTCCTTCTTTAATGTAATAGGTTAAGCCGGCGATTCAAAGCCCTTGATATTCAAGGGGCTTCAAATGCCAGCAGCCGCCCGCAGGCTCTCGGCCTTACCGGTCGCTTCCCAGGTAAAACCCTCCCCTTCGCGCCCGAAGTGGCCGTAGGCCGCCGTCTCCCTGTATACCGGGCGGCGCAGTTGCAGGTCTTCTATAATGCCACGGGGCGTGAGCCTGAAGTGCTCGCGGATGAGCTGGGCCAGTAAGCCTTCGCTGATGCGGCCGGTTCCCCCGGTATCCACCAGCACGGAGACCGGGTCGGAAACCCCTATGGCGTAGGCCAACTGCACCAGGCAGCGATCTGCCAGGCCCGCCGCGACGATGTTTTTGGCCGCGTAGCGGGCCATGTAGGCCGCTGAGCGATCTACCTTTGTGGGGTCTTTGCCCGAAAATGCGCCTCCACCGTGCGGCGCATAGCCGCCGTAAGTGTCCACTATGATCTTGCGGCCGGTCAGCCCGGCGTCCCCTTGCGGCCCGCCCGTCACGAAACGGCCGGTCGGGTTGATGTGGTATTTGGTCTCCTTGTCCAGAAGCTCTGGGGAGATCGTGCGATTAATGACGCGCTCGCGTATCTCTGCCCGCAGCTGTTCGTTTGTGACGGAGGGGTCGTGCTGCGAGGAGATCACCACGGCGTCTATCCGGAAGGGTCTGCCGTCGCGATATTCTACGCTGACCTGGGATTTCCCGTCGGGACGCAGGTAGGGGAGTTCTCCGGATTTTCGGGCCTCTGTGAGGCTGCGCGAGAGCCTGTGAGCCAGTTGTATGGGAAGCGGCATCAGCTCGGGCGTCTCGTTACAGGCGAATCCGAACATCAGGCCCTGGTCGCCTGCGCCTCCTGTGTCTACGCCCATGGCTATATCCGGCGACTGCGTCCCGACGGCCGACAGGACGCTGCAAGTATCACAATCGAAGCCATATTTGGCCCTTGTATAACCGATCTCTCGAACCGTTTCACGTGCCACTTTGGCGAAGTCCACGCGCGCCGTGGTGGTGATCTCGCCGGCTATGACGACCAGCCCGGTAGTGACTAAGGTCTCGCAGGCGACTCTCCCGGTGGCGTCCTGCGTGAGCACTGCGTCCAACACTGCGTCTGAAATCTGATCTGCGATCTTGTCCGGATGGCCCTCCGTGACGGACTCTGAGGTGAAGAGGTAACTGCTTGTACTCAAAAGCGCGCTCCTTTGCTGCTCTAGTGGAATAGTTAGTTCCGGCCCCGCTAAGGGCAAAAGACCGCGTAATGTAGCAGCCGCCAGTGGGGCTGTCAAGGCGTTAAAGGCGTTAGCAGTTCGGGGCGATACAGGGATGTGACATAAGGGTCATCCTCAAATTTGGTGCAGGGTGGCTGCAAGTGATTGTTAGCAGTTGCCTTGCCGGTTTCAGTCAGGGTGACCGGAAAATCCTGTAAGCTACGCGGCTTCAATTGCTTGCCGGATTTCTTAGCACCAAATTTGAGGATGACCCGTGACATAATATATATTATCGGACGCAGGGTGTGCGACGGGATTATTGGCCGCAGCCTTCATTTCAACTCCTCCCTGGCCTTCATAGGCCCTGACTGCAACTTGACTGGGGCCCAGCCCATCCCCTAAAGTGCTGCGAGCATCTTTTGAGAATCCGCCAGAGACAAAGTAAATGCCCGTCAAGATAGAAGAACAGATTAGCGGTAAGCTCCCAAGACATACGCAAGAGCACATTGAAGCCATCCTGGATAGCATACCTCGCGAGCACCTGCGAGGTTTAGAGCGCTTGCGTCTGGTGGATCGCATAATTGACCCGCGCCTGAAGTCCACCCTGAAGGGCGGTACGGAGCTGCCAGGTCTCTATCATCCGCGTCAGGGCAAACAGGCCGCCTGGTTGGAGGTGGCCTTAGAGACTCTACTGCCCCGCAATAAGCCTTTCCTGAAGAGACTCATGCCACGCCTCTCCTTCAAAGGTAATCTGGCGGCAGTGGTCTTCTCCCTGGTAGGCCAGCACTATTACCTGACCCTGCGTCATTCCATTAAAAAGGGACAATTGGAGATGGCCGTGCGCACTTACACAGAGAAGCAGTTGCGCAGATGGCAGGAACAGCAGCATTCCTTTCGCGCCAGGCTCTTCAAGCCCCTGCAGCCGACCCTCGAACGCTGGGGACGCGCCCTGCAAAAAAGAGCCGCCGCCGAAAAAAAGAGGAACCAGGCGACAGGCTCTTAAACCTTTTCCCGATTTTTAGAAGAACCTCCGCCCCTGGCGTTATCGGACGCATTTACGGGTCGGCCTTTTCAAGGTTCTCAAGCACTGCCCTGAGGGCCTGGGCTATCTCTTCGCGCGCGACGCTGCTGCGGCGAAACCTCAATTCCAGCCTGAAATCCTTGGCAGGTGAAGCATAGCGGTAGGTGAAGGGGCCTGTGGATGCTGCGCCGCGCCCCTTGACCATCCCGGCACGCCTGGCTTTGCGCGCATCGTCACGCGTCATCCCGCGCGCAGTGATCTGCTCGGTCATACGCCGCATGGATTCTTCGTCGGGCTGGCGCACGATCTGTAAAAGCAGCGATTTGGAGTTGATGTCGGCGCGCCGACATTGTTCCCGTATGGCCTCCGGAAGAGAGGCCACAGAGAGCGCCTCAGTGATTGTAGAGCGGCTCTTGCCAACCTTGTGCGCCACCTGATCGTGCGTGTAACCGAACCGCTCACAGAGCGCCAGCAGGCCATCTGCCTCCTCCCAGGCCGTCAAGTCCTTGCGCTGTAGGTTCTCTATCAAGGCTATCTCGGCGACGGCCCGGTCGTCCACGTCCATCTCTATGCACGGCACGTCTCTCAGCCCGGCCTCGCGCGCGGCCCTCCAACGCCTCTCGCCTGCGATGATCATCCAGCGCCCGCTCAACTTGGAGGGCTTGACCAGCAGAGGCTCCAGAACGCCTTTCTCCTTGATGGAGGAGACAAGCTCCGTCAGATCACCTATCTCTACGCGCGGCTGCTCCGGATTGGGGTCTAGCTTTTCCAGGGCTATCAAGCGCCCGACCGGGGTTGGACGATGCTGCGCCAGTTCCTCTACGTAATGTGCGTCGTGACGCATACGCAAACCCTGTGGCAATCCTCTCTTAGACACGGCTGATCACCTCTTCACACAATTTGGCATACTCGCTGGCACCCGACGAGTGCGGGGCGAAGGTAAAGATGGACTCCTTGTAGGCGGGCGATTCTTCCAGCCTGACGCTCTTGGTTATCACCGTCTCGAAAAGCTTGGAGCCGAAGACACGCCGTATCTGCTCGTAAACCTCACGCGCGAGCGTAGTCCTCCTGTCATGCAGAGTGACCAGGACGCCCAAGACCTCCAGGTTGGGGTTGGGACGCCCCTTGACCTTCTCTATCGTCTCCAGGAGGTCGTCTGTTCCTTCCAGCGCAAAATAGGAGGATTGAATGGGAATCAGGACGTGCGTGGCGGCGACCAGGGCATTGACAGTGATCAGGCCGAGGGTCGGCGGCGTATCTATGATGATCACCTCGTAGCGCGCACGCAAAGGCTCCAGGCGATCCTTCAGGCGGAAGGGGGCGTCAAAATCGCCCACCAGCTTGGATTCCAGCTTGGCCAGGTTGATCCGGGCGGGGATGATATCCAGGCCCTCTATAGTCGTAGAGTAGATCAGGGGGTCTACGCTTCCCTGCCCGTCCATCAGCAGGTCGTAAGCCGAGCGCTCCACTTCCAGGAGGTCTAGAAAAGAGATGGAGCTGTTGGCCTGTGGGTCTAAATCCAGCAGCAAGACCCTTTTGCCCCGCCTGGCAAAGGCCGCAGCGAGGTTGATGGCCGTGGTGGTCTTGCCCACCCCGCCCTTCTGATTTGCAATCGCGATGACCATCTCAGCGCGCTTTTTAAGACTCTTCCCTTCTGAACTCGTCTCTACTTTCGCTCTGAAGCCCCTTGAAAGAAGACTCTCTCTCACATCGGCAGGTCGCCCGCTTCCCCTATCACGTCAGGCCACTCCTCGTCCTCATCCGTCCCGGCGCCCTGTTCCTCCTCTTCACCGCTCGTGACAGTATTACGCGAGGCGCGTATGACCTCCATATCCACGAATATCGGGCAGTCTGCGCGCAAAGCGAGCGCTATCGCATCGGAGGGACGCGAGTCCAGCATGAGGGCCGTCCCGTCGCCCGCGCGCATCTCTATGACGGCAAAAAAAGTGTTGTCGCGCAGCTCCGTCACCACAACCCTTTCGACACGCGCCCCCATCTCGACAATCAAATTGCGCAAGAGATCGTGCGTCATGGGGCGTTGCGGCGCGATCTTCTCTATCTCAAGGGCTATGGCATTGGCCTCGTACGCGCCCACCCAGATCGGAAGCATGGTCTCACTGTTGACATCCTTGAGGATGATGATCGGCGTCCCACTGTTCGGATCCATCATCAAAGCTCTAATCTTAACTTCTATTTCCATGCTTTCACCTCACCTTTTACTTTAGACCCCGCGCGCCGGAGCAGACCATCTCGCCGTACAGGCTGTTTGTCTTGGCTTCAGTTATCCGCACACCCACTGTGGAACCCTTGAGGGCTGTCGTCCCAGGAAAATTGACGACCTTCTGGCATGTCGAATGACCTGTCAGATCTTCAGCGGACTTGGCGCTCTCCCCTTCAACCAGTACTTCAACTTCCCGCCCGACATAATCCTGGTAGATTCCGCTCTGAACCCTGCGTTGAAGTTGTTCCAGGGCCAGGAAGCGCGCGGTCTTCTCCTCCTCCGAGATATCATCCGCCAGGGCTGCGGCGGGCGTTCCCTTCCTCTCCGAATACTTGAAGATATAGAGGCCATCATACTGGCAGCGCTCTACTAAGCTCATGGTATCCAGGAACTCCTCGGCGCTCTCCCCCGGAAAACCGACTATGATGTCGCTCGTCAGGGAGAGCCTGCGGCGCGCTCCCTTTATCTCTTCCACGCGCCGCAAATAATCTGCCACCTTGTAGCCCCTGCGCATGGCCCTCAGGATACGATCATTTCCGGACTGGACGGGCAGATGTACCCAGTTGCAGAGATTTTCGTGCTCGTCCAGGGCGGCCACTATGTCTGCATGAAAATCCCTCGGGAAAGAGGTCGTGAACTTGATTCGCTCCATCCCCGTCGCGGCCACTGCGCGCAAGAGTCTTGAGAAGGGCGTGGCCCCGGAGAAATTTTCGAGGCCGTCCAAAGATTTCGGGCGATAGCTGTTGACGTTCTGACCTATGAGCTGCACTTCACGGAACCCTTCGGCGCGCAGGCGCACTATATCCCCAATAATCTCGCCGGCCGGGCGGCTACGCTCGCGCCCGCGCGAGAAAGGGACTATGCAGTAGGAGCAGAACTTGTTACACCCCTCTATGATCGGGACAAATGCGACGTAAGGAGAGTGGCGCTCGACGGGTGAGACTTCCCAGGAGTCCCCTTCGCCACGCTCCCCTAAATCGAGCGTCCGCTGCTTCCCGCTCAGAGCGCGCTCTAACAGTTCGGGCAGGCGATCAGTCGCGCGCGTCCCCACGACCAGGTCAACGCTCTGCTCATGATCGAAGAGGCTGGCCCCCTCAAGCTGCGCCACGCATCCCATCAACCCGATCAGCGGCGCGCGTCCCTTGCGCCCGAGCAGCCGTATGTCGCGCACACGCCTAAAGACCTTCTGCTCCGCCCTGGCCCTCACCGAACAGGTGTTGAAAAGGACTACGTCTGCCTCCTCGGCCGAACTCTTCAGGCTATAGCCTGCCTCGCGCAGCCTGGTCGCCGCGCGCTCAGTGTCGGCGACGTTCATCTGGCAGCCGAAGGTCTCTATATAAACGCTCGATCCCATCTTCCCAAAATCCTTGAAGCTCGAAAAGGTTTGCCCGTGGAGTGTAGCAGAAAACGGCTATCCGTGCAGTGAGATAGTTCTTTAAACATCTCTGCGGGCCAGTAGAGGCCGGGCGCAGCGCCGCTTCAGCGCCTTCGCTCCCGGCGCGAACCTTTCGTCCCGGCCTTATCCAGCAGCCAGCGAGCCGCCTCCCTGGTAGCCGTTTCCGTCTCAGCGCCCCCGATCATACGCGCCAGTTCACCCACGCGCTCCTCGCGATTCAACTCCCTGGCAGTCGTGATGGTACGTCCCCGCTCGACCCCTTTTTCTACCACGAAATGATGGTCTGCGAAACGGGCTATCTGCGGCTGGTGCGTGACGCATAAGACCTGCCTGTCCCCTGCCAGCGTCAACAGCCTGCGCCCGACAGCCTCTGCCACCCTCCCTCCTATCCCCACGTCTATCTCGTCAAAGACCACAGTCTCGGAGCCCTCCGTGAAGGCTGCTTCGGCCCCTTTGCCGGCAGTGCGCAGCGTTAACATCAATCTGGAGAGTTCGCCCCCGGAGGCTATGCGAGCTAAGGGGCGCGGGCTCTCGCCCGGATTGGCAGAGAGTAAAAATTCGACCTGATCGGCCCCGCGCGGAGTAAAGAACTGTGCCTGAAGCGGTTCGCTAGACCCTACAGCGGACGCTTCAGCCGACTCCTCTTCGGCAGGGGGCGCGGCCGTGCAGATTTTTACGATAAAGCGCGCCTGCTCCATAGCCACATGCTTTAGATCGGCCATGACGCGCCTCTCAAGAGCCGGCGCAGCCTCCTTTCGCCTGGCCGTCAGAAGCTCTGCGTTGCGCCTGTAAGCAGCCTCGGCAACCTTGAGAGCCTCGCGCAGCTCTCCCTCGCGCTCGCTCAGGTTGGTCAGCCCGGAGAGCCTTTTCGATAGTTCATCCTGAATCTTGAGAACACCGTCCAAGTCCGTCTTATATTTATATTTGAGTCTTTCCAGGGCCGCCAGCCTGTGCTCCACTTCGGAGAGTCTGAAGGGACTGACCTCCAAGCCTTCGCTATAGCTGCGCAAGGCCGTCGCCACCTCCTCAAGAGAGACCACGCCGCTCAAAAGCAGTTCCAGAGCGCCCTTGACACGTCCGTCTATCTCGCTCAACTCTTCCAATTGCCGCCGTACGCGTGCCAGGCGCGAGAGCACGCTCTCGTCGTCCTCGTAAAGCTCTGCGTAGGCCCCTGCCCCCAACTGCTCAACCTTCTCTGCGTGCGCCAGCAGCCGCCTCTCTTTCTGCAACTCCTCATCTTCGCCCGCGCGAGGGCCCACGGACTCTATCTCTGTGAGCTGGAACTGCAACAGCTCCGTGTCGCGCTCTCGATTGACCAGTTCCCGCTCCAAATCCTTCAAGGCTTGACCGGCAGAGCGCCACTCGTTGAACGATTCGGCCAAGCGACGCCGCAAGTCCGAGCAGCCGGCAAAGCTGTCCAACAGCTCCATGTGCGACTGCTGGGAGAGTAGAGCCCTCTGGTCTCCCTGCCCGTGAATCTCTACCAGGTGCGGTTGCAGCCTGCGCAGGGTTTGCGTAGTCACCTGCTGATCGTTGATAAAAATACGGCTCCGCCCGCGCTGGTTCAGCTCCCGCCTGATGATCAGCTCCTCCTCCTCGAAAGAGACGCCGACCTCTGCCAAAGCCGCTCTGACAACCCTTTCCTGATCGGCTGGCAGCTCAAAGACTGCCTCCACCAGCGCAGACTCTTCCCCCGTGCGAATCTGTTCTCCGGAAGCGCGATTGCCCAGCACCAGGCCCAGGGCATCCACTATGATACTCTTGCCCGAGCCGGTCTCGCCCGTCAGCAGGTTGAGCCCGCGCCCGAAATCTATACGCAAGCGCCGGATGACGGCGAAATCTGAGATGTTAAGGGACTTCAACATAAAGAGCTTTCCCAACTCAAGTTATACTTTTAATGTAATAGATTAGCTTATATGCAGCCCCGCGGCCAAATTAAATCCTTGACCGCCCTTGCCCGCCGCTAGTAGTATGGCCGCCACAGTTCACACTTAAAAGGCTCTACAGAAAGGTCTCTACAAAATGTCCTTCAATAAAATCATTCTGGTCGGCAACCTTGGACGTGACCCGGAGCTGCGCTACACGCCGCAGGGCACTCCCGTCTGTAGTTTTACAGTCGCCACCAACGAGAAGCGTAAAGACCGCGCAGGGGAGATGCAGGATATTACCACCTGGTTCAAAGTCACGCTCTGGGGACGACAGGCCGAAACGGCTTCCCAGTACCTGACAAAGGGGCGTCCCATCTATGTAGAGGGCAGACTGCGGCTGGAAGAGTGGACGGACAGGGATGGCAAACAGCGCTACACCTTGGAAGTCCAGGCCACTGACATGCAGTTTATAGGCGGCGGCCGGGGGGATGAGGCGGCTGCCACGGTTGGCGGCGCAAGCGGTGGCGCGAGCGGCGGCAGAGCCTCGCAGGCTGATCGCCAGACGGCCGAGCCGGAACTATCTGACGACGACATTCCCTTTTAAACCTTAAACTTAGCGGCCATGTCGGCGCGCCGACATGGCCGCCACCTGCCTCTCTAGCTTCGTCGGCGCGCGTCTAATGACCCAGCCTATGAGCCCATTCCCCACTTACCGAATTCACGTAATTTGTCGTACCGGCGCGACAAGCGCTGCCGAAGGGGTTGGCTGACAGTCATCGCCAGGGCTTCGCTCAGGGAGATGTCCAGCAGGCGCGCTGTCTCGTCGTAATCTGTATGCGCCCCTCCGGCCGGCTCAGCCACCACGCGATCTACTATTCCCTGCCTGTGAAGCTCCTCTGCCGTAAGCTTCAGGCCCTCGGCCGCGCGCTCGGCCTGCGAGGAGTCCTTCCACAGTATGGCCGCGCATCCTTCAGGCGAAATGACCGAGTAGATGGCGTTCTCCAGCATCAAGACCTGATCGCCGACCCCTATGGCCAGGGCTCCACCGCTGCCTCCCTCGCCGATCACCACTACGACAACAGGGGTGCGCAGCTTGGCTGCCTCGCGCAGATTGTAGGCTATGGCCTCTGCCTGCCCCCGCTCCTCTGCGTCAATGCCCGGGTAAGCGCCCGGCGTGTCTATGAAAGAGATGACCGGCCGGCCAAATTTTTCCGCCAGCTTCATGGCCCTCAGGGCCTTGCGGTACCCTTCCGGCTTGGGCATGCCGAAGTTACGGAAGCGGCGCTGCTTAGTATCGCGTCCCTTCTGGTGTCCGACGACTACAACCGGCAGCCCGTGAAAATAGGCCAGGCCGCAGACAATCGCCGTGTCGTCTGCGAACCTGCGATCACCATGCAGCTCGACGAAGCCTTCGAACAGCCTCTCGACGAAGTCCAAGGTGTAAGGGCGCTCATGATGGCGCGCCAGTTGTACTCTCTGGAAAGCCGTCAGCCCTTCCGCTTTCCCCTCAGAGCGGTCAGCAGGCTCTGTCTTGCCAAAGGGCGTCTCAGACATCGAACCATCTCCCAAAAGGCTTTTGCCGAAACAACTACTGCCGGCAGCGACTCCGAGCCGGCTAACTCAACGTAACATTCATCCACTCCACGTGACAACCGTGCGCGCGCAAAGCAGCCTCCAGCTCGCGGCTCCCTCTGACGCGCAGCGCCCCATGCGGGCGCACACGCACCATCACGCCGCCTTCTATGGGCATCTCGACCAGGACTTCACAGTCGCCCCTGTGCTTATCCAGCAGACCGAAGAGGTCAGCCATCATGGGCTTGGGCTCTGCGCAGGCCGGCACGCGAACCAGACAGGCGCGCGCCTTGCGCTGAAGCACCTCGTCCAGCAGAGCCACTTCGTCAACGATGATCGTCGCCTGCCCTTCGTCTGTGACCTCCAATTTGCCTGTCAACAAAATGGCCGCGTCATTTACCAAATGGGCTTCGTATTTACCGAAACTTTCGGGCCACAGGACACATTTGACGCCGCCCGCCTGATCCTCCAGGCGCAACAGAGCGAAGCGGCCTCCCTTCTTTGTCGTCCGTATTTGGAGGTCTGTCACGATGCCTCCCAGGCTCACCCTGTTGCCGCTCGCAAGCGAGCCCAAAGCAGCGATATCTATAGCATTTAACTCGCGCAAAGTCTCAGCATAATTCTCTAAAGGATGCCCTGTGATGTAAAAGCCTATGGCCCCTTTTTCAGCAGCCAGAAGCGCAAAAGGCTTCCAGGGGGCAACATCCGGCAGCGGCTCATTGGCACTTGTCTCCACCTCCGCGCCGCCGAACAGATTGTCCTGGCCGCGAGCCTTGTGGCGCTGGGCGCGACTGCTGCGAGCCAGCGCCAGGTCTACTGCGCTGTGCAAGCAGGCGCGCCACTTCAGTATGGGCACTTGCTCATGATTGAGCGAGTCGAAGGCCCCGGCACATACCAAACTCTCAAGTACACGCTTATTGATCGCGCCCTGCGGAGTACGCTCCGTGAAATCGTAGAGAGACTTGAAAGGGCCGCTCGACCTGGCCTCTACCACGGCGTTGACGCTGGCGTTCCCGACCCCCTTGATGGCCGCCAAGCCATAGCGTATAGCGCCCCTGAGCGGCGTAAAGCCTGAACCGCTCTCGTTGACATCCGGCGGCAGCAGCCGTATCCCCTGGTTGCGCAGCTCCGTAGAGTATTTGAAGACCTTCGCCGTGTCCTGAATCTCGTTTGAGAGGACGGCTGCATAGAAATGCTCCGGGTAGTGCGCTTTCAGGTAAGCCGTCTGGAATGCTAAGTATGCATAGGCTACGCTGTGGCTGCGGTTGAAGCCGTAGTCCGCAAACTGCGCCATTAAAGAGAATACCTGTTGCGCCTTCTCCCTTTTTATGCCGCGCGCCACCGCGCCTTCAATAAATTTTTGCTCGTGGCGAGCCATCTCCTCACGGTTCTTCTTGCCCATGGCGCGGCGCATCAGGTCTGCTTCCCCAAGGCTATAGCCGCCAAGCTTCTGCGCCAACTGCATGATCTGTTCCTGGTAGACTATGATCCCGTAAGTATTGCTCAGTATCTCCTTCATCTCCGGAACCAGATAACGCACGCTCTTTTGTCCGTGATGCCTGTTAATAAAATCATCCACCATCCCGCCGTCCAGCGGGCCAGGCCTGTAGAGCGCGTTTAAGGCGGCCAAGTCCTCAAGCCCCTTCGGCTTCAACTTTCGGCAGATCTCCTGCATCCCAGAAGACTCGAACTGAAAAACCGCCTCGGTGCGCCCTTCGGCGAAGAGTTGCATGGTCTTCTGGTCGTCGAGCGGGATGTCCGCCCACTCGACCCCCTCGCCAAGCGATTGCTTAATAGTTTTTAAGCAATCGCTTATAACAGTTAAAGCAGTAAGCGCGAGGAAATCCATCTTGAGCATCCCGGTCTTTTCCAGGTCGGACATGGCGAACTGCGTCGTCAACTCCTCCTTGGCGGAGACTGCTATGGGGATGAGCTCCTGAAGCGGGGCGGGCGAGATCACGACGCCCGCCGCGTGGACTGAAGCATGCCTCGCACAACCTTCGAGGCGCTGCGCTAAATCTATTAATTCCTTTATTTGCGCGTTATTCTCCCGCGCCGCGCGGAGTTCCGGCACCTGTTCCAGGGCCTGCGCTATGCTGACGTTGCGGCCACGCACAGGTGGCGGGATAAGCTTGGCTATACGATCCACCTCGACGTAGGGCAAGTCCAGAGCGCGGCCTACGTCCTTGATCGCCGCCTTTGAAGCCATCGTGCCGAAGGTGATGATCTGGCAGACAGAGTCTCGGCCATACAGGTTGGCCACATGATTGATGACCTCTCCACGCCCGCGCACACAGAAATCTATATCAATATCGGGCATGGAGACGCGCTCCGGATTGAGAAATCTCTCGAAGAGCAGGTCGTATTGAAGCGGGTCTACGTCAGTAATGTCCAGGCAATAGGCGACCAGCGAGCCGGCCGCCGAGCCGCGTCCGGGGCCCACAGGGATCGCATGCTCCTTGGCATAGCGTATGAAGTCCCAGACGATCAGAAAGTAGCCCGGAAACCCCATCTGCTTAATCATGGCTATCTCTTTGGAGATACGCTCCTGATAATCGGACATGGAGTGGCGCAGCTCGCCGCGCGCCAACTGCCGCTCCCAGACCTGCTGGCGGCGCCGCTCGTACCCTTCCCTCACGACTTTCTCGAAATATTCGTCAATCGAGAGGTCTGCGTCAGTGGCCGGAATAGGATAAACGGGCAGATGGTTGACCCCCGTCGGAAGCTTCAGTTCGCACATTTCAGCTATCTCTACGGTGCGCGTCAAGACTTCCGGTATCTCCCCGAAAATCTCCCACATCTCTTCCGGCGAGCGAACATAGAAATTGGGCGAGCCGTAGCGCAGGCGATTGGGGTCTTGTACTGTCTTGCCAGACCCTATACAGAGCAGCACGTCATGCGCGCGGGCATCTTCCGGCATCAGATAGTGCGCGTCGTTTGTGGCCACGAGCGGGACTCCCGTACGCTTTGACAGCTCCACTAAAGGTTTACGTATACGCCTCTGAGCGTCCAGGCCGTGCTCCTGTATTTCGAGGAAATAGTTGCCCTTGCCCAATATCTCCTCGAACTCTATGGCGGCCGTCGCAGCCTCTTCAAAACAGTCTCTGGCCAACATGGCCGAAGGCACGCCGGACATGCAGGCCGAGAGCCCTATCAGGCCCTCGCTGTGCTCTGCCAACAACTGCCTGTCTATGCGCGGCTTATAATAGAAGCCTTCCGTATAGGCTTTAGAGGTCAGGCGCACAAGGTTCCTGTAGCCTTCCAAATTCTTGGCCAGCAGGATCAGGTGGAAGTTTGCCTTCTCGCCGGGTGCGGCGGCCCCTGCGCGGTCTTTTCGGCTGCCGCGAGTGATGTAGGTTTCGCAGCCTATGATGGGCTTGACCCCTTGCGCCTTCATCTGGTTGTAGAAGGAGATGGCCCCGAACATATTGCCATGATCGGTCATGGCGCACGCAGTCATGCCCAGTTCGGCAGTCCTGCGCGCCAGAGGCTTGATCTGTATAGCGCCGTCCAGGAGGCTGAAATCTGTGTGTAGATGCAGGTGTGCGAATCTCTTCTCGTGCATATTAAAATTGGAAAAGCTCAAGGGGTCTTAATGGCGTCCGCCTTCATTACTGCAAGCCTCGGCAGACGGGGGCGAGCGAGCGCCCTACAGGTGCGGCACACTATATCACGTGTCCTCTCTTTGAGAAGCACCAATATATTGCTTCCGGCGGCCCGCCTCCGTTGATAAGCCGCCTGTGCGCGGAGTTTTCCTTAGAGCGGCGTCAGAAAATGCTTGAACGCTTTCATGTGAAACTACTTGAAGGGCTTGCTGAGGGGCTTTTTACTCCCACTCTATGGTGCTGGGCGGCTTGGAGCTGATGTCATAGACGACGCGGTTGATGCCGCGCACTTCAGAGACCAGACGAGTAGAGATACGTGCTAAGGCATCGTGCGGAAGCCTGGCCCAATCGGCCGTCATGCCGTCTATGCTCGTCACGGCGCGTATGGCCACAACGCGCTCATATGTGCGCTCATCGCCCATCACGCCCACTGTCTGAATGGGCAGAAGGACTGGAAAAGCCTGCCACACTGCGTCGTAGAGGTCTGCCAGGCGCAGTTCCTCGTCAAGAATTCGGTCTGCCGCCTGCAACAGGCTGAGGCGCTCCTCCGTCACTTCTCCCAAGATACGCACTGCCAGCCCCGGCCCAGGGAAAGGGTGGCGCTTAAGTATCTGCGCTGGCACGCCCAGTTCTTGCCCGATCAGGCGCACCTCGTCCTTGAACAACTCGCGTAAAGGCTCTATCAGCTTCAAGGCCATCTTTTCCGGGAGTCCGCCTACGTTGTGATGGCTCTTGATGACTGCCGAAGGCCCGCGCACAGAGACAGATTCTATGACATCCGGGTAGAGCGTGCCCTGCACAAGGTATTGCACTTCGCCAAGGCGCTCGGCCTCCGTCTCGAAAACCTCTATAAAGGAGCGGCCGATATTTTTACGTTTGGTCTCCGGGTCTGTGACCCCTTTGAGCGCAGAGAGGAAGAGGCTCTCGGCCCGCACCCCGCGCACATTCAGGTTCATGCTCTGCTTGAAGAGGGCCAGCGTGGCCTCATACTCGCCTTCTCGTAAGAGACCGTTATTGATGAAGATACAGGTCTGACGCTGACCAATCGCTTGATGTACCAGGGCCGCCGCGACCGTCGAGTCCACCCCGCCCGAGAGACCGCAAACGACACGGCCAGAGTCTCCGACCGTCTGCCGTATTTTTGAGACCTGCTCTTCGATCACAGCGCTCGGCGACCAATCGGCGCGACACCTGCAAACGCGCAAGAGGAAATTCTGCAAGATCACGGCACCGAGCGGCGTGTGCGCAACCTCCGGATGAAACTGCACACCATATATGCGCTTGCTTAAATCCTCTAAAGCATTAAGCGCAGCGTCCGTTCGTGCCGTCACGCGAAAGCCCTGTGGAGGCGTAGTCATGTGGTCGCCATGACTCATCCAGACATCCATCTCAGCCGGCAGCCCTGCAAAAAGAGGGCTCTCCGCTTCCAAAACCTGTAACCTGGCATAGCCGTACTCACGACTCTGTGACGGCTTAACCTCTCCTCCAAGGTCTGCCGCAAGCACCTGTAAGCCATAGCAGATGCCCAGCACCGGAGCATCTATCCTTTGGAGAAGGTCTGGAGCGGGCCTTGGGGCCCCTTCGTCGTAGACCGAAGAGGGGCTGCCTGACAGAATCAACCCCTTCGGCTGGCGGGCCAGAATCTCGTCCACGGGAGCGTTAAATGGCAATATTTCGCAGTATACGCCCGCTTCGCGCACGCGCCGGGCAATTAGCTGCGTGTATTGCGAGCCGAAGTCAAGTATTATAACTGTTTCATGTTTCGGATTTTGGCTCAAAAATTTAGACCTCCAAAGGCAGATGCGCGTCCGAGCGACAGACTGTTTTTCTGGCAACTCCGGATTATACGCGCGCGTCCATGTAAGTCACAATCCGGCGTCAGAAGTGGCCCAAACATATAGAATCCCTGGGGATATATAGATCAAGCATGCTGAAAAGCCTGAAAGGTTTAGAGAACGGAAAGCGCCCTGAGTCGAAAGTGTGGCTGAGAGGAATGGTGGCGGCCATCTTACTGCTCTTCGTATTATGGCAGCTCAATCAGGCTTCGCCCCTCTTCCCAGGCCCGGCCGAGGGGCGCTTGGCGCTCTCTCAGCCGCTCACCTTACGCTGGCAATATAGTACCGACTCGACTATTAATCTGACCCCGGCAACGGATGGCGAGCGCATATATTTGCCGCTGGCCGCCGGGATGATCGTGTCCCTGCGCGCCTCTGACGGCCAATTGCTCTGGCGGACGGAGATCGGCGGGGAGTTCTCAGCCTCGCCTGTCGCAGATGATATGGGAGTTTATATAGCCTCCGAGACAGGCGTTGTACACGGAACGGCCCCGCGTGCAGCAGGCGCTCTGCGCGCCCTGGGACGCCAGAGCGGCGTCACCTTATGGATGCATACGCTTCCCTTCCCGCTGCGCGGCGCGTTGGCTATGAACGAGCGCACACTGTTCGGCGGAGCCAGTGATGGCAAGGTTTATGCTGTCAGCAAGCGGAGCGGCCAGATACTCTGGACTAAGCAGTTCTCCACACCGTTCCTTTCTATACCGACTATCTCAGGTTCATATCTTTTATTGGGTAATGACGACGGCACGCTAGTCTGTCTCGAACAGGAGACGGGCAAGCAGCTCTGGCGTTATCGGACGCGGGGCCCGGTGAGGGGGCGCGCCTCCGTTCGCCAAGGGATAGTTTACTTCGGCTCTGCCGACGGTTACGTCTACGCCGTTGACAAAGCAAGCGGCCGATTTCGGTGGCGTACGCGCACGGGCGCAGGGGTGCAGGCTGTGACGGTCACGGAGGGTGGGCTCCTTGTCGCTTCGCTTGATAATTTCGTCTATTCTCTCTCGCTGGATCATGGCAACCGGCTCTGGAAGCGTCAGTTGGCGGGAAGGATCGCGGCGCAACCCTTGGCTGCCACAGACGGCGCGCTCTTCACGCCGCTCTCGGGCGATACGGGCGTAGTCTTAGACCTGCACGACGGGAAACAGCTCAACTCCATCCCTATAGGCGAGGACAACACCACTGCCGCCTCGCCCATAGTAGTCAACGATGTGCTCTTTGTGACGACGCGGCAGGGGCTCCTGGCTTTCTCTCGTCCAGTTTGACCCCTCTCTCTTGAGGTCAAGCGTCTGTCTTGTCCGGATGCCTGCGGAAGAAGGCTGCCAGTCGAAAGACCAGCCCTTGCAGGATGTAGAGGATAGTAATCGCCAGCAGCACGTGTCTTGAAAAGAGCCAGACGAGAGCGCCCGTGGCGACCAGTAAGATCACCACGCGGGCGCTGCGACGGTGCGTCCCGATGGTTTTGAAGCTCGAATAACGAATCGTGCTGACCATCAATGCGCCCAGGATTCCGACCAGCGCCATCATCAGGCCGCTGTAAAGCTCAGCCCTATGCGGCTCATACTGTACCAGGGGGCGCGGGGCGAAATGGACTATGGCTGCGATCAGGGCTGCTGCGGCAGGGATCGGCAGGCCCACAAAACTCTTCTTGTCCACCTTCGTCGCGCCCTCGGCCAGAACGCGTGGGCGTGCAGCCTGCACGTTGAAGCGCGCCAGGCGAAAGGCCCCGCACATCAGGTACATGAAGGAGAGGAACCAGGCCAGCTTGTGCGCGTCGCTGCCCTCTTCCAGGGCCGAGCCGTACCCCCAGGCGTAGGCCAGTACGGCCGGGGCCAGGCCAAACGTCACAACGTCTGCGATGGAGTCCAACTGCACGCCAATCTCTGTGGCAGTCTTGGTCATACGCGCTATGCGCCCGTCCAGCGAATCGAAGAGGAAGGCCCAGCCGATGGCTTTCGCCGCCGCGTCGAAATAGCTGGCGGCCCTGGCCATCTCCACTTCCCCGCCAAAGCTCAGCAGTTGAAAGCCCCTGAGCGTGGCCATCAGCGCGAAAAAACCCATGCCTATGTTGGCCGCCGTAAACAGAGACGGGATCAGGTAGAGCCCTTTCTTGATGCCGCGACGCGGCGGGGAGACGGCCGTCTCTTCAGCTTCTATGCTCTGCACGCTCGCCATATCTACTGCACCCTCCCGATGATTGTCGCCCCGCCGCGCACTCGCGCCCCCTTCTGAACCTGTACGGCTACATTCGGCGGTAAGATCAGGTCTGTGCGCGAACTGAACTTTATCAGACCGAAACGCTCGCCGAGGGCCAACTCATCTCCGGCCTTCTTCCAGCAAACGATGCGTCTGGCCAAGACGCCTGCGATCTGCTTACAGACCACCGTCACCTGCTCGCCGCGAATGGTGAGCGCGTTCTGCTCGTTCAAGAGGCTCGCCTGTTCGTTTGTGGCGATCAGGAATTTTCCCTTGGTGTAGGTCACGTCTGTGATCTTTCCGGCCACGGGCGCGCGGTTAATGTGTACGTCCAGCGGAGAAAGGAAGATGCTGACGATGGTGGGAGAGTCCGGGTTGTTCGGGTCAACGGCCTCTACGCGCGTCACGCGCCCGTCCGCCGGCGAGACTATAATATTTTGCTCAGGGGGCGCTGTGCGCTGCGGGTCGCGAAAGAAAAAGGCCATGAAGGCGGCCAGAGCCAGGAGCAGGAGCGCGACCGGCCAGTAGCCCAGGTAGAGGGGGACGAGCGCCAGAAGCACTGGGATGATAACGTATGGAAGACCTTCTCTAGCCACTATTCAGTTTCTCTTTCTGACAGAGAGTGTCCGATCTTCTTCGATAACAGGCATGCGCGCCCGCTCGGTTTGGACGCGCTCCCTGCTGAGAGCCTTTCAATGAAAACGGGGGCGCACAGCTTGACTCGCGGCGTGTCGCCCCCTTCTCTTAATTCAGTTGCGGCGGAATAACTTGTGCGGGGTGGCGGCTCGGCCAGTGGCCCGCCTAGTGTGCAGCCCCGCCGCTGTTCCGCTGGTATTGAAGCATAATGGAATGCATCTGATCTTTGATGGCCAGTTTCTTCTTCTTGAGGGTGATCTCCTCCAACTGCTCTTCATCACTCGGATAGCTCAGAGCCGACAACTCGCTGAGGCGCGCTTCATAACGACCGTGTTCGCGCGCCAGTTCACGAAATTCCGGGTCGGTCGTCATCAGTTGTTCCTTCAAGCTGTCCGTGCTGGTTGTTTCCATTTCAGGGAAGCTCCTTTCAGATGCTTGGTCAGTTAATTTGTCTATGCGATGAAAGCATCGCTTTTGGCTGCGACGGGAAAATGTTAGCGCAAAATGCTGAGTCAGATCAAGGCAAGCTTTCAGATCAAGGCGCTCATGACCAGCGCGTCCTCGGGCGGGTCTGCGTAATAGTCGCGACGACGCCCGACGACCTCAAATCCCTGCTGCCCGTAGAGGGCCTGCGCAGCGGCGTTGCCGGCGCGCACTTCCAGTATGGCCTTGCGCGCGCCCACGCGCGCCCCGTCCATCAAAACTCTTTCCAGCAGCGCCCGCCCGATCCCGCGCCGCCTGAAGCGCGGGCGCACAGCCACGTTATTGATGTGTACCTCGTCGAGGGTCGAACGGGCGGCGATAAAGCCCAGAACGGCCTCCGCCCCTTGCTCCTCATGATCGAAGCGCGAAGGGCGCGCCACCAACATCAATGCGCCGCGCCCCTGCGCTAGCTCGTTATAGTAGGCGTCCCAGCCCCAGCGGCTCAGCCCACACGTCTCCTCGATCTCGACCACAGCCAACAGATCATGCTCCGTCATCCGCGTAATCTCGAACCCTTGCTCGCTCACCCGGCTGGTTTGTTCTGCTCTAGACATTGTTCGTTTAGTTCCGCATCCGACGGCCGCACGTAGATGGCATGCAGCTCTTCAGGACGCCCCTGCGCACCGCTGCGGAAAAGGCGTCCGGCCTCTGCTGCCACGTGCACGGCCAGGTTTTCAATTGAGGGTTGAAGAGACCACACGTCCGGCTCGTCGCGCTCTTCGGCCGGGCCATCTCCCCCAGCCTCTCTTTTAAGGGCGATACCCTTCTGACGAGCATAAGCGTTGATCTCGTCCAGGTACAACTCGACACCCTCGCCCGCAAGCTTCAGAGAGCGCGCGCCGCTCAAGCCGGCCAGGAGTTTCCGGGGCGGCAGGTGGACTGGCGCTGCGAGCGCGTGGGGGACGCCCGATGGGTCTATCGAGAGCAATTGCCCGAAAACTTCTCCGCGGCCGGCCGGAATCAGAGCCAGCGTGCGTGGCGATGGGCCAGCCGCGCATGCCACGGCATGAAGCGTGGGCACGCCTACGGCCGGGCGCTCAAGCGTCGCGGCGAAAGATTTCACGGTCGCTAAGCCTATGCGAAGGCCGGTGAAGCTGCCGGGGCCGGAGGCTACTGCGAAGAGGCTTATGTCATTTAAAGAGCAGCCCGCTTCCGTCAAGACGGCCCTGACGTTTTTGAGTAGATCGGTGGAATGAGAGACTTGCGCTTCGCCGTGACGCGCCGCCAGCACACGCCCGCCGCGCGTTAAGGCCATGCTGCCCGCGCGGGTCGTCGTCTCTAAGCTCAAGATGAGTGGCTCGTCCGTCCTATGCACAAGAAAAGTTTTTCAGGCCGCGCAAGCTGTCCCTGGGCCCATGAGCAGGTATTGACGGGCCTCTGTTACTGGCTTCGGGACATCCGATTTGACAGGCTGCTGCCGGCCGCGCGATTATAGGATGTGCATTCAAGCAAACGCAATCAGATGATTCGGCCCGTGAGCTAAACGTCTTTGCGGGCGCTCTTGTTGCAGGCCCGCCCGGCGAGGGCGCTGCTTCTCCTTGAGCCCTTTTCCTCTGCGCCTGAAGTGGAGGCCGGAGTTGACCTTTTTAGTTGTATGAGCGAGCGCATAGGGATTTTGACGGCAGGCGGAGATTGCCCCGGACTGAATGCTGTGATTCGCGCTGTGGTGCGACGTGCGACGGCGGATGAAGTCGAGGTTCTGGGTATTAAGAACGGTTGGCGCGGGCTGGACGAAGGCGACGTTGAGCCACTGACCAGAGATTCCGTGACGGGCATCCTGCCGCGTGGTGGAACCATTCTCGGCACTTCGCGCTTCAACCCCGTGCGCGATCAGGCTACCTTCAGCTCCATCCTCGAAAACTCGCAAAAGTTCGGCATGAGCGCGCTCATCGTCGTCGGCGGAGAAGGCTCTCTCCGGGCGGCCGCAGACCTCTGGCGCGAGCACGCCTATCCGGTCGTAGGCATCCCCAAGACGATTGACAACGACATCCTCGGCACAGATTTTACGTTCGGGTTCGACACGGCCGTCGGAATCGTGACCGACGCCGTTGATCGCCTGCATTCGACTGCCGAATCGCACCACCGCGTGATGGTCATCGAAGTGATGGGCCGTCACACCGGCTGGATCGCCGCTTACGGAGGCATCGCCGGAGGCGCGGACGTGATACTCGTCCCGGAGCATCCCTTCAGGCTCTCGCGCGTCTGCGATTTTCTACAGCACCGTCGCAACCAGGGCCGCGCCTTCTCCATAGTCGTCGTCGCCGAAGACGCCCACCCGCACCCGGAAGAGGATTTCCTGAACAGCGAGACGAGCCAGCAGATCTACCGTCATGACCGCCTCGGTGGCATCGGCACTATCCTCGCGCACGAGATCGAACGCTGCACCAGGATAGAGACGCGCGTCACCAAGCTCGGCTACGTGCAGCGCGGCGGCTCGCCCTCCTCTTTCGACCGCGTGCTCGCCACGCGCTTCGGCGTTAAAGGCTACGAGATGGTGCAGGCGAAGGAGTGGGGCCACATGGCTGCGCTGCACGCCAACAAGGTTGTCAGCATTCCCCTCTGCGAAGTGGTGCGCGACATCAAGCGCCTGGATGAAGAGATATACCGCGTCGCCGAAGTATTTTTCGGCTGAGCCCCCTTTTTTGTTCACGCCTGGGCCCATCACCTGAGCCTTGTGGTCGGGTCGCCCATGAGCATCCAGGTGCGGCGCGCGTCTATATTCTGTGTGGCCGCCTTGGCGCTGATGATAGCATCTCCAATCGTGACCGGCTGATCGCCGAAGAGTGATTTGAACAATTGCTGGTTCATCACAGTCTGTTGATACGGCTCCGTCAGCCCTGAGGAGGCCCAGACGGCTGCGGCCCCTCCGCTCCCGGATTTCAATAGAGCTTCCGACAAGCTATCCGAAGTTCCCTGAGCGAAACCGTTCAGGCAGGTCATCATTACGAAAAAGGAGAGGGACTGGTTGTTTGACAACTGGGGAACATCCGATGATCTCAATATCCCGGCTCCCGTCCACATCTCTAACGAGCCGTGTCCCAGATAGTTTACGATCAGCGGCCCTTGATTTATGCCGTTGATGACCTGACCTCGGACGGCGGTTGCGTCATTACTCCCACGATTGACCGATTGCACTGCCATCGTTGACGGAAGCAAGGCGCGAATCCTGTTATTGGCTGCCTCAAAATCGAATCCCTCTTTATGATCTGAGACCAGCAGCGCGCCCCTGCTCAAATTGCCGTTCTGGAAGGCTACGATCTTACCGACAACTGTAGAGGCATCCGACGCAGTCCTGACCGGCAATCGCCCTACAGCCATCTCCGGTATACCGTCGTTATTGAAGTCTGCCAGCGAGTCGTCCGAAGCCGTCTCCATATACTCTGTATCGAGAAACCTCGTCGGCACGAAATCAAACTGGCCCTGACCCAGATAGTTATGCGGATCGAAGCTGCAATCACCTACCAGCAGCACGTAGCGCGGCGGCAGTTGCCAGTGGCTCGTCGTCCAATTCAGGAAGGTTCGCAACGCTGGCGTGACGTGTGCCCCATAACCGAACTCATCATAGATGTCGTCAACATCAACGACCGTCACTACTAATCCCTGGCTTTGCCGCAGAGCGATGAGAGGGGCGAGGGCGTTGACGAAGTTTTGATGGGTAATAATCAACAGGTCAGCGCCCTGTTTATAGTTATACCAACTGGAGGGCTGGTTCCTGACCACTTGCGCGGGATGCTCAACCTGGCTATCCGTCATGGCAAGCAGCGTTCCGTCGCTCTTGGTTTCAAATGCGAGAGCATAGCCTGGGCCCTGTGGCTCTGAGGCTACGACCAGTTCCTCCACCTGATTCGGATTACTGATGTCAATCATGCGGACACTTGGGCTATTGAAGCCATCAACAATTACTGTCTGCCGTCCTTCGACTGAAAACCAGAGCGAATTGCTATCAGCCTCGTACGTATGTGGATACGTTAGCTTCACACGATCCACCAGGCTGATATCTGTTTCCCCTTGAAGGGCGCTCAAGGTCAAAACATTCTCGCCATTGCGGAGCAGGGCGTTTGATATAGAGAACTGCTCGGCAGGATGCTCGCGCCCAGTGAAGTTAATCCTTCCAACGTCAGTCCCATTTAGATTGACTTTGACTTGATGCCCTTCGTCTGTTACCCCCTGTAATGCCACTTCAAGGGTCGATTGGCCTGTCGCCGATGCCAAGTGACGGATATTGAGTTTTATGCTGGCAGGGTCTTGGGCAATCATCTGGCCGAAGAAGTTATCGGCCTCACCATTTTTTAGCGCGGCAAAATGGAGGGTTCGCTCTGCATTCTCGATGGTGTAGCTGAAGCTCTCTGCCGGGCCATCAGCGCCCGTCCTATTCGTCGCCGCGTGACTCCTTAACCGCCGCCGAGAAGCATCCTTAGAGTTCTTCTTTACTCCCACCTTATTTTTCCGGCGTTTGCGCCGCAAGCTCTTTTTAGTCGCCGGCTGCGAACTGGTTGCCGATTGTGCATTGGTCGTTGGGGACGTGGCTGTTATTGGTTGGGGCTCGGCCAACATCGTCGCGGTCGCAGCGGGCTGAGCAGCGGGCGTGCTCGATGGCTTAGCCGTTATGGACGGCGAAGCAGGCGCTACGTCGGGCAATACCGTTGCGTCAACCGGCTTATCGAGTAGCACCGGAGGTGTCGCCGTCGTCGGGCCAGGTTTGGGGCTCCGGCGTTCAGGCGTCAGCGTAGGCAGCGGCGGCATTGGCAGCCAATTAAATAAAGTCTGGCCCTGTTGCGCCCCGCTGGTTCCAGCGGTCGAAACGGGGCGAGCCGCGCCCGGTGAATTGACAGGTTGCTCAGGCTTATCAGGTCGCCCCGGCAGGTTCGGTTGGCTAATCGTGGGCTGTCCGAGGCTACGCACTTTCGTCTTTCTGATTCGTGCTCCGGGCGTCTGGCCCACTATCAGCCAGTAGACCTGCGTGTCCGTCCAGGGCGTGTTCAATCCTGCACCATAGAACTCTATCGAATCGGTTGGGCCAAATTTCGCTCCGCTACTACTATTCACCAAGATAGGAACTTCTTCGCCGTCCGCATAGAGTTGCAGGAGGCGCGGATCAGCGTCCGGGTTAAGCCCGGCAGCG
Organism: Pyrinomonadaceae bacterium; assembly: GCA_036389315.1. GTDB lineage: Bacteria > Acidobacteriota > Blastocatellia > Pyrinomonadales > Pyrinomonadaceae > DASQYE01. Next base: position 236,651 of record DASVQF010000048.1, read on the forward strand.
ACCAATTCAGCCTGGCTCACTCTGTACCAGCCGTTATGATTAACCAGCAGCTTTATGGCATCAGAGCGCGCAGCGATGGCTAGCTGCCGATCAAGCGATGTCTCTCCCAGCGCGGAGTTTATTTCATTAGAGACCCGACCTTCTAAAACGTTATCGGACTCCTTCGCCGTTCTCGGGCCGCTCATCCGCGCCGGGTGCTCATATTGGGCTTGCGACGTGTTAGTCCCGCTCGCCGTCATCTCATTCAGCTCATCAAGCAGTGGCGATTGATCTTGCTCAATCAGAGTGCGGCTATTATCTCCTGACGCAGGCACGATTGGCCCATGAAAGGTATGCTTACCATTGATATCAATATCTTCCAGCCAGTACTGAGCATCCTCAGAGCTTTGCCGATCCAGCCATCTGTAGCTACGCCCGGCCGTCAAGGCAACATTCTGACCGGCCAGCAGCGCCGACCCGGCGACTATTGAAGGTGTGATGCGTACTCGCCGTCCCTTAACTTCGCGGTAGAGATTGAAGCCTAAGTTATCCACCTCGTATCCGGTCTGCCATTGCAGCAGGGCTCCGGCCTTAGTCCGTGAAGCGGTAAAAGAAGCCAGTTCGATAAGGGTGACAGCGGCGGGCTTGAGTGCTACGGCTCCGATAGACCAGGGCTGAGAATTCGATGTCCAGGACATTGTTGTGCTGGGGGTCACTCCCGGCTCCGTGCTCCCTGCCCCGACATCGAACGCGCTACTAAAGAAGGCCCTTCCATTCCATCGCCCGGTTTGGCCTGCTCCTGGGGTCAGAAAGCCGCTCGGCAATGTACCGACCGTATCAATCACTACGTCGCCGGTCGTAGTCGTGACCGCCACCGTGGGCGTCGTATCGTTTCCAGTAGCAGACGTGAATGTTCCCGTTGGCGTCGTCTGATGAACCCCGAAGAAGGAAGCCGACCCGCCGACCACATAATTAACCCCGGAGATAATTGTAGCCACCACATTAGCTGTACCTGCTGGCGGATTGACCAGTATAAACATCTCTATGCCGCTGTTGACGGTCGAATCACGCTGGCTCCCGAGACGTGTAAGAGGTGTTCCACCATAGGTAACACTTGTGACTCTATCTACCGCCGGGCCGGGAGCAGTAATAACAGCCGTCGAGACCCCAACAATCAAAGCACGGTTATTTCCGCTCCCAACCGTATGCGACCAGGTAACAGTCTTACCTGAGACAAAGCCCGTATCAAGCGTGGCATCAAAATCGCCCCCGCTGCCGGTATTGTCATACATTACGGCATTCGGAAGCAGCGCCGCCCCCGGCGTCTCAGCGGCTACGGCCCAGTCGTTTCGTGTGTCGGTGTCTAAGTTGGAATAACGTTGGTATGTCAGATTACTGCCTGCGGGTGTAACAGGAGTGACGGCTGCGTTCAAACAGGTAGTGTTAGTTCCATAAGACATGCAATCAATAGTGACGGATCCATTATCCTTTAATGTAAGAACATCTCCTGTATCAGCAAGCCCGTTTCCAATGGCGCTGCCTAAGTTGATTAGTGTTCCAGAGTAGGTTGGATGGACGGCCGTGAAGTTTGTCGAGCTTTCAGCAATCACCGCATACTCGCCCGGATTCAGGGTGAAAGTAGGAATCGTGTCTGAACTGGTATTATCTGTAATAGTCCAACCGGTTAAAGTAATCGCGGCGTTGCTGACATTTGTTAATTCAAACCACTCACTTCCACCAGCAGTCGGTGTTGATTCCACTTCGGAGATAAGAATGGTGGTTGAGATGGCCCGCGACGATGGAGGCGCAATGAGGTAATAAGCTGCGAGCGCGGAGACAGCCAGAGCGGATACGGCGACCAGAAACTTGCGCTTGCTGTGGCTCTTCGCATTTGTCCGGAGGGCTTGAGGTCGAGAATTTGTCTTTGCTGCTCTCATGAGGTATTTCTCCTCCTCTACTTGTCTTAACTGTCCCTAAGCTGAAAGCATATCTCTTTACTGTCCGCGCCTTAGCGTTTCCCTGAATCGCCTGACTGCCATTCGGACGCGCGAGGGTAGATACATTTTGAGTTGTGAGGCTCTGAGGCGTGTAGCCTGTCGTAGTCTCGAATTAAGTCCCGTCAGCTTGTGCTGAGTACCCTTCCGCTCCACCGAGATCACTTTACCTAAAACCTGTTCTGCGCCGACTGGCCTATCGCAATCGGTTGCAGCATCGCCGCGAGTGATAAAGTGCAGAGCATCAGCTCCTTGATCAATACCGATTACGCGGTGAGCCATGACGCTCCCAAACGGCGTGCGATAAAGGATGATGTCGCCCTGTTTGATTTGTTGAGGCTTGATCGGCACGACAGTGATTGACTCATCGCTTCGGATAGTCGGGTGCATGCTTGAGCCGTAGGCGCGAAAGCGCAAACCCAAACCCGAACGCAGCAATTCATCGCTGACGGTCATGAAAACCCCGGAATCATTGAGCGCGTGATTCATTCGGTCTGCTGCCTGACAAATTCAACTACCTTTTCGTCGTTTACAAAACGCAACTCATCGCAAGGCACAGCCCTTGTCAAATCGTCAAAAAATCTCGCCGTGAACTCCAACCCTGGCGGGTCGTGGAAAGGTGGAAACCCGCACGCGAATAAGCGCGCTACGGATTCAGCTCTGCTCTTGCGCAAAAGTTCGTTATGCTGCGCCTGTTGCAGGAAAAAGATATGGGTCAAGGGGGCTCTTGATGCATTAGCAAGCTCCGCCTCGCCGTGCCAGGGAGTGCCGTACATCCAGAACTTTCCATCAAACCGACGAACGATGATTCGATCATCGCTGAGAATCTTGACGCCCCGCTCTTTCTCCCACAGGCGCGCCGTCGTCGTCTTGCCCGCACCCGATTGCCCTATGAAAAGATAACCGCGCCCGTCCTCGTCTACGACTCCGCAGGAATGCAGCTCCGCGCCCCGCCCTCTGGCCAGCAGGTTCATAATCAACAACTCGTCGAGCGGGTATGCCAGCGGGTATACGAATTGCTCCCCGGCGAAGTAAGGGCGATGCAGAGCCACCTCTCCGCGTGTAAAATCATGGTTGAAGCGGGCTGTCTTGTAAGGGAACCAGGGGTGGAGTTTTGAGGTGAACTTGAAAAGATAAGCCCCATTCTCTGAGAAAAGCTGCCAGACACGCCCTGAGTCGAACAACTTCTCGCCGTCCCGTTCTGCGGAGAGATCGCCCCAGCGGACGCGCATTTCCACATCGGGGCTACTATCATTAACTACGAAGGCTTTCGCCGCTCCGTCTACGCCAAGGATCAAATCCGCGTTATCGCTCACAAGACTCATGGTCAGATCGGCAACCCTCACATGAAGGCTGCTAATCACCTCAGCGACACCTCGTAGGTCAGCGATAATAAACGGTTCAGCCATCACAAGGTTTTCTCAGAGAGAAATGCAGCGAAACCTAGAGAGGATTTTGTTCGCAGGGCCGCTTATGAACCGCTCGTCGAGCAAGTGACACAAGTTCCGGTTGGCCCAGCGTTGGAAGAGATTTTACATCCACCCAAAACAGCCTCTTCGGGTCTCAGTTGAACCCTTTTCAGCTCGGGCTTCATGTAGCGCCTCTTCTCTTTCTTTAAGGCTTCCTGCTCCGTTTCACCATTGGCTTTTAACATCAACAATTCCTCCTCTGACTAAGAGCACTTGAGCCCCTAGCTCAGTAAGATTCCCTTTGAGCCCTTAATGACAACTGCACGACGAGCAGCTACTTTGCGTAAGCTTCTTCTCAGTACTCACAATTGGCAAGTACCGGCTAAATGTTTTGGAAGCCCCGCCCTCGATATGCTTTCTTAGAGAATCTGCCAACTCTACGATGTGATCGTATCGTTGACCACCTTCACAGTATTCGCAGTCTCCGTGGGGAGGGACGGCGAGACCAAAAGATTGCGCTCTGAGATGTGCCACCTGGCAAAGATAATCGACGGGCTTTTCGGCATGTCCGCTCTCAAGCTCGCCGTTGGCCGGGCACATCCCACACATGGCCTTGATCTCGCACTTCACGCACTTTGTCATCATCGTCATCTTTTTACGACGCGCCTTGTTCAGGAAATTATTCCACCCCTCGCTAAAGCTTCCCTGGCGCAGATCGTACGTATCAAAGTGCGAAAGCACGCAGATGCTCATCCGGCCCTGCGGGTCAATGGCAAAAGAGTTCAGCCCGCCACCACAGTGATAGATTTCGTCGCTGTGTTCGGGAGTGTTGACAGGGCCGCCGAACTTTTCGGCAAACTTCTTCCATTCAGAGACGCGCACCGGATCCTGTAAATCCAGCTCTACGGACTCTTGCGGCGTCAGTCTAACTGCCAGCGGGCTCTGCGAGCAGTCAATGCGGGGGCTCATCAAAGCATCGAATTTGAAACCCACGCCCAGCTCCTCTTCGGCGTATCGCTTCATATCCCAGATTTCATGCCGATTAATCGTGACGGCCACGGTCTTGAGAGAGAGCGGGAGCTTGCGCTCCAATAACAGCTCAATGCCACGGATGCATCTGTCGAAGGAGCCGGGAATCCCGGTCAGGCGCTCGTAGGTCTCGCGTGTGCGACCGTAGAGAGTGATCTCAATGGCGAAGGGCCGCCATTCGACCAGGTGGTCGGCGATCTCGGGCGTCATCAACGTGCCGTTGGTAAAGAGCGTGATAAGAAGGCCCTTACTTTTAGCGTAGGTGTAGATATCCAGAAAATCCTTACGGGCAAAAATCTCGCCGCCCGTAAAGAGCAGCCAGAGACAACCGGCCTCCGTGATCTCGTCAAGAATGCGACAATGCTCTTCAAAGGTCAGTTCCGAGCGGCGGGCCGCACTATCGCTCATCGGAAGATTGTTGTAGCAGTGAGCGCAAGTAAGCGGGCAGCGGCGCGTAACCTCTATCGTGCCGTTGGAGGGATAGCGGTCGCGCATCAGCAACCTGTGCATCTCCCGGCTAAACTCTCCGTAATTTACCGTCTCCATCGTTCACCCTTCGCTCTTGGTGGCGCGACGGATAAGGCCCGCCGACTGTAGCGTATCAAACAACTCAAGCACATCCCGCGTTGCCTCTTGCTCAGTGACCTCGTACTCCGATTGAATAGCGTTGACAATGTTTGAGAGCGGCGTGTCGCCGTCAATCAGTTGCCAGATTCTTGTGCCTACTTCATTCAAAGTATAGATCGAGTCCAGATCACCGACCTGTCCCTTGACGGGCACGATCAGCGTCTCGCCCGCGATGTGGCGTGTGACCAGCTCCTCAGCTTTAACGAAACAACTGCTCAAAACATCCATCTCAGACATAACACGACAGTAAACAGACAGCTCTCTCGTCCGCTTAAAAGGGGTTGTGGAAATAGCTTAAGGTCGAGCAAATAGTCTTACACGTATCCCTTCTCAATTTAGTCGGGTACGATAATCTAATATCAGCAATGGCTAAAGTGTTGGGAGTAAATCAATCTTTTCGGCGTCAGCCAGTATTGCGAAGCTACTGACGCCACCGACGCTGAAACAGGTGCGAGCAAACTAGCATTAGTAGGTGATTTCGTCAACACTTTGCTGACCCGAAAAGTGACCCGCCAAATCCGCACTAAATCCTTTGGATGCAGTGCGGCTCCGGTTCATCCGGGCAAATGGATTGTGCATTGTGATTACATGCTGTTATACAATTTGCCGGCCGCGTCATAACCTTGAAGACTCATCCAGGTGAAAATGAGATCATCTGATTCCTAAAGAATGAGGAAGCATTACTCTCTTTCCCTTGTAAGGACGGTCATGGTATCCCCTGAAATCCAGAGCCATACAGCACCGATTGTCCGCCCTGAGATTGCGCTGCTCCTTTACTGTGCCCGGATGCGCCTGAACCTGGAAAGAACGGACGAATTAAAGAGCCTGATTGAGAATACAGCGGATTGGAAATACGTGCTTGAGATGGCATTCCGGCATGGATTGATGCCGTTCCTCTACTGGCAGATGAGTGCCGTGGCGGCAGAGCATATCCCCCGTGCCGTGATGGAACAGTTGCGAGACCGATTTCATCATAACCTTGCCAGAAATCTCCTGCTGACCATAGAGCTGCGCAGTCTCTTATCCCTGTTTGAAGAAAACGGGATTACAGTCATCCCTTATAAAGGGCCTGCGCTGGCCCTCGCGCTGTATTGTGATACTGCCTTCCGACAATTCAGTGATCTGGACTTATTAATATTCAAGCAGGATTTGGCCAGGGCTAGAGACCTTTTACTCTCTCGCGGCTACCACACGCCCTATGGACAAATCTCAAGGCGCGAGTCAGCGTATCTTCGATCTATGCGCGAGCAGTTGTTTACACATCCTAATGGGAGGGTACATGTGGAGATACACTGGGCATTCGCACCGGAGCCACTCGCACCGACACTGGACTCTGAACGTTTCCGGGAGAGGCTGGAAGAAACATCTCTCGATGGGATACAGACGCACACCCTTTCGCCAGAAGATTTACTGTTGGTTCTTTGTGTGCATGGAGGCAAGCACCTGTGGGAGCGCCTGGCATGGTTGTGCGATATTGCAGAGTTGATCGTCGCTCATCCGGACATGGACTGGGAGGGCCTGTGCAAGGAGGCGAGCACTCTGCGCGTTTATAGGATGCTGCTGCTTGGAATATTCATGGTTAATGATTTATTGGAAGTGCCATTGCCACAGGCGCTTGAGCAAGAGGTCAAGGCCGACGCAAACATCAAGGCTCTATCCCGACAGGTGCGGCGAAATCTTTTCACCGACGCCCCTTCCTCTCCTGAGCCCGGAGAGTCACTCTACTTTAACTATAAGATCAGAGAACGAAGATGGGACGGGGCGCGTTACTGTTATTATATTACTGTGCCGCCGACCCCGGCCGAGTGGGCAGCATTAGATTTGCCGGAGCACCTCTCGTTTCTTTACTACCTCATTCGCCCAGTACGATTAATCAAAAAGCACGCGGCCAGCCAACTGCGCAGGCTCAGCGGGTTATCAAGCTTTAGTCGAAGAATTCCCTGATCGTCTCGACCACAACGGCTTGCTGCTCTGCCGTCAGTTCGGGATAAATGGGCAGCGCCAGTGTCTCTCGGGCAGCACGCTCACTTTGCGGGTAATCACCTTCAGTCCAGCCCCGCCCGGCGAAGCATTCTTGCAGATGCAGCGGGACGGGATAGTAAATCTCCGTGCCGACGCCGCGCTCTCTGAGAAAGCCTTGCAGCTCGTCACGGCGTCTGGTGCGGATGACGAACTGGTTGTAGATGTGGCGGCTATCCTGCGCTTCCGCAGGCAGCAGCACGCCGTTCTCCTTTAAGGGTGCAGACGGGTGTAAGCCGCTCAGGACGAGCTGTGCTTCCTCGAAAAGTGTACTGTATCGCGTAGCATTACGACGGCGCGCCTCTGTCCACTCTTCCAGATATTTCAGCTTGACTCGCAGGACTGCTGCCTGAATCGCATCGAGGCGAAAATTTCCGCCCACCTCTTTGTTGTAATACCTGGCCGCATAGCCGTGATTGCGCAGTCGCTTGACGCGCTCGTCCAGCCCCGGGTCGTTGGTCGTCACTAACCCGCCGTCGCCGAAGCCGCCCAGGTTCTTCGTCGGGTAAAAGCTGAAGCAACCCAAGTCACCAATCGAGCCCGCCCGCCGCCCGCCGTATTCTGCGCCGATGGCCTGCGCGGCATCCTCTATCACATAGAGCTTGTGGTGGCGGGCCACTTCCATGATCTCGTCCATCTCCGCCATCTGTCCGTAGAGATGCACGGGCATGATGGCGCGCGTCCGGGCGGTAATCCGCTCTTCGAGCTTCTCCGGCACGATATTGAAGGTCGAAGGGTCAATATCTACGAAGACTGGGCGTGCGCCGAGGCGGGCTATCGAGCCCGCTGTGGCAAAGAAGCTGTAGGGCGTGGTGATGACCTCATCGCCGGGCCCGATGTCCAGGGCCATCAGCGCGACCAGGAGCGCATCCGTTCCCGAAGAGACGCCAATGCCGTACTGGCATTGTGAGTAGGCGGCCACCTCTCGCTCAAGTGCTTCGACTTCGGGGCCGAGGATGAAGTGCTGCGACTCTATTACGCGGTCTATTGCGGCCCTGATCTCCGGCCCTATCCGTGTGTTCTGCTCCTTCAAGTCCAGAAGCGGGATGGCTTGCGCCGCCAATGATTCTCCAGCCTTAATCATTTTGCTCATAGTTGATTGGAGTTTAGCGAATACCTGAACCTTCTATCAACAGTGGCGGCGTATCCTGCCGGAACGGTCAATTTTATGCCACAAGATCAGTGGCGGCGGTGTTCTCTCTTTAAGAGGGGCAGCTTGATTCATCGAAACTGTGTGACTGAGATGCATAGCTCAATTGATCCGGCGCAGCGTCTGAGGGGCAGCGTCCTGAGTGGACTGGTGCTGACGGAGTTCATGCAGCCTGCGAACATGAAAGTTCCCGAGCATTCTCATGAGTGCGCCACAATCTTGTTCGTCTTAAAGGGGATTGCTGTAGATCGGATGGCTAAGCGTGTGTACGAGTGCAGCGCCCAAAGTCTACTGTTCAGGCCGACCGGAGAACCACATACTCATCATTACGGACACGCAGGCGCGCACTGCTTAGTCATCGAAGTGAAGCCGCAGAGACTCGAAGCCATTCGTTCTTTCTCGCAAGTTTTAGATCGTGTCGGCAGCTTTCGTGACGGCTTGCTCTCGGAGTTGGCGAGCCGCCTCTATATTGAATCCCGCATCATGGATTCGGCTTCAGAGCTGGCGATTGAAGGGCTTGTGCTGGAAATGCTCGCGCACGCGGCGCGCCTGAACTCAAAGCTTACAACTCTTACGACTCAACCACTGTGGCTCCTTCAGGCAGTGGATTTCATTCGTGAAAACTATGCCGAGCCCCTCAGCCTGTCTCAGATCGCGGCGCTGGTCGGAGTGCACGCGGCGCACCTGGCCGAGATGTTTCGCAAACATTATGGTTGTAGCATAGGCCATTATATCCGTCGCCTGCGTCTGGACTATGCCGCGCGAGAAGTGATGTTCTCGGAGACCTCTCTGGCGGACATTGCCACGAACGCCGGATTTTACGATCAGAGCCACTTCACCAGGTTCTTCAAGCGTTATGCCGGACTGACGCCCGCCGAAATGCGTGCCAGGGCTGGATGGCCCAAAGCTCATACCAAAAGCCGCTGATCGTCCAAGCCTGACTGAGATACTTTCTGCTACTGTCCTCTTACCAGAGAATGCCTTATTTCAATCAGGGCCAGCTAAAGGTGGAGGAATAGGATGCTAAGAGGTTTCAGCGATCATTTATTGGCCGCGCTTATTTGCGCTCTCTTTTTCATTATTTCTCTTCAGCCGCAAGGCAGGGCCCAATCAATTGCGCCGGTCAGCTCTACGGAAGCGGTGGGATGGCGCGAAGACCTGCGCTTTATGGCGCAGGAGATTCCAAAGCGCCATAAGAATCTTTTCCACACTATGACACGGGAGCAGTTCGAGGCTGCGATCAAGCGACTTGACGAGCGAATACCGGCGCTCGCACGCCATCAAATCATCGTCGAGATGGCTCGCATAGTGGCGCAGGTCGGCATGATCGGCGATGGTCATACGAGTCTGCCTTTAGTTCCGCCGCCTCATGAGGGCGCGCCCTTCAAGATAGGTTTCAGACAATATCCGCTCAAGCTCTATCTTTACAGTGACGGCCTTTTCGTCCAGTCTGCGGCCTCGGAATGTGCTCCGGTAGTCGGCGCGCGCGTTGTCAAAATCGGCCAGGCGAGCGCCGAACAGGCTTTCAAAGCGGCCAGCGAGATCGTCTCGCGCGACAACGAGATGACGCCCACAGATCGCGTCCCGCCACTGCTAACCATCCCAGAAGTGCTGCATGCGCTTGGCTTGATTGAGAACATGGAGAAGGCGCGCTTTACTTTCCAGTCAGGGGGAAAAGAAACGACTCTCGAATTGTCGCCAGTGGCTGACGCACGCAAAATCAAGTGGGTTGACGCTCGCGAGTCCGCTTCGCCCGCCCCGCTCTGGCTCAAAGACCCGCATAACAATTACTGGTTCGAGTACTTGACGGGCTCGCGGACGCTCTATTTCCGGTACAAGGGCGTCAGCGACAACCCTTCGGGCGAGAGTCTCAGAGACTTCTTCAAAAGGCTCTTTGCTTTTATCGAGGAGCACGCGGTTGACCGCCTTGTCATTGACATGCGTCTGAACCGTGGCGGGAATGCCGTGCTCAGTTGGCCCTTGATTTACGGCATCATCCGCTCGGATAAGATAAATCAGAAGGGAAAGCTGTTTACGATCATTGGACGAGAGACGTTTTCCGCCGGGTCGCAGACGGCTGCCTGGCTCGGCCTTCATACCAGGATGACATTCGTCGGAGAGCCGACCGGCGGAGGAGTAAATGTCTATGGCAATCATGTTTCAATCGTGCTGCCCAGGAGCGGAATAGAGGTGTTCGTCTCTCCGTACTATTTCCAGAACACCTACCCCTGGGACGAGCGCCCCTGGATTGCCCCGCACATCACGGCCGAGCTTTCATCCGAAGATTACCGTCGCAACAACGACCCGGCGCTGAGTGCGATTCTCAAATACCAGCCGATAGCCGAAATCATGACCGCTGCCCTCAGCGAAGGCGGCGCTGAGCTAATGCTCAAGCGGTACCTGGAATTCAAGAGCAGCCCGCCGACGGCTTCGATAAATACCGAGGAGGAGGTAAACGCCCTGGGCTACGAGTTGATCGGGCGCGGCCGCTTCCGTGAAGCCATCGAAGTATTCAAGCTCAACGTCAAGTCCTATCCTCTCTCCGCCAACGCTTACGACAGCTTAGGCGACGCTTACAGCCGGAGCGGTGATAAAGAGCAGGCTATTAAGGCTTATGAGAAGGCTCTGGAATTGAATCCGGCAAGCTCCGACACGGCTGAAAAGCTCAGACGACTCCGCAGTCGATGAAGGTTTCCAACCGCGCTTTATGCCAAAATCTCGCCGCTCTGCGTCAAGCTTAACGGATTCGACCTGATCTTTAGCTTGAAGGAGAAGAGTGCTCAAAATGAGCGGAAAAATATTTGGCGCAGCCCTGCTGGCCTTCGCCTTAGCCGTCTCGTCCGCCCACGCTCAACGGCGCGCTCAAAGCGGCGGACAGGAGGAATACTATGACAAACTTGGCGACTTGAACGTCTGGACTACGGACGATGTCCTGCGCCGAAAGTTCGGGTATTTTCCCGAATACTTGAAGATGCGGTTCGGGAGCCACGACGGCTACGACCGCGTTGTTTTCCAGGTGGACGGGGATTTAATCGGCTACTACATCACTTACGGAAAGCCGCCGTTTCAGGGCGAAGCCAGCGAGAGGAGCGTTAAAGTTCGCGGCAAAGCTTTCGTCGAAATCGCACTCTATCCCGTCATCTCTTCCGACGCGAATATCGAGGCCAACGAAAGATATGCTATTCGGCAGAGCCGCACAAGGATGCCACTCATCAGGGATGTCAAACAGGTCGAGTGGTTCGAGGGCGAGATTCGTTACGTCTTCGGCCTCAACCGTCGCAGGCCCTTTCGCGTCCAGGTTTTCTCTAACCCCACGCGGCTGGTCGTCGATTTCAAGCATTGAAGTTTAAGCGACCGTCAGATGTGGGCTAGGACATTCCCAGGCTTCTATCAATTAGATAGAGACTCAAGTTCTTTTCTATCGGGGCTCTCTTGTTTTGGCGGTTCTTCTAAATGCTCTCTGAGCAGGCGAATCGTTTCTTGATTGCCTTTCCGTATGGCGAGGTCGAGTGGAGCTTCGCCGGAATTATTCCGGGCCTTGGGATTGGCTCCCCTTTCGAGCAGAATCTTCAAGCATTCAAGGCTGCTCTCCTCAATCGTTTGCATGAGAGGCGTCCACCCGAAATCGTCTTTCGCATCAAGGTCTGCGCCCGCGTCTATCAATATCTCCATCGCCCCGCAATCGCCTAAAGAGACGGCCGTCCAGAGCGCCGTCCTCCCACCATTGCCCCTGGCATTCATCTGCGCGCCGTGTTCCAGGAGAACATGCATGATTCTCAGATCACCCTTGGCCGTGGCGATGAGCAGCGGCGTTTGGCCGTCCCTCGTTTTTGCCTCCACGTCAGCGCCATCGGAGAGAAGCCCTCTGACCATTCGGACATCGCCCTGTCGTACGGCGTAAAGCAGCTTGTCCCTCATCGGATCATCCAACGCCAGGGGATGCCTCTCCGGTTGCGCTGTAAAGCCCTGCGTCCTATCGAGCAGTTCAACTATGCGCGTAAAGCCATTAGCCGCAGCTCGCATTGAAGCCGTCAATCCGACCTGATTCTTTATCTCAACGCTCGCGCCGTATCTCAAGAGCAGCTCGACGATCTCTAAATGCCCGGCAGCAGCGGCATATATGAGGGCTGTATTGCCGAAGATATCCTGTGCATCAGTTTGAGCCCCGGCATCCAGGAGTGAACGCACCTCCGCGATCTCGCCTCTGGATGCGGACTTCATCAAATCAGAGATGTTGTTATTCGATTTGGATGTCATCGCTCGGCCTACGTTGCGGTGAATCTAAGATCTCGCTCTCTTATCTAACGATATCCTTGAAGGAGAAGACCGGGTCAATATCGACCGGCACATCACCCGCCTGGCTAAGGGCGGAGCGTAGCTGAGGCGGCATTTGATCGTAGCGGCTGAACCAGTTTTCAGCACGCGTGCGATCTCCTGTAGCCTCGATCTCCAGTAACTCTCTAGCGAGTTTAGCAATCGCAGCAGGCATCAGCGCATACTCTACTTTGTAGCGCCCCGAAGTGCCGTCAAGTGCGATAGCTTTCTCTTCATATAGATAATTGAACTGCATCATCTCTGCTCGCCCGTGCGCTTCCGCCGTGCCGAAGCGAATGGTGCGAAAGAGACCGGCCAGGTACGATGCATAGAACTCTTCGAGGCGCTCTTTCGGGAGCGCACCGTGATCCATCAGCCATTTAAGCCCGTAGAGGCCGACCACATCCGCTTTGGCCTCCTCAAGTGCCGAAAATGTCGGCCCGATACTCTCGCGAATCCCGACCTGTGCGCCCGAGCGCCTGGCAAAGGCAGGGCCAAGCTCATGGGCGATTTCGTGCATCAATACTACGGCCAGATAGCCTTCGGCTGAGGCACGCGCGGCCTGCCGCTCGTCCATGAGCCTTTGCGCCAGCGGCAGGATCACGTAGTTGACCCGCGCGTCCATGAAGTTCTTGAAGAAGATTTTCTTCGAGCCCTTCTCCTGATGAATGCGCGCGTCATTGGGGAGGTTATCGGCTACAGCCTGGTAGCCGTGCCTGAGATCGCCAACGCGAAACGGAGCATCCATCACTTCCATCGGCGTCAGATGCCCGTGCTTGGAGGGCCTGTCTTCAGGCGCGAGCGGGAGCGCATCCTGAATCTCCGGCACATACTTTTGAAAGACCGCCAGCTTTCGGCTCTCAGTCTCGTTACGCACGAGCACCGCTCCACCGTAGGAAGTCTTCACGCCGAGCACACCGTCCATGTAAGTTTCGTAGGGCGCGAAGATAATATCGAACTTCGGTTCCTTCAGGTCGAGCCAGAGCAGATCGCTTCTGTAGTAGTCATCTGTCAAGAGTGCTTCAGCGCGCGCTTTGAGGAAGTCCGCGAATTTCCGGTCTTGGCTTAGTGCCGCCGCCTCTCTCAGCAGTTGCGCCGCAGGCTCTAAGAACTGCCGGTAAATAACGTGATAGGGTACGCCTCTCAGTTCCCCATTGCCTTCTTTGACAACGACTGTGTACGGGCTATAAAGCTCCTCCTTCTTCTCCGGGTGGGCTGCGACGTAGCGTTCGATCTCCTCGCGCGTCAAACCTTTCGGATAATATCCACGTCCGGGCGAGAAGGGCTCCGTGCCGACAAATGGTTTGTTCTCCTCAATCAGATCAAAGCGGCTGCCATTGATGATGAGTAAACGCCGTATCATCTGATCGAGAGGAGTGCGACTGCCTGCCAGGGAGCGGTAGAGCGCGAGCCCTTCGGCATCGTTCTGCCGCCAGTAGATATACTCCAGGAAGCGGGATGCCTCGACTAGCTTTTCCACCATCCGGCGCTCGCGAACGCTCAACTGTGAGCGGTCAAATGGCATCTCGACCCTGCGAAACTTCTTCAACCTCGCTTCAAGGTCATGAGAGGAAGCCGCCGCCCCTTGGGCCGCAGCTCTGCTTCCACGACTCCCTCTCCTCTGTGCTTCTGCCAAGCCGCAGAATAGTCCGAGGAGTGAAACTATTATTATCGAGCAAGTGCTGGCTTCAATATGTCTCTTGCCGACCATTGATGTTCTCACGCAGCCTCTCTTCATCTTCTAAGCCTGGCTCTATATTTCCATTCGGCCGAGCTAAATTTTTTACTGGCCCGGCCTGTACTTGTCAATCTCATCTATCTCGTCTCTTAACCCCAGCAGCTCCCAGCGCTGAAGCGAAAAAGGGACGTTACCATTCTTCCAGACGAAATCGTGAAACGCCCGCAGACTGAATCGCTCCCCTTGCGTGCGTCGCGTGTCGGCCAGAAATTTCACGATTTGCAGCTTGCCTATCTGATAGGAGATCGCCTGGCCGGGCGCGGCGGCGAAGAAGGCCGCTTCAGAGCGCGCGGTCTCCTTATCCATCGGCACAGTTTTTTCAAGGTAGTCGGCCGCCTGCTGGATCGTAAAAATTCCGAGCGCGAGTTTCACGTCAACCTCGACGCGCAGGGCGCGCAGGCGCATGAAGTTATAGATAATCTCGCGCGTGCGAGGGCTATCGTCGAAGAGCCCGGATTGCAACATCATCTCTTCGGCGTAGAAGCCGATTCCTTCATTCGCGCCGGAGTCATAGTAATGACGGCGAATAGGGTCTTCATGGGCCCATGATAAGACCAGTTGAAGATAGTGTCCTGGCACTCCTTCATGCACTATGATCGGGCGCGGGTCGCGCGCTCTTGAGAGGTTGAAGTAACCGAGCGCAGGCTTGGGCTGAGGGATATAACTGATTCCATCTTCCTTCAACCTTGTCGGTGAGGTCAGATCATCCATAACGCCCAGCGAGGAGAGCGGCTCAAGGTATGCGGGCAGCGGCAGATTTCTATAATGCTGCACCCAAGCGGGCACAGTCAGGAGCCCTCTTGCGTCGAGGAATTTTCTAATCGCAAGCTCATCGCTTACGCCCCGGGCAATCTGCGCCATCTGATTCGGGAAAATCGTAAGCGGCGGCATCCCCTCATTGCGCCGCAGTTCATATGTCTCGAAGGCGACCGCACGCTCCCATTCCTGTCGGCCCATAGCCAGAAGTTGCTCTGACGTGAACGGCACAAGCGCGACCTTTCGGAGAAAGAATATATAGTTGTCTCTCCCGATTGCGGTATTTGTGGACATGGCAGGCAGATGTTGCTCAAGCCAGACACGAAGGGATTCCAGCGCGATGATGGCTTGCTCTGTCGCTTGATCCAGTTGAGCCGCGCTGTCCTTAGCTATGAGTGGTTTAATCTCGCGAGCGACTGTGAACAAGCGCGGCCTGACATCTTTTAACTCTTCTATCGCGAGGAGCGCGAAAGGCTTTATTGCCGAGCCCTCCAAATTGATCTTTGCCGCTTCAACTGTCTGAGGAATACTCTTTAGCCTCGTGATGATCTCCTGGCTGCGAACAGGACTAAACGGCGGAGGTTGGAGCAGGCGTTCGAAGATCGCCCCCATCGTTTGATCGACGTAGAACATGGGATTGCGCTCGAAATTGCGCACGATCTCCAACTCCCAATGAGCGCGAGCTATCGCCGATCCGGTCAGCCGGTAATCCACCTGCCTCGATACGGGCCATTGAGAAGCATCCATCTTCGCCAACCGCTTTTCAAAATCTGCAAGCGTTCGCCGCTGCTCAAAGATAGAAGCTTTCGACCAGGCGGGCACCCAGTCCTGTGAGCGCTCTATGCGTGGTATGTCATCGCCCGAGAGCGGTTGATACCGAGCACGCCATGCCCAAAAATCACGAGCCAGGTTGTCAAGAGCGTCTGCCCGCGTGGCGACCGGCGCAAGCGCCAGCAGTAAACAACCGCTCACTATTAATCGGACGAGGATGTTCATGATTTGTCCCGAATGAAAGGTTTGTAGTTAAGCAACCCTGGCTCCGAATAGCCTTAGTTCATCCTACACTACGGCAAACTTTTATTGGCCTCAGCCGCTTTATCATACCAGCTTGCTTTAATAGTTGAAGGCCCAAAGCAGGCTAAAGAACGAGCGAGAAAATATGCCAGGATTGAAGCGCCTTTTCGTCAAAAAAATTACCATCACAGAAGCCTATTTATCCAATGAATTTATAATATTTATGCATCAAAGCCAGTCGAGTGCGTGATATGCGGCAGCCGCCAAGGGTTGCAATGTTCGCATTTCTACTCCCGGCGTTATATGGCTATCAGATTTGATCTGAGAAATTGTAATGCGATGTGTGAGGGCTGCAACAAGCGTCACAATCATGACCCACAGCCTTATCTTTTATAGATGCAATCAAGGTATGGAGCAGATGTGATTAAGGAGTTGCAAACAATACGGGAGAGGGTTCATAAGGTAACAGCGTCCGAGTTGCGGATGAGGTTGGAGCAGATGAAGGAGAAGTTATAAGCGGTGGAAGAGTTCGCCTGAATCGGGCAAGTTATCTGCTATTGTTGAGCTTGCTTCTGCAATGCGAAATCATCCAACCATACTCGCCCGAAGGCCGGGCAAGGGCTGCTGCTACAGCTTTGGCGATTGACGTTGATGATAATCACCTGCGCCGCTTTACCTGTCGTGAATGAGATCGAATAATCGCCCCAAGAGGCGGACTCGGCGGACAAAGCCGCTGAAGTAAGGAACTGAAGGTCTCCAGCACCATTGGCTTCCGATACGGTGATTTGAGGCAGCCCTCCGGTCACTAACTTTTCCATGCGTGCCGCGAAATGCAGATCGTAACGTGTATCCGGCTCAACCAGGACGGTCTGTAAGATAACGGGGCTGCCGGGGTTTGAGTTGCCATTGAATTCTATTAGAAGACTGCGCTGACCTGTACGCGGATTATTTGCGTCAAGCGATATGCGAACATTTTCTACTGCTCCTGGTTTCTGCCATCCAAACCCGGGCTCGTTCAATCTAATAGCTCCCTCAAAACCAGGGTCGGTCAAGGTGTTGATACCTGTTAAGGATTCCCCTTTATTCTCCTTGTGACCGAGAGACCAGATTTCATAAGCCTCCTTGAATTGATGAGCGGCGAGGAGCACCTGAAGAAACTTTTTCCGCTCATCTTCGGAAGCCGCTTCTGCCGTACGGAACTGCGCTACGGCTTCACTGTAATGCTCCTTCTTTGCGAAATAGTGGGCCAGGGTAAGGCGAACCGCGTCTGTTTCCGGTTGAACAAAACCAAGAAATATCTGGGGATCACCGTTTGCTGCTCCCCAGGCAAGGTCTATCATGCCGGGCAGGAATTCAGCGTCGCTCGACGCCGCGCGTCGTAGTTCGGTAAATGCTTCTTCACGTCGGCCTGCTCTAAAGTAAAGGTTTCCAAGCAGCCAGTGGGGTCTTCCGTAATACGGAGCGAGGCGCACAGCCTGTTCACAAGCTGCGATGGCTACCTGCCCGTCCTCTGTGTTGTCCTTGGCGAGGGCCAGGTCATACCAGTAGACGTAATCATGAGGGCGAAGCGCCACGGCTCGCTCAAACTCCTTGACCGCCTCTGCTAAATTTCCTTTATCCTGTAGCAGCAACGCACGGGCATAATGAGCTTCTGGGTCTGAGGGGGTCAGCAGTATAGCCCCTTCAGTAGGAGGGAGCGAAGCGGTTGCCAGCGCATATTCCGAATAGAGTCTCGACAACCCGGTCGCGCCCGCACGCCATATTCCCACCAGGCAAAGAAGAACACCAACAAGTGCCACCGCCAAGCGTATCAGCATATTGTTAGGCATAACGAAACGGAGCGGGAACAATCACCAACCACAAGCTGAAGATGGAATAAGTTTAAAGTCTTATGTATAAAGCGCCGCCTGATGTTCCCTAAAAAGAAAGTGCCCTCCGATAAGCCGGAGGGCACGTAGACCCCGGAATAGCTCTTTCTTTAAACCGGCCCGCGCGGCGTGCCCGGGCTCGGATTGCGTCCTCGATGGACTCCCTTATAGATGCCTATACCGGCTGCGATACCGCCGCTGATTACTCCCAAAGTACCCCATGGGCCAAGACCGAATAATCCACCGCCGCCGCCAGCCGCACCGGCTCCCGCTCCGGCACCGGCATTCGCTGCCGCGCCCGCATTAACGATAGGGGAGCCGCCTCCGAGCGGAAAGCAGACATCGGCCACGCCATTCTTATTTTTATCGTTGGTGGCCGCGACTCCCTGGTCTGTGCTCACCTCGCCGTTGGTTCCCTTCTTGGTACGAAGGATAGCGCAGCCCTTGCGTATCTTGACCTTGACCTCGCCGTCACTAAACACAAGCTCTACTGTCGTGTTAGGCGCAAGGTCAAGCTGCCCTAAAGGGCCCAAATCAATCGTCGCCCCGACACCGTCCGGGACATCAATGACCGCGCCGGTTAAAAGAGTGCCACCTGAGCCGAGGCTCGCCCCGTTAACCAGAATCGGCTTGCCGCCGGTCGTGGTCAGCTTCCCCGTTAGTTGGCCTCCACCCTGCGCCGGAAGCGGGGTTGCATCTTTAACCTTGACGTTCGGCCCGGCAAGGTTCACTTGAATATAGACCTGGGCCACGGTGAAGATGAGAAATAATGCCAAAGCATTGGCAGCCCTTCGTCGTCTTTTGGTGATCATAACTTTTCCTCTGTGTGGAAGCCCAGAGAGCAGATCTCTTTATCTTCAGACAAGATTGAAGGACGAAGAGAATTCCAGCTCGAAGTCTAACTCCGCATACTAAGCGGGTCAAGGTTTTCCCTGTAGCGCCTGTTACTTTTTCTGCTCCTAAAGGGTAGTTTTTTGACCATGCTAAACGGGGATAAGTTAGTCGGGCGCCCTTCTACAGACTTAAAGACGTGCTTGTGAGAATGGCACGTTCAGATACATCATTCAGGCAAAGAGGCCAACCGAAAAGCAGCCGCTTCCCTCTTACCGTTTGGCTTTATTGATTAGGGTAAGTAGCTGACCAGCCAGTTCTGGATTAGTACTCTTCAGAATGTTGTATTGCTCCATCGCTCCGTCCCTGTTGCCTACTGTGAGATAAGCTATGGCCAGGCTTGCTCTGGCTTCTGCGAAGTCAGGTTTCAGGCTCAGCGATTGTTTGTAAGCCTCAATCGAATCTTTAAACTGGCCTGCCTTGTAATAAGCGTTGCCGAGATTATGCTTGACTCCGGCATCATTCGGGGCAAGATTCGCCGCCTGCTTGAAAGCCTCAACCGCATCCTTGTACTGAGCAGTCTTGTAGTAAACAGCGCCCAGGTTGGCGAATGCTTGAGCGAAATCCGGTTTGAGCTGCACAGCCTGTTTGAATTCGTTTACCGCTTCGGCGTACTGGCTGAGCCCGTAATAGGCCAGGCCGAGATTGTAATGAGCATAGACATAGTCAGGCTTGAGGCTGAGCGCCCGTTTCAGAGCATCGACCGCTTCCGCATAGCGCTGGAGCCTGTTGTAAACATTGCCCAGATTGTTAAGCGCCTTCGCGTAATCCGGTTTCAGTCTGACGGCCTCGCGGTAAGCCTCAATCGCTTCGGCCCCTTTGCCTGAGCTTTCGTAAGCGTAGCCCAGATTGTTATAGGCGATGGCGTTCCCAGGTCTCAACTTATTAGCCTGCTGAAGAGCGGCGATGGCCTTCTCATACTGGCCCAGATTATTGTAGACGCTGCCCAAGTTCACATAAGCATCGGCGTAATCTGCTTTGAGACGGATGGCCTCCATATAAGCATCAGCGGCCTCCGCGTACCGAGCCGCCATGTAGTAAGCGTTCCCCATGTTGTAACGAACATCTGCCGACTTACCATCAAGCGCAGCGGCCCTCTTGAAAACCTCCACGGCCTCCTGGTATTGCCCCAGGCTAAAATAAGCCGACCCCAGGTTATCCTGTATCTCAGCATCATCAGCCTTGATGGACGCCGCCCTTTGGAAGACCTCCAATGCCGATTTGAAATCTCCCGTCTTGTAATAGGCTGCGCCCAGATCATTGTAGATATTTGGGTCATCCGACTTCAGCCGCGCAGCCTGTTTGAGAGCTTCGACAGCTTCCGCGTACTTCTCCTGCTTTGCGTAGAGGTAAGCCAGAGCTTGAAACGTCTCTGCCCTGTCCTGCTTGAGGCGCAGCAGCGCCTTGTATTCTTCAATCGCTTCCCCGTCACGACCCAGATCAACGTAGGCTTCGGCTAGGTTATTATGTGCCTCAGCCCAACCCGGTCTTAATTTCGTCGCCTGTATGTATGCTGCCACGGACTCCTGGTGCTGGCCCACGCTCCGATAGGCATTGCCGAGATTAAAGTAAGACTCAGCATCCGCGTTCAACCGCAGCGACTGTTTGAAAGCCTCAATCGCCTCCGAATACTTACCGTCATTAAAATATGCCGCCCCCAGATTGTTATAGATGAGCGGGTCGTTTGCTCTTAATGCCAGAGCCTTCTTATACTCCGCTATGGCTTCCGGGTACTTTCCCCCATCGTATGCGGTATCGGCCCTGCTCAACAGGGCTTCGACGGAAACAGTTGTGGGGGTTCGGCGGGAACTGACGCCCGCGCCGCTTGCGCTGCCGCCGCTACCGCGCGTAGTGTGCGCGCCGCTATCCCGGTTCGAGGCGACCTGAGCCCCGGTCTCGCCGCCCGTCCTTCTGGCCAGAGCTCTCTGCCAGCTCCTCGCTGCCCTTCCAGCGTTTCCTGTAATATCGCGTGCCTGGCGTAGACTCTTGAAGACAACCGAAGCGCCCCCCACTATGTCCTGCGCCATCAGGGCGGTAGCGCCGCCTCTTAAATCCCCGCCACCGCTTCCCCTCAAATCCTGAGCGCCCCTAATACTTAACAGATTACAGACGAGGGTAAAGGCCAGCGACAAACCGATCACCCGCGCCATAGCGAATCTGTTATTCATAGAGTTACTCCGAATAGATTTGACGAGCCGCTGATGCAGAGGTATAGGGTTTAAGAATCTCTCAAGATAAACCCACACACTGACCAAGTATCAAGAGCCATGCAATAGAACGCTGGCGGCTCGCTATTTTTGCGCATCTCTATCTGGCTTATCAAGAGGGCAGCTTTATAGCTGGCGGCTCGCACTCCCATTTTCTCCGGCATCGCCAAAGACAATCGTTAAGAGCGCCATCGCTATAAGCGCGTTGATCGTAATATGAAGGCCAAAGTCAACGAAACTATGAACGGCGACGCCGAAGAGACCTGTCACAGCGCCCATTGTCGCCGCCCGAGCAAAGCCTTTTGCCCGGCGCAGTCGCTCGCCTACCCTACGGATAAAGCTCAAGAGGAACCAGCAAAAAATACCCAACCCGACGAGGCCGCCGCTGGCTAACAACTCAAGATAATCATTATGCGCCTCTTGCGGCGTCATCTGACCGGAAGCCTTATGGTATTGCGGAATTGCTGCCCAGTAGCCTCCGAAGCCGACGCCAACAATCGGATGCTCTTTAATCAACTGCCAGGTCGCCTGCCAGATCGCCTTGCGGCTCACCCCGGCTACTTCTTCAATGCTTGCGCTACTCATTTCACCGGGCACGCTCTCCAGTCTTGTAACGAGTTGCTCGCCTCCAATCCATATGGCCCCGACGAATAATACAACGACGAGACAGACCAGCAGCACGCCCCGCACAAGCACTGAATAGCCGAAACGCTCAATCAGGGTCGCACTATGACTATCTACTCGCTCCCTGGTTTCACCTCCGGGTCGCGTTGAAACCACAAGGACTCCTAGAAAGAGCGCCTGCGCCATCATGGCGAACAGACCGCCGCGCGAGTTGGATAATACCAGGGCCGTCCAAACCGGCAGCGCCACGCCCAAGTAGATCAGTTTTTGAGCACGCGGAATGCCTATAACTATTCCGAGCGTTAGCCCCAAAGCCATCTCCATCAGGAATGCAAAGTGGTTCTTATTAATAAACTGCCCGTAGCCTGAGCCCAATCTGAGGTACGGCAAGACAAAGCCTACATATTCACGCTGCGTGGTCTGTCTGACGAGGCCGAAAAGAGCGCTCAGGAGGGCGACGCCGATGATCGTATAAATGAGCGCATGCATTCTCCGCGTGCTGTTGGTATAACGCAAGAGCATGGCGGCGGCGAGTGCCAGGGCGAGGAGTTTCAGCGCGACGAGCCAGGTCTGGTAGGGATCAGCGCTCAAGGTTTGGCGCACCTGAATTCCTGCCACATCGCTTCCGGCAAGGGGCACAGCCTGCGCCAGGCAGTATGCGGCCAGTATCAAGAGCGGCAGAAGCAGCCGGTGCGTGCGTACCAGCCACGACCCGCTCAAAAATCCTTCGACTAGCCAGAGGATTGTGAGCGCGAAGATCGCGCACTCGAAGAGAGCCTCCCACCAGGGCTCAACCGTCCCATAAGGAACGGCTGTGAGGAGAATAACCGCCAGCAGAGAAG
Organism: Pyrinomonadaceae bacterium; assembly: GCA_036389315.1. Lineage (GTDB taxonomy): Bacteria > Acidobacteriota > Blastocatellia > Pyrinomonadales > Pyrinomonadaceae > DASQYE01. The sequence goes on from DASVQF010000048.1 coordinate 259,112, forward strand.
CAAAGATCAGGCCGCCCAGGAGATGTGAGATTCTCGCCGCCGCTACACGAAACTGGCCCGCATCCTGAAGAGTTGCGGCGGCGCTACTGCCCTTCGACATTATTTCGTGCTAGTCACCGAAAGACGTGCTGGCCAGCTCCAGGCGGGCGAGCAGCTCTTTCTTATCCTTAACAATCAGGATTCTCTCGGCGGCTGTCGCCAACTGCATCTGGAACAGAGTGCAGAGATAGCTAATGTCCAGCAGAGGAGCGCCTCTATCCAGCTCACGATACAAGTTCAAGTACCCCCAATCACCTTTTTCCGTGACGAGCGGCAGGCGTAGCGACCACAGGTGTTCTCTCTCCACAGTACTGGCCGAAGAGACGGATTCGTGCCCCCACGACCAATTAATCAAGCCGTCGCGCATCTCTACATTCCTGAGAGCGTGCCCAGCCCTTTCGCGCAGCACCCTCTCTGTATTCTCTAAGGCATCCGTCCGGCGACCAATTCCGGCGACGGCATAGACGAATTCGCCGCAACCGAGCATCTCCTCGACGGCGTTGAAAAGATCGGCCAGATTGGCGGCTTTTCCGAGGGCGCGGCATGAGCGCCGCAAGCGTACGTTGTGAATGGCGCGCTGCCGCCTGCTCGTGAGGTCGAAATTACGCTTGAGGCTGGCTTTGATCTCGTCCACTTCATGATAGCGCAGGCGGCCCAGCGCGAGCACCACGGCGCAGCCAGTCACGACCAGCAGCAGCGCCGTCCCGCGTCCCGACGCATCGCTCTTAAACAGCAGGGCCATCAAGCCAAACAGCGCGCATACTCCGTAGAGCACAAAGACAGAGCGGCGTTGCGACCAGCCGCGCGCCAGCAGCATGTGATGTATGTGCTCGCGGTCGCCCTCAAACAGCGGATGTCCGCTCAGCAACCGGCGCACGACCGTAAAGGCTGTGTCGATGACGGGCAGAGCAAAGGCCATCAAGGGAATAGCCACGGCGACGGCGGTCGAAGCCTTCTGCATCCCGAGCACCGAGAGCGCAGCCAGCATAAAGCCGACGAACAGCGAGCCGGAATCCCCCAGAAAGATCGAGGCCGGATTGAAATTATAGCGAAGGAACCCGATGAGCGTGCCCGATAGTACGAGCGTCATCACGATGACCAGCGTATTACCCGAGTTGAAAGAGACGACGAGCATAATGATCGAAGCGAACAGGGCAGCTCCCGTCGCGAGACCATCCATCCCGTCAATCAGATTAAACGCATTGCTGATGCCGACAATCCAGACGACCGTCAATATCAAGCTGATGACAAATGGAAGTCCCACATGGCCGACGAAGGGCACGGTGAGACCCTCTATGCGCCCGCCCATCAAGTAAAACAGGATTCCCGCCAGCGTTTGCGCTATCAGCTTGATTCGCGGGCTGGTGTTATGCAGATCGTCGTAAGCGCCTAAGAGCAACAACAGCGTCGCGGGAAGCAGCAAAACGAAGAGGTTTCTCCACTGGGCCCTGAGCGATTGCGTGACCAGATTATCGAGCAGGCTGATCGAGGCCAGGGTCAGAAGAGTAGCGATATAAAGGGCGACACCACCGAGGCGCGGTATTGCGCGGCTGTGTATGCGGCGCGGCTCGTGCGGGTGATCGACCCAGCCATAGCGATCACACAGACGCCGCAGGAGAGGGGTGATCAGCAGCGAGGAGAAGAGGGCCAGCACAAAGAGCATGAGGTAGGTATTCATGATTTGATCCTTTCGCCGGGGGTCAGCGGGCCAGTGTAGTCGGCCTGCATGTGGGAGTTACCATCCAGACATTTAGCGAATGATTCAAGATAAGACTTGACGGCGCGGGGACGATCAAAACGGAGCTCAAAGAGGGAGCGGGCGCGACGGCCCAGCGATTCTAATTTCTCTCTGTCCGAGGCCCAATCTCTAATGACGGCAGCCAGCCTCTCGGCTTCACCCGGCGCAAACACTTCGCCGCAGCCGCCCTCCCTGACCAGTCGAGCCACATCGCTGCGGCAGTCTCCGACGAAGATCACAGGACGGCCCGCAGCCAGTATGGCGTAGGTCTTGCTCGGCACGCTCAGACCGGCCAACCCATCCGCGAGGGTCACGAGCGAAGCATGGCCAGAGCCCAGGCTGTGGGAAAGAGTCTCACGCGGCTGGTATGGGAGCAGCCGAATATTCTCCAAGCAGTGTTCAAGCCTGAAGCGCTCTATCTCCTTGGCCTGCGCGCCGTCGCCTATGAAGAGAAAGACTATATCGTCGCGCTCACGCAAACTGTGCGCGGCGTTCAATATGGTCTTGAATTCGTTGACGCGCCCCAGATTCCCCGAAAAGAGCACGATAAAACGGCCCGACAGGTCATGCTCTCTGAGGAAGGGGTTAGCATCCGCCCCGAGAGGCTTGATGGCCTCGCCATCCGCCCAGTTGTGAATGATATCTATCCGAGATGCTCCTGCCTCGCCGACCCTGGCCGCTACTCGCTCATACATACATTGGCTGAGCACAATGACGCGGTCTGCCCTTCGCAGCATCATGCGGCTCAGGAAACCCAGGACGCGCGTCGCGGGATGACGCCCGTTGAGCGTTCCCAGCGCGATAGCTATGTCCGGGTACAAATCCTGAACCAGCATTACGACGCGCATACCGCGAAGGCGTCCGATGAGTAAAGCTATGAGACCGATGAGGGGCGGCGTGGTCAGCGCCATCACTATGTCATGACGCGGTAGCCGCAGGAGCTTCCAGGAAGCCCCTACATAAAAGGAAAGGTAATCTGCCAATCGCCCTAAGATACTTCCCTTGCCGTAGCCTGTGGCCCACGCTCGTTCTATACGCACGCCCCTGTAATCCTCACGCTTCGGCAGGGGCGCGCCTCCGTTGTAGCGGCCACGACCGGCAAGCGCCGTGACCTCTACCCCATGCTCTTTCAGACTCTCGGCCAGCTCGGTCATCAACTGGCTGGTTGCCGAGTGATCTGGATAGAAAAACTGGTTAAGAATGATGAGACGCATCGAGTGCCGGGTCAGTCTTTAACGGAATGAATGCGACGGGCGAAGATTTAGCGCCTCACTGCGTAGTTGCCTAGATAGAGCACGTCCATGCGTGTCTTCATAAAACAATCAATCGCGTGGCGCGGCGTGCAGACTATCGGCTCGTTCTCATTAAAAGATGTGTTGAGCAGGACGGGCACTCCCGTCAGCTCGTAGAAGTCCGAGATGAGCTGGTGATAGCGTGGATTCACTTCCCGCGAGACGGTCTGTAGACGGCCCGAGCCGTCAACATGCGTGACGGCCGGAATCTCTGCGCGTTTCTCTTCCCTGATCTGGTAGACCATCAGCATCGTGGGCGCAGGGTGCGTCTGCTCGAAATAATCGCCCACACGCTCCTCAAGTATTGACGGGGCGAAAGGGCGAAAGGGCTCGCGCTTCTTAATGCGCTCGTTGAGTATCTCTTTCATCTCGGCCCGTCTGGGGTCAACGACGATGGAGCGATTGCCCAGGGCGCGCGGGCCAAACTCCATGCGTCCCTGGAACCAGCCGAGCACTGCGCCTCCGGCAATGTCCTGTGCGGCGCGGCGCGTCACCTCTCTGTCGGAATAGGTTTCGTACCGGAGGCCGCTCCGCTCAAGCTCCCGGCGCACCTCTTCGTCCGTGAAAGAGGGGCCGGTGTATGCGCCCTCCATGTGGAAGGCGCGCGGGCCGTCCAGCAGCCCGTTGTATATCTGATAGCAGACACCGACGGCCGTGCCGCTATCGCCCGCCGCTGGCTGTACGAAGACGCGCTTGAACCCTGTGTTGAGAAGAATCTTTCCGTTCATCACGGAGTTGTAAGCCACCCCGCCCGAGAGCCCGAGGTCTGTCAGACCGGTCTGCTCTTGCAGGTGATTCAAAATATGAAAGGCGACCTCTTCCAGTCGCCTTTGCAAGCTCGCTGCGATGTCCTGTTCGCGCTCTGTCAGCGGCGCTCCCTTCTCGCGAGGCGCTCCGAAACGCTTCGCGTATTCATCCGAGAAGATACGCCCGATGACAGGCGAGCCCTCGTCCCAGCTCATCTCCACGCCTTCAGTGTGATGACGGAAATAGTCCAGGTTGAGGCGAAAGCGCCCGCCCTCGTCCGTGCGGATGATGTCGCGGAACTCATCCATAAAGCGCGGCACGCCATACGGGGCAAGGCCCATCACCTTCCCCTCGTCGCCGTAATGCGGGAAGCCCAGGAACTGCGTTGTCGCCGTGTAGACTATCCCTGTAGAGTGCGGGTATTCGACCTGTCCAAGCACCTCCATGCGATTCCCCTCTCCGTGGGCCCACATGGTCGAGATAAAATCCCCGAAGCCGTCAATCGAGAGCAGCGCCGCGCGCTCGAAAGGGGAGACGAAGAAGGAGCTGGCCAGATGGGCACGATGATGCTCGACGTTATGAAACTGCGCCCGCATGCTCCCTTTTGATACTCCTAGAGCCCGCGCCAGCTCATCCTTCAGGCTCCGCACCCTGACCGTATTCGCGAGCCGCTCCGCGACAGCCCCCACGATTCCCCGTCCACTCTTCTCACCCCCTTGATGCTGCGCACGCTCCATTCGGCCCAGGCCCTTTGCGGCCCTCGTCGCCGCAAACAGAATCTTTTTGTGAAGGTGTGCTGACGGGTCACGAGAGATGCCTATGTGCTCTACGTCTTCGATTGATGCCCCGGCCGCCGCCAGGCAATACTTGACCGATTCGACAGGAAAGCCCGCGCAATGCTTGCAACGATTAAAGCGCTCCTCTTCGACGGCTGCGACTAACCGTCCGTCACGGATGATTGCGGCTGCGGCGTCGCCGTGATAGGCATTGATTCCCAGAATCAGCACTCTTCAGTTCTCCGGGTTTACGTGGCGGAGCAAAAGAAAGGGGCGTGGCGAGCATAGTGCTTGAACGATTTTAGCCTGCCCATTCTCTTTGATTCTGCTTTGATTTGCCTGGCGCTTCGGCTTTGCCGGGTGATCTGAGCATTAAATCCTGTTCGAGCAGGTAGAGCGAAAGCAGTATTTCCGAGAACATGCGCTGGAGAGCATAGAAGAGGCCGACGCGTCCGTTCAGCACTGCCCCTTTTACTAAGAGGCAATACAGCAACATGAAAAACGGTGATGCCACCCGAAGTTTTCTGAGACGGCCGCCCCATCCCAGTTGACGGAAATCCGTGGCCCTCAGTTTTTCCGCCTCAAGCCGCATGTAGCGGCTCTGCGCCCCTACCCAGTGGCCGAGTGATTTGCGGTCGTCGTGAAGGATTGGCGACTGTAAATCTCTGACTGCTCCCTCGACCTCAATGCGCTGTGTGTGGCCGTCCTGCCGGTAACCGGCTTTAGCACGACGGTAGAGCACAGTGACCGGCGGATAAGCAGAGCCATTCAACGGTCTCCCCTGGATGCAATAAACAAATCTTGTCCGGTAGCCGTCTATCCCGGGCTCTGGCCTGAGCGCCTCGACTTCTTCGATCAACTGCGGCGTCAGCAGATAATCGGCGTCCAGCGCCAATACCCACTCAGAGGTAATCCCCGTCTCCCTTAAACCGAAGTTCCACTGGTTTCGATGTGTATCGAACCGTCGTTGGAACACACGCGCCTGCGGGAACTGCGAAACAATCTTGAGCGTATCATCTCCGCTGAAGCTATCTACGACGACGATGTCGCGCGCCCAGGCGAGACGCTCCAGCGTGCGCCCGATGTTCGCGGCTTCGTCGTAGGTCAAGAGGAGCGGAGTGATTTGTTCAAGCATAGGGACAGTCACGCTTCATGCGCGTGATAAATGCTCGCGTGTCCTCAAGGTTGCAATCGAATCGTAGAGCGAGCATAGCTGACGGGCGACGGCGGGCCAGGTAAATCGCTGCTCCACTAACTCACGACCTGCCTGTCCCCGTTTTTCGCGTGCCGCGCGGTCGCTTAAGGCTTCGCTCAACGTCTCCTCAAGCATCTCGCGGCTCAAAGGGCTAATCCATCCGGCCCCAGCAGACTCTATCTCCGGCGCGAGGTTGACATGCGGGCTGATGAGGACGGGGACACCACAGGCTAACGATTCCAGGATGCACAACCCAAAGTTCTCTTGATAAGAAGGCAGCGCCAGCAAAGAAGCATGTTCCAGGGCGGCAGCCTTCTGTAAGCCTTCGAGCCATCCCGTAAAGACAACACTACCATTGCCCCGGCTTTCAGTGACCAAACGCCGGAGATGATCTACATACGCCCGGTCGCCGTCGCCAGCTAAAACCAGCTTCCAATGCGCAAACTCAGGCTGTCCGACGAGTGGCAGGAAGGCTTCCAATAGCAGCTCAATTCCCTTCTTCTGATGGAGACGTGAGAGCACCAGCACATAGGGGTCGTCGCCGAGCGCGTATTGCGAGTGAAAACCATTCTTTTCCGCCGGAATGTGCTGCCCCCCTGTTTCAACACCCAGCGGGATTACGACGCCGCCCTTCAGTCCGAGCGAGGATTCTGCCAACTCCTGCTCCAACTGCGCTGTATAATGAACTACAGCCGCCTCTTCGAGCATACGTCTAACGCCCAAATGCCAGAAGAGCATTTTACGCACGCGCTTCTGCCTCATGCTCCAGGGGTCAAGCGTCCCCAGCGGTCGCACTATATATGGAACTCCCCTTTTAGAGCAGGCGTTGGCCGCCGCAAGACAGGCATGTGAGAAAACGGCGTGAATATGCACCAGGTCAAAGTCCCTGACGTGCTCGCCAAGCCACTGAGCTAGAGGTCTTGAATACTTGTAAGCCTCGCTCCATTGGCGCGGGAAGAAGATTGCCGGCACTTTACTGTATGAGATCTGCTGGCCAAGCTTAACCGTGAGACGCCCTGCTCCGTCCGCATCAGTCGTAGCGATCAGCGAATCAACCCCGGATTCATTTAATGCGCGGCACATCTCGACCACCGCCCGGCTCGGCCCTCCGTAGCGCGGCGAGATTGAAGGGATCACATGTAAGACTCTCAAAGCGTCACCTGATGCTGTTCGCACCACCGGCCCAGGACATATAGGGCCCAGGGTCGCGACCAACCAATTTTCTGCGGGGCACGAAGGAATTGACGCCAGACTTCGCGCACCGCGCCAGGTCGCAGGCCGATTGAATCGAATAGCTTTTCGTTGGCGAAAGTCAACTCGATCTCCTTACGCAAACGAGATTGCATCCATTCTTCAAACGGGAGCGTAAATCCCATCTTCGGTCTGTTCGTGACCTCCTGAGGAAGCAAATCTCCCAAAGCATCTTGCAGCAGCGGTTTTTGCCGGCCACCGTTGAGCTTCCATGCGCCCGGCAGCCCCAGGACGAAACGAACCACTTCGGCATCGACAAACGGCACGCGCACTTCCAGAGAATGCGCCATGCTCATGCAATCCGTATCACGCAGCAGAGTGTTCGCCATGTAGCCGCGCAGTTCGTAAAGAGATACTGCGTTCACCGTATCATAATCCAAAAAATCTTCATCAGAACCCGCAAGGTTCAGGCAAGGGGCGGGTAGAAGATTCGCACGCTCACAGAGAACAAACTCAACTTCGCCAGCAGAAAGAAGCTGCCGCGAGACGGCGCAGGCGACGCCCGGACTCCCATCACTTGCCAGCAACTGCCAGAGCTTCTTTTGCTGTACTGAGCGATTCCAGAAGCGCTCGCCGAGTGTCGAAACTCTCTGCCGCAGGGCTCCAGAGAAGCGCGCCACCGACTGTAAACGGAGCGCGCGGCGAAAAGTCGGATACCCGGCGAACAGCTCGTCACCCCCCAGGCCGGAGAGCGCGACGGTAATGCCAGCTTCCTTGACCGCTTTCGACACGACAAAGGTATTGATGCCGTCCATCGTTGGCTGATCTTCCGCGCCAATGGCCGCAGGCAGCATGTCGAACAATTGTTGCTCGCTCAGATGAATCTCGTGATGCTCCGTACCGAATTTTCTGGCAACACGCCGAGCATGTACAGCCTCGGAAAACTTTTCTTCAGTAAAGACCACGCTGAACGTCTTTGGCCTCTCTTTAGTGACTTGAGACATCAGTGCGACAATAGCGCTTGAATCTATACCTCCCGATAGAAAAGGCCCTAGTGGAACGTCACTCATGAGGTGTACCCGCACGGACTCCTTCAGCGTTTCCTGCAAAGCCTCAACAGCCGCCTCGCGATCCAGCCCCGCAGGTGCGTGCGCGTCCTTAAACCAGTCTTCCGTGTAAGAGAACTCCTGCACTTCGAGCAGATCTTTGCGGATTGGCTTGATCGTCATGTAATGACCAGGGGAGAGCGACCGAATACCCTCAATGATCGTATAAGGCGATGCAACAGACCCATTTTGCAGGTACGAGATAAGGCCCGCGCGACTGAGGCGGTGTGGAACTAACCCGCTAGCCATCACCGCCCTCAACTCGGACGCGAAGATGAACTGTTTCTCTGTTCGGTAATAATAAAGAGGCTTAATACCTAAATGGTCACGCGCGATAAAGACTTCCCCCGTGACGTTATGGCGTATGGCAAAAGCAAACATCCCGCGCAGCCACCTCAAACATTCCGGCCCACGCCGCGCGTAAAGCTCCAACAACACCTCTGTATCAGTGCTCGAAGTGAATTGCGCCCCTTCGCTTTGTAACTCCTTCCTCAGCGCAAGGTAATTGTAGATTTCGCCATTGAAGATGATGGAATATCGCCCGTCGAGAGTTGACATCGGCTGATGTCCAGCCCGGCTGAGATCAATGATAGATAACCGTCTGTGCGCGAAGGCAGCGCACGGCGAGCCCTCACTGGCAGGCCACAGGGATACGCCAGCATCATCCGGGCCGCGATGCACTAGGGCGCTGCTCATCCGAGTCAGGCATGACTCGATGTCCGACGCTTGGTTCCCAATAATGCCAGCTATTCCGCACATCTTTTTAACAACAGCAACTTATAGCCTCTTGCAAGCTCAAATTCTAGAATGAAGAACAAAGTGAGGTTTACTGTCATTACAAGGACAAGGTGAAAGCTGCATTAAGATTATGTTCGAATTTATCGAATGTAAACTTATCTAGAAGACGCTGGCGACCGGCTTGACCTAACCTCTCGCGCATCGCTTTATCGTGGAGAAGTTGGGTGATGGAATCTGCAATTGCTGCGATGTCTGAACCATCGATAAGCAACCCTGTCTCACCTGCCTTGACGACGGATGGTGTGCCGCCGTGCGCGCCGCCGACAACTGGCTTTCCATACGCCATCGCTTCAAGAAACACTATGCCGAACCCTTCTTTTTTGCTTGGCATAACGAACAACGAGCAGCGCTGGTATTGTTCCCGCAACTCCACGTCCGATACTCCGCCCATGAATTTTACGTAACGTGCCACGCCCAGCCCCGCTGCCAGGGCTCGCAGTCGCGGCACATCATCTCCCTGGCCGATGACCCGATACTCGACAGGCCCTGCTTTACTCACAATGGTAGGGATACTTTTAATCACACTATCTATTCCTTTATAGCGATCCTCTTTATTCATGCGAGTCACACTGAGTAAGACGGGCGGTGTACATTCAAGGCTTGTTACAGAGGATATGACCTTCCAGTATGGATCCAGCGTGCAGGGGAAGATCTTGATCTTTTCCTCTGGAATCGCACTGTGTTTGATTAATTCGGCTTTAGTATAATCGCTAATCGCCAGCACTAAATCTGCTTGTCGCAAAGCTCTGCGTTGTGGCATCGAAAGCGGTCGCCACACTTCGATCCCATAAGTTACGACGCCTATCTTCACTTCTGAGTTTAATAGTCTGGTCAGCAGAGAGAGCGGAGACAAAGACACATGCCCAAAGATTATCCAATCGTATTTGTGAGTAAGGAGATAACGTAAGAAATATCGTATGAACTGTACCTTACTCTTCCCTGTCCCAACATAAGAAGAGAAACCTTCGTTTACGTAGCGGGCGTCTGGCGCAACCTGATCGTTGAGAACCAGGGCACTCACCGTTGTGCCGTTGCTCTGCGCCCATCTTCCGGTAGCGAGGCAAAGCGCACGACAGAACATTTGGATACCGCCAGCACAGTTAAAAGCTTCTGGAAGAATTAAGAGAGCTTTAGTCGAAGACGAATTTGAACGCTTTATCACAGGTACTAGGTTTGCGTTTAAAAGCTTGGGGGCTGCCAGTAATTGCCGGCTTAAATTTTTTGCCCCCTGATGGTGAAAGCTGGTGCCGCCGCTAGACGATGCATTACCGCCTTCAAATCCCGGATAAAAAGAGTATTACCTGCACGCTTATTTTTTCCGTTCAGAACTTTTAAGGATCGTTCAAATGGGACGTAAAAGCAGGGCGTGAAACCGTAGCCGAGCATTCGCTTATAGATGACTTCTTCATCGTAGCCGTAGCGCCGCCCACTACCATTCAATTCCATAATGACAGCCAGGAGCGATTTCTTTGATAAAACATTCTCGGCGCCTGCAACAACTTCTGTCTCGAAGCCCTCAACGTCAATTTTGACAAGGACAGGCTGTGATTCCCCAACTACATTATCAAGGGTGTCTACTTCGACATCGGTGACGGCACCACCGTTTGCTCCCGACCTGACGACGTGGTTAAGGGCATCGAGTCCTTGAGTGAACTTGAGCGTGCCTTTCTGGGAGCCGATGCCCAAATTGCGGGCATCTACTAAAGTGTCCATTCCGTTTAAATGAACGTTAAGCATGAGGTGCTTGAAGGAACTCTTGACCGGCTCAATTGAAATACATCTCGCACCTATTCCTCCTGCTAAGACCGTGTACGCGCCGACATTGGCACCCACGTCAACAAAAATCTCAGATGGCCGCAACAGGTGTAAGGCGAAAGACATGTCATTGAATTCGTGCAATCCGGTATAGATATTCCCGGTGGCGCCCGTCATGCCGGGTGCGACGAGCAGCACACTATCATTCACGAAATTAACTGCGATAGGGCCGGGCACCAAACGGCTCCCAATCTGCCACGTGAGCCAGCGACGTACTGACTTGAGTTTTTGATGTTCGTTAAGAGGATGCCGGGTAATAAAGTACAGCGTGTTAATGATTCCCATTTGATTTACGTTCGGCTCCATTAGTAATGACAATACAGACCCTTCACAGTATTAACCGTAGTAGAAATACTAAACTTTGCTACCTGCCGCTGCACTATGGAAGGCGAACATGAATGCATCATCAAGCTCAGAAGGGCTTCAGCTATCGCGCTTGTGTCGCCGAGTGGGAAGCGAAAACTTGTATTCAATGGAGCGACGAGGTCTTCGCTACACCCGCAAGCATCGCTCGCAATGCACGGTAAACCGCTTGCCATCGCTTCATTAACTACCAAGCCCCACGTTTCCCCGTGGTCACTAGGTAGCACGAGACAATCAGCAGCGACATAGGCTTTTGAAATTTCGGATTGGTTTAAGAAACCGACGAATGAAGCTTGCGGAGCGGCGGCGTCAAAGCTTCCGCCGCCGCTCCCGTCCAGAATTGAAGATTCCGCATCGAAAACTACGTGGCAGGCACGGCGAAGGTCATAACCAAGCTCTCCGCTACCGACAAATAGAAGGTGCAACGGCCGTCCCGCCAGGCGGCGATCACGAGCAGCAACGATTAGATCGAGGGGGCGCTTTTTTGGAATGAACTTTCCTGCGAATAATACGCAGAATGCATCTTCGGGAATCTTCCAGGCATGACGTATGCTCTTCCTGTTAGGGCGCAACAACTCTGCCTGTCGAGCGAAGCGTTCGTTATCAACAGAGTATGGGGCAGGGTGCAACTGCTCTTTATTGACGCCGTATCTCTCGTAGAGCCGCCGGTTGGCATGTCCTATGTAAAGAAAGTGGCGAATGTAGTGGAATAGTTGCCCCAGCCAGAAACGCTTACCGAGTTTCTTCCAGATGGCTGGCGGCGGCGCAAGATCATTGCTCTCACCGCGCAGCCACACAGGAATGGCAGCAGCATGCGCTTGCCAGACAGCTTGCCAGTATGCTGCGACTTGCCAACCATTCACCCAGAGCGCGGTGATACCTCTATCCAGAAGACGCTTTTGTAATGGCTCGTTAAGACGCAGTTTGCCAAAGCTACTAACCCCAGGGTTAGGATTCACCTGCAAAAAATAATGTGGGTAGCCGGAAAGCGTATCGATATCCCAAGCGAAAGTCTTACCGAACTGATTGTCATAAGTTGGACGCGTCCCGTGATCTGTCAGATACCAAACCTCAAAGGGCACAGAGCCTTCTTTCGCTAACGCCTGCCAGAGGGGAACTTGATACTGGATCGGATGAGTCGTCAGGATCGCCAACATCAGATGAACTCTTCAAGCAGATGGTTCCAGCGGTCACCATATGCGTCCCATGTGAATTTCTCCGCACAACGACGCGCGGCCTCAGACATACCTTGCAACTTCGCCGGGTCGTCAGCGAAATACTTTATACTGTGGCACAATCCATCTAGGTCTCCAGATTGAATGATTAGCCCTTCGATTCCATTTTGGATTAAATCCGGCCCAGCCGTGGCTTCTGTCGTAATGATTGGCAATCCACTTGCCAGGGCTTCAAGCAGTACCAAGCCAAAGCCGTCGCAGTAGCTTGGAAAGACCAAAACATCACACTGTCTCAGCAGACGTGGGAGCTCTGCATGAGGATATTTGCCAAAGACTTTCAGTCCCGGCAGTGAAGGAATTAAGGAGCTTGCTTGAGGCGTAATTGGCCCGACTATCCAGAGCTCACAGTCCTTCAAATTTAAAGACCGCCAAGCTTCTATCAAGAGGGGGATTCCCTTCCTGGCTGAAACTGAGCCTAAGAAAAGGAATCGGAGAGGACGATCCGCGCGCCGCTTGGATGCCGGGTAGAATTTACGTGTGTCTACGCCATAGGGATTAACGACGATTTTGTCTGCTGCTATCCCTTGAGATATGAGCGTACGCTTAGTAAATGAACTCGCGGCAATAATTCTTGTGGCAAGGCGATGTTCTTGACTTTCAGAATGGAGAACCTGAGCTATTCGCGCCTCGAAGTCCTGCTGCCATTCTGGAAAGCGACGCACGACGCTCCGCAGCACTGAATCATTGACTACAGGATGAGAGGTGCTCCGGTCTAGGAAGAAAGGCTTGCCCATCTCTTGAGCGCGCCGGGCGAGTATCCACGAAGCGGTGTCGAAGCCAATGACGGCGGAAGCTTTTTTGAGGGCTGAGTTTTTAATTTTCTTTTGAAACTCACCGTTGATTTCGTGAAAAACAAGTTGCGAAGACCGCCCGCGACGAAGTTGATATATAGCTTTCAAGCCAATGAAAGGCTTCCGGCGAATGTGCCTTGCAGGCACATCATAAACTATGCGATTACCAAGCCTCCTGCGCCAGGAATACGGTAGGCATGTTTCGATAACCGGCATGACCCAGGATTCTTTTGCCAGCGCAAGCCCCGTCCAAAACTCGCTAAGTTTATTATGGCGAGCTAATTGTCTGGCTAACTGATAAGAATATTGAGTTCCTGGATGAACCAGCAAAACCATATTGATAAATGCAATCTGCTGTTATGAGCTAACAGCCTCTTCGAGGATGCGTAAGTAAGCCTTTGCTACTTGTTCTCTGGTGTGACGTTTGAGATGCTCTGCTGATTTCGCCTGATAATCACAGAGCCTTTCTGGATAGTTCAAGAGTTCTGAAAGTCTCTGAGTGAGAGCCTCTACATCTCCGTTCGGGAAAGTAACGCCGCAGGGGCCAATGGCATCTTTAAGTCCTCCGCCCTCCGACCCAACTACGACACACCCACAGGCGATGCCTTCAAGAGCGACGATGCCAAATGGCTCATGCCAGCGCGCAGGCGCTACCAGAATACGGTGAGCATTCAGAATTTCGGCCAACTCTCCGCCCACTTTGCTCCCGATAAAATCCAATTGGTCGTCAATCTTCAATTCTTGAGCTTGCGCAAGCAATGCGGATTCCTCAGGCCCGCTACCGACAATAGTCAGTCTTGGCGTCAACCCCTGATCTTTCAGTTTAGCCAACGAACTCAATAACAAGTCCGCTCCCTTGTCTGACACCAAACGCCCGAGAAATATCAAATCCTTACTGCGAGCAATCTCTGGCCTTAAGTAAAAGACATCTTCCTGGTATGGGTTTGGGATAACAGTTGAAGGCGACGGTACATGTTCGGCAACGGCTTGGCTGGTCGAGATATTGTGAGCAAACCGTGTAACGAAGAATTTCAAACGCCCGCGCCAATCAAAGCTATTATCCAAGCGAGCATACCAACCCTGATGCGTCACTCCGTAAGGTCGGCGAAAGACCAGCAGCGGCCAAATCCCTTTCAGACTAACGTTCGCCTGGAAGAAAACGTCGCACCAGCGTGTCATTTCCAGTATGCGTTTAGGGCCAGGACGCCGCACGACCTCAAATGGAAAACTCTTCTCATCCGTGGCCGGAGTGGTTGAGATCAATTTCACGTCATGTCCCAACTGCACGAACTCATGGGCGAGAATGGAAACGACCATTTCGAGTCCGCCGATGCTCGGATAAAAAGCAGGGGAATAGATCAGGATTTTCAAGTCGCGTTAGCTCAACGGGGTGACCGGCGTAGTAGAGAGGTTCGCCAGTCTATTTAGCGCAGTATGACTGAGGCTGTGTTCCACTTGTTGTAGTTTCTCAGCGTTCAGCAATGCGAGGCAGACACCCACCAGGAACCACTGATAAACGTTCTGCGTATGGTTGATTACGGCCCCGCCTATAAAAAGGAAAACAGTCAGCACAGACATCACCGCTATCGCAAGAGATTTGGAAGCATGGTCTTTGATGGAAAGACAACCACGCCACAGAATAGCGAACAAAGTGAAACGCAACAAAAAGTAGAGCAGGTAACCGACCACTCCTAAATCCAACATCACGCGCGCCGATTCAACCTCATAGCCTATGGGGATGCGTTCCCCCTGGAATGTTAGATTCAATCCGTTCATTAAAGACGGCACAGCGTTTTGCGTCGCCCCAATGCCGAAACCGAAAGGGCCCGCAACGGCCGCTTCATCTATGGGTAAATCAAATAAGCTGGCGATCCTTCCGCGTCCCTCTTCAATCTGCTCTTCGCCGCCAAGGGCCCGGGTTTTCATAGCATCCAGGGCCTGCGGAAACAGCAGGATAAGAGCCATGTATGCCAATCCGCAGCCGAATCCGACCTGCAATAGTCGATCCTTCAAATTCTTCAGCGATGTAAACGCATAAAAAATCAGCGTGATGGTAATGAAACTCACAAGTGTACTGCGGCTGCCGGTCATAAAAGCTGTCGCCACCACTGCGGCCAAAGAGAAATAAGAGAACCAGTGTAATGTTCGTGGGGAACGCCGGGACAAGTTCGCCGAAGTAAAACCAAGCAGCAACGCAAAGACTACCGGCAGATACACAGCCAGACCAGAGATGTAGGAGAAGGTGCTCGTTACGCGCACATAAGTATTTCCTTCCGAGTCCTCGAAAGCCGCGATACCACTCCCTTCGATACCGCTCTCGCTTGCTTCCTGATTCCACGCGTAACGATTGAGCGAAGAGGTCGCATCAGCATTTCTAAACTGCATTACCCCTATGACAATCACTGGCAAGGTGAGGAGCAGATACCATTGCAGGAAACCTATTAGCTTTTCCTTGCTGGGAAACATCCTAGGCACCATAAATGCGAGAGGTATATATAAGCAATAAACCTTCAACCCAAACAAACCGATAAGTTGATGCGGGGCGCGGGGATTTGATATGGAGGCAACGGCATATACCAGTAAAGCTGCAACGGTGATAAGGAACGGCTTGATACGCTCTTTGATAAGCAGCAACGGCTTATTTCGTCGAGACAGGTAGCTTAAGATGCTCACTATCATGACGACATCTTTGTAGAAGTAAACGAACTCACTCGCGGACGGTAGTAACCACTTCCGCACAGCACCTTCAAAAATCACGATCACCAGCACTGCTTGTACGCCAAATTCCCAGTTACGCCATGCCGAAAACAAGATGACGATTCCGGCAATAATGACAAGTGGCACAATAAAGCCGGAGAGCCAACTGGTGCTAATCGCAGCGAGTAATAAGCTAGTCGCAAAAATGCAAGCGACAATTACTTTAGCTGTTTTTGCATTAGAGCGAACAGTGGCATCTTGCGAATCAGCCGGGGGTTGATGCAATATTTCTCGAATGCCTGTCATCGTATCTGCTACTCAGCTCATACACTTCGGACAGAACCGAGAGATCTCCACCCTAGTTTCGTCATACGCCTCAATGCTCTGGGCACATCTTTCGTCGCTAAATAACTTGGGGGCTCCCAGGCCGATGAGTAGGTTTCGGAGATAGGTCTCTCAAGGTAAGGCTTGAATATTCCCTTGGCTATCCTGAAGATGGTGTAGTTGAGCTGTTCCAGTAGCTTGGCAGCAGGCGTCGGATAGGCCCCATGGTCTTCAAATATAATATCGCGGACATAGCATGAGATGAGTTCGTTTGCTCCCTCTAACACTTCCAGCTCATGACCCTCTACATCAAGCTTGATAAACTTTATCTGTTCTTTATCTTCTATTAACTCATCAAGACTATTTAATTGGACAGGCCATTCACGAGCTTTATCCTGACCCTTTGGCTGTTCCGCGCTGTCACTCATCCTGAGTAAAAAGGCGACTCCTCTATTCTCGTTGAAATAACCGGGTTCTCTTAGCGTACCGATGCCAGAGTGATTGGAGAGCGCTACTCTATGCGGTTCTACGCATTGCAAAGCATAAATTTCTTGCCATAGCTTTATATTATCGGAAAGTTCCCCAAAGATTTCCGGGTGAGGTTCAAAAGCATATACCTTACCTTGCGGCCCAACCCTAATGGCCAGGATACTAGTCATATAACCGATGTTCGCTCCGACATCGATTGCTTGCTCGCCAACGTCCACAAGTCGCCAAAGCATTTCTGTAACGCTCAGATCATATACTCCGAGCGTACATAATGACTGGCCCAGAGTTTCATCAGGATGAACTCTAAGTTTCATCCCCCACGGGAGAAGAACGGTTTTGTGGGCATCACATTTCTTCGAATAAGTAAGACGGGAATATACCTGTTTCGGCCTAAAGATATATTCGGGCTTTTTAAGGAAATCGAGTAGCTTTGACAAGTTAAAGTCCTTCTTTATACTGTCGTCTCTAGGAACTCAACTTGTGTACGAGCAGAAGCGTGAGCAGTGATGTACGCGGCAAATACTTCTGCCTGTGTGCGCAGATTATGATCTTGATACCAGTTATAAGCGTTATCGGCCACAACCTGTCCCGCGACTAGGCTCCACTCTCCATCATAACGGTCGGCCAGCCAGAAATGGTGATTGTTTCGCAAGTCATCCGCGGTTTGCTCGCGACGGTAAACTCCGACTGGAAGCAGCCGGTGGGCGCAATATGCGGCAAAGATCGTGGATTTGCTTAGATAGTCAGTCGGATAATCGAAAAACCCGACGATTGCGTCCGACAAAAGAGCACTTATTCTGTGCGCTGGCTGTACTCCTGTACGTATCACAGGGATATTATCAACCTGAGTAACATCATGTTCTACAAATGCTCCAATATCAAATACTTCTTCAATACCCAGAGCGCGGCAGGTGTGCCTCAATGGAGTTAGAGATTTTTTGAAGACAAGTTGCCTATGTCCACGATTTCCAAAAACTATTAACCGTTGCCGCCGCCTGCTGAGAGGTAGAGGTGTTTGATCAGGTTCCCCAATATTTGAGAAAACGGGTAGCACAGGAATGTCTCGATATTTACCCGGCAACAAACGCCTGAGAATCTCTGCGTACCCGGCTCTACTGGTAATAATCTGGCTACTTAAACGCACTAGCCGGGCGGCCAGATTTCTTTGTGTAGGCGACAACCAAAAGGAGCTAGTCCAGCAGGGGCCGGAAGCGTAAACCTCATGAAACATGACGATAAGGTTTCTTCCCCGCCCTCCACTTAGCCAGCGTTCTAGACCATCTACAAGCCATAAAGGGCATCCCCGTTTAGCATAGCCGTAACCAACGTAATGCAACACTACGACCGATGAATCATTACGTCCCTTTGGCAATGAAGAGAGCAAAGCCGAGGCAGAACGAGATGTTATATGTCCGATTCGAAATCCATCTATAGATGGGGAAGCAGACCATTCTGGGTCACCAACGATAAATTGTGTTTCAGTGCCAAAGGCCAGACGGAGTTGACGGGCTAGGTTTAAGGCATAGTCGC
This sequence comes from Pyrinomonadaceae bacterium, assembly GCA_036389315.1. Taxonomy (GTDB): domain Bacteria; phylum Acidobacteriota; class Blastocatellia; order Pyrinomonadales; family Pyrinomonadaceae; genus DASQYE01. The sequence goes on from DASVQF010000048.1 coordinate 277,238, forward strand.
CTACACCATCAATCGAAGGTGGGAGCCGAGGAACTATTTGTATGACGTTTTGGCGATGCACTTTTAGAGATTTGCGCTTTTGGGGTCTATTATCTGCCGAACCGAATCTGCGCTCTGACGACTTTGGCGCAGTTCATCAAGCCATCTGTGATAAGTATCCTCTAAGCGCTTGACCGCAATATCCCAACGTAGATTCTGAACACGGATATAACCGCCTTGTGCAATCCTCAAACGTAAAGGCTCATCCTTTAGTAGTTGCTCGACGGCGTTATAAAGGTGCGGAGAACGAGGTTCATCAAGAAGCATTGCCTCCTCTCCATTCTTGAGATTGAAGGCGAATCCTGTCCGGCTAGCAACCACTGCACAGCCACATGCCATCGCTTCCGCTGTAACTAACCCAAAGCTTTCGTAGATAGAAGGGACTACGAGGATGGATATTGACTGATATATATCTTGCAATTTTTGTTTGTTTTCGACGAAAGGAATAACGTCTATTCTTGAGCACAAGGATGCGGGGAACACAGATTCTTTTGTAAAATCCTTACCGACCCCGATCAATTTAAAAGAGCAGTCCGGGAAATCGACGAGTATCTGAGTTATATCTTTGTAGATTATATTTGTACCCTTTCCCGCTTCCCACCTGCCGCAGTAGCCAATCACGGGCTTTCGGTCGAGCTTGGCTCTTAAACCTAAGTAATCATTCCGCAAACCATATTCAATTGTTATTATGCGCGAATTGTCTTGGTATCCATTTTTCATGGCATAAGAGTGATCGAATTCGCTGACAGTCACGAGTCCATCAGCCTGTGTGAACGCTCTCTCAAATAAGGGTGTTTGATTTACTTGATACCATTTACTAGGTTTTCCATCCAGCGATGTAGAGCCAAAATGTCTGACCCTTAGTGTATTGTAGTGTGTTTCTAAACCATTAGAGTGAGAGACCACCAAAAATTTCCGGCGGGGCATCCTTCTCAAAAGCGATATAATCAACCATGATTGTGCGCCATAGAATTCGACAACATCGTATTGTTTGTTGCTCAATTGCCGTAATGTAAAGTAAACCATCCCAAGAGCCTGCTGATAGCTTCTTGCTTTCCTCAAGCTCGGGAAAGGCATAAAGGAATCAGGGCCGAATAAATCCACCTCATGCCCCCTATCTCGTAAGCCCTGACTAAAATGAAGGATTGCGTAACCCGAGCCCTGGTATTCAAGCAGATGACAATTGCTGATCGAGAGTATTCTCATATCAATAGATATAAGACAACTTGCCTTACCCGATGTATGCCGGTTTAATAGCGGGTCGTTTGGAAAACGAGTGGTGGAATAATACCGAAGGCAGCGGTTATTTTTCGAAACAACTGCTCAATGAAGCACGCTCTGGATTCACTCGCGCAATTTTGTTAATTGAAGCTAATAACTCTACTCTCTGTCGGGTGAGATTGTGATTCTGCTCAAACACTGAGCGGGCATTTTCTTTAAGCTGCTGTCTGTAATCTTCAGAGCTAAATATGTTGAGGATTCCCTGCATCAAAGCTTTCTCGTTTAATTCATCAACAACCTCGGCGAAATTGTAGGTTCTAGCATACTGCAAAAGACTTGAGTAGGCAGGGGCGCAGATTAGTATTGGTGTCTCGGAAGCCAAGTAGTCAGCCGCTTTAGTCGGAAAGTTTGTCCGTGTGATGCCTTCCTCTTTCTGCTGAAAGGGGTAGGGTATAAAAAGAATATCAGCCGCGGCAAGGGCGGCTTCCAGCTCTTCCGGCCCCACCCACCCATGAACAACAATGCGCTCGGAGTCCCATCCCAGCTCGTGCGCTTTCTTCGGGGTCAGATGCATGAACAGGTGTAACTCTAAAGATTTAATCCCCCGATCTTTCATCTTGTCTTCCTTTACAATCCCGGCAAGCAACGAGAGGCAGTCCATCCCAAAACCGCTCCCCGCATAAACGATTTGAATTCTCTCTTTTTGCGCCCCTTTTTCCCCGCTACTTTGTGAATAGCTCACAGGCTTTGGCTCCAGGGCAGGCAGTTGCAGCTCCGCTTCGACATGGTATTGTGACCTCAGCATTTGCTGCATATAAGGGCTCACAGCGTAGATGCGCCCGGCCCTTCGGACGACGCTTCCGAACAAACGTTCCGGCTTCCAATACTTAAGAATAGAGGCGCTCTGACGTACCATTTCCACCCAATCCTCATGCGCGAGCATAATAAAGGGAGTTGATGTCAACGCGGACGCAAGGGCCACAGCCAAGACGAAATCTCCGTGAGCAATGGTCATTATCACATCAACGCGCTCACGCTTGATTAGCCAGACCGCAGCTAGAACCAGAGTGGGGAGCAACAATAAATCTATCACCTCTTTGATTCGACCGATTCCCCAGCGGCATCGAGTCGCCCTGTTTGTTCTGGGAAACAAGTAGTGACGACACTCCAATTTGCCGTTATGCCTTGCTGATTTAAACGCACATCTGGATGTCAAGACGCTGATATGTTTGGAAGGATAATCGGCAAGCAGCCGCTTTACCGTGACGGGCCCGCCTCCATTATTTGAGGGTGGGAATTCACAGAAGAAGAGGAGGTTCGGATAATTACTACGAGTTTCTTCAGTCCTCATTCCGCCAGCACTTAACGAAGATCGTAAACGTATCGCATCCAGTCAACAGTCAGCCGCATGCCCCTGCCAAGCCGTATGGATTTTTATGATCCAAGTCCCTAATCGACTTAGAAATGTCTACTCGCTTGACCTTCGTCGTTAAAATCTCCGACTCTCTATATTCCACAAGTGACGGAGAGGCTCCGGTGGTCTTCAGTACCACTTCGGCCAACTCCTCAATTGAGTGGTGATCGTTGCCGCCGATATTATAAGTTTCGCCTGCCTTGAAGTTCTCGCTGATGTTGGCTAGGGTACGCACCGTGTCGGCCAGGTTGGTCGAGGTGCGGTAATGTCCGCGAAAGACTGTAAATGGCAGATTGTGCAATGCGCAGTATAGAAAGCGACAGTTAACAGAGCGATAAGGGCTGTAGTATTCGCCCGGCCCGTAAGTATTAGATAACCGAACTATGACGCTCTCAGTACCATACTGTATGGCCGAGTTACGAATCTGCATTTCGTTGACCTACTTGGTCATTGCGTAATCGTTCAACTGCTTAATCTCGTACTCATCCATTACAGTCTCGACCATCAGGTCTGGCCAGTCGCCGTAGACTTCAGACGATGAGAAATGGACGAGCCGGAATTTCAAACGCTCCTGCAAACGGATAACGTTCTTTGTACTGACCGCATTCGTGCGCCAGAGCGTTTCGTAAAAATCTTCGCCATTCCACCGTCCGAACTCTGCGGCGCAATTATAGACGTAATGAGTGAGCCAAGACTCTCAAGCACGCGCTTGATTTGCCGGAACTCCCCGATATCGCAACGAGCATACAGAGGAGTCTCAACATCCGTCTTTAAGCTGAACCCGACTTCATCATGTTGATGATTAAGATCGTATGAAACCACACGATGGCCATTCTGCCGCAGTTCCTTGACGAGACCGGCTCCGACAATCCCTAATCCTCCGGTGATAAGGATGTTCATATACCCAATTCCTGAAGAGAGGTTTGTAAGAATCTGCTGAGACAGGCTTCTTGCTATACAGCGTTTGATAGGGCCCGCCACAAACGCTGCCTGTTCATATCTTTGTCTCTCGTTTTTTTGCCAAACCAGAATGCCCGGAATCCAAGTTCCAGGCGGTATTCAGGTTCATTTAACAATTTCAACACTTCATCCTTTAAATTGCCGGGTGTGTTAGACGTAACTGTGACGCCTAGATTGTGTCGCTCTACATATTTTACGTTCCCTGCATAAGCTGGGCCATACGCAAGGATGCATCTCCCGGCAGCAAGATAATCAGCGAACTTACTGGCTAGCGAGGTTTCAGCTATCGCCTTATGTTCTGGTAAGAAGCTGGATAACATGAGCAGCACGTCATATTGATGTAATGTATTAACCAGATCACCGGCAGCAACCGGCTTCATGTGTCGCCAGGGAGTTTTATGTTTGTTCTTGAGATGCGACGGCAATTCTTCATGGCTATATATATCAATTTCGACTTTACCTTCGAGCCCCTGAAGATCATTCAAAACCTGTCTCATAACATCTGCATAATATGAATTTAAGGCACCAGTATAAGCAATTCGTAATGGCCCACCTTTTCTTATTACCGGCTCAGGATAAGAAACCGGGAAATCAACGGAGTTGTTCAGGACATCGCTTTCACAACCAAAAACTTCCTCGAAGCGCCGACGCATCTCTTCGCTAATGACAAAGCGTTCACTTGCCCTCTGGAGAATGTCATTGACAAGATGCGAAGCGCCATTGGAATGAAAATAATCGTCCATAAACCAGACGACGTATGGCAGTCCGGTATCAGACGCTAATTCCCTACTGACTGATAAATCAACGATACTCTGCGGACATAACAGCAACACATTGATATTTGCCCGCTCAATGTATGCAGACAACTGCTCTGTGATAGATTTGGTCGATCTTTCTAAGTTTCGTTTTGCAAATTTCTCATTGAATTTCCTGATAAACTTGATTCTGCTACCGCCTCTGAGGGCCACGACTCGCGCGCCATCTTCGTACCTACATATCCTGGAAGACAGTTGAGGGAAGGGTGACCAGTGAGGAGCATGATTAGTTGGCGTTGCATAAAAAACTTCACTTCCGGGTGGGTTTGGTTCTAAAAGATTGTATGCAGTATTCCCTCCGCCTGACCCCGCGGAAACAGTCATCCCTGAAAAAAACATGATTCTCATGTCTTTATCGCCTAACGATTACTCTTATTGCAATACGTCGAGTTCGTCTACCCAACCTTCTAAATCTTCCATCTCTATTTTCAATGCGTATTTTTTAATTAGAGTATTTATTTTTTCAACCTTGCCGTATCAACTGAAAGCTCATTCCAGCCTATTCCAGTGTTAGGGATTAAAGCTTCAAATTTAAATTGATATGGCAACCCCACACATCGCTTGTTGATAAATATCTTGCTCAAAGTCATGAACTACAAGCAGATTGTTCGGGCTATATTTTGTAACTACCGACTGGATGATTTTGGCTCTTTCCTCGGTATGGAGTTATCAATATTCCGCTATTGCCTGCGCATTAATTGCAATGGAACCAAACCAACGATCAAGCTTTCGGCCACCGTAAATAGGTGTTTCTATCACTTCGAATCCGAAAGGCTGGTTAATAAATTCAAACTTATGTTCAGCCATATCTTTGAGATGTATCTCAAGTTGGTATGACCCATGCAACAAGGGGAGGCTTGAAATCGAAAATCCGAGGCTACCTTTTTGACCGGCTGGAATCGGAGGTACGGTTCGAAAATCTTTAAAGTCTAAGCCTGCGAGACGCTGGCCGTCAGAATTAAGGAACCCTATATATAAACCTGGATCTGCGATATATGTTTTTGCGGTGAAGTTAACTTGAACATTAACTGAATCAAACGTTCTAATGACTGAACTGTTTAAGGAATATATTTTTACGTTATCAACAGAAAAGCTTTCCGTTTCGACCTTGGCGTGCTGGGTATTTGTATAGAGCTGTTCTGCAAGGTAGCTATCAACAACGCTATTGGTTTCCCCATGGGAAATGATCTTTCCTTTATCTAACACGAAAGCAGTGTCGCAAATACTTCGAACAGCCGCCATATTATGGCTTACCAATATAATAGTGCGACTAGCTTTGCCGATCTCCTGCATCTTATAAAGACATTTTCTTTGAAATTCAGCATCGCCAACTGCTAAGACCTCATCAATAACCAATATATCCGGTTCTAAATGAACGGCCACGCCAAAAGCAAGCCGCACGTACATACCACTCGAATACCGCTTGACGGGTGTGTCGATGAACTTCTCGATGCCGGCAAAAGCTACTATCTCATCAAACTTACGGGTAATCTCGGCTTTTTTCATGCCGAGAATTGCGCCGTTAAGATAGATGTTTTCGCGGCCCGTTAGTTCGGGATGGAACCCAGTACCAACTTCAAGTAGCGAGCCAACGCGACCACGAATCACTACCTCACCTGCGGTTGGCGCGGTAATACGTGAGAGTATTTTCAGGAGTGTGGACTTGCCCGCCCCGTTGCGGCCAATGATGCCGACGACTTCACCGCGCTTAATTTCAAACGACAGGTCTTTGAGAGCCCAGAAAGTATTAGACCCTTTCTCTTGCGCGCGTGAAGCACCTCTGAGAGTAGATCGCAGGCGACGGAATGGTGCTTTTACTGTGTCAGTGATGGTCTCGCGAAGAGCCCCGTAGCGTTCACGTCCACCAATGCAATACTGCTTACCTAAACCTTCGCAACGAATAGCAATATTACTCATAGAAGATGGCTAAAGTTTAGACTATGTCAGCGAAAGTCTGTTCCATGCGGCGGAAGTAGTGAAGACCGCCGAAGAGCAGGAGCAGCACGACGAAGACGGAAACGGCGAGCATCGCTCCAGGTGGCTCCGACTTGCCAAGCAATGCCCACCGGAACCCCTCCACAACGCCTGCCATAGGGTTCAATCCGTAGAGCGCACGCCACGATTCTGGGATGATACTGCTTGGATAAGCCACAGGCGTGGCGAAGAGCCAGAACTGGGTTAGAAAACCGAGCGTATAACGCACGTCGCGGTATTTAACATTGAGCGCCGAAAGCCATAACCCGACGCTGAGTGCCGTGATGATGGCAAGCAGTAGGAAGAGGGGTAAAGTTAGGATGGCAAGCTTCGGGATGATACGGTAATAGCTCATCATGCCTAGTAAGATGATAAAGGCGATGGCGAAATCAACTAAACCGCTGAGTACCGCCGAGATCGGAACAATCAAGCGCGGAAAGTAGACCTTAGTAATGAGCCGCTCGTTGGCGACCAGACTGTTGCTCGACTCCGAGAGGGCATGGGCAAATAACTGCCAGGGCAGAAGCGCACAATAGACGAAGATCGGATAAGGTATACCATCTGATGGTATTCCTCCGAGATGCCCAATGAAGAGGCTGAACACAATCATCATGAAGAAGGGCTGAATGATGGCCCAGGCCGCTCCGAGCACTGTCTGCTTATAACGCACTTTGATGTCACGCCAAGTCAGGAAGTAAAGCAGTTCCCGATAATCCCACAGTTCATTTAAACTAATCGAAGTCCAGTTGCCCGGCGGTCTGATAGTTAATGAAGGAGTGTCATCACTTACCACAGCCTCTTGAGAATTAATTATCAACTCGGTTTCCATTTATCCTGAAGCGATAATTGAGCTGGTGCTCTCCATCAGATGGAGAGCGGTAGAGAGAATGAGGGCCCTGCCAATTGTAAAGTCAGAGGCTATTTATTTCTACGATTCGTTAATTGGCGGGCAATGATCGAGCAATAAATCTCCGATATTTTACGGGAAGTTTCAGACGCACGGAGTATAGCGTCGGAAAGATGAGATCGGAGAACCAGCGCAATTTAGTTGTTTCAGAGTAGGCCAATGAAATTAATGTTTAAGAGCTGGGAACAACCTCTTCAACGTTTGCCTCTGGGCTATAGTAATGAGAGTAGTAGCTACGATAGTAATAGTAGTCATGCTCGCGTAGGTTTACGTTATTTAGCACAACACCGAATACTTTAGCGCCAACGTCCTGCAAGAGTTGTCTGGTACGGCGCACGATGCCGCGCGAGGTCTTACCACTGTGTACAACCAGCAGCACCCCGTCAACTAACGTTGAAGCGAGCACTCCGTCGGTGAAGGAGCCAATAGGCGGCGAATCTATGATGATGTGTGTAAATGTCTCTTCGAATATCTTCATGAGGCGAGCCATTTGTTCAGACCCGATCAATTCTGCGGGGTTCGGGGGGATTGTCCCTGAAGGGAGGATGTAGAGCCCGCCATCAACGGAAGGCATAACCACATCCAAAATTTCGGCTTCGCTCATCTCGCTCGACAGTATTGTGCTCAGACCTTTGTTGTTGTCTAGCCCGAAGATCGAATGAAGGCGTGGCCGTCGCATATCCGCGTCAATGACGAGAACGCGTGCGCCCGTCTGCGCTAGGCTTAGGGCAGTATTCACTGCCGTTGTTGTCTTACCCTCCGAAGGGATGCTTGAAGTCACCAACAAAGACTTCGGCGCATGCCCTGCCGTGGCAAGTAGCACGGAGGTTCTCAGGTGACGGTACGCTTCCCCTAAGGGAGACTTAACATCCGTATTAAGAAGCAACTCTGGAGATATATCCTCGTTACGACGATGCTCAAGTGTAAGCGAGGAAGACAACAGATGCTTCCTCTTCGCCTTCCCGATCCCTGGTATTACCCCTATCGTTGGCAACTGAAGCCACCGATTTACATCTTCCGTAGAGCGGACTGAGTCGTTTATGTATTCAAGGAAGATGGCAATGCCGAGGCTGCTACCGAGCCCTAGTAAAAGGGCCATCAGGATACTGCGGAAGCGTTGCGGGCCTATAGGAATATCTGGGGCGAGCGCATAGTCAACGACATATATGTTGTTGGGGGTTCCGGCCACTAGTACGTCATTCTCTTTCGAGCGTTGGAGGAGGCCGTCGAGAAGTTGCTTGTTGGTCTCTATCTCCTGCTGAATGATGCGGTAGTTGATGGCGGATTCGTTCTGCGTGACGGTCTCAGAACGTTGTTTGTCGAAGTCTGCGCGGATGGCCCGCTCGCGATCAAGCGCCTGGCGATAGCGCGTCTCAAGATTTGTCGTCAAGACTTTGGTCGCGCGGGTGCGAAGCTCGCTTGCCTGTTTTTCCAGCGTCGCGATCTGCTGAGTCACCTCTTTGACTTCGGGCCACTCTTCAGTGTTCTCGACGAGAAGCTCCTGGCGTTTCTGTTTCAGAGCTGCCAGTTTTGTCTCGATGTCCTGAAGCTGCTTGGCATCGCCTTCGGCGAGGGCGCTGGCGGCTTCGGGCGATTGTGCCGCGCGGTAAGCAGCTTCGGCAGCCTTACGTTCATTTTCGGCTACGAGGAGCTGCTGGTTAAGGCCGGCCAGGCGCTCGACGACGGTGTTCTGGCTGCCATCCAGAGAGAGTATTTGGTGGTTCTTGGCATAGTTAACCAGGCGCTCTTCGCCGCTGCGGATCTGTGATTGCAGCTCAGCCACGCGTCTCTGTAGAAAGTCGCCTGTGTTGGCCGTGTTCTCAGTCTTTTTCTCCAGGTTCGAGAAGACGAAGGTATCGGCCACCGCGTTGACTATTTTCGCAGCAACCTGCGGGTCGGAATGCGTGAAGCGAATATCAATGAGGCGTGTGTCTTTTGAATAGGAACTGGTACGCGTCTCTTTGACGGGCTCGACTTTCAATCCCGCCTGCAAGAGGCGCACGTAGGGGTCTAGCTGCCGGGCGACGACGAGGTCTTCGCGTGAAGTGGCGGGCGCGACCGTCCCGGTGAGCGGTAAGCTGTCATCATTCTTCTTATTATCGTCGGCCTGTTTCTTTCTCAGGCCGACCATCCGCAGCAGGTTCTGCCAGGTGGAGCGGTTCTGGTCGCGACTGGGCCGGATGAATGATTCATTGTGTTCCAGGTCGAGCGTCTTGACGACTCGGCGCAAGAGTCCCTGGCTGGTCAGGTTCTGCAACTGCGTGTTGAAGTATGCGGGGTCGCTCGTCGGAGAGTTGACAATGACAGTGTTGTTTTTACTCACACCGCTGGCCGGATTGTTCTCCAAATCAACCTGCACGCGCGCCTGTGCGGAGAAGATGTCGGGCTGCCGCGCCATGTAGATGGCAGATAAGGAGGTGATAATCAGCGTGATGCCTATAATAAGCCAGACATGCTTGCGTACCGCACGCAGGTATTCCCGAAAATGGTTCGCCTCAGGCTCTTCAGTCACGCCGTAGTAACCGCCGCTGGTAGAGGGCGCGGAAGCGCCGTTGTGCGATCTCTCTAGAGAGCGGGATTCTGGAAGGCTCAAAATCTTTGGCTGATCGTCTTTCATCACATCACCTGTTCTTGGCCAGGCGAAAACTGTATCTATCGTATGACCTGTATGGGAAGTTGGCCCACGGTCGGGACGACTGCGCCGACCAGACTTCTTAAGAGCCTTTTGCCTCCGGAAGTTGGGACATCAATAATATCGTTGGGAAGGAGGGCTATATCCTCGGCCTGCTGCTTATCGATCGCCGTGAGGTCAACGAAGATCTCTTTCTTCGGGGTGCTTCCCTGCTCCTGCCGTATGATGCGGACTCGTCCCTTCTTCGTGTCCGGCATGGTGCCGCCCGCCATCGCAATCGCTTTCGAGACGGTAATGTTGTCTTCTTTGAGAAGTACGGGGCCGGGCCGCAAGACGTTTCCCACAATGTATGCCTCTCTGGCTTCGGGCAAGGTGATGATGTCGCCGGGTTGCAGGTAAGGGTTGGCCTGCTCGACGGCGCTTAGAGTATCCTTGAGGCTGAAGACGAGAAACTCTATCCCGCTTGTCGCAGCGTTTGTGTTCTCGCACAGGTTGAAGGCCGGAAGGCGTGCGATCTGTATCCGCCCGCCCGCCCGCTCTGTGGGCCCACCCGCATAAAATTGCACCAACTCTATGAGCCGGACGGCCCGACGCAACTGAAACTGGCCGGGCTTTGTGACAGCACCGTTAATGGCGACGGGCTGCGAATTGTATTCCTTAACCGTGACGACGACCTGCGGATTGCGCTTGTACTTCTTGAAAAATTCGCGCAGCGTTTCTGAAAGCTCCGTTCGTGTGCGGCCCGCCGCCTGAATCTCATTCTGCTCTTCATGCTGTACGGACGGGACGGGGATGCGGCCACACTCGTCCACCTCTACGGCATCCATCGAAAGCTCCGGGACGGCGCGTCCGGCGCTGACGCGTATGCTCAAGACATCGCGTGGGCCAATGCGATAGAGGTCTACGGTGCGGACGCTCGCCGTGCTGCCACTTGTTTCCGGCAGGGCGGCAGGAGATGCTTGCGGCGGCGCTGCTCCCTGCTGGGCATGCAGATTAGGTTGCGCCAGAGAAGCGAGCGCGAAGACGAGCGCAAGGCGAACCAGTATCAGCGATAATCTTTCACTCATATCACAAAGCTCCCGGCGGTCATGGCAAAGGGAGTCTTCATCTGTAGGACAGCCCGTTGCGGCGCGCGAGCAGGGCTTCGCGCAGGTGATTGGGATGGGCGAGGTTCAAGACAGTGTTGCTGAGGAGAATCATCAGTTCCTCATGCTCGCGCTGGAAAGTTCCCGTTAAGGGGCGATCTCCCGTCTTCACAACTACGCCCTCTCTGACCCACTGCCAGAACTGAGTCTGGGTTGTCCAGAACTGCTTGCGGTCGCGGCAGATGACAAGGGCTGTTTTTTTCCTCTTCTTGCGCTTCTCTTTGATGGGGCCCATGGCTTGGATAACTCCTCTTTCCAGACACACTCTACCCGTCGCTTGATAGCTCCTCTTAAAAAGTTCCGTCTCAGAGGAGCATCAAGCCGTACCCCTATGCGGGGAAGCCTCCTATGGCGGAGGCGGCATCAGGTTTGTACTGCGATAAGAGTAGAGAGGCTAAAAACAGGGCTCTGGTCTTCCCTCTCTGAAGATCTCTCTTCTCTTACTTCACTCACTTCACTGCGCAAGCAGGCGTGAAATCAGTTCCGTGCGGCGGCGGACGCCGAATTTGGTAAAGATATTGCGTAAATGAAACTTGACGGTCTCGGGGCTGACGCCGAGGCGCGCGCCGATCTCGGCGTTAGTCCTGCCCTCAACGCAGCTTAGAGCGACCTGAGCCTCGCGGCGGCTCAGTTCGTAGCCGCTCGCGACGCTTCGAATGGCTCGATGGAAACCGGTATTGTCGGGCCGGATTTGGGATTCATGTGGATGCGTCGGCATCCCGGCCCTCTGGCGGCGCGCGAAAATCTCCTCCGGTTTAAATATCTGGTAGCAGGCGCGCTCCCGAAAGGGGCCACCATTATGGCCATTAAGAGGCGCAATACTTAGTTTCCGAAGGAGCCCGCAGCGGGCCCTACGAACGGTCGAATAGCTGTTCAACCCGGTGAGAGTCATCAACTGGCGAATGGTAAAAGTCCCTACGCACCCGCCCGCAGCCTCCGTTTCATCAAACATCGCCTGATAGAGACGGTCTTCCGCCGGGGTGTGGCTGAGCGCCAGAAGAGCCCTCGCGCTATCGGGCAAAAGCTCAATTAACTCCCCTGAGGGGTAGTCCGTTTGACGGCTCAAGACGCCTATTTTTAGGATGTTGGGGGACTTCAACATACTTTTTGGGAAATGGACAGCGATAGAAAAATGAATGAGAGTTACTTACATGTGGAAATCGGTCTACTCCTGAGGTTAAAAAGTGGTTTGAGTGTTGTATTCGTAACAGCCATAGAGCGGCACTATTGCTGCTGCGAGGTTAAATCAAAGAGACCGAAGACTTGTAGGCTCGGGTGCTTCAACCCTACCAAAACGGCCTAAAACGTGGCGGGGTTTATAACAGCTATGAGAGTAAACGTCAATGTTTTTTCATGCGGGCGGCGGGTTGATTTCTAATTCGAGGGTGTTCTTCTTTTGGTTAAGTTGTCAAAGATAGAGGCGCTAAATACCGTCTCCTGAATGCTTATATAGCTGTGAGGCAAAATATAACATGGGCATCCAGTCCGGTGATGAAAAGTTTTTGTCGGCGGCTCAAAATGGCCCGGTAAACCGGAGTCTTGCCCGATTCCGGCGGATGGCATCAACTTGAGCGGCGAGTCACAGACCGAGGGTTGCCGCGCAGAGCCGCCTGACGGCGCAACTCCTCTTCCAACTGATGCTGCGCTTCGCGCCTGCGCTCGGCATTGCGTAGTATCTGGCTACGCACCGTGAGCGTTAAAGTCACGGCCACGACTATGATGATAAGAACGAACATGAAGGTGAGCCAGTCCACGAGCCTTCTCCTCCGGTGCGATTGGGTTGCCGGATTGTACTACACAGGCAAGCCTTTCAAACAGGGCGGCTCTCTTCAATCGCGGCCGGGGTCGCTTGCGCTTTCCTCCCGGTTGCGTGTAGGGTTGAAAGCTCTACGCTACAAGCCAGGCGGCACGCGCGTCGCCGAACCTCTTTTTTGACGAACCGATGACGACCCAGACACCCATGCTCAGGCAGTATCATGAGCTGAAGCGACAGCATCCAGGCACTTTACTCTTCTTTAGGCTGGGCGATTTCTACGAGCTGTTCTTCGACGATGCCGTGACGGGCTCGCGCGAGCTGGAGATTACTTTGACGGCGCGGCACAAGGAGCGTGGCGAGCCTATCCCTATGTGCGGAGTGCCGCACCATGCGGCCTCGGGCCACATCGCGCGGCTCGTGCGCAAGGGCTACCGGGTGGCGATCTGCGAGCAGACGGAAGACCCTGCGCTGGCCAAGAAGCTGGTCAGGCGCGAGGTCGTGCGGATCATCACGCCGGGGACGGCCATAGACCCGCAGTTGGTGGAAGCGCGCGAGTCTATCTATCTGGCAGCCGTCACGGGCAGCGGCTCCGTGATGGGCGCGGCTTTCCTAGACCTCTCGACGGGAGAGTTTCGCGCGACCGAAGCGAGCGGCGCGGAAGCCTGGACGCGCATTCGCGCAGACCTCGAATCCTACGGCCCGCGTGAGATTCTCTTTCCCTCGTCGCTCGCGCCCTTAATCAAGAACACGGCGGCAAGCGCCAAGCAGACGACAAAGCTTCCGCTGCCTGATGATGAGAAGAATGCTGCGCATTCTCAGGCGTTATCGGACGCCGGAGGGGTGCGCGACGCTATGACAAATGTGACGAGGGATGAGGAGAAGGTTTTTGGCGGAGCGACGCTGACGGCGCTGGACGATTGGCTGTGGCAGACGCAGGAGTGCGCGGCGCTGCTGCGCGAGCAGTTCGGCGTGCGCTCTTTGGAAGGCTACGGGCTCGAAGGCAAAGGTGCTGCTGTGGCTGCGGCCGGGGCCTGTCTTCGTTACGCGCGCGAGATGCAGCGCGCGGCCGCCGCGCACGTCACAGACATACAGTACTTCGAGCCGCAGGATCACCTGATCCTGGACGGCGTGACGGTCAGAAACCTTGAGCTGGTAGAGGCGCAAGGGGCGCAGGGGCGCGCTCGCGCTTTGCTCGACGTGATTGACGAAACGGTGACAGGGATGGGAGCAAGGCTCTTGCGCTCCTGGCTCCTGCGTCCCTCGATTCGTCGCGGCGAGATAGAAGCGCGGCAGGGGGCAATCGCAGACCTTCACGCTTCGCAGATGAAAAGAGACCGCTTGCGCGCCGTGCTCAAGGAGGTCTCAGACCTTGAGCGCCTGACGGGCCGGCTCAACATGTGCTCGGCTTCGCCCAGAGACCTCTGCGCGCTCGTGCGCTCCCTGGATCAGGTTCCGGCCATTCGCCGGGCGTTATCGGACTCCGAATCGTCTCTGCTCCAGGTGCTTTATGAAAGCATGGACGAGATGGAGGACTTGCGCGCGATGGTCTCTGCGGCTGTGAGCGAGGATGCGCCCGCCAAGCTCTCGGAGGGCGGCGCTATCCGCGACGGGTATTCGAGCGAGCTGGACGAGCTGCGCTCGATCAGCCGTGACGCCAAGCGAACAATCGCCACGCTCGAAGCCAGAGAGCGTGCGCGCTCAGGCATCTCATCGCTGCGGATTCGTTATAACGGCGTCTTCGGCTACTTCATAGAAGTATCTAAAGCCGCATCGGCGCGCGTCCCCGCCGATTACGAGCGGAGGCAAACCCTGTCGAACGCGGAGCGCTACACTACGCCCGAGCTGAAGTCCTGGGAGACGCGCGTGCTCGGCGCTGAAGAGCGTATGACGCAGCTCGAAGCGGAGATTTTCTCACAGGTCTGTGCGCAGGCCGCCGCAGAGACGCGCCGCATACAGGCGACGGCCCGCGCCCTGGCCGCGCTCGACGCCCTCTGCTCGCTCGCCGAGACGGCCGTGCGCCGCCGCTACGTCCGCCCCACGATGCACGACGGCGACGAGATAGAGATCGTGCAGGGCCGTCATCCGGTGATAGAGGTCTTTAGCCCAGAGCCGTTTATCCCGAACGACCTCTACATGAATAACTCTACAGACCGCTTCCTGATTATCACTGGCCCAAACATGGGCGGCAAAAGCAGCCTCTTGAGGCAGACGGCCATCATCTCCATCCTCGCTCAGATGGGCTCTTTCGTTCCGGCCGAGCGGGCGCGTCTCCCTGTGCTTGATCGTATCTGGACGAGGGTCGGCGCGTCGGACGACCTAGCTGGCGGTCGCTCGACCTTCATGGTCGAGATGACGGAGACCGCGAGCATACTGCATAACGCGAGCCCTCGCTCGCTAGTGCTCCTGGACGAGATCGGGCGCGGGACGGCCACCTTCGACGGCCTCTCTATAGCTTGGGCCGTCGTCGAGTACCTGCACGACTCGCCTGAGCACGCGGCCAAGACGCTGTTTGCGACTCATTATCACGAGCTGACGGAGCTGGCCGAGCGGCTGCCGGGCGCGCAGAACTACCAGATCACTGCCGCCGAGCGCGACGGCGAAGTGGTCTTCCTGCACAGGCTCGAACGTGGGCGCGCCTCCAAGTCCTACGGCATAGAGGTGGCACGCCTGGCCGGTCTGCCGCCTTCCGTCCTGGAACGGGCGCGCGATGTGCTGGCGCGGCTTGAGCGTTACGAGCTGGACGTGTTCGCCGAAGAGGAGGAGGCGGCGCAGGGCGAGGCCGAGAAAAGCCAAGCGCCCGGCGACGAGTGGAACGAGTGGGCCCTGGACGAAGCCGGCTTGAAGAGCGCGGCGCAGCGCGCTCGTCGCCGCCGCATCGCCGCGCAGGCCACGCTTTTCGACGCCACGAATCAAAGCCTGCTTGACGAGCTACGCGACGTTAAGGTAGAAACCATCTCAGCAGATGAAGCGCGCGAACTTCTCTTCAGTTTACGCAAACGCATGGTGTAATGGTCGTGCCGTCCTTCGCAAGGACGCGCCGTCGTTTGCGCCTGCAAATCCGGGTTGCAAGGTAGACAAGAAGTATCTTTCCCATGACTGATTCCTTAACTTCCCTTCCCCTCGAACAACAGGTCGGGCAAATCTTCTACATCGGGCTGCCGGGCACGGAGATGGACGCCGAGGCGCGCTCGCTGGTCGAGGAGGTCTCGCCCGGCGGCGTGATTATCTTCGGCCGCAACGTCGCCGCGCCCGAACAGTTGCGCAAGCTCCTGGACGACGCTCGCGCTCTTCTGCCCGCAGAGCCCTTGTGCGGGATAGACCAGGAGGGCGGACTCGTTGATCGCCTGCGACGCATCTGCACGCCCATGCCCGCCGCGCGCACCATTCGCCAGCACGGCGACCTGGCCGCAGCCCGCTCCCTGGGCCGCATCACGGGCGAGGTCTTGCGCCTGCTCGGCTTCAACATGAACTTCGCGCCCGTCATGTCGATCATGACGGACGAGCGGGACTTGCTCTCGAACGGTCTCTACTCGCGCTCCTACGGGCGCTCGCCCGGCGAGGTGCTCGGCTACACGATGGTCTACCTGCGCGCTCTTCAGGGCGTGGGCTGCATGGGCTGCCTCAAACACTTCCCGGGCATCGGCGCGGGCGAAGTGGATTCGCACGAGGAGATGCCGCTCGTTCATCTCTCGCACGACGACCTGATGGCCCAGGACTTAGCGCCCTACATAGAGCTGTTCCAGCGCGAGGACGACCGCGACCTGCTCTCCAACGGTCTCTACTCGCGCTCCTACGGCCGCTCGCCCGGCGAGGTGCTCGGCTACACGATGGTCTACCTGCGCGGCCTGCAGGGCACGGGCATCCTCGGCTGCACCAAGCACTTCCCCGGCATCGGCGCCGGCGAGGTCGACACGCACGAGGAGATGGCCGTCATCCACCTCACGCACGACGACCTCATCGCGCAAGACCTCGCGCCCTACATCGAACTCTTCCAGCGCGAGGACAACATGGTGCGCGCCGTCATGGTCAGCCACGGCGGCTTCCCCAACATCGACATCCACCGCGGCATCGCCGGCGGCCGGCTCGTCCCCGCCTCCATCAACCCTTCAATCGTCCGCGACCTCCTGCGCGACGAGCTGGGCTACGACGGCCTCGTCGTCACCGACGACCTTGAGATGGGCGCCATCGCCAAGCACTGCGAGATCGAGGAGGCTTCCCTGCGCGCCGTGCTCGCGGGCGAGGACATGCTCCTGGTCTGCGCCCGCCCAGACCTCATCCGCCGGAGCTACCGGGCGCTCCTGGACGCCGCGCGCCGCGGCGAGTTGTCGCGGGGGCGCATACAGGCTTCGCTCCGGCGCATCGCCGCCTTCAAGGCCCTGACGAAACCTCCCCTGACGTTCGACCCCAAGCGCTTCCAGGAGCTTTCGGCGGAGGTCGCCGAGCTGAGCCGCAAGCTGAACTACATGTACGGAGGTAAGTTCTAACAATGCCGCGCCTTCAACTTCGGAACGTCGCCGCCCTCTTCGCCCTCTGCTCGACTCTGCTGGCCGGCTGCGGCGGCGGGACGACGGGGCAGAAGGCCATGCGCTTCAAGGCGCCCATCTTCCTCAAGATCAACGCCGCCAGCGCGCCGACGCGCCAGTACGCGAGCATCATCCAGAATCAGTTGAAGCAGGTCGGCATCCCTTGTGAGATCGATCAGGTCGAGTTCAACACCCTGCTCGACCAGCAGCGCAAGGGTCAGTTCCAGCTGACGACGGGGCGCTGGGTCGGCGGCAACCAGGACCCGATCTACCTCTTCGACCTCTTCCACACCGGCGCCTACCAGAACCGCGGACGCTACAGCAACGCGGAGCTGGACAAGGCGCTCGAAGAGGCCGTCGGCACCTTCGACCGCGCGCAGGCCAAAGGGCTGTACACGCGCGCCCAGGACATCATCAGCCGCGAGGTGCCGCAGCTCCCGCTCTGGTACGTTGACCAGATGGTCGTCGCGCGCAGGAACGTCCAGAACCTCAACGTCCCCGTCGACGGCGACTGGCGCTTCCTGCGCGACGTGACCGTGGAGGGCGGCAAGTCCGGCCCATTCGTCGTCGTGCTCGAATCCAACCCCGAGACGCTCGACCAGTTGCGCGGCACCGACGCTTCGAGCGAGCGCTTCCGCCAGCTCATGTTCAACTCGCTCGTCCGCAAGAACGAGAACTTCGACTACGTCGGCGACCTCGCCACAGACATCCAGCAGAGCCCCGACCACCTCGTCTACACCTTCAAGCTCAGGGACGGCGTCAAGTTCCACAACGGCAAAGCCTTCACCTCGGCCGACGCCAAATACACGCTCGAAACGCTGCTCAAGTCCGACTCGCGCAAGGCCAACGACTTCTTCGAGGGCGCGGGCGACGAACGCAAGTCACTCGTCAAGGCCGTCGAGACCCCAGACCCGCTGACGCTCGTCGTGCGCCTGAATAAGCCTCTGACCAAGTTCCTCTCGGGGCTCGTCCCCGTCGGCATGATGCCGCAGGGCTACACGACCGACCAGCAGAAGAAGACGCCCGTCGGCACCGGCGCCTTCAAGTTCGTGCGCTTCGACGAGTCGCAGCAGGTCGTAGACCTCACGGCCAACGAGGACTACTGGGGCGGCGCGCCCGCCGTCAAAAGCTTGCGCGTGCGCACCATCCTCGACGCCAACACCTTGCAGGCCGAGCTGAAGAGCGGCGGCGTCGACCTCGCGCAGGTCGCCAACCTACAGCCCGACGCGTACCAGCAGCTCGGGCAGGACGCGAACCTGAAGATCGCGCAGTTCCCCGGCGTCAACGTCGTCTACCTCAACTTCAACGCCGCCGACGAAGTGCTCAAAGACCCGCGCGTGCGGCAGGCCATCGCCTACGCCATCGACCGCGAGGCCATCGTCAAGGAGCTTCTGCTCGGGCAGGCCCGCGTCGCCAACTCCATCCTGCCCGAGCAGTCCTGGGCCTACGCGCCCGGACAGGTCTACAAATACGACCCCGAGCGCGCCAAGCAGCTTCTCGACGAAGCGGGCTACAAAGCCCCCTAGCAGTCGGCTTTTTTCCGGGGTGAGTAAAAGCTCTCAGAGGTCGATCCCCGCGGCAAGAAGGGTCTCTTCCAG
>DASVQF010000049.1:0-21455 GCA_036389315.1 Pyrinomonadaceae bacterium
TCAGATTCCAGATGTTGAGAAACCTCTTGTGCGCGAGCCGCCCCGCCTCGAAGAGCACCATCAAATCCGTCCCACCGGCAAAGGGACGCCACACGCCCGGCTCCCCGGCCAAGACCTCAAGCGCCCGGGCCAAGTCCTTCGGCGTCCTCAATTCGTAATCCGGAAGATAAGCTCTCATGCTGCTCTTACATTGTGTATTTGCGTCCGGCGTTCGCCTTCTTCAAATAATCCATCAAGGGCGCGAAGTACCTGATCATCGGTTTGGCGCTGAGGTCTTCGCCGGTCTTCTCTTTGAGCACCGTGCGCCAGTCGCGAGAGCTGCCCGGACGCATAATGGCGCGCAGGAAATCGCCGACCTCGCGGTTGCCGTAGTAGTTCGTGGCGTGCGGGTCTTGCTTGAGAATCTTGCGCGCGATGTGATCGTGCAATTGGAAGAGCAGGACGTTGGCGAGCGCGTAATCGTAGTATTGCGCCGGGTCGTCGTTGATGTGCGTCTTGGTGCAGGCGTCGCAGTACTCTTCGCCGCGCGCGACGGGCGGCACTATGCCCTGGTACTCGCGGGCCAACTCCCACCAGCGACGGTTGTATTGATCTACGGGCAGGTTCTTATCATACAGCTCGTACTCGAAGCGCGACATCGTCTCGGTCGCAAACGGCATGTAGGCGACGAAGTTGAGCGCCTCTTTCAAGAGCACCTGCATCTCGTCCACCCGCGCATCGCGCGGCGCGAGCCCTCGCGCTTCGAGGAAGGGCTTCTGCATCGCGGCCAGGCCCATCAGGCTCCCCATCGCCTCGTGATAGGCGCGGTTAGCCCCTTCGCGCAGGAGCGGCGGCACGTCCGGGTTAGTGTAAGTGATGTAGTAGTAGATGTGGCCCAGCTCGTGATGCGCCGTCTCGTACCACTCGGCGTTCGGCTCGACGCTCATCAACGAGCGGACATCATTTTCGAGGTTCATGTGCCAGGCGCTCGCATGAGTGTTCTTCTTATAAGGCGAGTTGGCGGGCAGCGGATAAAGCGAAGACTCCTTCCAGAAGCTCTCGGGCAGGCGCGGCCACCCGAGGCTGACGTAGAACTCTTCGCCCTGTTTGACGACCCACTCGGAGGTCTTCCCCTTGAGCGCCGCGTCAACGTCCAGGCCGGAGACTGAGACCATCGCGCTCCAATCCTGGGCCCAGCGATTGGGCAGCCAGTCGGCCGGAAGCATCTCCGGCACGGGCTGCTGGTAACGCTTCGCCAACTCGTAGCGCGCGTAAGTGTGCAGCTCTCTGTAGAGCGGACGAAGCTCGCGGTTGATCTCGTCCATCAGCTTCATCATCTCTTCCGAGGTCATCCCGTAATCCGAGACCTGATAGCTGAAGTAAGACTTGTAGCCGAGCGGAGAGACCACGGAGTTGCGCAACCGTTGCAGGTTAGCCAAGCCGGGCTTCAAGACCCGCCCGACCTCTTTGGACGCGAGCCAGGCCTTGCGCCGCTCTTCAGGGTTGGTGGACGTGCGCAGGATTTCGTCGATCTGGTTGGGGGTGACGGATTTCCCGTCGATCTTGAACTCGAAGCCGTAGAGCTTTTCATTCTGCGCGGTCTCTGCGGCGATCCGCTGCTTGACCGTCTCTTTGGCCGTCTCAGGGTTTTCGGCCGCGGCGTAAAGGATGTTCTGTAGCTGCTTGACCTGAACGGGCGTAAGCTCCGCTTTCTGCTTCAGGAACCGGGTCGCCGCTTCGATATTGGCGCGGCTTCCCGTGAAGGCAGCGAGCCGTTCCTGCGCCTCGTTCGTGGCCCTGGCGTTCGTCTGGTCGCCCTCGACGATGTGCGTATTAGACCTCCACTCGGCCAGCTCATAAGCGTAGCGCAGCTTCATGAACTCGGCCGTGTACTCGTCAATAAACTTCTGCGCCTCGGCGCTTCCTCCCCGTGCGCTCAAGCTCCTCTGCCCGCTTGCCGGCAGAGCCAGACACAAGATGAGCACGACCAGCAGCATGCTCGTCAAGCTCTTCGGATGAAATAGCATCCTGTTCATAATCATTACTCCCCTTCGTCCTTGCTTTGGCAAGCCTTGACGACCGCCTCAAAAATCTTGGTGTAGCCCGTACAGCGGCAGAGGTTGCCCGCCAAGGCTTCGCGTATCTCTTGCTCGTCGGGCGCGCGCTTGCGTTCAAGCAGATTGAGGGCGGCGATGACCATGCCGGGCGTGCAGATTCCGCACTGCGCTCCGCCGCAGGTGATGAAGGCTTCCTGTACGGCGTGCAGTTGCTCCGCGCTCGCCACACCTTCGATGGTCTTGATCTCTGCCCCCTCGACCTGTAAGACAGGGATGAGACAACTGTTGACCATCTCGCCGTTCAGGAGGACGGAGCAAGCGCCGCACTCGCCCTCACCGCATCCCTCTTTGGTTCCCGTCAGCCGAAGCTCCGTGCGCAGCACGTCCAAGAGCCTCGCCATCGGATAGACCTCAAGCCTCTCTTCAAGGCCGTTGACCGTGCAGGTGACAGTGACTTTTCCGTTCCCTTCAGACACTTCTTTTAGACTCCGAGCCCTTCGATGATCGCTTCGGGCAGTAAGGGGATTTGACGAAAGCTGACGGCCGTGGCGTGCTCGATGGCGTTGAGGATGGCGGGCGCGGGCCCATCCATCGGCAGCTCGCCTATGCCTTTGGCCCCGGCTGGCCCATGAGCGTAAGGCACTTCCTCGAAGAAGACGCGAATCGGCGGCACGTCGGCAGCCGTCGGCATGATGTAGTTGGTCATCTGGTTATTCTGCATTCGCCCGTCCTGCCACACGACCTGCTCGTAGAGCGCATAGCCTATGGCCTGGGCCACGCCGCCCTCTATCTGCCCGGCCGCCAGCACCGGATGAATCACCCGCCCGACCTCCTGCACGGCGACGAAATCGTCCACGCGCGCTTCATACGTCAGCATGTCTACGCTCACCTCGGCCACGTAGACGGCCCAGGCGTAAGCGCCGTAAGCGTCGCCACGATACTTCTCGTCATCCCAGTTAATGCCTGCGGGCTGCTCGTACTGGCTCGAAGAACGAAGCGCGCCGTACTTCTCAAGGTAGCGTTGGCAGGCGCGGCTGAACTCGGCCGAATCGTAGGCTTCACCGAGCAGCCCCGCGCCCACGAGCGTCTGTTTCAATCCGAGCACGGCCGACTCCACCAGCTTGCCGACGATCATGCAGGTGCGCGAGGCGACCGTGGGCCCACTGTTGGGCACGTTGCCCGTGTCCGGCTTGGCGACTTCGATCAAGTCGTAATCGACGCCCAGGGCTTCGGCTGCGATCTGCGAAAAGATAGTGTTCGTGCCCTGGCCTATCTCTGTGCTCGCCGCGAGTATCCGCACGCGGCCCTCGGGTGTTGCTTCAGCGCCGACGACCGATTGCAGGTATTTCTCGCCCGAGCCGGTGAAGCCCGCGCCGTGCATGAAGGAGGCGAAGCCTATCCCCTTCTTGACACGGCTCTGCGCGTTCTCGGCCGCGAACCGCTCGCGCTTGGCAGCGTAGTCCGTCAGCTCGAAGGCGCGAGCGAGCAGGCCCTCCATGTCAACGGGCTCGCGTATGACCTGTCCGGTGGCCGTCGTCTGCCCTTCGCGGATGAAGTTGCGGCGGCGAAACTCTTCCGGCGAGAGGCCGACAGTAGCCGCTACCTTGTCCATGTGCCGCTCAAGCGCAAAGATACTTTGCGGCGCGCCAAAACCCCGAAAGGCTCCGTGCGGCGGCACGTTCGTCGCAACGGCCCGGCTCCGGATGCGGACGTTCGGGCAATGGTAGGGCCCAGCGGCGTGAATCGTCCCGCGCGAGAGCACGACGGCCGAGAGCGTAGCATAGGCTCCGCCGTCCACGACGAAATCTATCTCCATGCCGAGCAAGCGTCCGTCTTTAGAGACGGCCGTGCGATGGCGCGTGCGCGACGGATGGCGCTTGGTTGTCGCGGCCATGTCTTCGGCGCGGTCGTAGACGATCTTGACGGGCCTGCCCGACTTCCACGCGAGCAGCGCGGCATGGCCCGCGATCATCGACGGGTACTCCTCCTTGCCGCCAAATCCGCCGCCCGTCTCCGTCTGGATGACGCGAATCTTCTCTTCCGGCAGATCGAACAGCTTAATCAGAGCCTTGTGCACGTAGTAAGGGCATTGCATGGAGCCCCAGACCGTGACGCCGTCCCCGGGCGAGGCGATGCTGACGACGCCGTTGCATTCTATGTAGAGCTGCTCCTGCGCGCCCGTGCGGTATTCGCCCTCGACAATGAAGTCGGCCTGGGCCCACACGTCGTCCACGTTCCCTTTATCGACGAGGAAGCTCTTGAAGACGTTGTCCTCGCCCCAGATCAGTTCTCGCCGGGCGATCGAATCTTCGATGGAGAAGATGGCGGGCAGCTCTTCGATCTCGACGTGCACGAGCGCGCGCGCTTTTTCCACCAGGTACTTGTCCGCGTGGGCCAAGAGCAGGACTGGCTCTTCCCTGTGATTGACGTACTCGTCGGCCAGAAAGGGCTGGTCGTTCAGGATCAGCGCGACGTAATTTGCGCCCGGCACGTCTTTGGCCGTGACGATGGTGAACTCGTCCCAGGGGACGCCCTCTTCAAAGGTAATCCGACGGATGCGCCCGCGCGGGACGTGGCTGCGCACGGTCGCGCCGTAGAGCATCTCAGGGAACTTGAGATCATCCACGTAGCGCGCCTGTCCTGTGACCTTGTCGCGTCCTTCCTTGCGCGGAAGTGGTTTTCCGACCAGTTGCTTTGACATAAAAGTTTCGCTCTTCAACCCGTAAACGAGCGGGCGATGCGCGCCGTGATCGGGTCATAGAAGGATTTCTGCGCCCGGTCGTATTCGATGATGAAGGTCTTGAAGACTCCGCCCTTCAGCATGGTCTTTTGATAGAAGACCTTTTCGCCCGCGTAGCCCGAGACGACGAACCAATCCCTTTTGAGCAGCTTCATCGTCACCTCTCGGCTCGCTCCGTTCAAGCCCTTCTGCTTGAGCGTCTCCTCATACATATCACTCAGGCTGACGGCGTCGAGCTGATGCCCGCCATAGACCAGCATCAAGGCGCGGCCGTCCCCCGAAAGGAACTTCTGGCCGTCGCCGTTATCCGCTTCGCCCTGCGGATAGAGTATGCCTGACGGGTAGGCTATCGAATATTTGAACCTCGCGTTCGCGTAAGTCTCATAGCTAAAGCGCCCCTGCCCGGCCTGCCCCCAGCTTGCCCCCGGCGCGAATATAAAAAGGCTTAAGAGAATCGAATGTAATACGCTCCTCATGGATTGTCCCCTTGAATTGCTTCTTGTGTTACAGCGCGTGTGTGTTCCCTTACTTTACAACGTCTCGGCCCAATTATTGAAACTTTCCGTGCTCAAGCAAGAGCAGGCCCACGGCTACGAGGGCCAGCGCGTACATCACAGGATGCACTTGCCTGCCACGTCCGGCCAGCAGATAGAGCGCGACGTGCGAGATAAAGCCCCACAGTATCCCTTGCGTGATGGAGAAGGTGAGCGGGATGAGAATGATCGTCAGGAAAGCTGGCAGAGACTCCTCTATGCGCTTGAAATCTATCTCGGCGACGCTGCGAAACATGGAAGCGCCGACCAGAATCAGCACGCCTGCCGTCGCAAATGGCGGAACCATCCCGGCCAGCGGCGCGAGGAAAAAGCAGGGCAGGAAACAGAGCGCCGTAAAGACTGCGGTCAGGCCCGTGCGCCCTCCGGCCTCTATGCCTGCGACGCTCTCTATGTAGGCCGTGCCCGAAGAGGTTCCCGCCAGCCCCGCTCCCAGAGTCGCCAGCGAGTCCACGATCAATCCTTCTTTCAGATTTCGCGGCTGCCCCTCCTCGTCCAGCATCCCCGCCGCGTGCGATACTCCGATAAAGGTCGAGATGGAATCGAACAGGTCTGTGAAAAGAATGGAGATGATCGAGGGCAGGAGCGCCAGCTTCAAGGCTCCCGCAATGTCCAGCTTGAGAAAGACGCTGTGGAAGTCTGGCGCGCTGAAAAGTCTGGGCGGCGCTGTGACGTAGCCCCTGGCCCAGGCGATGAGCGTCACGGCGAATATCCCGGCCAGAAAAGCCAGCGGGCTCCTGCGCCTCATCAGCCAGATGCTCAGGCCCATCCCGAGCAGGGTAAGCAGCGCCTTGTGATCTAATTGCCCGGGCTTGACGAAAGTCTCCGGCGCGGCCTCGATCAAGCCTGCGTTCCTGAGCCCGATGAAGGTCAGAAAGATGCCTATGCCTGCGGCCGTCGCCATCCTCAGCCCCTTCGGAATGGAGCGCGCGATAGTCACCCGCACGGGCGTCACAGAGATAATCAGGAAGAGTACGCCCGCCCAGAAGATAATCCCGAGCGCCACCTGCCAGGGGACTTGCTGACGGAGAATAATCGTGTAGGTGAAAAAGGCGTTGATGCCCATGCCGGGCGCAACCGCGAAAGGCAGCCGCCCGTAGAGCCCCATCAGGAGCGTCATCACAAAGCAGATCAGCACCGTCGCCGTCAGCACTCCGCTGAAGGCCATCCCCGTCCCTTGCGTCGAGAGAATCGCCGGATTGACGACCACTATGTAGGCCATCGTAAAGAACGTAGTGATGCCCGCAATCGCTTCGGTGCGAAGGCTCGTCTTCTCTTTTTTGACTGGGCCCATAGGCGGCGGCTTGAAGCGTCTCTACAAAGCAGTTATCTTCTGACTCTTGGGCACACAGCCTACGTCAACACACGCCCACCTTGCAACGCCCGGCCACGCAGGGGCGGGCGCTTCGGGGCGCAAGCGCCGCCGGAAGCGAACCTGTCTCTCTCTGATCGTGAGATGTGCGAGCCCTCGCAGGCCGCTACTTTTTCTCGTCGCGCGCGCTTCGTTTTCGCGTCGGCCACTTGTATTCGGACTTGCGTTTGAGCCCGAGCGCCTGTACCTCGCCCGAGTCGCGGCCGAACTGCGCGATCACCTGCTCCTTGACGCCGAGCATCATGTTATGGAACTCCCACTCCTTGGCGACCGTTTCGTCGCGCGCTGCCGCGACTGCCGCTATGGCCTGCGCTTCCTTTTGACGCAGGGCTTGCAACTGGTCATGCACGGCGCGGACGGCTTCGAGTGAGTAGGACTGATTGATCGGCGTGTAGCCCGTGATCGCTTGCAGCGCGGCGAAGCCGTTCTCGTCTGCTTCGATCTTGATGAGCGGCAGCCGCTTGGTCTGGTTTCTGGCCATGTGAGAATCTCCCTGTGAGAAAAGAGATGGTAATGCAGGAACGGGCGCATTCTATGCGATGGGCCCGCAGGGCGCAAGTATTAACAGGTAAATGCAGAAGGCGGAATGCGGAATGATGAATAGAAAGCAGCACGCTCTTTCATTCCGCATTCCGCATTCTGCATTTCTTCTTCATCCCTGTTTAATTCATTTCGGCGCGGGGCAATTCTTAGCAACCCTGTATCCGGCCGCTTCGGCTTCTCCCGCAGTGTCGAATTTGACCTGATTCTTCTCCGACACGCCCTGGTAGCCGGGACAGTCCGGACGATGATAAATCTTGCTGTTCTTGTTGCCGATGACTGGGCCGCTGCCGTTGGCGGCTTGCGTCGTCGGAGCCTGCACGGTCTGTGCGCTGGTGGCAGCGGCGGCGGGCGCGGCCACAGCAGTCTCGGGCGCAGTAGAAGCCGCGCTCGTCGTGGTCGAAGAATAAGCAGGCTTGGCCGTGGTGCGCTGCGCTACGGCTTCGGCCGGGCAGTTGCCCGCGCGCTTGAAGCCTGCGGCTTCAGCCTCCGAGACGCTCTTGAAGAAGACGCGGTTCCTCTCGGCCATGTCGCGGTAGCCTGGGCAGTCCGGCCGGTGATAATTCTTATTCGCCTTGTTGCCGATGATCGTCCCTTCGGGCGGCGCAGCGCCCCAGCGGTCAGTCTTTGCTTCGGCTCGCCATTCGCCCGGAGGCGTCGGATTGGGGTCTTGCCATAGCCCACGGCGGGCCGCTCGCGCCTCTGTTTCGGCCGCCGCATAAGTGACACGATCTTCCGGCGGCTGCTCGTCCGAGTATTTCTTATAGTGCCAGGCAAGGCCCGCCTTGACCTGTTCGATGTTGATGTCGCGCCCGTCGAGCAGGACTTTGCCGACCGTGCGCCCGTACTTGTCCTGCTTAGACCAGATGACTTTGACCTCTTTGCCGAGAATCATGCGGGCCAGGTTATCTTTCGAGACCTGCCCGAACTCCTGCTTGGATTCGGGCGCATCTATCCCCTGAAAGCGTATCTTGTGCTGCCTGTTCTCCTTGTCCAGAACTGTGATCGTGTCGCCGTCGGAGACTTTGACCACCTTCCCTTCTATGACCGGCCGGGTCTTGCTTGCCTGCGCTTGCCCGGCAATCGAGCCGGCGCAGAAGCAAGCCAGCACGAAGATTAAAAGCAGAGCCGTCTTACCCGTTGATTTCACGCTCTTTTCCTCCCTACACAAGTGATTCTCTTCGGTAAAGGGGGCGTCGCATCCTGGATCGTGCCTGGTAGCTAAAGAAAGCCTGGGAGCTTTCGCTGGAAACGGGCCTGATTTGTTTAGAAGTACTGTTGCTCTTTAAGGAAACCATGTTGTTTCCTTTGGGAGAATCTGTTTTTCCAAATGGTTCAGCCGTGTTTCCTTAAGAATCAAAGGTGTATCAAAGAAATTGAGCCATGACAAGGCCGTACGCGCGCGGCCGCAAGCACGGAATGGGCCGCCGGGTATTTCAGATCAGGCGGTCGTCAGGCATGTCGGATGGAAGCGTTCGATATATTTGCGGTAAGCGGTGACTTCGCGGGCGGCTCTCTCTTGAGACCAGCCGAGATATTTTTGGGCTATGCGGGCGGCTCCTTCAATCGCATCGAGGCCGACCGCCCGGTTCATCCCGACCATCGTGCGGCGCAGCAGGCAATCGCAGAGGTTGCGCGCCAGTTCTTGACGAAAGGCGAAGAGGACTTCAGCGCCGATGGCGCGGCTCAGGGGACTGAAGAGTTGCAGGAGGTCTGGGCCTTCGCGGGCGATTTCGAGTACGGAGGGCGCGCGTGTCCCGTAAATGCGCAGCAGGCGTTCGGCTATCTCGGCGGGAAGGCGGCTGCTCGTCTTGAAATGCTCGGCGAAGGCTGCAAAGTCCGGGACGGAAGCTCCTGGGAGCGGAAGTCTTGCCGTCTGGCAGGGCGGCGATCTTCTTCCGAGCTTTTTGAAGACCTGATCGACCGCCTGCTCAGAGAGATTCCTGTACGTAGTCAGCTTTCCGCCGATGATCGAGAGCAGCCCTTGAAGCCTCTCCCGGTGATCGTAGACAAAGTGCCTGCGAGTGACACCAGCGCCCCCGCGCCCTTCGTCATTGGCTGAGCTTGCAAGGGGGCGCACGCCGCTGTAGGTGTAGAGAATGTCAGAGGGCTTGAGCCGTGCTGCGGGGATGACGCGGTTCGTCTCGTTCATCAGGTAAGCGATCTCGCGCTCGTCGGCCCGCACATCATCCAGGTCTCCTTCGTAGCGAAAGTCCGTCGTTCCGATCAGGTACATGCCGTTCCAGGGGATGATGAAGAAGAGCCGGCCGTCACCTCGCGCCTCTACGTAGAGGGCGTCGCGGGGCGCGCCTGCGAAGCTGGCGACGACTATATGGCTGCCCTTCGTGCCGCCGATCAAACGCGCGGGAGGATGATCGAGCGTGCTGAGCAGTTCGTCAGCCCAGGGGCCCGAGACGTTGACCGTGACGGCCGAGAGAGCGCGCTGCGCCCTGCCCGTCTCAAGGTCTGTGAACTCTACGCCGCGCACGGCCCCGTCTTCGACGATGAAACGCTCGGCGCGCGCGTAGGTGCGAACCTGAGCGCCGTGCTCTCTGGCCGAGAGGACGTTTTCCAAAACGAGGCGTTCGGCATACTCCACCTGCGCGTCGTAGTAGAGGCTCGCGCCCTCCAAGCCTTCGTCACGCAGAGCGGGCACGCGCCTGAGCGTCTCGGTGCGCGAGAGCATGTGGTGATGCGCCAGGCTTTTATCGAGCGAGAGCAGATCATAGGCGAGCATCCCGGCGCGTATCTGTAGCCGGCTGCGCCGCTGCCCCCTGTAAATGGGAATGAGCATCGGGAGCGGCCTGACCAGGTGCGGGGCCAGGCGCAGCAGCCGCTCGCGCTCGCGCAAAGATTCGCGCACCAGGCCGACCTCTCCATATTCCAGGTAGCGCAGGCCGCCATGAATCAGTCGCGTAGACCAGCTAGTAGTGCCTGACGAGAGATCGCCCTTGTCCAGAAGAAGGACGCTCAAGCCACGCACGGCAGCGTCACGCGCGATGCCAGCGCCGTTGATGCCTGCGCCGATGACGATCAGGTCGAAAGGTTTTTCTTCCGTGTGGCTTTCGGTCATCAATCAGCTTCTCATTTCAGCTCACAGCTCCCAACCGCGAGCGCGCTCCACTGCTCTCAGCCAGCGGGCGTGCAGACGCTCGCGCTCCTCTGCGCTCATGCGCGGCTCGTAGCGACGGCCCACTCTCCACCTGCGCCGAAGCTCGCCCAGGTCTTCCCAGAAGCCTACGGCCAGACCTGCCAGGTAGGCCGCGCCCAGCGCCGTCGTCTCGGTGATGGACGGCACTTCGACCGGCACGCCCAGGATGTCGGACTGGAACTGCATGAGAAAGCTGTTGCTGACTGCGCCGCCGTCTGCGCGCACCTCTCTCAAGGTGATGGCGGAATCACGCTCCATCGCGCGTGCGACATCCAAAGTCTGGTAGCACATGCTCTCAAGCGCGGCCCGCGCCAGGTGCGCGCGCGTCGTGCCGCGCGTGAGTCCGCAGATTTGGCCGCGCGCGTAAGCATCCCAATGCGGCGCACCGAGGCCCGCGAGCGCCGGAACGAAATAGACTCCCTCGTTGGAAGCGAGCGATTGGGCCAGGGCTTCGGTCTCCGCAGCGTCCCGGATAATGCCAAGGCCATCGCGCAGCCATTGGACGGCCGCGCCCGTGATGAAGATCGCGCCTTCGAGGGCATACTCGACGGGCTCGTCGCCTATGCCCCAGGCGATAGTCGTCAGCAGTCCTTCGCGACTCTCGACGGCCTCGCGCCCCGTATTCATCAAGAGGAACGAGCCCGTCCCGTAAGTGTTCTTCGCCTGGCCCATCGTGTAACAAGCCTGCCCGAAAAGCGCCGCCTGCTGGTCGCCCGCGATCCCTGCGACGCGGACGCGCGCGCCGAAGAAAGC
This sequence comes from Pyrinomonadaceae bacterium, assembly GCA_036389315.1. Lineage (GTDB taxonomy): Bacteria > Acidobacteriota > Blastocatellia > Pyrinomonadales > Pyrinomonadaceae > DASQYE01. Next base: position 11,144 of record DASVQF010000049.1, read on the forward strand.
GTGCGGGTCTGTGTAGCCGTAGACGTGTGACGACGGCCGTACTTCCGGCAGTAGAGAGAGCGGGACGCAGAGTATCCGGAGCAGCTCTTCATCCCAGCAAAGCCCGTGGATGTTATAGAGCAGGGTGCGAGAGGCGTTGGAGTAATCGGTGACGTGCGCGCCGCCTCCCGTCAGCTTCCAGACGAGCCATGAGTCTATCGTGCCGAAGCAGACCTCGCCGCGCTCGGCCTTCGGCCTCAACCCTTCGACGTTGTCGAGCAGCCATTTGACTTTCGTGCCGGAGAAGTAGGCGTCTATGACCAGGCCCGTCTTGCGGCGAAAGCTGTCTTCGAGGCCGCGCGCCTTCAGCTCGTCGCAAATAGAAGCCGTACGCCTGTCCTGCCACACGATGGCCTGGGCCAGGGGCTTGCCCGTCGCACGCTCCCACACGAGCGAGGTCTCGCGCTGGTTGGTGATGCCTATGGCCTGCACGTCCTCGGCCCTCAGGCCCGCCTGAGCGAGGGCTTCGGCGACGAGCCTGACGGTGACGAGCCATATCTCTTCCGCGTCGTGCTCGACCCAGCCGGGCCTCGGGTAATACTGCGTAAACTCCGAGTAGGCCCAGGCCCTCACGGCTCCCTCCCTATCGAACAGCATCACCTTCGTCCCCGTCGTCCCCTGGTCAATCGCCAGCACACACGCTTCGGCCATCCGATTTCCTCCACACTGAAATCTGTCAAGAGACTCTACTATCGCCCGGCGGCGCGGGTTGTCAACAAGAGGCGCTAGACTGTACCATCTTCGGGCCTTGACTTACGCCATCACTCAGCCGACAGAGCAGCAACCGGCCGTGTTCGATCACGAGCTGACGCCCTTCTTCAAGGAGCTGGCGCGCTTTCCTTCGACGAAAGCTCTGGAATCGTCGGAGATTTACAGGACGTTGCGGCCGGAGATTGAAAGAGTCCTCGGCGGCCTGGCCCAGGAGGATTTCTCCGAGCGCGCGCCGCGCCGGCGCGAAGCCTTCGCTTCCGACTCGCCCCTGCGAGCGACGGCCTGGAACATAGAGCGAGGCAACCGCCTGCCCGGCATCATCCGTGTGCTCGACGAGCATCCGGTGATAGGCGCGAGCGACGTGCTGCTCTTGACGGAGCTTGATTACGGGATGGCGCGCTCGGGCAATCTGTTTGTGGCGCGCGAGATCGCCGCCGCGCTCGGGCTCCATTATGTTTTCGCGCCGTGCTATCTGGCGTTGACGAAGGGCAGCGGCGTGGAGGCTTACATCGAAGGCGAAAACTCCCTGGCGCTGCACGGCAACGCCATCCTTTCGCGCTTTCCGCTCCGGAGGGCCCACTCGGTCGCGCTCCCTAACGGCAAGGACAAGATGCGCGGCGTGGAGAAGCGGCTCGGCTGCCAGCGCGCAGTCGTGGCCGACATGGAGCACCCTCTTGGGATGCTGCGCGTCGTCAGCCTGCACCTGGACGCTCATTCGACGCAAAGGCATCGCCACCGGCAGATGCGCTTGATGCTCGATCACCTGGACGGCCTTCGGCCAGGGCTTCCCGTGCTGATCGGAGGGGACTGGAACACGACGACCTACAATTCAAGCCGAGCGGTCTATTCCATTCTGGGCTTCTGGCGGCGGGTGATGATGGGCCCAGGCTATTTTATCAGGAACCATTATCCTCATCCTGATCGCTGGTTCGAGCGCCATCTTTTCCGTGAGCTTGAGCGGCGCGGCTGGACTTACAGGGATTTGAACGAGCCGGGCGGGTGTACGCTTCATTACGATGTCAGAGACATAGCGGTCAATCGCAACATGGCCGACTGGGTTCCCAAGTGGTGCTTCTGGTTTCTCAACAAAGCCCTGGAGAAGCACGGGGGCCGCGCCTCTCTCAAGCTGGACTGGTTCGCCGGAAAGGATGTCGCCGTGGCCGCGGGGCGCGAGCCGAAAGTCTTCGGCGGCCTCAAAGACGAAGCGGGCCCACTCTCCGATCATGACCCCATCGTCGTAGACATCGTGCCCGTCAAGAAAGACCGGCGGCCGGCCGTCCATCTTTCATGAACGACCGGCCGCCCTGTCTTTCTCTGACGCGCTTCTTTTTCCGGGCGAGACTACTCCGTAGGCGAAGCGGCTCCGCGCGTCACGCGCACGCTGCCGTTGATGCCGCTCAGCGTGATCGGCGCGCCCCCCGCGCCGATGCGTGCGTTGTAGTTTGAGCGGGTCGGCTCGCCCTGCACGGTGACATCCGGCAGGTCTGCGCTGATCTTGCCGTTGACGCCGCGTGCGCTGAGGTCTGCGTTGAGCTTGTCGGCGACGCGCAACTCGACCGCGCCGTTGACGCCCTTGATGCGTATGCCGCGCTCGCCTAGCTGGCGAATCGAGACAGTGACCCTGCCGTTGATGCCGTTGATCTCGGAATAGCCGACGGTCTGCGCCGTCTCGACGCGGCCGTTGATGCCGCCGATCTCGACTGCGCCCGTCACTTCGCCCGCTTTGACTGTGCCGTTGACGCCTTTGACGGCGAGTGCTATCTGGCGCGGCACTTTCAAGGTCACTTGATGCTTGACCTCGCTGTGCCAGAGGCGTTGCCAGAAGCTTCCCTGATTCTGCTCGCCCTGTATAACGAGGCTCGACGGCGAGGCGGTGATGGTGACTCGGCTGTTGTCCAGATCGGCCTGCGTACGCGCCGTCCGCAAGATGTAGACCTCGGCAGTATTGGTGTCGGCCGTCTCTATCTCGACGGGCCCGTTGATCCCTTTGACCTCCACCTTAGCGCCCGCAGAAAGCTGGTAGCTCTGGCGTATCTCTTCGCGGCCATCGCCGCCGGCGGCGCTCTGCGCGACGAAGCGCCCGGAAGTCCCGCGAAAAGCTCCCGCCACGGTCGCCACCAGCACGAGCAACAGAGCGATTATCCATCGTTTCATCTTGACCCGTAGCATCCTCGAAAGTCTCGGCTGTCTTCTATGAAGAACCAACAAGCGTACTCTCTGGTAACGACGAAACGGCCCGGAGGGTTCGGATTATTTTCATCCCCGTCCCCGTCTTTCAAGCTATTTTGCTTACAGCTTCTCTGATCGGTTATATTCTGTACTCCACTCATCCGAAGAGAGACAAAGGGGGCCACACTTGTCAAAGCACAGCTTCACCAATTTGAAAGTCTTCGCGGAGGATTCCGGAGACCTCAACGTCATCATCGAGACTCCGAAGGGAAGCCGCAACAAGTTCAATTACGACGAGGAGCACCAGCTCTTCAAGCTCGGCGGAGTGCTGCCTGCGGGCGCGGTCTTTCCTTACGACTTCGGATTCCTGCCAAACACTGTCGGCGGCGACGGAGACCCCCTGGACGTGCTCGTGCTGATGGACGAGCCGGCCTTCGCCGGTTGCCTTGTGCCGTCGCGACTCGTCGGCGTGATCGAGGCGGAGCAGACCGAGCGCGACGGCGAGACCATTCGCAACGACCGCCTCATAGCCGTCGCAGCCGATTCACGCGACCATCGCCACATTCGCACCCTCTCAGACCTCAACGAACATCTGGTCGAGGAGATAGAGCATTTCTTCGTCTCGTATAACGAGATTAAGGGGAAGCAGTTTCATCCGCTCGGGCGCTACGGCCCGCAGCGCGCCGAAAAAGTAGTGCGTGAAGCGATGAACGGCGCGAGCAAAGGAAGCAAATCTGAAAAGGGAGCTGGCAAGAAAAAGAAGAAGCAGAGCAAGAAAGCAAAGCGACGTTGACACTCACGCGCGCGCCGACCTGCGGAGACGATCAGCTCAGCTCTTCGATCTCCGCTTCGAGCGCGCGCAGTGTGCGTCGCAGCATTTCGCGGTAGGCCCGGTTAGTGACGCTTTCCAGTTGATCCAGTATGCGTGCGCGCGACAGCTTGACGGATTCAAGGCGCTGGCGACGCTCACGCTCCTCCGGCGACAGCTCCTCCTGCGCCCCTTGCACGGCACGAGCGCGCTCGTCCGCCTGCTCCATCTGATCTGCGACGGCTTTGCTCTCCCACCCTCTCGCCAAACTGCTCTTACGCTCCTTCCGGTTTCGCTCACGATTATAGCAGCCGTAAAAGAGAAGGATGAAGGATGAATAAAAGACAAGCTGTTTCTCCTTCATCCTTCATCCTTGCTTTTACTTTCCGCTGGCGGCTGTTGTGTCCTGGTGAAAGACGGCGAGCCATCGGCCGCCGCGCTTGGCCCAGACGGTCGTGTTGCGCTGGAAGGGAGCAGCCGTCGCCGGGCCACAGGCCGGAGGGACGGCCGTCGCCCTATAGGTCACAATCGCTGCGTCCTTGTCGATCATCAAAACTTTCCAATCATCCAGCCTGACCTCCGGCATAGCCGGGGCCGCGCCGAGCTGCTTCACCGACTCGGCCTTCGTGCGAACTCCGTCGTCGCTCACGTACAACTGGTCTTCGGCCAGGTAGCTGGCGAAGCGCTCCATGTCCTTCTTCCTGATCGCGTCCCAGACCTCTTTCTCTCTGGCGATCAGCTCGTCTTCAAGGCTGGCGGGTGGGGCGCTGGCCGGATTGGGCGGCGCTGTGCGGGCGGCCGTCGGCGGCTTGATGCGCGGGGAGCTGGGTTGATTGGTCGGCGCTGATTGGCCCAGACACACTGAAGCGGACAGCCCGAACACGACTAGCAGCAGGATACAGGCTCTTTTCATCTTTATGCTCCTTATGACCGAGGCTTCGGAAAAGGTCTCCCGGTAATTTCGGCTTCCGGCGAATCGTTCGCTCAGGCCCGCGTGTGTATCAAATGGCCAGACGGCTGTCAATAGCGCGGCCCGGTCGTCAATACTTGACGCGGACGCGATAGACGAGCTTGGCTTCGCCGTCTTTGGCGACGGGGACGCGGAAGCGCGCGGCGAAGGCTTCAGTCTTCTGGGCCTTGAAGTTTGAAGAGATCATGCGCCAGTCGCCGCTGATCGGCTCGTTGACGATGACGCTGATGAGTTCCTGCTTGTGATTGCGGATCGTGATCTCGTAAGCGTATTCCGTCACCTCGCTCGAAATCACTTTGTAATCGGTCTGTTTCCGCTCGGCTGTGATGTCGAAGGCGTCGCCCACTTTGACGCGCACATCCTCGTCTTTGGGCGTGTGCTCGATGCGGTCTTCGCCTATGAACTGCTGGCCGCCCTCGTCGTCCTTCTTGTAGAGACGAATCGTCCCGGCCGGAAGCGGCATGCCGAGCCTGTTCTGCGCGCTGTTGCGAAACTGCACGAAGACGCCGACCTTCTGCGGAACGGCTTGCCCTGGGCTGTTGTAGCCGATGTAATACTCCGGCAAGCCGTCTATGACGAACTCCTTGGCGACCTCGAAGCCTGCGGATTCCAGCAGAGACACTTGCTTGGTCTCCTGTTCGCGGAGAGAGGCTGGACGCTCCAGGGTGTAGAGGTGGTATTCAAAGAAAGCCCGCTCGCGGAACTGCGGCCTGCTGCGCGTCGTGGGCAGCTTGGCTGCCTCTCTGTTCCCAGCCATGTCTGCGGGCGACTCAGCTTCGACGCGATTAACGTTGCCCGCGACCAGTTGCAAGCGCGCGTCGTCAAAGCCCGCGCCGCTAGTGTTCGTGAGCGTCACCCACCCCTGCACGTCGCCCCGCGTGTCGTTTGCGCTGACGACCAGCACGTAATCGGCCCGCCAGTTCATCCCCGATGTCAGGTAACTTGCCTCGACCGTCTGCCCCGCGCCGGCATCGTTTTCAACATCCCGGACGAGCGTCGGCGTTGCGACGAGGTTCTGCGGCAGGTCTGGAAACCTGGTCTCGACTATGTTGGCGGGATTGATGACGATCTGTCCGCCTATGCGCCACACCTGGCCGTTGTTGTTCGAGAGCAGCACGGCCGAGACGGGCGTCAACACCTCCGTGTTGTTCTCGAAGCGTCTGAGGACGAGCGTCACTTCGCGCCCCACGTACTTGTCCAGCAGCTTTGCCGGGTTGAGCAGGTCGTACTGGTAATTCTGTTCGAGCACGTTCAGAGCGTCGGCCGCCGTCAGAGAGACCAGATGCACGGTCTCGGGGCGAATCTGCGCGGCGACATCCGCGAAGCGCAGAGAGGCGCGGCCGGCGGGAAGCTGTAACATGCGCGTCTCGCGCACCAGGCCGACGTTCGAGTTGTAAATGGTGATGTTGACCGAGCGGCGATCTTTGGCCGTCGTGGTCAACGTATTGTCCTGGGCCCAGGCGACGGGAACTAACAGGCAATAGAGCAGCAGCGCAAAGCCTGCATGAGTGAGACGTAACATCAAAGCATTACCTCCGGAAGCGAGTTTGTCTCGGGCGACTTTCCCTCCTAGAACGGCCGGGCCACGTCGGGCTTGCGTCTCGCCTTCCCGTTGACGGATCATTGCCGTGGCAGATTCAAGGAGCGCGGCGGAGTGGAGAAGAGAGGCGCGAAAGCTTTATACCCGGTCGTAGTGGGCCCACAGTGGGCCCACATGGGCGAGCCCGTGCAGCGTCTTCACACGACGACCGTGGGCGCGCTGCACGCTTCGGGGCGCTTCACTGTGCGCCACGGTGATCGCGCTCTCGCGCGTCTATTGGCAAGGCTCCTCGGTCTTCCCGCCGCGGGCGCGGACGTACCCGTCAAGCTGGTCGTGACGCCGCACGCACGAGGCGAGCGTTGGGAGAGAGCCTTCGGCGCATCTCGGCTCGTCAGCGAGCAGCGGGCGGGCGAAGGCGGCCTGATTGTCGAGCGCATGGGCCCAACGGAAGTACGTTACAAGCTGGAGGTGGCCGGGGGCGCGCTCTTTTACAGGCAGGCGGGCGTGGCGCTCAGGCTTGGGCCAATCGCCCTGTCGCTGCCGCGCTGGCTCGCGCCGCAGATCGTCGCGCGCGAATCGGCCATGCCGGACGAAAAGTCCGCGCACATTTCTGTCAAAGTCTCGCTTCCCCTGCTCGGCCTGTTGGTTTCCTATAAAGGCTCTATCGAGATCGAAGGATGAAAGAAGGGCTCGCGTCACATTAACGCGAGCCCTTCTGTCGTCCTTGCTGTTCTGCGCTTAGAGTTGCGGCGCTATGTAGCGAACCGCTTTCAGCTCGGAGAGCGCGGCGAGCTTTTCCAGGGAGATGCGACCGATCAGCATCCTTGAGGTCGTCGGATCGAGCACTATCTCGAAGCCCAGCTTCTTAAGCTCCGAGATGGTCGCAGGCGACTTGTCCGCGAGCCAGATTTGCAGCTCGGCCTTGCCGTCGCGCACGAACTTGGCCTCCTCCGGGCCCGGCTGCGCCCCTCGCTTCTTCAGCCGCTCGACGAGCGCAGAGATGGTCGGGTGCAGCTTGGCCAGCAGCTCTCGCTGCTTGCGCTCTCCGGCGGACACGCGATCCGAAGCCTCTGTCTCGCGCACCGCTCGCGCATCCTTGCCCGCAACCACCAGGGGAGCGCGCACTCTTCTGCGCGTCATCATGGGCCCACCTCCGCCGGAGCCGGAGCCAGCCCCACGGCCTCCTCCGCCGCCAGCGCCCGAACCGATCAGGCCGACGTTACTGGTCGTCGTCGGAGACGGCGCGCTGACCATCACGGCGTCTTCGTCTGCGACGGTGCTTGGAAGGCTGACGCCCTCGGGCATCTCGACGGGCACTTCGACGCGGCGCGGCTGGCCGCCCTCCGTGACGATCATCTCTTCGACGGCGACGAAGGAGGTGTACTGCGTCATCAGGCGATATTCAAGACCGAGCTGCGTGATCGGCTCGCGCACATCTGCGCGGGCGTGGCCCGCTTGAATGCCTTCGAGGTCTTGGGCCATCAGGTCGTCAATGCGCGTCCTGGCCCAGAGCGTCGCCAGCACGTCATGCTGCGGCGCGGTCTCGGGCAGCTCGACTCTTATCTCGCGCACAGTGTCGCGGCCAGACATCTTGCCTCGCAGCTTGATGGTCGCGCTCCCTGTGCCTGTGTAGCGGCCTGTGAGGATGATCGGCTTGGCGCTGAAGAGGTCGGGTATGCGTTTCGGATAAACATCTGCGACGGGCAAGCCGGCCCAGTCAACGGAGATGTCCGTGAGCAAGGGGCTGCGCACGCGTTCGTGAAAGCGGCGTGCAGCGGCCGAGCCATCTTCGTTAAGGCCGACGTACTCGACTTCGCCGCGCCCCTCCTGGGCCATCTTGTCCAGCAGGTAACGGTTGACGGAGCTGCCTATGCCGAAGGAGAAGACGCGCGCGTTCGGGTGCTTCTGCACTTCACTGATGATCGTCATGTCGTCGCCGACATAGCCGTCCGTCATAAAGCAGACGATGCGTATGTGATCTTGCTTGTCCGACGGGTCTAGGGCGGCGCGTATGGCTTTCATCATCTCTGTGCCGCCGCTGCCTTCGCGCGAGGCTAGGAACTGTTGGGCCTTGCGCAGGTTTTCGCGCGTGGCCGGAACGGGCTGCGGGAAGAGTATGTGCGTGTCGCCCGCGAAGGTGATGAGGTTGAAAGTGTCCTGCGGGTAGAGGCCGTCCAGGGCAAGCTGCATGGCCTCCTTGGCCTTCTCGATGGGAAAGCCCTGCATGGAGCCTGACGTGTCGAGCACGAAGACGATCTCTTTGGGCGTCACGTCTTCGGCCGTCACGCGGTCGGGCGGTTGCAGGATCAAGGTGAAGAAGCCGCCGCGCTCGGCCCTGTACGTGAGCACGGCGTCGGAGACTTTTCGCCCCGCCACGTCGTAGCGCAAGACGAAATCCTTATTCGGTATCTCAGCCATATTCTTCAGGCGCACGCGCGCGCTATGATCGTCCGGCTTGACCACTTCTATTTCATGCGTGTTCGAGCGCAGGTCTTCGACCGCGACGCCCGCGTCGAGGGAGATTTCCAGGGAGATGTCGTGGCCGGCGCGCACGCCCTTCGGCATGACGGGCGGCGTGATGCGCGAAGCATCTGGGACGCGGTCTGTGTTGGGGGCCGTGCCGACGGCTCCCGCAGAGGTCGGCGTGCCGGGAATGTAGCGTGGGCCCACGACCATCGGGAACGAGAACTCGTAGGAGCCGTCCTCGTATTTCAAAGTCTCGACGTAGCTGATCGTGACCGTCACACGCTCGCCGGGCATGATGTTGGCGACCGATTGCGTGAAGATGTTGGGGCGCTGCTGGTCTAGGAGGCTCGCCACCTGTCCCTGCCGGCGCGCGGCCTCGTAGACTGCCTGGGCCTGCTCGCTGCGCATGATCTTGCCCTTGACAGTGCGGTCGCCGACTCTCATCGTCATGTCGTCAACGGCGGCCATCTGCGGCAAGGGAAAGGTGTAGACGGCTTCGATCTTATCTTTAAAAGGGTTCTCGAACTCCTGTACGACCGTGACGCGAGAGAGGAAGCCGCTGATCTCAGCTTTGACAGCAGTGTGCTTGAGGGGAGCGACGCCCAGAGCTTTGCCGTCAGGAGCTAAGACTTGCAGCGTGCCCTCCGTGATCTGCTGGGGTGATTGAGGGGCGCTCGGCTCGGTGGTTCTGGCTTTCGCGAGGAAGAACAGGCTGACGAGAGAGAGCGCGAGAAGCGAGGCGAGAGCTAAAAAGAACTTTCGATACATAAGAAGTCTCCTCTGATGGAACCGAACTCTTCAAAAGGCGTCGCGCGTCCCAGATCAGGAGACCCGGTCTGCGCCCGTGGAGCTTGAAAGACGAAAGCCGCTCCGCAGATAGAACGACGCGAGCCAAAGAGCTTGCACGGAAATTTACGCGACGGGGCGGGGAGACGGAAAAATTTAGTTCTCGAAGGGAAAAGTAGTTTCTTCCACGGAAGAAACTACTTTTCCCTTCGAGACTGGCCGCGCGAGGGCTTGCGGCTCTCAGTAGAGGTTGAAGTTGTATTCGATCTGAATGTACTGCGACACGGCTCGCCCGTCCTTCATCGCTGGCGTGAACCTGATCTGACGGGCAGCCGCGATGGCTCGCTCCGTCAAACCGAATGGCAAGCCGCTGACGGCGTGGATATTTGTCACCTGTCCGTCGGAAGAGAAAACGGCCTTCAAGACTACAGTGCCGCTGATCTGATTCCTGCGGGCCTCTTCCGTGTACTGCGGCTCCGGCTTCGAGAGGATGCGTGCCTTCTGCGTCACTTCTCGCGGGGGAAATATCCTACCGTAATCTCCGCCGCCGGGGCCGCCCGGCCCACCGCCGCCTTCATGACGATCACCGCCGCCCGTGTTGCCTCCACGACCAGGGCCGACGCCTCCACCTTCACCACTTCCGACGCCTCCGCCAGTTCCAGTTCCGATGCCGTTGCCTGTACCGGGCCCGCTGCTCAAGTCCGTGGACTTAGACTTCGGGTCGCCGTAAGGGATCGGGCGCGTGTCTGTGGGAAACAGGAGCGGGTCGGCGTCGATGGTCGCTGCCACGGGCAGCGATGGATTCTTGATCTTGGGCGGATTC
>DASVQF010000050.1:0-166559 GCA_036389315.1 Pyrinomonadaceae bacterium
CGACTGCGACCCCGATCAAAGCCAGCGTCATGCCTTGCCGCACGACCAGCCGCAGCACATCTCTGGTCTGTGCTCCGAGGGCCATGCGGATGCCCAGTTCGTGTGTGCGTTGTGTGACCGAATAGCTCATCACGCCGTAGATGCCGACGGCCGCCAAAAGCAGCGCGAGCCCGGCGAAAGTGCCGAGCAGCAGCATGTTGAAGCGGCGAGCGGAGACGGATTCGGCCAGCAGTTGCCGCATGGTCTTCGACTCCCAGATGATCTGCTCGCCGTCCAACTGCTTGATCGCCTGGCGCACAGAAGGTTGCAGGCTTGCCGGGTCTATGCCGGGCGCGGCGCGGACGATCAGATTCACCTGTCGCTCGGGCGCTTGCAGAGATGAGAGGTAGTATTCCGGATAGACTTCCTGTTCCAGGCCCGCGTGATGAATGTCTCCGACGATGCCTATGATCTGGTAGGGCGGCTTGGCATCGTCTATGACCAGGCGCTTGCCCACGGGCTCTTCGCCCGGAAAGTTTCTGCGCGCGAGGGTCTCGCTGATGACGACGGCGCCGGGAGCATCTTTCGCGTCGCGCTCGGTAAAGGTGCGGCCGCTGCGTAAAGGTATTCCCATTGTCCGGAAGTAATCGGGCGTGACGGCGCTCACTTCCGCGTCGGGCTCCTGTCCTGGCGGGACTGCGGGCCGGCCCTCTATGGTGAAGCTGGCCTGACGGCCGTTGCCGCTGAGGGGAAGGATATTGACGGCGGCGACAGACACCACTCCGGGCAGGGCGCTCGTGCGCTCTATGACCTGCCTGACGTAGGCCGTCTGCTGCTCCTCGGTCGCGTACTTCGCTCTCGACAAAGGGATGTCTACGACGAGAATCGCCGCAACGTCGAAGCCCGGATCGACATTGAGCAGCGAGACGAAGCTGCGGATTAAGAGGCCAGCGCCGATGAGCAGCACCAGAGAGAGCGCCACTTCGGAGATGACCAGCAGGCTGCGCACACGGTTGCGACGCAGGCTTTCCGTAGAGCCGCGCCCGCCTTCCTTGAGCGATTCCGTGAGCTCTAGCTTTGAGGCCTTCAGCGCCGGGGCCAATCCGAAGAAGAGGCCCGTGAGGACTGAGACCGCCGCCGTAAACAGGAGCACATGCCAGTCCAGGCCGCTCTCTCTGACGCGCGGCAGGTTTTCAGGGCTCGCCGCCACTAGCAGGTCAACGCCCCACATGGCGATCAGGAGCCCGAGGCCGCCGCCGATCACCGACAGCAACACGCTCTCGGTCAAAAGCTGCCGCATAATGCGGAGTCGTCCGGCCCCGAGCGCCGTCCGAATGGCTATCTCTTTCTGCCGGGCAGCGCCGCGCGCCAGCAACAGGTTGGCGACGTTGGCGCACGCGATCAGCAGCACAAAGCAGACAGCGCCGAGGATGACCAGGAGGGCCGGGCGAATGTCTCGCACAACATCGGTGTGCAAGGGCGTCGGAGCGAAGCTCAATCCGGTGTTGGTGTCTGGGTACTGCTGTTCGAGGCGGCGTCCGATTGTGTCCAGCTCGGAGCGCGCCTGCTCAAGTGTCACGCCCGGCTTCAGTCGCGCCACGACTCGCAGGCTACGGCTCCCGCGCGTATCTTTGGCCGCGACGAAACTGGGCGAGGAAGAGATCGGCATCCAGTAGTCAGGCTTCTCGCTGCGGACGGGAAACCTGAAGCCGTCCGGCATCACGCCCACGACAGTGTAACTCTTACTGCCGAGCTTGATCTCTTTCCCGATGACGGAGGGGTCTGAGTCGAAATGGCGCTGCCATAAGAACTGGCTGATAACGACGACCGGGGGCCCACCCACTACGTCCTCTTCGCGCGTGAAGCTGCGGCCCAACAGTGGCTTCGCACGCAGCAGCGGAAAGATGTCTGCGGGGACGTTCGCGCCGTAGATGCGCTCCGTATCGTCCCCGCTCGCGAGCGTCGTCCCGGACTGCTGGTACGGGGCCAGGTACTCTATCGTCTGGCTCTGCTCTCTTAAATCCTTAGCGTCGGGAGCCGAGAGCACTCCGCGCGTACTATCATTAATTCGCGAGAAGCCCCAGACCATCACCAACTGCTCCGGGTTCTCGAAAGGCAGGGGCCTGAGCAGCACGGCGTTGACGACCGAGAAGATGGCCGTGTTTGCGCCGATGCCTAAGGCGAGCGCGAGCACCACTACAACGGTGAAGCCCGGACTCCGCAAAAGCATCCGCACTCCGTACCTCAAATCCTGCACAAACGTGCCCATCACGAAACCTCCAAAAGCAATGCAGAAGGAGGAATGCGGAATGATGAATAAAAAGCAGTTAGTCTTTCATTCCGCATTCATCATTCCTCCTTCATCATTCGTAGCGCAGCGCCTCCATCGGGTCTACGCGCGTGGCCTTGCGCGCCGGTAGGTAGCAGGCCAGCAGCGCCACTGCCGAGAGCAGCAAAGAGACGGCCGTAAAAGTCACCGGGTCTGTGGCCGTCACTTCGTACAGCAGGCTCTTCATCAAGCGCGTCAGCAGGAGCGACGCGACGAGGCCCAGGGCGACGCCCGCGAGCGCGAGCCTCATTCCCTGCCCGATAATCATCTTGAGCACGTCCGAGGAGCGCGCGCCGAGGGCTATGCGGATGCCGATTTCGCGTGTGCGCTGCGTGACCGAATAGCTCATCACGCCGTAGATGCCGACGGCCGCCAGCACCAGCGCGAGCCCGGCGAAAGTGCCGAGCAGCAGCGTATTGAAGCGTACCCTCCCAACGGACGACGCAAGCAACTGCTCCATCGTGCGGATGTCGGAAACGGGCTGCTCCGGGTCAATCTGTTGAATCTCGCGCTGTGCGGCCGAAGCCAGGCTGAGCGGGTCGCCCCCGGTGCGAGCCACAATAGTCATCCCCGTATACGCAAGCTCCGGGTGCGGCCAGTAGACAGTCGCCTTGACCTCGCTATCGAGGCTCAGGTGCTTTACATCTCCGACCACTCCGACGATCACAGTCGGCGAAGGCTTCTCGCCCATGTTCACGGTCAGGCGTTTGCCAATCGGGTCTTCGCCCGCGAAGTATTTGCGGGCCATCGTCTCGTTGATGAGGGCGACGCCGCGTTTCTCGGTCGCCTCCTCGTCTGTAAAGGTGCGACCTCGTATGACGTGAATGTTCATCGTGCGAAAGTAACCGGCGTCGGTCACACGCACGTCCGTAGTGGGCCCTTGACCCGCCTGTGGAGCCGGGCGGCCTTCGATGGTAAAGCCTGTGGCCGCGCCGAGCCCGGCAAAGGGTAAGAAGCTGACGGCCCCTGCCGACTCGACGCTGGGCAAGCGGCTGATGCGCTCGGTCGCCTGCTTGAAGAAAGCTATGCGCTTGCTTTCGTCGCGGTACTTGCGGCCCGGCAGTATCACTCTCATCGTCAACAGGTTTTCGGCCTTGAAGCCCGGGTTAACGGTTTGCAGTCGCATGAAGCTCTTGAGCATGAGCCCGGCGCTCGTCACGAGCACCAGGGAGAGCGCCATCTCGGCGACGACAAAGGCGCTTCGCAAGCGGCGACTGCGCGCGTTGCCCGCGACTCCCTTGTCGCCTTCCTTGAGCGATTCCGTGAGGTTCAAACGCGTCGCTTCAAAGGCCGGGACGAGCCCGAAGATGATGCCCGTCACGAGCGATACCGCGAGCGTGAAGAAGAGCACGGGCAGGCTCAAACTGACGCTCTCAAGATTGACCAGATCGCCGGGGCTTAAGGCCGCCAGGGCTCCGACTCCCCACCAGGCCAGGAAGAGACCGATCACGCCGCCGAGCACAGAGAGCAACACGCTCTCCGTCAACAGTTGTCTGACGAGGCGCAGGCGTCCCGCGCCGAGCGCCGTCCGCACGGCTATCTCCCTGTGACGCGTGGCAGCGCGCGCCAGCAACAGGTTGGCGACGTTGGCGCACGCGATCAGCAAGACAAAGCCGACCGCCCCGAGCAACACAAAGAGCGCGGGCCGCACGTCGCCGACGAACTGCTCGCGCAACGGCACGACCTCCACGCCCCATCCGGTGTTGAAATTCGCGTACTGTTGTTCGAGGCGAGCGGCGATTGTCGTCATCTCGGCCTGCGCCTGTGCAGGCGTGACGCCCGGCTTGAGGCGCGCCACGGCAGACATGAAGCGCCCGCGCCGCACGCGGTTCTGTTCCGTAAATCCGAACGGCGTCCACAGCTCTGCGGGCTTGTCCGTCAGCGACCCCTTCTTGATGAACCATTGAAAGCCTGCGGGCAGCACACCGACGACAGTCGCGCTCGTACCGTTCAGAGTAATCGTGCGACCGACGACGCTCGCGTCGCCGCCGAAACGGCTCTGCCACAGACCGTAGCCGAGGATGACGACCGTAGGAGCATCGGGCGCGACATCCTCGCGCGTGAAGTTGCGCCCGAGGATGGGCTCGACGCCGAGCAGCGAAAAGAGGTTCTCGGTCGTGAGCTGCGCGGGAACCTCGACGGGGTCGCCGTCGCCCGTGAGGTTCAGCCGCGCGTCGTAAAAGGCAGCCATCTCGGCAAACGACTGGCTCTGCTCGCGCCAGTCCAGAAAGTTGGCCGACGAGATGACGTTCTGATGCACGTCTCGCGGGCGGTTGGCTTCCCACAACATCACCAGCCGCTCCGAATCACTGTAGGGCAACGGGCTGAGCAACAGCGTGTTGACGACGGAGAAGATGGCCGTGTTCGCCCCGATGCCGAGAGCGAGCGCGACGACGGCCACGACAGTAAAGGCCGGGCGCTTGCGAAGCGTGCGCGCTCCGTAGCGCAGGTCTTGCCAGAGTGTTCCCATACGTTTCTACACCTTCGGCGGGCTAGTCTAAAGCCGAGCCGGTCTGCATCCTCTTCGCGACGAACGAGAGCACTCGCCCGCGTTCGTAATCCGAGCTGATCGCGTTGACCACGCGCATGAAAGCCGAGCGCAGCGCCGTGTCGCTGATGTAGAGCGGCGCGGCCTCGATCAGAAAGCTGGCCTTCTCGTAATCGGAGCTGATGGAAGAGGCTGCCTCAAGCATGGGCCCGAGGACTTGCTCGCGGGGCTGCTTGCGCAGGACGCTTGAGAGCACGCGATGGCGCTCGTAGTCGGAGGTGACCTTTCCCGTCGCCTCGAAGAAGACGGCGATCAGGTCGTCTGACGAAAGATAGTGCTCACCCGTTTCGATCAGGAAGGTGGCCCGCTCGTAATCGGAAGAGAGCTGGCGCGCCGCCTGCCTCAAAGCGTCGTTGAGGGTCGCGTTGTCAAGGTTGCCCTCCTCGATGAGCGTGGTGAAGTAGATGCGCCTCGCATAGTCTGTCTTAATCAAAGATATTTCGTCGAGCACGCCGCGCGCGCCGCGCTGCCTGAGAAGACGCTGCACCCTGGCCCTGGCGTTGAGCCCGCCCTCGCGCGCGGCCAGCAGGAGAAATTTTGAGAACCAGGCTTTGGCTTCCGCGTCGAACTCGTGCTTGCGGCCGTTGAGGTAATAGGTGCGCTGCACGGAGCCTGCGGGGCCCTGCACGACGCGCAGCTTGCGGGCCACACCATCGCGCTCGTCCGTCGCTTGAAAGAGGCCATCCTCCGAGACGCTTGAGACATCCGTATAATCATCCGTGAAGACGACCTTGCCTTCCACCCTGGCCTCAGTCAGCACGCCGTCATCCCTGTGCGACCAGACCCAGGTGCTACGCTCCCCTTCCCTTTTCGCCTGCAACGAAACGCCGTTCGATGCACAGACGCCCGACAACAACAGCAGCAGCGTCGTCGAGACGAACACATTCTTCTTCATCATTATTTGAAACCTCCACTCAATGAAGGGATGAGGGATGAGGGATGAATAAGAAAGCTTTCAAGCTTAGTAAGCATTCCTTTCATCCCTCATCCCTGTTCTTTAAGGGCGACCACGGGATCGATCCTGGTCGCCCGCCGCGCCGGAATCAGGCAGGCCAGCAGCGCGATTCCGGCTAGCAGCACTGAGACCGCTATGAACGTCAAGGCGTCTCTGGGGCTGACGCCGAACAGTAGGCTCGCCATTATCCGCGTCACGGCGAACGCACCCGCGAGGCCCAACACGAGGCCCGCCAGGACGAGCGTCATGCCCTGCCGGACGATCATCCTGACGACATCGCCTGCTTGCGCACCGAGGGCTATGCGGATGCCTATCTCCTGTGTGCGCTGCGTGACCGAATAGCTCATCACGCCGTAGATGCCGACGGCCGCCAGCACCAGGGCCACGGAGGCGAAGACGGCCAGCAGCATCATGTTGAAGCGGCGGCGCGCGAAGGATTCCGCGAGCAACTGCTCCATCGGCTCTATGCGTGGGATGTACTGCTCCTGATCTACCTGCTTGATGGCGCTGCGCAGGCTCGCCGTCACCGAGGATGCGTCGCTGCCCGTCGTGCGTACCACGAGCGACGAGTGACGAAACGGCGTCTGCTGGTAAGAGACGTAGTATTCGGGCCCGGCTTCCGTGTCTAATCCTTCGTGACGAACGTCGCCGACGACGCCGACGATCTCGTGCGGCGGGGGGTTCGGATTCTCCGGCGCAGCGCCGATCAGCACGCGCTTGCCGATGGGGTCTTCGCCGGGAAAGTAGCGGCGCGCGAAAGTCTCGTTGACGATGAGGACGAGCGGCCTCTGCTTCGTGTCACGCTCGTCAAAGGCGCGGCCGCGCAGCAGCGGGATATGCATGGCGCGAAAATAGTCCGGGCTAATCATGCGCCGGTTGGAGATGAACAGTTTGCCGGGAGCGACCTCGCGCCCCTCTATGGTGAAAGTGACGGACGAGGAGTTGCCGCTTAAGGGAAGAGGGTCTACGAAGCCGGCCGCCTCGACGCCGGGCAGCGCGTGGATGCGCCCCAGAACTTCACGATAGAAATTGGTCTGCTGCTCGGCATTCGTGTACTTGGCCCGCGAAGGCGAGAGCGATGTGGTCAGGAGGTTCTTCGCGTCGAAGCCGGGGTCAACTTCGCGCAAGCGCATGAAGCTCTTGATGAGGAGTCCTGCGCCGACGAGCAGCACGAGCGAGAGCGCGACTTCGGAGATGACCAGCAGGCTGCGCACGCGATTGCGCATGATGCCCTCGGTCGAGCCACGGCCCCCCTCCTTGAGCGCCTCGTTCAGCTCGATCTTGGAAGCTTGCAGCGCGGGCGCAAGACCAAACACGATGCCTGTCAAGACCGAGACGAAGAGCGTGAAGGAGAGCACGCGCCAGTCAAGACCGACCTCGTGAAGGCGCGGGATGTCTACGGGAACGGATGCTATGAGCAGGTCAACGCCCCACATCGCCAGCAGCAGCCCGGTCGCTCCGCCGATGAGGGCGATCAACAAGCTCTCGGTCAAAAGCTGGCGCACGATGCGCAGCCGTCCGGCCCCGAGCGCCGTCCGAATCGCCACCTCTTTGTGACGCGAGGCGGCGCGGGCCAGCAAAAGGTTGGCGACGTTGGCGCACGCGATCAGCAAGACAAAGCCGACCGCGCCGAGCAACACAAAGAGCGCGGGCCGCACGTCGCCGACCACCTCTTCGTGCAGCGGGACGAGGGTCGCGCCGAGCCTGAAGCCTTCGTCCGGGTATTGCTGCTCAAGCCGCTCGCCTATGGCCCTCATCTCTGTCTCGGCTGCGCGACGCGTCACTCCCGGCTTGAGACGACCGACGACGCGCAGAAAGTAGGCGCTGCGACGGCCGAAATATTCTCCGATGTTGGGCCCAACCGGTTGCAGGTAATCCGTGCGGCCTTCGTCAACGGGAAACTTAAATCCTGCGGGCAGCACGCCGACGACGGTCGCGCTCTGGCTCGAAAGCCTGATCTGGCGGCCGACGATGTGGGGGTCTGCGCCGAAGCGTCGCTGCCAGAGGTTATAGCTCAAGAGGATGACGGGCGGGCTCTGCTGCTGATCCTCTTCGCGCGTGAAGTTGCGGCCGAGGGCGGGCTCTACTTTGAGCAGGGGCAGGAGGTCTGCGCTGGCGATTGCGCCCGAGATGGCTTCGGGCTCGCTGCCTTCACGGATGAGCGTGGCGGCCGTGTTGTAAACGGCAAGCCGGTCGAAGCTCTGCGCCTGCTCGCGCCAGTCCAGAAAGTCCGGGTACGAGACGATGACGCTCGCTTCACCGCCTCGATTGCTTTGCGGGCCGCGTCCCCTCGCGGTCACTATCTCGTCAGGCCGCTCGAAGGGCAGCGGCCTGAGCAGCACTGCATTGACGACCGAGAAGATGGCCGTGTTCGCCCCGACGCCTAAGGCCAGGGCGAGCACCGCGACCACGGTGAAGCCCGGATGCTTCAAGAGCATTCGCACGCCGTAGCGTATGTCCTGCCACAGAGTTCCCATCATGACGCTCCACTTACGGCGACGGGAAAGCTCAACCCGCCTGCAACTTTGAGTTCGAGATTTAAGGTGACTCTTTTGAAAGCCGGAGATTCCAGATTTGAGATTTCCATTTTTGAGACCCCGGCATCCCAAATCCGAGACTTAATCTGCACGTCCCTGGGCCATTCACTCAGGCCCCAAAGCATTAAAGCTGTATGACGGCTAAGATATAAGCAAGAACCGTTCCCTGAATGACGAAGCTCGCAACACAGACGAGCCCCACGTCCCGCAGTCTGCAATCGGCTTTCAGACTCGGTAGGTGGGGCTCGCGTCTCTTTTAGAATTGGCGCTCGGCTCTTCCCTCTTATTCGTAGCGGAGCGCGATCATCGGGTCTACGCGCGTGGCGCGACGCGCCGGCAGGTAGCAGGCCAGCAGCGACACGACCGTCAACAGCACGGAGACAAGGATGAAGGTCAACGGGTCAAAGGCGCTCACGCCGAAGAGCAGGCTCGACAGCAGGCGTGTCAGCAGGAGCGCCCCGACCAGGCCGATGCCTATCCCTGCAAACGTCAGTCCCATGCCCTGGCCCAGGATCATCTTGAGCACGTCGCTGCGCTGAGCGCCGAGGGCCATGCGGATGCCAATCTCATGCGTCCGCTGCGTGACCGAATAGGAGATCACGCCGTAGATGCCGACGGCCGCCAAAAGCAGCGCGACGAGCGCGAATGTGCCGAGCAGGATCATGTTCAGGCGGCGCTGCGCTATGGTCTCGGAAATCCACTGATCCATAGTCTTGATGTCGAAGACGGGTTGATCCGGGTCGACGGCCTGCACTGCGCCTCGCACGGCGGAGGTGAGCGAGGCGGGGTCTTGGCCGCCTGCTGCGCGCAAGACCAGTGTGATGCGGCTCGCAGGAGCCTGCGCGAGGGGCAGGAATGTCTCAGACCTCACTTCCGACTCGAAGCCAGTGCGGCGCGTGTCTGCGACGACGCCGACGATGGTGTGCCAGGGGCTCTGGTCTTCGGGTGTCTCAAGGTCGCCGTACTTGATGCGCTTGCCGATGGGGTCTGTGTCCGAGAAGAAGCGGCGGGCCATCGTCTCGTTGATGATCACGACGCGCGGAGTCTTCTCCGTGTCCTGCTCGTTGAAGGCGCGCCCCCTGATGATCGGCGTGCCCATTACCTGAAAGTAGTTCGTGGTGATCGAGTCAAACGGAATCTCTACGCGCTGGCCGGGCTGAAAGGCCGGGCGGCCTTCGATGCTAAAGCTGGTGGAGTTCGGAGTCTTGCTAAGAAAGACATCGGTGATGGCCCCGGCCGATTCAACGCCGGGCGTGCTTTCGAGCCGCTCGAAGAGCTGGCGATGAAAGACCCTGAGTTGATTCTCATCGCGATACTTCGAGCCCGGAAGCTGAATCTTGGCCGTCAACAATCCTTCGGGGCGAAAGCCCAGGTTGAAGCCTCTGAGGCGGCTGAAGCTCTTCAAGAGCAGTCCCGCTCCGACCAGCAGCACAAGTGCGAGCGCGACCTCCGAGACGACCAGAGCGCGCCTGACGTTGCGGCTGCGTATCCCTCGACTCGCGCCTTTGCCGCCTCCTTCCTTGAGCGTGTCGTTCAAGTCTGGCCGAGAAGCCTGGACGGCTGGCGCGAGCCCGAACAGCAGGGCCGTCAGGCAGGAGACTCCGACCGTGAAGGCGAGCACGCGCCAATCCATCCCGATCAGATCAAGACGCGGCATATCGCTCGGCATCAAGAGACGCAGGGCGTCCAGTCCCCACATCGCCAGCGTGATGCCGAGCGCAGCGCCGCAGAGCGCGAGCAGCAGGCTCTCCATCAACAACTGGCGAATGATGCGTCCACGGCCCGCTCCCATCGCTATGCGGATGGCGAACTCGCGCTCGCGTGCGGCCGCGCGCGAGAGCAGGAGATTAGCGACGTTGGCGCACGCAATCAACAAGACGAAGGCGACAGCGCCCAGCAGCACGAGCAGCGCCGGGCGCACCGGGCCCACCGTCTGCTCGCGCAAAGCGACAAGGTTTGTGCCGAAGTTGGTATTGGTGTCCGGGTACTGCTGCTCAAGGCGGCTGGAGATAGTCGCCATCTCGGCGCGCGCCTGCTCTAGTGTGACGCCGGGCTTGAGACGGCCGATGACATTCAGCCAGAAAGCACTGCGCGAGTCCTTCAGCTCTTTGGGCGCGGCGAGCGGTATCCAGAACTCAGTCTCCTTAACGGGGAAGTGAAAGTCCGGCGGCATCACTCCGACGACCGTGCGCGACGTGAGGCCGAAGGCGACGCTCTGGCCCACAACGCTCTTGTCCCCGCCAAATCTCCTCTGCCACAATCCATAGCCGAGGACGATCACGTTGTCGCGTCCCGTCTCATCTTCTTCCGCCGTGAAGGCGCGGCCCACCACGGGCGCAACTCTCATCACCTCGAAGAAGCTGGCCGTGGAGGCAGCGCCCGTGACGCGCTCAGGCTCATGCGTGCCCGTCAGGTTAAGGCTCGCGGGCCGGTAAGCCGCCATGCTCTCGAAGACCTTGTTCTGATCGCGATAGTCAATGTAGTTCGGATAAGAATGAATGTCCTCCTTCATCCCCATCTGACGATTGTCCATCCACACGATCACCAGCCGGTCTGGGTCGGCAAAGGGGAGCGGGCGCAGCAGCACTGCATTGACGACCGAGAAGATGGCCGTGTTCGCGCCGATGCCTAAGGCGAGCGCGACAATCGCCACCACCGTAAACCCTGGCTTCTTCCACAGCATGCGCAAGCCGTAGCGCATGTCCTGCCACAGCGTATTCATCGTCTCTTACCTCCGCATTCAAATCATTCGTAACGCAGTGCCTCCATCGGGTCTACCTTCATTGCGCGCCGCGCCGGGATGAGGCAGGCGAGCAGAGCTATGGCTGCCAGCAGCAGCGAGACGCCCGCAAAGGTCAAGGGGTCAGTGGCCGAGACGCCGAAGAGCAGGCTCGTCAGCACCCGGGTCAGCGCGAACGCTCCGAGCAGGCCGAAGATGATGCCTATGAAGACCATCGTCATCGCCTGGCCCACAATCAGCTTGAAGACATCGGAGACGCGCGCGCCCAGGGCCATGCGGATGCCTATCTCGTGCGTGCGTTGAACGACCGTGTAGGAGAGAACGCCGTAGATGCCGACGGCCGCTAAAGTCATCGCCACCGCCGCGAAGATCGAGAGCAGCATCATGGAGAGGCGCTGCGTCGCGAGCGAATCGGCGAGCACCTGTTCCATAGTGTTGACGTTATAGACAGGCTGGTTCGGGTCTATGGCCTGCACCTCGCGCCTGACCGCGCCCGTCAGACTCTTCGGCTCCGTCTTGGCGCGTATGACCAGGCTGATGCCGCTCGCTATGTCGGGCAGGAACCTGTCCGGAACCTGGCTCAAGGCATAGTACATCTCCGCCTGCACGGGCCCCTGCGTGTCGAGACCGTAATTTTTGACGTGCGAGACGATGCCGATGATCTCGAAGTGCGGGATGTTCATCTCCGGGTTGCCTGCGAGGTATTTCCCGATGGGGTCTTCGCCCGGAAAATGCTGGCGCGCGAAGTCTTCGTCGATGACTGCGACCAGGGGACTGTTGCGCGTGTCCCGCTCGGTGAAGAAGCGTCCCTTCAAGAGACGAATGCCCATCGCCTGCAAGTAGCCCGGACTCGTCACATAGAGGACGGTCATCGGACGCTTCCCGGCTTCTTCTACGGTCGGGCGTCCCTCTATGGCGAAAGAGGTCTCGGTCGCGCCGAGAAAAGGGAGGCCGGCCGAGAGCGCGACCGCTTCGACTCCCGGCAAAGCCTTGAGCCGCTCTTCCACCTGGCTGAAGAAATCTGCCACCTTGCGCGGCTCAGCGTCGCCCGCCGTGTAAGAGAGCTGCATGGTCAAGAGGTTCTCCTCGTTGAACCCCGTGTCCGTGTTACGCAGCCGCAGGAAGCTCTTGATGAGCAGCCCCGAGCCGATCAGAAGGATTAAAGAGAGAGCCATCTCGGAGATGACCAGCAGGTTGCGTATGTGATGGCGAGCAGCGCCGCCCGTGCCCGTGCGCCCGCCTTCCTTGAGCGCCTCGTTCAGGTCTGGCTTGGAGGTTTGCAAGGCCGGAGCCAGTCCACACACCAGGCCCGTCAAGAGCGAGACGCCGAGCGTAAAGACGAAGACGTAAGTGTCCAGCTTGATCTCGGCGGTCGTCGGAATCGAGTCAATGCTCGCCGCGCGCAAGACATCTATGCCCCACAGCGCGAGCAACAATCCGGCCACGCCGCCGAGCACGGCCAGCAGCACGCTCTCCGTCAACAGTTGACGGATGATGCGAAAACGGCCCGCGCCCAAAGCCGTGCGAATAGCTATCTCCCTGTGACGCGCGGTCGCGCGGGCGAGCAAAAGGTTGGCGACGTTGGCGCACGCGATCAGCAAGACAAAGCCGACTGCGCCGAGCAGGATGAGCAAGGACGGGCGAACGTCGCCGACGAAGAATTCCCGCAGCGGGATGAGAGTCACGCTGTTGCCCGCGTTCGTCTTCGGATAGGCTTGGGCCAGGCGGCGCGCAATCTCCTTCATCTCCGTCTCGGCCTGCTGGAAGGTCACGCCCGGCTTCAGGCGCGCGTAAGCGTAGATGCCTGGATGATTGTCGCGGCTATTAATCATCTGCGTCGCTTCTTTCAGGCCGAGCGGGACGAAGACATCCGTCGGCGAGCCGAAGCGATAACTTTGCGGCAGGACGCCGATCACCGTATAGCCTTCGCCGCTCAGAGTGAGCACGCGGCCCAGGATGTTCGGGTCTGCGCCGAAGCGCCGCTGCCACAAGCCGTGGCTGATGATGCAGACGCGGTTCGAGTTGGCGTGATCCTCTTCGGGCAGGAAGTTTCGGCCCAGGGCGGGCTTCACTCCGAGGACGTTGAAGAAGTTGGCCGTCAGGTCTCTGCCCAGCAGGCGCTCCGGCTCGTCCATGCCCGTCAGGTTGTAGCTATTGAAACGGGTCGCCGCAATCTCCGTGAAGACTGTGTTCTGCTCGCGCCAGTCCTTCAGGTTCAGATAGGAGACGGACATCCCCGGAACCTGCTGGCTCCATTCGCTGATTCTCACCAGCCGGTCTGGGTCTTCAAACGGCAGCGGCTTCAAGAGCACGCCGTTCACGACGGAGAAGATGGCCGTGTTTGCGCCGATGCCTAAGGCGAGCGCGACAATCGCCACCACCGTAAACCCTGGCTTCTTCCACAGCATTCTGAGCCCATAACGCAAGTCCTGCCACAGCGTATTCATCATCTCTTACCTCCGCATTCAAATCATTCGTAACGAAGTGCTTCCATCGGGTCTACCTTCATTGCGCGCCGCGCCGGGATGAGGCAGGCGAGTAACGCGACAAAGGCCAGCAACACGGAGACGGCAATGAACGTCAAGGGGTCAGTGGCCGAGACGCCAAAGAGCAGGCTCGCCATCACCCGCGTCAGTAGAAGCGCGACGGCGACGCCTACGCCCACGCCGACGAGAGTCAAGATCATGCCCTGGCCCAGGATCATCTTGAGCACGTCGCGGGCCTGCGCGCCTAAGGCCATGCGGATGCCGATTTCGTGCGTCCGCTGCGTGACCGAATAGGAGATCACGCCGTAGATGCCGACCGAGGCGAGGACTAATCCGACGCTGGCGAAGATGGCGATCAGGAGCATCTGAAAACGCTGGCGCGAGATGGAGTGCGCGAGCACCTGTTCCATCGTCTGCACGTTATAAAGCGGCTGGTCTTTATCCAAACTCGTCAGCTCATGCCTCACATTCGGAACCAGGCTCAGCGGCGCTCCCGAAGTGCGGGCCACTAAAGTCATGGCGCGGCGCTGAACCTGTGCCAATGGTGTGTACATCTGCGGGTAGGGTTCCGTGTCCAAACCTTCGTGCCTGACATCCTTGACGACGCCGACGATCATGCGCCACGGGGAGCGCTCCGGGTTGCCGATGTTGAGCCGTTTGCCGATGGGGTCTTCGCCGGGAAAATAGCGGCGCGCGAAAGTCTCGTTGATGACCATCACGGCGGGCGCTTCCCGCGTGTGCCGCTCCGTGAAGCCTTCGCCCCGGACTACTGGGACACCCATCGTCGCGAAGTAGCCCGGAGTGACGATGCGATACTCTGCGTCCTCGCTCTGACCGGGCGGCTGTTCGGGACGCCCCTCGACGAGGAAGGTGATGATGTCTCCGCCTCCGCTCAAGGGCAGCGCGCTGACCGCGCCGACCGACTCGACTCCGGGCACAGCGGAGATGCGGCTTGAGAGCTGATCGAAGAAGGCCGAGACCTGCGCATCCTCTTTGTACTTGGCCGAAGGCAGCGACAAATCCATCGTCAGGATGCGCTCGGGGCGAAAGCCCGGATCGACCGCTTGCAGCCGGGCGAAGCTGCGAATCATCAGACCGGCCCCGACCAGCAGCACCAGCGCAATCGCGATCTCTGCAACGACCAGCGAGTTTCGCAGGCGGCCGCCGCGAATGCCTTCGGTCGAGCTGCGCCCGCCCTCTTTGAGCGTCTCCGTAAGATTCGGGCTCGTCGCGTGCAGCGCCGGGAGCAGGCCGAAGACTACGCCCGTCGCGAAAGAGACCGCGAGCGTGAAGGCCAGTACTTTCCAGTTCAAACCAACCTCGTCAAGGCGTGGAATATTGCCTGGGCTGAGGGCCACCAGAATGTCCACGCCCCACATCGCCACGAGCGAGCCGAGCAGACCGCCCGTCACAGAAAGCAGCACGCTCTCGGTCAAAAACTGCCGGACAAGACGCAGGCGATCAGCGCCGAGCGCGCGGCGAATAGCGATCTCCTGCTGGCGCGAGGTCGAGCGGGCGAGCAAAAGGTTAGCGACGTTGGCGCACGCGATCAGGAGCAGAAATCCGACGACTCCCATCAGGAGCCAGAGCGGCGTGCGTACGTCGCCGATCATTCTTTCATGCAGCGGCAGAACAATCGTGCTCCATCCGGTGTTTGAATCCGGGTACTGCTGCGCGAGGCGCGAGGTGATGGTATTCATCTCGGCCTGCGCCTGCGCGGGCGTGACGCCCTGCTTGAGACGCGCGACCACGTTCAGGAAGTCTGAGCGACGGGCCATCCGCTCGAAGTCGTAAGCGAGCGGCGTCCAAAGCTCCGCCGGTTTGGACTGCTCCGGAGTCGGGTTTTTGAATCCTGCGGGAAGCACGCCGACGACCGTGTAAGGGTTGCCGGCGAGCGTGATGCTCTGTCCGACGATGCCGGGATTGGCGCTGAAGCGTCGCTGCCAGAGCGAGTGGCTGAGGACGACGACGCGATGCTTGCCGGGCGTGTTCTCTTCCTCTGTGAAGCTGCGGCCGAGGGCGGGCTCGACGCCGAGGACGGAGAAGAAGTTGGCCGAAGTGTAGGCGCAGGGGATGCGCTCGGGCTCGCCGTCGCTCGTCAGCGTCAGGCTTGAGCGGATGAAGGCGGCCACGCCTTCAAAGCTCTGGCTCTGCGTCTTCCAGTCCGTGAAGTTGGGCAGAGAGGCAGGCTCCTTCTTGATGCCAGCGACGGGATTGGTCTCCCAAATCCAGACCAGCCGCTCGGAATTCTTAAACGGCAGAGGGCTCAGCAGCACAGTGTAGATGACGCTGAAGATGGCCGTGTTTGCGCCGATGCCTAAGGCGAGCGCGACAATCGCCACCACCGTAAACCCTGGCTTCTTCCACAGCATGCGCAAGCCGTAGCGCAAGTCCTGCCACAAGCTATTCATCTTCCTCTCTTCTCCTCGCTTAGCTTTCTATTCGTAACGAAGCGCGACCATCGGATCAACTTTCGTCGCCTTGCGCGCCGGCATGTAGCAGGCCAGCATGGCGCTCAAGATCAACGGTAAGGAGACGGCCAAGTAGGTCAGCGGGTCTGTCGTCGAGACGCCAAAGAGCAGGCTCGCCAGAAAGCGCGTCAAGATGAGCGCAGCCACCAACCCACAGCCCACCCCCGCAAACGTCAACAGCAAGCCCTGGCCCAAGATCATCTTAAAGATGTCTGAGCGTTGCGCGCCGAGCGCCATGCGAACGCCAATCTCATGCGTGCGCTGCGCGACCGAATAGGAGATCACGCCGTAGATGCCTACCATCGCCAAAAGCAGCGCGACCCCCGCGAAGACTCCGATCAGAAAGGCCGGGTAGCGGCGCAGGAAGGTCGAGGGAGCATTGTCGATCAACTGCTCCATCGTCCTGACTTCAAAGACGGCCAGATCGGGGTCGAGCGAGCCGATCTCGCTTCGCACAGCCCCGGCGACGCTCAAAGGGTCTGAGGTCGTCCGCACTACCAGGTTGAGCGTCCGTCCAGGGTCTTGCAGAAAGGCGACGTACATGACGGGCGTCGTCGCAGAGTCGAGGCCCGTCACCTTCTCGTCGCCGACGACGCCCACGATCTCAAGTCCCTTGACCTGCATACTGGCGAAATTGAGGCGTTGGCCCACGGGGTTCTCTCCGGGGAAGAGGCGATGGGCCATCGTCTGATTAATCAGGACGACCTCGGGCGTCCCCACCTTATCCCTCTCAGTAAAGTTTCGCCCGGCGATGAGCGGCACTCCCATCGTGCGGAAATAGCCCGTGCTCACTTCGCGAAAGTTTGCCTCCAACTCTTCGCCCGGAGGCGGAGCGGGCCTGCCTTCGACCAGCAGGCGCGTCGTGTTGCCGCCGAGCAGGGGAAGCACGCTGACCGTGCCTGCGCCTTTGACGCCGGGCAAGCTCTCGATGCGCGGGAGAAGCTGCTCGTGAAAAGCGATCACGTTGCCGTCCTCGGGATACTTGGTCATGGGCAGCGAGACGCGCATCGTCAACACATTCTCGGTGGCGAAGCCTGGATCGACGGCCAGCAGCCTGTAAAGGCTCTTCATCATCAGGCCAGCGCCGACCAGCAGCACCAGCGCGAGCGCAATCTCCGTGACGACCAGCAGGCCGCGCAAGCCCTGTCGCACCTGCATCCCGGAGGTGCGGCCTCCCTCCTTCAAAGATTCCTGAAGGCTCAGCCCCGAAGATTGAAGCGCCGGGGCGAGGCCGAACACTAGGCCCGTCAACACTGAGACGGCCATTGCAAAGAGCAGGACTTTCGAGTCAATGCCGAGCCCGCGCAGGTACGGCATCGAGCTGAGCTGCGATTCCGGAATAGCCGCAATCAACAGCTCCACTCCCCACTGGGCCAGGATCAAGCCTGCTATGCCGCCCATCACGGAAAGCAGCACGCTCTCCGTTAAAAGCTGACGGACGAGGCGCAGGCGGCTCGCGCCCAGAGCAGTCCTGATGGCGATCTCCTTCTGCCTCGCGGCCGAGCGCGCCAGCAGCAGGTTTGCGACATTGGCGCACGCGATCAAGAGCACGAAACAGACAGCGCCCAGGAGGACGAGCAGGACTGGCTTGACCCTGCCCGTGATCTGCTCGTGCAAAGGGACGAGGCGAATCCCTGTGCCCGTGTGCGAGTCCGGGTAGCCCTGGGCTATTGATTGGGCCACAGCGCCCAGCTCGCCTTCGGCCTGCTCTCTAGTGACTCCAGGCTTGAGGCGCGCGACGATGTTGAGCCAGTGCATAAAGCGGCGCGACATCTGTTCCGGCGAAGGGCTCAACGGAACCCACATCTCAGGCTCCCCGGCGGGGGCGAACTGAAAGCTCTGCGGCAGAACGCCTATGACGGTGTAGCTCGTTCCGTTCAGCACCAGCGATTGCCCGACGACATTGGGGTCGCCGCCGAATCTTCTCTGCCACAATCCATAACCGAGGAGGACGATGCGCGCGGCCCCCGTCTGATCTTCGCCCGGTTGAAAGCTGCGGCCGATGATCGGCTCCACGCCGAGCACTCGGAAAAATCCGTCCGTCACGGCAGCGCCGGCAAAGCGGTCGGGCGCGTCTCGGCCCGTCAGGGCGAAACTGCGGCGGCTGTAACCGGCCATCCCTTCAAACGCCTGCGTGTGATCTCGCCAGTCCAGGTAGTCAGGATAAGAAGCCTCCCTTTGACCGAACTGCGTCTGCTGCTTGGTCTCCCAGAGGTGAACCAGTCGGTCTGGCTCTCTGTAAGGCAAGGGCCTCAGCAGCGCGGCGTTGACGACCGTAAAGATGGCCGTGTTCGCCCCGATGCCGAACGCCAGGGTCAAGACGGCGACGACAGTAAAGCTCGGGCGCTTCACCAGCATGCGAAATCCATACCGCAGGTCTTGCCACAGCACACTCATCATCTATTCACCTCCAACTCGCAAGGAATGAGAAGCAATCAAAGGGCATCCGGGAGCAAGGATGCCGGGGAGACGGACGTTTAAATTCTCGGATTCAAGGTCGGGAATCTCGGATTTGAGAATCGGGAATCTCAAATCCGAGACGCTCCGGATACTAGATTCCCAATTCTCAAATCTCCGCAGAGCTTCGCGCCCTCGGCCTCCTTATTCGTAGCGGAGCGCGATCATCGGGTCTACTTTCATGGCGCGGCGCGCGGGGATGAGGCTGGCTACGAGCGCGACCAAAGTCAGCAGCACAGGTATGACCAGGAAGGTCAGCGGGTCTGTCGCCGAAACAT
This sequence comes from Pyrinomonadaceae bacterium, assembly GCA_036389315.1. GTDB lineage: Bacteria > Acidobacteriota > Blastocatellia > Pyrinomonadales > Pyrinomonadaceae > DASQYE01. The sequence goes on from DASVQF010000050.1 coordinate 18,781, forward strand.
TGAACAGCAGAGTCGTCATCACGCGCGTCAGCGCGAAGGAGGCGACGAGACCGATCACGACGCCGACGAGCGCCAGTATCATCCCCTGACCGACGACCAGCTTGAGGACATCACGTTGTTGCGCGCCGAGAGCCATGCGGACTCCGATCTCGTGCGTGCGCTGCGTGACGGAGTAAGCCATTACGCCGTAGAGCCCGACGGCCGCCAGAATGAGCGCGACGACGGCGAAGATGCCCAAAAGCAGCATCGCGAAACGCTGCCGGGCCATAGATTCCGCGACGATCTGTTCGAGCGGGCGAATGCGCGAGACGGGCTGATCTTTATCAATCGAGAGCACCTGGCTGCGCACGCTCCCGCCGAAGGCCACGGGGTTCCCTTCCGTCCGCACGATCAGCGTCATTCCCGAAAATGGAGTTTGCAGGTACGGCTCGTAGGTTTGCGCCGTGGTCGGTTGATCGAGCCCGTACTGCTTAACGTCTCCGACGATGCCGACGATCTCGCGAAAACGCTCGGGCCCGTTCGTCACGTTGAGGCGCTTGCCGATGGGGTCTTCGCCCGGAAAGAACTTCTTCGCCATCGTCTCGTTAATGACGCAGACGCGCGGCGCGTCCTTTTTGTCCTGCTCGGTGAACAAGCGCCCCCGCAAGAGCGGGATGCCCATCGCGCGGAAATAATCGCGGCTCACGGCGTAATAGTTTGTGCTCGGCTCTGTGCCGGGAGCGTCGGGCGGGCGTCCCTCTATGTTGAAGCTGAGGACGTAATCGCCCTGTATCGGAAGCGATTGCGTAGCACCGACGGCCACCACGCCCGGCAGCGTCGAGACTCGCTCGATCAGCTCCGTGAAGAAGGCAGCCTGCTGCTCTTCCTCGCCGTACTTCTTCGCGGGCAGCGAGACGCTGACGGCCAGCGCGTTCTTCGGATTGAAGCCGGGGTTGACCTGCTGCAAGCGATAGAAGCTGCGAATCAGGAGCCCTGCGCCGACTAGAAGGACGAGCGCGAGCGCGACTTCTGTGACTACAAGCAGGCTCCGCACGCGACCCTGCCCGCCCGTCGTCCCACGCCCGCCTTCCTTGAGCGTCTCGTTCAGGTTCGGCCTTGAGGATTGCAGCGCGGGCACGAGCCCGAAGATCAGACCCGTCACGATAGTAATTAAGCCCGTGAACAGAAGGACGCGCATGTCCAGCGTTCCGCCTTTGACGCGCGGCAGGTTCTCGGGCGCGAGCGCCAGCAACAAGTCCGTGCCCCACAGGGCCAACAGTAGCCCGATGCCCCCGCCGACGATTGCCAGCAGCACGCTCTCCGTCAACAGTTGACGAATGACGCGCCAGCGACTCGCGCCCAGGGCGCTGCGAATCGCTATCTCTCGCTGACGGACTGTGGCGCGCGCTAAGAGCAGGTTGGCGACGTTGGCGCAGGCCACGGCCAGCACGAGCGCCACAGCACCCAGCAGCACCAGCAGCGCAGGCTTGATCTCACGCGACTCGTACTCCTGCATCGAAAAGAGCGACACGCCCCAGCCCGTGTTGGTGTCCGGGTAAGCCTGGGCCAAGCGGGCGGCAATCGCGCTCATCTCGGTCTGCGCCTGTGCGAGAGTGACGCCCGGCTTGAGACGACCCACCACGGAGATGTAATGGCCGCCGTGCTGCTGCGCCTGTTTCTCGTCGAAGGCGACGGGCGTCCAGATCTCGGTCTCGCGATCAGGGAATTGAAAGGTCGGCGGCATGATGCCTATGACGGTGTAGCTCGATGCGTTGAGCGAGATGCTGCGGCCGACGATATTGGGGTCGCCGCCAAATCTTCTCTGCCACAGGCTATGGCTGAGGATGGCTACGGCGTCGTGCCCCGGTTGATCTTCTTCGGCGAGAAAGGTGCGCCCCTGCGCAGGACGAGCGCCGAGCATCTCGAAGAGTCCGGCCGAGACGCGCGCCCCGCGCAGCCGCTCCGGCTCGCTGCCAGCGTCAACCAGGTTGTAAGGAAAGCCGCGCACGGCGGCCAGCTTCTCAAAGACAGTGTTCTGCTTCTGCCAGTCTATGAAGTTTCCGGGCGCGACGGAAAACTCCGGAAACTGCGGCGGCTTATTCTCGCGCAGGACTACGAGCCGGTCAGGGTCATCATAGGGAAGCGAGCGCAAGAGCACTGCATTGACCACGCTGAAGATGGCCGCGTTGGCTCCAATCCCCAGCGAGAGAGCGATGACCGCCACGACGGCAAAGCCCGGATTCTTCCGCAGCATTCTGAGCCCATAACGCAAGTCTTGCCAGAGCGTGCTCATCATCTTCCGAACCTCCTTCATCCCTGCTTTATTCGTACCGCAGCGCCTCCATCGGGTCTACTTTCGTCGCTCGCCTAGCGGGCAGGTAGCAGGCCAAAAGCGCCGCTATTGCGAGGAGCGCCGAGACGCCCAGGTAGGTCAGCGGGTCTGTCGTCGTCACGTCGAAGAGCAGGCTTCTCATCAACCTTGTGAGCGCAAACGACGCGGCCACGCCGATCAAAAGACCCGTCAAGATCAGCTTCAGCCCCCCGCCCAAGACCATCTTCAAGACATCCCCTCGCTGCGCGCCGAGCGCCATCCGGATGCCTATCTCGCGCGTCCGCTGCGCGACCGAATAAGAGACGACGCCGTAGAGACCTATGCTCGCCAGGATGAGCGCCACGCAGGCGAAGATGCTAACCAGGAGGGCAGAGAATTTCGGGCGCGCGACCGATTCCGCGACGATCTCGTTCATGGTCTTCACGTCGTAGATGGGCGCGTCCCGCTCCACCGCGCGCAGTTGCTCTCTGGCGGCCGCAAGAGCCGCCGAGGGCTGAAGGCTGCTGCGCACCATGAGCGTCATCGTGCGCGACCACGGAACCTGCTGGACGGGCGTGTAGACGGCGGGCCGCGCCTCTTCGCTCAAGGCATCCTGACGGACTGCGCCGACGACTCCGACCACCTCGCGCGCCACCTCGTTATTGAACCCGACGATTAGGCGCTTACCGACGGGGTCTGTGCCGGGGAAGTAACGGCGGGCGAGAGCTTCGTTGACGACGACCACGGGAGGCGAGTCGGCCGTGTCGCGCTCTGTGAAGGCACGCCCGCGCAGGAGCGGAATGCCCATCGCGCGGAAAAACCCTGGCGTGACGAAAGTAAAGCCCGCGTGATGCTCTTCGCCCTCCGCAGGCTTGGGCTCTCCTTCGATTAAGATTTCGGTTCCCTGTTGGTCGCCCGCGAGCGGCGCTTCCAGCGCGAAGCCCGCCGCCTCAATCCCAGGCGTCGCGCTCAAGCGTTTCTCCATCTCTGCGAAGGCCGCTGCCCTCTGCGCGCGCTCAGTATATTTGACTCGCGGCAGCGTGACGCGCATCGTCACCGTGCGCGCGGGTTGAAAGCCGGGATCGACCGCTTGCAGGCGCAAGAAGCTGCGCGCGAGCAACCCTGCGCTGATGAGCAGCACCAGCGACAGGGCCACTTCGATGACGACCATCGAGTTTTGCAGCAAACGGTTAGAGGGCGCTTGACCCGTGGCCTGCCCGCTCTCCTTCAACCAGCGGAGCAGGTTCGGCGAAGAGGCCCCGAGCGCAGGCAATAAGCCGAAGAGCAGCCCCGTCAGAAACGTGACCGCGCAAGCAAAGCCCAGGACTCGGAGGTCTATGCCGACTTCTTCGAGGCGCGGAATGTCGCCGGGCGCGAGACTGAGCAGCAGGTCTACGCCCCAGGTCGCCAGGATCAAGCCCGCCGCGCCACCCAGGCAGGCCAGCATCAGGCTCTCCGTCAACATCTGGCGCACGAGCCTTCCTCTTCCGGCCCCGAGCGCGGCGCGCACGGCCATCTCCTTCTGCCGTCCAGCGCCCTGGGCCAACAGCAGATTGGCTATGTTGACGCACGCGATCAGGAGCACGAACCCGACCGCGATCAGAAGCGTCAGGAGCACTGGGCGAACACGGCCCAAGACCTGTTGCTCGAAAGGCGTTAAAGTAATAGCCCACCCGGCGTTGGTTTCCGGATAAGCCTGTTCGAGGCGGCTACTGATGGTCGAGAGGTCTGCGCTCGCGCTCTCAATCGTGACGCCCGGCTTGAGACGGGCGATGACCGTCATGAAGTGGCCCCCGCGCTGCCCCGCTTTCATGTCCGTAGCGAAAGGCGTCCACAACTCGGCCTGCTGCGTGGGCGTGTTCCCTTCGAGCGCGATGGGCGGCGGAAACTTGAAGCCCTGCGGCATGACGCCGACAACCCTGTAGCTCTGGTTATCTATCGTCACGCTTTGGCCCACCACAGACGGGTCAGCGCCGAAGCGACTCTGCCAGAGCTTCTGGCTCAGGAGCACTGCGAGGGGGCCGCCGGGCCGATCCTCTTCCGGCGTGAAGGCGCGCCCGAGCATGGGAGAGATTCTTAACAACGGAAGCAGGCTCGCGGAGATTTGCGCGCCCGAGACGCGCACGGGCTCCTCCCCCCGGGCCAGGAAAAAGTCTCTGGGCGTAAAGGCGGCCAGCTCTTCAAAGGAGTGGTTCTGCTCTCGCCAGTCGGCGTAGTTCGGAGGCGAAGCGAACATGAAAGGCAAGCCCTGTGACGGCTGCGTCTCCCAAATCATCACGAGCCGGTCGGCCTCGTCGTAAGGGAAGGGACGAAGAACGACCGCGTTGACGACCGAAAAGACGGCCGCGTTAGCCCCTATGCCGAGCGCCAGCATCAACACGGCCACGAGACTGAAAGCAGGCCTCTTCAAAAGCACGCGCACGCCGTAGCGCAAGTCCTGCCACAGAGTCCACATCACAAAACCTCCGAGCTTTTATTCGTAACGCAGTGCCTCCATCGGGTCTACTTTCGTCGCGCGCCGTGCCGGTAAGTAACAGGCCAGCAGCGCCACTGCTGAGAGCAGCACGGCGACGGCGACAAACGTCACAGGGTCTATCGTGCTCACTCCATAGAGCAGGCTCGTCATCAACCTTGTCAGCGCAAAGGATGCGGCCAGGCCGAGGACGATGCCGATGAGCACAAGCCTCATGCCTCCGCCCAAGACCAGCTTGACGACATCTCTGGTCTGTGCGCCTAAGGCCATGCGGATGCCTATCTCGTGCGTCCGCTGCGTGACCGAATAGGAGATCACGCCGTAGATGCCTATGCTCGCCAGCACCAGCGCCATCGAGGCGAAGATGATGAGCAGCAGCATGGAGAAACGGCGAAGCGCGATGGAGTCGGCCAGCAGTTGCTCCATCGTCGCGACGTTCGAGATAGCCTGGTCAGGGTCGAGCGCCGCGACCTCGCGCCTGATGGCGGCGACCAGATTGCTCGGGTCTGTCGTCGAGCGGACGACCAGAGTCATAGCCGTGGTCGGGTACTGCGCTTCCGGCAGGTAAATCTGCATCGGTACTTTTCTGTCCAGGCCGTACTGGCTGACATCGCCGACGACGCCGACGACCGTGCGCCACGGCTGCGGGTTCTTCTCCGAGCCAGGGAACTTGATGCGCTTGCCTAAGGGGCTCTGGTTGGGCCAAAGCTCGCGCGCCATCGTCTCGTTAATGAGCGCGACCTGCGGAGCCTCGCCCGTGTCATGCTCTTCGAGCGCGCGCCCCTGCAAGAGCGCAATCCCCATCGCACGCCTGTAGCCGGGCGTAGTGATGTAGAGGTCAACGCTGATCTCCTGGCCGCGCGGCTTCGGATAATCTTCGACGGCGAGGCCGCGACCGTCGAAGTTACTGCTGAAGGGCAGGACGCTCGTGAGTCCGGCCGCCTCGACTCCCGGCAAAGCCTCTACGCGCTCCGTCACCTGTTTAAAGAAGCTGGCCCACTCCTGCGGCTTCGGGCGCTTGGCCGAGGAGAGCACGACGTTCATCGTCACAATGTTCTGAGGGTTGAAGCCCGTGTTGACCTCGCGCAGGCGAATCATGGTCTTAATCAACAGGCCCGCAGAGATCAGCAGGACTATGGAGAGGGCCACTTCCGAGACGACCAGCAGGCCGCGCAAAGCGCTGCGGCTCCCGCCCGTTGAGCTGCGTCCGCCTTCCTTGAGCGTTTCGTTCAAGTCCGGCTGCGAGATGTGCAGCGCAGGCGCGAGCCCGAATGCGATCCCCGTGACCAGAGAGACGAGCAGCGTAAACAAGAGCACGCGCCCGTCGAGGCGGATGCCTGAGAGAAGCGGCGTGACCTGGGAGCCGAGCGTCTCGACGAAGCTCGTGCCCCACATCGCCAGCAAGAGCCCAAGCCCGCCGCCCACGCAGGCCAGCATCACGCTCTCCGTCAGCAGTTGACGAACGAGGCGCGCGCGCGCCGCTCCGAGCGCAGCACGAATGGCCACCTCTTTCTGCCTCGCGGTCGAGCGCGCCAGCAGCAGGTTGCCGACGTTGGCGCAGGCGATCAACAAGACGAAGGCGACGGCCCCGAACAGGAGCAGCAGCGTGGGGCGCAGGGCCCCGACAGTATCTTCGCTGAGTGTCACCAGGCGCACGCCGTAGCCGCTATTGTTCTCCGGGTGCTCTCGCTCGATGCGGCTCGCGATGAGGTTCATCTCGGCCTGCGCCTGTTGAAGGGTCACGCCGGGTTTAAGGCGCGCGATGGCGCGCAGGTGACGGGCCGAGCGTTGGTCTTCGTCGTGCGGCTCGGCGACGGGGCGATAGAACTGTCCCTGCGGCTCAATCAGGCTGAGCGGCAGCGGTTGGAAATCGGCAGGCATCACGCCGACGACGGTGTAGGGCCTGCCGCTCAGGTTGACCGCCCGGCCGACGATCTCCGGATCTGCGCCGAAGCGACGTTGCCAGAGGTTGTAGCCGAGGACTATGACGCGATCTTTGCCGTCCTCCTGCTCTTCGGGCAGAAAGGTGCGACCGAGCAGCGGCGTGCCCCTCATCACTTGAAAGAAGCCGTCACCGACCTGTATGCCCTGCACTCTCTCCGGCTCGCCCTGCCCGATAAAGGTCGCCTGCCAGTCGCCGTAAGTCGCGACCTCTTCAAAGACTGTGTTCTGATGTCGCCAGTCGTCCGCGTCCGTCGCCGAGACCTGGTTGCGGTTGCTCCCCTCGTCCGCGTCCGTTCCCCAGATGAGGACTATCCGGTCGGGGTCGCTGTAGGGCAGCGCTTTCAGGAGAATCGCGTTGACGACCGAGAAGATCACAGTATTCGCGCCGATGCCTAAAGCGAGCGAAAGCACCGCCGCCACAGACACGGCCGGACTCTTACGCAGCATCCGAAACCCGTAGCGTATGTCCTGCAACAAAGTATCCATCACAACACCTCCACGAAGGGATGAGGGCGGAGGGCGAAGAGATGAAAAAAGAATACTGCAAGTTGAGTTGTCACGCTTTCATCCCTCCGCCCTCATCCCTTTCTTCATTCGTACCGGAGCGCCTCCATCGGGTCTACTTTGGCCGCGCGGCGCGCTGGGATGTAGCAGGCGGCGAAGGCCACGAGCGAGAGCAGCAGCGTGATGGCGGCGAACGTTATGGGGTCAGTGGCCGAGACTCCAAACAGCAGGCTCGCCATCACGCGCGTCACGGCGACGGCTCCGACCAATCCCAGACAGAGGCCGATGGCGGCCAGCACCATTCCCTGCCCGATGACCAGCTTGAGCACGTCCAGGGTTTGCGCGCCCAAAGCGACGCGGATGCCTATCTCGCGCGTCCGCTGCGTGACCGAATAGGAGATCACGCCGTAGATGCCTATGACGGCCAGCAGCAAGGCGACGAGCGCGAACAACCCGAGAGCGAACATTGCGAAGCGCCGCCGCGCTAAGGACTCTGAGAATCGCTGCTCCATCGTCTTGACATCGTAGATGGGAATGTTCGAGTCCATCGCACGCACTTCCCTGGTGATGGCCGAAGCTATGCTGGCGGGGTCTGTGGAGGTGCGCGCCACGACGTAGAGCCCGCCGGGCTGTGTCTGCGCTTGCGGTATGTAGAGGGCGACGCGCGATTCCGTGTCGAGGGCGTAATGCTTAACGTTGCCGACCACGCCGACCACCGTCAGCCAGGGCATGTCGTTGTCGTCCGCACTGCCGAACTTGATGCGGCGGCCGACGGGGTCTGAGCCCGGCCAGTATTTGCGCGCCATGTTCTCGTCAACCAGGACGACCTTCATGGACTCTTTAGTGTCCTGCTCCGTGAAGAAGCGCCCGCCCTTGAGCGGAATCTTCATCGTCTCGAAATAGCCCGTGCTGGCGACGCGGATGTCCGACTGAATGACGCTCTGCCCCGTCACGCTCGGGTCATAACCTTCAATCGTGATGCTGCCCCAGCCGATGCCGCCGCTCAAGGGGATGGCCGAGACGCCGCCCGCCGATTCGACGCCCGGCAAGCGGCGGATGCGCTCCCACAGTTGCGGGTAGAAGAGCGAGCGGCGCGGCTCCTCCGCGTAGCTCGTCCCGGCCACAGACAAGCGCATCGAGATGATGTTCCCGGTCGTAAAGCCCGGCTCGACCTGCTGCACGCGCATGAAGCTGCGAATCAAGAGCCCTGCGCCGATCAGTAAGACCAGAGACAGAGCTATCTCGGCCACGACGAGCAGATTGCGAAGTCTCTGGTGGCCGCTATTAATCAGGCTGCGGCCGCCTTCCTTGAGCGTTTCGTTGAGCCGTACGTGCGAGCCGCGCAGGGCCGGGGCGAGCCCGAAGAGAATGCCCGTCAGCATGACTACGGCGCAGGTGAAGACGAGCACGCGCGAGTCCATGCGTACGTTCTGAAGACGCGGGATATTGCCGGGATTGAGCCAGCGTATCCCGTCCAGAGTCCACGTCGCGATCAGCAGACCCACAACACCGCCCAGCACCGCGAGCAGTACGCTCTCCGTCAAGAGTTGGCGCACGATGCGCCAGCGCGCGGCCCCTATGGCCGTGCGGATGGCGATCTCTTTTTCGCGCGCAGTGGCCCACGCAAGCAAGAGGTTGGCGACGTTGGCGCACGCAATCAACAGCACGCAGCCGACCGCGCCCAAAAGGATGAGCAGCGCCGTGCGTACGTCTCCGACCACCTGCTCAAGCAGCGGCCTGGCGCTCATGCTGAAGGCGCGGCTCGGCGGATAATAGTCTGGGAACTGTTGTTCGAGTTGACGGACGGCGCTGTCGAGCTGGGCCTGCGCCTGCTGCAATGTCGCGCCCGGCTTGAGGCGGGCCAGCACGTTGTAGTTCTCATCGCCCTGGCTCGCCAGCTCCTTCTCGCCCATCGGCAGCGGCAGCAGCATCTCGGCCTGTTCGACTCCGCCCACCGTCGGCAGCACTTCCTTGTTGAGCAGGAAGTCCGCAGGCATCACTCCGACGATCTGGTAGGGCTTGCCGTTGAGCGTCACCGATTGGCCCAACACATTCGGGTCTGAGCCGAAGCGACGCTGCCAGAGCCCGTGGCTGAGAATGACTGCGGGCTGCTGGCCGGGCGAGTCCTCCTGCGGAAGGAGCAGGCGTCCCAGCAGTGGCCTTGCGCCGAGCAGCGTAAAGAGATTGGAAGAAGTCCGTATGACGCCGATGCGCTCGGGCTCGGCCCGGCCAGTCATGTTGACGCTCGTGCCCTGCGCGATGGCGATCTCTTCAAAGACGCTCGATTGGGATTTGACGGCCATGAACTGGCCCGGCGACGGCCAATCCTGCGCGACGTTAGCGCCCGGCGAATGAGTCCAGATAATCACCAGCCGCTCGGCGTCCTGGTAGGGCAGCGGGCGCAGCAGCAGGCCGTTGACGAGGCTGAAGATGGCGCTGTTAGCTCCAATCCCCAGGGCCAGCGTGAAGACGGCCACCAGGGTGAAGCCCGGATTCTTCATCAACATCCGCAGCCCATAGCGCAAGTCCTGAAAGAGTGTTCCCATCAGCTTTTCTCCTCTTCCCTTTCATTCATAGCGAAGCGCGACCATCGGGTCTACGCGCGTGGCCTTGCGCGCCGGAATCAGACAGGCGGCGAGGGCCACAAGCGCGAGCAGCAGCGAGATCGAGACGAAGGTCAAAGGGTCTGTAGCCTCCACGCCGCTGAGCATCTCCGTCATCTTCCACGTCAAGGCGAAAGCTCCCAGGAGCCCAAGCCCGACGCCGATGGCCGTCAAGACCAAGCCCTGCCTGACCACGAGGCGAAGAATGTCACGGGGCTGCGCGCCGAGGGCCATGCGAATGCCAATCTCGTGCGTGCGCTGTGTGACCGAATAAGAGATCACGGCGTAGATGCCTATGGCCGCCAAGAGCAGCGCCCCGAAGGCGAAGAAGGCCAGCAGGAACATCGTCAGCCGCTTCGGCGAGATCGTTTCGTCTATCACCTGCTGCATGGTCATCACGTTGTAGACGGGCTGCTCCTGATCTACTGCGCGCACCTCGTTGCGAATGACCGAGGCGAGCGGCAAAGGGTCTGACGTGGCGCGCACGACCAGGGCCATAGACCACCACGGCTCTTGCATGAACGGAAGGTATGCGGTCAGGTTCGCTTCTTCTTCCAGGTCGTCGTTTCTGACATCGGCCGCGACGCCGACGATCTCGACGGGCCCATCCTCGTCGTTGAAGACGAGTCGTTGGCCCACGGCGTCCCCCGCCGGGAAGTAGCGACGGGCCAACTGCTCGTTGATGATGCAGACGCGCGGCGCATCCTTCTTATCCTGCTCGGTGAAGGCGCGTCCCTGGCGCATGGGCGTGCCGATGGCTTCAAAGTATTGCGGCGTGACGACGCGATAGTCAGCGTATGGCTCTCTGCCTTTGGGCGGGGCTGGCTGTCCTTCGACGCGAAAGTTCGAGGAGGAATTGCTGCGCCCCATCGGGACGTAATTGACGGCCGCCGCGCGCTCGACTCCCGGCAGGCTGCGCACGCGCCCCAGTAGCTCCTGGTAAAAGTTTACGCGGTGCTGCTCTTCAGGGTACTTGAGGCGCGGGATGGAAAGCTCCATCGTGACGACGTTCGTCGGGTTGACGCCGAGGTTGGCGCGGATGAGATGTATGAAGCTGCGAATCATCAAGCCTGCGCCGACCAGCAGGACGAGCGAGAGCGCGACTTCGGAGACGACCAGGATGCTGCGCAATCGGTTACGGCTCGCGCCGCTGGAGGTTCCCTTCCCGCTCTCCTTGAGAGCTTCGTTCAGGTTGAGCTGCGTGGCTTGCAGCGCCGGGGCGAGGCCGAAGACTGCTCCCGTCAAGAGCGTCACGATGGCTGTAAAGAGCAGCACGGCCGGGTCTAGGCGAAGATTGTCCCAGCCCGGAATGAACTGCGTGAAGCCGGGCGGCATGCCGCGCTTGATGAACTCGATTCCCCAGACGGATAAGAGCAGGCCGAGCCCGCCGCCAAGCACGGCCAGCACCATGCTCTCCGTCAAGAGTTGCCGGATGAGCCGCAGGCGGCTTCCGCCCAGCGCCATGCGCACAGCGATCTCTTTCTGGCGCGAGGTCGAGCGCACCAGCAAGAGGTTCGCAACGTTGGCGCACGCGATCAACAGCACGAAGATGACCGAGCCCATCAGCACTTGCAGGTAGATGCGCGAGCCACGCGTGTAGGACTCGTTCATGCCCATGACCGAAGCCGTCCTGCCGCTGTTGGTTTCGGGAAACTGCGCTTGGGCCCTTTGCGAGATGGCCTCCAGCTCGGCCTGGGCCTGCTCTTTGGTCACGCCCGGCTTGAGCAAGCCGAGGACTTGCAGGTAATGGCTGCCGCGATCTCCGGCCTCCTTGGCGTCGAAGGCGAGCGGCGTCCAGACCTCGCTGCCGTTTAAAGGGAATTTGAATTCCGGTGGCAGGATGCCGATGATCGTATAGCTCTTGCCGTCAATCATCACCTGGCGGCCCAGGATTCCCGGGTCTGAGCCGTAGCGCCGCTCCCATAGGCTCTGCTTGATGAGCGCGACCTGCTCGTGCCCGACTTGCCCCTCTTCCGGCAAAAAGGTGCGCCCGCGCGCGGCCTCTACGCCGAGCACGGAGAAGAAGGACGTAGAGACGCGCGCGCCCGCTACGCGCTCCGGCTGATCGCCGTCCGTCAGGTTGTAGGCGCGCTGGCTGAAAGCCGTGACCTCCGAGAAGAGGCGCGTCTGGTCGCGCCAGTCCGCGAAGTTGCCCGGTGCGACAGACCCGCGCCAGATACCCGCATCAGGCATCCGCTCCCAGACCATCATCAGCCGCTCCTGGTTCGGGAAGGAGAAGGGGCGCAGGAGCAGCGCGTTGACGCAACTGAAGATGGTCGTGTTCGCGCCGATCCCCAGAGCTATCGCCAGCACGGCGACGACGGCGAAGCCCGGATTCTTCGTCAACATCCGCAGTCCATAGCGCAAGTCCTGAAAGAGTGTTCCCATCAGCTTTTCTCCTATTCGTAACGGAGGGCGATCATCGGGTCTACACGGGTTGCGCGCCGCGCCGGGATGTAGCAGGCCGCGAGCGCCACTAAGCTGAGCAGCACGGCGACGCCACCGAAGGTCAAAGGGTCTGAGGCCGAGACGCCGAACAGCAGCCCCGTCATCACTCTCGTCATGGCAAAGGCCCCGAGGAGCCCCACGCCGAGCCCTACGAGCGTGAACGTCAAGCCCTGGCGCAAGACCATCCGCAGCACGTCGCCCGTCTGCGCGCCCAAAGCCATGCGGATGCCGATCTCGTGCGTCCGCTGCGTGACCGTGTAAGACATCACGCCGTAGAGGCCGACGACCGCCAGAATGAGCGCGAGCGCGGCGAAAGTGCCGAGCAGGAACATGGAGAAGCGACGCTGAGCCAGAGACTCCGAGACGAGCCGCTCCATAGTCGTCACTCTGTAGACGGGCAAATCTCTATCTATCTCGTTGATCGCGCCGCGCACTGAGCCGGTCAGGCTCGCCGGGTCTGTGGCCGCTTGGACGACGAGAAACATGCTGCCCGGCGGTCGCTGCATGTAGGGCGTGTAGTATTGAACGCGCGACTCGCCTTCCAGGCCCTTGTGACGGACGTGGCCGACGATGCCGACGATCTCGCGCCAGCGCGGCTTGTCTTCGGTTCCCTCAAACGTGATGCGCTTGCCGACGGGGTCTTCCGTGGGCCAGTACTTGCGCGCCATCGTCTCGTCAATGATGGCTACGCCGGGCGCGTCGGCAGTGTCGCGCTCTGTGAAGTAGCGGCCACGAATGAGAGGGATGCTCATCGTCTTGAAGTAGTCGGCCGAAGCCGACCAGCGATCTCCGTGCGGAGGCGATTGGCCTTGCGGCACTTCGCGCCCCTCTATGCGAAAGCTGCCGCTCGAATTCTGCCCGCTCATCGGAAGCGACGAGACGGTGGCGGCCCCTTTGACTCCCGGCAGAGAGCGCACCCTGTCAAGCATCTGCTGGTAGAAGAGGGCGCGCTGCTGAGCGTCGCCGTACTTGAAGGCCGGCAGCGAGACCTGCATCACCAGCAGGTTACGGGGCTGGAATCCGGGGTTGACTTCCTGCAAGCGTATGAAGCTGCGCAACAGCAGCCCCGCTCCGACAAGCACGACGACCGTCAGAGAGACTTCGGCGACGACGAGCAGGTCGCGCACGCGATGGCGCGCGGGGCCTGCGCCCGTGCGCCCGCCCTCCTTGAGCGTGTCGTTCAGTTGAATCCGCGAAGTCTGAAAGGCCGGGGCGAGGCCGAAGATGATGCCCGTCAGGAGCGACACGCCGAGCGTAAAGAGCAGCACGTTGAAGTCAACGCCGATCTCATAAGCGCGCGGAATCCTCCCCTCGTTGAGCTTCAAGAGAAGATCAACGCCCCACATCGCCAGCAGGAGCCCGAGCCCGCCGCCGATCACCGACAGCAACACGCTTTCCGTCAACAGTTGTCTGACGACGCGCGCGCGGCTCGCGCCCAGGGCCGTCCTGATAGCGATCTCTTTCTGCCGACCCGTAGCCCTCGCCAGCATCAGGTTGGCGACGTTGGCGCACGCGATCAACAACACCAAAGCGACCGCGCCCAAAAGCACCAGCAGCGCGGGACGGATGTCGCCCACGATCAGCTCGTTGAAGGATTCAAGGGAAAGTCCCCACTCGGTATTGTCCGAACCGGGCATGTACTGCTGCCGCAGGTTGGCGGCGATGGCGTCCATTTCGGCCTGCGCCTGCGTGATCGAGACGCCGGGCTTGAGGCGCGCGAGCACGGAGAGGTATTCGTTCGTCAGGTTGTCGGGCGATAACTGTTCCGGCGTCCAGGCAATCGGAGCCCAGAGGTCTACGACCTGGCCCAGCTCGCGGCCGAACTGAAAACTTGACGGCATCACGCCGACGATGGTGTGGGGCTCGCCGTTAAGCGTGATGCTCTTGCCGACTATGTTCGGGTCAGCGCCGAAGCGACGATGCCACAGCGCATCGCTCAAGACTACTACACGGTCGTTGCCCGTCTGGTTCTCTTGCGGCAGAAGGGTGCGCCCGCGCGCGGCCTCTGCGCCGAGGAGCGGGAAAAGATTGGCCGTGACGGCCATCCCCTGCAAACGCTCGGGCTCGCCCTCGCCCGTCAGGTTCACGTTCCAACCCGTGATCGCCGCGACGTAGGAGAAAGACTTCGCCGTGTCGCGGTAATGCACGTAGCCCGGCGCAGACACGGAGGCTTTCAGATTGATCTTCTGGTAATTATGATTAATCAGGACGAGCTGCTGCGAATCCTTGTAAGCGAGCGGGCGCAGCAAGATCGTATTGACCACCGAGAAGATGGCCGTGTTCGCGCCGATGCCGAGGGCGAGCGCCACGACCGCGATGACGGTAAAGCCTGGGCTCTTCGTCAACATTCGCGCGCCGTAGCGCAAGTCCTGCCAGAGTGTTCCCATTACCTTTTTCTCCTCTTCCCTTTCATTCGTAACGAAGCGCGACCATCGGGTCTACGCGCGTGGCCTTGCGCGCCGGAATCAGACAGGCCAGCAGAGCCACCCCGGTCAACAGCAGCGTGACGACTATGTAGGTCAAAGGGTCTGTCGCCGTTACGCCGTAGAGCAGGCTCGACATCACGCGCGTGACGGCGAACGCGCCGACCAATCCTGCGCCGACGCCCACGAGCGCGAGCCTCATGCCCTGCGTGACGATCAGCTTGAGCACGTCGCGGCGGCCTGCTCCGAGCGCCATCCGCACCCCGATCTCGTGCGTGCGCTGCGTCACCGAGTAGGCCATCACGCCGTAGATGCCGAGGGCCGCGAGCAACAGCGCCGAGGCGGCAAAGAGGCCCAGCAGCCAGGTCGCAAACTTCTGCGGCGCGACGCTCGTGGCCACTATGTCAGACATCGGCTGGACGCTGGAGATGGGCTGATCTTTATCTATCTCAAGGACTGCGTTGCGGACGGCCGTCGTCAGGCTGGCCGTATCCGTCCCGCTTCGCACGGCGAGCACCATGCTGCGGCCGTAGCGCGCGTCGGGCGTCTGCGGTATCTGGAAGTAGGGCCGCCAAATCTCTACGCGCGGAGTCTCGGCCGGGCCGTAGTGCTTGACGTGCTTGACGACGCCGATGATCTGCATCCAGGGCATTCTCGATTCGTAATCGCCCAGCTTGAGGCGCTTGCCGATGGGGTCTTCATTGGGAAAGAACTGCGCGGCCAGCATCTCGTCAACCAGCACTACGTCGGGCGCGCCCGTCTTGTCCTGCTCGGTAAAGGTTCGGCCCTTGATGAGCGGAATGTTCATCGCGCGGAAGTAACCCGGAGTGGCAGTCATGTTGACGGCCACAATGGTGTCCTTCGTGTTCGTGACCTCCTGACCTTCGACAGTGATGCCGCTCTCGATGCCGCCGTTCATGGGCAGGCCGCGCACAAGGCCCGCCGCTTCGACGCCCGGCAGGTGCTCGACTCTCTGCATCAGTTGTTGGAAGAAGTTGGCGACCTGCTCGTTCTCCTTGTAGCGCGCCTCGGGCAGAGAGATACGCATCGTCAGGACGTTCGTCGGGTCAAAGCCGATGTCCGATTGACTGAGGTTGAGAAAACTCTTGATAAGGAGGCCGGAGCCGACCAGAAGCAAGAGCGAGAGAGCCACTTCGGCTGCGACCAGAGTGTTGCGCACACGCTGGCGGCCACCGACTCCGGCGGAGCTGCGCCCGCCTTCCTTCAGCGATTCGTTGAGGTTCGACTTCGAGACCTGTATGGCTGGCGCTAACCCGAAGAGCAGGCCCGTCAAGACGGAGACGAGCAGCGTGAAAGTGAGCACTCGCGCGTCGAGGCCGACGTTACTTGTCAGCACCGGAGGCACGCTGCCAGAAACGGCCGCGAGCAGCAGGTCTATGCCCCACACGGCCAGAAGCAGCCCGAGCCCTCCGCCCAGGCAAGAGAGCATCACGCTCTCGGTCAAAAGCTGGCGCACCAATCGCCAGCGCCCGGCCCCGAGCGCCGTGCGAATGGCTATCTCTTTAGAGCGCGAAGCGGCGCGCGCCAAGAGCAGGTTGGCGACGTTGGCGCACGCGATCAACAGCACAAAGCCGACCGCCCCGAGCAACACAAACAACGCGGCGCGAATGTTTCGGGTCGTGAAATCCTGCAAGAGCGCGATGGTCGCGCTGTTGCCCCCGTTGCTCTTCGGGTAGGCTTGGGCCAACCGTTCGGCCAATCCCTTTATATCCGTGCGGGCCTGCTCCACGCTCACGCCGGGCTTGAGCAGACCGAGCACGTAGATGCCCGGATGGTTGCCGCGATCAGTCATCTTGTCCGCCTGTAGACCTATGGGGACGTAGAGATCAACCTGCGCCTGGAACTGGAAGTTCGCGGGCAGGACGCCGATGATCGTATAGCTCTCGTTGTTGAGCAGGACGTTCTGGCCGACGATCTCCGGGTTCGCGCCGAAGCGACGCTGCCACAATCCATAGCTGATGATGGCCGTGCGATTTCCGCCCGGCTGGTCTTCGGCGGGCGCGAAGTTGCGCCCCATGACGGGAGCTGTGCCGAGCACGGGAAAGAAGCTGGCGGAGACTTCCTGCGCAGCGATGCGCTCGGGCTCGCCCGCGCCCGTCAGGATATAGCCCGCGCCGCGAAACGCAGCGATCTGCTCAAAGACCTGGTTCTGCTCGCGCCAGTCCAGAAAGTTCGGGTACGACACGGACATGTTCGGCACTTGCTGGCTCCACTCCGAGAGAATCGCCAGGCGCTCGGCCGTCGGATAGGGTAGCGGCCTGAGCAGCACAGCGTTGACCACGGAGAAGATGGCCGTGTTCGCGCCGATGCCTAAAGCGAGCGCCAGAATCGTCACCACAGTAAAGCCCGGACTCTTCAACAGCATCCGAACCGCGTATCGCATATCCTGAAAGAGTGTTCCCAACATAAAAACCTCCGAGCTTTTATTCGTAGCTTTCATTCATATCTGAGCGCGACCATCGGGTCTACGCGCGCAGCGCGCCGCGCGGGGATAAAGCAGGCCAGGAGCGCCACTATCGAGAGCAGCACGGCGACGCCCGCAAAGGTCAAAGGGTCTGAGGCCGAGACGCCGAACAGCAGGCTTCTCATCAACCGCGTCAGGGCGAAGGCCGACACCAGGCCCAAGCCTATGCCGGCAATCGTCAGCCTCATCCCCTGGCCGATAATCATCCGCAGCACGTCGCCCGTCTGCGCGCCCAAAGCCATACGGATGCCTATCTCGTGCGTCCGCTGTATGACGAGGAAGCTCATCACGCTGAAGATGCCGAGGCAGGCGAGCGCCAGCGCCAGCATGGCGAAGACGGCGAGCAAGGTCATACTGAAACGCTGGCGCGAGACGGACTCTGCGACCAGGGCGTTCATCGTGCGGATCTCGTAGAGCGGCTGATCGCGGTCAATCTCCTGCACGGCCGAGCGCAGGGCCGGAGTCAAAAGGGTCGGGTCATCGGCGCTGGTGCGCACGACCAAAGAGACATCTCCGAAGGGGGCCTGAGCGTGGGGCACGTAAAACTCCGGCCCCGCTTCCTTCATCAGGTTGTTGCTGCGCACGTCGCCGACGACGCCGACGATCTCTCCGTTGATCTCGTTGAGCCCCAGTTTCAAGCGTTGGCCCACGGCAGCCTCAACGCTCCCGAAATGTTTGCGCGCGAGGGTCTCGTTAATCAGGATGACTTTCGGAGAGTCGGCCGTGTCCTGCTCGGTGAAGGCGCGGCCACGCAGCACAGGGATGCTCATCGCGCGCAGGTAGCCGGGCGTGATGATGCGCGTGCCTGAGACAGGCCATTCGCCGGGCGGCGGCTCCGGCTGCCCGTCTACTGTGTAGCTGATCGAGATGTTATTGCCGCTAAAGGGCAGCGGAATGATCGCTCCGGCGGCTTCGACGCCGGGAAGCTGCGCGGCGCGCTCTGTCACTTGCTCTATGAACCTCACCTGCTCCGCGTCCTCTTTGTACTTCGCGGTAGGAAGCGAGAGCGAGGCCGTCAGAACCCGCTGCGCGTCGAAGCCCGGATGGACGCTTCGCAGATGCAGGAAGCTCTTGACGAGCAGGCCCGCGCCGACCAGGAGCACTATCGAGAGCGCGACTTCGGAGACGATCAGGAGGCTTCGCAGGCGATGGCGCGCGCGCCCTTCGGAGGCGCTGCGGCCGCCCTCCTTGAGAGCTTCGTTGAGGTCTACGCGAGTGGCCGAGAGCGCCGGGGCGAGGCCGAACACCAGGCCCGTCAAAATGGTCGCGCCCAAGGTGAAGGCGAGCACGGTCAAGTCCAGCCTGGTCTCTGCGAAGCGCGGAATGTCTGCGGGCACGACCGTCGCCAGCAGATCAATCCCCCACACGGAGAGCAACAGACCGAGCCCGCCGCCGAGCCCCGCGAGCAGAATGCTTTCGGTCAAAAGCTGTCGAACAATCCGCCAGCGGCTTGCGCCCAGAGCAGTACGCACGGCCATCTCGCGACCGCGCCCGGCCGCGCGCGCCAGCAAAAGGTTTGCGACGTTGGCGCAGGCAATCAAAAGGACGAAGGCGACCGCGCCCAAAAGCACCAGCAGCGTCGGGCGCAAGTCGCCGACGAGCTCTTCCTGCGCCGGGACGAGCTTGATCGTGCGGTTGGCGTTGTCGCTGCGGTACTGCTGCTCAAGGCGGCCGGCGATGGCCTTCATCTCCGTCTCGGCCTGTTGAAGCGTCACGCCCTCCTTCAAACGCCCGAAGGCGCGCAGGTAGTTGGCCCCGCGCTGCTTGTTGATGCCGTCGTCTGGGGTCATGGGCGTCCAGAACTCCGGCGGCTGCTCGGCGAACTGGAAACGGAAGCTCTCGGGCAGGACGCCGACGACCGTCTTGCTCGTGCGGTCGAGCGTGATCTGTCGTCCGATGATGTTGGGATCAGCGCCGAAGCGACGCTGCCACATGCCGTGGCTGATGACGACTAAGGGAGCGCCGCCCGCGCGCTCGTCCTCGGGCGCAAAGGTGCGCCCCATCGCCGCGCGTGTGCCGAGCACCTTGAAGAAGTCGGCAGTCGTCATGATGCCCTGCACCTGCTCTGGCGTCTCGCCCGACAAGGCCGCGCTGATTTGCGTGTAGGCCGCGAGCGCCTCAAACGAACTGTTCTGCGCGCGGTAGTCCGTGAAGTTCAGGAAGGAGAAGGAGGATTGCGTGACACCTCTCTTCTGATTGACGTTCATCAGGACTGTGAGCTGCTCGGGCTTATCAAAGGGGAGCGGCCTCAAGAGCACGGCGTTGACGACGGAGAAGATGGCCGTGTTCGCCCCGATCCCTAAGGCGAGCGCCAGTATGGCCACGAACGTCACGCCCGGACTCTTCAACAGTACGCGGACGCCGTATTTCAAATCCTGCAAGAACGTCATCATGAGCTTTTCCCTTCCCTCGTCTATTCGTGACGAAGCGCGATCATGGGGTCTACGCGGGTGGCGCGGCGCGCCGGAATCAGGCAGGCCAGCAGAGCCACCAGCGCGAGCACCAAAGGGACTCCGATGAAGGTCACGGGGTCTGTGGCCGCCACTCCGTAGAGCATGCTTTCCATGAAGCGTGTCAGGACGAAGGCCACGCCGACGCCGACGGCCACGCCTATGAGCGTCAGGATCATGCCCTGGCGCACGACCATCTTGAGCACGTCCGAGCGTTGTGCGCCGAGAGCCATGCGCAGACCTATCTCGTGCGTCCGCTGCGTGACCGTGTAGCCGAGCACGCCGTAGATGCCGACGGCCGCCAGAATGAGCGCGAGCAAGCCGAACACCGCCAACAGCACAGCGCCCATGCGCGGAGCCCACAAGACCTGATTCAAGACCTCCGAGATGGTTGACACGGCCACGAGCGGCAGATTCGGGTCAATGGCCTGCACCTCTCTGCGCACAGTCGCAAGCACAGTGGTCGGGTCTGCTTCGGTGCGAACGTAGAGCGTGACGGCGGGAGCGAAGCTCTGCGAGAGCGGCAGGTAGGCCACGGGGCGCGGCGGGTCTTCGCCCAGTTGCGTCGAGTCGCTATTGCGAACCACGCCGACGACCTCGGTCTGGAACTCGTCGCCGAAGAACTTGAAGCGTTTGCCGAGAGCATCCTGGCCCGGCCAGAAACGCTTCGCCATCGCCTCATTGATGACAACCACGTGGACTGAGTTCTCCTGATCCGATGTGCTGAAGTCGCGCCCACGCAGCACAGGTATGCCGAGCGTCTCGAAGTATTTCATGCCGACGGTATTGACGAGCGTCAGGATGCCGCGACCTGAAGCCGGAGTCTCCTGCCCTTCGACAAAGACGCTGCGCAGGAAGCCGCCGTTGAAGGGCGCGTTAGAGGCGACGGCAGCCGAGCGCACGCCCGGAATCGCTTCCACGCGCGCCTGTACCTGCCGGTCGAACTCTCGCCCGCGCGTAGCGTTGTAGCCTTGCGCGCCCAGGTCGTACGACATCACCATCAGCTTCTCCGTCTCGAAGCCTGGGTTGAGTTTCTGCGCGTTGCGCAGGCTGCGGATGAAGAGGCCCGCGCCGATCAGGGCGACGAGCGAGAGAGCCATCTGGGCTATGACCAGGAGGTTGCGGAGGTTGAAGCGCTTGCGCGCCTGTTTGGGCGGCCCAGACTTCTCTTTCAGCTCCGTCACGAGGTCTGTGCGCGTGGATTGGAGCGCGGGCGCGAGCCCGAAGATGATGCCCGTCAGCAGCGAGAGCAACATCGTAAAGCCGAGCACACGGCCGTCGAGGCGCAGACTCAGGTCATTCTGATTAAAGAAGGGCGGGCGGAAAGACCACAGCAGCTCGCAGGCCCAGTAGGCCAGAAACAGGCCGAGCACGCCGCCGAGCACCGAGAGCAACACACTCTCCGTCAAGAGCTGTCGAATAATGCGCATGCGTCCGGCCCCGAGCGCGGCGCGGATGGCTATCTCCTTGCGCCGCGCCGTGGCCCTCGCCAGCATCAGGTTGGCGACGTTGGCGCACGCGATCAACAGCACCAAGCCGACGACGGTTGAAAGTAGTCCTCCGGCCCGCACGAACAGGTCGCGCTGATTCGGGTTGATCGTCGATTGCGCGAGCGGCACGAGCATCACGCTGCGCTTCTCATTGGCCTTCGGGTATTCCTGCTCAAGCCGCCGCGCTATGGTCTGCATGGCGACCTGCGCCTGCTCTCTGCTCACGCCCGGCTTCAGGCGGCCGATGACGTTGAAGAGCAGCGCGCGCCGCTCGTTGAACCACTCGCGGAAAGTTCCGGTCAAGACCTGATCGTGCATCGCCATCGGAACCCAGAAGTCGAATGCGCCGATGGCGAAGGTTCCGCGAAAACTGGGCGGCGCGACGCCTATGACCGTGAAGCCCTGGTTATTGAGCATGATGGTCTTGCCCACTATGCTCGGGTCGCCGCCGAAGCGTCGCTGCCAGAACGCATGGCTGAGCACGACTACGGGGTGCGTGCCCGGCGTGCTGTCTTCTTCCGGCAGGAAGGTGCGCCCGAGCGCGGCCTTGACGCCGAGCAGGTCAAAGTAGTTACCCGACACCATCAGGCCGTTGACCTGTTCGGGCTCGCCCGTCCCCGAGAGGCTCATCTGCGCGCCGCCGAAAATCAGCAGCCCCGTGAAGACATCATTCTGGTCTCGGTAATCTATGTAATTGGGATATGAGATCGGCGCGAAGTCGAGCTGGTTTCCCCGATTATTCTCGTCCGTGCCGAAGACGGACATGAGTTGCGCGGGCTCTGACACCGGCAAAGACTGCAACAAGACGGCGTTGACCAGCGTGAAGATCGTCGTGTTCGCCCCGATCCCCAGAGCCAGCGAGAGCACAGCCACGATCGTAAAAGCGCGGCTCTTAAAGAGCATCCGCGCGCCAAAGCGAATGTCCTGCATCAATGTTCCCATCACAAAAACCTCCGAGCTTTTATTCGTAACGGAGCGCCTCCATCGGGTCTACCTTCGTCGCCCGCCGCGCCGGTAAGTAACAGGCCAAGAGCGCCACCACTGTCAACAGCAGCGAGACGACAACAAACGTCACCGGGTCTATCGTGCTCACGCCGTAGAGCAGGCTCGCCATCAAGCGCGTCAAGGCGAAAGCTCCGGCGAGCCCGAGAGCGATGCCGATCAGTATCAATCTCAAGCCCTGGCCCAAGACCAAGCGCAGCACGTCGGAGGCTTGGGCTCCCAAAGCCATGCGGATGCCCAGCTCATGCGTGCGCTCGGTGATCGAGTAGCTCATCAAGCCGTAGATGCCGACCACCGCCAGGGCGAGCGCGACCGAGGCGAGCAAGCCGAGCAGCAGCATGGTGAAGCGCGGGCGCGTCACCGAGGCGGCCATCACCTGCTCCATCGTCTGTATGTTCGAGATCGGCTGCGCGGGGTCAATCGCCATCACCTCTCTGCGCACGGCGGCGGCGAGCGCCGAAGGGTCTCCCGTAGAGCGAATCACAAGGCTCATGCGCGACCAGGATTCCCTGTCCTGCGCGTACGGAGTGTAAGCGCCGGGGAAAGGCGGCTCCTCCATGCGCGCGTGCCGGACATCTCCGGCGATGCCGACGATGGTGCGCCATGACTCTTCTTTGCTCGTGTCGCCGAAGGCTATGCGACGCCCCACCGGGTCTTCGCCCGGAAAATATTTGCGCGCCATCGTCTCGTTAATGACGCAGACGCGCGGGCCGTCTTCCGCGTCGCGCTCTGTGAAGGCGCGGCCGCGCACGAGCGGTATCTGCATCGTCTCGAAATAGCCTGGACTGATGACCTGGTAATCTACGGTCACGTTCTCGTCCGGCTTCGGCTCAGGTCTTCCTTCGACCACGAACCCGCGATTCATATTCGAGCCGCTCAAGGGCAGGTTCATCACCAGGCCCACGCGCTCGACGCCGGGAATGGCCCGCATCCGCTCAAGCAGTTGGTTGTAGAAGACGATCTTCTTCGCGCTCTCCTTGTACTTCGTCACGGAGAGCGACAGCCTGGCCGTCAGTAGATGGGAAGGATGAAAGCCCGGCTCGACACTTTGCAAACGCGCGAAGCTGATGACCAGCAGACCTGCGCCGATCAGGAGCACCTGGGCCAGGGCGATCTCTGCCACGACCAGCAGGTTGCGCACACGCCTGCGCCTGCGCCCTTCGGTCGCCTTCGTCGAGCCTTCTTTCAGAGAGTGCTGCGGGTCTAGGCGCGTCGCCTGAAGGGCAGGAAGCAGGCCGAAGCCGAGCCCCGTCGCCAAAGAGATAAAGAGCGTAAAGCCCAGCAGGCGGCCGTCCACGCCCACTTCGTTCAGGCGCGGAATATCGCCTGGGCTCAGCGCCACGAACAGGTCTACGCCCCACATGGCGATCAAAAGCCCCACCGCCCCGCCCGTCAGGCTGAGCAGCAAACTCTCCGTCAACATCTGTCTAATCAAGCGCCAGCGTCCCGCGCCGAGGGCTATGCGAATCGCCAGCTCTCTTTCGCGCTGCGCGGCGTGGGCCAACAGCAGGTTGGCGACATTCGTGCAGGCTACAGCCAGCACGAAAGCGACCGCGCCCAAAAGGATGAAGAGGATTGACTGGACGCCGCCGACGATCTGCTCATGCAAAGGGATTACATTGACGCCGAGCCCTCGGTTCGTCTCCGGATAGTCCCGCGCCAACCGCTCGGCGATGGTTGCGACTTCCGCTTGCGCCTGGCCCAGGGTCACGCCCGGCTTGAGGCGGCCGATGACGCTGTAGATATGTATGTCGCGCTCGGTCGAGAGATTGGATTCCGGAAACTGCGCGGCCAGAGAAGGCGATACGGCGCTGCCCCGGCTGCCCGGTATCCACAGCTCCGACTGGATGGGGAAACGAAAGCCTGCGGGCATGACGCCGACGACCGTGTACGTCTTATCGTCCAGGGAAAGAGAGCGTCCCACTACATTCGGGTCTGAGCCGTAGCGGCGCTGCCAGAGGCCGTCGCTGAGGACGACGACGCGGCCCCCCTCGCGCTCCGCATCATCGGCCGTGAAGGTGCGGCCCCGCGCGGCTTCGACTCCGAGGGTCTTGAAGATATTGGCGGTCACGGCCGCGCCCGTCACGCGTTCCGGCTCGCCGTCGCCCGTCAGGTTCAGGGCGGCGCTGCTGTAACCGGCAAGCTGCTCGAAGGATTGCGCCTGCCTCTGCCAGTCTGTGAAGTTGCCCGGAGCGACCGAGCGCCTGTCATTGCCCGGCATCGTCTCCCACACCATCACCAGGCGCTCAGGCCCGGCGAACGGAAGCGGCCGCAAGACCACAGCGTTGACGACCGAGAAGATGGCCGTGTTCGCGCCAATCCCGAGGGCGAGCGTCAGGACTGCGATCAGGGTAAAGGCGGGCCGCTTCAACAACAATCGCAGTCCGTAGCGCACGTCTTTCCAGAGTGTTCCCATTCTCTCTTTCTCCTCACTACTCGTAGCGAAGCGCCTCCAGGGGGTCAACGCGCGTCGCGCGCCGGGCCGGGATGAAGCAGGCCACGAGCGCCACCGTGATGAGCATCAACGTAACGCCGACGAAGGTCAGCGGGTCTGTCGTCTTCACACCGAAGAGCAGCTTCTCAAGCAGGCGTGTCAGGTAAAAGGCTGCGCCCAATCCGACACAGACGCCGACGAGCGCCAGGATCATGCCCTGGTTGATGACCATGCGGAGAATGTCGCGTGATTGCGCGCCCAAAGCGACGCGGATGCCTATCTCGTGCGTGCGCTGCGCGACCGAATAGGCCATCACGCCGTAGAGGCCGACGGCGGCCAGCAGCTCTGCGAGCAGTCCGAAGAAGCTGAGCATCATGGTAAAGAGCCGCTCCTGCGCAAACAGCTCGCTCGTCTGCTCGGCCTGCGTCCTGATCTCGAAGAGCGCGACGCGGCTGTCAACTTCCGCCACGGCCTGGCGAACGGCCGGGACTATCAGCGCAGGTTCGACGGCCGTGCGTATCTCGAAGTTCATCTGGCCCAGAGTCTCCTGCAAGTAAGAGCCGTAGACGGTGGGCGGTATCTCGTCGCGCAAGTCGCGGTAGCGGGCATCGCGTGCGACGCCGACGATCTCTATCTCGCTGTTCTTTTCGGGCGAGAAGCCGAAGCGTTTGCCGAGCGGGTTTTCATTCGGCAGGTACTTGCGCACAAAGGCTTGATTGACGACCACGACTCGCGGCGCACGCGCGTCGTCCTGCGGGCTGAGGTTGCGCCCCGCGACGAGCGGGATTTCCATCACCTCAAGAAAGTTGGCCCGCACCTGATGACGGTAGGCGCGGTTCCTCTCTCCGACCTTCACCTCTTGGCCGGGAAAGTAGACGAGGCTGATGTTGCTGCTGCCGGAAAGCAGGGCATGGCGCGAGAAGGTGACGGCGCGCACGCCCGGCACGGCTTCCAGACGATCAAGCATCCGCTGGTAGAGAACGGCGAGCCGCTCCTTTTCGTAACCGTTCAGGCGCGGGTCAACGCGAAAGAGCAGGAGGTTCTGTTGATTGAACCCGCCGTCCACTTTTCTGAGGTTGCCGAGCGTGCGTATAAACAGGCCAGCGCCGACCAGCAGGAGCAAAGACATGGCGACCTGCACGACCACCAGCGCCTTCGTCAGGAAGCTTCGCACGGTTCCGCCGCCCGCACCCTTGACGGAATCTTTGAGCGCCGTCGTCAGGCTGACGCGCGTGGCGCGCAGGGCCGGAACCAACCCGAAGAGCATCCCCGTCAAGACCGACAGAGCGACCGTAAACGAGAGCACGCGCCAGTCCAAGCTGAGCTCTATGTTGCTTGAGGCATCGCCCCACGGGCGCAGGAGCATGAGCGCATCCTTGGCCCAGAGCGCGAAGAGCGTCCCCGCCACTCCGCCCAGGCCCGCGAGCAGCAGGCTCTCGGTCAACAACTGGCGCACGAGCCGCCAGCGATTTGCGCCGAGGGCCAGGCGCACGGCTATCTCTTTGCGCCGCGCTTCGGAACGCGCCAGCAAGAGGTTTGCGACGTTGGCGCAGGCCACGGCCAGCACCAGCCCGACCACTCCCATCAAGAGCCACAGGGATTTCTCATAACTCTTCCGCTCTTCCGTCAACCCTTGACTGCCCGAAGACAATTTGAGCCGGGGCCGATCTACTTCTTCCAGGCGCGCGGGCTGTCCCTGTCCG
Source organism: Pyrinomonadaceae bacterium (assembly GCA_036389315.1). Lineage (GTDB taxonomy): Bacteria > Acidobacteriota > Blastocatellia > Pyrinomonadales > Pyrinomonadaceae > DASQYE01. The sequence goes on from DASVQF010000050.1 coordinate 45,030, forward strand.
GGGGGCGGAAGCGCCGCTTCCATCTCTAAGGCGCTTTGCAGAAAGACGGGTTCGAGGGCGGCTTGCGCCTGCTCTCTGGTCACGCCAGGCTTCAAGCGTCCCATCATCTGCAACCACCAGGAATCGGCCCGGCTCAGGAGAGAGCCGCTATTGGCCCTCAGTTGCGGCTCCAAAGAGATGGGCAGGGAGAGGTCTGGCGATTCGCCTACCTGGAGCGTGCCGTCGAACTCGCGCGGCGTGACGCCGACGATGGTGCAGGCGATGTTATTGACGTTGATCTGGCGGCCCACGACCGACGGGTCTCGGCCGAAGCGGCGCTGCCAGTAACGATAGCTGACGACGGCCACGGGCGCGGCCTGTGGGCCCAGGTCTTCATCCGTGATCGTGCGGCCGATGAGCGGCTGAACGCCAAGCCCCCTATAGTAATTGCCCGACACAAGCTGCCCGGTGGTGATCTCGGCCTGCTCGCCCGCCTGCACATTCAACTGCTCTATGGCTTCAAAGGCGAACAGCTCAGAGAGCGCCTGGTTCTGCTCGCGCAGGCGCTCGAAGGCCGGATAGGAGAATGAAGTGCTGGTCTTGAGGCCCGTCGCCTGGTCGCGGGTGGAATAGCCGCTCAGCATCGGCAGACGAAAGCTGTCGCCCGCCAGCCACTCGAAGAGCACCAACTGCTCCGGGTCTTTGACCGGCAGCTTCTTGAGCAACACGGTGTCAACCAGACTGAAGAGGGCCGTGTTAGCGCCGATGCCGAGGGCCAATGACAGGACGGCGACGAGCGTGAACGCCCGCGCCTTTACGAGCATTCGCGCCCCATAACGAAGGTCTTGCCACACAGTATTCATCGTTCCCCGTCCCCTGAACTCTCTTCATTCGTAACGAAGTGCTTCCATCGGGTCTACCTTCGTCGCTCGCCGCGCCGGTAAGTAACAGGCCAAGAGCGCCACCACTGTCAACAGCAGCGAGACGACAACAAACGTCACCGGGTCTATCGTGCTGACACCGAACAAGAGGCTGTGCATGACGCGCGTCAAGGCGAAAGCTCCGGCGAGCCCGAGAGCGATGCCGATCAGTATCAATCTCAAGCCCTGGCCCAAGACCAAGCGCAGCACGTCGGAGGCTTGGGCTCCCAAAGCCATGCGGATGCCCAGTTCATGCGTGCGCTCGGTGATCGAGTAGCTCATCAAGCCGTAGATGCCGACCACCGCCAGGGCGAAGGCGACTCCCGCGAACAGTCCGAGCAAGATCATCATGAAGCGCCGGGAGGCCATAGAGGCGGCCATCACTTCCGTCATCGTGCGTACCTTCGTGACGGGTATCTGGCTATCTATCTTCCAGATTTGGGCCTTGACCATGCTGGTGATCGTCGCCGCGTCTCCGTTCGTGCGGACGACGACGTTCATCCAACGCTTCCAGGGCTGGGAAAGTTGAGCGTAAGGCGTATAGATGGCCGGCTCTTCCGCTTGATCGAGGCCGAAGTGCTTGACATCTCCGGCGACGCCGACGATGGTAATCCACTTCGGCTCTCCCTCTTCGCGGGCCCAGCGGAGGCGCGCGCCCAAAGGGTCTTGATCTGGGAAATACTGGCGGGCCATAGCTTCGTTGATGACGCCGACGAGCGGCGCGCCTTCCCTGTCCCCTGTTGTGAAGTCGCGGCCACGCACGAGCGGAATCTTCATCGTCCGAAAGTAGTCTCCGGCGATGGTGCGCGAATAAAGCTCTGGCTCTTCGCCCGGCGCGATGGGCGGGCGGCCCTCGATCAAGAAGTTATGAAAGAGCGAGTCGCCGCCGAGCGGAATCTCGCTGACCAGGGCCGCCTCCACGCCCGGCAGAGCGTTGATGGCTTCCAGGGCGCGCTCCCTGAACTGCGTCTGCTTCGGAATCTCCTTGTAGCGCGCCTCGGGCAACTCCAACCGCATCGTCAAGAGGTGGTCTGTGGCGAAGCCCGGCTCAACCGTCCGCAGTCGCCAGAAGCCTTTGATGAGGAGGCCCGCGCCGACAAGGAGCACTAAGGCCAGCGCAATCTCCGAGACGACGAGCAGGTTGCTGAAGCGATGACGCGCTGAGCCAGCAGTCGCGCTTCGGCCGCCCTCCTTCAAGGCTTCGTTCACGTTCAGGCGCGAAGCCGCGAGCGCCGGCACGAGCCCGAACACTAAACCCGTCACGACAGACAGAGCCAGCGTGAAGAGAAGCACGGTCGAGTCTACACGGACGGCCGAGAGTCGCGGCAGGTTCGCCGGCTTCAGGCTTTGCAGCAGATCGATGCCCCACATCGCCAGCAGCAACCCCATTGCCCCGCCAAGCACAGATAACAGCACGCTCTCGGTCAAAAGCTGGCGAATCAAACGGTTCCGCCCGGCCCCGAGCGCGGCGCGAATGACTATCTCTCGCTCGCGCGAAGTGGCGCGCGCTAAGAGCAGGTTGGCGAAGTTCGCGCAGGCGATCAAAAGCACCAGGCCCACGGCCCCGAACAGCATCAAGAGCGCCGGGCGCGTATCTCCGGCCACGCGCTCGTGCAAGGACATGATGCGGTTGCGTCTGCCCTTGTTCTCCTCCGGGTACATCTGCTCCAGGCGTTGGTCTATGGCGGCCACGTCCGATTGTGCCTGGGCCATCGTGACGCCCGGCCGCAGTCGCCAGTAGGTGCGCATGAAGTGGACGCCGCGCGCGCGTGCGGCCAGAGGATTGGCGACGCGCAAAGAGACCCAGACCTCCGGGCTCTCTCGCGGCGCGTCGAACTCCTGCGGCAGCACTCCTATGACCGTGTAGTTGTTCCCGCTCAGAGGAATCTGCTTGCCGACTACGCCCTTATCGCCGCCGAACTGTCGCTGCCAGAAACGGTAGCTCAGCACCACCACGCGCTCTGCACCGTACTGATCTTCTTCTGCGGAGATGGTTCGCCCGAGGATGGGCGCTGCGCCGAGGACGTTAAAGAGCCCGGCGGTGCACAAACCTGCCTGCGCCTGCACGGGCTCCGCCCCGCCCGTGAAATCGAGAGCTTGGAGGACGACGCCCCCGGCCTCTTCAAACGACTGGCTCTGCGCCTGCACGTCCGTCAAATCCGGCAGCGACATGTTCGAGCGCACCGTCACCAGCCGCTCCGCCTGCGGATAGGGAAACTGCTTGAGCAGCACCGCATTGACGACCGAGAAGATGGCCGTGTTTGCGCCGATCCCTAAAGCGAGCGTCAACACCGCGACGAAGGTAAAGCCCGGACGGTTGCGCAGCATCCGCACGCCGTATCGCAGGTCTTGCCACAGAGTTCCCATCTCTCACTTTCCTCCTACTCGTACCTGAGCGCTTCCATCGGGTCTACTTTCGTGCTGCGGCGCGCGGGGATGTAGCAGGCCACTAGGGCCACAAACGCCAGCAGGAGAGAGACCAGGATGAAAGTCGCCGGATCAACCGTGCTCACCCCGTAGAGCAAACTCGACATCAAGCGTGTCAGCGCAAGCGACGCGGCGAGGCCGGTCAAGAGGCCCAACAGAATCAGCTTCAAGCCCTGGCCCAAGACCATCTTGAGCACGTCCGAGGCTTGCGCGCCGAGGGCCATGCGGATGCCGATTTCGTGCGTCCGCTGCGTCACCGAATAAGAGATCACAGCGTAGATGCCCATCGCCGCCAGCACGAGCGCCGCACTGGCGAAGACGGCGAGCAGGAGCAGGCTGAAGCGGCGCGGCGCAACCGCAGACGAAAGCGCCTGCTCCATCGTCTTCACGCTCGAAGCGGGCACGTCCCTGTCAACGCCTTGCACCTCTCGCCGCACAGCGCCCTGCGAACCGAGAGGGTCTCCGTCAGTCCGCACAACCAGGCTCATATTGTTGATGAGAAAAGAGACCGTGCCCGGAGGAACCTGCTCGAAGGGAGCGTAGACGGTCGGCGTCGGCTCGTCTTCCAGCCCGACATGCTTGACCTGTCCGACGACGCCCACGACTTCGACTTCGCGCGGCGCGGCTGCTCCCCCGTCGTCAATCCGCAGCCGCGCGCCCAGGGGGTTCTGGTTGGGCCAATAACGCGCGGCCAGAGCTTCGTCTATGACGACGACGCCGGGCGAGTCGGGCCCGTCCTGGCGTGTGAACTCGCGCCCCTGCAAGAGGGGGATGCTCATCAGGTGGAAGTAGCCGGGGCTGACCCAGCGATTCTGCGCGCCGGGCGCGTCCTGCGCCGAGAGCAGGGCTCTGCCGACGATGGTAAAGTCTGCGCGCGCGTTCATCCCGCTCAAGGGGAGCACGGAAGCTGCGCCGACGCCGCGTACTCCCGGCAGGCTCTCGATGCGCGGCGCGAGTTTTTCATAAAAGTCTGCCACCTGCTCGCGCTTCTGGTACTTCGCCTGCGGCAGAGAGAGGCGCACCAGCAGGAGGTTCTCCGCGTCGAAGCCCGGACTGACTCTTTGCAGCAGCAGGAAGCTTTTGACGAGCAGCCCGGCGCTGATGAGCAGCACGAGCGAGAGGGCTATCTCCGAGACGATCAGAATGCTTCGTGTGCGCGAGCGCCCGGCGCTCCCGGTCAATCCTCTGGCCTCTCCCTTGAGCTCTTCGTTCAGATCAACCCTCGAAGCCTGAAGCGCCGGTATCAACCCGAAGCCGACGCCCGCGAGCAGAGAGACAATGAGTGTAAAGCCGAGTAAGCGACCGTCAATCGAGACCTCTTGCAGGCGCGGCAGATCTTGCGGGCTCAGAGCGAGCAGCGCATCCACGCCCCAGGAGGTCAGCAGAAGCGCGAGCGCGCCGCCCACCGTTGCGAGCAGTATGCTTTCCGTCAACAACTGGCGCACCAGACGACGCCTGCTCGCGCCGAGGACTGCGCGCACGGCCATCTCTTTATGGCGCGTGGTGGCGCGCGCCAGGAGCAGGTTGGCGAGGTTCGTGCAGCCTATGGCGAGCACCAGACCAACCGCCCCGAGCACCAGCCACAGAGACTTTCGATAACCGCCGACGATCTCGTCATGCAGCCCCACGACGCGCGGGGCCGTCAGCTTGGCATTCTCTTCCGGGTGCTCGGCGCGCAGGCGCTCTGTGATCGCGGCCAGGTCTGCCTGCGCCTGGCCCAGGGTCACGCCCGGCTTGATGCGCGCAAAGGCTCTGAGGAAATTCGAGCCGCGCTCGGTGCGTCGCGCATCTGTCTCTAGGACGAGCGGGCTCGCCATCTCCACCTCCGCTCCCGGCAAGGTGAAGCTCTGAGGCAGAACGCCGACGACCGTGTAAGCCTCGCCGTTCAGCGTCAGCGTGCGTCCCAGGAGGCTGCTGTCTGAGCCGAAGCGACGCTGCCACAACCCGTAGCCGAGGACGACTACGCGCTGGCTGGCGCTCGCGCCGTCCTCAGGCATGAGCGTGCGCCCGAGGGCTGCTTCCACGCCGAGCATCTGCAAAGCGTTCGGCGTCAGGCGCACTCCCTGCAACCGCTCGGCCTCGCCCCCGTCCGTCAGGTTAGCGCCCCAGTTGGCATAGGCCGCCATCTGGTCGAGCGTCCGGTTCTGGTCGCGCGTATCCGTGAAATTAGGGATGGAAAAGAAAGCCTTGTCCCTGTCCGTGCGCGTAGACCAGACCCAGACCAACTGCTCCGGATTCCTGAAGGGCAAGGGCCTGAGCAGCACTGCGTTGACGACAGAGAAGATGGCCGTGTTCGCGCCGATCCCCAAAGCCAGCGTCAGGACAGCCACCAGGCTGAGGCCGGGCCGCTTGAGCAGCATACGCAAGCTGTACCGCAGGTCTTGTATGAGAGTTCCCATCACAACACCTCCACCTTCAGGAACCCCGCAAGGATGAAGGACGAATGAAAGAGAAGCTCCTTGAGCTTTCCCTTCATCCTTCATCATTGCAGGCTTCGGTTGCTACTTACTTCACCTTTGGGACTAAGGTATGTCGGACGCGTCCTCTGGCGGCTCGCTCGTTCCCTATTCGTAACGAAGCGCGATCATCGGGTCTATTCTGGTAGCCCTGCGCGCAGGGATATAGCTCGCCAGGAAAGCCACTACGCATAAGACGAGCGGCACGGCAGCAAACGTTAACGGGTCTGTCGTCGAGACGCCGAAGAGCAGACTATGGATGACGCGCGTCAGGGCCAGCGAGGCGACCAGCCCCACACAGACGCCGACGACGGCCATCATCATCCCCTGGCCCACGACCATCCGCAGCACGTCAGAGGCTTGCGCGCCGAGGGCCATGCGAACGCCTATCTCGCGCGTGCGCTGCGTGACCCAGTAGCTCATCACGCCGTAGAGACCAACCCCGGAGAGCAGGAGCGCGACGGCCGCGAATATCGCGAGCAGCAGCGTGCGAAAGCGCGGCTGTGCGACCGACTCCGAAGCCAGCTCGCGCATCGTCTTCACGTTGTAGACGGGGAGGTCTGCGTCCATCCTTCGCACTTCGGCGCGGACGGCTGCGGCGACGCTCGCCGGGTCAGAAGCCGAGCGCACGACGAGCGACGTGCCCCACGAAGGCGCTTGCAGTTGCGGCTCGTAGAATTCCGGCAGCGGCTCGGCGTCAAGGCCGAAGTGACGGACATCTCCGGCGACGCCGACGATTGTGCGCCAGACGGGGGGCCCACTCGGGTCGCTGTGGCTGATGCGCTGCCCGATGGGGTCTGTGCCCGCGAAGAAGCGGCGCGCGAGCGCCTCGTTGATAACCACCACGAAGGGCGCGTCTCTCTTGTCCTGCTCTGTGAGCTGGCGGCCGCGCAGGAGCGGAATGCCCATCGCGCGCAGGTAATCCGGGCTCGTCTGGCGCACCTCCACGCACGGCGCTTCTCCGGCGCTCGCGAGCGGGCGTCCCTCGATCATCATCCCGTCGCAGGAGTTGCCGCCGCTCAGTGGAAGGACTGAGGAGGAGGCCGCCGAAGTGACTCCGGGCAGGGCCTTGAGGCGCTCGACGAGTTGCTGCTGAAAGAGCGCCGCCTCGTCCGCCTGCTTATAGCGAGTGCGCGGAAGCGACAAGTCCAGGGTCAAAAGGTTATCGGCGTCGAAGCCTAGCTGGACGTGTTGCAGCCGCCAGAAGCTACGCATCATGAGCCCCGCGCCGACCAGCAGCACCAGCGAGAGCGCAACCTCTGAGACGATCAAGAACTGGCGGAAGCGTTGCCCTCCCCCGACGTTTGCGCGCCCGCCCTCTTTGAGCGAGACGTTCAAGTCCGGCCTGGCAGATTCCAGGGCCGGGATGAGACCGAAGATGATCCCGGTCAGCAGCGAGACCAGGAGCGTGAAGCCGAGTATCCGGCCGTCGAGGCTGATCGCGCCGAGGCGCGGTATGTCTTTGCCGCCGAGGCCCGTCAACAAGTCCGTCGCCCAAAGGGCCAAAAGCAGTCCGAGCCCCCCGCCCACGGCCGCCAGCAGGATGCTCTCGGTCAAGAGCTGGCGGACAATGCGCAGGCGGCTCGCGCCCAGCGCAGTCCGAATTGCCATCTCTCTTTGCCGCACAGTGGAGCGCGCCAGGAGCAGGTTGGCGACGTTGGCGCAGGCGATCAGGAGCACAAAGCCGACCGCGCCGAGCAGGACGCGCAAGGCCGGGCGAATATTGCCGACGATGGCTTCGTGCAGCGAACTCAAGCGCACGCCCCGGCCCAGGTTCGAGTCCGGATACTGCCGTTCAAGGTTGGCCGTGATGGAATCCATGTCGGCCTGCGCCTGCTGTAGGCTAACGCCCGGCTTGAGGCGCGCCATAGCGTGCAGGAAGTGGCTCGCGCGTCCGCCCGGCTCAAGCTCAAGCGCCAGCGGCCTCCACATGTCAGGCTCGGCCGAAGGGGTGGGGCGCGGCTGCTCGAAAATCTTCGGCGCGACGCCGACGACTGTGTAGCTGCTGCCGTTCAGCGTTAAGGTCTGGCCGACGACGGAAGGGTCTGCGCCGAACTTCTGCTGCCAGGCTCCGTAGCTCAGCACCACTACGCGATGCTTGCCCACTTGCTCTTCTTCCGGCAGAAAGAAGCGGCCCAGCGCAGGCTTCACGCCGAGCACTGAGAAGTATTCCGTGGAGACGACCGGACAACGCAGGCGCAAGGGTTCGTCGCGCCCCGTCAGAGTCACGCTGCCGTAGCTGCTGAAGACTGCGATGGCTTCAAAGGAGCGGTTCTGCGTGCGCCAGTCGGCGAAGTCGTTGGGCGAGATGTTGAAGTCGTAGTACTGGCCCTCGCCGCGCGGCACGCTCTGCTGCGAGAAGGTTCCCCAGAGCCGAACAAGGCGCTCCGGCTCTGCGAAGGGCAGCGGCCTGAGCAGCACGGCGTTGACGACGGAGAAGATGGCCGTGTTCGCGCCGATGCCGAGGGCGAGCGCGAACACGGCGACGAGAGTGAAGCCGGGGCTCTTCAGCAGCATTCGCACGCCGTAGCGCAGGTCTTGCCAGAATGTGCTCATCGTAGCTGACCTTTTCGGTTAAAAGTGTCGTCCGGCCCTTCTGAAAGCCCGCTCACCCGGTCGTCCAAACAATGTCATAGCTGCCGGTCGCGTCCTTGAATCTGATTTCGAGCGTCCAGACTCCCGTGACCGCATCTATCTTGCCCGTCGAGCCTTCGTAGCGTCCCTCTCCATTACCCGCCCCGCGCAGCCGCACGTTGCCCGCCGCGTCACGCAGCGTCCAGATGAAAGCGCCTGAGCGCAGCGCCGCCTCCACCTGCACGTTCACGAACCGCGCCGAGGCCGGGACATTAAGCTCGATCTTTTTGCTGTCCGTCCGGTCTGTGAAACTGAGCCTCTCTTTGAATTGGCCCGCATCCTGCGCCGCGAAGGTCGGCACCCAGACGGCCAGCAGCAATAGTAGTGTGACGACGCGACTGATGGTTCTACTCATCTAGCTCAACCTCCAACAGAGGAAAGGATGAATGCGGAATGCGGAATGATGAATGAAAAGCTGTTTGGCTTTCCTATTCATCATTCATCATTCCGCATTCTTCATTCTCTTACGCTGCTTCCGCGCTCTCTTCCTCTTTGACGACGCGGCCGTCGAAGAGGTGTATGGCGCGGTCTGCGTAGCGCGCATAGCGCGGGTCGTGTGTGACCATGCAGATGGTCGCGCCGCCCCGGTGCAGCTCTCTTAAAAGCTCCATCACGGCTTCGCCGTTCGTCGAGTCGAGGTTGCCCGTCGGCTCGTCTGCGAGCAGGATCAGGGGCTCGCCCGCGACGGCGCGCGCGACGGCCACGCGCTGCTGCTGACCGCCCGAGAGCTGGCTCGGCAGGTGCTTGGCGCGATGGGCCATGCCGACTCTTTCAAGGGCTTCGGTGCAGCGCTTACGACGGTCGGCCGAGTTCATGCCGCGATAGGTCAGGGGCAGCTCGACGTTCTCGTAGACGGTGAGGTCGCCGATCAGATTGAAGCTCTGAAAGATGAAGCCGACCTCGCGATTGCGTATCCGAGCGCGCTCCGAAAGAGAGAGATCGGAAACCGTCTTGCCGTCGAGCCAGTAGGTTCCGTCCGAAGGTGAATCGAGCAGCCCGAGAATGGAAAGCAGCGTGGACTTGCCGCAGCCCGACGGGCCCGTGATCGAGACGTACTCGCCGCGCTCGATGTCGAGGTGGGTGCCGGCGAGTGCGTGCGTCTCTACTTCATCCGTGTAGAAAACTTTGGTCACACCTTCGAGGCGAATGAGTGGTTGGCCGGATTGGGTCATGTGTTTGTTCCTCAAGTTGGGGTGTTTTGTCTGTAGCCAGTCGCCGGTCGCTTCAGTAGAGCCGGTCGAAGAGCCGGAACACACCCCCTGGCTCCGGCCGAGGCCGGCGCAACCGAAGCGGCCGGCGACTGGCTAACCTCTATGTCAATTCAAACGAATGCGGTTGTAGTTGTCCCAGGCCGAAGTGTCCGACAGGATCACCTGATCGCCCGGTTGCAAGCCCTCGATGATCTCGACGGTGTTGACGGAGCTGCGGCCGAGCTTGACCTGCACGCGCACGGCCGTCTTTCCGTCCGGTTCGAGCTTGAACATGCCGACAGTGCTCTGCGATTGGCCGAAGGCGGGCCGCCCGACGTAGACGACATCGGTCAGGCGCTCAAGCTCAATCGTGCCGTCCACGCTCAGCGCGGGCCGAGCGCCCTGCGGCAGCTCTCCGTCCAGGGCCACGTCCACCGTCACCGTCCCTTGCACGGCCGCCGGGTCTATGCGCATGACGTGGCCCGGAATAACCCCGTTGCGCGTGTCAATCGAAGCCTGTTGGCCCAACACTATGTCTTTCGTCTGCGTCTCGGCGATCTTCAGCTCGGCCTTGAGGTGCTGCGGCTCTGCGACGCGCGCCAGGTTCGTGCCCGGCGTCACCTGTTGGCCCACCTCTACGTCCATCTGCTGAAGCACGCCGTTGGTTCCGGCCAGCACGCGCAAGGTTCCGACCTGGCTCTGGCGAAGCTGAACCAGGGCGCGAAGCTGCGAGATGCGCGCTTCCTGCGCGGCCAGTTGGGCCTTGATGGATTTGACATTAACTTCGAGGCGCTGCTGCTCGATCTTGTAGCGATTGGCAAGCTCTTGCGTGCGGACGCGCGAGAGCTTCAGGTTAAGGGCCGGAATGAGTCCGTCTTTGGCTAGTTGCTCGTCCGTGTCTAGCTGGAGCTTGGCCTGCTCGTATTCGGCGCGAACCTGCGCGGCTGCGGCCGTCTGCGTCATCCGGTCGCTCTCCAACCGGACTTTGAGATTGTTGTAATCGGCCTCGCCGGCGCGCAAAGCGAACTCTGCGTCAGAAGCCTGCTGGGCCAGGGTCGGGTTGACCAGCTCAAGCAGCACAGTCCCGGCCGTGACTTCCGTTCCGGGCTGCACGTTGATGCGCTCGACTCGCCCTTCGGTGGCGGCGGCGATGACGCGGACTTCTTCGGGGACGAGCGTGCCGGGGCCGCGCACCTGCCGGAGCATGGGCCCACGCTTGACCGTATCTATCAGGACAGTGCCGCGATCTATGCTCGGCGCGGCGGGCTTGAGGCGCGACACGCCCAGGGTGATGAGGCCGATGGCGACAATCCCGATGGCGGCGAAGAGTATCTGTCGCAGGCGGCGATTACGTTTCTTTTTATCTTTATCTTTGCGGACAATATCCATTTAAGTATTCCGTTGATAACACTTTCAGAGCGAACCACGTGCCAGCCCCGTTGGCGAGCTTTAAAGTTCCGAAATATTGAGACTTGGCCGGTGCGCGTCGCCTCGGGCCGAAAGGTGCGATTCTCACTTCCGGGACGGCGCTGTTCGGAATCGGACAACCCGGCGAAATCCGGCGGATTGCGCCGATCAATCAATCGGGCCTTAATCGTTCACGACCCAGCCGTCCTGAAGCTTGATGATGCGATTGCCGTAAGCGGCGTTCTGCTCGGAGTGCGTGACCTGTATGATGGTCACGCCCTGCTGGTTCAATCGCTTGAACAGCTCCATGATCTCTTTGCCCTGGCTCGAATGCAGGTTCCCAGTAGGCTCGTCGGCCAGGATCAGCTTCGGGTTCATGATGACGGCGCGGGCCACTCCGACTAACTGCTGCTGTCCGCCGGAGAGCTGATTCGGATACAAATCCTTTTTGCCGACGATCTGAAAACGATCCAGGGTGTCGGCCACGATGCTGTCACGTTCAGACTTCTTAACGTCCTTGTAGGAGAGCGGGATTTCCAGGTTCTCGTAAACGGTCAGGTGGTCGAGCAGGTGATAGCTCTGAAAGACGAATCCGATGTACTGCTTGTGAAGCTGCGCCCGCTCCTTCTTGCCCAGTTTATGAACTGGGTGGCCCATGAAGTAGAATTCGCCCGACCAGGCGCTATCGTGCATGCCGAGGATGTGCAGGAGCGTGGACTTGCCGGAGCCCGACGGGCCCATGATGGAGACAAACTCGCCCTCTTCAATATCCATCTCGACCCGGCGCAGGACATAGGTCTTCTGCACACCATGCTCGTAGAACTTCTCTATGTTTCTCAATTGAATCATCATTGCAGGGAGGGCTCTCCTCTCGCCTCAGCTTCTTGAGGATTAGAACGAACTATTTACCGTAGAGTTCCCATCTTCGTTGATTTTTTTGGCCCAAGTTGTTGAGCCCAGACGAGAACGATTCGGTTCTATTATGGAAATACCGTGCCACTCGGGCCGCAGGGTCAAAGCTGAGTCAAATAGGCTGTTGAAGAGCGGAGAGGGGGCTTTTATTTTCCCAATTCCGGGACGCGCCTGTTCGGAATCGGACAACAAGGAGGTAGAAGGCCGAAAGGCGGCCCATGAGCAGAAAGTCTCGGGCCGCCTTCCCCTTCAGGGCTACCGGGACTTGCCATCCTTCTTCTTCTTACTCGCCCTCTTCTTCTGAGCCCTCTTCGTGCTTCGCTTTTTCGCCGCGCTCTTCTTGGCGGCCGTTTTGGAGGCCCTCTTTTTGGCCGCCCTCTTTTTCCCCGCCTGTGAGCGGGAATCTTCAGGCGCTTTGGTCGTCGCCACCAGTTCGTCTTTAGACATGGCCTTCGGCTTGGAGATGACCGTGCGGGAGGCTGGCTTGTGGTCAGTGCCGGAGAGGTGGGCCGACTCAACCGGCTCGACGTTCCTTTGGGGCGGCTCCATTGTTCTCGCGCGCGGGCCTTTCTCGCCGGGACGAAGGAGCGCGGCGGCCGTCGGGCTCACGCCTTCTATCCAGTCGGCTTCAGTCTTGAGCACGGCCTCGTTCAAGTTGCCCGCGCGCTCCATGACTTCGCCAGTGATGCGCGAAGCTTCTTTGAACACCTGTTCGCCGGCCGCGAGCAGTGTGTCCAGCAGGCCGCCTCCGCCCCGAGCGGCAGAGCGCCGCGAAGAGGAGGCTTTTCCCCTGATGATTCGTACGGGCTTGCGCTGCTTGAGAAAAAATCTCTTGATCTTTTCGCGTATGACGCGGGCGCTGTTCTCCTGCCCGGCCTTGTCGTGAAAGTCGTCGCAGAACTGGCCGTAGCTGCCGGTGAACTGTATGCACCAGGCATCTTTGCCGAGCGGGCGGGTGATGTCCGTGATCTCGCAATCAAGACGTAGATCGCTGACGGCCTGCTCGGCCGCGCGCTTGATGTCTTCCTTTTCCATCTGGCCTCGTTTCTTAAAAGCTGACGGCTGAGGGCTGTAAAGCTTCGCTTCAGGCGCGTCCTGCGACCTCTCCGTTCTGCGTATTGACGCGCACGGTCTCGCCCTCTTTGATAAAGAGCGGGACGCGGACGGCCAGGCCCGTTTCCAGCGTCGCCTGCTTGGTTGCGCCGCCCGCAGCCGTATCGCCGCGCGCGCCCAGCTCCGTGGATGCGACCTTCAGCTCGACGTACTGCGGCAACTGTAGAGAGACGGCCGCGCCGTTATACTTCAAGACCTGCACGGTCGTTCCTTCTTTCAAGTAGGCGCGGTCGTCGCCGACCTGCTCCGGCGTGAAGGCGAACTGCTCGTAGGTTGACTCGTCCATGAAATGAAAGCCTTCGCCGTCGGCGTAGAGAAAGGAGGCCGGGACAAGCTGCACGTCCGGCTCGGCAAATTTCTCGCTCGACTTAAAGCTCCGCTCCTGCACAGCGCCCGTCAACAGGTGGCGCAGCTTAGTCCGCACCATGGTCGCCGCGCCGCGCGCCGTCGGCGAAGCGAAGAAGACCTCGACGACAGTGTAAGGCTGGTTGTCTACAGTGATGAGCATCTTGCGTTTCAGCTCGTTGGCCCCGATCAATGCCATTCCGGAATCATCTCCCGCATCAAACGTCGAATTTGCCGGGCGGGGCATGAGCTGCTCTTCAGAAGCCTGCGGCCCCGCTCCTCTTTTGAACTGCCGCGCGCGCGCGTGCTCTCTTTACTCCTGCGGCTTGGCGTCGCCTCCCGGCTGGCGCTTGCGAATCACGTTAGCCAAGCCTTCCAGGGCCCTTTTGGCTATGCCGGTCGGGTCTTTAGTCGCGCCCAGGGACTCCTGCGCATCGCCGATAATCCCCAAAAGCTCTTGCTGCACGACCGCGCGTATCTTCTGCTCGTCTGCTTCGCTCATCTCGCTCGCTCCTCGCGCGCCTCGAAATCCGGCGCAGCATCGCCTTCCTTCAGCATAAACGTTTCGCTTCTCCTCGATTTCGGTTTGGTAGTTTAAGAGCGCGCCCGTATTCTAGCATTACAGAGCGGCCCAAGCTCAAGAGAAGAAAGGATGAAACCGAGTGTGCAGAGGGACGTGATAGTTCTGGGCGGCGGCGCGGCCGGCCTCTTCTGCGCCATAGAGGCTGGCAAGCGCGGCCGCAGCACCCTGGTCATCGAACACTCCGAGCGCGTCGGAAAGAAGATAGTCATCTCCGGCGGAGGCCGCTGCAACTTCACCAACCTCAACACCGGGCCCGACAATTTCCTCTCGGCCAATCCCAATTTCGCCAAGTCTGCGCTCGCGCGCTACACGCCTCGCGACTTCATAGAACTGGTCGAACGCCACCGCATCCCCTATCACGAAAAGAAGCTGGGCCAACTCTTCTGTGACGACAGCTCGCGCCGCATCATCCGCATGCTCCTGGATGAATGCGAGAGCGCGGGCGTCGAGATACGTCTCAACTGCCGCGTCTCCGGAGTGGAGAAGAACGCCCGGTTCACGGTCGAGACGAACCAGGGCATCTTCTCGTCCGAGGCGCTCGTCGTAGCCACTGGCGGCCTCTCCGTTCCGCCCACGGGCGCGACGGATTTCGGCTACAGTCTGGCGCGCCGCTTTGGCCTGGCGCTCGTCGAGACGCGGCCCGCGCTCGTTCCCCTCACCTTCGCCCCGAACAAACTGGAAGAGCTGAAGGCCCTGAGCGGCGTTTCCGTAGACGCAGTGGTCTCGGGCGGCGGAGCGCAATTTCGCGAAAACATTCTGCTCACGCACAGAGGCGTGAGCGGCCCGGCCATCCTGCAAATCTCGTCCTACTGGAAGCGCGGAGAGCCGATCTCCATTAACCTGCTGCCGGAGGCTGACGCGCTCTCTCTACTGGAAAGCAAGCGCCGCTCCGGGATGGAGCTGGCGAACCTCCTGGGCCAACACCTGCCGCGCCGTTTTGCTCACGCATGGTCTAACCTGTATGCTCCGTCCAGGCCCCTCAATCGTTACTCTACAAAAGAGCTGGCGGAGATTGCGCGCGCGCTGCACGACTGGCGTCTTTATCCGGACGGAACCGAAGGCTACAGGAAGGCTGAGGTGACGGCCGGAGGCGTAGACACGGATGAATTGTCATCACGCACGATGGAGGCGCGACGAGTGCCCGGCCTCTACTTCATAGGCGAGGTCGTGGACGTGACGGGCCAGCTCGGCGGCTACAACTTCCAGTGGGCGTGGGCCTCTGCCTACGCCGCCGGGCAATACGTTTAAGGAGAGAGAAGATAGGAGATGAGGGTTACGACGAGACTATACGGCGTGCTGTTGCTCTTGTTCACGACGCTGGCCGTAGCGGCGCAGCCGTCCGAGCAGCCGCGCGGCATCACGCCCGAAGATTATTACGCCTTCGAGTTCCTGCGCGAGCCGCGCATTTCGCCGGACGGAAAACTGGTCGCCT
The DNA here is from genome assembly GCA_036389315.1 of Pyrinomonadaceae bacterium. Lineage (GTDB taxonomy): Bacteria > Acidobacteriota > Blastocatellia > Pyrinomonadales > Pyrinomonadaceae > DASQYE01. Next base: position 60,428 of record DASVQF010000050.1, read on the forward strand.
ACGTCCTGACGACCGTGGATCGAAAGCAGAACCGGCGCAGCTCATCCGTCTGGATGGTTGCGACCGACGGCACGCGCGCGCCCTGGCAATTCACGACCAGCCCGCAGGACTCGTCTTCGCCCCAGTGGAGCCCGGACGGTCAAGCGTTGGCCTTCATCTCTTCTCGTCCGGGCGTGGCGGACGCAGCCGCCGCGAGCGAAGGTGCGGCGGCGGCCAACAGGCCGAAGAAGCAGGTCTATGTCCTCTCGATGAGCGGAGGCGAGGCGCGCCGCGTGACAGACCTCAAGAACGGCGCGGACGCTTTTCAGTGGTCGCCGGACGGCACGCGCCTGGCCGTCCTGAGCCGCACGGGCCCAAGCGACTCGCGCCCCGAAAATCGTGAGCGCAGCGACGTGCGCCACTACTCGCAGCAGCTCTACAAGACGAACGACACGGGCTGGTTCGACGACAAGCGCACGCATATCTGGATCGTGGACGTAAAGAGCGGACAAGCCGCGCAGCTTACTTCCGGCGATGATTGGGATGATCGTGACCCGCAATGGTCGCCGGACGGCAAGCGCCTGGCTTTCGTCTCAGACCGCACGGGCCGCGCCTACGAAGAGAGCCGCAATACGGACGTGTGGGTGATTAATGTCGCGGGCGGGCCGCTCGTGAAAATCTCCGATCATGCGGAGCAGGACGAGTCGCCGCGCTGGTCGCCCGATGGCAAGACCATAGCCTTCACGGGCAGCGTCACGGAGCGCGATCATCCGAAAATCTGGCTCGCGCCGAGCGCGGGCGGCGCTGCCTCCACCCTCGCCGTCAAAGACCTGGACTTGATTCCCTCCGACCTCGAATGGTCACCCGACGGACGCTCGCTCTATTTCGGCGCAGGCGTGCGCGGCGAATATCAACTGTTCCGCGCGGGCCTCTCTTCCAGAGAGGCGCGGCCCATCACAGTGGGCCCACGCGCCGTGCGCAACATGGACATCAGCCCGCGCGGCGGGAGGATGACTTACACGGTCAACGACTTCAAGCACCTGGACGACCTCTACGTGGCCGACCTGGATGCAAGGGGCGAGCGACGGCTGACCAATCTGAACCAGGGGCTCTGGGCCAAGCTACAGCTTCAGGACGTGGAGCGCTTCACCTACAAGGGGGCGGACGGCCTGGACGTGGACGGCTTTTTCGTCAAGCCTGTCGGGTGGCAGCCGAGAAGGAAGTATCCCATGATCCTCAACATTCATGGAGGCCCGGCCTCGATGTACGGCGTCGATTGGTTCCACGAGTTCCAGGTCTATGCTGCGCGCGGCTGGGCCGTCTTCTACACGAACCCGCGCGGCTCTACGGGGTACGGCCAAAGGTTCGAGCGCGCCATCGAAGGCGAATGGGGCGGCAAGGATTACGTGGACATCATGAACGGCGTGGAGGCCGCGCTACAGCGATACCCCTGGGTTGACCGCGAGCGTCTGGGCGTGACGGGCGGCAGCTACGGCGGCTTCATGACGAACTGGATAGTGGGCCATACCAATCTCTTCAAGGCCGCCGTGACCTTGCGTAGCGTCTCGAACTTCATCAGCGACGAAGGGACGCGCGATTATGCTTACGGCCACAAGGCAGACTTCGGCGGCGACCTCTTCGAGAAGTTCGACCTCTACTGGGAGCGCTCGCCTCTGAAGTACGCGCGAAACGTCAGGACGCCGACGCTCGTTCTTCACTCCGACAACGACCTGCGCGTGCCCATAGAACAGGGCGAGCAGTGGTATCGCGCCTTAAAACATTTCGGCGTGACGACGGAGCTGGTCATCTTCCCGCGCGAGAATCACAACCTGACGCGCACGGGCGAGCCGCGCCACCTCGTAGAGAGCCTCAACTGGCAAGTCTACTGGTTCGACCGCTTCATCAACGGCAACGCGGGGGCCGTGCCGCCCGACAGGAGATAGACAGAGGAAAACGGAAGCTTCAGAAGCCGCTGAATCTCACATGCTCGCCCGTTCTGACCGAGCGGTAGCAGGCGTCCACAAGCTCTACCGATCTGTAGCCGTCGAGCGCAGTGACGCTCGCCTCGCTTCCCTGCACGATGGCATCGACGAAGGCACGGTCTTCCTGCGCGTAGCCCCACTTCTCTTCTTTGGAGAGCTGGTGCATGGAATGCGTCGTGTGATGGCCTTCGAGCCCCGTGCTGTAAGTGATACTCTCCATCTCGCGCGTCACGATGGTCGAGTGATGAGAGAAGACCTCTATGCGCTCGAAGGGAAAGAGCCAGCCCGCGTCGGCAGAGGAGCAAAGAGTGGCGTGCATGCCGCCGGCGAAGCGCAGGAGCACTGAGAAGTCGTCCACTTCCGCGTATTCATGGCGCGAGCCGACGGCGTACAGCTCTTCAACTTCACCGAATTGAAAGCGCATCATGTCGAACATGTGTATGGTCGTCTCGTAGAGAAAGCCGCCCGTCACGCCGGCGTCCCCGACCCACGGAGGGTTAATCAGCTCGCCGCGATTCATCTTGATGTGGGCCGAGTGCGCTTGCGCGCCCTCTGCGGCGATCAACTCTTTGAGCTTGCGGTAGACGGGAGCGAAGCGGCGATTATGGCCGACCTGAAAGACGCGGCCGCTCTTGCGGGCCGCTCCGAGCACCGAGCGCGCATCCTCAAGGCTCGTCGCCATCGGCTTCTCACAAAAGACATGCAGCCCTGCGCGGGCGGCCGCAACGGCAAGCGCAGTGTGCTGCGTATTCGGCGTCGTGATGTAGACTGCCTCGCAAGCCTTCATCAACTCTTCGGCGTCGCGCGCCGCTTGAGCGCCGCAGGAGAGCGCGAGACGTGCTGCGCGCTCTGGGTCTACGTCCATGACGCTCACGACGCGCACGCGCTCGTCCCGCGCGAGCACGGCGGCATGCACGCCGCCGATGTAACCCGCGCCGATGATTCCTATTTTGATCTGTTCCATCCGCGTCGCCTCTTATTCTCCGAGCACGCGGCGCGTCGCCGCGTGCGCCTCGCGCGCCAGATCCAAGGGGTTCAGTTCCCAGTATTCCGGCCTGAATATCTCTACGCTCGTGACCTTGTCATAGCCTATGCGCCTGAGCGCGGCCGCGATCTCGCGCAGCGGAAGAACGCCGAGGCCAGGCAGCAGCCGGTGCTTATCCTCAAGCTCTTCGCGCGGACGGTCTTCGGCATCGTTGATGTGAAAGATAAAGAGCCTTTCGGCGTCCAGTTCCTCTATGTCGGAAAGCTTTGAGCCCCCGGCGTAGAAATGAAAGCTGTCGATGACGAGACCTATGCCGGGCCGCGCCACGCGCTTGACTATCTCGTCGGCCTCGGCGAGAGTCCGAACGCTGCAACCGGGTTGGCCCAGGAACTCGAACGCGAGCGCGACGCCGTGCCGCTCGGCCATGCGCCCAAGCTCCGTGAGCACCTTGACGGACTCTTCGACCACGTCGGGCCAACTCGCGCCCTCTGGCCGTGGGCTCGGCACGACGACCACGTAGGGGCAGCCGATCTCGGAAGCGATACGGCACAACTCTTCGCACTCTTCCAAAAGCCGTGCGCGCGCCTCGTCGGTTCTGAAGGTGATGTGCTCTATGGAATTTATGCTGTAGGGCTCAAGGCCAGCCTCGTCGAGCCGCTCTTTAAGCTCGGCCGTCGTGCCTGATCGGAGGAAGCGGCGCAGCTTGGCGGCCCATATTTCCAGGCAATCGAACCCGGCCGCGCTCGCCACGCGAATGTCTTCCACGAGCTCTGCTTTCATCGTCGTCGCGCCGTTCAGTGCCAGTCTCATCCGCTTCTCCTCAAAAAAGTCTCCGCCCTGTTCCCTCATCTTAGAGCTTCGCCCGACTCGGCGTCGAAGAATTCCGCTCGCTCCATCTCGAAGTGGGCCCAGACGGCTGCTTCCGGCTCCGCGCGAAAGTCGGCCGGGGCGCGCGCAATCAGCCTCTCTTCTCCGAGCTTGAAGAAAACCAGCGTCTCGTTGCCCATCAGCTCCGTGACGTAGACACGCGCTGCCAGGTATCCTTCGCGCTCGACGGTCGAGAGCCCTATGTGTTCGGGCCTCACGCCGAGGGTGACGCGCTCGCGCCCGCCTATCCTATCAAGCTGCTGCTCGGATAAGCCGAGCGCGACGGGGCCGCTCGTGAACGCGCGCGAGGCAGCGTCGGCCCGGCCTTCGATAAAGTTCATGGCGGGGCTGCCGACGAACTCCGCGACGAAGCGATTGGCGGGACGATGATAGATATTCATCGGCGTGTCGAATTGCTGAAGGCGGCCCCCGCGCATGACCGCTACGCGGTGGGCGAGGGTCATGGCCTCCGCCTGATCGTGCGTCACGTACAGGGCCGTCGTCCCCAGCTCGTGCTGTAATCGCTTCAGCTCTCCGCGCATCTGCACGCGCAGTCGTGCGTCCAGGTTCGAGAGCGGCTCGTCCATCAGATAGACGCGCGGCTCGCGCACGATGGCCCGCGCGAGGGCAACGCGCTGGCGCTCGCCCCCCGAAAGCTCGCGCGGGCGGCGCGCGAGCAAGCCTTTGATTTCGAGCATCGCGGCGACGCGCTCGACACGCCGAGCCGTCTCCTCGCGCGCCATCCGTCGCACCCGCAGCGGATAGGCTATGTTTTCCGCAATCGTCATGTGCGGGTAGAGCGCGTAGCTCTGAAAGACCATCGCCACGTCACGATGCTGCGTCGGGATGTCGTTGACGCGCTCCTCGCCGATGTAGATGTCCCCGGCCGAGGCGTCTTCCAATCCCGCGAGCATTCTCAAGGTCGTCGTCTTGCCGCAGCCCGATGGGCCCAGCAACACGACGAACTCGCCGTCCTCGATAGACAGGCTCAGCCCGTCCACCACCAGCGACGGCCCGAACCTCTTCGTCACGCTCTCGAACCTCACATCCATAAAGCAGTGATGAGTGACGAGTGGCGAGTGACGAGTGAAAAGCCTCTTTCTTGCTTGCTGGTCACTCCTCACTTGTCACTCGCCACTGTTCTCTTATCCTTTCACCGCGCCGAGCGAGAGGCCGCGCACGAGGTATCTTTGAACTGCGAGGGCGAAGACGAGTATGGGCATCATGGCGACGACTCCGGCGGCGCTCATCACGCCCCACTTGATTTCGTACTGGGTGACCCGGCCCGCGATGCCGACGGGCAAGGTCATGGCCGCGTCCGTCTGCGTCAGGATGAGCGCGAGCAGCAGCTCGTTCCAGGAGACGATCAGGCAGAAGATGCTTGTGGCGGCCAAGCCCGGCACGACGAGCGGCAAGACTACTCTGCGGAGCGCCCCGAGTCTTGAATCGCCGTCCACGCGCGCGGCCTCTTCCAGCTCGCGCGGAATCTCGTCGAAAAACCCACGCATCATCCACACCACGAAGGGCAGATTGAAGGCCGTGTAGACGATGACGAGCGCGAGCCTCGTGTTGAGCAGCCCCACATCTCGCATCATCAGGAAGAGCGGCACGGCCGTCACGATGGGCGGAAACATCCTGGTCGAGAGTATCCAGAGCGAAAGCCGCTTCCCCATCTTGCGCGGCCAGCGAAACCGCGCCAGGCCGTAGGCCGCGAGCGTCCCCAGCACCATCGCGCACACGGTCGAAGCGACCGAGACCACCAGGCTGTTGACGAGATAGAGGCCGAAGGAGCGCGCCAAAAAGGCGTCGTGGTAATGCGCGAGCGTCGGCGTAAAGCCTATCCATCGCGGCGGCACTGCGAACTGGTCTACCTCGCTCTTGAGCGACATCGTGACCATCCAGTAGACGGGCCCAAGCGTCAGGAGCACGGCGAGGCAGAGGAGCGCGTACCGTAGCACCGGCTCAAGCGTCGCGCGTCGCGCGTGCCTGCGAGCCGGAGCGTCGGCGCGCGGCTCCATCCTCGAACCGAAGGGCCGCGCGCTCACAGCGTATCCTCCCTTCGCTCAAGCAGCCGGATGTAGAGCAGGCTGATCGCGTTCGTCACGATCAGCAGCACGAAAGACATCGCCGCCGCATAACCGAAGTTGCCGAAGCGGAAGGCCGCGCGATAGATGTACAGGCTGATCGTCTCTGTGGCGAAGCCCGGGCCCCCTTCGGTCAGAATGAATATCTGGTCGAAGACTCGCAGCAAGTCCATCGTCCTCAAGAGCAGCGCAATCAGGATCGCAGGCTTCAAGAGCGGCAGCGTGACGTGCCTGAAGGTTTGCCACGGGCTTGAGCCGTCCACGCGCGCCGCTTCGTAAGGCTCCTGCGGGATGGCCTGCAAGCCCGCGAGCAGCACCAGGAAGACAAACGGCGTCCACTGCCACACATCGACGGCGATGACGGAAGCGAAGGCCAGCTTAGGAGAAGCCGTCCAGGTGAGCGCCTCCGTCCCGATCCCCAAACTCTTCAGCGTCCCGTTGACGGCTCCGAAGTTCGGGTTGAGCATCAAGCGCCAGACCACGCCGACCACCACTGGCGGCAGCATCAGCGGCACGAGCAGCAGCGCACGCCACAAACTGCGCGCTCTCATCTCTCTATTCAAAAGCAGCGCGAGCGAGAGGCCGAGCAGGAATTCCAGCGTCAGCGCCACGAGCGCAAAGAGAAGGGTGTGCGCGAGCGCCGAGAGAAAGAAGCCGTCCGAGACGAGGCGCGTGAAGTTCTCGAAGGAGAGGCGCGCGCCCTGGCCCAAACCTTTTTGCAGGCTCACCCGCACGGCATAGAGCAGAGGATAGATTGAGAGCGACAGCAGCACGGCCACCGTCGGCGCGACGAGCAGCAGGGGCAGAGCGCGCTCGTAGCTGGCAGCAAACAGTTGACGGCCTCTCATCGTCCGCTCTCGATGATCCTTGTGATCTCGGCGTTGGCCTGGTTCATGGCCTCTTCCGGCGACAGCTCGCCCGCGTTGGCCTTCGAGAGAAAGATGCCGAAGGCGTTCTCTATCTCGTTCCAGAGCGGGGTGCGCGGCCGAGGCCGAGAGTTTTCCAGCGAGCGCAACTGCACAGGGTAGGCCGGGAATTTCCCGACCAGCTCCGCGTCTCGAAAGACTGAGCGGCGCGTGGGCGGATTGCCGCGCAGGGCCGAGCGCTTCATCTGCTCGGCGCTCGTCGCCCACAGGAGAAAGTCGAAGGCCGCCTCCCTGTTTTTGGAATCACGCGGGATGGCAATCAGCCAGTTGCCTATCTCTGCGCGGCCGGGCTGGCGCGCGCCAGGCATATCCGTGAAAGCCATCTTCCCCGTCACTTTCGATTTCGCAGCGTCGTCGAAAGAGCCGATCCAGGCGGGCCAGTTAATAGACATCGCCGCCGTCCCTTGCAGCAGGTGCGCCGAGACTTCGTCTGCGCCATAGCTGGCGTAGCCGGGCGGCGCGTAGCGTCCAAGCTCCAACATGAACTTGAGCGCGCCGATGCCTTCCGCGCTGTTGACCTGCGGACGGCCCGCCGAGTCGAACATCTCAGCGCCGAAGGCCCAGAAGATCGGCATGAAGTCTGCGACCGCCGCGTTGCCCTGCGCGGCCCGCATCACGTAGCCGTAAACTTTGCCTCCGCCCGGCGCGCCCGTCCCTTCCTGCTCGTTGATCTTCTGCGCCGCCGCCAAAACGTCCGCCCACGTCGCTAAGCCCTTCAGGTTATGCTTCTCGAAAAGGTCTTTGCGGTAGAAGAAGAGCTGCGAGTTGCCGACGTAGGGCAGAGCGTAGAGCGCGCCCGTCTGGTACGGGTGACGGCAGAGCGCAATCGAAGCGGGGACGAAGTCTTCATCCGGCCCCGCCGCCCCATGCTTCTGAAAGAGCGGCGTCAGCTCCGTCAGGACATCCTGCGAGGCGAACTTCGGGAACCACGGGTCGTCGAGCATTATCAGGTCGTAAGCGCCCGTGCCAGCGCCCAGATCAACCAGTTCCTTCTCGAAGAGATTGGCGTAAGGGAATTCCGCTATCTGTATGTGGACGCCCGTCTGCGCTTCGTAATCGCGCGCGGCCTGTTTGAGCGCGTCGCCCTCGACGCCCGAGTTGACGGCGAGCGTCAGTTGCTTTGCGTCACTGCGGCGCGCGCCCCCCGAGCACCCTCCGAGCAATGATGAGCAGAGGAGCGCGACGAGGATAAGAATGAGTGCTGTGTTTCGTCGGTAGAGAGTCAACATCTGACGCCATGCGTGTGTGGTCTGCTTCCGCCTGTGACTTCCGTCTGTGGCTTGAGCGGCGGGCGGCTACTTCTTCTTACTACTATTGTCTGCGCCGCCCTTGTTTTCGCTCCCGCCTTTGCCGACCGAGCCGGCGTTCTCCGGCTCCGGCCCGGGCCCGCCCGTCGGGGCCATATTAGAGTTGCTGACAGTCTGGCTTGGGCCCGTCACGCCGTCGCCTCCGTTGGCATTATTGGCAGTGTCGGCCGTCTGCGACCTCCCACACCCTGCCGACAGAGCGGCCATCGCAAGGACAAGGGCCAAAGCTAAAGTTCTGCGCATAGAGCATTCCTCCCGTGCCCGGAAAGGTAAGTTATTCGCGCTCGGCGCGCAAGCTTCCACACGCCCGTCGTTCCGGCTTGCCGGGGCGGGAGAGTGGCCGCTGTGGGCCCACGAGAGGAAAAGGATTATTGATCGCCCGCCGCAAGGCTTCTTTCACCCAACGTCCCTGAGAGGCTCCGCAGCAGCGCCGCTCTGGCGAGCAGGCGTGTCGAATCGAGCGTCGGGAGCGGCGCATCGTCCGGGCGAACGATGAGGGGAATTTCCGTGCAGCCGAGCACGGCCGCGTCACAGCCGCGCCCCTTCAGCTCTTCCATCACCTCGTTGAAATAGCGGCGCGACTCTTCTGTGAAGACGGCGTTCACCAGCTCTTTGAAGATTATGTTATTGATCCGTTCGCGCGCGCCTGCGTCAGGAATCTCGCCGCTTATTCCGTACTTCGTCAATGCGGACGGGTAGACGGGCCCTTCCATCAAATACTTTGTTCCGAGGATGCCCAGACGTTTGAAGCCACGGCGGCCGGCTTCTGCGGCGACCACCTCGGCGATGTTCAGCCAGGGGATCGGCGACGTGTGGACGAGGTATGGAAGGGCCTGGTGACAGGTGTTGTCCGGGCAGATGGCGAAGGCTGCCCCGGCCCCGGCCACCTTGCGCGCCGACTCAAGCATCAATGCGGCCACCCCTTCCCAGTCATCCGTACGGAGATGCTCCATGTGCCGGGCCATGGGGATGGAGTTCATGGTCATCTCCGGATGGTTGTGCTCGCCCATCAGCGAGAGGGCTTCGAGGCAGATCGTCCGGTAACAGAGCGCCGCGCCCTCCGCGCTACAAGCGACGATGCCTATGTGTTGGGCCATACGCTTCTCCTTCTCTTCTCCTGAGCTCTTTATCCGGCCAGCTCGTACCAGGCCGGAAGGCCGGCAGCCTTGACTCTCTTCCTGCCGTCTTTACGCTCGACGGGCAGTGAATTGTTCCCCAGCAGCTCGACGAAGGCTTCGAGGTAGGCGGGCGCGCTCTTGTTCCGGAGCATCGCCGCGCTCCACTGGCGGTGAAAGCCACGGCTCAGGAGCGGCACGGCCTTGAGTGTGCCCGCTGCGATCTGCGGCGCGACGGCCCAGCGCGCCATGACGCTGATGCCGAGTCCGGCCTTGACCATCTCGATGACCGCTTCGGTCAACTGCACCTGCGAGACGCGCTTAGGTGTAACGCCCGCCGGCATCAGGACTTTACGAAAGATGGTGTTCTCTTCCTTCGGGACGTGATAGACGATCAGGTGCTCGTCGGCGAAATCCTGCGCGCGCATGTAGGGGCGCGAGGCGAGCGGGTGATCCGGCCGCATGATCGTCACCAGCTCATCCTGAAAGAGCGGCTTGCAGACGAGCTTGCTGTTGCGCACGGGCGAGCTGACGATGGCCAAATCCAGCTTGCCGTCGAGCAGAGCTTCCAAAGGACGGCGCGTCGCCTCGACCATGATCTGCACCTCTATGCGCGGGAACTTCTGCTGAAAGGACTTCAGCATCGACGGCAGCCAGTGATAGCAGGTATAGCATTCCGTGCTCAGGCGCAGGATGCCTTCGCGGCTGAGAGCGATCTGCCGGATGTCCTCTTCGGCCCGCTTGATCTCGTCGAGCACGGCGTCGGCCGAAGCGAGCAGCCGCTCTCCGGCAGGCGTCAGAATCATCCTCTTGTTCAGTCGCGTGAAGAGCTGCACGCCGAGCTTCTCTTCCGCGTCGCGCAGTTGATGGCTCAGAGCCGATTGCGTCAGGTGCAGGCGACTGCCGGCCCTGGTCACGCTCCCTTCCCTGGCAATCGCTTTAATCAGCTTGAAGTGACGAATCTCCAATTTCATCTCTGCCATACCTCATTTCCGTCTATGAGCATGCCTCATCGAAACCGTGAGAACAATCAATTTGCCTTATCAACGCTCGGAGCATAACATAGTCGCTCGTGAAGGGCGAAACAAATAATCTTCGATCCCGGCCGGGACTGTGAAGGAGTGATGGGCCAATGCGCGTCGAACAAGTAGCACCTGATGTCTATACTCTTGTGGGCAAGGCTTTCTCGTCCAATTCGACGGTCATCACGGGCGGCGACGAAGAGGCGCTCCTGATTGACGCGATGGCGAGCCGCGCGGACGCCGAAGCTTTACGCGCCTTTGTCGAGGGGGAGCTGAAAAAGCGCGTGCGCTTCATCATCTGCACGCACTTTTTCAGCGACCACCTGGCGGCCTTGAAGCTCTTCCCCAAAGCCTCTGTCATGGCCCACCAGAACTACACGCACACCTTCGACGCCGAAAAGTTTCGCACCGAAGAGGAGAAGATGCATTTCCGCGAGCCGGACATCCTGCTCTCCGACTCGTTGCGGATGCGCTGGGGCGCTTACCTGCTGGACATCTTCTACAACCCCGGCCACACGATGAGCACGATCAACATAGATGTCCCCGGCGCAGACCTGCTCTTTGTCGGCGACAACATCGTCGGCAATCTGGTCTACCTGCGCTACTCGACGCCAGACCTGGCGCGCAGGGCGCTCGAACGCCTCGACAGACGCCGGCGCGGCCGCGTCATAGAAGGGCACTTGGGCGTGCTCGGCCGCGAGACCGTGGAGCACGCCCTGCACTACCTGAACAGCCTTGAGGAGCAGGCGAGACGCGCGCGCCTTTCGACAGAGACGAAGGAGGCGAGCAAGGAGGCGATCATGGAGATCGGCCTTGAGCAGTGCTTGAAGCCGGGGCTGGTCGGAACCTCGTTCGAGCGCACCTTTCACGGCCGCAATCTGGAAACGATCATCGAGAGAGGTCTCTTCCTGCATTAGCCTTCCGGGCCGAAAGCAAAACTCCGCCGCCGCCGGTCGAATCCTCTTTCAATTCCCCGGCACGCTTGCGTATAATCGGCCCATCAAGCCGGATAGCGTTTCGAGTGTTTGCCAGGCGGCAGCCGTTTTTCCTGTTCAGCCAGTTCAATGAGAGGCTTAGTGCTCCCCATCTTATCCTCCGTCCGTCCCCGTCTTGCTCCTGCTTCTCTCTTCGTCCTCTTCATCCTTATGGCGTGCGTCGAGTCCCCAGGCGTATGGGCCCAGCGCGGGCGTGATTCTTCAAATACGCAGAGGCCGCAGCCGCAGAAGAAGGGCCTAGCGCCCGTGCGCCAGGAAGACGGGCCCGACGGCTCGCGTGTGACCGTCACCTACAACGCGCCGCTCAGCGATTATTCGGCCTATCGGCAGGGCGACCGCTTCGTCGTAGTCATTCCGAAAGCGGATGCGCCGCGCCTGCGCAGCAACCTTCGCGGGCGAGGCTTCGACGGCGTGCAGGTCGAGCGGCGCGGCGAAGACACAGTCCTCTCATTCCGCATTCGTCCGGGCACGAAGGCCAGGGTTGACCAGCAGCACAACCGCCTGGACGTGGTCTTCAGCACCCCCGAGCAGGCCATCTCTAATGCCCCCTCCGGGCAAACAACGGCCGCCGTCTCCTCACAATCTCTCGCCGCCAAAGCTTCTCAAACAAACCAGACGCGCGCGGGCACGACGCAGACGCCCCTGGCCAACCACAATTCGATGCCCGCCGCTACGGCGCAGCCCGGTACTGTTAAGCCGGTCGCGGAAGTGACGGTCGCTGGGGGCTCGACGGCAGGGACGCCCGCGCAATCGCCTGCGCCTTCGACCGTCAGCCCGGCCACGACTGCGCCGTCGCACGCAGACGACAGGGCTGCGCCCGCCGTCTCTCCCACACTTTCGTCTGCATCTACCGGCACGGGCGCGACGCGCTACTGGCTTCCGCTCGTGATAGCTCTGCTGCTACTGCTCACGAGCGCCTGGGCCTACGTCGCCTCTCGCCGTCGCCGCGCCTTAGAGCCGAGCAGCACTCCGAGCACTAAATCAGAAGAAGAGACGACGGTGGAAGCGGAGACGACGGCTCTGCTTCCTGAAAGCCCCGGAGAGACGTTTGAGGCTCGTGACGCGGATGACGAGGGCGGCCCGCGCGACGCGCAGGAGATCGGCAGAGAAGCCTCGGAGCCGGAGTCGGAGGAGACGGCGTGGCCCGCAAACGATGGGCCCACAGCAACGGTCGTCACAGTGGGCCCATCGCTTGAAGGCCAACCCGGCTTTGACGAGAGTCCGGCTCCGGCGGCCACGGACGGCTCAGCCATTCCGAGCGAGATTTTGAAGCATCTCGGCAGCGAGGATGTTAACGAACGCTCGGCGGGCGTGCTCGGCCTGGCGGACTTCTTGAGCGACGAGGCGTTTGGCCGAATCGGCGCGGCCTTTGACGACCCCTCGCAGCAGGTCAGGGACGCTGCGGCGCGCTCGCTCTTCAACTTCAGCGCAGACCGCGCAGCCTCTTTCAAACGGCTGATGCGAGACGCTTCGCCCGAGCGACGCCGTCGTGTCGGCGAGGCGATTGCCTCTTCGGGAATGGCTGGCGAGGCCATCAGCGACCTGAGCCACGCGAGCGGCGAGCGGGCCTACGATGCGCTACTGGTGCTCTCGCTGATGGCCAGGTCGGGCGAAGTCCGATCTCTGATCGAGACCATAGAGGAGCACCCGAGCACGGAAGTTCGCCTCGCGCTAGTCAAGCTGCTGGCCCTGAGCGGCCGTCAGGAGATACTACACGCCTTCCGTTACCTCTCGACGCGCGACTCGCTGCCCATAGCCGTGCGCTCGTCGATCATGGAGGCCATCTACCAGCTCAACAACCCGCAGTCGCTTCCTGTCTCAACCACCTAGCCACAGCAACAGCCATCACTGCTTGAAGAAGTCGCGCAGCCTTCTTTCCCTTTCGGCCTGGCGGCGCATGAGCGTCGTCTCCGCCTCAAGCGAGGAGAGGTAGACGACCGGGATTCTGCCGCCGATCATATTGGCGCTCAGCTTAAAGCCCGCGCACTCCATCAACATGCCTGTCACCATCGAGCCGACGCCGACCGGCTTCCAGGCCGAGGGCAGTCTCAAAGACCTGGACAACTCTTCGGCCAACTCCTGCTGATTTTTCGAGACGGGGGCAGGGTTATAGACTAGGCGAATGGCGACCACCTTGCCTCCGATCAGGTCAACTGAGATGTCCCTCATCGCGTCTGCTCCGGGCCGGCCGCCGCTCTGAGCGAGGCGCAGTCGCTCCACCTTGAACTCGTCCACCGGCTCTACTTCTATGACCTTGAAGCGCGCTCTCACCTGCTCTTCGGTCATAGAGAGGCGCAGGCCGCCAAGCTCCGGCGCTTGCGTCGCCGTGAGCGTGCACCTGTTCTGCTGGGCCCAGGCGAGACCGGCACAGACGAAGACTAAGAGCAGCGATAAGGAAAGCGCGAGCAGGTATCTCATCCGTCTCATCTTAGCACATGCCCGTTTCGGCAAGAGCAGTTCGGTTGGGCCGTCCACCGTTGAATCTCTGTGTAGGCTATAATGGTCTTCGCCCGGAGAGAAATTTCAGAGTGAAGGATGATTGATGCCGACCTCATTTAAGTGTCCGATGTGCGCCGCGCCGCTCGATTTTCCGGGCGGCGACCTGGTGACTATGCGCTGTCCATACTGCGAGAACAGTGTCATCCTGCCGGAAGAGCTGCGCGGCGGGCGCTCGGTGGGCCAGGGCCCGGTCGAACCGTCGGGCAGTGGCTTCGCTCCCGTCATAGACCAGGCGCTTAAGGTCGCCGAGGTGGCCCAACTGGCCCGCAGCGGCAATAAGATCGCCGCCATCAAGCTCTATCGCGAGACCTTCGGCGTCGGACTCAAAGAGGCCAAGGAGGCCGTCGAGCGCATAGAGCGCGGCGAGCCCGTCGCTTTCACGCGGGGCCCGGTCTCGTCCGGGCATCCCGCCCAACAGCATCACCTACGCCAGCCGGGCCTCATGCATGGGGCTGCGGTTCCGAAGAAGAGCGGCGGCGGGCGCTGCCTGGTTTACTTCCTCATCCTGACGGTCATCGTCGTCGGAGCCTTTCTTCTCTTTGGCGGAGGCGCGGCATATTTCTTCTCTCAGAAAGTGAAGACGACGGGCGGTGTGACGACGCCCGGCGCTCAGCCCGACGCTTCCGGCTTTGCTCGCGTGGCGCTCGAATTCGGATCGGAAGGCATCGGCGCGGGACAGTTCAAGGACACGCGCAGTGTGGCCGTAGATGCAGGGGGCCACATCTACGCGGCCGAATACATAGGCGGGCGCGTGCAGGTCTTCGACTCGCAGGGCAAGTTCCTGACGCAGTGGATGGTTGACCCGAAGAAGCCTGTGTCGGGATTTGCGGCCGACCGCAAAGGCAACGTCTACGTTGTGCAAGGGGGCTCGATCACGCGCTATGTGGGCGTGACGGGCCAATCGCTCGGCGAAGTCGAAAAACGTGGTGGGGCCGGTTTTCGCCAGAACTACTCGGACGTGTTCGTCGCCCTCGACGGCAGCCTCTACGCCATCGCCGCCAACTACTTTCTAGTCCACATAGGCCCGGACGGCTCCGTCAAGAGCGTCATAGACGCCAGAGAAAAGACGGGCGAGTACCTGCACTTTGACGCGCTGGCCGTGAGCGGCCAGGGTCACATCTACGCCCTGGACAGAACGGAAGAGAGCGTCTTCAAGTTTGGGCCCGACGCACGTTTCATCAATCGTTTCGGCGGCGACGGCGACCAGCCCGGACAGCTCAAATCGCCGGACGATATAGATATTGACGGGCAGGGGCGCGTCTACGTCTGCGACTTGGGCCGGGGCATAGAGGTCTTTGACGCAGACGGCCGCTTCGTGGACTCCTTCGCCAAAAACGAGGTCATCTTCGGCGTCGCCATCAACGACCGCAACGAAATCTTCGCCAGCCAGCGCAACCGCTACAAGATCGTCAAGTACGTCCTCAACAAGCCATAAGAATTAAAACAGGGATAGACAGGATGGTCAGGATAAAAGAGAAGCAATAGTTCTTCTCTTATCCTGACCATCCTGTCTATCCCTGTTAATTTCTTTAGCCGAGCAGGCGGTCGTATTCGTCCTTGACCATTCGGTAGCATTCGCAGGCGGATTGTTCCAGGCCCTCGCGGTCAAGAATCTCTACGGAGCCGCGCGAATAACGGATCAAGCCGTGGCTTTGAAGCCTGAGGGCGGCCTCCGTGACGCCCGAGCGACGGACGCCCAGCATCGTCGCCAAAAACTCCTGCGTCAAAGACAGATGCTCTGAGGCGACGCCGTCGCTGCTCATCAGCAGCCAGCGGGCTAACCGCTCGTTGACCAGGTGACGGCGATTGCAGGCCGCAGACTGCGACGCGACGACGAAGAGCGTATGAATGTAGCGATGCAGCAGGTGATGCAGCGCGCCGCCACGGTCAAAAGCCTCTTTCATGGCCCGAGACCTGACACGATAGCCCTCGCCCGGAATCTGTACCAGGGTTTGCATCGGCGTCAAATCGGCGTCTAAGAGGATGGGAACGCCGACCATTCCTTCACGCCCGACCGAGCCCGCTTCGACCGTCGAGCCGTCTTCCAGCATAGTGACCAGAGAGGCCAGCGCGTTGACGGGGAAATAGATGTACGGGATGGGCCCATGAGGCTCTATGAGCGGCTGCGCGTGGGAGAGCGAGACCCGCTCCAGAGCGGGACGCAACTGCTCAAGCTCCTCATCCGGCAGCTTGTCCAGCAGCCGGTTCCCCGTCCGTGATCGCATCTCCGGTTGAGGAGACATCCGCCTTATCTCCCTTTCTACTCGCATCCGCCCGTCCCTCCTGAGGCGACTCAAACCGAGGAGACTATAATAACACTGCGCGCAAGCATTTTAAGGATGAAGTTCTGTTCCGAGAAGCTTTATTCAACCTCTGCGGCGGCGCTGCTGGCGCGGGCGGCGGCTGTTGCGGCGGCGCTGCTTCTGCGCCTGCCCTGCCGGTCGGGCGACGTTCGTCCCAGTCGGTTGTGGCACGGGCACGGCGACAGACGTTGGCGTTGTCGCCGTCACAGGCCCGGCAGCACTCCGCCTGTAGGCCGCCGCGTCTGCCGTAGCGATGGCCGCTTCCAGCCGCGCGTGGCTCGCCGCGAGCTGATCCAGTTGCAGGCGCACGCTCTCGCGATCCTTTTCCAGCCGCCGCCGTCGCTCCTCGCGCAGCTCCTCCGGCCGGGTCGAGCCCAGGAGCGCCAGCGACCGCTCTATATTCTCAGGCTTCATCGCTTCGTCTAGCTGCCGCGCACGCTCCTGTAACTCCTCCTGCCTGGCCTCCACGTCGCTCAACTGCGCGCGCAGGCTCTCGGCGCTCTGCTCAGGCGCGGTCTGCGCCGCCGTCGCCTGAACACACAAGAGTAAAAGCGCCTGGAACAAAAGCAGGCGAAGGGTGAACCTCATCGCTCGTCTCCTTCGGGCAGCATACATATTTTCGGAGGGGGCTTCCGCAGTAATAAGAGAGTAACAGAGAGCGCCTTCGAGAGCGAAGCGTTCGAGAAAAATTTATTGCCACAAAAGGGTGGCGGGCGGTGTTCTTCTGCTGGAGGAACGAAAGGGTCGCGTGATTAACAACCATTTTTGAAAGGAGCTTTCACTGATTATGACAAGGAATATCTTTCGTCTTGCGCTTCTCTTGGCCTGCTGTGGGCTGGCATTTGTCTCGACGGCTGCGGCGCAGGACTTTCAGAAGACTTATCGAATCCCGGCGGGCGGCTCGATCAATATACGTAACGTCTCGGGCAACATCTCGATTACGGGCTACGACGGCGATGCAATTGCGGTCTCGGTTTACAAGACCGGGAGCGACCGCGACCAGGTCGAAGTCGAAGACCTGAGCAACGCCAGTCGCCTAGACCTCGAAGCGCGTTATCCTTCCGACTGCAATTGTAACGCGGGCTTGCGCTTCGAGCTGCGAGTGCCGCGCTCCGTGAACTACAGCTTCGATCAGATCACGACCGCGAGCGGCGACATTAAGGTCAACGACATCCGTGGCCAGGTGAGAGTCGCGACCGCGAGCGGCGACGTTGAGGTCAAGGACGTGTCGGGCGAGGTCAGCGCCAAGAGCGCGAGCGGCGACGTTGACGTGGAGATCAGAAGCCTCGAAGGGACGGGCGATATGAAGTTCGCTTCCGCTTCGGGCGATGTCAGCGTTCGTCTGCCCGCGAGCCTCGATGCCGACGTGAAACTCTCGACCATCAGCGGGACTGTGAAGACGGACTTCCCGATTGAAGTAAAGCAGCCGCGCTACGGGCCCGGCAGCAGCGCACGGGGTCGGCTCGGCGGCGGCTCGCGTATCCTTCAGATCACCTCGGCCTCTGGCGATGTCAGTCTGATGAAACTATAAGTGCGCGGGCAGCGTTCTCGTGAGACAGAAATTTGGCGGCGCAAGCGATTGGGCCGCCAATACAGCCGGGATGGGTTAATTGGGACAGCCCATCCCGGCTTCGTCTTTTTAAGCGGCATTGATCTGCTGGAAGAGGCTCATAAAATCGAAGTTGTTCCAGGCTTCGACGATCTTCCCGTCTCTGATTCTGACTATCGAGATGCCCGTGAACTCTATCGGTCTGTTCGTAGCAGCGAACCCGAGCCCCTCGCCAGTGTGCGTGGCGCGAACGCGGCAGCGCGCAGCCACCCGGTCGCCTTCGGCGATGGTGTCTTCCACCAGCACCTCTATGTCGGGAAAGGCGTCGCGGAATTTCTCGAAGAAGGGCTTGAAGCCCGTGGGCCCACGCAGCGGAGCGCCCGTCTCGTCCGCAAGGCCGTTGGCCACGCCCTCTTCGGCGAACATCTCGTCAATCGCCTCGGCCCGCCCCTCATTCCAGACCTCTTCAAACCAGCGATGGATCAGAGCCCTGTTCTCCTCAGCCCTGTTCTCTTCCCTGTAGCCCTCATCTTTTTTCATGAGACCGCTCCTGTCCCTGTGTCGGCGGAGAGACGCGCGCCTCAGCCGGAGGCCGTCGTCCCGCCGCGACAGATTGCCAACAGCTCTTCCTGCGAAGAGATGTAGATGTCCAGATCACGCACGAGCCCGTCGTGCAAACCGTAGACCCATCCGTGCACTGCAAGCTCCTGCCCGCGCGCCCAGGCGTTCTGCACAATCGTCGTCTGTCCCACGTTCAAGACCTGTTCGACGACGTTCAGCTCGCACAGCCTGTCTAGTCGCGCCGCCTCGCCTTCAATCCCGCTAAGCTGCGCCTCGCGCTTATGCATCACGTCCTGCACATGCCTGAGCCAGTTGTCTATCAAGCCAAAGCGCAGGTTATTCATGGCCGCCTGCACGCCGCCGCATCCGTAATGGCCGCAGACGATGATGTGCTTGACCTTGAGCACGTCCACGGCGTACTGCATCACGGACAGGCAATTGAAGTCCGTGTGGACGACTACGTTGGCGACGTTGCGATGGACGAAGAGCTCGCCCGGCAGCAGGCCGACGATCTGATTGGCCGGCACGCGGCTGTCCGAGCAGCCTATCCAGAGGTACTCGGGCGACTGCTGCTTCGACAGCTCGCGGAAGAAATCGGGGCTCTCGGCCCTCATGCCCTCGGCCCACGCGCGATTCTTTTCGAGGAGGTAGGTTAAGTCTTTCATCGTCTCTTGATTCTACATTCACCGATTAACTAGCGATCAGACGTATCAGAGCAAGCGAATGCTACACCAGCGGCGAGCCGGTTGAGAAGTATGACGGGTAAGCTATGAGACCTCAGAGGCGTGAAGGAGCTGATTTGACAGCTTCACTTTCCCTTCAGGTCTTTCAATATCTCGCGGCTCGCGTTGAGGCCGGGCGCGCCCGTCACGCCGCCCCCCGGATGCGTGCCCGCGCCGCAGAGGTAGAGCCCTTCGATGGGGGTTCTGTAGCGGGCCCAGCCGATGAGCGGGCGAAAGGTGAAGAGCTGGTCGAGCGACATCTCGCCGTGAAGGATGTGGCCGCCGGTGAGCCCGTATTCTCGCTCCAAATCTTGCGGCGTGATGACCTGACGATGGACGACTCGCTCCGGTAAGTCCGGCGCGTATTGCGCCAGCACCTTCAAGACACGATCTGCGAACTCCTCTCGCCGCGAAGTCCAGTCCCCCTCTTTCAGCTTGCAGGGCGCGAACTGCACGTAGACGGACATGACGTGCGAGCCCGCAGGAGCAAGCGAAGGGTCTGTGACGGAAGGGATGGTGATGTCCATGTAAGGCTCTCTGGAATAGTCGCCGTACTTGGCATCGTCGAAGGCGCGCTCAAGGTAATCTATGCTGGGCCCAATGTGTATGCGCCCCTGTAACTCGGCCGGAGCCGTCAAGCTCTCGGCCTTCTTCAAACCCTTAAAGGAGGGCAGGCCGTCCAGGGCCAGGTTGAGCTTTGCCGCAACCCCTGTGGCGCGATAGTTGCGAATCTTGTTGAGGAAATCGGGGTCAAGCTCCGTCGGATCAACGAGGCGCAGGAAGCTATGACGCGGGTCTGCGTTCGAGACCACGGCGCGCGCCTGTATCTCTTCTCCGTCTTCGAGCAGGACTCCGGTCGCCTTGCCGTCCTTCACGCGAATCTCCGCCACGTCCGCGCCCGTTCGCACGCTCGCCCCGGCCGCCGTCGCCGCCCGTTCGAGCGCCGCTGTGAGCGCGCCCATGCCGCCCCTGACAAAGGAGGCTGGCCCAAAGGCTTGGCCGCCGATGGCCGCCTGCAAGAGCAAGGCCGCGCTCGTCCCGGCAGACCACGGCCCGGCGAATGCTCCGAAGATGCCGCGCGCAGCCACACTCGCGCGCAGCAGCTCCGTCTCGAACCACTCGGCCACGAGGTCTGCGACCGCCATCGGCCCCCAGCGCAGCAACCTGTAGGCATCCCTTTTCTTCAGGCCGCGAAAATCCTTGCCCAACTTGCCCAGGCCCCACAGGTCTGCGACCGAAGGCTTGTCAATCGAAGGCGGCGTCATGGAAAGCAGCGGATTGAGCACGCGGCCTATGTGAGCGAAGCTCTTGTAGAACTCCGCGTAGTGGCCCGCGTCGTGCGGCGAAAGCTTTTCCAACTCCCGCGCCGTGCGCGCCGGGTCGTCGTAGAGACAGAGCGAGCGCCCTTCGGGGTCTGGCGCAAAGAGCTGCACTTGCGGCCTGATCGTCTCAAGCCCGTGGCGTTCCAGCTCAAGCTCGCGCACGACTGAGGGCAGCAGTGGGCCCATAGCGTGCGAGAGCGTCGAGCAGCGGAACCCTTTATGAAACTCTTCCGTGACGGCTGCGCCTCCGACACGCGCGCGGCGTTCGAGCACCACGGGCCGAAGACCTGCTCGGGCCAGGTAACAGGCTGCGACCAGGCCGTTATGGCCCGCGCCGATGATGACTATGTTATGAGCGCCCGCTCCGTTATTCGCCACTGGCCTTCTTCCCCCACCGACGGTCTTTCAAGAGCTTCAAGGCGGCGTTTCTTCCGGGCGCGCCCATGATGCCGCCGCCCGGATGCGTCGCCGAGCCGCACATGTAGAGGTTGCGCACGGGCGTCCGGTACTGGGCCCATCCCGGAGCAGGCCGCAGGAAAAAGAGCTGTTCGAGCGTCAGCTCTCCCTGAAAGATATTGCCTTCGGAAAGACCGAACTGGCGTTCGAGGTCAAGCGGCGTTAAGACCTGACGATGCAGGACAAGCTCGCGCAGGTTCGGCGCGTGCTCGGCAATCGTGTTGA
Organism: Pyrinomonadaceae bacterium; assembly: GCA_036389315.1. Lineage (GTDB taxonomy): Bacteria > Acidobacteriota > Blastocatellia > Pyrinomonadales > Pyrinomonadaceae > DASQYE01. Next base: position 81,327 of record DASVQF010000050.1, read on the forward strand.
TGACCGTATCGCCGAACTCCTCTCGCCGCTCGTCCCAGGTTCCTTCTTTCAGGTGATAGGGAGCGTACTGCACGAAGCAGGACATGACGTGTTTGCCGGGCGGCGCGACCGAAGGGTCTGTCAAACTGGGGATGACTATGTCCACGTAGGGCTTGCGCGAGAAGCGCCCGTACTTCGCGTCATCATAGGCGCGCTCCATGTATTCGACGCTCGGCGAAATGGAGATCGCGCCGCGAAGATGCGGCCCCACGCCCGGCAGGCTCTTGAAGTCAGGCAAGCCCGAAAGCGCCAGATTCACCTTGCCCGAAGAGCCGCGAAACTTGTAGCGCCGGATGTCCTCTACGAAATCCTCCGGCAGGTGCTCTTCGCCGACCATCTTCATGAAGGTCAGGCGCGGGTCAACGCTCGAAGAGATGGCGTCAGCATAAATCTCGTCGCCGTTCTCAAGCACTACGCCCTTCGCCGCCCCACCTTTGACGATGATCTTCGTGATCGGCGCTTCTGTGCGAATCTCTGCCCCGGCCTCGCGCGCCGCCTCGGCAATCGCGTTCGAGATTGCGCCCGTCCCCCCGCGCGCCAATCCCCACGAACGGAAAGCCCCGTCAATCTCTCCCATGTAGTGATGAAGCAGCACGTAGGCCGTGCCCGGCGAGCGCACGCCGAGGAAAGTGCCGATGATCCCCGAAGCCGACATCGTGGCTTTCAGGACATCCGTCTCGAACCACTGATCCAGGAAATCGACCGCGCTCATCGTCATGAGCTGAACCTGATTGTACTTGTCTTCCGAAGGCAACTGCTGAAAGCGGCGGCCGAGGAAGAGCAGGTTCCTGAGCCCCTGCGGGTTAAGCGAGGTCGGGTCTGGCGGCGTCATGCCGAGGATGGGCTTGACGAAGCGGCCCATCTCGACCATAGCCTTGCCGTACTCGTCGTAGGCTTCGGCATCGAGGCGCGAATGTCTCGCTATCTCGCGGCGCGTGCGGGCGTGATCGTTGACGCGCCACAGGTAATCGCCGTTCGGCATCGGCGTGAAGGTTCCGTCCAAAGGCAGCATCTCAAGGCCGTGGCGCGGCAGGTCAAGCTCACGAATGATCTCGGGCCTCAAGAGCGAGACGACGTAGGAAGCGACAGAGAACTTGAAGCCGGGAAAGACTTCTTCTGTGACGGCCGCTCCGCCGAGCACGTGCCTTCTCTCCAAGACCAGCACGCGCCGTCCGGCACGGGCCAGGTAGGCTGCGTTGACCAGGCCGTTGTGGCCGCCGCCGATGACGACCGTATCATATTTTCGATTCATCTTTTGTTCAGTTCTTGCTTGCTGAAGATTTGCTAGGATACTTATAATCTCGCGGCCTGACAACTTTCTTGGCCAGTCCCACACAGAAAGAGAGAGGTTGAGTTACGTGCCCGTCGGAACTGCGTTTCACGAGAGAACCTTCGCGCTCTGCGAGAGCCTGAATTACCGGGAGTGGTCTGGCTACTACGCTGTCAGCTCCTACGAGCCGCACCACGAGCACGAGTACAACGCCATTAGAAATGCCGCTGCTCTGATAGATGTCTCGCCGCTCTACAAATATCGCATCACGGGCCCCGACGCGACACGTCTGGTTGATCGCATCATCACGCGCGACATGCGAAAGGTCACGGTCGGACAGGTCATCTACACTCCCTGGTGCGACGAGCGCGGCCACGTCATAGACGACGGCACGGTCTCGCGCCTCGCGGAGAATAGCTATCGCTGGACGGCCGCCGATCCTTCGCTTCGCTGGTTCACGCAGAACGCCGTCGGCATGGATGTCAAGATCGAAGACATCTCCGAAGAGGTCGCGGCGCTCGCCCTGCAAGGCCCGACATCGGGACGGCTGTTGATGCGAGTGGCCGGTGCGGAGATAGAGCGGCTCAAATATTTCCGCGTCATGCGGGCGCGCATAGCGGGCGTCGAGGTGGACATTTCACGCACGGGCTACACGGGCGACCTCGGGTACGAGATTTGGATTCCGGCCGAGCGGGCCGTGCGGGTCTGGGACGCTCTCGTGGATGTGGGCCAAGCCTTCGACATTCACCCGGCGGGGATGCTGGCCCTGGACGTTGCGCGCATAGAGGCCGGGCTGCTCCTGATCGACGTGGATTTCAACAGCAGCAAGAAGGCGATTATCGAATCGCAGAAATACTCGCCGTTCGAGATGGGCTTGGGCCGTCTGGTCAATCTGGACAAGGGAAGGTTCATCGGTCAGGCGGCGCTTTCTGCGGAACAGCGGCGTGGGCCCACGCGCGAAATCGTCGGGCTCGAAGTCGATTGGCCCAGCGTCGAGCGCCTGTACGAAGCCGTCAGCCTGCCTCCGGCCATCTCGCCCATAGCCTCGCGCGTGGCCGTCCCCGTCTACCGAAGGGGCGCGCAGACGGGCAAGGCGACTTCGACCACCTGGTCGCCCACTTTGAAGAAGCTGATCGCGCTGGCGACCGTGCGGCGCGAGCACGCACGGCCCGGCACTCGCCTCGAAATCGAGATTACTGTCGAAGCCGTGCGCCATCGTGTTCCGGCGACGGTCACAAAGACGCCTTTCTTCAATCCGAAGAGAAAGACCGCGACGCCTGTCAGTTAGAGGAAGCGGCAATGGGCGATTCCGTCAAAGAGATCATCGCAAGCTACGACGCCGGCTTGCCGCTCGCAGAGGCCGAGACGATTCCGGCCGCCTGGTATGTGGACGCGCGCGTCTACGAGCTTGAGCGGCGCTCGGTCTTCTCGTGCTCGTGGCAGATGGTCGGGCGCGTCTCGCAGGTGAGAGAGCCGGGACAGTACATGACGTGCGAGCTGGCCGGAGAGCCGCTTCTCGTCGTGCGCGGCAGCGACCGGGTGCTTCGCGCTTTCTTCAACGTCTGCCGCCATCACGCGGCCGCCGTGATGACCGAACGAGAGGGGAGCGCGCGTCATCTGCGCTGCCCTTATCACGGCTGGACGTACACGCTGGAAGGCGAGCTGCGTGGGACGCCCGATTTCGCAGGCGTCTGCAACTTCGACCGCGCGCAGCACGGCCTAGTCCCCGTCGAAGTGGCCGTGTGGGAGAAGTGGGTCTTCGTCAGGCTGGACGCGGAAGACGGGGGCGGGCCTTCGCTCGAAAGCTTTTTAGGAGATGACCTCGTGGGCCAAGTCCGCGCGCTCGGCCTTGAGGGCTTGCACTGGATGGAGCGCAGGCATTACAGGTTCGACTGTAACTGGAAGGTCTTTGTAGATAATTATCTGGACGGCGGCTATCACATACCGTACCTGCACAAGGGGCTCGACAGTGTGCTCGATTACAGCCGTTACGAGATCGAAAACGGCGAGCGGTTCTGTTTGCAGTCGAGCCCAGTGGTCGCGGAAGGGGCCGAGACGCAGACGAGCGCAGTCCGCACGGGAGAGCGCGCCCTCTACTACTGGATATATCCCAACTTCATGATTAACTGGTACGAGGGAGTGATGGACACGAACCTGGTGCTGCCCCTCGGCGTTGATCGAACGGAAGTGATCTTCGATTTCTACTTCCCCGAAATTTCGGCCGCAGCGCGCGAGCGCAACCTGGCGAGCATAAACGTAGGCCAGCGCATACAGGACGAGGACACTGCTATCTGCAAGTCGGTGCAGCGCGGCCTGGGCTCGCGCGCCTACCGTGCGGGCCGCCTCTCCGTGCGCCGCGAAGCCGGAGAACATCTCTTCCACAAGCTGCTCTATGCGGATTTGAAATCCAGTTTGAAGGACTAATCGCTTGCAGCCAGTCGTCGAAGCCAGTGTCACAGCAGAGAGGTATCGCGGCCGCCTGCTGCGCGTGCTCGGCGTAGGCTTCGGCCTGGCCGTCATCATCGGCAACACTATCGGGGCCGGTATCTTTCGCACGCCGGGCGTGGTGGCCCAGGAGTTGCCGAACGTCTGGCTGTTCTTCGCCGTGTGGCTGATGGGCGGGCTCTATGCGCTGCTCGGCGCGCTCTCGATAGCGGAGTTGGGAGCGATGCTGCCGCGCTCCGGCGGGCAATACGTCTTCGCGCGCTACGCCCTGGGCGAATACTTCGGCTTCATCGTCGGATGGAGCGATTGGATTTCGACCTGCGGCACGACGGCCGCCGTCTCAATCGTGATCGCGGAGTTCGCGGGCGCGCTCTTTCCCCCGCTCCTGGGCCAATCGGGGACGGTCGCTTCCTCCGTGGCGATTATCTTCGCCGTCTTGCAATGGCGCGGCATTCTGTGGGGCAGCCGCGTGCAGAACTTGACTAGCTTCTTGAAAGCTCTGGCCTTTGTCGCGCTCGTCATAGCCTGTTTCCTTTTCGGCGGCGAGGGCGCGCAAAGCTCCCTCTCGACACAGGCTTTGCCCGAGGGCCGCGCTCTCGTCGTCGGCCTGGTGCTCTCTCTTCAGGCGGTCATCTACACCTACGACGGCTGGGCCGGCGTCGTCTATTTTTCCGAAGAGGTGCATGATCCGGGGCGCGACATTCCGCGCTCTCTCTTCGGCGGAGGGCTGTTGGTTCTAGCGATCTACCTGCTGGTCAACCTCGCGCTCGTCTACGTCCTGCCGCTCTCGCGCATAGCCGGGCAGGAGTTCGCCGCCGGCCTCGCCGCCGAGGTCGTCTTTGGCCCACGCGGCGACACGGTCTTCAGGACGCTCACGATTCTCTCCATGCTGAGCTGCATCAACGCCTATCACCTGATGGCAACGCGCGTGCTCTACGCGATGAGCCGCGACGGGCTCTTCTCAAGATTGACGGCGACGGTCAACGAGGGCGGCACTCCGACCGCTGCGCTCTTTACGAGCCTGGCCGTCTCGCTGCTCTTCATCCTCTTCGGCAAAAGGTTCGAGACGGTGATTACCGTCCTCGCCTTCTTCTTCGTCGCAAACTACACCATCTCTTTCATCTCCGTCTTCGTCTTGCGCTGGCGCGAGCCGGAGAGGCCGCGTCCTTTTCGCGCGTGGGGTTATCCGGTGACGACTGCGCTGGCGCTCCTGGGCTCCGTAGCCTTTCTGGCCGGAGCCGTGGCGAGCGATACGCGCAACAGCATCCGCGCGCTGCTCCTGCTCGCAGCCAGCTACCCGGCCTTCCGCCTGCTCAAAGGACTCGCGCGCCCCTGAATCAAATTTTCCAGACCACAGCCGCCGCTCGCCCGTCTAACAGGTTCGCGCCCATTTGCGGCAGCGAAGACGGCGCATAAATCTGATTGATGAGCTTATAAATTCAGACTGCAAGAGCGGTGCGAGTTAGGCGCTACGTTTATATTCCTATACAATTGCAAATTACTTTCCCCGGATTATTTCATTTGTAACCAAAGAGCGGCGGCGGACGTTTCTCATCATAGAGAAGCTAGCCGCCCGCCGATGCTTCCCCGTGCGGGAGAGAGAAAGAGACTGAAGGGGTTTCGAGAGGTTTCAAGATGAAGAAGATTTTAACGGCCTGCCTGATGGCCAGCATAGCTCTTATCGTAGGTCTCGGCACTGACGGGCATAGGGTCGCTCAAGCTCAGGAGGCGCGCAAGCCCGCGCAGAATCGCGCCGTAGGCGTCGTGACGGCCATTGACATTGCGGCCGGACAGGTGACGATCAGGACGGACGAAGGCGCTTCCGTCCAGGTCATCACGGACGCAAAGACAAGTGTCTATCGTGTGCCGCCCGGAGAGACAGACCAGTCGAAGGCCGTGCGCGTCGCGTTCACGGATATTGCTACGGGCGACCGCCTGTTCGCGGGCGGCGAGGTGTCTGCCGACGGCAAACAGATAGCTGCGCGTCAGGTCGTGCTGACGAGCGCGGCCGGGTTGGCCCAACGTCGGGAGCAGGAGCGCGAGGAACAGCGCAGACGCCGCCTCGTCGGCCGCGTCACGGCCGTCAATCCGCAGGCGCGAGAGATCACTCTGATGGTGCGCTCGCGCGAGGGCGGCGAGGCAGTGACCGTCACTGCTCGCGAAGGCGCGCGTCTTCTTCGCTACGCCCCGGACTCTCTCAAGCCCGCCGATGCGAGGCCGGGCACTTTCGCCGATCTGAAGGTCGGCGATCAGGTTCGCGCGCAGGGCGACAGAAGCGCCGACGGGAAACACTTCACGGCCGAAGAGATCATCTCCGGCTCGTTCCAGAGAGTCGGCGGCACGGTCACGGCCGTCAACACGGCCACCAACGAGATCACCATTCGCAATGAGCAGACGGGCAAATCTCTCGTCGTCAGCTTTGGGCCCAAGTCCATGCTGCGCCGCATCCCGCCCGAGATGGCAGCCTCCTTCGGCGAAAGAAGAGGACGGCGCGGCGGCGACCGCAGCGGCCGCAATGGCAGCGGCCAGGGAGCACAGCCACAGGGCGCACGCGATGGCGGGCAAACGGCTCGGACAGATGCGCCTGGGCCAAACAACAGAGGCGACGGCAGAGAGGCGACGGGCCCGGAGGGGCGTGGCAGCGACAGAGGGGGCGGGCGTCCTCCGCGCGGGGGCGGCAGGAATTTTCAGGAGATGCTTGAGAGCCTGCCCGCGATCACGGTCGCGGACTTGAAGAAGGGCGACACGGTGATTGTCAACGGCACGACGCCCGGCGCTGACCAGACGCGCGTCACAGCCATCACGCTTTTGACGGGCGAAGCGGAGTTCCTGCGCCGCATGCAGGGTGGGCCCAATCGGGGCGATGGGCCCACGAACCCCGGGCTGCCGGGCGACGTGCTCGGCGGCGGCACGGGCAGCCGCGAGCAGCCTTGAGCCTATCGCTTCCAGCCTTTAGATCACATGCATTTTTCATACTCAAGGGGTCATAGATGATGTTTGAACGGCCGATCCGGCGAGCAAGCCTGCTGCTGCTGCTCGTCTCAGCAATATTCTGTTCGTCCGCCGCTTTTGGGCAGCAGCAATCCTCGGGCACGCTACGCGGGCAGGTCGCGGACGAGTTCGGCGGCTTGATCGTCGGCGCGACCGTCACCGTGACGGACGCGAGCGGCGTCGAGCGAACGACCACGACGGATGACGAAGGCCGTTACGCTTTCACAGGGCTGGCTCCCGGCCGCTACACCCTGCGCGCCACATCGGAAGGCTTCGCCGCTTTTGAAAATACTGCCGAAGTGACGGCCGGGCGCACTGAGCCTTTGAACCTCACCTTGAGCGTCGCCATCGAGCAGGTCGAAGTGACGGTCGCGCCCGAGCCGGAGATCAGCACCGAGCCGGAGAACAATGCCGGCGCGGTCGTCCTGCGCGGCGCAGACCTCGACACCTTGCCTGATGACCCCGACGACCTGGCCGAAGCCTTGCAGGCGCTCGCCGGCCCGTCGGCCGGACAGGAGGGCGGAGAGTTTTTCATAGACGGTTTTTCGGGCGGCCGCCTTCCGCCCAAAGAGTCCATTCGCGAGATTCGCATCAACCGCAATCCCTTCTCGGCCGAATACGACCGCATAGGCTTTGGCCGCGTAGAGATTTTCACCAAGCCGGGCACGGACAAGTTCCGTGGCCAGGCTTTCTTCAACTTCTCGGACGAGAGCCTGAACTCGCGCAACCCGTTTGCGCCGACGCGCGCAAGCTTTCAGGCCCGCCGCTACGGCGGCAACCTCTCGGGCCCACTCATCGCCAAGCGCGCCTCTTTCTTCCTGGACTTCCAGCGCAACGAGACGGACGACAACGACGTTATCAACGCCATCATTCTCAACTCGGCGCTCTTGCCGACGCCCTTTAGCCAGACGGTGCTGACGCCCGTCCGGCGCACGACCTTCAGCCCGCGCCTGGATTACCAGTTGAACGCGACCAATACTTTGGTGGCACGCTACACTTACCAGCGCGTGACGGCCATCAACTCGGGCGTCGGCGATTTCTCGCTGCTCTCGCGCGCCTACAATACCGAGAACACGCAGCAGACCATTCAACTGACCGAGACGGCGATCATCAATCAGAGCGTGATTAACGAGACGCGCTTTCAGTACGAGCGCGACCGCCAGACGCAGACGGGCGATAACTCTCAGCCGACCATACGCGTCTCGGAAGCCTTCACGGGCGGCGGCTCGCAGGTCGGGCTCTCGTTCAATAATCAAGACCGCTTCGAGCTATCGAACTACACGTCCTGGGCAAAGGGGTCGCACTCGCTCAAGGCCGGGGCGCGCCTTCGCTGGGTGCGCCTGAAAGATGTCTCGGAGCAGAACTTCGGCGGCACGTTCACCTTCGCGGGCGGGACAGCGCCGCAATTGGACGCGAACAACCAGATCGTGCTTGGCGCTAACGGCCTCCCCGTGCAAACCTCCATCACGAGCATAGAGCGTTATCGACGGACGCTCCTTTTCCAGCAGCAGGGCCTGACTCCGGCAGAGATACGAGCGCGCGGCGGTGGGCCCACGCAGTTCTCGATTGCGGGCGGCAACACGGCGGCCGACCTCACGCAGGTTGACTTCAGCCCGTTCTTTCAGGACGACTGGCGAGTGCGCCCTGACTTCACGCTCTCTTTGGGCCTGCGCTACGAGACGCAGACCAACATCAATAGCAATCTGAATTTTGCGCCGCGCGTGGCCTTCGCCTGGTCGCCGCGCACTGGCGGCGGCAACCGCCAGGGCCAGCAGCAGACCGTCATTCGCGGCGGCTTCGGCATCTTCTATCAACGCTTCGCCGAGAATCTGACCTTGCAGGCCGTGCGCTTCAACGGCACAAACCAGCAGCAGTTCCTCGTCACCAGCTCAACCGTTGGCGGGCCTGCGATCCTAGACCTCTTCCCCAATGTGCCGACGACGGAACAGCTCACTGCCTTCAGCATCGCGCAGACTACACGGCAAGTGGCCCCAGACCTTCAGGCTCCCTACACCATGCAGGCGGCCATCAGCGTCGAGCGCCAGTTGCCTTACAGAACGACCCTCTCCGTCAATTTCATCAGCTCGCGGACGCTTCATGTGCTGCGCTCGCGGAACCTGAACGCGCCGCCGCCGGGCGCTCCCCTGACGAGCGCCGCAAGGCCGCGCGTCTTTCAGTACGAATCGAGCGGGCGTTTCAACCAGAACCAGGTGGTCGTGAGTCTTAACAATCGCTTCACACGCAAGTTCACGCTCTTTGCGAACTACACCTGGAACCGCGCCCGCAGCGACACTGACGGGGCCAACACTTTCCCGGCCAACCAGTTCGACCTGAGCACAGAGTATGGGCGCTCGGCCCAGGACATACGCCACCGCTTCTTTCTCGGCGGCTCGATCAACGCCCTGCCGTGGGGCATCCGCCTGAACCCGATGCTTAACGCCTTCTCGGGCCGTCCCTTCAACATCATTACCGGAAGAGACACGAACGGCGATACGCTCTTTACCGAGAGGCCGGCTTTCGCTACAGACCTGACGAAGCCCGGCGTCATACAGACGCGCTTCGGCGCGTTTGACCCGAACCCGGACGCGGGCCAACAGATCATCCCGCGCAACTACGGCACGGGCCAATCCTTCTTCACGGTCAATCTGCGCATGAGCAAGACGTTTGGCTTTGGAGACCTACGCGAAGGCGCGGCGGCAGCAACAGGAGGGCGCGGCGGTGGCGGACGTGGGGGACGCGGAGGAGGAGGAGGCGGTGGACGCGGGGGCCGTGGGGGCTTCGGCGGCGGCACTGAGGGCGGCGGGACTTTCGGCGACGCTTCGGAGACGCCTAAGCGCTACGGCCTGACCGTCTCGATCAACGTGCAGAATCTCCTCAACCACACGAACCAGGGGCAGCCCGTCGGCAATCTCAGCTCGCCACTCTTCGGCCAGTCCAACGCGACGGCCGGACGCTTCGGCTTTGGCGGCGGCGGTGGCGGCAACCAGACGGCAGGCAATCGTCGCGTAGAGCTGCTGCTGCGCTTCAGCTTCTAAAGAGAGTTGCGCCTTAAAAAGTGAAAGCGCCGGGCTGCCCCAAGCCCGGCGCTTTCGCTTGACCCCATTTCACTGCAAAGGAAAAGTCCCCTACTGGCGAAGCATCTTACAGGGCACTGGGCGCGCGATGGTTGCAGTTTTCTTGCGACCTTATGATAGTCCTCTTGCAATGAAAGATTTTTCCGCGCGGGCCGCGCCCTCAAGCCTGACGGTAATCCTCCCGCCCGAGAGTCCAGTGCCAGACCTCTCCCTCGTCAGGATCATGGCCCACGCCAGCCTGCTTCATGCCGAGCTTTTCCAGGACTCTCACAGAGCCGTTTCGCTCGGGAAGCGTGTGGGCGTCCACACGCTTGACCTGCGCATGTGAGAAGGCGTGATCGACGAGGGCGCGCGCCGCTTCGGTCGCCAGGCCGCGCAGCCTGTAGCGCGAAGAGAGGCTGTAACCGATCTCCACCATGCCGTGCTCGTCGGGCGGGCCCTTGTAGCCGCCCAATCCCACGAGCGTCCGGTCTGCCTTGTGAACGATCAGGTACATCCACCAGCCCAGCGCCGAAGGGTGCGTCTTCAGGTACTCGTAAGAATACGACATGGCATCGCGCGCCGCCTTGAACCCGAGCCAATCCTCGTCCAGGCTGACCTTCAACATCCGGGCAAGCTCACGCTGATCGCCCAAGATAGCCTCGAAGTGGCGCAGCTCGCACGGAATCAATAACAGGCGCTCTGTCTCGATCATAGCTCCCCTCAACTCGTCTGCTCTCTCTGTTCTAAAGCCAGGCCTTCGACCACCTCTGCGCCAAGCTCTCTGAGGATGGCCGGCGCGACCTTAATCTTGATGGAACGACCGCCGCCGCCGAGGATGATCCATCGGGGCCGCATCACGCGCTCGTCTACGTAGAGCGGAAGCTCCGAGGGGAGCGCGAGCGGCGTCAAGCCGCCCACCTGCATGCCTGTCATCCCGGTCATCTCTTCGGCGGAAGCGAACGAGGCTTTCTGAACGCCGAGCAGATGCTTGACGCGCTTATTGACATCGAGCCTCGTGTGGGCCAACACGACGCACGCGGCCTGTTTCTTCGGCCCCTTCCTCGAAGCTACGAGGATTGTGTTGCAGGTCTGCTCAAGAGCAAAGCCATACTGCTCGCAGAAAGCGGCGGTGTCGGAGAACTCCGGGTCAATCTCGATCACCTCATACGCGACTCCCGTCTGAGCCCCTATCTTAGCCACAGCCGCCAACACCTTCCGTTCAGCCTCGTTCACACTTCACTTCTCCTTTCTCGCCTCAAAGCTCTGCGACACGCGTCTCAAGCTCTTTCGCGACGCGCGCGGACTCTTCCCTGGCCGAGAAGCTCTTGGGCGGGCCGAAGACGACCGACACTTCACCGGGCCGCGCGAAATGTCTCCCCTGCTCTTTGAGCTTGAAGAGCCCCTTGAGCTTGACGGGCACGACCGGCGCACGTAGCTCCGTGGCGAGCACGCCCGCCCCGGCCATGAACGGATGCAGACGCCCGTCTGCGGAGCGTTCGCCTTCCGGAAACACGAGCACGCTTTGTCCGTCGTCCACGGCCTCGCCCGCGTAAGCGAAGCTGCGACGAAAGCCGCTCTTCTTCGGCAGCGGAAAGACGTTGAAGAGCGCCACGACCAGCACGTACTGCGCAAGCAGGCGCACGCGCCTGGGCCAACGAGTCCCGGCAGGCGGATGCACCCAGCCGCGCAGCAGCTCGCCGTCCATAGCAATCGCCAGATGCCTGCGGAATCTTCCGGGCAGAGCCGCGAGAATCAAGGCATGATCGACCATCGTCAGGTGATTGGAGACGAAGAGCACGGGCCCACGCACCTCTCGCAGGTGATGGCTTCCGACCGTCCGGGCCCAGCACATCAGGCGCGTTAGGGGCAGCACGAACAGGTAAAGGGCGGCGAGCCTTATCCAGGTGACGGGCGCGCGCCGGGCCCACTCCGGATAAGGATAGGGCTGTGCCTGCCCTTGCGCGCCTTCCTGTATCATGCGCTCTATGTCTGCGACGGTGGTCGCGGCCGTGAAGGCAGCCTCGTCAATCTCCACCTGGTAGCGATCTTCGAGCGCGCTCAGCAGTTCTATCCTTCCGAGCGAGTCCAGCTTCAAATCGGCCGCGAGGCTGGCCTGATGGTTAAGCTCCGCGCGCGCTTGGCCGGTCAGGCGGCCGATGGTCTCAAGGAGCAGGCCGGGGGCCCGCCTCGCTTCTTTCATTCCTCCTGAAAGTCTGGCCTTCAAAGCTTCGGCTACTTTTCGCCTCAAGACCTTCTGCGTAGGCGTGCGCGGGAAGTCTGGCTCGGGCCAGACGAGCCAATGACGTATGCGCTCTCGCTCGCTGAGCCGAGCGTTGGCGCGCTCGACTGCTGCGGCCGGGTCTCTGCTCTCGTCGCGCATGATGATAGCGGCGAAGGGCTCCGGGCCCACAGAAGTTTCAAAGGGGACGACCACGCAGTCGCGCACTTCAGGCTCGGCTTTCAAGGCTGCTTCGAGGTCTTCCGGGTAGATGTTCAACCCCGCGGCCGTGACGATCACGTCTTTCTTGCGCCCCTTGAAGAAGAGGTTCCCGGCCTCGTCAAGCTCGCCCACGTCGCCCGTGCGCAGCCAGCCCTCAGCATCTCGCGCCACGCCGCCGCCCCCGTTCCAGTAGCCGGGCGAGACGTTGGGCCCACGCACCATGATCTCGCCACCGGCGTCGAGCTTGACCTCCTGGCCCGGAAGCGTCTTGCCTATCGAGCCGCGACTCTGCTTGAAGGGATGGTTGACGCTGACGAGCGAAGCCGTCTCGGTCATCCCGTACCCCTGGACGACGGCGTAGCCGAGCCGCTGCCAGAAGCTTTCGGTCTCTGCGGGAAGCGTCGCGCCGCCCGAGATGAAGGCCCACAAGCGCCAGCCGAACTGCCTGTGCACGCGGCGAAAGGCCCACCAGCGACGAAGGAAATGGTGCTGCTCGGCCTCTTCGAGCTTGCGCGTGAAGCTCTCGCCCTCGCCCTGGGCCAACTGGTCGCGCTCGATCTTTTCGCGCAGCGTCTCAAGCAGGCGCGGGACTGTGACGACGACGTTGATGCGCCGCCGCTTCACAGTGCTGATGATCTCCGACGGATTGAGGGCGTCTTGGAAGAAGACCTCGCCGCCCAAGAGTTGCGGGACGAAGATGCCCATGAACTGCCCGAAGACATGGCTCAGGGGAAGCAGGCTCAGGAAACGAACCGGATGCACGAGCCGCTCCCACTTCAGATATTTTTCGATCTCCGCTTCGAGCGGCGCGAGGTTCGCAAGCAGGTTCGCGTGCGTCAGTATCACGCCCTTCGGCTCGGTCGTCGTCCCCGAGGTGTAGATGATCTCGACGATGTCTTCTTCGGCTACGGGCGCGGGCTCGTAAGGCTCGGCCGGGTGGCGCAGACACGCGCCCGCGATCAGCTCTTGAAGATTCAAGGCGGGCAAGGAAGCGTCAACCGGCGGGCGCGCAGTCGAACCGTAGAGCAGCAGCCTGGCGGAGGTCTGTTCGTGAACGCGGGCGATGAATTCGGGCCTGCTCTCTACGTCCAGGGGCACGACGACCGCGCCGCGCAGCAGGCAGCCGAAGAAGGCCGCGACCCACTCCGGGCTATTCTCGGCGCAGAACAGGACGCGATCTCCCTTGACAATCTGGCGGGCCTCAAGCTCGCGGGCGAACCTGTTGGCCGTCTCAGCTATCTGCGCGCCCGTCCACACGCTCAGGCGCAGGCCGCGCCTGTGAGCGAAGGCAGCGCCGCCGTTTGCGCGCGCGCAATCTTCGATGAAGCTGAGGATGGTCTTGCGCATGAAGGTTTGATGCGGCGACTCGGCCGGGCGGGAGCACTCAGGGCTCAGGCAAGACCGTCACCTGCGTCGCTATGGCCTGCCAGCCCTGCTCCCTCCGGACGTAGACTCTGGTGAAGCGCTGCTGTAGACGGAAAGGGCCGTCCTCGCCCGCGCCGCTGGCGGAGAGACGCCCCGTGACGACCGCCGCGTCGCCGAACAGTCGCACCCGTTGCTCGTCGAAGCGGTACGTGTCGAAGGGGGAGGGCCCTTTGGCCACGCGCTCAAGCAACTGTTGCTTGGTGATTATGAGCCCTGCGCCGTCAATGCAGAGCCAATCGTCCGCGATGATGCGGTCGAGGGTGGCCGTATCACACCTCGGATAAGCCTCGCTCCACTCCCGATCAAGCTGCCGCAGCCGCTCTTCCTCTGCCTTAGCCTTCGACACGCCCTAGCCCTTCTTCTTCCAGATAATCGAATAGCGCCATAAGAGATGCTTCTTCACCATTGCTCCCGGCAGAACGTCTGCGCAGGCCCTTCGCACCTCCGTCATTGTCGGATAAGAATCATGCAAGCCATGCTCGGCCCAGGCCCTTCGCACTTCGCGCGGCGCTCTCATGCGCCCCGTCCTCATCAACCTCAACCCGACCTTGACGGGCAGCGCCAGCAGGCTCGTCAACCTATCGCGCAACCCTTCGGCCTCGCAGAGGTCTAAGATCAGAAGCACGCCGTTCACTTTCAGCGCAGCCTTCATCTTCGGGAGCATCAAGCCCAGAGGCAAGTGGTGCAGGGTCGCAATCGTGGCTATGCAATCGAAGGCTTCGGCGCTCAGCTCAGAGTTGAGCGCATCGGCCACCTCGTACCTGATGTTCGGAAACCGGCGAGAGCACTCGCGGGCCAAGCGTATCATCTGCGGCGATAAGTCCAGGGCAAGCACGCTCTCCGAGCGCCCGGCCAACAGGCGGGTGAAAGAACCCGTCCCGCAACCGACCTCAAGCGCCGTGCGGCAAGGCTGCGGGACGTGCCGGAGCAGGAAGTCCTGGTAATAATCGTTGTGATTCCAATCGCCCGCAGAGATCAATGCCAGGCGATCAAAATCGGCTTGAATGGTCGAGGCAGATTCAGCCATCTCAAGGGAGCGCGCTCGTGCCGGGTGTGGAAACCTCTTGCCAGCCGGCTGCATTTTACGCCTTCGCCGCGCTTTGGCAAATCGGTCGTTTCCGTGCGCGCGCGTCTATTCTTCAATCGCCCCGCCGATGGCTCTCAAGTGCTTTCGGAATGTATAGGACGCGTCGCTTGAGCGCGTCTCAAGAAACTGTTTGAACCGGAACTGTTCGCGCAAGGTCTCTCCGGCCTTTACCCGCTCGGCCTGCCTGCGCTCCGTCTCGCGGATCGAGCGGGCAACTTCAAGCGCCCGCTCGCTGGACTCCGTGGGAACGAAGAGGACTCCGTCCATGTCCGCAAAGACAGTGGTCTCGCGCCCGACCTTCAGGTGTGCGAAGTCGGCTCCGTCCAAAGAGCCGGGAGTGCGCGCCTCAAGCCGCTGCGGCCCCGCCGGGCAAGAGCCGTAGCTGAAGACGGGCAGCCCGATCTCCAACAACTCCGCGCTGTCACGATGCATGCCCCAGATAATAATTCCGCCGAGCCCGGCCGCGCGCGCTTCGAGCGCGATCAAATCCCCGACGCACCCTTCGTCCGCTCTGCCCTGATTATCTATGACCAGGACATCGCCGCGCTCGGCCCGTTCGATTGCTTCCAGGAAGATGTCCACGCTGCCGAAGTGGCGCGCGGGCAGGACTCGGCCCGCCACGCGAGCCGAGAGGGTGAGCGGCCGTATCCCTGCCGGGGCAAACCACAGAGGAATGCCCATCTTCAAACAGGCGTCGGCCACGAGCGGCGTGGAAAGTTCGGCAAACTCTTCGATCAAAGCAAGGTTATTCATAGAAGCCTCTCAGGAAAACCGCAACAGAGCGATCATCATAGGTTCTCTTCCCGCCCATATCAAACGCATAGTTCTCATGGTTACGGTTAAATTTATTCATCAGGCCGCTACTGACCTTGACTGCTGCGGCGCGCGAATTGAGAGGGCGTGAGGCCGTAGGTGCGGCGGAAGAGGCGTATGAAGTGGCTCAGGTTCGTAAAGCCCGTCGAGAAGCAGGTCTGCGTCACGCCAGCGCCGTCGCGGAGGCGCTCTGCCGCCTGGGCCAATCGCACCTTGACGAGGTAGCGGTGCGGCGGCGTGCCCGCCAGCTCTTGAAAGATGCGCGCGAAGTGGAAGGGGCTCATCCCGGCCCGGCGCGCGAGCGAGGCGAGCGAATGAGAGGCTTGGTACTCGGTCTCCATCAGGGCGCGTGCGGCCTCTACGCGCTCGACGTACCAGGCTAACTGGTGGCTTTTGTGAAGGCGGCGCGGCGCGCCCTCTTCGCGCCCGGCCACTGAGGCGAACAACTCGCCCGCCAAAGTCTCTGCGGTCATGGCTTCTCCCTCGCCCGTCGAGAGCCGCTTCAAACGCTGGTAGAGATAGGCCAGACGATTGTCGAGCGCGGCGACGTGGGCCAACCTTCCGGGCTTGAGCCGCACGGCCTCGGCCAGCTCTGATGCGAAAGCGTCCGTGTACATGACCAGCAGCGAAACGTCCGAGGGGAACTCCTCGCCGTGCTCGCAGCGATAGAGCATGCCCGGCCAGGTGATAAAGAGCGTGCCGGGCGACATCTGCCACCTACGCCGCCCGACCTGAAGCGTGTAGCTGCCCCGCTCTATAAAGTTGATCGAATAGCACGGCGAGCACTCCTCCGGCGGGTCACTGTGCGGCTCGCACGCCGGGTGATCGAAGCGCGAGAGGGAAACCAGCGGGCTCGTAACATAGCTCTGAAGATTGTTCATCGTCCGAAAAGGGGCGCTGTCAGGATAATCAAGAGCGGACTATATAACATCGGGCGTCTGCTGTTCAGATTTTTCTGGCTTGAATGAACATGCGCGGGCTCTCGGCCGTGTAGGGCTCTCGCCTGTGGCCGCCTTCTATCCGCACCGTCTCGAACCCTGCGGCTTTGAGCATCAGCTCGATCTCGAACCTGAAGATGGGCCGCCAGTAGACGCTGTAATGCTGCCTTCTGACGCGCCCCTCGGAATCTATCTCGTCGTACCAGCCGTAAAGGCGCTGGCGGTGATTCTCGTCGAAAGCCTCCATCATGGCAAAGCGCGTATAGGTGTTGCCGTTATGCGGATTCCTGCGCGTGAAGAAGGGGCGCGGCACTGTGTCGCCCTGAATCTTCAGGTTGAGCGGATTGACTATGTCTATCAGAAGCAGCGCGTCCTGGGCCAGGTGCAGGGAGACGGCAGCGAGCGCCTCGCACTGCAACGTGAAATCGGGAATGCAGAGCAGGCTGTTGAAGGCCAGTAGGGCGAGCCGGAAACCTTTCTCTTCGAGAGAGAGCCGGGTGATGTCCTGCCGCACGCTCTTTACCTTTGCCGCGACCGACGCCTCTTCTCTTTCGAGATTGGCGGCGAGCTGTTCGAGCATCCCTGTTGAGATGTCTACGCCCGTGACCTCGAACCCGTCTCGCGCGAGAGGAATGCTGATGCGCCCCGTGCCGCAGCACAGCTCAAGGATGGGCCCACCCTGCTCCGCAGCTATCTCCCTGTAGCGGGCCAGGTCGAAGGCCAAGCCCTGAAACTTTGTCACCTCGTCGAAGTTCTCCGGAAAGAGAGAAAGCTCCGGCGAAGGATAATCGCCGTCGTAATAATAGACAGATGAGTTGGCCTGGTCTGCCTCCGCGTTCATCTCTGCTTGCCTCCCGAAGCGATGCGAGCAGTCTAAAACGGGCGCGCCCTTCAGGACTTGCACTTTCTTGCTTTTTTGTGGCGGGTGCCTCTTCGCCGTCCGCTTGCGGCCCGTGCGTCCCCCTTAAAGACGACGCGCCGCTCCGGCGCGACTCAGCCGAGATGAGGTGCAAGCTCGCCCTGCGCGCTGGCGGCGGGCGGCGAAGAGGCACGTCTGTGTGGAAAGCGAGACAACAACATTGACGGCGATTATTCCCGCACGGGCCTGTGGCGCGCTACGCGGCTGCAAACAGCAGAGGGACGGGCGCGCCTCCACGCCCGGCATGTGTCGCGCGCACGGCGCGACTGTGGTAATCCACATTGCCGCCGCAGAGGGCCGGGCGTAAGAAAGCTGTTGCGAATGCAACGATCAGGAATCTTTACGTCTATAAAGAGTTCTTGAAGTACAATGAGCCGAAGCCCCGGCCGAACCGAAAGCGATTTTGTTGCCAAGCATGTCTATCCTGATTGCCGAAGACAACGTGGCCCAGCGCCATTACCTGCGCGAGATTCTGGAACGCGAGTTCGCACGCTACGCGCCCGTGATTGAGGCCGGAGACGGCGAAGCGACAGTCGAGCTGGCCTTGAAGCACAGGCCGGAGCTGTGCGTCCTCGACATTCAGATGCCGCAGCTCTCGGGCGTGAAGGCTGCGCGCGCCATCTGGCGCGAGTTCCCTTCGGCGCGCATCATCTTCTGGACGCAGTTCCCGCACGAGGTCTACATCAACGAGATACGCAAGATCATTCGCGCAGTCGACCCGCAGCCCGCCTACGGCTTTATCCATAAGAACAATCCCGAATCCCGCTTCCTGCGCTTCGTCGCCGCCGTCCTCGAAGACGGCGCGGACATGATCGACCCGGCCTTCAAAGACTCCTTCAAGCGGCCGCTCCTGACGGAGTTCGAGGCCGAAGCCCTCTACTACCTGGCCCTCGGCCTCTCGAATTGGGCCATCGCGCGCAAGTGCAGCCTCTCTCTTCGCGGCGTCGAGAGCCGGCTGGCCACGCTCTACGAAAAACTGTTTCTCGCCACCTCCGAAGGCACTCCGCACGAGGCATACGACAAGCTCGCCTACAACGTCCGCACGCGCGCCTTCTTCGAGGCGCTCAGGCGCGGCCTCATCAACTCGGACGAGCTTGAGACGGCCGAGCGCGAGCTGATGACCTGGATCGAGCGCGACCGCAAGCGCTTTATCGAAGAAGAGCGCAAACGCGGCGGAGCGTAAACGGTGAGAAGCAAGGTGAAGATTTTGGGCCCACTGCGTCACTTCGGCTTCTGGTCTCTCAGCATCTCTCTCATCTTCCAGACGCTCGGCTTGGCCCAGAGGGTTGTCGAAGAGCCGTCTTCGCGCGCGCGCAACCTGCACCAGTGGGGAGCCGTGACGCTCTTTCACGGCCTGCCTTCCGATCAGGTGCACGCGATAGCGGAAGACCGCGACGGCGTGATGTGGTTCGGGACTGAGCGCGGCCTGGCCAAATTCGACGGCCGTCGCACACAGACCATAGCCAGCGAAGGTTTGCTCGCCGGGCGCGTCCTAGTCCTCAAGGTGGACGGGGAAGGCCTCCTCTGGATAGGCACAGAGAGCGGCGCTGCCCGTCTCTACGGCGGCCAGTTCCAGGAGATCACCGAGACTGCCGGCAAGACAGTGACGGCCATCATCACGCCCGAACGAGGGCGCACGCTGCTCGCCACGGAGCAGGGCGTAGTCTTCGACTGCCGCGACAACTCGCACTCGACCCTGGACGTGCGCGCCTTTCCCGAGCAGCCGCTTGAGAGCGCAGCGGCAGACCAGCCCGGATTGCTTCGCCTCACAAGCCTAGCCATGAGCGGACAGTCGCTTCTGATGGGCACGCACAGTCGCGGCCTCCTGAAGACTGAAGCCCATTTAATCAAAGAGATACTGAGCACGCCGCGCCCCTTCTTCATTAACGCCCTGGAGGTGGACGCGCGCGGCACGCTCTGGATCGGCGCGCAGGCGCGCGGCACGTCGAGCGGTCTCTACGAAGCTGGCGACCTCAATCATCCGAAGAGAGTCGGCGGCGACCTGGGCACTGTGAAAGCTTTGCGCGCGGGTGCAGAGGGCGGGCTGTGGGTCGGGACGGAAGGGCACGGCGCGTTTCATTACCGCGACGCGCAGCCGAGCCCCGAGCATTTCACTTTCGAGAGCACAGCCGGTGGCCTGCGCTCGGATAATGTCCTGGCCGTCTTCGTCGATAGCGAAGGCGTCGTCTGGTTCGGCACAGACCGGGGAGTCTGCCGCTACGACCCGCAGAGCCCGCACAACGAGGATGTCTCCGCAGACCGGATGAGCAATTTCGTCCGCACGCTCTACGAGACGAGAGACGGGCGATTGCTCGCGGGGACGAATCGCGGCCTCTTCTCCTACGATTATGCCAGCTCTACGTGGCAACCGTTCGGGCGCTTCAGCGACCGTGCCATCTACTCGATTGCCGAAGACGCGCGCGCTCGCTTGCTGGTCGGAACTTCCAGCGGCCTCTACGTGGATGTCAAGCCGCAGCCCGCAGCGACAGAGGCCGAAGGCCCCGTAACGGACATGGAGGTCGAAGAGGCAGAGGCCAGGCAGGCGGCGCAGGCTTCGGAAGATGCCGGGCGGCCCGGCGAGAGCGTGCGCGCCATACGCCTCTTCCAGGGCACGCCCTACATAGCCATCTTCGGGCGCGGCGTCGAGCGGCTCGGGCCCGATGACCGGCGCACGCTCGTCTGGCCCGAGCAGAACTCTGACGCGGCTTTGCGCGAAGTCACAAGCCTGCACACGGACGGCGACAAAAGGCTCTGCATCGGCACTGCTCGCTCGGGCGTCTTCATGTTCGATGGCCAGAGCGTCACGCAAGAGAGCGCGCTCGACAAGCTGAAGGGCGCGGCTCCCGTGTGGGCCATTGACGGAAACAGCGAGCAGGGTTTGTGGCTCGCGACGGGCAACGGGCTTTATCGTTATCGCGCGGGAGAGTTGTTGGAGGCCGCGCGAGGCTCAGACGTGCGCCACATCGTCGTTGACGAAGAAGCTGCGCAGCCTCAGCAGCCGGGCGTGTGGTGCGCGACGGCCGGGGGCGGCCTGCTGCGTCTGCGCATTGACGAGCAGTTCGGCGTCCTGCTCTCGCACCTGGACGTAGAGCAGGGGCTCGCCTCGCAGAAAGCTTTCGCGCTGCTGCGAGACGGCCGCGAGGGCGAGGGGCGCGAATCCTTGCTGGTGGGAACGACGCGCGGAGTCGTGCGCTACAGGCCCGGACGTGATGCGCCGTCGCTGACGATCACGCGCCTTCTCAGCCGCCGCCTGCATCAACCCGAAGAGGTGCGCAAGGGCCTGAGCCTCGATTACCCGCAGAACAGCCTCGCGCTGGACGTGACGGCGCTGAGCAGCCGCACCTACCCGGAGCAGTTTCAATATGCTTTCGTCCTGCGCGACGGCGCGGGCCAGGTCGTCAGGCGAAAGCTCTCGGTGGATTCGCAATTCCTGATGGACAACCTGCGCCCGGGCACTTACAAGGTCGAGGTGCGAGCCTTCACAAGAGACCTGGTGGCGTCGCTTCCGCTCACGTTCGAGTTCCAGATCGCGCGCGCCCCCTTCCCCTGGACGACAGCGGCGCTCTCAGTCCTGCTCGCGCTTTCGCTCCTGGCGCTCGCCTGGGCCATCATCGAGCACAGGCGCATTACGCGCGCCAGCTCCGCCCTGGCCCAGGCCAATCGCGAGCTGGCCGGAGCGCGCTTGCAGCTTGCCAACGAAGCCGAGCGCGAGCGTCGCCGCATTGCGCGCGACCTGCACGACCAGACCCTTGCAGACCTGCGTCACCTACTGCTTTTGGCCGACCGCCTCCCGGCCGAACAGGCTGGCAACGGGCAGGCAGGGACTTCGGCGCGCGCGACCATTCGCGCCGAGATTGAATCCGTCTCAGGCGAGATCAGGCGCATCTGCGAAGACTTGAGCCCGTCCGTCCTAGAGAACGTCGGGCTCGCGGCCGCCCTCGAATGGGCCCTCACGAACGCCCTCACGCACGCGCCGCCCGAGTGTAAGTTCGAGTATGAATTCGTGTGTGACGAAGGGTTGGACGAGCGCGCGGGCCTGGCTCCGGCCGAGCGCATACAGATTTACAGAATAGTGCAGGAGGCCATCAACAACATCTGCCGTCACGCCGGCGCAACGCGCGTCCGCCTCTCCATCTCGACGAGCGACGAAGAGGGCTTCGTCCTCACCATAGAAGATAACGGACGCTCCTTTGACCCGCGCGATAAGAAGATCAGGCAGGGGCGCGGGCTCTCCGGCATCAAGGCCCGCGCGAGCCTCATAGATGCAGATGTCTCCTGGCGCAAGGGGCGCGGCGGCGGAACCCTCTTCACCCTGCGCAAGCCCCCGTCCGGCAATGCAGAATGATGAAGGCGGAATGAAAGAGAAGCTCTCTTTCATTCCGCCTTCATCATTTCTTCCTCATCACTTGACCTTCAGGACGATGAAGGTCATGTCGTCGTGCTGCGCAGCGCCCGCGCACCATCTTTGCAGGCTTCTCACCAGTTGGTCGCGCACCTCGTCCGCGCAGAGGTGCGTGGCCTCTGCCAGGGCGCTTTGCAGCCGCTCTTCGCCGAACTCCTGCCCGGCTTCGTTGAGCGCCTCCGTCACGCCGTCCGTGTAGGCCACGAGCAGGTCGCCCGATTGCAGTTGAATCGTCTCCTGCTCGTAGTGCGAATGATCGAAGAGCCCTATGACCAGGCCGCCCGTCGTCAGTCGCAGGCAGTCTCCGCCCCGGCGATGGTCGCCCGAGATGGAATCCGGCAGCGCCAGCACGTCCGCGATTATCTGCTCGGCGGTCTCTGCCGGAGAGACGCTCTTGACGCTCAGGAAAGGTTCGCTCGCGTCGCGCCCGCGATTGGCTTCCGTCACCATGCGCTTGACCCTCGCAGCGCCCGCAGCCCTCAACAGCAGCGGCGGATTGTGCCCGGCGTTGATGTAGGTCAGCCGCCTCGTCCTTTCGTCGAACTGCGCGTAGAAGAAGGTGACGTAGGTCGCCGTCCCCGTCGAGCTACAGAGCAGGCGGTTGATGGTCGAGACCAGTTCGGAGAGCGAGGCGTTGCGCCCGCGCTGCGCGGAGGCGGGGGCCATCGTCTGGCTGCGAAGGCTTGCCTGCACGATTGACATCACCAGCGCCGCAGAGATGCCCTTACCGGCGACATCGGCGACGGCTATGCCTATCTGCTCGTCGTCGAGGGCGAGGAAGTCGTAGTAATCGCCGCCGACTCCGCGCGCCGGCTGGCAGTAACCGGCAAGCTCCAATGAAGCAGAGAGGGGCGGGCTTTCGGGAAAGAGCCGCTGCTGCACTTCGGAGGCGAGGGCCAGCTCGCGGCGCAGGCGTTCCTCTTCGACCGTGCGCTCGACCAGCTTTGAATTCTCTATGACGAAGGCCAGCTCGCCCGCCACAGACATCAGCATCTCCTTGTCGGCGACCGAATAGGGACGCCGCGCCCGTCTTGGGCCAATGGAGAGAATGCCGACGAGCTGCTGTTTGATTCTGATCTGGACGAGCAGGCTGGCCTTGATGCGACGGAGCGTCTCGCTCTCTTTCTCGCGGGCCTCGCGCAATTCGGGCGAGGAGGTCAGGAAGGCTCGCTCCCAGGCGTCGAAATCCGCCTCCTCTATGAGCCAGGGCGTCGTCAAACGGTGCAGGCGCTTGACGACGAAAGCGTCGCGCCCGAGCGAGAGGCCCGGACGCAGCACCGTCTCGTCATCCGTGGCGCTTCTGGGCTCGTAGGTTCTGTGCAGGCTGCGCTGCGCCGAGAAGATGCGGCACACGTATTCGCCCGTCTCGTCGTTGCGAACGAAGATCGAGACGCTCTCGGTTTGAAGCGCGTCACCAATTTTGTTGACGATGGAATGATAGAGTTGATCCATATTCGTCGCCGCTCGCGCCTCTTGTCCGAGGTCGAAGAGAATGCGCCGCTCGTCGTAAGGCGCTGGGGAAAAGTAGCGTTCCAGGACAGGTACTACGTGGCGGAAGAGAAGCAAGTGAAGCAGTACGAGGAGCGCCACCAGAGCGACGAGCACGAGGAGGTCTGCGCGCGCTCCCCACCTGTCGACACGCACGCCCCGGCTCCCGCTCAAGACGTAGAGCAAGGCGCTTCCGAAGAGGATGCCTTCAAAGATGATGACGAGCCGCGCGACAGACACGTGCTGCTGCCACCACTTGGAGAGGCGGCGCGTCAGCCGTCTCAGACGGGGACGAACGATGCGCGGTAAGATTCTCATCCAATCAAAAGCCTATTCGTAACGGAGCGCGACCATCGGGTCTACCTTCGTCGCTCTTCGCGCGGGCACGTAGCAGGCCAGAAGCGCCACCATCAGGAGCAGCGCCGAGACACCCGCAAACGTCCACGGGTCTGTCGCCTTCACGCCATAGAGCAGGCTCGCCATCAAGCGCGTCAACCCGAAGGCCCCGAGGATGCCTAAGAGGACGCCGACGAGCGCCAAGACCAGCCCTTGCCCGACCACCAGCCTGAGGACATCGCGCGGCTGAGCGCCCAGCGCCATCCGGATGCCTATCTCGCGCGTGCTCTGTGTAACGGTATACGACATCACGCTGTATATGCCAACCATCGAGAGCAGCATCGCGACGCCTGCGAAGATCGTCAGCAGCAGCATATTCATCCGCCGCTCCGAGACGGACTTGGTGATGACCGTCTCCATCGTCTGCACATTATAGACCGGCAGGTTCGGGTCAACGGCCAGGACTTCGCGGCGAATTTCGGGAATCAGCCCTTCGGGGTCTTGCGCGCCGCGAACGACCAGAGTCATGCTCTGCGTATAAGAGGCGGCCTGCTCGTAGGGCATAAATAGCTCCTGCATCACGGGACGCGTCAGGCCCGATTGCTTCACGTCGCCGACGACCCCGACGATCTCCACCCACTCCCGGCCAGGCTTGATGCGCTTGCCCAAAGCGTCCTGCCCTGTCAGGTACTTGTTGACGAAAGTCTGGTTCACGATCACCACGCCGCGAGCGCCTTCACGATCACGCTCGTCGAAAAATCTTCCGCGCAATAGCGGAATGCCGAGCGTGCGGAAATAGTCCTGGCTGACCACGCGATATTCCGCGAAGGGGAGTTGGCCCGCCCCGTAGCTCTGCCCTTCTATCTCCACGTCGCCGTTGTAGCCCGTGCGCAGGAGCGGCAGAATGTTGATGACGGCCGCCGCCTCCACACCCGGCAGAGCCTTTACCCTATCCAGCACCCGCGTGTAAAAACTGGTCGCCATCTGCGGCTTCGGATACTTCGCCTCGGGCAGAGAGATGGCGAGCGTCAGGACGTTCTCGGGGCGCATCCCTGTCTCGACCTCTTGCAGGCGCATGAAGCTCTTGATGAGCAAGCCAGCGCCGACCAAAAGCACCAGGGCCGAAGCCACCTCGGCTATGACCAGGAGGCTACGCAGACGATTGCGGCGCTGGCTGCTTCCGGCATTCCCGCCTTCCTTCAAAGCCTCCTGCACATCGGTCTTGGAGACCTGCAAGGCCGGGGCCATCCCGAATCCTACGCCCGTCAGCAAAGAGAGCAGAAGTGTAAAGCCCGCGACCCTCCAATCCAGCGTGACCTCGCCCGCGCGCGGCAGGGAATTACCCGCCAGCGCGAGCAGCCCGTCAACTCCCCACCGCGCGAGTAACAAGCCGAGGGCCCCGCCCAGCACAGCGAGCAGCAAGCTCTCCGTCAAGAACTGTCTCATCAATCGCCAGCGCCCCGCCCCGAGAGCCATGCGGACAGCAATCTCTCTTTGCCGAGCTGCGGCCCGCGCCAGCAAGAGGTTCGCGACGTTCGTGCAGGAGATCAGGAGGACGAACCCGACCGCGCCGAGCAAGACCATCAAGGCGGGCCGTATGAACTGCACCATGTCCTCCTGAAGCGCAAAGAGCCTGATGCCGCGCTTGGCCTGATCTTCCGGGTACTGCTCTTCAAGGCGGCGTGCGATCAGGCTCATCTGCTCCTGCGCCTGAGAGAACTCTACACCGGGCTTGAGTCGTGCGATCACGAGGTAACTGTGAGTGCCGCGACTCTTCTGCTCCTCCTCTGTAAAGACGAGCGGAACCCACAAGTCCGTTAACCGCGACGGATATTGAAAGGCTGGCGACATGACTCCTATGACCGTGAAGCTCTCGCCGCCGAGCGCAACGGTCTGGCCCACAACCTTCGGGTCTGCTCCGAAATTGCGCCGCCAGAGCCGGTCGCTCAGCACGACGACGCGCGACTGTCCCGGCCGGTCTTCGCCCTCAAGAAAGGTGCGGCCCAACTGTGGCCTCACGCCCAGCAGGTCGAAGAAGTTGGCCGAAGCCGTGACGCCCGAGACGCGCTCCGGGTGGTCTCCTTCCTGAAGACTGAAATTCCCGTACTGGAAGGCCCCTATCCCCGTGAACACATCGTTCTGCTCACGCCAGTCCTTGAGGTTGGGCACAGAGACAGAGCCCCTATCGAATTTAGCGGTCGTCTCCCAGAGGCTCACCAACCGCTCCGGCTCTGTAAAGGGCAGCGGGCGAAGCAGCACGGCGTTGACGACGGTGAAGATCGAGCTGTTGGCCCCTATCCCGAGGGCCAGCGTGAGCACGGCTACGATAGTGAAAGTCGGATGCTTGAGAAGCAAGCGCGCGCCGTATCGCAGGTCTTGCCAGAGCGTTCTCATCCCTTCCCCTCCGAAATTTTACCGATTTATAAGCTGCTGCGGACAACCAGCGCCGGGCGCTCCTCTAGCGGTCTCATTAATAAGACACCGCAGCCCCCGGCTTTATGGCAACAATTTTTTTTGCATAAAAAGTCAGTAGCGGCCCGTTTTTCAACAGACCGCTACTGACTTTTGCGTGCTCGCTCTTTTTCGTCACTCATTCCTGAGCGCGACGAGCGGGTCTATCCTGGTCGCTCTGCGCGCCGGAATGAAGCAGGCGGCGACGGCGACGCCTGTCAGCAGCAAGGGGATGAGCGCGAACGTGATCGGATCGACGGCGCTGACGCCATAGAGCAGGCTCGACAAAAGGCGCGTCGCCAGAAACGAGAGCCCCAAGCCTACGACGACGCCGATGATGGCGAGCTTTAGTCCCTGCCAGATCACTATCTTGAGCACGTCGCGCCGCTGCGCGCCGAGCGCCATCCGGATGCCTATCTCGTGCGTCCGCTGCGCCACCATGTAGCTCATCACGCCATAGATGCCTATCGTCGCCAGTATCAACGCCACGCCCGCAAACAGCCCCAGGAGCAGCGTATAGAAACGGGGCTGCGAGATGGAGTTCTCAAACTGTTGGGCCAACGTGCGGTTTCCGACGGGCTGGTCAGGGTCAATGGCCTGCACCTCTCTGCGAATCGGCATGGCGAGGCTCGCCGGGTCGCCCTTCGTGCGCGCCAGCACGTACATGAACGTCACTGGCGACTCAAGATAATGGGTGAAGATTTCCGGCTCCGCGTCTCCAGTCAAGTTGAACTGCTTGGCGTCGCCCACTACGCCGACTATCTCATAAGGCGTGTTGCCGCCGCGCAGGTACAGGCGCTCTCCCAGAGGGTCTTTGTCGGGGAAGATGCGGCGGGCCAGGGTCTCGTTAACGAGCACGGTCTTGGGCCCACTGGCGTCGTCGCGCTCGGTAAAGAGCCGCCCGCGCTTTAAGGGAATGCTCATCGTCTGGAAATAGTCTGCGCCGACAGTGTTGATGACGGCGGTCAACTCCTGTCCCTGCGGCTGCGGGGCGCGGCCCGCGACCGCATAAGCCTGCAAGCGGCTGTTGCCCTGAAGCGGCAGCGCCGTGATGCCTCCGACCGATTCGACGCCCGGCAGAGCGCGCACCCTCTCGAACAACTCTTTGAAGAAAGCAACGCCGCGATTGGCTTCCGCATACTTCTGCGGCGGCAGCACGAGCTGCGAATTCACAAGCACGCCCTCGGCCTTAAAGCCCGGATCGACATTCCTCATCGCGACGAAGCTGCGAATCAGGAGGCCAGCGCCGATCAAGAGCACGAGCGAGAGCACGACTTCGGTGACGACCAGGACGCTGCGGAAGCGATGCTGCCCACGGCCTCCCGTAGAGCCGCGACTGCTGTCCTTGAGTATCTCGTTCAGGTTAGGGTTGGTCGTCTGCCAGGCTGGCATGAGCCCGAAGATGAGCCCCGTGATGACGGAGATCAGAAGCGTAAAGGCGAGCACTGTCGGGTCGATGCCAATCTCTTCGACGCGCGGCGTGAAGGGCGGAATAAAGCTCACGAGGACTTTCAAGCCGAGGACGGCGAGCAGCACTCCGCACGTTCCGCCGATGAGCCCCAGCATCACACTCTCCGTCAACAGTTGGCGCAGGATGCGCAGCCTTGTTGCGCCGATGGCCGTCCTCAGCGCGACCTCTTTGCGGCGCGCAGTCATCCTGGCCGAAAGCAGGCTCGCGACGTTGACGCATGCGATCAGGAGCACGAAGAAGACAGCGCCCAACAGCACGAACATGGCCGGGCGCAGGAAACCGACGATTGATTCATGCAAGGGCTGTATGAAGACGCCCCAGCCCGTATTGGTCTGCGGGTAAGACTGCTGCAACTGGCGCGCGATGGTTCCCATCTCGGCGCGCGCGCCCTCTTCCGTCACCCCGTCTTTGAGCCGCCCGACGACTTGCAGCCTGTAGTCTGCGCGGTCTTGCAGCTCCTCGTTTGTGAAGGCCAGGGGCTTCCAGACTTCCGTGTTGTTGTCTGGAAACTTGAAGCTGGCGCGTATGACGCCGATGACTGTAAACGTCCGGTCGTTCATCTTCACGGTCTGACCTATGATCTTAGGGTCTGCGCCGAAATGGCGTCGCCAAACGGTCTCGCTCAGGACGACGACCATATCGCTGCCGGGCCGCTCCTCGTCCGCCGTAAAGGCCCGGCCGAGCAGAAGCTTTTCGCCCATCAGGTCGAAGAAGTTGGCCGACACGGAATAGCCGTTGAGGCGCTCGGCCCCTGTTTCCGCCGTGTGACGAAAGATCGTGCTCTCGAAGGCTGCCATCTCACTGAAGGAGCGGCTCTGGCTTTTCCAGTCGAGGAAGTCCGGCGGCGAGACCGGAAACTGCTGAAGCTGGCGCTGCGGGTTGCTCCCCTGTAGATACATGATGCGGTCAGGCTCTTTGAAGGGGAGCGGCCGCAGGATGACAGCGTTGACGATGGAGAAGATGGCCGTGTTCGCGCCTATCCCGAGGGCGAGCGTCAACACCGCGACCAACGTGAAGCCAGGGTTCTTGCGCAGTACGCGCGTGCCGTAGCGCAGGTCTTGTAACAGAGTCTCCATAAATCCTATTCCTCTCAGCTCACGACATAATTCCTTGATTCGTCCGACGCGGCCGAACCGGCGTCGCGCGTCGCGCATGGCCTCTTCCTCCGTCATCCCCACGGCCATGTTGTCGAGCGCGCGCATCTCAAGGTGAAAGCGAATCTCTTCCTCTATGTCGCGGTCAATCCGCTCAAGGCGGAAGAGGTTCCTCACTCCCTTGATGAAACTTCGCAGGGGGAACATCCTTCTTAAAAGCTCCTATGCCGTCTGCATTACTTTCGAGATCGCTTCGGAGAGACGGGCCCAGTTGGTCTGCTCGTCGGCGAGCTGCCTGCGACCCGTCCGCGTCAGCTTGTAGAACTTGGCCCGGCGATTGTTTTCCGACAATCCCCACTCGGCCTCTATCCAGCCCCGCTCCTCCATCCTGTGCAAAGACGGATAGAGCGAGCCCTCTTCGACTTGCAGCACGTCGTCCGAGACCTGCTGAATCCGCCGCACGATGCTGTAGCCGTGCATCGGGCCCAACGTCAGCGTCTTCAGGATCAGCATATCCAGCGTGCCCTGTAGCAGTTCGGTGCGTGTGTCGCTCAAGCGTTCCTCCTCCCATACCATGTCTAGGGGTCTGTATACGCCCCTTCCCCTACCGTGTCAAGGGGAGCGGAAAGAAAAAATGTAAAAAGACAAAGGGCGCAAGTGGAAGAACAGCCTGGGCGGTCATCCTTCACTTTCGCCCTTTTACATTTTTTACTTTTGCCTTACCGGATGCTGACTTCTACCTCTGTGACGCTCAGAGCGCGCTTCAGGTCTTGCGGCTCAATCTCGACCAGGAATCCGCGCTTCCCGCCGTTGATGAAGATACGCGGCAGCTCGAAGATCGTGCGCTCGGCGTAGATGGGAAGAGGGCGGCGCGTGCCGAAAGGGCTGGTTCCTCCGAAGAGGTAGCCGGTCTGCTTCTGCGCCGCTTCGACCGCGCAGGGCGCGACCTGCTTTGCTCCGATTGTCCGAGCCAGTTGCTTAGTAGAGACTTCCCTGTCGCCGTGCATCAAGACCAGGAGCGTTTGACGGCGGTCTGTCTCCATCACGAGCGTCTTGATGACCGCGTGTTCATCCACGCCGAGCGCCTCGGCCGAGCGGCCTGTGCCGCCGTGCTCTTCGTAGGCGTAGAGGTGCGGCGTGAAGGCTATCTTCTTCTCCCGCAGCGCGCGGATGGCGGGCGTGATCGGATAATCCTGCTTGTCCAAGCGAAGTTCTCTCCTCCGGAAATCCCGCCGGGCCGTTGAAGCTCAAACGGCCGCGAGGCGCTCTTGCTCTTCCTGCTCTTTGCGCTCTATCCCACGACGCCCGTCATACTTGAGGAAGGCCGGGAGCAGCAGCGCCATCAGCCCCGTGCCGAGGATACAGAGCAGGCCGCCGGAGACGATAGAGGTGCGGATGCTGAAGAGGCTGGCGACGATGCCTGATTCGGCGTTGCCGAGCATTGGGCCAGCAGTGTAGCTGACCATCTCTATGCCTGCGAGCCGCCCGCGCAGGTGATCCGGTATCGTCTGGTTCCAGATGGTCATGCGGAAGAGCCCGCTAATCATGTCCGCAGCACCGGCCACGGCGAGCCACAGCAGCGCCAGCCATAAACGGTCTGCGAAGCCGAAGAAGAGGATGGCCAGCCCCCAGGCCGCAGCCGCCAGCACCACCGCCAGGCCATGACGATTGATGCGCCCGCACCAGCCCGAAGTCAGGGTCGCAAGCATCGCGCCAACGGACGGGGCCGAATAGAGCAGCCCGACCGACGCGCCGCCGAAGCTCGTGGCGATGGCCGGAAACAGAGCCATCGGCATCCCGAAGAACATGGCGTTGATGTCTACGAGGTATGTGCCCATCAGCTCGGGACGGCTCCGCGCGTAGCGCAAGCCCTCGACTATGGAGCGCAAACTGGGGCGGTCGGCAGCGGGCGGCGGCGGCACAGCTTTCATCATCCACAGGGCGACGAGCGAAGCGAGGAAAGTTACGAGGTCTATCGAATAGACGAGCATTGGCCCAACGGTTGCGGCCAGCAGCCCGCCGAGCGCGGGCCCACTGATGCTGCCTATGTTGCGGCCCATCACGTTGAGCGCCGAGGCGGCGGGCAGCAAGCCGGGCTTGACGAGTCTGGGAACGAGGGCTTCCAGAGAGGGGCGCTGCAATCCGTTCAAAGCAGCGAAGAAGGCCGCGCACAGAAAGAGCAGCCAGGCGCGCGGGCGCGGCAGCAGCGAGTTCAGGATGAGAAGGCCGCTGCCCACGGCCAGCAGCAGCTCCGTGAAGCGCACCATGCGGCGGCGGTCAACGTAATCGGCCAGCGCCCCGCCGACGAAAGCCATGAAGAGGATGGGAAGAAACTCCGCCACTCCGAGCAGGCCCACGGCGAGCGATGAGCCGGTGAGCTGGTACATCTGCCAGGGCAGCACGACGAACGTCATCATCGAGCCGAAGAACGAGACCGCCTGCCCTATGAAGAGGAGGCGAAAGTCGCGCGAGACTTTAAGCGGCGTCAAGTCTATGGCGAGACCAGTGGCTCGTCTCTGCTTGTCATTCGCTGCGCGCCGCCGTCCGTTCTTCCGCAGCTCCGGCGGCGCGTAAGTCTCTTGCGCAACCGGGTCAGGTGTCAGGTGCGTCAGGGTGGGCTGCTGTTTTTCCACTTGCGTTCGGGCTTCTTTAGAGCTTTAGTGATCGGCCGATTGAGAATCCTGGGGGATTTGTCAAGAAGGTAGCCGATAGCCCGCCGGTTTGGCAAAGGCTTCGGTTTGATCTTCAGTCAAACTGCTTTTTGAAATCCTCGAACTCCTGCCGCAGGCTTGCCATCTCGCCGCGCAGAGCCTCTACCTCCTGTTCCAGCCTGGAAACCCTGTCGCCGCCCGACGGCCGCGTGACCGCTTCCGTCTCTGGGCCCACGCCCAGGTCTTCGGCGCTGACTTCGCCCGACAACAGGTGAGCGTAGCGCACCTCTTTGCGGCCGGGCTGTCGGGCCAGCCTGACGACGAGCGGCTGCGGCTCCTTGACGATCAAACGGTCGAGCGTCTCTTCGACCTCGTCCAGTCCGGGAAAATCGTAGAGCCTTGAGGCGTGGCTGCGAAGCTCGCCAACGGTCTGCGGCCCCCGGAGCATGAGGGCACAGGTGAGGGCCAGCTCCCTCTCGTCCAGGCCGAAGACCTCCGTCATCATCTGCTTGTACTTGGGCACGCGGCTCGTGCTGCCGTAAAAGACGTAGACCAGATTCTTGGCGCGCAGGCTCTCGATGGTCTGCGAGACGGTGGCCTCGTCGTAAGCGACCACCGGGTTGCGGTTGTTCTTCTGGTTACAGGCTTGAACCAGGGCATTGAGCGTCAGCGGATAATATTCCGGCGTCGTGACCTGCTTTTCCACGAGCGAGCCCAGGACTCTTACTTCCTCCTCGTTCAGGATCGTCTCCATAACCGCGCGTTCCTCGACCTTCCATATGAACGGACATTTGGTTTACTCGCGAACAGTATAAGCTTACCTGTCACGGCAGGTACTCGCGCGGCACGGGGTTGTCGTCTCGCTCGTTGTCCCAGAGCGCGCCCACTATCCACCACCTCCGGCCGTCGTTGAAGAGCTGTATGCTGTTGATGCCGCGCTTGAAGGGCTCCGCGTCCGAAGGGTCTTGGCGGGCCTCGTAGGTGCTGAAGACCTGCGCGATCTGGCCGAAGAGGTCTGTGCGGCGCGCGACCTCCACTTCATAGAAGGCGTTGGAGCGAAAGTAGTCGGCCGTGTCGCGCACGTACCCGTCTACGTCCATTACCTTCGCCTGCCCGCTGCCGTCCTCGGCAACGACTGTGCGTACCAGGTGCGCGCCGGGCAGAAAGAGCGAGCGCATCTGCGGCGTGTCGCGCTCAAGCCCGGCCGGGCCTGAGACGCTCTCGTAAAAGGCGCGGATGATCGAGTCCAGGCTCTCCGTCTCATTCATAATGTTTCTCCTCTTCTTCGATACCAAATTTTCCGGATTTTATCATCAAGCCCGCGCGTATCAACTCGTCCATAATTTCGTATCTCCGGCAGTCCGTGATTTTCCCTCGCGCGCTTGAAACAATGTGCCAGGGTCGCTCGTATGCAACTCGATTATTTTCATCGACCGAAGCGCAAAGGAGCTAACGGATGTCCACCAGCAGAAGAGACTTTATCAGGATTTCAGCCGCCGCCGGCAGTTTGATGAGCTTTGGCCTGGTTCCCGAATCATTGTCCCTGGCCCAACAATCAGAGAGGGCGGACGAGTCTTCGGCAGCTAAGGCCGTGGGCAAAGCGGCCAAGCCCTTGCGCATACTGATACTCGGCGGCACGGGTTACACGGGCCCATATCAGGTTCGTTATGCGCTCGCGCGTGGCCACAAGGTCACGGTCTTCAATCGTGGCAAGACGCATCCGGGCGAGCTGCCGAAAGAGGCCGAGCAGTTGATCGGCGACCGCAACGGCAAGCTCGACGCCCTGAAGGGAAGGAAGTGGGACGTGGTGATTGACGTGCCGACGACGCTGCCCGTCTGGGTGCGAGACGCGGCGCAGGTGCTCAAGGGGAACGTTGACCGCTACGTCTTCATCTCGACCATCTCCGTCTACGCCGACACGAGCAAGCCCGGCATGGACGAAAGTGCGCCGACGCAGAAGTACACGGGCGCTGACCCGATGAAAGAGACGCAGGAGACTCTGCGCGCCTCTAACTTCGGGCTCTACGGGCCGCTCAAGGCGCTCTCCGAGCAGGAGGCCGAGAAATGGTTTCCGGGCAAGGCTCTCATCATTCGTCCCGGTTTGATCGTGGGCCCAGGCGACCCGACAGACCGCTTCACCTATTGGCCCATCCGCATAGATCGCGGCGGCGAGGTGCTCGCGCCCGGAAACCCCAGTGACCCCGTGCAGTTCATAGATGCGCGCGACCTGGCGGAGTGGATCATACGCATGGCCGAAGGGGGCGAGGTGGGCACGTACAACGCTACCGGCCCACGCTCGCGCCTCTCGGTGGCCGAGATGCTCTACGGCATCAAGGCCGTGACGACCTCGGACGCGCACTTCACCTGGGTTGACGCAAACTTCCTGGAAGCGCAGAAGGTCAGACCGTGGGCCGACATGCCGGTCTGGATTCCGCCGAGCGGCGAAGGCACAGGCTTTGCACAGATCAGCATCAAGCGCGCCGTGGAAAAGGGCTTGACCTTTCGCCCCCTGGCCGATACTGCGCGCGACACTATCGCCTGGTTCAAAACGCTGCCCGCCGAACGGCAAGCCAAGATGGGAGCCGGGCTCCAACCGCAACGTGAAACAGAGGTGCTCGCCGCCTGGCACGCCCGCCGGAAACCGTCAGCGTAAATAAAAGGGATGACTTGAACATAGAGGGTCACAAGCCGGGAGGGCCGGAGCCGACCGCTTTGACGCGCGTGCTGCGCAAGGCTGTGGATGTCAGAAGGGACGAGGTGCGCGCGCTGATGCTGGGCTTCGTCTATTACTTCCTGGTTCTTTCCAGCTACTACATCATCAGGCCGATACGCGACGACATGGGCTTGGCGGGCGGCGTGGAGAACCTGCCGTGGATGTTTACGGGGACGCTCTTTGCGATGCTCGTGGCCAACGCGCTCTTCGCCGCGCTGGTGGCGAAGTTTTCGCGCAGGCGCTTTATCCCAATCGCCTATCGCTTCTTCATAGCCAATCTGCTCATCTTCTTCCTGCTCCTGCGGGCTCTCCCGCAAGGCCATCAAATCTGGGTCGGGCGCTCCTTCTACATCTGGACGAGCGTCTTCAACCTCTTCGTCGTCTCGGTCTTCTGGGCCTTCATGGCAGACATCTTCAGCACGGATCAGGGCAAGCGGCTGTTCGGCTTTATCAGCGTCGGCGGCACGCTCGGCGGAATCTGCGGCGCAGGCGTAACGGCGACGCTCGTGCAGAAGGTGGGGGCCGTCAACCTCCTGCTCATCTCGGCCGCGCTG
Source organism: Pyrinomonadaceae bacterium (assembly GCA_036389315.1). Taxonomy (GTDB): domain Bacteria; phylum Acidobacteriota; class Blastocatellia; order Pyrinomonadales; family Pyrinomonadaceae; genus DASQYE01. Next base: position 115,910 of record DASVQF010000050.1, read on the forward strand.
CTTGAGCTGGGCGCGCAATGCGTGCGACTGTTCCCTTCGGCCTTCGAGGGCTCGCGCGGGTCACTGCGGCGAGAGGTGGTGGCCGAGGAAGCGCCGATTGGCGGCGGCATCTGGTCTGGCATTGTGCATGACCTGCGCTCGCCGTACCTGCTGGGCATCTGCGCTTACATGCTGCTCTATGCGATCACTTCCACGCTGCTCTATTTTCAGCAGGCGGGCGTCATCTCGACTGCCTTCACAGACCGCGCGGCGCGCACGGCCTTCCTCGCGCAGATAGACCTCACGGTCAACGTCCTGACGATCTTCGTGCAGTTGTTTTTGACAGGCAGGCTATTGAAGTGGCTCGGCGTCGGAGTGACGCTCGCCGTGCTGCCCGCCTTGAGCGTGATAGGCTTTACGGGGATGGGTATGGTTCCTACGCTTTTGGTGCTCGTCATCTTTCTGACCTTGCGCCGGGCCGGAAACTTCGCGCTCGCCAGGCCCGCGCGCGAAGTCCTCTTCACAGTCGTCAGCCGCGAGGACAAGTACAAGGCCAAGAGCTTTATAGACACCTTCATCTACCGCGCGGGCGATCAGATCGGCGCGTGGTCAACGCCCGCGCTCGGGTGGCTCGGGCTCGGCATGGCCGGAATCTCTTTCGTCGCAGTGCCTCTGGCCGCCCTCTGGTTTCTGATCAGCCTGTGGCTCGGCAAGAAGCAGGTGGCCATGACACGCGAGCGCGCGAGCGCCGACTCCGCTCCCCCACGGCCCTTAGCCGCCGCAGCCCTCCTCGGACGCGTCGAAAGATAGAGACCCCGCCGCTTTTGACAAATCACGCGTACTTACGCAACATGGTGTGTCGAATCCTGTGGGAGGTGTTAGCGGCTCGATGACTAAGCGCCATCGAAAGCGAGGAAAGTCGAACGCGGCGGCTCAGCCGAGCGCCCATTACGATAACCTGATACGGTTGCGTGAGGATAATCCGAAGGCGTTCGAGCAGTTGGGCGAGACTACGCAGCAATCTGTCGAGCGCTACGAGCTTGAGCAGCTCGCGCCCGCTTTCGAGTACCGCGCGGGCCATGAGCGACTCCTTGAGCTGCGCCAGCGTTCGCCCCGCGTCTTCGCACTCCTCAGCCCCGAGACCAAGCAGATGGTCGAGAGATACGCCGAGATCAAACGCGCCTACCAGATCGTCAACGCGAGCGAAGATCAATAAGCACCAGCGAAGCTGAGCTATCCTTAGCGTCCGAGCGCGACTCCCGAACAACGCTCATCGAACATGCGCCTGACTGTGCGCATGATCTCCCCGCCGGCCCTCTCGGCCGTCTTGCCCTTCGGATGGATGCCGCAGATGGCCGTCGTCCAGGCGTGATCCAGGTCTGCGCTCCAACGCGTCCGCCCCTCGCGGTCGCGCCCGTAGGTCAGATAAGCCGACAGGGTGTTCAAGCCAGTGCCGGGCCGCTCGCCTATCAAATGTATGACGGCGTCCACTTCAAGCAGCGCGCCGACGTGATAACCGGCCCGCACACGCCCGTTGCGAATCACGACAGCAGTCTCGCCGAGGTGAAAGCCCGCCCCCGAAAGCTCGCTGCGCAGGCGCGGCACGATCATTCGCAGGTTTTCGTTGAGCGCGTTCGCATTGAGCCCGTCCGAGAGAACGAGCTGTATCTGCGGCCGGCGCTCGGAGGCGTAGAGACGAGCGAGCCGCGCTCCGTCCTCGTCACACACAAGCTCACCCGTCTGCGGATGTGACAGGTACTCTTCCCGACTCCTGGCCCAAGTGCGAACGAGTATGTGATGCGGCAGGACATCCTTGATGACCGTCTCGCTCAAGGTCGCATGGAGCGCCTCGCGCGCGTGCCTGTAGATGGCTTCCATCCTGGCCTCGGCCGCAGGCGGCGCGGCGAACTCGCCCTGCTCATACCCGTATCCCAGATCATAACCGCGCCCTCTCAGCTCTCTTATCTTCCTCGCGCCCTCCTCGCGCAACACATCCTCGGAACGACCGTCCCCCCCGGCCTTCATATAGTGAGCGTAGAGCCGCTCCGCCATCGCCGCCGCGTCCGCACGCAACGAGCCGCCCGCCTCCATCACGCCGAGCGCAGTGAGCCTCCTCTGCATAGGCGTCGAGACAGTCTTTCGCGTCATTCGACGAAGGCGCGGGTGCTCGCGGAAAGACGTGGTCATGTAGCCGAGCATCGGATCAGTGTTGCCCGCCACGGCCATCAGGTAAGCGGGCGCTGCCTCTCTGACGATGCGCTCCGTCAAGTGCCGCAGCGCATGCGGCTCTATCCCCATGTGAAATGTCGAGCAGACATCCAGGCCCATAGTGAGCCCGTGCAGCTTAGCCATCACGCTGTCTTCAAGACAGGCGCGCAGCAGTTGCTCGCCCGTGCGAAAGACCTCCGGGCCGATGAACCCTGCCACGTCGTTGACGATCATCCAGGGAGAAGCTGTGTGCTGTCTGATGAGACGGGCCAGCCCGTAGGTGCGCGCTTCGAGAGTGACCATGTCGAGCCCCTCGGCCGCCCCGTTCGTGACTTCCGCGCCCTGCCCCGTCTCGAAGTAGAGCCCCGGAAAGCCGCGCGCCAGATCAACGAGGCCGTCCACGTCCATGCCGACCATTCCCACCAGCGCCTTTGACGTTCCTGCAAGGCTCTGGAATCCGACATCCACAGGCACACGCTCGCGCGCGCTCGTCTGCTTCACGATGTCCGAGAGCACGCAGTAGCGCGTCGGCAGCTCAAGGCGCTCGACAACCCGGCGCAGCAGCTCTTCAAGCCGCACTATCGCCTCGACCTCATCGCTCGCGGGATTGACGCCTACAACTACGTCACCGCAGCCGTAGGCCAGCCCTTCGAGAATCGAGAAGAGAATCTCCTGCTCGTCGTCGCCCGGACTGTTAGGTTGAATGCGCGAGCCGAAGTGAGCGGGCGAGCCCACACACACGCCCTCGCCCGGCAGCGAATTGAAGAGCGATTGTGCGACCCTTGCCAGCTCCTCGTCGGTCATCACCTTGACGACGGCGGCAATGGCTTCGCTCGAAAGCCCGTCGCACCACTTCCGGGCCCAGGCCCCTGCTTCACCGCCCAGCAGTATGCTTTTCAGTTGGCCCACGGTGAGGTGAGCCATCGCCAACGCGCGGCCGGAGTCCACACATCGTAAGAGCGCCTCGCTCAGAGCATCCTCGACGAAGAGAGTCCGGTTGATCTCGCCTAAGGTCTGCGCGCAAAGGGACGAGCGCGCCTCTTCGCGCACGCGAGCGTCACAAGTTCCGCCGACCCGCAGGTCGCCCTCCTTGAACTCGCCCGCGAGCACGAACGTCTCGATCAATTCCCGACGGCCCATAGCTTTTTTTGTGTCTCAAACGGTTCCGGCCTGAGTGGGCCCACGCCGCCCAAGCGTCGCGAGGTGTGCCAGGTAGCGAATGCGGTCTGTTTCGTTCATCCCGGTGATACGCACGCCGACCAGGTATCCGGCCCTCGCCTCCTTCTCTTCCAGTCGCCTGTGGTGCACCAGGCTCGCTTCCATTTCGACCAGCCCGGCCGGATAAATGTCCAGCACGATGCGCAGCACACAGCCCTCTTCGGTGATGAGAGACTGGCCGATGCGCAGCGAAGGCAGAATCATCGCCAGCCCCGTCTCGCTCACGTTGCAAGTGCTGCCGATCAGCTTCGACCCACCCGGAGCAGCGCCGCCAACCCTTTCCTCCCCTTCTTGAGCGAGCGAGACGCTCAGCAGCAGGCGCGCCTCCACCTGCGCCTCAAGCTCGGCTTCGCGGCGCTCGGCCTCGCGGCGGTTGACGAACAGCGAGCGCAGGCGTGCTGACAGGTGATTGATTATTTTCGTCATCTTCCAAAACTGCTGGGCCCTGATCTTACTGAGAGCCCATTCTATTAGGCAATGCCCGGCCGGAAGCACGGCCCAATCAGTGGATGCGGATTATTCATCGGAGTGATGAAAACAATGAGTTTGCCCCATACAAGGCCGCGCCTTATGATGGCTGCAGGCAAGTGAAGGGAACGAGTCTTCGGAAGGGGAGGCAGATGTTACTCAGAGATATGCATTACGCCCTGCGCCTGTTGTGGAAGCGTCCGGGGTTTACGGTTGTAGCCATCATCACGCTGGCTTTAGGCATCGGCGCGAACACGGCCATCTTCTCCGTCGTCAACGCCGTGCTGCTCGCCCCGCTCCCTTACGAAGAGCCCGAACGGCTCCTGGTCGTCTCGGCCCGTCAGGCGATAGCGAACGAGAACCAACAGCCTGTATCAGTGCCCGACTTTGAGGATTGGAAAGAGCAGAACCGTGTGTTCGAACAGCTCGCGGCCTTCAGGAACGCGACCTTCAACCTCACCACGGCCGGAGAGACAGAGCGCGTGACGGGGGCGCGCGTCTCTAGCAATCTCTACGCGTTGCTCAGGGTCAAGCCCATCCTGGGGCGCGACTTTCTGGAAGCTGAAGGAAGGCCCGGGGCCGAGCCCGTCGCCATTCTCAGCTACGGGCTGTGGCAGCGTCGTTACGGCGCAGACCCGCAGATCGTAGGGCGCGCGCTTCAACTCGATGGCATCCCTTATACGGTGGTCGGCGTCCTGCCTCAAGGGGTCAATTACCCTGCGGCGGAGACTGAGCTGGTCGTACCCTTCATCCCGCAGAAGCGCGAGATACTGCGCCCGCTCCATTTCATCCGCGTGCTCGGACGCTTGCGGCCCGGCGTCTCAATGGAACAAGCGAGCGCCGACATGGACACAATAGCTGCGCGCCTCGAACAACAATACCCGGACAGCAATACCGGATGGCGCGTGCAGTTGGTTCCGCTTCAGGAGCAGATGGTGGGAAAGGTCAGACCGGCTTTGCTTGTGCTGCTCGGGGCTGTGGGTTGTGTGCTCTTGATCGCGTGCGCCAACGTCGCAAATCTCCTGCTGGCGAAGGCCGCCGGGCGGCGCACTGAGCTGGCCGTGCGGACGGCGCTCGGCGCAAGCCGCTGGCAACTGGTCAGGCAGTTGTTGACGGAGAGCGTGCTGCTCAGTCTACCGGGCGGCATCCTCGGATTCCTGCTGGCCGTGTGGGGTGTGCCCGTGCTGACCAGACTCAGCGCGGGCAGCATCCCGCGCGCAGAGGAGATCAGCATCAGCTATCGCGTGCTGCTCTTCACCATCGCCCTTTCTCTGCTGACGGGCATCCTGTTCGGCATTGTGCCCGCGCTGCAATCTTCCAGCCGTAAGCTGACCGACTCGCTCAAGGAAGGCAGAAGGGGCTCGGGCGGTGGGCTCCTGCACAGGCGCGTGCTGAACACGCTTGTGATAGCGGAGGTCGCAGTGGCCTTAGTGCTGCTGGTCGGAGCCGGGCTGATGATTCGCAGCTTCGCGCAGATCAGCAAGGTCTCGCCGGGCTACGACCCGAAGGGAGTGCTCACCGCTGGCATCGGGCTCTCTCCGATCAAGTACGCCGAGCTTCCGTCACAGGCAGCCTTTTACCAGACCTTGCTCGCCAAACTGGAAACGCTGCCCGGCGTCGTCTCTGTCGCAGCCGTCTCAAGGCTCCCCGTCGTCGCCACCGTCTCGACCTCTAACTTCACCATACAGGGCCGCCCCGTAGCCTCTGGCCACGAGCCCAACTCGGATTATCGGGTCATCAGCCCGCGCTACTTCGAGACGATGGGCATCCCCTTTGTGAAGGGGCGTGATTTTACGACGCGCGATACGCGGGACGCGCCCGATGCAGTCATCGTCAACAAGGTGCTGGCCGAGCGTTTCTGGCCGGGCGAAGAGGCTCTGGGCAAGTACATCCAGGTCGGAGCGGAGACGACGCGCTGGCGTCAGATAGTGGGCGTCGTGGGTAACGAGAAGCTCTCGGGCCTGGACGGCGAGGTGGGCCCGGCCATCTACGTGCCCGTTATGCAGAACGGCTTTCCGAATGCGATTCGCTCGGTCTTCCTGGTCGTCAGAGCGCAGGGCGAGGCGGCGAGCGTAGCGGCGAGCATTCAGCGTGAGCTGCGCTCGCTCGATCAGGAGCAGGCTCTATTCCAGGTTCGACCGCTTGAAGAAGTCATCGCGGGCTCGCTCGCGCAGCGTCGTTTCAATAGCACCTTGATGATTATCTTCGCCGCGCTCGCGGGCCTGCTCGCGGCCGTCGGCATCTACGGCGTGATAGCTTATTCCGTCACGCAGCGCACGCATGAGATAGGCGTCCGTCTGGCTCTCGGCGCGAGGGGCTCGGACGTGCTGAGGCTGATCTTAGGGCACGGCATCCGTCTGACGCTCGTCGGCATTGGCGTCGGACTGCTCGCCGCATTGGCCCTCACTCGCCTGATGTCCAGCCTGCTCTTCGGCATCAGCACCTACGACCCTGTAACTTTCCTCTGCATCCCACTTCTCTTGACGGTCGTCGCGCTCGTCGCCAGCTACCTGCCCGCGCGCCGCGCCACCAAAGTAGACCCGATGGTGGCCCTGCGTTACGACTGAAATTAACAGGAGGGACAGGATTGTCAGGATAAGAAGAAGAACAATTGCTTCTCTTTTATCCTGTCTATCTGTCCATCATGTTAATTTCCCCTAAGCCTTCCATGCTGCCCAGGCCAGGCAGAGCCAGCCTGCGAGGAAGGCCAAGCCGCCGAGAGGAGTTATTGCGCCGAGCCATTTGAGGCCGCTCAGGCTCAGCGCGTAGAGGCTGCCGGAGAAGAGCAGAGTGCCGGCGATGAAGAGCCAGCCGCTTGCAGTCAATTGCGGCGTGGGCCAACGCGACTGGGCCCACGCCACGACGATCAGGGCGAAGGCATGGTACATCTGGTAGCGCACGCCGACCTCGAAAGTATTGAGCATCTCCGCGCTCAGGCGGCTCTTTAAGCCGTGCGCGCCGAATGCTCCGGCCGCGACTGCTATGAAGGCCGAAAGCGCGCCCAGTGTCAGGAATACTCTATCCATCCCCCAGCCCGTCCCTTTACTCTTCCAGCTTCGCTTCCATGCTGATCTGCGCCTTCAGGACGCGAGAGACGGGGCATCCGGCCTTGGCGTTATTCGCCGCCGTCTCGAAAGCCTCGGGGCTTGCGCCCGGCACGCGCGCCGTCACACTCAGATGCACGGCCGTAATGGTGAACCCTACGTCGGTCTTATCCAGAGTGACGGCGGCAGTGGTGTTGATGCTCTCGGCCGTCAGACCCGCGTTGCCGAGTTGGCCCGACAGCGCCATAGAGAAGCAGCCTGCGTGGGCCGCCGCGATCAACTCTTCCGGATTAGTCCCCTTGCCCTCTTCAAAGCGCGTGCTGAATGAGTACTGTGTATCAGAGAGAACCCCGCTGTCTGTCGAGATCGTGCCCCGCCCGTCCCTGAGTCCTCCGCGCCAAACCGCCGAAGCCTTACGTTTCATCAGTTCCTCCCGAACCAAAAAGATTAATCTGATAGCTGAGCTGTGAAGGACATCTTATACCAGATCGCAGCCGCAAAGAGAGGAAGCGGCGGTGATAAGCTCGCCACTTTAGCTGCTCACCTTTGACATGCCCGAATCTGGAACTTCTCGGTAAACACCTGTAGCTATCCACCCTCAACACCACAGGAATGTCAAAACATCGGCTGGTACTGGAACTTGGCCAGTAATACCTGCTCCCCGCCGAGCGGCGGCGGTGGCGGTGGCTGTAGCTCGACCGGCTACCTTGGCCCATCCTGCCCTGAAGATGAGCCCTGCAATGATTGCGACCCCGGCACGCCGGTAGTCATTGATGTCCACGGCTTTCTGACGCTCGCCCAACTCGATAAGGTTGAAAATGGGGGAACGCAGGCGGCCGTATAGATGAGAGCGACGCGATCTTCGCAAGACTGCGGCTCTGGCAGGACACAAATCACAACGGCGTCTCCGAAGCCGAGGAGCTTCACACGCTGCCCGAGCTGGACATAGCCGCCTTACATCTCGACTATAAATGGTCTAAGAAGGTGGACGAACACGGCAACGAGTTCAGGCACCGAGCTAAGATTGATGATGCGCGGAAAGCCAAGGCCGGTCGTTGGGCCTGGGATGTCTTCCTGGTCACTTCCCCGTGAGCGCCTCCAGGGCTCTGCGCGCGCTCTCAAGCTGTGGGTTCAGCTCAAGCGCCTTCCTGTAATTATCTATCGCCAGTTGCTTGTCGCCGTGAACAGCATAGCTCTCGGCCAGGCTGTCGTAGACGTTGGCGGAGTTCGGATAGGCTTCGACATTGAGCTTGAAGACCTCTATGGCTTCCCTGACCTGGTTGTTCTGAAGCAGGCGGTAGCCCCAGGCGTTCATATCCCCTTCGCTCACGTAAACGTCTGCAAGCCCTCGACTCTTCAGCTCGTGATACTGCGCGACTGCGGCCTCTATGCCTTTCTCCTGAAGAGTCTGCGAGAGTGTCTCCGACAGCGAGGTCGCTTTCACGTCCATGATCTCGATGAGGAAGATGAGCGTCGCGTTGGGCGGGATGATGCCGCCAGCCCCTCTCGTGCCGTAGCCGATCTCGGGCGGAATGACGAGTATGGCCTGGTCGCCGACCCGCAGTTGCGCTATGCCCTCGTCCCATCCCTTGATGACGCGGCCCGCCCCGAGCTTGAAAGCTATCGGGTCGCGACGGTCGCGCGAGCTATCGAAGATGAGGCCGTTGGTCAGCATCCCCGTGTAGTGGACGACGGCTATCTCGCCCTGCTTCGGCTGCCTGCCCTGCCCGCGTCGAGTAATCATATAGGTCAGCCCCGACGACGTAGTAATCGCCGCCGGAGTCACGGCGGGGGCGGCAGGCTGTGGCGGCGTCGTTTGTCTGGGAATGGACGGCGCTCGCCTCTGTGCGCTCTTGCGTCTTCGCGTCTGGCCGTGCGCGCCCGAGATATTTATCGCCGCGAGCAGCAGAGCCAGTGCCATCAGCAGCAGGCTTCTCATCATGTGCATCTCTCTTTCGCCCTCTCTCTGCTTGACTATAGTTGTGCATAGCTTGGGCCATGATAACCCGGCCGCGCCCTATTTTGCTCGCCCCCGCTGCTCCGAATCCGAAGAATCCGGCGAGCGGAAATACTGCCAGAGATTCCAGCCGAGCACGACCGCCAGGATGAGGCCGACGACGGCCCAGGTGAAATCGCCCAGGACTTCGCTGATTGCCCCGATGCGGTCGCTGAAGAGCTTGCCGAGCGTGACGTAAAGGAGCACCCAGAGCACTTCTCCCGCCACGGCCAGCGACAGAAAGCGCGGCCAGGGGTAGCGGGCCATGCCGCTCACCAGGTTGACGAATGGGCCCAGGGGAGTCAACAGCCAGCGGCTCAGGAAAATCCCCATCCCGCCATAACGCTTGAGCCACTCTTCGACGTGTTCCAGCCGACGTTGGCCGCCGACCAGCCGGCTCATCCAGCGAACCAGACGACGGCCGCCCCAGCGCCCCAGAGCATAACCGACATTATCGCCGAGGATGACGCTCAGGCTCGCCAGCAGAAGCACAGGCCACTGGTCTATCTCGCCCTGCTCGACGAATGAACCGGCGGCGACGAGCAGCAGGCTTCCGGGCACGGGCGCGCCGATTGCGCCGATGAGTAGGACGGCGAAGAGCACAGGCAGGCCGTAGATTCCGAACGCGCTCAGGAGGTAGTCGCTGAGGCTCATGGCGACTGCCCCCGGTCGGGCGGAGGTGGCGGAGACGGAGGGGGGTATGGCGGGCGCGCGTGCTTGATCGCTTCCTGCAACTCTGCGATCAGCTCTTCGACGCTGCGGTTCTGCTCGCGGGCAATCTCTCTGAGCGGGCGGCGGTCGCGCGGCTGCGGCTCTAGGCCGATGGCCTGGTAGAGGACGTGCGGCGGCACTCTGTAAGAGCGCGCGACGTAGCGGACGCTCATCCAGGGCTTGATCGGCTCGTCCCTGTGCGTCTGCCAGTAGATGGCGCGGCGGACGGCGCGCGTGGCGAAGAGCCCCGTGCCGAGCGCCGCCAACGCGAAGGCCAGCACCAAGACCCATTGCCGCCAACTCAGTCGTCTCATCCCTTACGTTCTCGGCCGGCGGCGAACAAAGAGAGGCTTACTTTAATCGACTCTCTAGGGCCTGTTCTTTTCCTCTTCGTCGCGGCGCGCGTCCCTTTGTGCGACCATCGTGTCGAACTGCTGCTGCTGTGCGGGCGTGAGCAGGGCGCGGATGCGGACGCGCGCCTTCTGCCTGATAGAGTCGTAGCGCGGGCGCACCTCTGCGCGCAACTGCCGATATTCGCCCCGCGTCTCGTCCACAATCGCGCGGATCTCTGTGGCCTGCTGGTTATTCAAGTCCAGGTTGCGGCGCAGGGCTTCAAAAAAATCTTCCTTGCCCGGCTGGCTGGCGGCCTGCAAGCGATAGACGCTATCGAGCGATGCGCCCGTCACGCAACCCAATACAAAGACGCTCAGGACTGCCAACAGTATCTTCAGGCGCGTCCGTCCACCTGCATTCATCTCGGCACCTCACGCTCGTCCGTCATGATCGTCGCCAGCACTTCGTCGTTCGAGAGCGGCGCTCTCTCCTGGAACAGGATGCGCTCGACGCCGACGCGGCTTGCCCCGAAGAAGGCTTCGTCGCTGAAGGCGCGGGCCGTCTGCGTCCTGACCCTCGCAAACAGGAAGACGCCGAGCGAGAGGGTTGCCACCAGCGTCATCATCACGATGGCGCGGCGCATGAGCACGGAGAAGATTTGCCAGCCCTGCATCTCTTCGCGTCGCTCGCGCTCCTCGGCTATGCGCGCGCGCACTCTGGTGTACAGGAAGGGCGCAGAGCTTGCGCGCTCGGCGAGCCTCTCGTCCGACGCCGAGGCCGCGCGCAAGACCTCGCGGCCGAGCCGGTCAAGACGTTCATTCCGTTGCCTGCGCTCTTCTTTTTCGGGCATCTCTTTTCCAGCGCCGCCTGCCTGTCTCTCTTCACCTGAGCTTTCGTCCGTCAATGAAAACGGCTGAGCCTTTAGTTTGGTTACACCAATTTACTGAGGACGCGCCGCAGATGCGACCGCGCCCTGTGGGCACGCACTTTGACTTTCGAGACAGACCAGCCCGTCAACTCCGCAGCCTCGGCCACGGACAACTCCTCCACGTCGAGCATGACCAGCACCAGGCGGTCTTCCGGCTTCAGGCGAGAGAGAAGCTTCGCGGCCAGGTCGCGATCAATGAGCGCGGCTTCCGCCTCCTGTGCGGGGGCGGCCAGCGCGGCCATACGCTCCCTGAGGCTCGTCGTGTCCTCTTCGGAAAGGTCGCTCGCGCGGTTTTCGGGCCGTCGCTGCGTGCGCCGCAGCTCGTCGTAGCAGACGTTGAAGGCTATGCGCGCGAGCCAGGAGGCGAAGGCCGTTTCCTGCTGGCTGGAAAAACTCTCCAGGGCGAAATAAGCCTTCATGAAACTCTCCTGCACGATCTCTTCGACCTGTTCGCCGGACTTGAAGAAGCGGCTGGCGATGAGGGCAACGCGCTTCTTGTGACGGCTGAAGAGCTGCTCGAAGGCCGCTTCATCGCCCGCGCGGGCGCGCGTGACAAGCTCGGAGTCGGCGGACTCCGGGCTTGAGCCGGCGAGCGACCCTCTTGCCAGAGGCTCGGAGTTATCTGCCATCTCGTCCATCAATCCGTAGAGATTATGACCCATTCGCGCGGATGAAAACAGAAAGGCAGTGTAAAAATAATGAAAATAAAGAAGGCTAGAAGCCCACGGATGAAGAGCATGCTTTTCATCCACGGGCTTCTAGCCTTCCGACTTTCTCTGATCCCGTCTTTACTGGTTGTTGGTGGGGGCAATGCCGCGCTGTTGGCGTCGTTCATTGCGCCGCTGCTTCCACTGCTCACGCTCCTGCGCGAGCTGCGTTTTCTGCTCCGGCGTCAGCACGTTGTAAAGCTCTGCCATCATGCGCGCGCGCGCCACTTCCAACTCGACCTCTAGATTAGCGCGAGCCTGCGCCGCCGTTCTCACGGCCGACTCGTTGAAAGTGCCGTCGAAGCTGCCCACATCGCCCCTGTGCTGCGAGCGCAACTGCTCGCGCAGGCTCCTGGTCGCTTCCCGGTGACGCTCGGCTATCTGCCGCATCTGCTCTTTCTGAGCGTCGGTCAGGTTGAGATTACGCGCGAAACGACCAAGCCCGATGCCGTCATGCCCGCCGCGCTTCCCGTCACGATTAAAGCCCCTCTCGCCGCGTCCACGGCCGCCCGGCTGCCCTTGCCCGGGGCCGTCCTGCGCGAAGGCCACCATCGCTATCGCCGCCAGCGCGAGCGCGAGCGCCAAAACCCTTGCCATTATCTTCATCTTCGTCATTACTTAATGTCCTCTCTCTAAACCTTTTAATCTATTGAATGTGCTGCACGGGCGCGAAACGGGAAGAGGGCTGCCCGCGCCGCTCGTTATCTCTTAAGACGCACGCCGCCGCGCGCCGGTCACTTTTTTTCGCGGGTTGGCCCAAAGATTTTTATTCGGGAACGAGCGCGGTGCGAAAGCCGAGCAGAGTCCAGTCCGTTTCCAGCTCTATCTCGCTGATGTAGGAGAAATCTCCGGCTCGGTTCGAGCCCGTGGCGAAGCAGGTCGCGTTGCCCTGCTCGTCTCTGTAAAAGCCCAGCTCAAGCGTCTCCGTCTCGCTCCATTCCGTGTGAAAAAGCGTGCCGATGAGATTGAAGACGGCGGGCGGGCAGATCGTCAGGCGATACCCTGCGGGCAAGAGCGAGCGCCTGCGCCAGTCTTCGTTGACGACGCGCACGAATTCACGCAAAGAAAGATAGTTGTGCGCGTAGCGCGTCGAGTTGGTCATCCCGGCCCGCCCCAGGTAAAAGGCGAACGGGTCTGCGCTCGCGTCAAAACCGTAGGGCGTGCCGTAGAACTGGCGATTGCCCGGCAGGTATCGCGGCTTCAAAGTGGTTTCGACGCCGATGAGGTGGCCCTGGTGCTTGCTGTGCCCGCTTGTGAGCGCCTGGCGATAGCTCCGCCTGTGTTCGCGCGGGTGTGTAAAATCGCGCGGGGCCAGCGCGTAGAAACGGGCCATGTAAGCGTCGTCTAAGGGCACGGCCTCGGCCGAAGGGATGATGTGCCATTCGATGTTGAAGTAGGAGAGCTGCTCGACGGCCGTCGAGGGCAGCTCCGCGCTCAACGCCTCCGGCCCGAGCAGCTCTCGGTCTGATGCGAGCCCGAACGCCTCGCGCAGCTTCGCGCTCCGCTCTTCCAACAGCCTCTCGTTCATACCCCACGCTCCTGGTCTTGTGATACATTTGACATGTTAACTCACAATTCATCCCCCATACTAAGAGTTGGAACCGACCGACTCAGGCCGCAACCCATCTTTGCCGCCCCGAAGGGCCCGTGGCCCACGGCAAAAATCTGTAACCGGCGAGCGAGCGCGGGCGTCTTTCATAAAGATAACGACGGAAGGCTTACAGAAAATAGATCGAAGGTATGGCATCTTTATTTTTCTCCTACAGGGTTCGCGCGTCGGCGCTGCTGCTTTTTCCGTTGCTCGGGGTCGCGCTCCTGGGCGCTGCCTGTTCACGCTCAAGCTCGCAGGCCAACGGCAAGGAGACCCGAGCGGGCGGAGGCGGAGCATCATCGTCAGCGCCGGGCGCGGCCGAGGCGGCCGAAGCCCCTGCCGTGCAGGTCACGACCGTCCGCGTCGAAGCGCGCAGCGTGCCTTCCTTCATACAGGCCACCGGCAGCCTCACGGCCAACGAAAGCTCTAACGTCGCGCCGCAGACTTCGGGCCAGGTGGCCGCCACGCCCGTCAGCGTCGGAGCCTTCGTGCGCCAGGGCGAAGTGATCGCGCGCCTCAACGACCGCGACGCGCGCCTGCGCTTGCAGCAGGCCCAGGCGACAGCCCGGCAAGCCGCAGCGGCCGTGCGCCAGGCCGAAGTCCGGCTCGGTCTTGGGCCCAACTCTCGTTTCGACGCGAGCGCGATTCCGGAGGTCAGAGCCGCAGCCGCTTCTTACGAGGCAGCGTTGGCCCAGCAGAGGCTCGCCGAGGCCAACGCCCGGCGCTATGCCGAGCTGGTCGAGACGGGCGACGTGGCCCGCAGCGTCTACGATCAATACCGCACGCAGGCCGAGACGGCGCGGGCCCAGGTTGCTAATGCGCGGCAGCAGATGGAGACGGCCATCAACCAGGCCAGACAAAATAACCAGGGCATACAGACCGCGCAGGCCGCCCTTGAAGGAGCGCAGGCGCAGGTGGCGATTGCGCAGAAGGCTCTGGCCGATACGGTCGTGCGCTCGCCCTACGCAGGCTACGTCAGCGACCGGCCCATCGCGCGCGGCGAGTACGTGACGCCCGCCTCAGTCATCGCCACTGTGCTTTTGACCAACCCGCTCAAGTTGCAGCTTCAGGTTCCGGAACTCAACGCGCCGCGCATTCAATTGGGCATGGGCGTCTCCTTAAGCGTTGACGCTTACCCGGACAGAAAATTCGGCGGGCGCATCACGGCCATCAACCCGGCCATCGATCCTACGTCGCGCGCCGTCACGGTCGAGGCCACAGTTGACAATCCGGACAACGCCCTGCGCTCAGGCATGTTCGTCACGGCGCGCATCACGCTGCCGGGCGCGGGCCAGAGCGTCTACGTGCCGCAGTCGGCCGTCGTCAACGATCAGAACACCAACTCCTACCGCGTCTTCGTCGTCAAGGGCACGACGGCGCAGCTCAGGGTCGTGCAGATCGGGGACGTAGAGAACGGCTCTGTGCAGATTCTCTCCGGCGTGCAGCCGGACGAAGAGGTGGCGACCAGCAATTTAGAGCAGCTCTTCGAGGGAGCCAGAGTTCAGCCCACGCGCCAGCCCGGCAAGTGAAGCGATAATCGAGATATGCAGAAGCTAGCAGAAATTTGCGTGCGTCGTCCGGTCTTTGCGACCGTCATCATCCTGATTCTGACGGTCATCGGCGGCTTCTCTTTCTTCACGCTCGGCGTTGACCGCTTCCCGAAGATAGACGTGCCGACCGTGTCTGTGCAGACGACGAACGTCGGCGCGGCCCCGCAGGAGATCGAGACCGAGATCACGGACATCATCGAAGGCGCGGTCAACACAGTGCCCGGCATAGACGAGATGCGCTCCTCCTCTTCGCAGGGACGCTCGGTCGTGACCATCAACTTCAACCTTGAGAAAGACCCAGACCTCGCCACCCAGGAGGTGCGCGATAAGGTCAGCACGGTCATCAACCGTCTGCCCGAGACGGCCGACCCGCCCATCGTCAGAAAATCCGACCCGGACGCTTTCCCTGTCCTCGTCTACGCCATCAGCTCGCCGCGCTCCTCCATTGAGCTGACCGATATTGTCCAGAAGCAGATTCAGGAGCGCATCGAATCGGCCGACGGCGTCGGCGAAGTCGTCGTCTTCGGCGGACGCCAGCGCGAGATCAAAGTCTACGTTGACCCTGACCGGCTGCGCGCCTACAACATGTCTGTGACGGAAGTCACCAACGCCCTGCGCGCGCAGAACCTTGAGCTGCCGGGCGGACGCCTCGACGAGGGCGCGCGTACAGTGACGCTTCGCACCCTCTCGCGCGTCGAGCGTGTCGAAGATTTCAACGACATCGTCATCACGACGAAGAACGGCTACCAGGTCAAGATTCGTGACATCGGCCGCGTCGAAGATAGCGGCGTTGACCCGACTTCGGCCGCTTCGCTCGACGGCACGCCGAGCGTCTCTTTAGGCATCCGCAAGCAGTCGGGCGCAAACACCATCGCCGTCATCAACGCCGTCAAGCAGCGCATGGCCGAGATTCAGCCGCTCCTTCCGCCCGACCTCAAGATCGTCGTCACGCGCGACCAATCGGAATTCATCGAGACCAGCCTGCACGCCATCGAAGAGCACCTCGTAGTCGGCGGCTTCCTGGCAGCCCTCATAGTCTTTCTCTTCCTGTGGAACTTCCGCTCGACGATCATCGCCGCCCTGGCCATTCCGACTTCGATCATCTCGGCCTTTGCGCTGATCGCCGCCCTCGGTTACTCGCTCAACCAGATGACCATGCTCGCCTTGACGCTGATGGTGGGCATTGTGATTGACGACGCGATAGTCGTGCTTGAGAACATCTATCGCTTCGTCGAAGAGAAAGGGATGCATCCCTTCCAGGCCGCCATAGAGGGCACGCGCGAGATCGGCCTGGCCGTCATGGCGACGACCCTCTCTCTGCTCGCAGTCTTCGTCCCCGTAGGCTTCATGTCGGGCATCGTCGGCCGCTTCATGTCCTCCTTCGGCCTGACCTCTGCCGCAGCGATTGCCGTCAGTTTGATAGTCTCTTTCACCCTGACGCCGATGCTCGCCGCGCGCTGGATTAAGCCGCCGCAGGAGACCGTCACGCCCGAAGGCGTGCCCTTCGGCGCTGGCGGCAGCAGCAGCGGCGGTGACGATGACGAGGATGAAGGTGAAGGGCCGGAGCATGTCGCCCCGCCACACGCGACGAAGGAGCACTCTTCATCCAAGGGCGGACGCTTTTATCGCCCGGTTGATCGCGCCTACATGTGGATGCTCAGGTGGTCTATGGCCCATCGCTGGGTCGTGATCCTCATCTGCCTGCTCGTCATAGCTTCAATCGTGCCGCTCTATCGCATCGTCGGCTACAACTTCCTGCCGGACGAAGACGAATCCTCTTTCCAGGTCAACCTGCGCGCGCCACAGGGCACTAGCCTGCCCGCCACGCAATCCGTGGCCGACCGCATAGCGCGCGACGTACGCGAACAGATTCCCGGCGTCGAGAGCACGCTCGTCAACGCCGGAGGCGGTGGCGGAGGAGGAAATCAATCGCCGAATACCGGCTCCGTCTCAGTCCGCCTGCGCCCCGTCGTTGAGCGCAAGTACTCGCAGGCCGAATTGATTCAGATGACGCGCGACCTGATACGCAAGCGCAAGTACCCTAAGGAATACGTCATCACGGCTTCGGGCGCGTCCTCCATCGGCTTTGCCGTCGGTGCCGGGCGCGGCGCGTCTTCGCTCGGTCTCTACATCAGCGGCCCCGACATTCAAAAACTGGACGAGTACTCCGAGAAGCTCGTCGAGCGCATCAAGCAGGATCAGAACTTCCGCGACGCCGACCGCTCGCTTCAGTTGAGCAGCCCCGAAGTGAGAGTCCACATCGACCGCCAGCGCGCAGCAGACCTCGGCGTCAAGGCCGGCGACGTGGCCCAGGCTCTCAACACCCTCGCCGCAGGACAGAGGGTGACGACCTACAGCGAGGGCTCAGACCAGTACGACGTGGTCGTGCGCGCGGGCGAAGAGTTCCGGCGCACGCGCGATGCCTTGCGCAACTTCTCGGTCGCCTCGGCGACGGGCGCGCCCGTCGAGTTGGAGAAGCTGGTGCGCCTGGAAGAGGGAGAGAGCCCGGCTTCGATTGACCGTTTGAACCGCCAGCGGCAAGTGACCATCTCCGCGAACCTCGCGCCCGGTGGCTCTGAGGCCGAAGGGCTCGCAAGCATTCAGCGTTACGCGCAGGAGTTGAACATGGAGGCCGCCTACCATACGGGCGTGACGGGCCAGTCCAAAGAGTTGCAGCGTGCGAATCAATCTTTCATGCTCGCCTTCCTGCTCTCCTTCATCTTCATGTACCTGATCCTGGCGGCGCAGTTCGAGTCCTTCATTCATCCGGTCACTATCTTGCTGACGCTGCCGCTCTCGATTCCGTTCGCGCTGCTCTCGACGATGATCGCGGGCCAGCGCCTCAACATCTTCTCGGCGCTCGGCATCCTGCTCCTGTTCGGTATCGTCAAGAAGAACGCGATTCTACAGATTGACCATACGAACGAGCTGCGCTCGCACGGCATGGAGCGTTACAGCGCCATCCTGCAAGCCAACCGCGACCGCCTGCGACCCATCCTGATGACGACGATAGCCCTGGTCGCAGGGATGATTCCGCTCATCCTCGGCACGGGCGCGGGCGCTGCGACGAACCGCTCGATAGGCGTGCTGGTGGTCGGCGGACAATCGCTCTGTTTGCTGCTGACGCTGCTGGCCGTGCCCGTCTTTTACTCGCTCTTTGAGGACGCTATGGAATCGCGCGTGTGGGGTTACGTGGGGACGACGTACGGGACTTTCGCGGGCGGCGTGCGCAGGCGTTTCGCCGGAGGCTGGACGGCTTTCGCTCAGATGTTCTCGCGCTCCGGCGCTAAGCCTTCGGCGGCGGCTGCCGCTGGGCCCAAGCCCGCGCGCAAAGCCGGGAAGGACAGCTATGCAGACCAAGCGTCAGGTGATTAAAAGCAGATTCAAACAGGATGGACAGGATAAGAAAAGAGATGAAATATTCAGCCAATAGCGATTTTTATATTTATCCTGTTCATCCTGTCTATCCTGTGAATTTCTCTTCTCGCGTGAGGGGCAGCCTGGGGCGCATCTTCTTTGGCGCTCTTCTTCTCTTCACTATTAATGTCCAGGCGCAGCAGCCGACCGCCTCGCCTTCGCCGCTGCCGCCCAACGCTGCGGGCGAGACCGTGCGACCGAGCAACGAGACGCAGCAGAGCACGCAGCCGCAGACGGGCCCGGAACAGCAGCGCCGCGAGACCGCGCCCCGCACAGAGGGGCCGCGCCCTCCCTCGCCGCAAACGCCCGGACAGAGTGGGCCCAATGTCGGACTGCCCACAACCGCACAGCCCGCCGGGACGGCCGGGCCGCAGACGAACACCACCGGCACTGCCCCGACAACGGGTACGACTCAACCGGGCGCTACGACTCCCGGTGTCCCGCAGACGCCGGGGCAGAGCGTCGGCGTTTCGACAGGGATAGCTCCGGCCGAGCTGCCGCAGGAGCCGCCCGTGGTTGCTCCTAACTACACTGCTCCGCCGCGACCGCTGCCTTCGGCCGAGCGCGTCGGCGTCGATGTTGCAAACGGCCTGCCTTTGTCTCTGAACGATGCGATTCGTCTCGCGCTCAAGAACAACAACGACATTGACGCTTCGCGCATAGACGTGCAGGTCGCCGAATTTAATCTGACGGCGGCGCGCGGCGTCTATGACCCTGTGCTCTCATCCGAAAACTTCTTTGAGCGAGCGACCACGCCGACCAGTTCAAGCATCGGAGGCGGCGGCGCGACGGGAACGGTCACGCAGCAGGACGCCACTGGCTCGGCACGTCTCGGCGGATTCTCGCCGTGGGGCGGAGGCTCTTACCAACTCGATTTTTCTTCGACTCGCCTGACGACCACGAACCAGAACGTCCGTCTCAACCCGCAGTTTCCGACAGCTTTGACTTTTACCTATACGCAGCCGCTCTGGCGCGGCCTGCGCTTCGACAACAATCGCCGCCAGATCGAGATTGCCCGCAAGAACCTCTCGCTCTCGGACGCGCAGTTTCGCCAGCGCGCCATCGAGACCATCACGCAAGTCGAGCAGGCTTACTGGGACTTGGTCTTCGCCTTGCGCAACCTGCAAGTTCAGATAGATGCCGTCAAGCAGGCGCGCATTCAGGTCGAAAGCAATCAACGTCTGGTCGAGAAGGGCGTCCTCGCGCCGATTGACATCGTGGCGGCGACGACGCAGGTCACGACTTTCGAGCAGAACGTCTACACGGCGCAGGAATCTGTGACGCAGGCCGAGAATACTTTGAAGACGCTCATCCTGCCCACTCGCACAGAGGCCATGTGGTCGCGCGCCATCACGCCCGTTACGCCCGTGAGCCTTGAAGCGCCGCGCGTGCCTCTTGAGCAGGCCGTGCGCGCCGCACTGGACAATCGCCCGGAGTTGGCCCAACTGAAGACGACCGCAGAGATCAACCGCGTGGACGTGAGATTCTTCCGCGAGCAGACGAAGCCGCAGATTGATTTGGTCGGAACCTACACGACCGTCGGTTTGGCCGGAACGCTCGTCCAGGCCAATCAGAACGCGACGAGCACGACGAGCCTTTTGACGGCGCGCGTCAACGAGCTTTCGGCGCTCGCCGGACTGGACGCGCTGCCCACGTCTTCGACGACCACGTCGGTCGCGCCGCAGCTTGTCGGCGGTTACTCGCAATCGCTGCAAAACCTGATCTCGCAGAACTACCCGACGGCGCGCGTGGGCGTGCGCGTCTCGCTGCCGCTACGGAATCGCACGGCCGAAGCCAACCTGGGAAGCGCGCTCGCGCAAGGCAGCCGGATAGAGAATCAGCTCGCGCAGGCCGAGCAGTTGATCGAAGCAGACGTGCGCAATTCCATACAGGCCGTGCGCTCGGCCGAAGCACGACTGGCCTCGGCTGCGGCTGCGCGCTCTTCCGCAGAGCAACAGTATGCGAGCGAGCAGAGACAGTTCCGCGCAGGAACCACGACTCTCTTCCTGGTCTTGCAGCGCCAGACAGACCTGCTCGCCGCGCGCGCACGCGAGCTACAGGCGCAGACCGATCTCAACAAATCCATCGCACAGTTCCAGCGCGCGACCGGCACGACGCTTTCGGCCAACAACGTCGCCGTCAGAACGGACACGCCGCTGCGGCGCGAGCTTGAACAAAGACCGGCCTCCATCGAAACGAAGCCGGACACAGCAGCGGCGGCAACAACAGCGACGCCCACGGCCAGAGCTTCTGCGGGCGCAGGCTCCGATCAGTAGAGCCGTCACGTATTCGCCTGAAGAGGCGTTATAACTTCGATGCTTACCCCTGACTTCAGCCATCGGACTTTGACGCGCGCCTCGCTTCTCGTCTGCTCTCTTCTCCTGCTCACGGCCGGCTGTCGCTCGACAAAAGAGCAGGGCTCGTCTGCCAGCATCATCGTCGTCAACGCTCCGTCGGCTGGCGTCGTGCGCCGCGTACTGGTCGCGGAGGGCGTTCGGGTAGAAGCGGGCGCGCCTATAGTCGAGATCGCAGTGCTGAGCGAAAGACTAACGGTTACGCCCAGTCCGGGTGAGAGCGCCGAGTCGCTCGCCGTGCGCAACGTCAAATCGGCCAGCGCCGAGATTGAGGCCGCGCGCGCAGAGGTCGTGCGCCACGAAGCGGAGGTCTCGCGCCTGACGCCCCTGGTGGCTTCGGGCGAGGCTTCGCAGGCCCAGCTCGACGGCGAGCGTGCGCTCTATGAGCGGGCCCAGCAGCGTTTGCAGAAAGCGCAGGAGGCCGAGAAAAGCGCACAGTCCGGATTGCTTGCCGCGCGCCAGCCCGGCAGCATGGCCCAATCGAACACGGCCACAGCGCCCGTCGCCCGTGAACAGATAGTCGCCGCGCAAGCCTCCTCGGGCGGGACTGTGCGCGTCATCAGCGCGCGCGTCGGCGACCGCGTCACGGCCGGGCAGCCCCTAGCCACGCTCAGCACGGATGGGCCATAAAGGCAGATGCGAAGGGCTGAATCAGGTCTCTCGAACATAGGGCCGCGTGAGCAGCGCAAGCGTCGCGCGATGGGCACGGTCGCGCTCGTGGCCGGAGCGGGGCTCGCCCTCGCGCTGGTCGCAACCGATGCGCCGCGCGCGCTCAGGCTGCTCATCTTCTTTCCCATCTGGCTCGCAGCCCTGGGTCTCTTCCAGGCGCGCGAGAAGACTTGAATCGCGATGGCTGCGCGCGGGACGTGCAACATGGACGGGGGAGAGAAAGCGATTGAAGATGCGGCGCTGGTCGGAAAGCTTCGCGCGAGTGCGCGCGCCGTGCATCGCCGGGCGCTCATCACTGCGACCGTCGCGACGCTGGTGGCGCTCGCTTTTCCCGGTTGAGAGACGAAGAGGAGGGCTTGAGGGGGATGAAAAACTTGTGTTGGATTGCGCTCGTGGTCGCGCTCTCGATTGCCGCCGCAGGATTGAGCGACGCCTATCGCACTCGTGCAGGCACGGGCGCAGCAGAAGCGGGAGCAGCGGCTCCTTCGTCGCAGGATACTTTTAATCTGGACAGGCGCATCAGCTCGCTCGAACAGCGTCTCTACACAATCGAGATGAGCATCAACAGGCTCGAACAGCAGTCTGTCACAAGCTCGCGTGCGACGCCTTCGACCGAGAGGCGCGACGTGGAGATAGAGCTGCTGCAAACTCAAATCCGCACGCTGCAAATGCAGCTCGACGAGGTGGGCTGCGGCCTCGCGAAGCTGGACGAAAGAACGCTCTCACAGAGCGTCCGCGAAGCGCAAAGGCGCTCGGGCAGGCTCCCGGCAGACCCTTGCAGGCTCAACCCGGAGACGCCCGTCAGGCTTTCGACCCGGCGCTAATGGTTCGCTTCTATTTTTTTATCTTCTAATGCCTGCGAGGCCGCCGACGACGGCTATCAGCTCGGCAGGATTGACCGGCTTGGCGACGTGCACCTGGAAGCCTGCGAGCAGGACGCGCATGCGGTCTTCTTCCCTGGCGTAGGCCGTTAAGGCTATCGCAGGTATCTTTCCGCCCTCTTCGGCAGAGAGCGCGCGTACTTTCCGGATCAGCGAGTAGCCATCCTCCTCCGGCATCCCGATGTCGCTGACCAGCAGGTGAGGCTTGAAGGTGGAGAGCATACGGAGCGCCTCCTGGACAGAAGAGGCCGTCATCACCTGCGCCCCACACTGCGCTATGATCGCCGTCAAGAGCACCCGCGCGTCACGTTCGTCATCCACGATCAGGATACGCACGTCGTTCAGGGCCGGGACGCAATCAACCGCGACCGAATCGGCCAAAGCCTGCGGCGACGGGGCTGCGTCCGTCTGAATCACCTGCGCGGCCATGACGGGCAGCATGACCGTGAAGGTCGCGCCCCTGCCTTCGCCAGCACTCTCGGCACGGACGCTGCCGCCGTGCATCTCTACGAGGTGGCGCACAATCGAGAGGCCGAGGCCGAGGCCGCCGTAAGCGCGCGTAGTGCTGCCGTCAGCCTGCCGGAAACGGTCGAAGACGAAGGGCAGGAAATCCGGGCTGATGCCCTGGCCCGTGTCGCTGACGCTGACCTCCAGGTGCGAGGCCGTGCGCCGCAGCAGCACAGAGACTTCTCCGCCGCGCGGCGTGAACTTGACGGCGTTCGAGAGCAGGTTCCACATCACCTGCTGCAAGCGCGCCGGGTCGCCCCACACCACACCGGCCCGCTCGTCCAGCTCAGCCCTGAGCACTAATCCCTTCATCTCCGCCGCCGGGCGTATGGCGTCCAGGCCAGTGCGGATGATCGTGTCCAGCTCGATTGAGCGCGCGTCCAGGCTGAGCTTGCCCGTGATGATGCGCGAGACATCCAGGAGGTCTTCGATGATCTGCGCCTGCGCCTTAGCATTGCGCTCGATGGTCTCGATGGCGCGCCCTGTCGCCGCCTCGTCGAACTTATTGCCGCGCAGCAGCGTGGCCCAACCGACAATCGCCGTCAGCGGAGTGCGCAGCTCGTGCGAGACCGTGGCGAGGAACTCGTCCTTGATGCGGCTGGCGGCTTCGGCCTGCGTGCGCAATCTCTGCTCTGTCTCGTAGAGGTGCGCGCGCTCAAGGGCCTGCGCGCACTGCTGGGCGAGCGCCACCATGAAGGCCCGGTCATCTTCGCTGAAGCTTCGCGGCTCGGGAAAGCTCAGGCCCAGAGCCCCTATCGTGCGCCCTTCGACGACGAGCGGAAAAGCGACGAGCGCGCGGCTGCCGGTCACGGAAGCCAGTGGGCCAAGACCCGGATAATGCTTCTTCCACTTTTCCAGCTCTTCTATGATGACGGGCGTGCGCGCGCGTATCGCGTCGGCAACCGGCACCGCTTCGTTGACGGAAAAGTGTCGCCACCTTTCGGTCACTTCCTGCGGGAAGCCGACCGTGCCGACAAGCTCAAGCTCAGTGCTCTGCTCCCTGAGCAGGACGACCGAGCCTGCGTGCGCGCCGAGCGAGATGAGTCCCTGTTCGATGACGGCGGTCGCGACCTGTTGCGGCGTCAAGGCTTGCGAAAGAGAGGCTGCGACCGCTTGCAGGCGCATCAGGAGGTCTGAAGTGCGCTCGGCAGCCTGACGGGTCTGCCGCTCGGCCCTGTAGAGGCGCGCGTTGTCTACTGCGAGCGAAGCGCGCGTCGCCAGGTCTTCGGCCAGCGCCAGGTCTTCAAGGGTGTGATGACGATTGCTCTCGTCCGTATTGACGAACGAGATGACGCCGAGGATTTTGTCGCGCGTCTTGAGCGGGACGAACATGACCGAGCGAAATCCTATCCGGCGCATCACGTCCAGGTGCTCGGGGTCGCGCGCGCTCTCGACCAACAGCTCGTCCGTGATTTCGGGGTAGAACTCCGACTGTCCCGTGCGCAGGACGTTATAGAGGCCGCGCGGCTCTTCGGGGTTGGGCGCGTAACGCTTGTGCAGCTCATGGGCCCAGGCGACCTTTTCCGGGTCAACGTGGGCGACGGCCAAGCGGATGAGGCTGCCTTCGGGGTCGGCCATGTCCACGCTGCACCAGTCCGCGAAGTGCGGGACGGCCAGGCGCGCGACCGTCCGCAGCGTCGTCTCGTAATCGAGCGAAGAGGAGAGGGCCGTGCTCGCTTCGGCCAGGAACCGCTCGTTGGCCTCCTTCTGCTTGCGCTCTGTGATGTCCATCGTCACGCCGCGCATCCCTATGGGCCGCCCGTGCTCGTCGCAGATGGCAACCGACTGCGATTCGACCCAGACCGTGCGCCCGTCCCTGGTTATCCAGCGAAACTGGTTCGTGCCGCGCCGCCCGCTCGTGAAAGTCCTGGTGGCCTCCTGCGCCGCCCGCTCTCTGTCTTCCGGATGAACGATTGTCAGCCAGAAGTTTGGTGTCGAGAGCCATTCCTCGACGCTGTAGCCGAGCATGGTCTGGACATAGTCGCTGACGAAATCAATGCGCTGGGATGAGTCGTCGGGCTCGCCCCAGGCTTCCCACACCACTCCGGGCACGCTTGAGACCATCGCCTGCAAATGCTTTCGCTGGTCTTCGACCTGCGCGGCGAGCCGGGCCCTTTCCATCTCCGCGCGCTTACGCTCCGTCACGTCGCGGGCCACGCCTTCGACCGCCACGGGCCGCCCGTCGCTGTAAGAGATTCTCGTGTTCACCTCAAGCGTCAGCCGCCGCCCGTCCCGGCTGATGATGTCCACCTCGTAGACGGTCACGGCCGCCGGGTCTTGCAGCTTGCGCCTGGTCATCTCCTTCGCCAGCTCAAGATGTTCGGGCGCGACCACGTCCTTGATGTTGAGGCCGCCGAGAATCTCCGCGCGCGTGTAGCCCGTGGTCTCCGCGCCCGCGCGGTTAATGGAAAGATAATTCCCCTCAAGATCGTGCGAGTAGATGATGTCGTTGGCGTTCTCAAGCAGGCTGCGATAGCGCTGCTCGCTCGCCTTCACGCGCTCTTCGGCCTGCATTCGCGCGGTGATGTCTTCGTGCATGAGCACGACTTCGCGCACCCGTCCACGCTCGTCCTTGATCGGATAGATGACGGCCTTAGTCCAGCGTTGCGGCTCGGCGTGACGGGTGATGTTGGGGATGGTGGCTTCCGGGTCGTAGAGCACGGGCGGGATTTCTGCGGCCTCTCCGGCGAAGGCGCGACGGATGTAAGGCATGATGCCGCGCTCGACGAGTTGTTGGTCTTCGAGGATGTTGTAGCCTTCGAGCTGATCCAGCGTCACGCCCCACAACTCTTCCCACGCCCGGTTGACACGAATGATGCGCCCGTCCGAAGACATGATCTGGATGCTCAGCGGAGACTGTTCGAGGATGGCGCGAAACCTCTCCTCTGTGGGCGGCTGTGTCTCTGAGTCTTCGATGGGCATAAGGGTTAGTGGAAAGACCGGGCTCTCTTTACTGTCCCGCCGTGCTCGCGGTTGATTGAACGAGGACGACGGCTTCGCCTTTAATCAGCGGCTCGCCGCGCTGGTTCGAGCAGGTCGTCTCAAGCGTCACGATGGGCTTATCTTCCCTGACACGCGTGACCGTGACGCGGGCCGTCACCGTGTCGCCCGGAAAGACCGGCGCGACGAACTGCAAGGTCTGGCTGAGATAAACTGAGCCCTGGCCCGGAAGCTGGTTCCCGAGCACAGCCGAGATGAGCGATGCTCCGAGCATGCCGTGCGCTACGGGGCGGCCGAAGCGAGTCGTCTTAGCATACTCTTCGTCCAGGTGAACCGGATTCTCGTCGCCCGTCAACGCGGCGAAGGCTCGAACGTCCGCGTCCGTGATCGTCCGCGACAGCCATGCCGTCTCGCCAACCTGTAAAGCCATACGCGTTTCCC
The DNA here is from genome assembly GCA_036389315.1 of Pyrinomonadaceae bacterium. Lineage (GTDB taxonomy): Bacteria > Acidobacteriota > Blastocatellia > Pyrinomonadales > Pyrinomonadaceae > DASQYE01. The sequence continues at coordinate 141,852 of DASVQF010000050.1, forward strand.
CTCCTCTCTCTATTTAACAGGCGCGGTCAGGAACTTTATCAGGGCTGCATTGAAGTCCGCGGCGCGCTCGACCTGCGGCACGTGCCCGCACCTGTCGAAGACTATGAGCTGCGACCCCGCGATCTCCTTTTTGAACCGCTCGCCGAACTGCGAGAGCGGTGTCAGCCCGTCGTCGCGGCCCCAGATCAAAAGAGTCGGCTGCCTGATCGCCCCGAGCCGGTTGTCGAGCAGGTCTTCGCGGCGCGCGAGCGATTCGATCAGGCTTTGAATAGTGTAGCCGTCACCGGCAGAGATGCGCTGCGTGAGCATCAAATCAATGGCGGCGTCGCTCGTAAAGAGCTGTTTATTGAAGAAGACGAGCGAGGCCAGTTGACGCATCCCTTCGCGCGTCGAAGGATTCAGGAAGCCGAGCGCCCGCGCGTCGAACTCTGCCGTCGGAGCAAACCCGGCGGCGTCCACCAGGACTAAGCGCTCAACCTTCTCCGGATGGGCCAGAGCGTAGGCCGTCGCAATCCAGCCGCCCATCGAATTGCCGACCAGCGAGGCGCGCTCGACCTTCAGCTCTTTGAAGAAACCGTCGAGGAAATCTACGTAGGTGGCGACGCGATAGTTGATGAGCGGCTTGGATGAGCGGCCGAAGCCGAGCTGATCCGGCACGATGACGCGAAAACGCTCCGCCAGCGGAGCCACGTTCAGAGCCCAGTTCATCTGGCTTCCGCCGAGCCCGTGCAGCAAGACCACCGTGGGCCCACTGCCCGCTTCCACGTAATTGATCTTCTGGCCGTAAACGGTCACTTCCTTACCGGAAGGAGCGGCGGGGCCTGCGGGCTGCGACTGCTGCTGCTGCTGCGCGGAAACGGACGTGAAGCCTGTCAGGGCTAGCAGCATCGAGCAGACCATGAATATCCGGCCCCGGCGACGCGTGCGCTTGATCGAGTCTGACATCTATTGATTACCTCTCCTTAAAAAATGGCTCAAGCCCTCTCCGTGCGCGAGCGTGGCGGCCGCCTTTGGCGCGTTGGGCCAACCCGCGCTTTCGTCTTCTCCACGCGGGCTCCGTGGGCGCGCTTGCTGTGCGGACGCATCACGCCGCGAGAAAAAATCTCGGCCAGGCGGGCGATCACCTCGTCGTCGCCGATCCCGAAATGGCGATTGCCGCCGAACAGCCTCTCGACCAGAAAATAGTTGAAGAACTGCATGTAGGCGGCCGTGAACCCGACGGCCGGGTCAATGCCTTCGTAAAGCGAGCCGCTCTCTTCGAGCCCCCTGAAATAGCCCGCGAAGCGCCGCCGCAGACTTTTCGCCAGCCCGTCGAACATCTTGCGGAAATGGCGATTCTCAAATTCCAGCACGTCTATGTACATCAGCAGCCAGAAGTCATGATGGTCTGAGACCATCCGCTTGACGAGCGTGCCGAAGCGGATGAGGCTTTGCGGCTCGAAGGGCTCTTCGACCTCGTCGAACATGGCGCGCAGCCGCGCATCTATCACCTGCTGGTAGTTGCGTATGATGGATTCGAGTATCTCTTCTTTCGTGCGATAGTAGTTGTAGAGATTGCCCAGGGAGGTGCGGGCGTGAGCCGAGATGTCGCGCATCGAAGTCGCATGAAAGCCCTGCTTGATAAAGAGCTGCTTGGCCGCCTCTTCGATGCGCCCCTTTTTCTCCTCAATGACCGTCTCGCTGAGTTTGGGCATGGATTCCAACCGGAAAACGAACGCTCGTATTTTATGGGCATTCAACCGATTGTCAAGCGACGCTTCCGGCCGCGCCCGTAGCCGAAAAGAGAGGGGCCGCCGAAGCGGTTTTTCGGCAAGCCCCGTTTGACTCTCCCTGAGCTATAAGTTTTCGGCGTGCGGCTACCAGTTGCAGCCGTAGGCGGACATGGTTTGCTTGGCTGTGTTGAGGGCGGCCTGACACCCCTGGGCCAATCCGGCCTTGCCCTGGGGAGTGGCGGCGGCCTCTTTCCAGGCTTTGCGCGTCGTCTCAAGAGTGCTTCGCAGTTGCGCCCGCGCAGCCTCCGGCACTTTGTCGTTGAGACACTTCTCGTACTTCTCTATATACTCGTCACAGATGGGCACGCCCGTCTTGTCGCCGCCGCCGGTCGAGGCGGTCGTCGTTGCCGGAGACGCGCTCGTCGTCGGCGTGTTCGTCGTCGTCGTCGTGCTCCTCGTCGTATTGCTGGAAGTATTGCCGGAAGCGTTACTATTCGCCGTCGAGTTGTCATTGGATGTCCCGCACGCGACCAGCACCAGGCCGAGGCAGAAACCGGCCACCAGACTGAGGACAACTCTCAAAGCAGATGATCTCTTCTCTTTCATCCTTTTTTCTCCTTCAGATTGTTGGGCCAAACTTGCGCGCGCAATATAGCAGCTTCCCCGTTCGGGGCAGCGTGTCATTTTCGGAATTCGGGAAATGACACGCTGCGAGCCAGTGTGCTGAAGCTATAATGTGAAGCGATGGCGGCGAGGTGAGGCTTGAGCATCGAAGCGATGATGAGCAGTTCCAGTCACCGGGACGACTACTTGGAGAAAGCCTTTCGGCTGGCCTATTTCATACAGGGCAGCCGCTCCGAGGCCGTCTCGGTGGTGACGGGCGCGTTGAGCAAGTTGGAGGTGGCCGCCTCGGCCCAGGTCAAGCGGCTCTATTACAGTCCGTCCAGGCGCGGCCCGCAGCGACCTGCCACGCGGTCTGAGACGCACCGGACGAAAGTCTCGCTGAGCGAGCTTCACCTGCTCCAACGTCTGATCTACATAGAGTCTGAGAGCTACGAGAGGGCGCGCGAGGAGCAAAGCCTCGGGGAGGGTGGGCCCACTGTGGAGGCGCTGCTCATTCACTACATCAAGCACCTGGTCAGGATCACCCTCAAGCGAAACTCCTTCTACGTCACGCTCGCGACGAGCCGGTTGCTTCACAACTACAGCACGGCCGAGACGATGGAGATTTACTCGGTCACGGTTCAAGACCCTGAGCGCGTCAAGGACGATTACTATTACCGCTCGCGCAAGAGCCGCCTCATACAGGAGACGAAGGAGCGTTTCGGCGACCTGCTCACGGTCTGCCGTGGGCCGAGGGGCGAGGAAAGGTTCAAGACCCTTGACGACCCCGCAGCCTTCGTGTCGCTGGTGCAGGAGTGCCTGAGCCAATTCTCCCCCTGGGATACTGAGTGCTCTGTGCCGGACGAGTTTGACCCGCTGGCGGACGAGCTGCGCTCGCTCTCCTGTTCGCGCAAAGAGGAGGAGGACAGGGTTGAGATCAATCGTATCCACGCCGTCCTTCACCCGCGCTGCTACGCCCGCATCACTCGGGCCCTCAAGATGGAGTTGCCGGAGCTGCGGCTCGATATTCCTTACTTCTCTCTCAAGAATGGTGAAAACGATATGAATAGACCGGGAAGACCCTCTCGCCGCTCCGCCGCCCAGCCGCTCAGCGCGGACGAGCTGAAGGCCATCAAGAGCACTCTCGGAGAGCAGTCTGCGCGCCGCTGCACGACGCATACGGGACTGCTCTCAATCGTCGTGGACGGGATGGAGCGTGCGCGCCTGGACTTGCGGCGCTCGGGCGAAGTCTCGTTCGAGGTCGAAGAAGGGGACGAGCTGGTAGAAGTGCGCGCACAAGACTATGGACGAGAGACGCTGCTCGCCATGCACCTCTTGAGTGCAGCGCACGGGCGCGAGTCTGTGCTCAGCTCCGAGATAGTTCTGGAAGGCGGGCAGAAGCTTTCGTTCGTGACGACACCAGAGGTGGGCTCGCCGGGCGGCGCGGGACAATACCGGATGACGATTGCCTACAAAGAGACGCGGTGGCTTGCGGCGGCCCACCTGATCGCCGGGCGCGCGGCGCAAAGGCTGGCAGAGCACTCGGGCTACCGTCTCAGGCCGGAGCGCGCGCTGCTGAGCTTTGCCCTCTTTGGCCTGGCCCTCTTACTTTGCGCGGGCGCAGTCCTCGCGCTCCTTATCACTTCAAAACGCTCCGGCCTCCTGCCCGTGCGCGAGGAGGCTGAGATCAAACGTCCGGGGGCGACTGTGCGGCCGCGAGTCAACGCGCCGCAGTTGCCTCCCGCCGTCAAGATGCTTTCTCATGGCAGCAGCAGCGCACCAAACAACGCCGAGAGCCAGGCCGTCTCAGAGCCGGAAGCGGGAGACAATCAGAAAGCGACTCTGCCCGAAAAGATAGAGCAGCAGGACAACAAAGACACTTCTCGTGATGGCCCGAGAACCTCTAAAAGACGCCGGAAGCCCTGAGCGGCTCGGAAGATTTTCGGAAAGGCTGTTTGTCGAGGATGGAGCGCGCCCCGTTCTATAAACCCTCCAAAGAAGAGATCGCGGCTGCTGGCGGAAAGACTGTGCCTGACGTGATCGCGCCGGGCCTGCGTGTGCTCTTCTGCGGCATCAACCCGGGGCTCTACACTGCGGCCGTGGGCCATCACTTCGCGCGGCCGGGAAACCGCTTCTGGCCCGCGCTGCACGCGGGCGGATTCACACGGCGCTTGCTCTCGCCCTCAGAGGAGCGGGAGCTGCTCAAGGATGGTTATGGGATTACGAACGTGGTCGCGCGTGCGACGGCTGCGGCGGCCGAGCTGCGGGAGGAAGAGTTTATCGAAGGCGGCCGTCTGCTCACAGAAAAGGTCTTGCGCTTTCGCCCGAAGTTTTTGGCCGTGCTCGGCGTCGGCGCTTACCGGACAGCGTTCGGCCGGCCAGGGGCGCGGCTGGGCCCACAAAGCGAAACGATAGGCAAGACAAGTCTCTGGGTGCTGCCCAACCCGAGCGGCCTCAACGCGCACTACCAACCGAAGGAGCTGGCGCGACTCTTCGCGGAGCTGCGCCGCGCCGTGGAAGAGATGGATTAATGTAGCGCGGGCTTTTTAATGACACCGCCCGTTGCGTCTGCCAGGGGATGAACGACGATAAAGGCCGCAGGGTCTATCTCACGGACGACGGCCTTGACGCGGCCGATCTCAAGTCGCGTGATGACGCAGAACAGAATATCCTGCTCGGCATCGCTCAAGCCGCCGCGACCTTTGTAAACGGTCACGCCCCTGCTCAGGACAGTGATGATCGCCTGCCTGATCTCGCCGTTCTTCTCCGAGATGATGATGACGGCCGTGTATTCCTCTATGCCGTGAATCAGAAAGTCTATCGTCTTGGAGGCCGCGAAGTAGGTCAGGATGGAGTAGAGAGCGGACTCTATCCCTAAGAAGAAGGCTGCGGCCGAGAAGATAAGGATGTTGAGCAGGAGGATGACATCACCGACCTTGAGCAGGTTGCTGCTCTTGCTGACCAGGAGCGCGGCGATCTCCGTGCCGTCCAGCACAGCCCCGCCGCGAATGGCGAGCCCGATGCCTGCGCCTATGAAGAAGCCTCCGAAGACGGCCGTCAAAAGCTTATCGGGCGTCACGTCCGGATACTTGACGAAGGCCAAGCAGAGGGAGAGGCCCGTGATCGCGAGCGCGCTCTTAGCCGCGAAGACGCGGCCGATCTGCCTGTAGCCGAGGGCTATGAACGGAAGGTTGATGACGAGAATCAGAACCGACAGCGGCCACCCCAGCACATCAGAGAGCAGCATGGAGATGCCCGTCACCCCGCCGTCAATAAACCGGCTCGACAGCAGAAAGCCTTTGAGCCCCAGGCCCGCCGAAAAAATGCCCAGGACAATCAGTAGCGTGTTGACAAGCTCTCCGACGAACCTTCGCATCCGTCAATCATTCCACCGGCAAGCCACTAAGAGCAAGGATGAAGGCGGCAGTGATGAATGATGAATAGACAGCAGCTTGGCTTTTATTCATCACTGCCGCCTTCATCCTTGATCATTGCTTTTCGAGCGCGGCCTGCGCGGCGGCCAGGCGCGCTACGGGCACGCGGAACGGCGAGCAGCTCACGTAGTCCAGGCCGGTCTGATGGCAGAACTCAATAGAGTGCGGCTCGCCGCCGTGCTCGCCGCAGATGCCGACCTTCAGGTCAGGCTTGACGCTGCGCCCGCGCTCCGTCCCGATCTGCACGAGTTGGCCCACGCCGTCACGGTCGAGCACCTGGAAGGGATCGTCGGGCAGGATTTTGTGCTTGACGTAAGCGGGCAGGAAGCGTCCCGAATCGTCGCGGCTGAGGCCGAAGGTGGTCTGCGTCAGATCGTTCGTGCCGAAGGAGAAGAAATCCGCGAAGGCCGCTATCTTGTCGGCCATCAGCGCGGCGCGCGGCAGCTCGATCATCGTGCCGACGGTGTAATCCACCTTGAGCCCGTATTCGCCCATCACCTCCTCGGCGACCTCGCGTATCAATTCCGATTGATGGCGCAGCTCCTCTTCTGTTGAGACGAGCGGAACCATCACCTCCGGCACGACGACGACGCCCTCGCTCTTCGCCAGGCAGGCCGCCTCGAAGATGGCGCGCGCCTGCATGCGCGTCACTTCCGGATAGAGCAGGCCCAGACGACAGCCGCGATGGCCCAGCATGGGGTTGTTCTCGCGCGTGCGCTCGACCTGTTGCAGCAGCTTGCGCTTTTCGGCTATCTCGTCCAGCAGCGTGTCTATCTCGCGAATGCTTGAGGCGCGTTGCAAGGTCATCTTCAGCTCGGCCAGCTCGCCGAGCAAATCTTCCAGATTGGGCAGAAACTCGTGCAGCGGCGGGTCGAGCAATCGGATGGTGACGGGCAAGCCTCGCATCGCGCGAAAGATGCCGACGAAATCCTTGCGCTGAAGCGGGAGCAGGCGTTCGAGCGCCTTCTCGCGCGCGCCCACGCCGTCGGCCAGAATCATCTCGCGCATGGCGGCCAGTCGCTCGTCGCCAAAGAACATGTGCTCCGTGCGGCAGAGCCCTATGCCTTCAGCGCCGAACTCGCGCGCGACCCCGGCATCGTGCGGCGTGTCAGCGTTGGCCCGCACGCGCAAGCGCCGGAACCCGTCGGCCCAGCTCATCAGCTCCTTGAAGTCCGGGCCGATCTTCGGCTGCACGGTCGGCACCTGCCCGAGAAAGACTCTTCCGGCCGAGCCGTCCACAGTTATCCAGTCCCCCTTAGTGACCACCGTGCCGTCAACGCTCATCTGCTGCTGCCCGTAATCTATGTTGAGGGCGCTCGCCCCGCACACACAGGTCTTGCCCATGCCGCGCGCGACCACAGCGGCGTGACTTGTCATTCCACCGCGCGCAGTGACGATGGCCTGCGCGGCCACCATGCCGTGAAAGTCGTCCGGGCTCGTCTCTTGCCGAACGAGGACGACTTTTGCGCCCGCCTGGGCCATCACTTCCGCTTCGTCCGGATGAAAGACCACCTGCCCTTGGGCCGCGCCTGGGCTCGCCGGGAGTCCGGTGGCGAGCACCACGGCATCTGTGTCGGCCTCGACGGTCGGATGCAGCAGTTGATCGAGTTGTTCGGGTGTGACGCGCCGCACGGCAGTCGCCTTGTCAATGAGCCCTTCGCCGACCATGTCCACGGCGATGCGGACAGAAGCCGCGCCCGTGCGCTTACCCGTGCGCGTCTGTAGCATCCAGAGATGCCCGCGCTCGATTGTAAACTCCACGTCCTGCATGTCCTGGTAATGCTTTTCGAGCAGGCTGGTGATCGAGACGAACTGGTCGTAGACCTCGGGCAGCTCCTCTTTCAGCTTGCTGATCGGCTGCGGCGTGCGAATCCCTGCGACCACGTCCTCGCCCTGCGCGTTCAGCAGATATTCGCCGTAGAGCGCCTTCTCGCCCGTCGAAGGGTTGCGCGTGAAGGCGACGCCCGTGCCGGAGGTTTGGCCCATGTTGCCGAAGACCATGACCTGCACGTTGACGGCCGTGCCGAGGTTGTCGGGGATGCGATTGACGCGGCGGTAATCGACTGCGCGCCGTCCCATCCAGGAATTGAAGACGGCGGCAATGGCGACACGCAGTTGCTCGTAAGGGTCTTCGGGGATGGCCGTGCCGCGCTGCTCGGCGAAGATGATCTGTTTTTCGGCGGCGATAATCTCGCGCAGGTGCTCCGGCTCAAGGTCTGTGTCGCGCCCGCCTTCGGTCTGCGCCTTGTAGCGGTCGAGCACGCGCTCGAACTTCTCATGCGCCACGCCCATGACTATCTCGCCGAATAGCGAGGCGAAGCGACGATAAGCATCGAGGGCGAAGCGCAAGTCGCCCGTCTGCTCTGCAAGGCCCTGCACGGTCTCTTCGTTGAGGCCGAGGTTCAGGATGGTGTCCATCATGCCCGGCATGGAGTAGGCAGCGCCCGAGCGCACAGAGACCAGGAGCGGGTTCGCGGGGTCACCGAAACGCTTGCCGACCTTGGCTTCGATCACGCCGAGCGCCTCCTTGACCTGCTCCCACATCCCCGAAGGGAACTGCTTGTCGTTCGCGTAAAAAGCGTTGCAGGCTTCCGTGGTCACGACCAGGCCCGGAGGCACTGGCAGCCCGGCGCGAGTCATCTCCGCGAGCCCTGCGCCCTTGCCGCCGAGCAAAGCCTTGGCATCGCTGCTGCCCTCTTCAAACAGATAGACCCATTTGCGCTGATTCTCTTGAGACATATGATTTATCCTCGAAATATGGAAAGCCAATAGAACAGGCCCATGAAAGCTTTGACCCGCAGGATTGCTTTTATATTGCTACGGAGTTTGAGCAAGTGCAACCCCCTGTAGCCAGGGCCAGCCGATTAATTCAGGCTAGAGTAAGCAGAGCCGTTTTCTTGGCCCATCCCGTTCGGCGCTCCGAAACCGCTCGCGACTTGCTTCAAACATCTTCGTTCTCTAGGATACGAAAGCGATGAAGGGTTTAGAGCGTTACCTGGGCCAGATACTTGACGGCAAGTATCGGATCGAGAAGCTGCTCGGCAAGGGCGGCATGGGCGCTGTCTACATGGCCATACACCTCGGCACTGATCGCCCCGTCGCGCTCAAGATCATCGCGCCCGAGTTCATGCGTCACGACGAGTTCGTCGAGCGTTTCAAGCGCGAGGCCCGCGCGGCGGGCCGCCTGCGCCATCCGAACGTCGTGGACGTGACAGACTTCGGCTTCGCGCAGCACGGCAGCGAACGCGTCGCTTATCTGGTGATGGAGTACCTGGACGGCTGCACGCTGGCAGACGTGCTGGCCGAAGAGAAGCGCCTGCCGCTCGACTGGGTGGCGGACATCCTGGAGCAGGTCTGCTCGGCCGTGGACGAGGCGCACCAGCAGGGCATAGTTCATCGTGACCTGAAGCCGGATAATATCTGGCTTGAGCCGAATAGGCGCGGCGGCTACACGATCAAGGTGCTCGATTTCGGCGTCGCGAAGCTGGCCGAAGAGTCTGCCGCGATGCGGCTTCCGGGCATCTCCGCGACAGAGTCGCGCGCATCCACCGTCTCCGGCAGTCCGTCGGCTCAACCCGTCGCTCGCCAGGTGAGGCCCGAAACCTCAGAGGCGGCGACGCTCCTGGACGCAGCGCACTCGGGCGAGGAAGCGCAGACGCGCATCTTCGACTCGACCAGCGTGGCGAAGGAAATCCCGGAGGCTGAAGAGGTGGCGGCCGAAGCGGCTACTCAAATGCTTGGGCCCAAAGAGAGCGGTGGCGGCGAGGACGGGACGCTCCTCGTCGAGCGCGAGACGCAGCGCGAATCCCTGGCACACAGCACAGATGCCTCCACGGACGGGCTGACGCGCATCGGCTCACTGCTCGGCACGCCGCTCTACATGTCGCCGGAACAGTGTCGCGGCGAGCAGTTAGACGCGCGCTCCGACATCTACAGCCTCGGCGTGATAGCCTTTCAAATGCTCGCCGGCGAAGTGCCTTTCAGCGGCAACCTGACGACCGTCATGCGCCTGCACAAGGAGTCGCCGCCGCCCTCGCTCAGGGAGAAGAACGCCAAGGTTCCGAAAAAGGTGGAGCGACTCTTGAACTCCGCGCTCGCCAAAGACCCTGCGGAGCGGCCCGCGAGCGCGGCGGCCTTTGCCAGCGCCATGCGCGCCAACACGGACGGCATAGGCTCGCTCGTCCGCCACTCCTTCGCGCTCTACAGCGAGCACTTCCCCACCTTCCTCAAAATCTCGCTCTTGGCCCACGCGCCGCTCATTGTGATCGAAGGCTTACTGTTTTGGAACGACGTGGCGCTGACGAAGCGGCTGGGCCCACCCGCTCTGCTCGTCAGCACCACAATCATCCTGAGCCTGCTCACGTTCGTCGTCAACTTTCTGACCCATTCGGTGATCGTCGGCATGACGGTGCTGATCGTCATGCAGTTGATTATCGCACCCTTGCGGCCCGTCAAGGCGCGCGAGGTGTTCGCCGTGCTGAAGGCCAGGTGGCGGCCCTTTCTATCGACCAGCATCCGGGTCACCATTCGCCTCCTGCTCGGATTCGCTCTCGGCGCAGTGCTGCTCTTCATCCCGGGCCTGGTGATGATGATACGTTACAAGCTCTACGTGCCATTCATTCTCGGTATCGTGCTGGCCTGCATTCCGGGCTTGGTGATAATGATACGTTACACGCTCTACGTGCCGGTCGTCCTGATCGAGGGGCTTGAGAAGAAGGCTGCACTGAAGCGTGCGCGCGAGCTGATGCGGCGCTCAAGACTGACGGTCATTATAGTCGTCCTGTTGCAGCTCAGCATTCCTTTCCTCATCTCGACCATTGTCGGGCGCTTCGCCATCGCCAGTGTCCGAGACAGGAACAGCATCGCTCCGAAAATCTACATACGCCTGGCTGCGCTCCTCAATATCTTCGTCATCCCGCTGATCTCCATAATGGGCGCACTGCTCTACATGAAGATGCGGCAGATCGGGGGCGAGCCGCTCACAGACATTCTCAAACACCTTGAGACGGGCGACCGCCCGCGCAGTAAATGGCAGCAGCGTATGCGCGCACGCCTCAGTCTCAGCACACGCTCGGGCCGCCATCATTCCTAAGTTGGGCCCATCTCATTTAACACACGCTATATCAACGAATATCTTTGATCGGCGGCGGGAGGCTATGGAAATGCAATAAAAGTCCCGCCAATTCGCAATATTTCGTGGGCCCAGCGCGGCATAGGCTTTGCTCTTTTCTTGGGTAAAGGAGGATTGAGTAATGAAAACAGTACGCATACGGAACATCTTCGGAGCAGGCTTACTGGCCCTTTCTTTATTCGGCATCGTTCCCATGTCCAGCACCACGGCCCAGGCGCAATGGCCCAACTATCCCTATGGACAGGATCGCCGCGACGAGCGTTATCGTGAGCGCGAGCGCAGGCGTATAGAACGTGAACGCAGACAAGCCGAGCGTCAACGTGCCCGGCAGTACGGCTACGACAATTACGGGTACGGCAATCGTACCTACGGCAATTACGGCTACGGCAACGGTAGCTACGACGGCTACAGCAACTACGGCGGCTCTTACCAGTATCGCCAGACGGCCCTGAACGCCGGTTACAACGAGGGCGTGAAGGCTGGCCGCAGGGATCGCCAGAGCGGGCGCGGTTATGAGTTCCGCGACGAGGGCGCATACCAGAGCGCGGATAAGGATTACAACTCGCGCTACGGCGACCGCGAGATATACCGCCAGTACTTCCGTGAAGCTTTTCAGAACGGCTACGCGGACGGTTACAGGGGCTACTAATAGTGCATCACTAAAACTGCACTGACAGCAAACAAACGGAAGTGGGAGCGGGCAGACGATTTCAGTCCCCGCTCCCGCTTCTTTTTGTCTGCGCCCGCACCATTCTGTCGAGCAGGTGTTCGAGTGCCGCACGCGGATCATCGCAGAGGCCGGAATGGACTGGCGAGGTCTGTATGATTGTACTGCGTGGCGCGACGAGCCAGTGAAACCTTGACCGCTGCGGCAAAGCGCCTATGGGCCCAGCCTCAGCGCCCCCGGCGCAGATGGCCGGGATGGCTTCGAGGTATCGCTCTACTTTCTCAGGGTCAATGGTTGAATCCAGGGCCGCAAGCCGCGCGCGATCAAGCTCGATGCCAGCTTCGAGAAAGCTGCGCGCCGGACACGACACGATCACGCCGGCGTTGATGAACTCTTCGCGCTCGACGCGTGGGACGACCCGTATGACGGCGTAATCAAAGGGAGTGCGCTCTGGCACTGCTTGCCTCCAAAAGAAAATCTCGCGGCCCCTCAAGACGGCTGAGCAGGTACTCTACGTAGGCCGCGCGGTTCGCGTCAGGGCTCGCGAAATAGGTCTCGCCTTCCAGCCAGGCGTCTGGAACCAGGCTCACCACGGCTCGAATGATTTCCGGAGTCAGGCTGCGGCTCAGGCGCTCGTCGGCCTCCATCAACTGCCCGGCGAAGGGCAGCAGGACATGCTCCTTGATCTGCGGGAACGGGCTGCGGCTGCGCGCCAGGTAATCCTTCCAGGCATGATGAAAGTAGAGCGCCGCGTTGTGATCTATGAGATAGAGCGCGTCGTGCCAGAGGAGCAGGTTCGTGTTGCGCGGCGTGCGGTCTATGTTGGTCGTGTAAGCGTCGAACCAGACGATTGCAGAGGCGAGCGCCGCGTCGGGCCGCTTGAGCAGCGGGTCGAAGGTGATCGAGCCGGGCAGATAATCGAGCGCGAGGTTGAGGCCGACGCTGGCCCTGATTAAATCCTGAATCTCCGGGTCTGGCTCCGTGCGCGCCAGCAAAGCGTCCAGCTCGACGAAGACTATCTCGGGCACGGGAAGCCCAAGAGAGCGGGCCAGCTCGCCCGCTATCAGCTCGGCAATCAAAGCCTTTGGGCCCTGTCCCGCTCCACGGAATTTGAGGACGTAGAGGCCGTCGTCGTCCGCTTCGACGATGGCCGGGAGCGAGCCGCCTTCGCGCAGCGGCGTCACGTAGCGTGTGGCGTTGACTGTTCTCAGCTCCATCCTCTCTGATTCAAAAACAGCTTGGTTCTCATTCCTCTCCGAACATAAGTATGCTATCACCTGTGCGACGAAAGTGAATACCCGGCTGTGAGCAAGCAGGAGGCGCGGGGCTGTTTGTTTGAAGCACGATGATCTCCGGCGACACCGGCGAGGAAGGATTGAAGCGCATGGGCCCAAAGCTGGCGCGACGCCTCGGGCTGTTCGACGCGACGATGATCGTGATGGGCGGCATCATAGGCTCCGGGATATTCATTAATCCTTCGGTCGTCGCGCGCCAGGTTCATACCACTGCGATGATCCTGGGCGCGTGGCTGCTGGGCGGCGCAATCGCGCTCGTCGGAGCATTCATTTACGCCGAGTTGGCCCATCGCTATCCGGATGTCGGGGGCCAGTACGCCTACCTGCGCGAGGCTTATCACCCGGCGGTCGCCTTCGTCTACGGCTGGGCCCTGCTGCTCGTCACGCAGACGGGAGGGATGGCGGCCGTGGCCGTCACCTTCTCCGGCTATTTTCTGGAGATCACGCGCGCGCCTGTGACCGAAGGCGCGGTGGCGACCGTGGCGCTCGCGCTGCTGACAGTCATTAACTGCCTGGGCGTGCGCGCCGGGAGCAGTGTGCAGAACGGCCTCATGGTGCTGAAGATCATGGCGATTGCGGCGCTGGTTCTGTGCGGTCTCTTTTTTGTCGCTGCGCCCGCAGGGACGTTGGGCCCGGCTCTTGATCGCCCGGTCTCTGTGGGCCTGTTGACGGCTATGGGAGCGGCGATGACGCCTGTGATGTTTGCTTACGGCGGGTGGCAAACGTCAAGTTTCGTGGCGGGCGAGATGCGCGCGCCGCGTCGTGATCTGGCGCGCGGGCTGCTCTTGGGCGTGAGCGGCGTAGTGCTGCTTTACATGCTGGTCAACGCCGTGTGCGTCTACGCGCTTGGGCCCACAGGCTTAGCTGCGACGACGACTCCGGCTTCCGTCCTGATGCGGACGGCGCTGGGCGAGCGCGGCGCGAAGCTGATCGCCGTAGGCATTGCCATTTCGACTCTCGGTTTTTTGAGCCAGGGGATGCTGACCGCGCCGCGAGTCTATTTCGCTATGGCCGGGGACGGGCTCTTCTTTAAGAGCGTCGCACGCTTAGCCCCGCGTACGCGCGTGCCCGTCGTGGCGATTGCGCTGCAAGGCTTGCTCGCCATCGTCATAGCTCTCTCGGGCCGTTACGAACAGATTTTGAACTACGTCGTCTCGGTGGATTTCATCTGGTTCGGATTGACGGCGGCCTCTCTCTTTATCTTTCGCAAGCGCCCCGCCGCCTCTTCAAAGGACGGCGCGGCAGGAACAGAGCAGGCCGCTCACTTTCGGGTTCCGGGCCATCCGGTGACGACAGCCCTGTTCGTCGTCGCTTGCGCTCTGGTCGTCCTGAGCACAATCTATAAGTATCCGGCCAACAGTGCTACGGGGCTCTTGATCGTGCTGGCGGGAATTCCGGCCTACCTGGGCTGGCGTCGGTGGGGGCGAAGATGATCGAGCGTGCGCGGCGAGTGATGAGTTCGGAATATATGCTGTGGGCGAGGCGCGACGCGCAGGCGCGCTTCTGTTTGGCGTCGAGCGGAGTGAAGAGTCTCCCTTTGACGGAGCTGCCCGTCCGCGTTGAAGAGTTGGAGCTGAACAGGGATGGCACGTACGGCTACGGGCCGCTGCGCGAGGCGCTGGCGCGCAAGTCCGGTGTTGACGTGGAGGCGGTCGTGACCACCGAAGGCACTTCGATGGCCAACCACCTGGCGATGGCGGCCACGGTCGCGCCCGGCGACGAAGTGTTGATAGAGCATCCGACCTACGAGCTGCTCGTGAGGTTGGCTGAGTACCTGGGAGCAGAGGTCAAGAGATTCAAGCGGCGCGAAGAGGACGGCTTCCGCGTAGACCCGGAAGAACTGGCAAGCACCATGAGCCCGCGCACGCGGCTCATAGTTCTGACCAATCTTCACAATCCGACGAGCGCCTTGACCTCAGATGAAACGCTTGAGCGGCTGGCCGAGATAGCGCGCGGCGTCGGCGCTCACATCCTCGTTGACGAGGTGTACCTGGACGCTCTCTTCGACGGAGCGCCGCGCTCGGCCTTTCATCTCGGCGCGGAATTTATCACGACCGGCAGCCTGACGAAGGTCTACGGCCTGGGGGGTTTGCGTTGCGGCTGGATATTGGCCCAACCCGCGTTGGCCCAAAGAGTGTGGCGGCTCAACGACCTGTTCGGCGTCAACCCAGCTCATCCGGCCGAGCGGTTGAGCTGTCTCGCGCTCAGGAACCTGGACAGTATAGCCGGGCGTGCGCGCTCGATACTTGAAGCCAACACTGTGCTTCTGAATTCGTTCTTCGAGTCGCGCGAGGAGCTTTCCTGGACGGCGCACCGCTTCGGCACGGTCTCTTTCCCTCGCCTGAAGCGTGGAAGCGTAGACGACCTCGTCCGGCTGTTGTCGGTAAAATATGAGACCTCCGTGGTTCCCGGAAAATTCTTCGAGATGCCGCAGCATTTCAGGATCGGGATAGGCTGTGATAGCGAGACCTTGAAAGAGGGGCTCGAACGCCTCGGCCTGGCGCTCGAAGAGGTTTGCCGGTAGAAGGCAAAGGAAAAGGAAGGATGAAGAGCCCGGCTCTTCATCCTCCTTCCTACTTTTGCCCTTTCCTTCAGCCTCGCTAGACGGTGGGCTTTTCATCTACCTGGACGCCGGCCATCTCGTACTCTGAACGGACGAAGGTATTGGCGGCGCTCGCCAGCTCTAGCAGCCGCACCAGCGCGGGCGCGTGAAAGAGCCCGCAGGAGTGGCAGACCAGCGCCGGACGATCTGCCAGGTAGAGGTCTATCCCCGTCGGGTCTGTCGGTTGACCGCACAACGCACACGGGTCGTTGGTCAAGATGCTGTTGACGCGCACGACCAGATCGGTCGGCCTCAGTGCTTCCTTCACATCTGCGCCAGCTTTATCGCTCACGACTCTCTTCGCCCCTCCCTTTTCTCTTCTGCCCCGAGGACGCCCGGCTCTGGCCTACATCTTCGCGGCCTTCCATTCGGCGAGCAACTGTTCAAAGCGGGTGGTGTTGGCCTTGTCGGTCTTCCCGCGCTGAATCGCCTGCTCGGCAAGGGCTATGGCCTCGGCCTTACGACCTGCGGCGTAGAGCATTTGCGCCTTAGTCGCGAGGTTCTGGAAAGTCTCCTTGATCTTGATGGACTGGTCGGCCCACTTTAAAGCCTCGTCGAACTTCTCATCGTTGCTGTACTTGGTGGCGACCTGTAGCGGGATTCTCCAATCGGTCGGATTGGCGGCGATGGCCGCGTCTATCCTTGAGCGCATGAGCGTCTCGACGTTCGGCACCTCGACCGTGAAGGGCACGCGAAGCTTCTCCCACCGAATGTTGACCTGCGCCGAGTTGGGCGTCACTTCCGGAAAGCTGTACATGAGCCACTCCTGATTCTCAGCCACCGTTTGCGGCTTGGCCTTGACTCTCAGCACGTCCTTCTTCTCGTCGTAAGTAAAGCTGCCCCATTGACCGGCGTCGCTGTTGAAGATGATCGTCCACTCCTGCGGGCCCGGAATCGTGTGCAAGCTGTAGGTTCCGGCCGGGAGCTTCTGGCCGTTAATCAGCACGTCGTCCGTGACTGCGAAGGTCGTCGCCTCGTTGGCCCCTGTGCGCCAGACGTGGCCGTAGGGCACGATGGGAGCATCCTTCAAGCGCGTGCGCGAATCATCCAGGGTCGCCGTCCCGGCGGCCACGGCGGCGGGCGCTTCGCCCCAAATCTTTCTCCCCTTGACGCCGGGGCGGCTGTAGGTGATCGTCACGTCTGTGACACCTATGGTTTGCATGACGCTGGCCTTCTGGCTCGGACGCGGCAGGCGCAGGGCCGGAGCGTTCTGCGCTGCGGCGAGCGACGCCGCGCCGAATACCATCAGCAGTGCGAAGGCGAAGGCATGGAAACGTGGCAGGCAGTTCATTGCTATCTCTCCTAAGTAAAATTCTTCAAGGTCAGCGGCCGGACGACCTGGCCTGTGGGCCCGCCTGGGCCCACTTTAGTCTTGTGCGAGCAAATTGTCCGGCTCCGGAATACAGCTTGCGCGCCGGGCGCTCGATTGCGATTTCCGCCGGGCTCTGTCGGTCAAACCTTGTCGCGAACCAGCAGCCAGACCAGCAGACCTATCGGCCAGGAGATCAACGCCACGAGCAGCGCGACGACGATCCCGCTCTTGCCGCGCCGCTCGGCATCACGGTAAACCCAGACCAGGCTGATTATGTAGATGACAAAGAAAACAAGGCCGACGAGCAGCGCGACGATGATAAAGACAATCGGCAGAGCGGAGTCTGCGCCGCCCGTCCCGGCCTGTAGAAGCAGCGCCAGCGCACTCATTTCCGGCCGCCTCTTGCCCTACCCTTTGCGGCCCCCTTCTTGCCGCCGCCCTTGGCCGAGCCTTTCTTCGCGGAGCCTTTCTTCGCGGAGCCCTTCTTTGTCGAACCCTTCTTTGACGAACTCTTCTTCGCGCCGCCCGAAGCCGAGCGCGAGCCAGCAGACTTGGACGAGCGCGTGCCCGCAGCCGCTTTGGCCGTCCGGCTCGCAGCCTTGCCCGCCCGGCTCACAGCCCTGCCGGCGGCTTTCGCCGTGCTCCTCGTCGCGCGGCTGGTGGCCCTGGCCGTTCGACGGGTGCGAGTCGGGGTGACGGTGGCGGTGACGGTGCTGGCCAGTGGCCGGGTGATGGTTCCCGTGAGAGCCGGGTCTGTGAGCGGCCGCGTGATGGTTCCCGTAATATTGGCGGCGGTGTCAATGGCTGTTCTCGCCGCATCGGTCATCTGATCGATAGTATCGGCTGCAACGGCCGCCGTCTGATTGGCTACGTCCTGTGTTGCTCCGGCAGTATCATTTCCGCGATTGGTTTTCTGTTTTCTCGCCATGATCTCTCCTTAAATGAGGGTTTCCGACTGTTGAGCAGGTCAAGACTACCTTCTGCTGTTTCTCTTTGGTCATGCGGCGCAACTCTAGCATCGAAGGATTGCTACCGCAAGAGTCTTTATTTTTTACAAGACGGCGATCATCTAAAAGCGAAGCCCCGCGAGGAACGAAAGATAGTACGTCGGTACTATCTTTCGTTCCTCGCGGGGCCTTTGCGGCCTCCTTCAGCCTCTCTATTCGGCCCTCAAGGCCACCATCGGATCGACTTTCGTCGCGCGCCGGGCCGGGAGCGAACAGGCCAGGAGCGCGACGCAGACGAGCAGCAGCACTACGCCCACGAACGTCAAAGGGTCTGTGCTGCTCACGCCGTAGAGGAGGCTCGCGAGATAGCGCGTCAAGGCGAGCGAGGCCGCGAGCCCTACGCCCACACCCGCCAGGCTCAAGATCATCCCGTGCCCGACGATCATCCGAAAAATATCCTGGCGGCGAGCGCCCAAAGCGATGCGGATGCCTATCTCATGCGTCCTCTGGCTGACGGCGTAAGCGATCACACCGTAGATTCCGACCGCCGCCAGCGTGAGCGCGACGAGGGCGAAAATCCCGAGCAAGAGCCCGCGATAACGGGATTGGCCCAGCGACTTCGCCATCAATTGATCCATCGTCTTGATGTCGGCCAGGGCCAGGTCTGGGTCAATGCTATTGACTTCGCGGCGGACTACGGGGACAAAGCTCGCCGCATCGCCCTCAGTACGCAGCACCAGCGCCATCGAGCGAATGCCGAACGACTCTTGATTAAAGGGGCAGTACATGGCCGAGTCGTCTTCGGCGCTGAGCCCCTCGGTCTTGACATCCCCGACGACGCCGACAATGATCGTCCACTCGCACTCCGTACAGCCTCCGGTCTTAAGGCGCATGCCGATGGGGTCTTCGCCGGGGAAGTAGCGCCGAGCCATGCTCTCCGAGATGACCATCACGGGCAAACCATTCTCGTCGTCCTGTTCGGAGAGATAGCGCCCCTTCAGTAAGGGGATGCCCAACGTGCGGAAGTAATCCGGGCTCACGGAGAAGAACTCCGCGACATCAGCCGATTGGTCAGGAGGCGTCGGGCGCACCTCAAGACTGAAATCATTCGTATGCCCACCCTCCAGCGGGAGGTCTGTAGTAATGCTCGCCGAACGAACGCCGGGCAGCGCGCTTATCCTTCTCAGCATCTCCTTATGGAAATTGATCGCCTGCTCCGCCTCCGGATACTTGAGGGCCGGAAGCGGGAGCTGCACCGTCAGCAGGTGATCCGGTTTAAAGCCCGGGTCAACCTGTTGCAGGCGCATGAAGCTATTAATCATCAGACCCGCCCCGACCAGGAGCGGCAAAGCCAGGGCAAACTCCGCTATCACCAGCAGGTTTCTCAGCCGCCGACGGCCGGGCACTTCGGCGTTCCCGCGCCCTCCGCCCTTGAGCGGTTCGCCCAGATTAGGATTGACGTTATAGAGAGCAGGCATCAGGCCGAAGACCAGGCAACTGAAGAGCGTGCCGAGCGCGGCGAAGCCCAGCACGAAGCCGTCCACCTGTACCTGATCGATGCGAGGAATGGTGACGGGGCTGATGGCCAGCAACAAGTCCACGCCCCACACGGCGAGGAACAGTCCGGCCGCGCCTCCAAGCAGGGCCAACAGCAAGCTCTCCGTGAAGAGCTGCCGCACGAGTCTCAGGCGACCGGCCCCGAGCGCGGCGCGAATGGCTATCTCCTGCTGCCGCGTGCTGGCCCGGGCCAACAGCAGATTAGCGACGTTGATCGAGGCCAGCAGCAACACGCATCCAACCGCCCCGAGCAGCACCAGCAATGTCGTCCCGATGTCTCCGATGAGCGCCTGCTTGAGCGGCATCGAGACGTAAGTCGCATTCTCATCACGGAAAGTGTGGGCCCACTGCGTAAAGACCTCGCGTGCAATCCTCTTAAGCTCAGCCTGTCCCTGCTGCGGGCTCACTCCACGCTCGCGCCTGGCAATGACGCCCAACACGAAGGGGCCGCGCCGCCTCGGCGTCTGTAGCTGTAAGATGGGCCACAGATCGGGAGTCGTACTCGACGGCGCGACGAAGCCACGCGGCATGATTCCGACCACGGTGTAGCCGACGCCGTCCAACATGAGCCGCTGCCCTATCGCCCCGGGATTGCCTGCCAGTTGACGCTGCCAGAAACCGTAGCTGAGGACGACCACCGGGCTGGCTTCGGGCCGGTCTTCGCCGGGCAGGAAAGCGCGGCCGCGCTCAGGCATCACGCCTATCGTCTTAAAGAATGATGCCGTGGCGAAGGTGGCTTTTATCTGCTCCGGGCGCTCGCCGCCCGTGAGCGTGACGGCGCGGTGCGTAAAGGCCGTGACGCTGCCGATCTTCGCGTACTCCTTTTCGATGCCCTGGAAGTCTGCGACCGAGATGCCGAACCGGTTCATCGCGCTGTTCTGCTGAAACACCGTATCCAGGCGCTCGGGCTCAGGGTACGGCAGGGGCCTCAAGAGCACGCCGTTGACGATGGAGAAGATGGCCGTGTTTGCGCCGATCCCTAAGGCGAGCGTCAGGACGGCCACGAAGCTGAAGCCCGGATGCTTGACGAGCATGCGCGCACCGTAGCGCGTGTCCTGCCAGAGGGTTTCGAGCCAACGTCCCCCGCGCACTTCATAGCTGCGCTCCTTAATCACAGTCCTGTGCCCGAAGCGAGAGAGCGCATCCCGCCGGGCCTCGTCCGGGGACATGCCGCGCCGAATATTCTCTTCGGTACGCATGTCTATGTGGAACTGCAACTCACGATCAATCTCTTCGCCGATCCGGTCGGCGCGCCACACGCCCACCACACGCGCGAGCAGATTCCTCAGCCACAGCATACGCTTGCACCTCCTTAGCTGGTCTGCAACACTTTGCCAATCACGGAGACGAACCTCGCCCAGTTCTCTTCTTCGACGTTGAGCTGTCGCCGGCCCGCCGCCGTGAGCTTGTAGAAGCGGGCGCTTCTGTTGTTCTCCGATGTTCCCCATTCAGACTTGATCCAGCCGCGCTCCTCAAGACGGTAGAGAGCCGGATAGAGTGAGCCCTCTTCCACCCTCAGCATGTCCTCGGCCAGTTGCATGATGCGCTGCCCGACGCCGTAGCCATGCATCGGCCCGTGCGTGAGCGCCTTGAGGATCAGCATGTCGAGCGTCCCCTGCAACAGGTCGGCTTTCTGTTGTTTCGCCACAGCCACTCCCTCCTAGATGATCTAGGGAGAGCATAATACCCCCTTCCCTAGATTGTCAAGGAGAGAGTTCGAGCCGGCTTTCGGCACGACGCTCGTTTCCGAAGGCCAACAGCGCATGAGAGGAAAGCTGTAGGGGCAGGGCTTTGCGAGCGCCCCGCTCCTACAGCTTTTCTTTTCATCTCGCCCGAGCCGAAGACGCGCGCCGCGTCAGACGAGAACTCGCCGCGGCGCAAAAGCTTTGCGGCGCGGACGAGAAACGGTCTGACGCGGACGAGCGAGTCGGCCCGTCAGCTCTTCTTTTTATGGTCTCTGATTCTTACGAACTGGAAAGAGCGGCTATGGCGACACCAGACCTTTCTTGATGTTGCGCTGCCATGCCTCATAGTTCCTGATGCGACGCTTGGCCTGTTTGCGAGTCAGACGCATGGTGCGCGCGACATATTCTATGCGCTCGGTGCGATCCTTCTTCTTATCGTAAGGATTACCCGGCGCTGAGAGGTATATATCGTAAGCTCTGATCCACTCGTCTTTTGTTTCGGCTGTGGCCTGTTTGCCACGTAGTTCCGGCATACTGCTCGTCACCTCTGCTTATGAATAGAATTTATTTGAGAGGATTTATAAACTAAGACAGAAGAGAGAATCTCTCACAAAAGTGTCTCAGGTGGGAGTCCATGCACGCGTCCTAAATAAAGTGGCCGCTGGCCCATAATGGCACCGACGCTCACCATAATGCAACAATTCTTTCGACTTCGGCAACTCTTTCGCGTACGATAAACCAGCGCGCGAGCTTTATCAATACAAATTTTCTTGCAATCCGCGAGGCCGACCGACCGACGACTCACGGAGTCTCGACCTGTATGAGCCCTGACGAATCACCGACGATCTCCACCTTGTAGGGCGGCATGAATACAGGAGTAATCTCCTGAAGCGGCCTCTTCTCTTCATTGAGACGGAAAGTAAAGGTGAGCTTTGCCGTGCGAGCGCGCGAGCCGTCCACGGCCGGCTCGAACTTCCAGCGACGCGCCGCCAGGACGCCCGCATGCTGTAGGAGCGGGTGGCCGGAACTGGCAGCGGCCGACAAGACTTTGCCGTCCGCGCCCACTGTCACCTCGACCACCACGACACCGGCGGCGCGCGCGGCCATCGCAATCGGAGGGTAGAAGGGAGTCGCGGCGGCGACTACTTTCGGTGAATGCTCGGATTGCCCCGCGCTGCTCGGCGCAAGTCCGTAGAGGACGAAGAGGGCGGCAAGGGCGCTGAGGGTGGCAAACAGTACGGGCTTTCTGATTTTCATAACCATCTTCCTTGAATTGTACTAAGATGCAGGCGATCCTGAATGTTGATCTTGAACCGGCGCGCACCATTCTATCAGGTAATATAAGCTCCGCCGAAAGGAGTTCATCCGACAATGAGATTCGCCAAGATACTGTTTCTCATCGCAGGCATCTACGGGCTGGTCGCGCTCGTGCCGCAGTACTTTCTGGAAGAGAGAAACAGCCTCACTTTCCCGCCGCCGATCACGCACCCGGAATATTACTACGGCTTCGTCGGCCTGGGCGTCGTGTGGCAGGTGCTCTTCCTGGTTCTATCGAGAGACCCTGTGCGCTACCGCCCGATGATGATTCCGGCAGTGCTTGAGAAAGCGAGTTTCGGGCTGGCCGTCGTAGTGCTCGTCACGCAGCACAGGACTCCGGCCATGATGCTCGCCCCGGCCACGATAGACCTCATCCTCGGCGCGCTCTTCGCCGTCGCTTACGTGAAGACGGCCCACGTCTCGGGGGCTTCGTAAAATAGAGAGATTCAGTCGCAGACGCGCAGTCGCCTTGCAGGGCCCTCTCGCGGCGGGTGCTTTTTACGTCCAACCGGAGGTATGATAGGGGCATCAAACTGAGCTTAACTGCGCGTTTAGTTGAAGCTATGCGCGGCGCGGTCTGAATGGGCCGGTTGACCGCGAATTATCGTAAAGGCCCGCACTTATGTTGATTAGACGATTTATTCTGTGCCCGCCCGCGCTGGCTCTGCTGCTTCTGTTCGTCCTGCCTGCCCTCGTCCCCGTGTCGAGAACGTCGGCGCAGACGAAGCCCACAAGCGATGTCGTCATCATTCTGCCCTTCGAGAACACTTCGAGCCACCAGGAATTCAACTGGGTCGGCGAGAGTTTCGCCGATTCTCTGTCGGAGCTGCTGAGTGTGATGCCAGACCTGATCGTCGTCTCAAGCGACGAGCGGGAGCTGGCCTACCAGCGCGTGCGCCTGCCGCAGAACGTGCTGCCCTCGCGCGCGACGGCCATCAAGCTGGCGCGTGAGGCGCGCGCGACGATGGTCGTGCTCGGAACCTACAGCATCGCTCCGCCGCAAGGGACGACTCCGGCAGCCTTGCAGGGCAGCGCGCGCGTCATCAAGGTCAACGAAGGCCGCCTGATGGGCGAGCTGATGCCGGACGGGCGCTGGGCCACGCGCGAGTATGATTTTGGCGGCGCGCTCTCGACCTTGCAGACCATGCAGGGGCGGCTCGCCTACCAGATTCTCTACCAGCGCGACAAGGCGCTTCCCTTCTCGCAGAACCAGTTCGTGCAGCAGGCGACCAAAGTTCCGCCCAAAGCCTTCGAGGCTTACGTCAAAGGCAAGCTGACGCCCGAGCGTGACCCCACGCGCGAGAACTATTTCAAGAACGCCCTGCGCTTCTATGCGGACGCCAACGCGGGCGCGACCTACCCGCAGGCGGCTTTCGAGCTGGGCCATTTCTACCTCGGACGAAACGATTTCAAGAACGCGGCGGAGTATTTCTCCAAGTTGCAGAAGAAAGACCCGCACTACGCCGAGGCGGCCTTCTACGCCGGGCTCTCTTACCAGCGATTGAGCGACCTCAAGAGCGCGCTCGAAGTGCTCGTGCCCTTAACGAACGAGATGCCGCTGACAGGCATTTACAACAACGCGGGTGCGATCTCCATACAGGCGGCGCGCGACGAGAAGAAACCAGAGGAGCGCGCGCGACTGCTCGAACAGGGCGTGAAGTTCCTCTCGCGCGCCGCCGAATCCTCGCCCGAAGACATGATGGTGCGCTTCAACTACGCCTATGCGCTCTTCCTCAGCGGCAAATATTCCGAGGCCGCAGAGCAGTTGCGTCCCGTCATCACAGACAATCCGAAAGATGGCTATGCCTACTTTCTCTTCGCCAAGTCGCTTGAGCGGACGGGCAGCACTGAATCGGCCACGGCCGCAGACGACCAGGCGCGCCGCTACCTACAGGTCTATGCGCGCTGGCAGACCGAGTGGCAGAAATCTCAGACCACACCCGGCGTCTCTCTGCGCCTGAGAGATTCCTTCAACCGCAGCGACTATTTCGAGATCACGCGCGAGACCAAGAGCGAGCAGGATGAGTCCTCCAACACGCAAGACCTGCTGGCGAAAGCGCGCGAGCTGTATCAGGCCGGGCGCGATGACGAAGCCTTGCCCGAGGTGCGGCGCGCGCTGACGATAGAGCCGATGAGCGGCGAAGCCTACCTCCTCATAGGCCGCATCAACCAGCGGCGCGGCGATCAGGAGGCAGCCATCAGCGCCTTGAAGACGGCTATCTTCTGGGACGCCAAGCTCATCGACGCGCACATCCTTCTGGGCCGCATCTTTCTTGAGCGCGGTGATCGTGCGATGGCGCTAACCTATGCGCGCAGCGCCATGCAGCTCGACCCCAACAATCAGGACGCAATAGCACTACAGCGACAGGTTGACACTGGCGGAAGATAAAGCAGGCGCAAGGCAGGAAGGTAGAAGTGAAGGATGAAGAGCATGCTCTTCATCCTT
>DASVQF010000051.1:0-438509 GCA_036389315.1 Pyrinomonadaceae bacterium
CGGTAATCATAAAAAAGTAGTCAGTAATCAGTAGTCAGAAGTCAGTAGAGGCTGACCGGCGACGGCGTGAATACTTGACGCAATCTCCTTACCGGAAAGTTTAGCATGTGGCGTCGGAGCGGGCGAAACAACGAGGCGGGCGCGTTAAGCGTCGTCTTCGTCGTCTCCGGACGCGTCGGAGGCTTCGCGCACCTTGCGGATGATGAGGTCGTAGGAGAAGCCGAGGCGGAGCAGGTGGTCGTAGAGACTCTTGGTCTCTTGCCTGGTCGTGGGACGGCCGCGGAGGCGGATGCGCTTGTCGATGGCGCGGGCGATGAGCTCCTCCTCGGGCGTCTCCTGGTAGACGAGTTCGAGGGCGGCGTCGGCCGTCTCCTTCGAGACCTTCTTGGTCTGTAGGTCGCGCGCGAGGCGCTGGCGGCCGACGGGCTTCTGCCGCACGCGGTAGGAGGCGAAGCCGAAGGCGAAGCGCTCGTCGTCGAGGTAGCCGTACTCTTTCAACTTCGAGAGGGCGTAGTCGGCCGTCGCCTCGTCCGTCCACTGCTTTTCGAGCAGGCGCTCGCGCAGCTCTTGAATGGAGCGCGGCTTGGCGGCGAGGAGTTTGACGGCCCTTTGCAGCGTGCGTGCGCGCGCCTTCTCTTCGTCGATGACGCGCGGCGGGCGCGCCTTCCGCCGCTCCTCTTCAAGGTCGGCGTTAATCTGCCGCTCCGTCTTCGACGGCCGCGGCTTGTACTTCGGTTTGTACTTACTGCTCTTCTGCATCTCTGAAGATACTCTACCCGCCCGCCTTCTGGTCAGCAAACGTTTGCTTTAAGATTGAAGGCACATGGACGGCATACTCATCATCGACAAGCCCGGGGGCTGGACTTCGCACGACGTGGTGGCGCGCGTCCGACGAATTTTGAGGGAGAAACGCGTCGGGCACACGGGCACGCTCGACCCTTTCGCGACGGGCGTGCTCGTGCTGCTGGTGGGGCGCGCGACGCGGCTCGCGCAGTTCCTCGCGGGCGCCGAGAAGGAGTACGCGGCGACGATCCGCCTCGGCTTCTCGACCGACACGGGCGACCT
Organism: Pyrinomonadaceae bacterium; assembly: GCA_036389315.1. Classification (GTDB taxonomy): domain Bacteria; phylum Acidobacteriota; class Blastocatellia; order Pyrinomonadales; family Pyrinomonadaceae; genus DASQYE01. Next base: position 1,066 of record DASVQF010000051.1, read on the forward strand.
CACGGGCGGGCGCCGCGGGGGCGGAGGTGGGGGGACTGCGGACTGCTCGACCCTCAAGCTCGAAGACCTTGAGGCGGCGCTCGCGCCGCTGCGGGGAGAGATAGAGCAGGTGCCGCCGATGTACTCGGCGAAGAAGATCGCGGGGAAGAAGCTCTACGAGCTGGCGCGCAGGGGCGAGGAGGTCGAGCGCAGGGCCGTGCCCGTCCGCGTGAGCGAGTTTGAGATTGTTGCCGACGAGGACGGAAGTTTTTCGCGCCGCAACGAGGACGGGACGTGCGACGTGCGCGCGCGCGTCGTCTGCTCGGCCGGGACGTACGTGCGCGCGCTGGCCGAGTCGGTCGGCGAGAACTTGAACACGGGCGCGCACCTCGCCGCGCTCCGCCGCACGCGCGCCGGCGAGTTCGTGCTTGAAAGGGCAGTCTCTTTAGAAGGACTGCCGCAACTCGTCGAAGAGGGGGCGGAATTTTTAGTCCCGCTCGAAGCGGCGCTCCCTCGACTGCCCTCGGCGCATCTAACGGCCGAAGAGGCGCGCCGGGTGCGGCACGGCGCGGCGGTCGCCTCCGGCGGCGGGTGGGAGGACGGCGCGCACGTCGCGCTGCTCGACGAGCGGGGCGCGCTCCTCGCGGTCGGCGCGTACGACGCGGCGGCGTCGGCGTTGCGGCCGCGCGTCATGCTGGCGGCGGAAAAATAAGTGTTGACGGAGGCCGGAGGGCGCTGTGCTATACTTGGCGTCAACGAACGGTTGGTCGCCGACGCGAACCGGACAGCAGGACAAAGCTGACAGCCTCTTCCCTTTGAAAAATTGCTCGTTGAGGAGTTGAACGGAACTCGACGGCGCGGCGGGCCCGGTCTCGCGCGTCTCGCCCGCACACGCGCATCGAGGACGTTCCTCAAGGCGGCCCGCCACGTCGGGGCCGCCTGACTTTTCATTTGAGGGCGTGACTCGACACGCCGTCCCTGACCGCGCGAAGCCGAGTGTGAGGTTTACAGAAGGCTATGCAAGAGCAGGATGGCAGCGGCAGCAAGTTCGACATTTCGGCGCGGCTCGAAGCGCTGCGCCAGGAGCACGCGGCGCTCGCGTGGGAGGGGAGCTTCCGCGACTACTTCGAGCTGGTCACGCAGAACCCGCGTCTCGCCGAGCTCTCACACGCGCGCGTCAACGACATGATCCACGCCGGCGGCGTGGAGAAGTTGAACGAGGGCACGCGCGACGAGATCGCGCGCTACAAGTTCTTCGCCTCGGAGCTGTTCGGCATCGAGGAGCCCATCGCGCGCATCGTCGAGTACTTCAAGTCGGCCGCGCAGCGGCTCGAAGTCCGCAAGCGCATCCTCCTCCTGATGGGCCCCGTGGGCGGCGGCAAGTCCACCATCGTCACCATGCTCAAGCGCGGCCTTGAGGAGTGGACGCGCACCGAGGCCGGCGCCGTCTACGCCATCAAGGACTGCCCGATGCACGAGGAGCCGCTCCACCTCATCCCGGCCGAGCTGCGCCCCGAGATCGAGAAGCACTACGGCATCTACATCGAGGGCGACCTCTGCCCGCAGTGCCGCTACGCGCTCGAACACACCTACCACGGCCGGCACGAGGACGTGCGCGTCCAGCGCATCCTCTTCTCCGAGAAGGAGCGCGTCGGCATCGGCACCTTCGCGCCGAGCGATCCGAAATCACAGGACATCACGGAGCTGACCGGCTCGATTGACTTGTCCACCATCGGCGACGTGGGCGTCGAGTCCGATCCGCGCGCCTACCGCTTCGACGGCGAGCTGAACATCGCCAACCGCGGCGTGATGGAGTTCGTCGAGATGCTGAAGGTGGACGAGAAGTTCCTCTACTCTCTGCTGACGCTCTCGCAGGAGCAGAACATCAAGACGGGCCGCTTCGCCATGATCTACGCCGACGAAGTGATACTGTCGCACACGAACGAGAACGAGTACATCTCTTTCGCCGGCAATCGCAAGTCGGAAGCCTTGCAGGATCGCATCATCCTGGTGCGCGTGCCCTACAACCTGAGAGTCTCGCAGGAGGAGCGCATCTACCATAAGCTGCTGCACCAATCCGAAGTCCTCAGAAACGTCCACATCGCGCCCAACACCTTGAAGGTCGCGGCGATGTTCGCCGTCATGACGCGCCTGGAAGAGCCTAAGCGGCAGAACGTGGATGTGGTCAAGAAGATGAAGCTCTACGACGGCGAGGACGTGGAGGGCTACAAGTCCAAGGACGTGCGCGAGCTGAAGGACGAGACGGTGCGCGAAGGCATGGACGGCATCTCTCCGCGCTACATCATCAACCGTTTGTCCTCGGCACTGGTCAGAGACGGCGTGACCTGCATCAACCCGATTGACGCCCTCCGTGCCATCAAGGACGGGTTCGAGCAGCACACGGGCATCAGCGCAGACCAGCGCGACCGCTACCTGAACCTGATCTCGGCGGCCCGCAAGGAATATGACGAGCTGGCGAAGATCGAAGTCCAGCGCGCCTTCGTCTACTCCTTTGAAGAGATGGCGCGCACGATGTGCAACAACTACCTGGACAACGTCGAGGCTTACTGCAACAAGGAGCGCATTAAAGACCCGATCACGGAAGAGGAAATTGACCCGGACGAGCAACTGATGCGCTCCATCGAAGAGCAGATCGGAATCTCTGAGAATGCCAAGAACACTTTCCGCCAGGAGATACTGATTCGCATCTCGTCCTACGCCCGCAAGGGCCGCTCCTTCGAATACAACTCGCACGAGCGCCTGAAGGAGGCGATTGAGAAGAAGATTTTCGCAGACCTCAAGGACGTGGTGAAGATCACGACTTCCGCGAAGACGCCAGACCCGGATCAACTGCGGCGCATCAACGAGGTGGTTGATCGTCTGGTCAAAGAGCACGGCTACTGCCCGGTCTGCGCCAACGAGCTTTTAACCTACGTCGGCACGCTGCTCTCGCGCTAGGGGGCGCGCGAGCGGCTTCCGCGGCGGCTCTCTCGGAAAGCATCGAAAGGATGACCGACAAGCTTTTGCCCGCGCTTTTCAAGATGAAAGGTGCGGGCATTTGATTTTGTGAAATCGCCAATATGAAAGCACAGAACAAGGCCGCATACATTCACGGCACGACCACTTCGGAGCAGGCTCGCCTGGCCTTACTGAACCGCCTGACGAACCGCCCGTTCATAGAGTTCCTGGCGCTCGAAGGCGCAAGCTCTGTGCTCGAAGTCGGCAGCGGTTTGGGGATTCTGGCGGGCGAGGTCGCCGCGCGCCTGCCCCGTGGGGAGGTCTACGGCCTAGAGTATGCGGAAGCGCAGTTGGCCCAGGCGAGGAACAACTCCGCCGCCCCGAATCTGCATTTCATTCAGGGCGACGCCCACGCCCTGCCCTTCCGCGCCGAGGCGTTCGATACGGTCTATTGTCGCTACCTCCTAGAGCACGTCGCAGACGCCGCCGAAGTGCTCAGGGAGATGCGCCGCGTCCTGCGCCCAGGCGGCCGCGCCCTCGCGCAGGAGAACAATATCCTGATTATCACTTTCTATCCGGAGTGCCCGCGCTTCGAGAGTGTGTGGAGCCGCTTCGCCGAGCTACAGGCACGGCTCGGCGGCGATGCCCTGATCGGAAAGAAACTGTTCGCCTTCTTCAAGCAGGCCGGGTTCCGAGAGATCAGCTTGAGCCTTCAGCCCGAGATTCATTACGCCGGTACGGAGACTTTTCGCCCCTGGATCGAGAACCTGATCGGAAACGTCGAGAGCGGCGCTGCTCAGTTGCAGGAGCAAGGGCTGGCGAGCGCCCAAGAGATCGTGGAGGCAATAGAGGAGTTGCGCTCCTTTTCGGAGCGCGAGGACGCGAGCGCCATCTTTTATTGGAACCGCGCGTCGGGCGTAAAATCGTAGCCCGTCTGCCCCGTTCTATGAGAGAATTTCAAGGCACACACACGTAACCCTGCGAGGGGGCCGAGAAACCATTAATGGCGCACGAATGGCAGCGCGGAGAATATCGTATCAGCACGGACAGAGAGCGGCTCGACCTGGACGTGATACACGATTATCTGTCCACGCAATCTTATTGGGCCAGGGGCCGGTCGCGCGAGACCATCCGCCGCTCCATCGAAAACTCCGTCGCCTTCGGCCTCTACAAAGGCACTGAGCAGGTCGGATTCGCGCGCGTCATCACGGACTACGCGACCTTCGCCTGGCTGGCAGATGTCTTTGTGCTCGACGGCGAGCGCGGGCAAGGTCTGGGAAAGTGGCTCGTCGAGGTGATACTTTCGCACCCTGAGCTGCAAAGGTTTCGCCGCTGGGTGCTCGCGACAAAGGACGCGCACGCTCTTTATCGCCCCTTCGGATTCGAGGAGCTGAAGCGCCCCGAACGCTGGATGGAGAGACACGACCCGCAAACCGAAGAGAAGCCGGATTACTGGGCAAGTAAAGAAGGCTAGAGCACGAAGATGCTCAAGGCGGATTCAAACAGGATAGACAAGATAGACAGGATGAAAGCAACGGGTTGCTTCTTCTTTATCCTGTCTCTCCCTGTTAATTTGCTTCTATGAAGAAACGTTACTTAATCGCGGGCGCTTCCGGAGTGGCGGGGAGCGCGATTGCGCTGAAGCTTCTGTCCAGGCCGCGCAGCGTCGAGTGGGCCCAGCACCATGAACGCGTGCATCACGCCGAGCGTTCGCGTTTCGCCACGGTCGCGGGCGTGCGCGTGCATTATCAGGAGGCAGGGCCTACGGACGGCCCGCCCATTCTGCTGATTCACGGCTTCACGGCGTCTACGCTGGTGTGGAGCGAGGTCTTGCTGCCGATTGCCGAAGCGGGCTTTCGCGTCGTCGCGCCAGACCTGATGGGCTTCGGATTTTCCGAGAAGCCGCGCGAGGGCGAGTACACGATTGAAGGCCACGCGCGCATGATCTTAGGGCTCATGGACGAGCTTGGGATTGAGCGCGCGACGCTGGTGGGAAGCTCTTATGGCGGCGCGGTTGCGGCTACGTGCGCGCTCGATTACGCCGAGCGCGTCGAGCGCCTGGTGCTGGTCGGCGCAGTATCGAACGACGACGTTAAAAGGCGGCCGCTGCTGCGCCTGGCCGCCTCTCCGTTTATTGGAGAGCTGATCTCGCCACTGCTCTTAGACCTGCGGTGGATGGTGAAACGCCATCTTAAAAGGAATGCTGTCGGCAACGCCGGATGGCTGGACGAAAAGCGCGTCGCGGCCTATCGCGTGCCGCTGCGCGCAGCCGACACGCAGCGCGCTGCCCTGCGCATGCTCAGGGCTTGGAGCGCCGAACGAATCGGGCGCGAAGCGCATCTCATCACACAGCCCACGCTGCTCATCTGGGGCGAGCATGACGTGGAGATTCCCTTGACGGACGGCGAGTACCTGCATGAGGAGATTCCCTCGTCGCGCCTGATAGTCTTTCGGCGCTGCGGACATCTGCCGCAGGAGGAGTACCCGCGCGAGTTCGCAATGCTTGTCGAGGGTTTCTGCAAGGGGACGCTCGGCGAGAGCGTGTGTGAGCCGTCGCCGGAGCAGGGCGCGCTCGCGGCCGCCAGCGCGGGAAGCATGAAAGAGGTTTAGCCATGTCCATCCAACGTAACGATTGGTCGCTCCAACGCAAAGGCATCATTGACCAGGAACGTCACAAGGAGCGGGTCAAAGAAGCGATCAAGAGAAACCTCGGCTCCATCGTTTCCAACGAAGCGATCATCCTCTCAGACGGCAAGCGGACGGTCAAAGTTCCTATCCGCGCCCTGGACGAATACAAGTTCCGTTTCGATTACCGTAAGAAGAAGCACGTCGGGCAGGGCGACGGCAAGACACGCGTCGGCGACGTGATCGCGCGCGAAGGACAAGGGCAGGGCCAGGGCGGCAGCGGGCAGGGAGGACAAGCGGGCGGCGAAGAGTATTATGAGGCCGAAGTCAACATAGACGAGATCGCGGCCCTCATCTTCGAGGACTTGCAGCTTCCCTTTCTCGAAGAGAAGGCCAAGAAGGCCGTCCAGTCCAAGACGACTCGCTTCAACGAGATTCGGCGCACGGGCGTGATGGCCAACCTCGACAAGCGGCGCATGATCCTTGAGAACATCAAGCGCAACGCCCGCGAAGAAGGCAAGGCGCGCTTCGGAGATGTCCGAAAAGAGGATCTGAGATTCAAGACCTGGGAAGAGAGCCTGCGCTACGAATCGAACGCGGTGGTGCTGGCGCTGATGGATGTTTCGGGCAGCATGGGCGAGTTCAAGAAATATATCGCGCGCTCCTTCTTCTTCTGGATGGTCAGGTTCCTGCGCACCAAATATGACAACGTCGAGATAGTCTTCATCTCGCACCACACGGAGGCCAAGGAGGTCAGCGAAGAGCAGTTTTTCACGCAGGGCGAGTCGGGCGGCACAGTCGTCTCTTCCGCTTATCAACTCGCCCTCGACATCATCGCCGAACGCTTTCGCCCGCAGGACTGGAACATCTACCCGTTCCATTTCTCCGACGGCGATAACTATTATTCGGATAACGAAGAGGCCGTGCGATTGGCCGATCAGTTGATTACGACCTGCAACCTGTTTGGCTATGGCGAAATCGGAGAGGAGGGGGCGTCCAGCTACCGGCGCTCTTCCGGGGCGCTGCTCTCCATCTTCAACGACCGCCTCAAGCGCAAGGAGCGTTTCGTCGGCGTGCGTATAGACGACAAGGAAGATGTCTATCCGGCGCTCAAGCAATTCTTCGGAAAGCGTCAGGAGCTATGAGCCGAGCCCTTAACGTGATCGTGCGCGCCACCCTGGTCTTCATGATTATCGGCGCGACGCTGAACGTCGTGGGGGAAATCCTGCTCGCGCGCGGCGGGCCGTTCCCCGAAACTTCGGCGCTCTGGGGCTGGGGGCTGCGGGGCGCGCTCTTCGGGGGAGCGGTCGGCGCTTGCGTGGGCGCGATCATCGCGCTCATCCTGGGAGCGTTCAAGCGTTACATCTCCTCGAATCACAAAGCCTGATGGACGAATTATGGAAGATCGCGAAATCAAAGACCTCGAAAAATCGCTGGCGCAAATCTGGGACGTGGCGCGCAAGTTCGGCCTCGACCCGTTCCCGACCCGTTTCGAGATCGTCCCGGCGACGGTCATGTACGAGGTCGGCTCTTACGCGTTGCCCGGCCGCTACTCTCACTGGACGTTCGGCAAAGCCTATCATCGGATGAAGACGATGTACGACTTCGGGCTCTCGAAGATTTACGAAGTCGTCATCAACACCAATCCTTCCTACGGCTTTCTGCTTGAGACCAACAGCCCCATCCAGAACAAGCTGGTGATGGCCCATGTCCTCGGCCACGTCGATTTTTTCAAGAACAACATCTACTTCTCGAAGACCAATCGGCGGATGGTCGAGAGCGTCTCCACGCACGCCGGACGCATGACCGAGTACGAGTTCAAGTACGGGCGCAAGGCCGTGGAGCGCTTCCTCGACGCCGTGCTCTCAATCGAAGAGCACATCGACCCGAACTTCTTCATCAAGCGCGACAACCCGCAAGACCCGCCTCGCCAGAAGCCCGCGCGCGTCGAAGGGCGCTACGACGACCTCTGGCGGCTCGGCGAAGCGAGCGAGCCCGAGACGACCGAGGAAGAGAAGCCGCGCGGAGATAGCCTGCCGGAGAAGGACATCATCTACTACCTCATGCGCCACTCGCCGCACCTTCAGCCCTGGCAGCGCGACGTGATGGCCATGATCCACGAAGAGATGGAATACTTCATCCCGCAGATGCAGACCAAGACGCTCAACGAGGGCTGGGCCAGCTTTTGGCATTCGCGCATCATGCGTGAGCTAGACCTCACCGACAGCGAGCACATAGAGTTCGCAGACCTTCATTCGGGCGTGGTCTCGCCGCATAAGGGGCAGTTGAACCCGTACTATCTGGGCTATAAGATTCTTGAGGACATAGAACGGCGGTGGGACAACCCTTCGGCCGAGGAGAGGGAGAAGTTCGGCCGTCGTGGCGGCGAAGGGCGCGAGAAGATTTTCGAGGTGCGCGAGCTTGAGTCGGACGTTTCCTTTCTGCGCAACTACCTGACCGAAGAGCTGTGCGAGGAGCTAGACCTTTTCGTCTACGAGCTGGTCGAAGAAGAGGAGTGGACGATCACGGAAAAGCGTTGGGAGCGTGTGCGCGATACGCTCGTGGCGAACATGACGAACTTCGGCTTCCCCTACCTGGAGGTCACGGACGGCGATTACAACGGCAACCGCGAGCTTTACCTGCGCCACGCCTACGAGGGCGCGGAGCTTGACAGTCGCTACGCCCGCAAAGCCCTCGAACACGTCTACACCCTCTGGGGTCGGCCCGTCCACCTCGAAACCGTCGTCGATGACGAACGCCTAGTGATGCACTATAACGGCGAAGACCACCAGGAAGATTGAGGCTTCAGAAGAAGATGGAAAGCGATTCGGGAAAGACAACTTCGATCTGGATGGCAACGGCTGAAGAGATTCAGTCTGATGGAAAGCTCATCGCGGATGCCGTGGCCGAGGTCTGTATTGTCGGGGCCGGAATCGCCGGCATGACGACGGCCTACCTGCTCGCTTGCGAAGGTAAACAGGTGATTGTGCTCGATGATGGGCCAATCGGCGGAGGGATGACGGGGCGGACGACGGCGCACCTCGTCAACGCTCTGGACGACCGCTATTACGAGCTTGAGCGGCTACATGGTGAGAAGGGCGCACGGTTAGCTGCCGAAAGCCACTCGGCGGCGATTGACCGCATTGAAATGATTGTCAAAGCCGAAGCCATCGAATGCGAGTTCGAGCGGCTCGACGGCTACCTTTTCGTTCCGCCCAATGAATCGAAGGCTCAACTTGAAGATGAATTGAAGGCGGCTCATCGCGCCGGATTGACCGCTATTGAGATGGTTGATCGAGCGCCAATCAAAGACTTTGATACCGGCACAGCTTTGCGCTTTCCGCGCCAGGCGCAGTTTCATCCTTTGAAATATCTGGCCGGACTTGCACAAGCACTCAAGCGCATGGGCGGGCAAATCTTCACCGAAACGCACGCGAGCAAAATTGAAGGCGGCGAGACTGCGCGCATCGAGACGAGCGACGGCCACATCGTCACCGCCGGCGCTGTCGTCGTCGCCACCAATACCCCGGTCAACGACCGCTTTGTGATTCACACTAAACAGGGGCCTTATATTACTTACGTCATCGGGGCGCGCGTTCCGTCCGGCTCTGTCACAAAAGCTCTTTACTGGGACACGCCTGACCCGTATCACTACGTCCGCCTTGAAAGCTTGGCAGACGACGAAGGCCCGTATGACGTGCTGATCGTTGGAGGCGAAGATCATAAGACGGGGCAGGCGGATGATGCGAACAAGCGATTCGCCTGGCTTGAAAGGTGGACGCGCACCCGCTTCCCGATGATCGAGAGTATTGAGTTTCAGTGGTCGGGCCAAGTGATGGAGCCGATAGACGGCCTCGCCTTCATCGGGAGAAATCCGCTGGACGAGAGCAATGTCTTTATCGCAACGGGCGATTCCGGCAACGGCATGACGCACGGGACGATAGCGGGCATTCTGCTGACTGACCTTATTATGGGCCGTGAGAACGAATGGACGACTCTCTACGACCCGGCGCGCAAAACATTGCGTGCTTTGACTGAGTTCGCCAGTGAAAATCTGAACGTTGCCGCCCAGTACACGGATTTAGCCACACCCGGCGATGTGGATTCGACAGATGAGATCAAGTCGGGCGAGGGCGCTATCGTTCGGCGTGGGCTCAAGAAAGTCGCGGCTTATCGAGACGATGCGGGCTTAATTCATGAACGCTCGGCAATATGCGTTCACCTGGGCTGCGTGGTGGACTGGAATTCTAAAGAAAAGAGCTGGGATTGCCCCTGTCATGGTTCTCGCTACGACGCTTACGGGAAGGTCTTTCAGGGGCCGGCCAACAGTGACCTCATGCCAGTGGACGAAGAGTAAAAGAAGGCTCTACGGTACACAGACCGAATCTGACAACTCGCTCAACCCTCCCGCTCTAATCCATGTGCAGCGCCTTGCCGAGCGCAGGGTCACGGCGCACGCGCCAGATTTTCGAGTCCAGGTAGTAATGCACAAAAGCGTAGCCCCAGAAGAAGGAGGCGAGCAGTTGTGTGGAAAGCTCTGCGGGACTGTTCTTATAGCCGATGTACTGGCGCGGCCCCTGATACCAGAGGCCGAAGAGAATGCCGAAGGCTATGTAGTAGATGAGGCGGCGGCTGATTAGCTCCGCTCCGCCGTAACGCTCGCGGCGGTCGTCGCCCATGCTGTATTTCTTATTGTGGAACCAGATCAGGCGATGGTATTGCAGGTTGTGATAGATGGTCAGGATGGCGACGATGGCTATGGGCTTGTGCGGCATCGGCGTCAACAGCACGACCCAGTGCATGGGGATCGCTGCGGCCAGTAACAGGTATTTCGGGACGTTCAAAGGCTGACCCATGACGGCCCTCTGCGCCTGTCTGGCAAGCCACGCGACGGCCACAGCAATGGTCGCCGCCAGCAGCAGGCGCGCGAGCCCTCCCGCCCAGGCGTAGAGCGGCGCGGGCACTCTCCTCATCGCTTCCGGGTCTGTGGCGACGAAGGCTACGAACGGGTAAGTGAAGGCCAGGAGGAGAAACAATCGGTCGAGCGCATTGTCCGTGCGCGCCAGATCGTTGTTCTTCTTCTTGTAGAGCACCATGAAGCCGTAGTGCTGCTTGACCAGGTGATAGTAGGCCCAGAGCGCGGCCAGAAAGAAGAAGACCAGCCCCAAGCCCGCGAGCACCATCACCGGGCCGACGACGAAGAAGAGGAGCGACCCCGTGAGCAGGCGCTTGCGCGCGCGCCGCTCCGTGCGGTCGAAGTAGGTGCGCGAGAAGGTGCCGAAGACGTGCGGCGCATCTATCAGTATGGCCCACGCGGCGACCATCGGGACGAGCGGCACAAGTCCCGCGACGTAGACGGCAAAGAGCGCGTAGCTTGAGAGCACTGAGCCTATGAACCAGACCATGTCATCGCGCGCTCCGATGATCCAGCGCAGGGAGATGGCCCCCGCGCGCGCTTCTTGAATGGTCTCGTGTGTCGTGGCAGACATCTGCTGTTTCCTGAAAGGCCGCGTCCCTTTTCGGCCGCGCGTCTCGGGTGGACACATCCGCGCGGCGCACCTCATAATCTCTGTTCGCACACCCTGCGAACGCGGCGCGAAGGATTCTAGCACTAAGCTGGGCCCACGCGAAAAGCTTCGGCGCGTGCGGACGGCTTCCGGGAGAAAGGAAAACCCCCTATGGCTGAAAACGACGAAGGGCTTGACGAGCTGCTGGCGGTTCTCTTTCAAGCTCATCCCTGGCACGGCGTCTCGCCCGGCGCGGAGGCCCCCGCGATGGTCAATGTCTTTATCGAGATCGTGCCGACGGATGTCGTCAAGTATGAGCTGGACAAAGCGACGGGCCACCTCAGAGTAGACCGCCCGCAAAGGTTTTCAAGTCTCTGCCCGATGCCCTACGGCTTTATCCCTCAGACTTACTGCGGCGATCTGGTGGGCCAACTCTGCTCTGAGCGCGCCGGACTCGAATCCATAGCGGGCGACGGCGACCCGATGGACATCTGCGTGCTGACGGAGAAGAGTTTTATGCAGGGCAACTTCTTCGTCCGTGCGAAACCTATCGGCGGCCTGCGCATGATCGACGGCCGCGAGGCGGACGATAAGATCATCGCCGTGCTCGAATCCGACATCGCCTACGGCCACATAGACGACATCAAGGAGTGCCCGCCCGGCCTCGTTGACCGGCTCAGGCACTACTTTCTAAGTTACAAGCAACTGCCAAACGAAGCGCCGCGCCGCGTCGAGATAGCAGACGTTTACGGCAGCGCCGAAGCCGGCGAAGTCATTCGACGCAGCCTCTCGGATTACCGCGCGCGCTACGGCGCACCGGAAGAACGCGTCGGCCACCTGCGCAGGTTGTTGAGGTAGTAAAGGGCTCTAAGCCTTTTTGATCGTTTCTTCGATGCTGCAACGAGGACAGACTAGAGCCTGGCGCGTAGCGTCGCGCCAGCGGGCGAGGGCCTGCGTCGAGAGGTGAGGCTCTTTTGTTTCCGATTCCCCTTCGCTGAAGAAGCGAGCCCGCCCCTCAGCCTGGCCCTCATGCTCGCCTTCCTCCGCGCTGCAATGCTTGCAGACCCAGCCGAAGCCCGTATTGATGAAATGAGTCGTCTCGATCACAAAAAAATAGATGCCGGATGTCGGTGAGAATAGCTCTCGCTTTTCACCGACATCCGGCATCTGCCTTTTTTAGCGGCGGATTCCGCGCCTTGAGTCTGGAAGCTCGATCAGGCGCACGGGGACTGTGACGCGGCCCCTGTCACGAAAGACCTCGACCTTGACCACGTCGCCGAGCTGGTGCTTGTCCAGGATGCGGTAGAGGTCGTCCTGATCGCCGACCTTCTCGCCGTCAATGGCTGTGATGATGTCGCCGAGGACTATCTCGCCGTCTTCGGTCTGCATGGTCGGGCGCAGGCCGGCCGCAGCAGCCGAGCTGCCCGCAGCAACCTGTATGATGAGCACGCCGTCCGAGACCGGCAGGCGAATCTGTGTGCGCAGCGATTCCACGTCGCGCGTTCCCACGCCGAGCTTCGGACGACGAACCACGCCGTACTGAATCAACTGCGGCACAACGCGCTTGGCAATGTTGATGGGGATGGCGAACCCGACGCCGACGCTGCCGCCTGCGGGCGAAAGGATTTGCGAGTTGATGCCGATCATGCGCCCGTGCGAATCCAGCAAGGGCCCGCCCGAATTACCCGGATTGATCGAAGCGTCCGTCTGCACTGCGCCTTCAATCGGACGACCGTTGCGCGCCCGGATCGGGCGCTGCAAGCCGGAGATGACGCCCGTCGTCAAAGTCCTGTCGAGGCCGAACGGATTGCCAATAGCCAAAACTTTCTGCCCGACCACGAGCTTGTCCGAATCCCCGAGCGGCACAACGGTCAACTGATCGCGCGGGGCCTCTATCTGAATCACGGCCAGGTCTGTGTCCGGGTCGCCGCCGACGACGCGCGCAGGATATTTCTTGTCGCCGCCCAAACTGACGGAGAGACGCTGCGCGCCCTCTATAACGTGATAGTTGGTCAGGATGTGGCCCTGGTCGTCGATGACCGAGCCCGAGCCTGAGCCCTGGCCTTCTTCTACGTCGCCGAAAAAGCCTTGCTGCACGGTGGTCGAGGTGATGTAGGCGACGCCGGGCGAGATGGCCTTGTAGACTTCTACGTTGTTCTGCTCGTCCGTGGCCAGGCTGGGGTCTGTGACTCCGGCGGGCTGCGCCTCGGAAAAGGCGGCCGATTTAGGTTGAAAGCGGCTGCTGAAACGACTGATAACGGCGACGGTTACGGCGGCAAACAGGGCTGAGAGCAATGCTATCAGCAAAATCTGGCGGGCAGACAGTTTATACATGGTCTTTCGTCTCTATCTATTCAATTTCCGAACACTGCTCTTGAGCAACTCTTTTTAAGATGCGCGCACACTCCCAAGAGTTGACGCGCCCCTTCATAGTTACGTTTGGCTGCCCCCACGGTTTCATTATCTTTAGGCACTTCGGGCAGCGGCCGGATAATTTAATACCACCCGGCCCGCTTGGACAAGAGCGTCAGGCCGGACACTTTTTGCTTTGAAAAGGGGAGCGGAAGGACGAGAGACGAAAAAAGAGCCTGAACGCTTCAGGCTCTTTCCACAGTTAAGCGATCCGGTTTCAGGAGAAGAGGCCGAGGACTGCGCGCGGCAGGCTATCGACGTAGGCGACGACCCTTTCGGGCGCGTGCCAGCCGAGCGCGCTCATCCCTGTCGCAGCGTGTACCAGCATCAGTATGCAGTAGGTCGCCAGCACCAGCTTCATTCCACGCCGGGCCAGCGGACGGTGCGCGTAGCGGTAGAGCACGTAGGCTGCAAAAGCGCCTATGCCGAGCTTGGCCAGGAGGAACTGCGCGTCGCCCATCTCCAGCAGCCGTGCCATCAAGCCGTTACCTTCGGTCGCCAGGTTGGCCCGCACCCAGATGATCGTCAACTGCGCGTCCAGCCAGTTCAGAAAAAAGAGCAGCATGCTTTTCGCGAGGGCGCTCATGAGCTTCTCCTTACGTTCGCCAACCATGTTTAACCAAGCCCTTTAACAACTAAACCCCCACACGCCCGAAGGGCCCTGGGGGTTCCAAGAATGTTTCAGGGAGCGCGTCGAAACGCTCGCTCAATCTTTGTACCTGATAGAAAATGCTAATGGGCGCAGGGTTCCTGTAAGTTCCATGCTCTCTAAAAAAGGCTCGCCTGCCGGATGAAGAATGGTGCTATATTTCGAGGTCTTCGCCGGTTTTGTCGCTCGACCCTCAAAAAAATTTAGGAGTGCTTAAAAAAGATGAGCCAGTATGTCCCCTGTCCGAAATGCGCTACGCCCGACCCGCAGCAGGTGAAATTTACCTGGTGGGGCGGAGTGCTGGGCCCAAAGCTGCTGAGCCACGTCAAATGCGTGCGCTGCGGCAACGCCTATAACGGCAAGAGCGGACAGTCCAACACGCAGGGCATAATCATCTACAGCCTCGTGGCAGTCGGCATAGTCTTCATGGTCTTCTTCGGCCTGGGGATTTTGTCCTTCCTCGCCAGGTAGAGCGAACTCTTGAAGGCCCTCGTCCGGGGCCGGGCAGAGGCGAGCGCGCGGCGAGCGTTTCAGGACGCGGCGGCCTGGTCTGCCGTGATGATTCGCAGGTTGGGTGATTCCTGTAGGACGCGCGTGCCCGGCGGGACTGAGTGAGTGAGCCAGACGTTACCGCCGATGACACTGCCGCGCCCGATCACCGTCTCGCCGCCGAGAATAGTCGCGCCTGCGTAGATCACCACGTCGTCTTCAATCGTCGGATGGCGCTTGGTATTGCGCACGAGTTGGCCCGCGCCGTCCTTATCGAAAGAGAACGCGCCGAGCGTCACGCCCTGGTAGAGCTTGACGTTCGAGCCGATGACGGCCGTGCCTCCGATGACGACGCCCGTGCCGTGGTCTATGAAGAAGCTCGCGCCGATGCGTGTGCCCGGATGAATGTCAATGCCTGTGCGATGATGCGCGTGCTCGGTCATGATGCGCGGGATGAGCGGCACGCCCATCTTGTAAAGCTCGTGCGCGAGGCGATAGACCATCACGGCGTAGATGCTCGGATAACTGAAGATGATCTCGTCCTTGCAGGTGGCCGCCGGGTCGCCGTCGTAAGCTGCCTGCACGTCTGCCGCCAGGAGCTGGCGCAGGCGCGGAAGATGGCCCAAAAACTCTGACGCGCAATCGGAAGCTTCCGCCTCGGTCACGCCGCTCGCGGCATCCAGGCGACGGCCGTGGCAGATGGCGCGGCTGATCTGCTCTGTGAGCACTTCGTAGAGCTTCAGCATGCGCGCCTCCACGTGCAGGTGCAGGCTCTCGCCCGTCAACCCTTGCGCGCCTATGTAGCCGGGAAAGAGCAGCTCGTGCATGGTCATGAGCACGCGTATGATCTCGGCATGAGAGGGCAGCGGTTGACGATCAAGGTGATCGATCCGAGTCCCTTCGGCCCTGTATGATTCGACCAGCGCACGGGTCGCGCGCTCAAGCTTCTCGTTCATAAAAACAGTGACGAGTGACGAGTGGCAAGTGACGAGAGAAAAGCTTTTCTTCAGAGCTTGTCACTCGTCACTTGCCACTCGTCACTATATTTATTCGATCTCGATGTTGCGTTCTTTGGCGATGCCGCGCGCTTTCATGATAACGTCGTCGTCGACCGCCTCAGCGCCGCCCGTCCAGGCTTCGACCTCTTCCAGGGGACGGCCCAGGGCGACGGCCAGCTTCTCGTCGCTCGAATCAAAGCCACGGTCGCGCAGCCGTTTCAAGAGCGCGCGCCCTTCCGCTTGGTTCGTGCCGCGATCATCCACGGCCTGCTCCGAATCTATCTTTGTCTGCCCTTCGTTCTGTTCGCTCATGCTCCAACCTCGCTTTGCGGCTCGCCCGAGACGGTCGCCGTGTATCCCAGGTCTTGAATCTTTTTCAGTAGCGTCTGCTCCTGCACGACTTGGTCGTCGAATTCGACGATGGCCGTCTTACGCTTGAAAGTAACGTCGGCCTCGCGTACGCCCGCCGTCTCTTCCAGACTCTCTTTGATGTCGGCGGCGCACGAATCGCAGTGCATCCCTTCGATATGCAGTTCAGCTTTCACTTTTCCTTTTCGCCTCCCTGATAAATTCCGTATATGCTTTTGCGTCGTATTATAGAAGGCAAAGGCCAAAGGAAAAAGGGCGGAAGCGGAAGATAGGGGAAAAGTTTATCTCTTTTATGTTGTTAATTTTTCATTGAGATGATGAACGACGGGCAGACTTTTTCCGTAGCCGAAGCGATGCGCGAGGCCGCAGATGCCTTGCGGCGCTCAGGCGTGCCGGAAGCGCGCCGCGAAGCCATGTCGCTTCTCGCCCATGCAATCACACGCTCTCAGACCTTTCTGCTGACCCATCCCGAACACCCTTTGGAAGAAGAAGAGGTGCGCCGCTTTCGCCTGCTCTTTGAGAGACGCGCTGCGGGCGAGCCTCTGCAATACATCACCGGACGGCAGGAATTCTTCGGCCTCGAATTTGAAGTCACGCCCGACGTGCTCATCCCGCGCCCCGAGACGGAGCTGCTCGTGGAGACGGCCCTTGAGCTTTTAGATCAAGCGGAAGAGAGTGCTGACGCGCCGCTCTTGTGCGATGTCGGCACAGGCTCGGGCTGCATCAGCGTAGCTATTCTTCACGAGCGTCGGCGGGCGCGCGCCGTTGGAGTGGACATCTCTGTGGCGGCGTTGAGGGTGGCCGCGCGCAATGCTGTGCGTCACGGCGTCAGGGAGAGGCTCTGCCTCGTCGCCTCCGATTGCCTCGCGGCGCTCGACGCTCTCGGCGCGCGCTTTACGATGATCGTCTCGAACCCGCCTTACGTGGGCGAGGGCGCGATTGAAGGCTTACAGCGCGAGGTGCGCTCTTTCGAGCCGCGCGTGGCGCTCACGCCCGGCCCCGACGGTCTCAGGATTATTCGTCAACTGCTTGAGGACGCGCCCGGCTTTCTCGTCGCGGGCGGCCATCTCCTGCTTGAGATAGGCTTTGACCAGCACGCGGCCGTCCATGCGCTTGTAGACCGCAGGGTGTGGCGTCTGCTGGACATTCACAGGGATTTGCAGGGCATCCCGCGCACCGTCGCCCTGCGGAAAATCTGAGCGGGCGCGCCCCGGTTTAGCCTTTTGACTTTGACCTTTCTCTGGTAAAATTCGCAGGTCTTTTTAAGCCCCAGAACACAAAGTATTCTCACTGTCTTCGGTGCTTTCTCCTGCGGGTCGCTTGTGTGGCGTCGGTGCGGCAGTACCATGCACTCTTCAGCGGTCGAGAGCGTAAGTGGTCTCGGATCAGAATTAGAAGGTCAGGGAATTGGACGAGTGTGAAAGGAGTTCTCGACATGGACAAGTTCAGGATCACGGGCGGGCGTGCGCTTGAGGGGCGCGTCTCGGTCAGCGGGGCGAAGAATTCCGCGCTCCCCTGTATGGCCGCCGCCCTGCTCACACCTGAGACGGTCGTGCTGCATAACATTCCTTACGTGCGCGACATCATCACGCAGCGCCGCCTGCTGGAAGACATAGGCGCGACGGTGCTCACGCCGGAGTTGCGCACGCATAAGATCACGGCTTCGCACGTAGAGCTTTTTGAAGCGCCTTACGAGCTGGTCAAGACCATGCGCGCAAGCGTGCTTGCCCTGGGCCCATTGCTCGCGCGCTTCGGCAAGGCGCGCGTCTCTCTGCCCGGCGGCTGCGCCATCGGCTCGCGCCCGATTGACCTGCATCTGGAAGGCTTCAAGCTGCTCGGCGCGGAAGTCGGCCTTGAGTCCGGGGATGTCGTGGCGCGTGCGCCGAAAGGGGGACGACTCCGTGGCGGCGAAGTCCGCTTCGACAAGGTGACGGTCACGGGCACGGAAAATATCATGATGGCAGCCGCCCTGGCCGAAGGGCGCACGGTGATTCACAACGCCGCGCGCGAGCCGGAAATAGCAGACCTCGCGGAACTCCTCAACAGCATGGGAGCGCGCGTCAGAGGCGCGGGCACGCCGACCATCCGCATCGAAGGCGTAGAGGCCCTCGGCGGCGCAGAGCACACGATCATCCCCGACCGCATAGAGACCGGCACGTTCATGATCGCGGCGGCCATTACCAGGGGCGAGCTTGAGATTAAGGGCTGTGTCCCGGAACACTCGGCCATCCTGATCGCCAAGCTGCGCGAAGTGGGCGTCGAGATCGAGGAGGTCAATCAAAGCACGCTGCACGTTCGCTGCTGCCCGAACGGACTCGTGGCGCGAGACATTATGACTGAGCCGCACCCGCGCTTCCCCACAGACATGCAGGCGCAGTACATGGCCCTCATGACGCAGGTCACCGGGCGCTCGGTAATTACCGAGACCATATTCGAGAACCGCTTCATGCATGCTTCGGAGATGCAGCGTATGGGCGCGCGCATTCACATAGAGGGGCACACGGCCGTCGTTGAAGGGCCATCGCCTTTGACGGGCGCGCGCGTGCAGGCGTCAGACCTGCGCGCTTCGGCCTCGCTCGTTCTGGCGGGCCTCGCGGCGCGCGGCGAGACCATCATAGACCGCGTCTACCACATTGATCGCGGCTATGAAAAGATCGAGTCGAAGCTGCGCTCTTTGGGCGCGGACATAGAGCGTTTGAGGGAGAGCGTGACAGCGCCGCTGCCTGACCTGCCGCAGGCGGACATGGCCGCCGGAGTGGCCTGAAAGGCAGTGACAAGTGACAAGTGACGAGTGACAAGCTGGAAGAAAAGAGCTATTGTGTCCTCGCTCGTTGCTTTTCACTTGTCACTTGTCACTCATCACTGTCTTTATGGAGCAAGATTGCCTTTTTTGCCGAATCGTCGCGGGCGAGATTCCGTCCGATGTCGTCTACCAGGACGAGCGCAGCCTGGCCTTTCGTGACATCAACCCGCAGGCCCCAGTGCATGTGCTGGTCATCCCGCGCGAGCACCTCGAATCCCTGGACGATGCCTCCCGCCGAGACGAAGCGCCGCTCGGACATCTCTTGCGCGTCGCGGCCCGCGTAGCCAACGAGCAAGGGCTCTCCGAAAGCGGCTATCGCACGGTCATCAATACGGGCGCGGGCGTGGGCCAATCCGTCTTTCACCTGCACGTACACGTCCTGGGCGGCAGAGCGATGAGCTGGCCTCCCGGTTAAAAGCCTCGGCGGCCAATCTCAAACCTCTACGCGACAGAGGATGATGCGGGGACTAATCCTGATGCACCTCAAGCCGCACGCGAGCAGGCTCATAACCATCGCTCTCATCGCCTGCTCGCTTCAGACGGCCGTCGCCCGGCCGGCCTCGAAAGCTCCCGCACCGCTCGAAGCGTCTCTTCAACAGAAGAAAGAGAGCGCCGTGGGCCAGGGTCTTGCCGGGAATTGGTTCGGCGTGTTGGAGGCAGGTGGGGCGAAGCTGCGGCTCCTGCTGAAGATCAAGGTGGGCGCGGACGGCTCGCTGCAAGCCAGCCTGGACAGCCTCGATCAGGGCGCGATGGACTTGCGCGTTGACTCCATAGTGCAAACGGGCCCGATCATTCGCGCGGAGCTGAAAGCTATAGGCGCTGTCCTTGAAGGCAAGCTCAACAGCGAAGGGACAGAGATCGCAGGCTCCTGGAAGCAGGGCGGCGGAGAGCTGCCTTTAACGCTCAAGCACGTCACGGAAGTACCAGCGCCGCGCCGCCCGCAGGAGCCGCAGAAGCCTTACCCTTACACGGAAGAAGAGGTCGTCTACGAAAATAAACGGGACAAGGTGAAGCTCGCCGCGACGCTCACAATCCCGCGCGGGCAAGGGCCCGTTCCGGCCGTCGTGCTCATCACGGGCTCGGGGCCGGAAGATCGCAACGAGGCCGTCTACGGCCATCGTCCTTTCCTGGTGCTGGCCGATTACCTGACGCGTCGCGGCATAGCCGTGCTGCGCGCCGATGATCGCGGAGTCGGCGGCTCGTCTGCGCCGGGCCCGTCCGATACGAGCGAGAATTACGCTATGGACGCGCTCTCCGGCGTCGAGTTCCTGAAGACGCGAAAGGAGATCAACCCCCGCCAGATTGGGCTCATAGGCCACAGCGAAGGCGGGCTCATCGCGCCGCTCGCCGCCGTCCGCTCAACTGATGTCGCCTTCATAGTCTTGATCGCGGGGCCGGGCATACCCGGCGAGCAACTGCTCGATCTGCAAGCGATGTTGATCTTGAAGGCGCAGGGCGCGCCCGACGTGCTGGCCGAGGACAATCGCCGCCTGCAACAGTTGATGATAAGCATACTGAAGGCCGAGAAGACGGACGCGGCGGCCGAGAGCCGTCTGCGCGCAGAGCTGCCCCGCGTCATGGCGGAGATACCGGAGGAGAGAAGGAAAGCTCTCGGCATTACCGAAGAGATGCTGCTCAGGCAGTTCAAGACGATGACGAACGCTTGGTTCCGCAACTTCGTGACCTATGACCCGCGCCCAGTCCTCAAGCAGGTGCGCTGCCCCGTCCTGGCCGTCATAGGCTCGCTCGACCTGCAAGTCCCTGCCAGGCAGAATCTACCGGCCATCACCGAGGCGCTCAAGGCGGGCGGCAACAAAGACTACACTGTTTTGGAGCTGGCCGGACTGAACCATCTTCTACAGACGGCGCGGACGGGCTCGCCCGTCGAGTACGCGCAGACCGAAGAGACTATGTCACCGAAGGCGCTCGAACTGATCGCCGGCTGGATCATCAAACACACCACACAGCAGCCAATGAGCGCGAAGTAGCCATCACTCGGCCATCTGGACGGCTGCGTCCTCTCGCTCCGTTGCGATGACTTTTTGTCCCTGCATCTCGTCTTCCGATTTGAGCAGAGAGGTCTCATAGCGCACGTCTCCGAAGAGCGTGTCGGCCACGGCCTTGACGAAGCCGAGGATGGCCGGGCCGAGGACTATGCCGGGAATGCCGAAGACGTAGACGCCCGCGACCAGGGCGAGCAGCATCCAGTAAAAACTGAATCGCTTGGCGCTCGCGCTCGCCAGTCGCGGCCGCAGCAGCAGAGACGACCCGAGCGTCATCATAAGCCCGATTGAGAGATAGAGGCTGGCGCTCACAGGCTCGTGGCGAAAGACCAGCAGGTAGACGCTGATCGGCACGTAGACGGCCCATTCGCCGAGCAGCGGAAAGAAACCGAGCAGGAACGTGATGATCGAAAGTACCAGCGCGAGCGGCACGTCGAAGACGACGTTGAGGACGAAGATGACCAGCGCCTTCAGGGTTTGATCTATGAAGACTGCGCGCAGCGCGCCGCGCAGAGCGCCGCCGATGTTCTCCGTCAGCTTCTCGTAAAGCGGCAGGTAATCGCCGGGCACGCGCACCTTGAGATAGGCTGCGATGCGTATGCGCTGCGTGAGGACGTAAAAGAGCGTGAAGAAGAAGAGCGAGAGCGAGGCCAAAAGCAAGGCCGCGCGCTTTCGCAGCTCTTCGGAGGCTTCGGCCGAGCGCGTCACGGCCTCCGCGAAGGCTACGCGCAGACCTGCGCGCGTCCCCTCGCGCGTCACCGGCAAGTATTGGCCCAACGAGACGCTGATCGAGTTGATAATGTCGTCGCGTCGTTCGTGTACGAGACGGGAATAATCCGACAGCTCGTACCAGGCGTATGAGGTGATCGCCACCAGCGGCACGACGATCAAAGCGATGGTAATCAGGGCGCTTCCGGCCCGCGCGCGCAGCCTCTTTTCCAGCCACTCCTGCACGGGCAGGAGATATACGCCCGCCACTACGCCGAGCAGCAGCGCCACCAGCACCTTGCCCACCAGCAGGACAAAGAGTCCCACGGCGAGCAGCACCACCACACCGTAAACCAGAATCCGCTTGGCATCGCCAACCGTCAGCTCGCTCAACCGCCTTGAATCACCGCTTGACATAGTGCGGCCAATATAACAGAGCGAAAAGCAAGGACGAAAGAAGGGCTCGTTGAGTTGAATCATTCAACTCAACGAGCCCTTCTTTCGTCCTTCATCATTTCATCTTATGCGGACGGTGAAGGCTACGCTGCCGGAGTTGTTCGGGGAGGTCTGGCTGAGGTTGCCGCTGAAAGTCCAGCGCACGTCCGTGACCGTGCGGTCATAGCCTGCGGGCGCGCCCCCCGTGCCGCTCGTGGGCGTGTACGCCCAGGTCGCGCCGCCGTCGTTTGAGTAGGCGACCACGACCGTCAGCCCCGTCGTGCCCAGGTTGTTCGTCACCGTGCCGACCTTGAAATCCGTATTGGCGGGTATCTGATCTCTTACGGTAAGGCTCTGGGCGGCGGAGCCTCCGCTGTTGGTGAAGGCTATGCTGAAGGTGATGTCCGTGCCCGGAAGTTGCGGGTCGCTCGTACAGTTAGCGGGCGACGGGCAGGTCTTGACGAGCGAGACGCTGGGGGCCGGCGGGACGACTACTGTGACGTTGGTCGGCTGCGTGCCCGTGGTCGCCGTATCGCCGTCACTGTAGGATGTAAAGGCATCGCCCAGGGTGGCGGCGTTGTAGTTATCAACCGCCTGGTTAGAGATAACGGTGGCGTCGGCTGTGCCTGCGTTGACCTTGACGCGGAACTTGAAGGCAGTGCTCTCGCCGGGATTGATGGTTCCGCCGCTCGCAGAGGTTGCGCCCGTGCCTATACGAAAGACCACGCTCGTCCCTGTAAACTGCGCCTGGTCATCTCCGGCCGCGTCCGTCTTCGTTCCCGCATTGGCTCCCGAAGTGATCTGCAAGCTTCCGGCGACGTAGGTCGTATTGGCCGGAATCGGGTCTGTGACGACGCTGCTCGTGGCCCCGTCGTTACCTGTGTTCGAGACATTGATGGTGTATTCAAGCTCGTCGCCGGGATTGACGCTGCCTCCGTTCAGGTCTGTGACGGTCTTGGTGATGTTGCCTTCGACCTGGGGCCGAAAGACATCTACGGCGAAGGCGAGCACGCCGGGAAAGTAGAGGTCGCCCGTCGAGTTGAAGGTCAGACGCACGCTCGTCGCGCTGTTGCCCAGAGCCGTGTTGGCGTTTGCCACGCTGACGGTATCTATGTCGAAGCCTAGCTGGTTGACGTAGTCCGGGTTCTTGGCCGTGATGCGTGTGCCGAGGGCGCTGATGCTGCTGTTGAAGAAATTGGTGGCCGGGTTCAGGGCGTCGCTGATGGTGGTCGTCAGGTTGGTAGTCGTGTTGGTGACCTGAAAGCTGTCGCCCGTGATGCCCTGGTCGCCTTCGTAGGTGACCGTCCCGACGTAGGCGTTGAAAGTGCCCGAAGCAGGCGTCAGAAGCCCCGTCGCCGTGGTCGTCACGTTGTTGCCGTTGCTGACGGAAGCGAAGCCGTCGAAGACCGTCAGGTTGCGTAGAGGCTGATTGTTGTTCTGGTAGACGACGACTAAAGACCAGCCAGCGTAATAGCCCGTGCCGTCCTGCCCGTTGTCGGCCGTGATGTCAGCAGCCCAGTACGTGCCGTTACCGGCGGTCTGCACCTGCGTGGTCACTTCGACGAAACCCTGGTAGGCGCTCGGAGCAGCGGCCGTGCTGTCTAGTTGCGTCGCGTTCAGCGTCGAATAGAAGCCGGAGTTGGCCGCCTTGAACTTGAGCTGGCTGCGCGTGCCGGTGGTCGAGCGCGCGCCCCAGTAGAGCCCCGCCCACAGGACTGTCGAGCCTGCGGGTAGAGAGAGCGTGGCGCTGCTTGAGTTGCCGGTCGAATTGTCCGAATCGGCATCGATGAAATCCGTCGTGTAGTCGCTGTCGTTTCCCGTAGCGAGCCCGTCGCGCACGTCCGCGCAGTTGTTATTGTTCTTGGCGCGGCAGGTAATCAGGACGTTGCCCGTCAAAGCGATGTTGCCGCGTACGTTCGTCACGGGATTGCGGCGCGTGAAGGAGCGAAGCACCTGCGCCTCGGCCGGAACGGCGGCGCACACCAAGAGCAGCGACAGGCAGACGAGGGCCGGGACGCCGCGCCGGAGTCTCTGTACGCAACTTGTCGCCATTGCCGCTTTCACTGTTTCTCTTCCTGGCTTTTCGGCTCTGCCGCTGCGGGAGCGGACGCGGCGAGCCCTTGCGAAGGAGTGCCAAAGAGGTCGAAAAGATTGGAGAGCTTGGAAGTGATGGTGAAGTAGAAACCGCGCCTCGCGGGAAGCAGGCGCGCGCCTGCGGGCTCGCCCGCCCGCGTGAAGTTGTAACCGCCGCCCAGGCGCAGGTCTGGCAAGACCCAGAAGCCAAGCTCCGCGCCGTAGACAGAGCGCGAAGTCCTTGAAGACGGCTGAATCAGGTAGCGCATCTCGGCGGCCCAATCCAGGCGGCGCATCAGACGATACTGGGCCCGCGCCTGTGCCAGATAGGTGAGCGTCGAAGCGTAGGGAAGATCGGGCTGCCCGTTGGCGTTCAGTTTCAAAGCGAAGCGCCCGTAGAGTTCCAGCGCCCCCGTAGCCTGAACGTACCCGTCCGCCGCCAGCGTATCAATGCGATCACGCGTCGGCCCCAGGCCGTCCACTCCATCCTGCACGAGCGAGCGGTGGTTGTAGCTAAAGAGCAGTCCCGTGCGGTCTGATTCGAGCGGGCGAATGGCCAGCGCCGCCATGCCGTCAACGGAAGTGCTGCTGCGCCCGGCAAAGTCGCCCATCATCCACTGAAGCCGAGCCATCGTCGTAATCCCGTGGCCGAGGCGGCCCGCCGCGCCGACGTTGAAGAGTTGGCCCATCCCTGTGCGATTACGAAACTCGTAGCGCGCGGAGGCGCGGAAATCTTCGGTCGGCGTCCAACCTATGCCGAGCGTCGCGACGTTGGAGCTGTCGCCGTCGCCCGCGAGATGAAAACCGCGCTCGAAGCCAAGCTCAAGCGATAGCTCGGGCGAGAGCGGCAGGCTGTTCTGAAAGCCTATGACGGCGAAGCTGTCCGTGCCCTCGATGCCGTTCTCTATCTGATAGCGGCCGACGACGGAAGTGTATTTGCCGAGCTTGGTCTCGACGCCGAAGGCCGTCTCGCGTCGCGCCTCGGTGAAGGCGAAGCCCGTCTGGGCCACGTCGCTAATGGGGACAATCGGGGCCGAGGCGAGACGCTGCGTAAAGAAGAGGCGCGTCCACTGGCTGACCTGATAGGTGGCGGCAAGCGTCGTCTGGTTCGGATAGGTCGGGTCTGCCTCGCCCAAGTTCTGCTCGCGCTTGACCGAGACCGAGAGCTTATCGGTCAACTGCGCTTCGACGGCGGCCGTGACGAGGTTGGAATCGGTCTGCTGGCCCGACAACTGGTCGTCAAAGCTGCGGTGATCGTAGCCGAGGCGGAAGCGCACGCGCTCCGTCACGGCCTGATCCCACATGGCCGAAAGCGTCAGGCGAGAGTTATCAACGTCCGAGGTGCGATTGCGCTCGCTCACAAGACCGAGGCGCAGCGCGGACGACGCGCGCGGCTTGAACTCAAGAGAGAGTTCGCCGCGCCGCGAGCCCGGCGTGACGGTCGCGCCGAACGGATTGAAGAAGCCCTCGGAGGCGTAAGCGTAGCGGGCGCGCAACACTGCGTTGTAGAAAGAGAGGGGCTGCACAAGCTCTACGCGATAAGCCTGGCCGTCGTGCGTCGCAGTCCTAGCGTCGAAGACGTTGCCGCCGCCCATCATCTCGCCCTGGCTGCGCGCGTAGGCGAAACGCAGCTCGCCCCTGTTGGGCAGGGTCTTCACGCCGTCCACGCCGCCGAGGACGAAAGAGCCCGTGTCGGATTTCTGGACAACGGCCGCGAGGCCCAGCTTGAGACCTATCCCCCCAAAATTCTTGACGGCGCGCCCCGTGTAGACGGCCGTCGAAAGATCGTCGCTGCGATGCTCGTAGGTGACGACGACCTGCACCAGGTTCAACGAGTAGTCGAAAGTCGAAACGTAGCGCAGGAAGAAGACCTCGCCCGTCGAGGGGTTCAAGTTGTAATCGACGGAGCGGACGAGCTGTTCGCGCGACAAGATCAGTTCAGGGTTGCGGCGGTCGCGCACTTCCAGCACGACCGTCTCTGAACCCGGCAGGATCTCCGGATGCGAGAGGCGAAGAATGCCCAGAGCGCCGCCCGGAAAGACATCGCGCGCGAAAGCTGTGTCGGGCCGAGCGCCCGTGACGGTCACAAAATCTCCCTGCGAATTCTCGACGTGTACCTTCACGCCCGTCAGCTTGCGCGAGTAGGACGCGAGCGCCAGGTCATCCATGTCGGCCGTGAAGTCTCCGAACATGGCGTAGGAGCGGTCGCGATCTATGCGCGCGTAGAGCTTGGAGTTCGATTCGGCCGCTTCGTAGCGCGTCGAGGAATCGCCGAAGAGCGGGTAGACGCGGTCGAGCGGGTCTAGCTGGAAGAGACGGTCTCTTCCGGCAGTGCGATTGATCGGTCGCTGCGAGTCGTAAGAGAGCGTCAGGATGCTACGGTTCCAAAGATTGCCGTGATAGAAGAAGCTCAAGCGGCTGCGCACCTGTCCTTCTTCGCCGCGCAGGTTTACTTCCGGAATAGATTTGCCGACCGAAACTTCGGCCAGACCGACGAGGATCGAGGGACGCGACTCGGGCGTGATGCGGACTTCGCTGCGCGCGTCGAGGCTGCCCATCTGCGCTAAGAGTCGCGCCTGGCCGGGCGAGCCCGCCGCGACGAGACGCAGCGCAGCCTCGCCACCTTCGAGCATGACGAGCACTTCGCTCTGCCCCTTAGCCGTCTCTTCAGGAGACCTGATGCCGCCCGCCTCACGCTCCGCCTGGGCCCTCGCCTCGCCGGACTTCGTGAGCGCCAGGAGTTGGCCCGCAGAGGCGGATAAAGCCACCTGTCCGTCGAGCGCCGGGCTGCCCCATTGATCCAGTGCGCGGACGCGCAGCAGGCTCCAATCGCGCCCGTTAGCCTGAATCTCACTCTTCTCCGCAGTGATCTCAAGACGCTCGGCGGGCCCGCGTCCCATCACCGTTAGCTCTTGCGTTCGCCCGCGCACGCCTTCGGGGCTCGTCGCCGTCACTCTCAAGCGATTGGGCCCAGGCCGCAGGTTTATGCCGACGAAGGTAAAGGTCGAGATGTTGTTCTTCTGATCGAGGCGGCTCTGGCCGATGTTCTTGTCCGAGACGCGCTCGCCGTTGACTTCGAGTTGCACGTTCCAGTTGAGCATCACGCGCGCTTCGAGCTGCATCGCCGGAGACATCACAATCGCGTTCTCTGTCGGAGAGAGGACGCGCACGTCGCCCGCCGCGACGGGCTCGATCATCTCGGTCGAAGCGACTTCATACGTGCCGGCCGTACGCGACGGCTCGCTCGTCGTCACAGCGGCAGAAGCATTGGCATCATTGGCAGCATTGCTCTCAGGTATCTTGGGCGCGGCAGGTTCGTCTCGCAGCCGTGCCGTCTCTGGTATCTGGCTCGTCGAGCCGGGCTGTTGCTGAGCGCCGTGCCCCTTTGAATTGTCGCTGACGAGCGCGAAGTTCTGGCGCAGGAGCGCGCCGCCGCCGACGGGCGTGCGCAGCAGCCGAGTCCAACTGCGGCCAGCCTCAGAGCCTCCGTCCGCGAGGACGTAACCCGTGGGGACGCTCACCGGGTCTAGGGCTATGACCTGTGGCCCATCGCCGAGCGAAGGGAAGTTATAGAGCCCCGCCGAATCGGTCACGACCGATTGGCCGTTCTGAAGGAAAAGCCTGACGCCCGCCACGGGGCGATCAGCGTCCTCGAAAAGCCCGTTGCCGTTCGTGTCTTCAAAGACGCGGCCGACGATCATCTGTCGCGTGGAGAAGACGCCGCTTCCGACCTGAACGGTGGCGCGCGCCGCCGCGCTCTGAATCCGTTCGCCGTTCGAGAAAGTCCCTTCGACTACGGCCGTGTTCTGCTGCGCGCCCTCGCGCGCGTTCGCGCCGACGCGCGTACGATAGAGCAGCCGGGCGGTCGCACCCGCCGCCAGCTCCGGGATAGCGAAGACCAGCTCGTCGCCCGACGGCTGTGGCTCAAGCTCTCGCGCAACGGTGGATGAGCCAATGGTCAAGCGTCCAGTCCCCGCAGCGTAGTGGAAAGATTCCGGCAGGCGGTCGCGCACGCTCAGGTCATGAATGGCCGTGGAAGTGGAGTTGTGAATCTCTACGCGGTAGGTAATGGTATCGCCGATCTCCGCGCGCGGGCGGTCGGCAGACTTAGTGATCTCAAGGTTGCGCCGCTCGAACATGGGGATGTTGAGCGTGACCGCCGCGAGGTCTTCGATCAATACGTCGTCGTTGACAAGCTCGAAGCGGCCGGCCTTTGACAAAGGTTGAGAGTCGAGCGCGTGTACCGAGAGGCCGAAGAGACCGGCGCGCGTCGGGCGAGCCGTCAGCTCAAGCATACGAGTGACGTAGCCCGAGGCCGTCACGCGCATGAAATAGCGCCTGGGCTCATCACCCTGGCCCAACTGCTCGGGCGTGAGGGCGAAGCTGTAATGGCCCTGCCCGTCCGTCATGTAAGGATTCTCATTGCGCGTGTTGGGCAGGAAGCCTTGATCGAGCACGGTGGGAAGCGCCGTCTCTCCGTTCTGGTCGAGCAGAATCTCCACGCGCGCGCCCGCGATTGTCCTCGCGCCGTTGCTGCGTCCAGAAAAGACTGTGCCGAACGGATCAACCAGCACGACGGCCGTCGTGCTGCTGACGGTGCGCGCGTTCTCGCCGCCGATGGTGGCGCTGTTGACCAGGCCGACGCCTGCCGTCGCCGCACCGCTCTTAATAGTCGCACGGAAAGAGACGCGCACGAGACGGCCGGGCTCGACTTCGGCGAGCGAGACTCGCACGCGCCCCTGCGTGAACGTGCCTTCGTCCGTGTCATCTGCGTCGGTCAGGTTGCGCTCGTCCAAGCGAAGCGAGCCCGGCTGGTATTCGACGCCTGCGGGCAGCTCGTCCGAGACGAGGACGCCGCGCGCGGCCACGTCGCCGTGATTGCGAAAGCTGATCGTGTAGGTGAAAGGATTGCCGGGAGTGACGACGGCCTGGCCCGCGCCGTTGACGGTCTTGACCGGCGGCAGAGAAGCGTCGTCGGGCGAAGAGAGCCGTGAGCCCTGGCCCACGACGTTGATGATCGTGCCGGCGTCTTCGCCTAAGCCGTTGGCCGGCGTCGTGACGTTCGAGCGCGCCGTGAGACGAATCGACACAACGCTCTGCTGCGCGGAATCGTTCGTGTCAACGACCGCGAGCACACCCATGCAGGAGCCCTGGCGCACGCGCGGCGAGATGGATTGGCCCAACTGTATGCTTGGGTCTGAATCCCCCACCGCGCCGTTTGCGTCCGTGTCGAAATGAAGAGAGACGAGCGTGGCCGGAGCATTTACTTCCGCGCTCGTGATCGTGTAGAGGTCTGGCGTGTTGCCAGTGTTGCAGATGCGGAAGAGCTTGGTCAGGCGCTCGCGCGGGCTGACGGCAACGGAAGATTGCGTCTCGTCCGGGGTGACTGTGAGCAACGAGACGGGAAGAACAGTGATCGTGATGGTCGGCGAGACTGTGCCGTAGCTGACCCCTGCCTCATCCTCGTAAGTCGCTTCGGCGCGGTTCGAGATGAGCGTCCCGGCAGCAGATTGCTCATCCAGGCTGCGCGCCCCCGTGCCCGCCATTCCTGCCGGGATAACCGCGATGAGAAGCGCGGCGATGATGAGTCGTTTGATGGGGGCGATTAACATCTGAGACCTGTGTGAGAGCGACCGTTCGGGAAAGACGCCTCGACTGGTAAAGGTTCGGAAACGGCGCGGCCCCAGCAGCCTCTCCGGAGCGGAGCAAGTACTCTGGCCTGCTGCTTTCCGAGGCCGCGCCGTTTCGTTAACTATCATCAGCAGCCCGCACCCAGAAGGGCTACTTGATAGTTACCCGGAATTTGAAGGTTCCGGAGGCTCCCGCTTGTAAGCCCGGCAGCGTCACTGCGACCGAATCAACGGGCGAGCCCGAGACAGTGATGTTGCCGTAGCTGGGCGTTGCGACGGGCGTGACCAACTGGCTCGACGCGGAGCCCGCAACGTAGTTGGCGTTCGCCGTCCAGTTGTTCGAGCCCGTGCCGAGGTCTGTGATCGTCACGCTGGTCGCGTTCAGCAGACCGTTGTTGCTGCCCTGGGAAGAGGAGACGTTCGTGTAAGTGATCGTGTATTCGATGACAGCGCCCGGCACGGGGTCTGTCGCACCGCCCACGCCCGTCGAGTTAATGACCTGCGCAGCCTTGTCCAGGCGTATGAAGCCCGTGTAGACGCGGTCTATCGTTTCGTTACGAATAGCGGGGCTGTTGCCCGAAGTCGCGCGAATCACAGTGTTGTAGCCGGCCAGCACAGGCAGCCCCGCAGGCAGCGTGACCTCAACCTTGTAGTTGGCCGAAGTGCCGAACGCGACGGCAATCGTCGGATTGGCAGCGCCGGTCGCAGCACCGTTGCTCACCAGCGTCGTCCAGCTTGTGCCGTTGTCCGTGCTGATGCGAACGGTGACGCCGCCCGAGCCGCCCGCCGGGAACGACTGCACGTTGAGCGTGAAGGTGTCGTCGGCGTTACCAGTGTTCTGCACTGTGTTGTCGAAGACCACGGCGTTGCCGGCGGCGTTGGTGTTGCCGCCCGGCGCTATGCCGGCGATTCCTGTGTTGACGCTCTTGTTAGTGTAGTCGTCATCGGTGCTGGTGGGCCCACTCGCGCCGGGTTGGCCCAGGGGGCCGTTCATGACGTTGCCGACCTGTTGGAGCGTCGTCTGTAGAGGCGTGCCGCTCGAAGCGTTCGGCTGCGTGACGCTCGGGTTGAGGGCGTTGCCGTCGCCCTTGCCGGGAATCTGCGCGCCGGAGGACTGGCCGTCCGACTGGTCTGTGATGAGCGTGCTGATGCTGTTGTTGGCGAAGGCGTCGGCCATCGCGCGGATAGGCGTAGACGCGTTGATGCCCGTATTGACCGTAACCACCATCGGGATGTTCGCGCTGCACGGGCTCGAATTGGCGAGCAGGGGCGTCGCGACCTTGAAGGCTACGCGCGTCGTATTGGAGAGCGGAGCCGGAGCGGTCGTGCTCCAATTGGCGGCCGTCGGCGCGGTCGTCAGCGGGTCTGTCGTGTAGAGCGTGAGCAGACTTCCCGTGAACGCCTGCCCGCTCTTCAGAGTCGTGTTCGAGGGAACCGGCATGATGATGAAGACGCCGGAGTTGCCCGAGAGCGTGATGGCCGCAGCGTCGCGCGCGCCAGTGTTGCAGAGGCCGACCGTGTAGCTGATGTCAGAGCCCAGGCTGATGGGCCCGGTCGGAGCGGCGAGAGAGACCACGAGCTGCGCGTCGTTGGCGATGTCGGCGTGGCTGTCGCCGCCCGCCTGGCGCGAGCCGTTGGCGGAAGCGCCGATGGTGCGGACTTCGCTTCCCGTCCCCGTCGAAGCCAGGTTGTCATAGGGCGAAGCGCCCGTCTCATTACCGAGCTGCACGCGTATGCTCTGGCCGCTGGTCGCGCCCGCGTTGACGTTGACGAGGACGACGACGTTGAAGTGGTCGAGCGGGTCGCCGCTCTTCTTGATCGTCTGGTCTACGGCAGCGCCGTTGCCGAAAATCTGCTGCTCGCCGCCGTCGCGTGTGTTGTTGACGGTGACGTTATCAATGAAGGCGTCGCTGATAGTGCCGGGGCCGCTGATGACGAGGCTGCCGCCGCTCGCCAGGAAGCGCACCTGATCGTCGAAGTTGCCCGTGTTGGTGACGGTAAAGACGAAGGGGACGGCCGCTTGGCCCGCGACGACAGTGGCGTTGGCCTGAGCGTCGGGCGTGATGTTGAGGCCGGAGACGTTGGCGACCGTGATGGTCACGGGAAGCGACGCCGTATTGTAATTGCTCGTCCCGTCCGTGTAGGTCGCCGTGGCCGTGTTGGTGATGACAGTCCCGCCGGCCGTCTGTTGCGAAAGGGCGGGAGCGCACAGCGCGCAGGCCAGGGCCAGGATGCAGATGAGGCGCTTAAGGCTCGCAACGACGCGTGCTCGGAGGGGGGAATTATCTCTGATCTTCATCTTCATTCCTCAAAAGGTTAGTGTGGTGGGCCCGAGGCAGTCACCAGAGTAGAAGCGGGAACGGGCGTCGAGCGTCCGAAGAGTGTTCAAGGGCTCGGAGGGCTACGGCTTCGGTCGGGGCGGCCGCAAGCTTCAGGGCTTACTTAACACGCACCTTGTAAGAAGCGTTGAGATGGCCGCCTCCGGCCAGCGCGTCGCTCCACTCATAGCGCAACTGCGTGTACGTGGAGACGGGCGCGGGCACGAGCTTCACTGAGCCGTCCGCCTGCTTCTCTTCCACCATCGGGGTCGCGGAGTAGGTCTTGCCGTTATCAATGCTGTAGACGACCGTGGCCGAGCCGTCGGCCGTGGCGCTGCCCTCGACGAGCGTCGTGCCGCGCGGAATCTGGCCGACAGCCTTGTACTGTCGCGCAGGGGCCGTGCCGTCGTTCTGCGACACGATAGTCCAGTGCAGAATCTCGCCGGGGCTCACCGTCTGTGCGCGCTCGACGGGCACGGCCTCGCCGTTGCGCTCGATTGCGCCCGCGAGCATGACTTTGACATCGGGGCGACCCGCGACGGCCATCTGTCTTTGCGCGAAAGCGGCGGCGGCTCCGCCGAGGACAATCAGGCAGAGGACAGCAACGAAGAGGGTGCGCGTCCTGTTCTTTAACTTCATCATGAGTAGTCTCCTTCAGGGCTGGGTCAAGTGGCTGTGAGCCGGGTGCGTGCCGCGCATCTGGCGCGCTTCGAGGGCGCGCGCGACGGCGTACATAAAGGTCGTGACGGAAACGGGCCGGGGAAGCACTGCGGCAAGGCGCGCGTGCGTCGCTGTGCGAATGAATTCGGAAGGGCGGCGATGAAAGCCTATGAGCGAGACGTTGGGCCCGATCTCGTTGACGACCTCGACGGCACGCGAGCCGCCGAAGCCTGGCATGTCCAGACCGAAGGCGATCAGGTCAAAGCTTCCTTTATCGGCCTCTCGCAGAACGTCCATCGTGTGATGACACGTCGTCGCTTCGTGCCTGGCCGCGCGCAGGGCTGCAACCAGTTGATCGGCCATCACTCGGTCGTCATCGCAAATCATCACACGTGCCATCCAGCACCATCCTTCTTCCCGAAAACGTCTTTCAGACCGGAGGGCATACACGGTCTTCGGGTCAGGCTCTAAACAAGAGGCGTGCCGATGCCGACGGGCTGTCGCGTTTGAGAGGGCTAAGTGATGATATAGAGGGGAATAGGTGGAAAGGCCGGGCGGGCGGGCGGGGATTTGCGGACAGAGCCCGTGACAGGCCGGGCGGAAGTTTTGTCAGCCCCGCCCGGCTCTGCCTGACTTTTTGTCAGCAAGAACGACAAGCGGCGAAGGGGCCGGAGGAATGCAGTCAAAGGCTACATTCGCCCGGCCCCGACGCCGCCGCTCTCAACATCTTTTATGCTTTAGCTGTCGTGCCGCCGATCATGTCGTCAATGGAAGTGTATTCGAGCCCCTGTTCAACTGCGACCGCTTCATAGGTGAGGCGGCCGGCATAGGTATTGACGCCCGCCTTCAGGCCCTGGTCGCTCTGGATGGCCTGGATGAAACCTCTCTTGGCAAGCTTCAGCGTGTAGGGCAGCGTGGCGTTCGTCAAGGCGAAGGTCGAAGTGCGCGGCACTGCGCCGGGCATGTTGGCGACGCAATAATGGAGCACGCCTTCGACGTAGTAGGTGGGCTCGGAATGCGTGGTCGGGCGTGTCGTCTCAATGCACCCGCCCTGATCTACCGCCACGTCTACGATCACCGCGCCGTCGGGCACGTCCCTGAGCATGTTGCGCGTCACCAGCTTCGGAGCGGCTGCGCCGGGAATGAGCACCGCGCCGACAATTAGATCGGCCTGCGAGATGGCGTCGTGAATCATGTAGGCGGAGGAAGCCAAAGTCGAAATCTTCGACAGGAAGATGTCGTCCAGCTCGCGCAAGCGCCCCAGGTTGTTATCAATGATAGTGACGTACGCGCCCATGCCGACGGCTATCTTGGCTGCGTTTGTGCCGACCACGCCGCCGCCGAGGATGACGACGCGCGCGGCAGGCACGCCCGGCACGCCTCCCAGGAGCACGCCGCGCCCGCCCTGCATCTTCTCAAGGTAATGCGAGCCGACCTGAATGGCCATCCGGCCCGCGACCTCCGACATCGGCGTCAAAAGCGGAAGCGTCCCAGCCCTGTCCGTGATCGTCTCATAGGCGATGCCCGTCACCTTCCGCTCCAATAACTGTTTCGTCAGCTCTCTGTCGGGCGCAAGATGCAGGTAGGTAAAGAGCAGTTGGCCCTCGCGCATACGCGGGTATTCGGGCGCGATGGGCTCCTTGACCTTGACGATCATCTCGCCCTGGGCCCAAACCTCGTCCGCGGTTTTGAGAATCCTTGCGCCCGCTCGCTCGTACAGCTCATCAGTGAAGCCCGAGCCGACGCCAGCGTTCTGCTCGACGACGACCCGATGCCCTGCATCCGTCAAAGCGCGCACGCCCGCAGGCGTCAGGCCCACCCTGTATTCGTTGTCCTTGATCTCTTTTGGCAAACCAACGATCACTTTTGTCGTCTCCAATCCTGTCGGGGCTTAAGAGCTAGAGCGGTTTTCTGACCTGTCTGTAGTCTATTGCGGCTCGGCCTGGTCTATCTGGGCGCGTTGCAGCTTGCCGCTATAATCGACGTAGACGGATTTCCATTCGGTGAAGATGTCCAAGACCTGCGTGCCGGCCTCGCGGTGGCCGTTGCCCGTGGCCTTCGTGCCGCCGAACGGGAGGTGTACCTCCGCGCCGATGGTTGACGAGTTGACGTAGAAGATGCCCGTGTACATGTCGTTCATCGCGTGGAAAGCGCGGTTGACATCCTGCGTGTAGATGGCTGCCGAGAGTCCGTAACGGACGCCGTTGGCGATCTCGACGGCCTCTTCCAGAGAGCCGGCCGGAATGACGGCCGTCACGGGCCCGAAAATCTCTTCCTGCGCGATACGCATCTGGGGCGCAACGTCCGTGAAGACGGTCGGCTCTATGAAGTAGCCGTGCGCGTATGGGCCCTTCGTCAATCGGCTGCCGCCCTGGGCCAACCGTGCCCCGTCCTCGCGCTCGCCCACTTCTATGTAGCCCATGATCTTGTGAACGGCATCGGCGTTAATCACCGGGCCCATCTCCGTCTTCGGGTCTGCGCCGTTACCGACTCTGAGAGAGGCCGCGCGCTCCGCGAGCTTCCTGACGAACTGCTTATAGACTTTCTTATGCACGACGAGGCGCGACGAGGCCGTGCAGCGTTGGCCCGAAGTGCCGAACGCGCCCCACACAGCGCCTTCGATGGCGAGGTCGAGGTCTGCGTCATCCATCACGATGATGACGTTTTTGCCGCCCATCTCAAGAGAGCAGATGGCGTTGCGCTCGGCGCATCGGCTGGCGACGACGCGGCCCGTCTCGGTCGAGCCGGTAAAGGAGATCAACCTGAGCGCCGGGTGCTCTGTAATCCCAGCGCCAGCGGTCTCGCCGTAGCCCGTCACCAGGTTGACCACGCCGGGGGGAACGCCAGCTTCCTCGCACGCCTGAATGAGATTGTAAGTCGAGAGCGGCGTGTCTTCGGCGGGCTTGATGACGACCGTGTTGCCGCACACCAGGGCCGGAATCAATTTCCAGGACGGAATCGCCATCGGGAAATTCCAGGGCGTAATCAACCCGCACAGCCCTACGGGCTGGCGCACGCACATGGCGAACTTGTTGGGCATCTCGGCCGGGGTGGTGAAGCCGTGCAGGCGGCGGCCCTCGCCCGCCGTGTAGTAGGTGCAGTCAATGGCCTCCTGCACGTCGCCGCCCGTCTCCTTCAAGACCTTGCCCATCTCGCGCGTCATGTCCCGCGCGTAATCTTCCTTGCGGCGGATGAGCAGCTCGCCCAAACGGAAGAGAATCTCGGCGCGGCGCGGGGCAGGCGTGCGCCGCCAGCCGTCGAAAGCCGCGCGCGCCGACTCGACCGCCAGCTCCACGTCCTCGCGCGCCGAGAGCGCAAAGCGGCCCACCACGTCGCGCGTGTCGGCCGGATTGATGTTCTCGAACGTCTCGCCGCTCAGGCTCGGACGCCACTCGCCGTCGATGTAGTTGGAATAAGTCTTAACGCTCGTGCGCGCAGCAGCGGCCGTAGCAGTAGCGGCAGCCGTGGCAGCCTTTTGACCGCCCCCCCTCTTGCCGTTCCTGCCGAGAGCTTTTTTCGCCTGTGACATATGAATACAGTGACAAGTGACGAGTGACGAGTGACGAGAGAAAAGCTTTTTCTTGCCTGTCACTCGTCACTCATCACTCGCCACTGCTTTATTGGTATGTGAACTGGACTATGCGCTGCACGACACGCTCTTGCGAGCTATCGTAGCGCGCGACATTCAGGATGACGGCATCGCCGGCCTTAAGAGAGCCCACGACGCGCTGGAAGTCCGCGAGCGTAGTGACGGCCATGCGGTTGATCTTCAAGATCACGTCGCCTTCCCGGAGCGCGGGCAGGTTGCCGGGCAGACGTACGTCGGCGATCATGCCATTCGGGTCTATGTCCTTGATGAGCAGCCCGCGCACGCCCGCCAGGTGGCGTTCGTTCATGATCTGCGGCGTGATCTCCGCGAGCGTCAGGCCCAGTTTCAGGTTATTGCTGCCCGTCGCGCCATCCTTACTCTTGGTGGGCGAGGGCGTCTCCTCCGGGTCGCGCGGCGTGAGCGAGCTGGGACGCTCTCCGATAGTCACGTTGACCGTGCGCCGCTCCATCTTGCCGTTCACGTCGCGCAGGAAAGTGACGGGCACGGTTTGGCCCACGGGCGTCGCCGCGACCTTGTTAATCAGGTCTTGCGCGTTCGTCAAGGGCTGGTTGTTGAACTCGACGATGATGTCGTTGGTCAGGATGCCCGCCTTGCCCGCAGGGCCCTGCGGCTCGCGTACGTCCGTGACGATCACGCCGCGCGCTTCGGGCAATCCGTAGACGCGCGCAAACTCAGGCTTCACGGAATCGAGAATGATGCCGAGGTATCCACGCCGCACGCGCCCCTGCGAGACGATCTGCTGGTAGACGAAGGAGGCTTCGTTCGATGGCAGCGCGAAGCCTATGCCGTTGTAGTCTCCCGTCGAAGTTGCGATCTGCGAGTTGATGCCTATGACTTCGCCGCGCATGTTGACCAGGGGCCCGCCGGAGTTGCCGCGATTAATCGCCGCGTCCGTCTGTAGGAACTGCTGAAAGCTGGTGAAGTAGGGCGTCTGTCGCTGCAAGGTCGAGATGATGCCCGCCGTCACTGTCTGATCGAGGCCGAAGGGCGAGCCGATGGCCAAGACCCAATCGCCGACCTGCACGGCCGTCGAGTCGCCCAGCTTGACGCTCGGCAAATCTTTGTTCGTGTCCACCTTGACGACCGCTACGTCTGTCTCTTCGTCCACGCCGACGACGCGCCCGAGCAGCTCTTCGCCGTTCTGCAAACCCACTTTAATGCGCGAAGCGCCCTGCACGACATGCTGGTTGGTCAGGATGTAGCCTTTGGGATCGACGATGAAACCGCTTCCGACTCCGTAGGAAGGCCGCCGCGACTGGCGACGGAACATGTCTAGCAGGGGATTGGAGGAGGACTCGTCCTTGTCCTCGTCGTCACCGCCGCCGCGCTCTGATACCTCGGGCGCAGACGTTTTGGTGTCGATCTTGACGACGGCGGGCTCGACGCGCTTGGCGATCTCGGCGAAGGAGGCCGAGAGAGCCTCCGGCGCACGCGCCACCTCCGCCCCGCTCTGCGCCACGGTCGGACGCCCCGCCAGGAGCGCGCCGATGCCTATCCCTGCCACCAGGCAGACCACAGCCAGCGCCACGATCCAGACGCGCAGGCGACGCAGGATATTTATCTCTGCATTACTCAATTGATCTTTCGGAAGGTCATACATAAATCACCACTTTCAAGAAGAACCGTCAGACCGACAAAACTCTCTCTCTCTTACAAGGATTGCCAAAGATTGCCGGTGCGCTCCCGCAACCTGTCTATAAAGGTGAGCCCCGGAGAGAAGGCATCAAGTATAACGAAAAGCAGGAGAAAAAGAAAAAGGGAAATGTAAAAGTTCCCGCCCTCTCAGAATCCGCTTCCGTCAGCCCTCGCCTTCGGCCAGGCTGATGTCCGTGTCCTCGACTCCGGCGCGCTCTCGTCCTGGGCCCAGGCGCAGTTCCGAGACGATTATCCCCGTCAGGATCAGGGCCGCGCCGAGCGCGCCGCGCCCGCCCATCCACTCCCCGGGCCCACGCACGGCGACGGCGAAAGAGGTGGCGAAGACAGGCTCAAGGCTGAAGATGATGGCGGCGTGCGTCGCAGACATCCGCGACTGGCCCCAAGTCCAGAGCAGAAATGTAGCCACCGTCGCGACGAGCGCCAGGTAAACGATCTGCCAAAGGACTCGGCCAGACCACGCGAGCGCCACACCTTCGCGCGCGATGACTTCCGGTAAAGCGTGGACGGGCAGAAAGTGTGCGCAAGTTTTGAAGGCCAGCCAGACGAGCATAAGGACGGCTGCGGCCGACGTGATCTGCAAGACCGTCAAGAGCCGCACGTCGAAGCGGCGCGCATAGCTGCTCAGCAGCGTAATGTGTGCCGCAAAGAGCACTGTGCAGAGGAGCGTCAGAAGGTCTCCGCCGTTGACTGCGCTCGCCTCCTGCGGAACCAGAATCAGCAGGCCGCCCAGGGAGGCGAGCGTGACTCCGATCAGGTTCTCAAGGCTGGGGCGAACCCTGAGCAGCAGGAGCGCGACGAAAGGCACGAGCGGCGTCGTGAGCCCCGTGATGAAAGCTGACTTGGACGGCGTGGTGTAGACCTGCCCGACGGCCTGCCCCGCAAACCCGAAGCTCATCAACAGGCCCAAAGTCGCCCCGGCCTTCCACTCCTCGCGCCGCGCCCCGAAGAACATACGCGGGAACAGTAGGACGAGCACCAGTCCGGCGAGCACGAAGCGGATCGTAATGTAGGCGAGCGGCGGCCAGTACCCCAGCACGTCCTTAGCCATCACGAAGGTCGAGCCCCAGATGAGCGTCACCAACACGAGCGCCCCATCGCCCGCCAGATTGCCTTTTATACGCATAGGATGAAAACAGTGATGAGTGACAAGTGACGAGTGACGAGAAAAAAGCTGATTTGCTCGTCACTCGTCACTTGTCACTCATCACTGCCTTAATAGAACCTTGATGACGCCCGGCTCTGTGGCTCGACGGATGGCGCGGACGCCTTCCGAGAGCGGGAACTCTTCGCTGATTAAGCTTAAGACATCGACCGCGCCGTTCTTCAAAAGCTCCAGCGCAGGACGAAAGCGTCCGCAGCGCGAGCCTATGACGCTGATCTCGTCCACGACTATGCGCGCGGTGTTGACGGGAGTCGCGCCGTGAAAAGTGGACTTCAGGACGAGCGTGCCGCGCGGGCGCAGGAGGTCTAAAGCCAGCTCGAAGCCGCTTGCGGAGCCGGAGGCTTCGACCACCGTGTCGAACGAACGCTTGCGGCCCCGCAGCTTTTCGAGCATCACTGTTTCGATGCCGCGTCTCTCGGCAATACTTAGCTTCTCGGCGTGCTTGCCTATAAGCGTCACCGGAGCGCCCGTCAGAGAGAGGGCCTGCGCGCAGAGCAGGCCGAGCTTGCCGTCGCCGATCACGGCCACACGCGTCTCTGCGCTGACCTGCGCGCGCTCAGTGATTCCGTAGGCGGCCGCGAGCGGCTCTGCAAAGACAGCGCGCTCGTCTTCTATCTCTTCGGGGACGGGCAGGAGATTGCCCACGGGCAGGCGCAACATCTCGGCGTGCGCGCCGTCTCGGCCCACTATGCCGAGCACAGTACGCTCAGGGCAGTGGCGCGAGTCGCCGCCTCGGCACAGCGCGCAAAGACCGCAGCCGGCGTTGATCTCGCCGACCACCCGACGGCCTACGATCTCCGGAGCTTCGGCCGCGCTTTCGACCACGCCGACGAACTCATGGCCGAGCGTCCCCTCAAAGCCGGCGTACCCGCGCACGATCTCCACGTCCGTATTGCAAATGCCCGAGAGAGTGACGCGCACTAGAGCCTCGCCCTGCGCCTCGGCCGGAGGCTCCACGTCCCTGACCGCGAGATGACCGCTTTCGTATCGCAGAGCCTTCATAAGAGCAGTGGTGAGTGACGAGTGACAAATGACGAGTAAGAACAAGTCTTCAAAAGCTTGTCACTCGTCACTGCCTTCAAAATGTTTTCATTCTCGCGTAGGCGTTTTCCGGGGTCAGTTCGACCGTCTGGCGGCGACCTGCGACTTCGACCGAGAGCCGCCATTCGACGTTCTGCTCGCCGGAGAGCAGGGCGTGAATCAGCCACTTGCCGGGGACGAGCATGACCGTCGCCTGCCCGTTTCTGTCCAGGCGCGAACTGACCGGCGGGTGGCTCTTCATGCGACGGGCCAGGAAATCCTCAAAGCGCATGCCGGGGCGCGGCTCGGAGCTGTACTCGCGCCGCACGGCCGCGATGTCTACCATGTAAAGCTCGACGGGGATGTCCAGCGGCACGCCCTCATTGCCGGGCGCAGCACGCAGCACTATCTGAAGCGCCGTTTCGCTCTGGGAGTCAGGCGCGCCGCCGCGCTCGCCGCTCGCGCCCGGCAGGCTGCGGTAGATACTCAAGCCCACGGAGGCGAGCGCCACGACGAGGGCCACTCTCAGCAGGCCCGCAAGAATTTCATAGCCTTGTCTATTCACCAGGTCAGCCCTTGAGCACGCCCTGCTCGCGCAGCGCCTCCTCCAACTCTCCGGCCGTGGGCGTCGAGAGCACTCGCCCTCCGACCTGCAAGGTCGGCTTGCGCTCCTTGCCGTCGTTCTGCTCTTTGACCCAACTGCTCGCCGCTTCGTCCTGCTCTATGTCCACGTAATCATAGCCGACGCCGAGCGAGTCCAACTGCCTGAGCGTGCGCTGCGTGTCGCCGCACCAGTCCGCCCCGTAAACCTTCACCTTCTCCACAAGCCTTGTCTCCCTTAGCCGGATTTTGAGTGCCATCATAATGGAGGCAGTGACGAGAGGGCAAAAGCAGAGAGCGGAGGATGAAAGCGATGCTCTCTGCGTCCTGCCCTACTTTTGCCGTTTGCCTTATCTGATGTGCGCGGCTCTATTGTAATATAGACGGCGATGGATAAATTTCGGGACGAGTGCGGGGTATTCGGAATCTACGGCCACGCGGAGGCTGCGCGGCTGACTTACCTGGGGCTCTACGCCTTGCAGCATCGCGGGCAGGAGTCCTGCGGAATGGTTTCGAGCGACGGCGCGGAGCTTCGCTCGGAGCGCGCGATGGGACTCGTCTCGGATGTCTTCGACGAAACAAGGCTAGACCGTTTGCCGGGCGCGAGCGCCATCGGTCATGTGCGCTACTCGACGGCAGGCGAAGTCTCCATACGCGAGGCGCAGCCCTTCCTCGTCGCCTGCCAGCACGGGCAGATCGCCATCTGCCATAACGGCAACCTGCCCTTCGCCACCGAAGAGCGCAAGCGTTTGGAACGTTCGGGCGCGATCTTTTCTTCGACCTCCGACACGGAAGTCGTGCTGCACGGCATCGCGCGCTCGCAAGCCGAGACGGTGGCGGAAGCCATTCCGGAAGTCCTGCGCGAGACCGAGGGCGCTTTCTCCATGCTCTTTCTGACGCCCGACTCGCTGATTGCGATTCGTGACCCGCGCGGCTTTCGCCCGCTCGCCCTCGGCCGCCTCGGCGCGGCCTGGGTCGTCGCTTCCGAGACCTGCGCTTTTGATCTGATCGAAGCGCGCTACGTGCGTGACGTAGAGCCGGGCGAGATGCTCGTTATCAACGGCGAGGGGCTGCATTCCTCTTTCCCGCTGCCGGAGCGCGAGCACTCCATGTGCATCTTCGAGCACGTCTATTTCGCGCGGCCCGATTCCCTGATCTACGGGCGCTCGGTCAACGAGTCGCGCCATAAGATGGGCAAGCGCCTCGCCCTTGAGCATCCGGCCGAGGCCGATATAGTCGTGCCCGTGCCGGATTCCGGCACGGCCGCAGCCATCGGCTACGCGGCGCAGAGCCGTATCAGCTTTCGCCAGGGCTTGGTGCGCAACCATTACGTGCATCGCACCTTCATCGAGCCCAAGCAGTCCATACGCTCCTTCGGCGTCCGCATCAAACTGAATCCCGTGCGCGACTTGATAGCCGGCCGCCGCGTCGTCCTGATAGACGATTCCATCGTCCGGGGCACGACCTCGAAGAAGATCGTGCGGATGGTCAGAGAGGCCGGGGCGCGTGAAGTCCACATGCGTATCAGTTGCCCGCCGACGGTGAGCCCCTGTTACTACGGCGTGGACACGCCGAATAAGTCCGACCTGATCGCCGCGCAGATGTCCGTCGAAGAGATTCGCCGCTTCATAGAGGCGGACTCTCTCGGCTATCTCTCTCTGGAAGGGATGCTCGAAGCCACGGGCATCGGTTCGCGCGCCTCTTGCGTCGCCTGCTGGAACGGTCGCTACCCGACGCAGATCACGCGCGAAGCCGAAACACAGTGGGCGCGCGAGCGCGAGCCAGTCCCGTCAGGCGAGCCTTGAGATATTTCTCCTCATCATTACAAAGAACGCGAGAAACCGGAGGTGAATCTCTTTGGCCCAATTCAATAAAGGGTGTGGTTGCGCGCTGGCGGCGCTTGTCGTCTTTCTTATCATCGTCATCCTGCTCGGCTATTTTTTCGTCTGGCCCTGGTATGAGAAGCGAAGAGTGCCGCCGCCTTCGGGCGGAGAGCTGGAAGTGCACGTCCTGGATGTCGGGCAGGGTGATGCCGTCCTGATCATCGCGCCCGAAGACAAAGAGACCAAGCAGCGTAAGGTCGTCCTCGTTGACGCGGGCGATACCGGGCGCGGAAAGATCGTGCTCGACGCCATGAAGCGTTACAACCTGAACCAGATTGACCTCTTCATAGCCACGCACGCGCACGCAGACCACATCGGCGGCGCGGACGAGGTCATCAACGCGACCACCATCAAGAGCGTGCTCGATAGCAGCGTGCCGCCGCCGGCGCGGCCCGGCTCCGACGACGCGGCCAATCAGAACGGCAACAGCGCGAGGAGAGCACGCAGTAGTAGCCGCACAGGCAATACGGCCGAGCTGCCGACGACGAAATCCTACCGCGACCTGCTCGACGCCATTAACAAATCGGGCGCGCAGTACACGAAGGCCGAGCCGGGGCAGAAATTCGAGTTGAGCGGAGGCGCAGTGATTACCGTGCTGGCTCCGATTCAGCCCTTCTTCACCAAAGATCAATTACGCTCGGGCGGCAACGAGCCGAACGCCAACTCGGTCGTCGTGCGCCTGGACTACGGCCGCTTCTCCATGCTCCTCACGGGCGACGCAGAGGCGCAGACGGAAGACCGCATGATCCAGAAGGACACCAATCTTCAGTCGAGGATTTTAAAGGTGGGCCATCACGGCTCGAAGTACGCGACCTCGGAGAATTTCCTGAAGGCCGTCAAACCCGAGGTTGCAATCATCTCGGACGGCGCGGCCAATC
Organism: Pyrinomonadaceae bacterium; assembly: GCA_036389315.1. GTDB lineage: Bacteria > Acidobacteriota > Blastocatellia > Pyrinomonadales > Pyrinomonadaceae > DASQYE01. Next base: position 44,491 of record DASVQF010000051.1, read on the forward strand.
GCTACGGCCATCCGTCGCCGGAGGTTCTCGCGCGCTTGAAGGCCGTGGGCGTCAAAGTCTATCGCACGGACTTGCAGGGCGAGATCACGATTACCACTAAGGGCGAGGGCTACGAGATCAAGACGGCGAAGGAGGCTAAGGACGCAGACCTCTGGGCCGGACGCGAAGCGCAGAAGGATGACGCAGCCCGCTCAGGCTTCATCTCTTACGGAGACTTTGGCCCACCGCCGAAGCCGCCGAAAGAGAAGACCGCCAAGAGCAAATAGGGAGGTTCAAGCGATGCCTGACAAAGGGAAACGGGACACGCCGTCCGAAACCATTCACGCCGTCGTTGATCGGATCGAAGATAACGAGATGGCCGTCATCCTGCTCGGCCCCGAAGAGCGCGAGCAGATTGACCTTCCCCGTCGCTTTCTCCCGGAGGGCGTACGAGACGGCGATCACCTGCGAATCACTATCACTCTCGACACGGAATCACGCGCCTCGGCCGAAGAAGATGTCCGCCGCTTACAGGATGAACTAGAAAAGCGTAGCGGGACGAAGGGGCAGAAGAATTTCAAGCTTTAGAGGCACTGGCAACCAAAAAGCGGATTCAAACAGGATGGACAGGATGAACAGGATAAAAGAAGAGCTATTGTCTTGCTTTTTATCCTGCCTCTCCTGTCCGTCCTGTTAATTCCTTCTATAAAGACAGATGAGCCAACCAATCTCTTACAGCGATGCGGGCGTCTCCATAGATGCCGCGAACGTCGCGACCGAGCGCATCAAGCAGATCGCCCGCCGAACCTTCAACGAGCGCACGCTCTCCGAGATCGGCAGCTTCGGCGGCATGTTCGACGGCGCGTTTCCAAGCCTCAGTCAGCCCGTGCTGGTCGCATCGGCCGACGGCGTGGGGACAAAGCTCAAGATAGCCTTCGCCGCCGACACGCACAACACTGTCGGCCGCGACCTGGTCAACCACTGCGTCAACGACATCCTGGTGCAAGGCGCGCGCCCGCTCTTCTTCCTCGATTACATAGCGACGGGCCGCCTGCGCCCCGAAACCGTCGCGCAGATAATCGAAGGCATAGCCGACGGATGCCGCGCCAACCGTTGCGTGCTGCTGGGCGGCGAGACCGCAGAGATGCCTGGCTTCTACAGTGAGGGCGAATACGACATCGCGGGCTTTATCGTCGGCGTCGTGGACAGGGAGAAGGTGATTGACGGACGGAGCATCACGGCGGGCGACACACTGCTTGCGCTTCCTTCGGCCGGGCTTCACACCAACGGCTACTCGCTCGCGCGCAAGCTCTTTTTCGAGGTGGCGGGCTACGCTGTGGGCGATTACGTGGCGGCTCTCGATTCGACTGTGGGCGCGGCGCTGCTCTCGCCGCACCTGAGCTACCTGGAGGCGCTCGAAGGCTTGCTCGACACAGGCAAGATCAGGGGCTTGGCCCACATCACGGGCGGCGGGCTCCTTGAGAATATCCCGCGCATCCTGCCCGAAGGCACGGGCGTGCTGATCGCGCGCGACACCTGGCCCGTGCTTCCTATCTTCGGGCTCATGCAGGAGTTGGGCCATATTCCAGACACGGAGATGTATCGCACCTTCAACATGGGCGTCGGCATGGTCATCGTCTGTCGTGCCGCAGACGCGGGAGCGATCAAATCACACCTGCGCGAGCGCGACCAGACGGCTTACGAGATCGGGCGCGTCGTCGAAGGCACGCGCCAAGTCAGCATAGCTTAGCTTTCGAGCTTCACTCGGTTCATCCTTGCACTCTTATGAAAGTAGGCATCCTCATCTCGGGGCGCGGCTCGAACCTGTTGGCGCTCGCCCGCGCCGTCGGCGAAGGGCGCATCCCCGGCGCTGAGATTGCCGTCGTCATCAGCGACCAGCGCGACGCGCAAGGGTTGGCCCACGCCGCAGCCCTCGGTCTTGAGACGCTCCTGATCGAGCGCCGTGGACGCCCGCGCACGGAGCATGACCGGGAGATCATCGCCGCGCTCCGCGCGCACAAGGTCGAACTGGTCTGCCTGGCCGGTTACATGCGGCTGCTCTCGCCCCTTTTCATAGAGGCATTTCGCGGCCGCACGCTCAACATTCATCCCTCGCTGTTGCCCGCTTTCCCCGGCCTCGACGCTCAGCGCCAGGCGCTCGCGCACGGAGTAAAGTGGACTGGCTGCACAGTCCACTTCGTCGACGAGACCCTGGACGGTGGGCCCATCATCGCGCAAAGAGTCGTGCCCGTCGAAGACGACGATACGGTCGAAACTTTATCCGCACGCATCCTCATCGAAGAACATAACCTCTACACCGAAGCCGTCGCTCTGGTCGTGAGCGGCCATTACAAGATTGAAGGACGGCGCGTGTTAGTAAAGAAGTAAGCACGCTACGCCCCTTACCTATCCACGCGCCCGCCCCTGAAATGTTTAGCCCTCAAACGACACATATATTGAAAGCAACGGTGCGGGGTTGTTATCCTTGCCGGTCGAATTTCGAAAGACCGAAATAGAAATTTTTGAGCCCGGCGACCCGGAGCCATGCCTATCTTCAGGAAGGAGAAACATTATGCCCACGCCCTCGGCATTTGCCTTGAAACTCGCTTCGATTGCGGAAGATCAGCACAAGAAATTCCAATTCGTTAATGAGGCTGACCCGGAGCTATGCAAGCAGATCAAGAAGTGGACGCAGGACATCGGCGCTGCGTTCGTCAGTTGTACGAAGGAGCCCTGGTCTGCCGTCTTTGTCTCCTGGTGCGTCAAGCAGGCGGGAGCGACCAAAGCGGAGTTCGAGTTCTCTAAGGCGCACTCGGTCTTCGTCCAGAAGGCGATTCAAAACGGGGTGAACGGGACAGGCGTTTTCCAGGGCCTCGACATCACGGCGCATCCGCCGAACGTCGGCGACATTATCCAGAACAACCGCGCCGGAAATAAGTTTGACTTCGCCTTTGCCAGGACGCACAAGAATTATATCTCTCACTCGGTGGTCGTGATCGAGGTCGGGCATGACACGCAGGGCCCCTTCGCATTCTGTGTCGGGGGCAATGAGGGCGACGCCGTACGCAGGTCTGTCGTGCGTCTGACGCCGCAGGGCTTCATCAAGCAGCGCCAGAGCAACCCATTCATCTGCGTCATCAAGAATCTGAAGTAGAGCGCGCGCTCTTTTTACTTCTTCCCGAGCGCGACGGCGCGCTGGTAGGCTGAGTAGACGGCTTTTGAGAGCACCGTGCGGAGGCTGCCCTTTTCCATCTGGTAGATGGCTTCGGCGGAAGTGCCGCCGGGCGACGTGACCATGTTGCGAAGCTCTGCCGGATGCTTCTGTGACTCGCGCGCAAACAACACGCTGCCGAGCATGGTTTGCAGGACAAGCTCCTGCGCGACGTGGCGCGAGAATCCCATGTGAACGCCCGCGTCCACCAGAGCCTCCATGACGAGGAAGATGTAGGTGGGCCCAGTGGCCGAAAGGGCCGTCGCCATGTCTATCATCCGCTCGCGCTCGACCAGCATCTCTTGGCCCAGCGCGCCGAGCATCGTCCGCACCTGCCGCTGCTGTCTTTCGTCCACCTCGGGCGTCGCCACCCAGGCGGTCATTCCCTGACCGATCTGCGCGGGCGTGTTCGGCATCGCGCGCACCACCGCTCCGTGCAGCAGTTCGCCTGCAATCGTCTCGATGGTTGCGCCAGCGACAATCGAGACGACCAGCCCGCCGGGCCGCACGGCTCCCTTCAATTCGTCGAGCACGCCGCCGAGGCGCTGCGGCTTGACTGCAAGCAGCACGATGGAGTCGGAGCCCGTCGCCTCTCCGCTTGAAGCGGACAACCCCTCTGCGGGGCCGGTCGCGGCCTCGCGGTTGCTCTCGACCATGCGTATGTCGTACTTAGCTTCAAGCTCTTCGCGGCGGGAGGCGCGCGGGTGGCTGCCCGTGATCTGCCGGGGCTCGACCAGCCTTTGACGCAGCAGCCCTGCGATCATGGCTTCGGCCATCACGCCGCAGCCGATAAAGGAGAGCGCGACGCCCTTGAGGGGATTCTCCGCCTCTCCGCTCGCCGCAGGTGAATCCTGTGTCTCGGTCATCCCTGTAAGCTAACAACGGCGGCGGCGAAAAGCAAGATCACCATTCCTCTCGCTTTCCGTGCAAGCTATGCGTTACCCTAAGCGGGGCCGGGAAATCTTATCGAGAGCAGTCGCAAGATGAGCGGGCTGCTGTCGAAATCATGATGACGATTGGCGAGCAACTACCGAATCACTCATCACTCTCTTAGGATGGCTGCTGAAGTTCTCAACGCGAGCGAAGAGACTCTGGTAATCGAGACGCCGGAGCGTGTGCCGCTGCATTTCGCGCTCGCCTCAATCGGCAATCGCTTTCTGGCCTGCGCGATAGATCATGCTTTGCAGGTGGGCTTCATCCTGCTCGTCGTCATCGCCTTCACGATTCTTTCGGACTACGCAGGCGTGGTGGACAGGTTCAAGGAAGCGCCCAAATGGGTGATGGCCTTGCTGATTATTCTGGTCTTTCTGATCTTCTCAAGCTACTTCGTCTTTTTCGAGTGGCTCTGGAACGGGCAGACGCCCGGTAAGCGCTGGCTCAAGCTGAGAGTCATCCGCGAAGACGGGCGGCCCATCACTTTCTGGGAAGCGGCCGTGCGCAACATCATGCGTATTTTCGATATGCAGTTGATGATGCCTGTGCCCGTCGTAGGCTTCTACTCCATCGGCCTGATCGCGGTCTTCATCAGCTCGAAGGATCAGCGATTGGGCGACATGCTGGCGGGCACGGTCGTCGTGCGCGAGCGCGAGACGGAAGCGCCCTCCTTCGTCCAGGTCTTCGCCTCGCCCGTGAGCGACGCCGCGCTCCGCCGCTCCTTCAAGGCCGTACATTTCACAGCAGACCTCTCCGCGCTCGCGCCCAAAGAGATAGAAGTGGTCGAGACCTTCCTGCGCCGCCGCTGGGATCTGCCCGACGCGCCCCGCCAGTGGATGGCCTGGCGCGTAGCCCTGCCGCTGATGTACAAGCTCCGGCCCGTTTACGACCTCGAAGGCTTCACCTACGAAGGCTTTCTGGAAGAGCTGCTGCATCGCTATCGCGCGCAGCACCGCTTCACAGATTGAAGCCAGGAGCGGCCTGCCCGACTCAATCCCAATTCGCTGTTGCAACTAAATGGACTATTTCCGCCATTGGACGGGAAAGAGCGAGCCGGCCTTTTCCGGCGTCAGCTTAAGGCCGACCAGCTCGCCTGCGCGCGCCAAGACCGGGTCTTGTTGAGAGGCAAGCTCCGTGGCCTTCGGCAGCAGCAGCTCGTCCGGCGTGACGCCCGTGTGCTCAAGGCTCTGGCCGTCGCTCATCACTATGTCGGCGTCCGTCACGCTCGTCCCGTAGGGAACGACGTAGCCTGTGCCTACTTCGTGCTCGTACTGGCGGCTTCGCATGACGAGCCCCGAAGTGCGGTCGCCGATCACTTTGCCGCGCTTCTCCAACTGCACGACGCGGGCGAGGACTTCCGCGGCCGAGCCCGAATCACTATCTACGAGCACGACCAGCTCGCCCTTGAAGGCGCTCTCGCCGCGCGACTTGGCCACCAGCGGCCTCGTCTCCTTGCGCCGTTTCAACTCGCCGATAGTGACATCATGATCGAAGAGATTGCCGATCAGGCGGAGCATGGTCTCTTCGGCTCCGCCGGTGTTGCCGCGCAAGTCCAGGATAAGGGCCTTGCGCTTGCGCGCCCTCTCCATCACCTCGTCAACTTTTCTGGGAGCCAGGTCGAAGGCGGGCATCTTCCAGATAAAGTGGCCGCTCTCAAAATCCTGACCACGATGCTCGTGCAGGCGCGCTTCCGTCTCGGCCTCGCGGATCAGGTCGCCCAGGTCGTTCGAGACGTTGACGCCGCGCAGGTCTATGATGCGCTTGCCCTCTTTGACCTGTGCGGCGATCTCTAACGGCATCCGCTTGCCGTCGGGCTTCTCGACATAGAGCTTCATCCCCTGCCGTGGGCTCAGGAAGTAGAGGACGTATTGCAGCTTCCAAAGGTCTGCGCGCGTGAAGGTGTAACCCTCAAGCGTGAGGATGCGGTCGCCCGGCCTCAAGCCTTTGGCTTCGGCGTCGCTTCCGGGCTTGACCGCGACGACGTAACACTTGTCGCCGATCATCTGCATCTGCCAGCCGTGATCTATGCGCAGGGGCGTGCGCGGCGGGATGAAGAACGTGTGCGAGTCGTTGAGCCTCATGACCACTTGGCCGATGATGGCGTTGATCTGGCCGAGCGTCTTCGCCTGCTTGAGCTGCTGCCTTCCCTCCTCGAAAATCGCGTCCAGGTCAACGCCGTGAAAGGCCGGGTCGTAGTAGTTCTTCTTGATGTCCGCCTTAATCACGTCGAGCATGATCTGCCCCTGAGCGCGATAGGAGTCGAGCGTCTGAGCGCGCGCCGTTCCCGTAGCGCCGAGGACGAAGAGCGAGCCCAGGGCTGCGAGCATGAGGCCCGCGCGCAGCCCATTAAAAGTATGCTTTGAGTTTCTGCTTCTCATACAGTAAGTCTCTACCTGAGTGGATTGTGGGTTTTTAAGCAATCTAAGTCGGGGGACTAAGCTTGCTGCGGGTCTTAACGTGTGACCGCTGTGAGCAGTTATGAAATTATCACGAAGATGTCCCGGCCACAAAGCGCCCGCGCGTCCGTCACAGCATGGCCTTCGTCGTTTCCGGAGGCTTCGGCCAACGGGCCCCTGATTGACGCTGACAGCGAGGGTTTGTTAAGCTGCTCTGTTTCGATTGGTGGTCGGTATTTCACTATAGAAAGGCTAGACATAAAAGAATGGCTCGTGATGTCTTTATTCTCGGCGGTCGTCGCACGCCGATGGGCGAGTATGTCGGAGCGTTAAAGGATATTTCGGCGATTGATCTCGGCGCGATTGCCGCGCGCGGCGCGCTCTCGGCGACGGGCGTCGCACCCGAAGAGATAGATCACACCGTCATCGGTAACGCCCTGCAAACTTCCGGCGATGCGATTTACGGCGCTCGCCACGTGGCGCTGAAAGCGGGCGTGCCCTTTGATCGTCCGGCGCTGACGGTCAATCGCCTCTGCGGCAGCGGCATTCAATCAATCATCTCCGGCGCGCACATGATCCAGTTGGGCGAGGCGCAAACGGCCCTCGTCGGCGGGATGGAATCCATGTCACAAGCGCCGCACGTCATCAGGGGCGCGCGCGCAGGCTTCGCTCTGGGCCAGGGCCAATTGGAAGACAGCCTGATGGTCGCGCTCCTGGACACTTACTGCAACACGCCGATGGCCGGGACGGCCGAGAACCTTGCGCGCCGCCACGAAATCTCACGCGAAGAGCAGGACAAGTATGCTCTCCGCTCGCAGCAGGAGGCCAAGCGCGCGGCAGAAGCAGGCGTCTTTGCCGAAGAGATTACGCCCGTTGAAATAAAGACGCGAAAGGGTGTGACCCTCTTTGATCGAGACGATCACATGCGGCCCGATACGACGCTCGAAGGCTTGGCGAAACTGCGCCCGGCTTTCAGCAAAGACGGCTTCGTAACGGCGGGCAACGCTTCCGGCATTGTTGACGGCGCGGCGGCCCTCGTCATAGCCGGCGAGGAGTACGTCAAGGCCAGGGACGCCAAGCCCCTTGGGCGCATCGTCAGTTGGGCCTATGCCGGAGTGGAGCCGGAGTTGATGGGCATAGGGCCTGTGCCTGCCACGCGCAAGGCTCTGGAACGCGCCGGGCTCAGGCTCGAAGAGATAGACCTAGTGGAAGTCAACGAGGCATTCGCCGCGCAATACCTGGCCGTGGAAAAAGAGCTTGGGCTAGACCGCGCGCGCACAAACGTCAACGGCGGCGCGATTGCGCTCGGACACCCGCTCGCCGCTTCGGGGACGCGATTGGTGCTGAGCGTGCTGAACGAGCTTGGTCGTCGCGGCGGGCGCTACGGGCTGGCGACGGCCTGCATCGGCGGCGGGCAGGGCATAGCCATCATCTGCGAGCGACTCTAAAGCAGTCGGCGGCACATGGCGGCGAGCGACTCAGAAGGAGGTTGAGAAAAAGGCTCCTGAATTCGTCGCTCGCCGCTGCTTTAAAACCTTCGGGCCAGTGACGGGCTCGAAGTTATCCGGATTTTCATATCAAATCCAAAAAAATGGGTGGCGGCGAGAGTGTGCCGGAGCGAGGGAAGACCAGGCGCGGAGGCTAAGGTCTGCTCCATCATATCCTTAGATGAAGGGGCGGAAACTCTCTCCCACACGGCATGATTCTTGCGACCAGCAACAAGTTTTTCAGCGGCCTTCGGGTAGTCCTGATCGGTTCTCAAATCGCGCTCTCCCTGAACCATGATTTTTGTTCCCTGTAATGCTTGCGTAAATTACTTCCGGCATGATAGAAGCTTACTTCTACACACGGTGCCACAGGGTTCGGCACGACCCCGCTTTGTCATTCGCATTAATAGATGTTCACGCAACTCAAGACCTAATCGTCGCGTATCAGGTCTCGCGAATTAGGATTACAGCTTCAACCTGATCTCTAGAAGGAGTTCCCCTGTTATGTCGAAATTTGTCCGGCTCGCTTTAGCGACTTTTATCTTGCTCGCGCTCAGCGCGATTTCGTTTGCCCAATCAACGGTGACGGGCGGTATCGTTGGTAAAGTTACCGACCCGCAGGGAGCGAGTATACCCAATGCAACCGTGACGGCGACCAACAATGGTACGAACCAGACGCAGACCGTCACGACCGAGAACGATGGCGCTTTTCGCCTCGCCAATCTTCCGCCGGGAACTTACAACGTAAAAATTACGGGTTCAGGCTTCGCTGATTTTTCGCAGGACGTGGTGGTCGAAGTTGGACAGAATACTACCTTGAACGTCCCCTTAAATATTGCCGGAGCCGAGGCGACCGTTGAAGTCTCGGCCGAAGCGCCGGTCATCAACACGACCGCGCCCGACCTGGCGACCAACATCAACCAGACCTCCATCAACGAGCTGCCCATCAACGGACGCCGCGCCTCGGACTTCGTGCTCCTGACGCCCGCTTCCGTTCCCGATGGCCCCTTCGGCCTCATCAGCTTTCGCGGCATCTCGGGACTTCTGAACAACAGCACGGTGGACGGCGGCGACAATAACCAGTCGTTCCAGTCGGAAGAGCGCGGGCGCACGCGCATCCAGTACGTCGTCAGCCAGTCTTCGATTCGCGAGTTCCAGGTCAACACGTCGAACTACTCGGCGGAGTACGGACGCTCGGCCGGTGCCGTCGTCAACTCCGTGACCAAGTCCGGGACGAACGAGTTCCACGGCGATCTTTTCGAGTACTATCGCAACAACCGTTTCGGCGCGCGCAACCCCCGCGCCACCCGCACCGTCTTTGTCAACGGTATCGCGACTCCTATCGGATACAAGCCGCCCGACGTTCGTCACCAGTTCGGCGGCTCAATCGGTGGGCCCATCGTCAAAAACAAGCTCTTCTTCTTCTTCACCTACGATCAGTCGAAGCGCGACTTTCCGGGGCTGGCCGTCTTCGCCAACATCGGTTACCTGAACACAGTCAACCGTGCGACCTTGACCGGCAAAGGTTTAAGCACTGCTCAGATTGATAACACGCTGAGCTTCATCAACTCCTTGAGCGGCGAGACGCCGCGTCGTGGCGACCAGCGCATCATCTTTCCGAAGATCGACTGGCAGGTCAACGATAAGCACACCTTCACAGTCTCTTATAACCGGATGCGCTGGGAGTCTCCGGCAGGCTTGCAGACGCAGGCCACGAACTTCAACGCGCGCCGCAGCTTCGGCGACGACTTCGTGAGCGTCGATACGATCAACGCGCGTCTTCAGTCAACGCTCTCCGCGACGCTCCTGAACGAAGCTCGCTTCCAGTATGCGCGCGACCATGAGTTCGCTCTCAGCCAGGAGCCGCTTCCGGGCGAGCCTCTGACGGCGACGACCTCGCAGGGCCCACGTCCGCCGCAGGTCTTCCTGACGGGCGGTTTGACCTTCGGCACGACGACAAACTTCGAGCGCATCCGCTATCCTTTCGAGGATCGCACGCAGTTTGCCGACACCGTGACCTGGACGAATGGACGCCACACGCTGAAGTTCGGCGGCGACTTCAACCACGTCATTGACGACATTCAGAACCGTGGCTCCGAGGCCGGCTCTTACTCCTACAACAACATCAACGACTTCATCCTCGACTATGTCAACTGGGCCACTCCGCTTTCGGCTTCGACCGTCTGCGCCACCTCGACGCGCCTGGTGGGCCGCTGCTACACCAGCAACTTCGTACAGGGCGTCGGCATCCAGGGCATCAAGTTCAGCGAGAACGAGTACAGCTTCTTCATCCAGGATGATTTCCGCGTCAACTCGCGCTGGACTCTGAACTTCGGTCTGCGCTACGAGTACCAGCAGCTTCCGAGCACCCCGCTGGCCAACACCAGCACGACCGTCATCCCGAATGACGGCCGCACGCTGGCCGAAGCGACCTCGACGATGCCGAGCGACAAGAACAACTTCGGCCCGCGTTTCGGTTTCGCTTACGACGTGACGGGCGACGGCAAGACCTCCGTTCGCGGCGGCGCCGGTATCTATTACGGACGCATCCTCGGCGGCCACATCTGGAACAACCTGCTGAAGACGGGGAACCCGGCCGGGCAGGGAACCGTGAGCATCGCGGCGACGACGACGACCAACTGCTTCCCGGCCGTGGCGACCGCGACGACGCCCTGTGCGCCGATCTTCCCCAACGTTCTGCCGAACAACAACCTGACGCTCGGGGCGGCGACAATCTTCTACTTCCAGAAAGATTTTCAGACGCCGAAGATTTGGCAGTTCGACCTAGTGCTTGAGCGCCAGATCGCCAAGAACACTGTCGCCTCCGTCTCTTATGTCGGAAGCCGTGGCAGCCACCTGCCGACCTGGGTAGACGTGAACCTCGCTCCGACGGGTGCGCTGAGAACCTGGACGATCTTCGGCGGCGACTTCAACGGGCAGGCGGTCACGCTGCCGCTCTACGCCCGCGCCAACACCGCGCTGCCTTCGATCCTTAAGGAAGAGAGCTCGGTCAACGCCGAGTACAATGCGATGATCGCGCAGGTCAACCGCCGCTTCACGGGTGGCTTGCAGTTCCAGGCCAGCTACACTCTGGCTAAGTCCACAGACAACGGTCAGAACTCGCTCATTACGACCAGCATCTTCAATCAGGTGGTGGATGTCTTCAATCGCAGCTACGATGAAGGCCCGACCAACTTCGACGTGCGCCACAAGTTTGTCGTGAGCGCCGTCTACGCGCCGACCTGGTACAAGGGCGGAGCAGACACGCTCGGCAACTACCTCCTGAACGGCTGGTCTATCGCGCCGATCTTCGTCTACTACAGCGGCACGCCCTACAGCGCAATCGTGTCGGGCGCAGCCCTCAACGGCTCGAACGGCGACAACCGCTTCACGCAGTTGCCGCGTAACTCCTTCCGCCTGCCGAGCATCAAGAACGTCGATCTGAGAGTCTCCAAGCGCTTCAGATTTACGGAAAGGTACAATCTTGAGCTGTTGGCGGAAGCCTTCAACCTGTTCAACCGCACGCAGGTCTTCGGTCAGAGCACGACGCTCTTTACGCCGAGCACCAATTGCGCCAGCATTAACGGAATCGTCACCAACAATCCCAACGGTCTGTGCTTCACGCCGGCCTTCGGCAGCACGACGACGACCGATAGCAACAAGTATCGCGAGCGCCAGATTCAGTTCGCGGTTCGCTTCCAGTTCTAAACTGCTTCCGGCCCACTGGCACAAAAGGGCCGCCAATTAAAGAGGCGCGCAAATCATCAGGTTTGCGCGCCTCTCCTTTTTATATTGTCCGAAGACCAAGCACACGCGCAGGCTGGAATGTACGGAATCCTACGAGCCGAAGTGCGCTCGAACAGAGTCTACCGCCCGCCCTTCATCGCAATAGAACGATTTACCGAGCGCAAAAGAGCGCGCGCCAGTTGGCACATAGCTTGCTCCTCACTTTGCGGCAACCCCGGAGGGTCTGCTCGCCTGCGTCGCTTACTGTGTGCGGGCGCGCGCGGGCCAATATTGAACACGCACAGGGAGGATTTCTGTTATGAGCTTACCGAATAAAGATGAGGTCGAAGGCAAATTCGATCAGGCCAAAGGCACAGTCAAAGAGAACGTCGGCCGCGCGATAGATGACAGGGACATGGAGACGGAAGGGGCGGCTGATCGCGCCGGAGGTAATATTCAGGAGGGATATGGAACGGCCAAACGCAAGGTCGGCGAAGCGGTCGAGGACATAGGCAAGGCCATCGGCAAGTAGACGACTCGGTCTAAGCATCAAAAGCATCAAGAGGATGCTCTCTCTCTCCGGGCCCTTGGGCCCGGAGAGAGAGAGCATCCTCTTGATGCCTGGCTATCATCTACGCCACCGGCTGCTCGGCGCATCCTGCTCGTCCAGCAGCTTATCCACGCCGCGATTGAAGGCCCTTTTGGCGTACTCAAAATCGAGCTTGCGGCGCGCTCTTTCCATCTCTCTTTCGCGCGGCGTCAAAGCATGACGGTGCGGAGCCGGGCGGCGATCATCTTCGCCGCGACGCGGCGCGCGCTCACGCATGCGTCTCTCGTAAAGGCGGCGCTCTTCGGCCGGAGCACGCTCGCCCGTGCGCGGCGGCTCCCTGCGCTCCACCTCGCGCTCGTACTCTTCTCTCCGGCGGCGCAGCTTATGGTTGCGTCGCTCCTCGTTATAGCGCCGCATGCTCTCCCTCTGGCTGCGCAAAGCTTCTCCGACCTCTTGTGCGAAGCGCGTTTGCCGCTCGCGCTCGCGCGGCGTGAGTCGCTCGTTGCGCCTATCTACGGGTACGTCCTCTTCAAACTCTCTTCTCCTTGCGCCTTCCTTGTAGCCGCGCGCCTCCCGCTCAAACCTGCGGCCACTGCTTCTACGACTGGGCTCATCTTCGACGAAGTCGCGACCGTGACGCTCAAAGCCCCTGCGCCTTCGACCTTCGACCACTTCGGCAAAGCGTTCGAGGTCTTCTTCCAACTGCTCTTCCGGGTTGGTTCCGAACAGGCGAGCGACGAGCGCGCCGAGCCGCCCGGCGGGAGGATCATAACCGAGCATCACGCGCACGCGCGTTGTGCCCCGCTCCGTCTCCTGAAAGATAACTTCGCCTTCGGTGTCCACGTCGCCGCGCACGCTGCGCCAGGCGATCAGGCGATCAGGCTCGAAGCGCGTCGTCTCGGCTTCCCATTCGACCGAAGAGCCGAGCGGCGCTTCCGCAGTCCATCGCGTGTAGCGGCGGCCCGTGTATCTGACATCCTTGATGTGGCTCATCCAACGGGGAAAACTCTCGAAATCGCTGAAGAGATCGAAGACGCGCTCGACGGGCGCATTAATCTCTACAACTTTCTCAGTTCTTCGCATACCGTCCCTCCTTTCTCGCTCTACTTGGGATCAGACATGAGAGGGCTCACCGCGCTGGGGAACGGCTGGCGAGTTGCTCGAACAGCACACTTTTTCGGCGAACCCCCTCGATCAACCCTTCCCTCTATTCAGAGCGGACGTGCTCTGCGCCTATGTCTTCCAGCAGTTGTTCCAGCTTGGCAACGTCCTCGTCGGACTTGGCTTCGACGCCGAGCAGGATGCCGCCGCCGCGCAGTCCGGCGTCGTAGACTTTGGCGCGATGCTCAGGGATGCCTGCGCCGATCAGAGCGCCGATCAGTCCGCCGGTCGCGCCGCCCGCGCCCGCGCCCGCGAGCGCCGCCGCTATAGGCCCGGCAATCACCAGGCCGAGGCCCGGCAAAGCTATCGTCGTGCCGACGGCCGCAATTGCCGCGAGCGTTGCGCCGATGGCTCCGCCCAGAGCGCCGCCGATGCCTGCGCCGTCGGCCGCGCGCGTCCCGGTCTCGACGGCGAACTCCTTATTCTTGGTGGCATCCGACATGAGAACGCTGATGTCGTCGCGCGTATAGCCGCGCTTGATGATCGCGTCTACTGCGGCCTCCGCCGCGACGCGAGTTTTAAAGAGACCCGTGACCAATTTAGCCTTAGCCATAACAATCTCACTCTCCTTCATTTTCCGCCCCCGAGGTGATGGCGAAAAAATAGATTTCCGACGTGTCTCAAGACGGCAAAAGATGTGCCGACGAGCCGACGAGCAAACTGTTTTGAGGGGAACTTTACCGTATGTTCAGGTAACGAGGCGCGCTCTGTCAACCCTCGGGACGCAGGCGAGCGCGAGTGTCCGCCTCTCGTTCGCGTACTAAAGCGAAACAAGGTGGCGCGATTTTCATCTCCGCCCGTGTCTTTATTAGAACACTGGGCCCATTGGGCCCAAGAGGGGCCGTACGCCTCGCGGCAAGACACAGAGCGTGAGAGTAGTGTAATCTCTCCTCTACTTTTAAGAATGGACGAGGGGGAAATTTTAGGATGCTGATTAAGGCTGTCATCTTTGATATTGACGGGACGCTCGTTGATTCCGTAGACCTGCACGCGCAGGCTTGGAAAGAGGCTTTCAAACAGTTCGGCAAAGACATTCCTTACCAGCAGGTGCGCCACCAGATAGGCAAAGGCGGCGATCAATTGATGCCCGTCTTCTTCTCGAAGGAAGAACTGGAAGAGTTTGGCGAAGAGCTGGAAGAGTATCGCAGCAAGATTTACAAGCGCGACTATCTGCCGAGAGTGCGCGCCTTCCCTGGGGTACGCGAGCTTTTCCTGAAACTCAAAGAGGACGGCAAACGCGTGGCGCTGGCCTCTTCGGCCAAAGGAGACGAGCTGGCCGCCTATAAAAGGATAGCCAACATCGAAGACCTCGTCGAAGAAGAGACTTCGGCCGACGACGCCGAACGCTCCAAACCGCACCCGGACATCTTCCAGGCCGCGCTCGATCAACTGGGAGATGTGGACAGGTCTCAGGCGGTCGTCATCGGCGACACGCCCTACGACGCCGAGGCGGCCGGTAAGCTGCACCTTAAAACCATAGGCGTGCGTGCGGGCGGCTTTCCCGATGAAGAGCTTCTAGCCGCCGGAGCCATCAGCATCTACGACGACCCGGCTGACCTCCTCGCGCGCTATGACGACTCAATTTTAGGGATGAGGGATGAGGGATAAAAGGAATGCTTACCGAGCTTGAATGCTTTCTTATTCATCCCTCATCCCTCCGCCCTCATCCCTGCTCCCGGTCGTGAGAATTCTTCATATCAGCTCGGCTCGGGCCATCGGCGGCGGCGAAAGACACCTGGCCGCGCTCGCCTGCGCTCTGGCCGCGCGCGGCCATGAAGTTCACGTCGCGCTCGCGCCCCGCTCGCCCTTGCACGCAGAGCTTCGTGCTTTGCCTGAGAGCCGTCTGGTCGAAGTGCCGCTTCGCAATGCGCTGGACGTGGCGAGCGCTCGTGCTCTGGCCCGTCTTGTCCGTCGGCGCGAGATAGAGATCGTCCACGCGCACATGGCGCGCGACTATCCGCTGGCCTCTTACGCGACCAGACGCTCGACGGCCGCGCGCCTGGTCATCACGCGTCACGTCCTGTTTCCTCTGAACAGGCTGCACTCCTGGACGCTCAAGCACGCGCGCCGCGTCATCGCCGTCTCGCGGGCGGTCGCGCGCTCACTCGAAGCGCAGCGCATCTTTCCTTCGGAGAAGATCAGCGTCGTCCCGAACGGGATTGACGTAAGCGGCTACGACGCGCGAGTGTGCGGCCATGAGCGCGAAGCATTTCGGCGGCGGCTCGGCGTGGGCCCGGAGCGTCTGCTCGTGGGCACAGTCGGAGAGCTTAACCGGCTCAAGGGGCAGGAAGAGTTCCTGCGCGCGGCGCACATGTTGGCCGGGCGCTTTCCGGACGCAAGCTTCGTCATCGCGGGCGAAGATTTTTCGCGCACGGGCGAGCACCGCGCGCGGTTGGAAGAGTTGATCTCGGAGCTTCGCCTTGAGGGGCGGGTGCGCCTCACGGGCTGGCTGGAGGAGGTCGCGCCGCTGCTCTGTGCGCTCGACCTCTTCGTCTCTGCCTCGCACACGGAATCCTTCGGCCTGGCGATTGTCGAGGCGATGGCGAGCGGCTTGGCGGTCGTCGCGACCAAGACCGAAGGCGCGTGCGAGACCGTCGAAGACGGCGAGAGCGGGTTGCTTGTCCCCGTCGGCGATGCCGGGGCGATAGCGTCGGCCGTCGCACGGTTGCTGGAAGATCCCCCTGTGCGTGAGCGCATGGGCGGGCGCGCCCGACTCGTGGCGCACGAGCGTTTCAGCCTCGAAGGGATGGTTACGGCGACCGAGGCGCTTTACCGCGAGGCTTTGGACGAGAGCTAAGCTGTTGAAGCCTCGTCGGCTCTCGGGCGCGGACGAAAAATTTTTCTCTCGCTCACTATCCTTTCGGACGCCGCAGGTCTCTTTTATAAGTAGAGGGCATGGGCGCGCGCTTCTTCGCTTAAGTCGCGTCGCCAGCCTGCGGGAGCGTGCATGGCTGAGCAGGACGCAAGCGTTGTGGAGATGGCGGACGAAGTGCTGGTCGTCGCCGCCATCCTCGGAGACCTCGGCGCGTTTGACGAGCTTGTCTCGCGCTACCGTGCGGCCGTCGTGCGCGTGGCCCAATCAATCGTCGGGCGCGAGGATGCGGAGGATGTCGCGCAGGACTCTTTGCTGCTGGCCTTCAAGGCGCTGCCTTCGATTGAAGATCCGGCGAAGTTCGCCCCGTGGCTGAGGGCTATCACGCGCCACCGCGCGCTTCGCTTCAGCCGTCGCGCGTCGCAGCAAGCCAGGGGCCGAGTCGAGATGGACGAGCTGCTGCTCGCGCAGCTTGGCGCGCTCTCGCGCCCGCTCGTGGATGAAACGGCTGGTGACGAGGAGTTGGCCCTCGCGCTCGAAAACATCCCGGCTGATTACGCTCTGGTGCTGCGCCTACATTTTCTGGACGAGATGCCGCTCAAACGCGTCGCGGCATTCTTAAGCGTCTCGCTCGCGACGGCGAAATGGCGGGCCCATCGCGGCAAGCGTTTGCTGCGCGAGCGAGTGGAACTTTTAAGAACGGAAGGGAAGAAATGGAAAGAGAAAAAGAGCTATTGAAACTGGTCAACGTGCTGCGCCAGACGGCGCGCACGGCCATGCATTCGGAATTGACCGAGGGCGACAAGGGGGCCGCGGCCTTCTGCGCCGACAAATACAATCGCGTCCTGGCCCGTCTCACGCAGTTGGACGGCAGCGTCGCCTCAATCTACGAGCCGCTCGCGCCCGACAGCTCGCTGACCGTGACGGCGATGGCCTGCCGACAGCTCGCAGCCTATTACGAGGACGAGCTGGGCCCACGCGAGCGCCTGCGCCAGGCTTACGGCTTCGCCTTTGACCCGCAGACCTTCAAAGACTTCTGGCACAAGTCCGGGCGCGACATAGAAGACCTCGGCGAGTTCATACGCGAGAGCATAGCCGAGTGGACGCGCCGCCGCCATCCGCCTCACCCGCCGAAGGCTAAGCACGAAGGGCACGCGGAGGGGGCCGAGCATTCCTGACGCCTAAGGATGAAGGCGGCAGTGATGAATGAAAGCCAAGCTGCTTTTTATTCGTCATTCATCACTGCCGCATTCATCCTTTTCTTTCATCTATTTTGGCGGCGAGGATAAAGTCGCTTTCCGTGAGGCCGTCTATCTTGTGCGTCCAGATTTGCACTTCGGCGTAGCCCCAGCCGAAGCAGATGTCCGGGTGATGGCCCTGCTCCTCTGCGAGTTGGCCCAGACCGTCCACGAAGGCGAGCGCGTCGCGGAAATTTTTGAACTCGTAGCGCTTGCGCAGGTGATGATCTTCGACCGCCTCCCAAGCCTCTAGCTCCCCGAGCAGCCTGTCTATCTCTTCGCTGCCGAGCGGTGGTACTCCGCCGCGACACGGCACGCATTCGCGGCTCGCCAGTCTACTCATCTTCCCACTTCTCCTTTCCGTGAGGAGATATTCTTACAGCCGCGACCGGAAAACTTCAAACTTTTGCGGGCGACGGCCGCACTCGCCGGGGCGTTTCCAGACTTGGCAAAACGGGCTGCAAACGGATAGTCTTACGCTTCTAAGCTAAAGCATCTTACAGGTTCCAAGAGGAGAGAGGCCCGTGGCAGTCATCCGTCCTTTTAGCGCCTTGCGTCCGCCGCCGGGCGAGCGCGCGGCACAGGTCGCCAGCCCGCCCTACGATGTCGTCAACACGGAGGAGGCGCGAGAGCTTGCCTCCGGCAATCCTTTGAGCTTCCTGCACGTCTCGCGCCCGGAGATAGACATGCCCGACGGCACGGACATCTATAGCGACGCCGTCTATGAGAAGGCGGCCGAGAATTTCCAGCGCCTCATAAAAGAGTGCCCGCTGGAGCAGGACGAGCCGAGCATCTATCTCTATCGCCTGATTATGGGCGAGCACGAGCAGATCGGCCTGGTCGCCTGCTGCTCAGTGGACGAGTACGACCGTGACATCATTCGCAAACACGAGCGCACGCGCCGTGATAAAGAGGATGATCGCACGCGACACATCCTACGCTTACGCGCGCAGACGGGCCCGGTCTTTTTAACCTATCGCCCGAGCCGCGACGTAGACACGATGGTCATGGACACGACGATGAGCGATGCCATCTTCGATTTCACGGCCCCGGACGGCATAGAGCATACGATCTGGCGCGTGCCCGACGCCCTGCGCTTCACCTACGCCCTTCGCGACGTGCCGTTTCTCTACATAGCGGACGGCCATCATCGCGCCGCCAGCGCCAGCCGCGCCCGCGCCGCCCTCAAAGAGCAGAACCCCTCGCATACGGGCGAAGAGGAGTACAACTATTTTCTGGCAGTGCTTTTCCCCGCAGACCAGTTGCAGATTCTTCCCTACAACCGCGTCGTGCGCGACCTGAACGGACTTACGCCAGAGGATTTCCTCGCGGAAGTCGGAAAGAAGTTTCGCGTGACGGAAGGCGCTGCGCCGTCGCCTACGGCGCGCGGGCAGTGGAGCATGTGCCTGGGCGGGCGCTGGTACGGGCTCGCTCTGGGCGACGATGTGCCGCAGACGAACGACCCCGTAGCTTCGCTCGACGTGAGCCTGCTACAGGATTACCTGCTCGACCCAGTGCTCGGCATCAAGGATGTCCGGACGGACAAACGGATTGATTTCGTCGGCGGCGCGCGCGGCACAGAAGAGCTTGAGCGGCTCGTCCGTGAAGGGCGCGCGGCCGTCGCCTTCTCGCTTTACCCGACGACCGTTGACGATCTTCTGAAAGTCTCGGACGCGGGCAGCATCATGCCGCCCAAGTCAACCTGGTTCGAGCCCAAGCTGCGTGACGGTCTCTTGATTCATACCATTTGAAAGGCAGTGAAGAGTGACAAGTGACGAGTGACAAGCTGAAAGCATTGCTTTCGTTCTTGCTCGTCACTCGTCACTCGCCACTGATTTATTGCTATGCATGTGCTGATCGCGGATAAGTTCGAGCAGTCGGGCCTTGACGGCTTGCGAGTAATCGGCTGCGAAGTCTCTTATGAGCCGGATTTGAAGGACGAGTCTCTGGTCGAAGCCATCGGCGCGAAGGGGCCGGACGTGTTGGTCGTGCGCTCGACGAAGGTCACGGCGGCGATGCTCGAAGCGGGCGCGCTCAAGCTGGTGGTGAGGGCTGGGGCGGGCTATAACACGATTGACGTGGCGGCAGCCTCGCGCTTAGGCATCTACGTCTCGAACTGTCCGGGCAAGAACTCAATCGCCGTCGCCGAGCTTGCCTTCGCGCTCCTGCTCGCCCTTGATCGAAGAATCGCCGATAACGTCATCTCTTTACGCGAAGGGCGCTGGAATAAGAAGGAGTTCTCGAAGGCGCGCGGCCTCTACGGGCGCACGCTCGGCCTCATCGGCGTGGGCCAGATCGGGCAGGAGATGATTCCGCGCGCTCGCGCCTTCGGCATGCGCGTCGTCGCCTGGAGCCGCAGCCTGACTCAAGCGCGCGCCGAAGCTCTGGGCGTCGAGCGCAAAGAGAGCCCGCAGGAAGTGGCGCGTGATGCAGACGTTGTGAGCGTTCACCTCGCGCTCAAACCCGAGACGCGCTCTCTGATCGGCGCGGACGTTTTCAACTCCATGCGCGAGGGCGCTTACTTCATCAACACCTCTCGGGGCGAAGTCGTAGATCAACCGGCCCTGCTTCACGCCATCAGAACGCGCGGCATCCGCGCCGGCCTGGATGTCTACGCAGACGAGCCTGCCTCCGCCACGGGCGAGTTCACGGACGGGATAGCGCGCGAGCCCAATCTCTACGGCACGCACCACATCGGCGCGTCCACAGACCAGGCACAGGAGGCGATTGCCGCCGAGACCGTCCGCATCATTCAATCTTTCAAAGAGACCGGACAGGTTCCGAACGTCGTCAACCTGTCGAAGCGCACGCCCGCCACGCACCGCCTGGTCGTGCGCCACCGCGACCGGCCCGGCGTGCTCGCCGCAGTCCTGGACGCCATCCGCGCGGCGCAGATCAACGTGCAGGAGATGGAGAACATCATCTTCGAGGGCTCCGAAGCAGCCGTCGCGCGCATCAATCTTGAGAGCGAGCCGCCCCGCGAAACCCTCGACAGATTGCGCGCAGAGAACCCGGACATCCTTGAGCTTAATCTGCTGGAAATCAGAAGCTAGCTTCTCTCTTTGGAGGCAGCGATGAAAAACAGAAGCGCCGTAATCTTGCTGCTTTGCCTGACGAGCATTGTGTCAGCCGGGATGAATAACGCCGCACAGGCGCAACAGGCGCGCGCGAGCCAACCCAGCACCGCCTTGAACGGAGCGAAATGCCCCGCGTTCGTCACGGTGAGCGGCGCTGTGCGCGCTCCCGCCCGGCTTGAGCTGCGGCGCAGAGTGCGTCTTTATGAGGCGCTGGCAGTCGTCGGTGGACTAACCGAAATGGCGACATCAAAGATTCAGATAACTCATGCTGCGCCGCAGGATTTGGAGTGTGACGGAGGCGCGACAGATAAAAGCCCTGAGAGCCTGGTTGAGAGCTTCGATTTAACCGAACATCTACTCGGCTCCGAGAAGGCCAATCCTTATTTGCGGCCCGGCGACATTGTGAACGTTCAGGAAGCCGGAGTCGCCTATATTATCGGCGGCGTGCTAAGACCGCAGTCAATCATTCTCAGAGGGCCAACTACCATCACGCAGGCCATCGCATTGGCCGGTGGTCTTCGGCCGGGAACAGGCGCAGATAGAATCTATATCTACAGGCGAAGCCCTAAGGACGCTACTTTAACTAACATCCACATTGACTTTAAAGCGATCAAGAAAAGACGCGCCGAAGACCTCTTGCTTCAGCCGTACGATATTATCGAAGTGCGAGACAGGCGCTTGCATGTAAGGCCGCCACAGATTTTCCCTGTGAAGCCGGAAGCGATCCGGCACGGAACGCGCGTTGTTTACTGAAGCCTTTGAGAAAAGATCCTCGACACCATGCAGACGACACTCATCACAGGCGCATCGAGCGGCATCGGCGAAGTCTTCGCGCGAAGGCTCGCCGCCGAAGGGCAGAACGTGCTGCTCGTGGCGCGCTCGGCGGAGCGGCTCGCGACCATCTGTAATGAGCTAGGCAGGGCCGGGAGAGTCAGCGCGCAATACGTGGCCATTGATTTGTCGGAGCGAGATGCGCCCGCGCGCCTGTATGAAGAGAGTGAGCGGCGCGGCCTGACAATTGAGACGCTCGTTAACAACGCGGGCTTCGGCTCGATGGGCGATTTTATGGCGCAGGAGATAGAGCGCGAGCTGAACATGATAGACCTGAACATCAGGGCGCTCGTCGAGCTGACCTATCGCTATCTCGCCGGGATGCGCGAGCGCAGGCGCGGCAATATCATCAACGTCGCTTCGACGGCAGGCTTTCAGCCCGTGCCCTTCATGGCGACCTACGCCGCGACCAAGGCTTTCGTGCTCTCCTTCTCCGAAGCCCTGTGGGAAGAGAATCGTCCGCTCGGCATTCGCGTGATGGCCCTGTGTCCGGGCGTGACCGAGACCAATTTCTTCGACGCGGCGAAGATCGAGCGCCCGCCGATGCGCGTCGCACAGACGCCCGAGCAGGTAGTCGAGACGGCGCTGGCGGGCTTGCGGCGCGGGCGCAGCCACGTCATCTCCGGCTGGGCCAACTATTTTATGACAGAATCGGAACGACTCTTGCCGCGCTCGCTCATTGCGCGCCTGGTCGGAAACGTTCTCAGACCAAGATACCAGAACAGCAGTGGCAAGTGAGGAGCGACAAGTGACGAGAGAAATGCTTTTCAGCTTGTCACTCGCCACTTGTCACTCATGACTGCTTTTAGGAGATAAATGATGAGTGAGAGAATCTTTAATTTCAGCGCGGGGCCTGCGGTGCTGCCGCTCTCTGTGCTGGAAGAGGCGCAGCGCGAGCTGGTGAGTTTGCCGGGCGTGGGGATGTCAATTCTGGAGATCAGCCATCGCTCCAAGACCTTCGACGAGATCATCGCGCAGGCCGAAGGCGGCGTGCGTGATCTTCTGAACCTGCCGGACAACTATCACGTCCTCTTCTTGCAGGGCGGCGCGAGCCTTCAGTTCTCCATGATCCCGATGAACTTTCTGCCCCGTGAGGGAAGCGCGGACTATATCCTGACGGGCAGTTGGGGCAAGAAGGCGCTCAAGGAGGCTAAGCGCGCGGGGGCCGTGAGTGTTGCGGCCACGATGGCCGACTCCAATTTCACGCGCGTCCCCGCACAGGACGAGCTGAAGCTAGACCCGCACGCGGCCTACGTGCATTTCACCTCGAACGAAACGATTGAGGGCGTCGAATGGAAGCAGGAGCCGGAAGTGGGAGACGTGCCGCTCGTCTGCGACGCCTCGTCCGACATCCTCTCGCGCCCCGTAGCGGTCGAGAAATACGCGCTCATCTACGCCGGGGCGCAGAAGAACATGGGCCCATCGGGCGTGACGCTCGTCATCCTCCGCGACGACCTGCTCTCGCGCATCCCCGAAGGGCTGCACACGATGCTCGACTATCGCACGCACGTCGAGGCCAAGTCGCTCTATAACACGCCGAACACCTTCGGCATCTACATCATCATGCTCGTCACACGCTGGCTCAAGGAGAAGGGGGGCTTAGAAGGGATGCATCGTGAGAACGAGGCCAAAGCGCAACTCCTTTATGATGCGATTGACGCGACCGCTTTCTATCGCGGCCACGCCGATGCGGACTCGCGCTCCCTGATGAACGTCACGTTCCGGCTGCCTTCCGAAGAATTGGAGAAGCAGTTCGCCAAAGAGGCCACGGAGGCGGGCCTAGACGGCCTCAAAGGTCACCGCTCGGTGGGCGGCATACGCGCCTCCATCTACAACGCCTTCCCGCGCGAAGGCGTCGAGGCGCTCGTCTCGTTTATGAAAGAGTTCGAGAGGAAACACGGCTAAGGGGGAGGCCAAAGTAAAAAGAGAAAAGCAGGGATGAAGAGCATGCTTTTCATCCCTGCTTTTCTCTTTTCCCTTTTGACCTGTGCTTTACCAGCGCGGCTCGCGGTCATTGCGACCGCCACCGCCACCGCCGCCGCCGTAACCGCCGCGATCACGACCGCCACCGCCGCCATAGCCACCGCGTCCGCCGCCGCCACCGGGCCCGCGTCCACCGCCGCCGCCGCGATCAGTCTTCGGCTTGGCCTCGTTGACGGTCAGGTTGCGACCCCCAAGCTCCTTGCCGTTGAACATCTCTATGGCCTTAGCCGCTTCTTCAGCCGTAGCCATTTCGACAAAGCCGAAGCCTCGCGAGCGACCCGTCTCGCGATCTTCGATCACCGATGCTGATTCCACCGTACCCGCCTGCGAGAACATATCGCGCAACTCGTCGCCGGAGGTACGGAACGAGAGATTACCGACATAAAGTTTCGTAGCCATCTGTTTTTTTAGTCCTTCAGGGTCAAAGGAAGCGCGGGCTGAAGTTGAATCGCAGAAATGAAGGCGGGGAGCCCTTAATCCCTCTCTGGCGAAACGCGACGCGCCCGTCTGCTCTAGTAGTCACGAGAGCGGCTTCTGACAGGTTAACAAACTAGCCTCACTCTCTCCTCAGCCGAACGTCGTCGCAGTACGGTCACGGACAGGCGCGATCACCGTTGACGCGCGAGAGCAGGAACTTGACGGCCCAAGTATGCCCTAAATTTCCGGCTGAGCGCAAGCTTTTCCTGAAATTCCCCGGCCCAAGACGAAGGGGCCCGGCCGGGCAACTCGACCGCCCCGCCAGCGACTCTTATGACACGTTTATATCTCGTCTGCCGCCGCCCTCTACGGGCCGGGCGGTCGTCTTGAATCTTGCAGCCAAAAAGTGCATCATCGGCAAGTGTTTCTCTTCGAGCTTATCAACAAGTGACGAAAGTGAAGGTGTTATGCATTCTCTGCGCTTCTTTATGTTGGCCGCGATGCTCCTGGCTTCGGTCGCCGCTTCGGTTGCGGCGCAGGCAGGGGCATCTGCTAAAACTGCGTCGTCTTGTGCGCTCAAGCAAGCACCGGAGCTGGCCGGGTTTCGGCTGGGCATGTCTTTGGAGGCTGTGAAAAAGAGTCTCGCCGATGCGAGCATGTTTGACAGCCATCTCTCGGCCAAGAGCACGACGGGCGCGCGGGCCGTCAACGTCTCGGCCGCAGAGTTGAGCGAGAAGGCCGGGGAGGGCATAGAGAGCGTCTATCTCAGCTTCGTGGACGAGAGGCTGACCCACATCAAAGTCACCTTTAACGGGGCGGGGCAGTGGGACGGCTTGCAGGATTTCTTTGCGCGCGAATCCGAACGGCTCGGCCTTCCCAAGCCTGCGGGCGCGTCAAGTTTCGAGGGCTCCGGCGGTAATGAGAGATACATGGTCAAGTGCGAGGCTTTCAGCGCCGTGCTCGGCTACGCCTTCGGCGTCTCGCCTAACGTCTCGGTCTCGGATATGGCTGCGCGCACGCTCGTTGACAAGCGTCGAGACAAGGACGAAACAGGAGTCCGCCAGACCCGTGTGCGCTCTCTGCCGAGCCCGTTCCCACGACCACCCAACCCGCTCCCCCCGCAGACGAGCGAGCCCGGCCCGAAAGAGCCTAAGACGCGTGGGCCCAATTAAGCATCCCCGTCAGATAGAACATTAGCCGAGACCTCTTCGGCCGTGGCCGTTCGCGACCGGCCAGACCTCCATACATGGGCGCTCCCGTGACGACAGGCGAAGTGCAGATCAAGCAGTTCGAGCTTAGCGAGCGCGAAGCCCTGCTCGCTTTCCTGCGCGAAGCCTACGCCGAAGACCCGCGCAAGAGCGAGCCGGCCTACTGGCAATGGCACTACCTGGAAAACCCGCACACAGACCCGGGGGATGTCCCGCTGTGGGTCGTCAAAAACGGCGAGCGGATCGTGGGCCAGACGGCCACGCTGCCCGTCGAGCTGAAGCTCGGAGCAGAGACCCGCCGCTCGATCTGGATTCTGGACTTCATCGTCAACGCCGAGTATCGCGGCAAGGGTTTGGGCAAGGCTCTGGTCGCGGCGGCGCGCGATGCCTGCCCGACCATGTTCGCCCTCGGCTTCAACGAACAATCGGAGCGCGTGCTGCGAAGTCTCAAATGGGTCATGATGGGGCGCATCGGTCGCTATCATCGCTTGCTCTTTCCAGGCGACGCTTTGGGCGAGATGTCGCGCCGGAGCGTCGTGCGCGGAGCTTTGAACCTGGGCTTCGCTCCTTTTCGCCCACGCCCGCGCGCTCCCAGGCGTGAAGGCTTAAGTCTCCGTGAAGTCACGAGCTTCGACGAGACGTTCGATCTCTTGTGGAAGGAAGCTTCCCCGCAGTGGCCTTGCGCCGTGGTGAGGCGGGCGCGCTTTCTGGAATGGCAGTTCATGCGACAGCCCGGAAAGAAGTTCGACGTGCTCGGCCTCTATGAAGGAGCGCGGCTCCTGGGCTACGTCGTGCTCTTTTTCCGCAAGGCCGAGCGGAGGGGCGGCGCTCCCCCGAAGGCTGCCATCTCGGACATCTTCTATCTGCGGGACGCTTCCGTGGATGTGGTCGAAGAGCTGTTGCAGGCCGCGTTGCGGCTGGCGATAGAACGTCGCGCCGGGAGCCTCGTTATAGACGTGCTCGACCCGCGCGTCGAAGAGCATCTGCGCCGCCTCGGCTTCTGGCGCATCAAGAACTCGCCGCAGTTTATGACCTACGCGCCTGATCGCCCGGACTTGATGTACGACATGGGGAAATGGTTTTTGACACGCGCCGACTCTGACGTTAGCATCTTCGAGCAACCCAATCTCTAAGAAGGATGAAGAATAGCCGAAGGTCATGCTCATCCCGGTTCTGCTCTACCACAAGATAGATTTTCCGGCGGCTGACGCGCGCGTGCGCGGAGGCTACACGCCGCTGCGTAGATTCGAGAAGCAGATGGCCTATCTCAAGCGGCGCGGATTCCAGTTCTACACGGCGTCGGAACTGATCGAGCACTTTCGCCAGCATGGAATGTTTCCCGCCAACTCAGTCGCGCTCACTTTCGACGACGGATGGAAGGACAACTACACGAACGCCTTCCCAGTCATGCGGCGGCTCGGCATTAAAGCGACGATCTTCATCATCCCGTCCTGCATCGGCACAGTCTCGGCGAAGGCGCAGGCCGCAGGCGAGAGCGGGCGCGAGCATCTCTCGCGCGAAGAGATTCTTGAGATGTCAGCGCACGGCATAGAGTTCGGCTCGCATTCGATGAACCATCGCCTGCTGCACCAGCTCTCGCCCGAAGAAGTCCGCTTCGAGGTCGAGGAGTCCAAGCGGCAGATCGAAGCGGTCGTGCAGAAGCCTTGCAAGGTCTTCGCCTACCCGGCCGGCTTCTTCAACGATACAGCGCGCCACAGCGTAGCCCGTGCCGGACACATCGCAGCCTTCTCAACCGTCTACGGCCCCGAAGATAGTCCAGACCTCTTCGCCCTCAACCGCATAGAGATTCTGCGCCGCGACCGTTTCCTCTTCCAGTTCGCCAGAAAGGTCAAGCCCCTGCAAAAGTAATGATGAATGCGGCAGTGATGAAGGATGAATGACAAGCAAGCTGTCTTTCATTCCGCATTCATCACTGCCGCATTCATCATGGGGGAATGGTTCGCTTACTGCGCGCCGACGGTTGAGCCGCTGGCGCTGCTTGAGCCGACGACTATGTTCTGGTCTTCACCGCCGAAAGCGATGCTGCTCAGCTCTACTTTGTTGTTGTTCTTGCGCGTGTTGACTTCCGTGCGCTCGGCCTTCTTCTCGCGCTTCTCGGCGCGCGCAGAAGTTTTGGCGATGGTCTTGTTGTAGCGCTCGATGGAGAGTTCGTTCGACTGCTCGTCGAATGTCACCTTGTAGGTTCCACGCTTGACGAGCGTGCCGTTGACCGTCACGTCATCGTTGAAAGTGACGTTCTTGCTCTTTCCATCGGCCAGCACTGCAAGACTCGACATTGCGAGGACAACGAGAGCGACAACCATACGATTGATAATGGACTTCATGCTTCACCTCTTTTGAGAAAAAAGTTTCATGGGACATAACCCCGTGCCCTTCCATTTACGTTGCGGGCGCAATGAAGTTCCGAAAAAAATTTCGTATCGTGATGAAGAATAAGATTTTACGAAAGTGGGAAAGGCGATTCCCACTTTCGCCACAGAACTCTTACTGCGAGACGTAGAAATCGTCTGCGGATTGAGGTATGCTCCCCCAAGCTCAAACCAAAATGTGAATTTTCGAGAAAGGCGCTTTTTCCGATCATGCCAAATAGTGTTCCTATTACAGTCGCGAATGGGGATGGCATCGGGCCGGAGATCATGGCTGCAACGCTGCACATCCTGAAGGAAGCGGGCGCGTCGTTAGAGATCGAGACCATAGAGATCGGCGAGAAAGTTTATCTGGCGGGAAACGTGGCAGGGATTGCGCAAAGCGCCTGGGATTCGCTGCGGCGCACGCGCGTCTTCTTGAAAGCGCCGATCACGACGCCGCAGGGTGGAGGCTACAAGAGCCTGAACGTGACCGTGCGGAAGACCTTCGGGCTCTATGCGAACGTGAGGCCGTGCGTCTCTTATCACCCGTTTGTCGAGACCAAGCATCCGGTGATGGATGTCGTCATCGTGCGCGAGAATGAAGAGGACGTGTACGGCGGCATAGAGTATCGCCAGACAGATCAGGTCACACAATGCCTGAAGCTCATTTCGCGGCCCGGTACGGAAAAGATCGTGCGCTACGCCTTCGAGTACGCGCGCCGCAACAATCGCCGCAAAGTCACTTGCTTTACCAAAGACAACATCATGAAGATCACGGACGGTCTCTTCCACAAGATTTTTGAAGAGATCGCCCCCGAATATCCCGACATAGAGAACGAGCACTGGATCGTGGACATAGGCTCGGCCAAACTCGCCGACACGCCCGAAGCCTTCGACGTGGTCGTGCTGCCGAACCTCTACGGAGACGTGCTCTCGGATGTTGCGGCGCAGATCGCCGGCTCCGTCGGCCTTGCCGGCTCGGCCAACATAGGCGAGCACCTCTCGATGTTTGAAGCCATTCACGGCTCGGCCCCGCGCCGCGCCGGACAGAACCTTGCCAACCCTTCGGGCCTGCTTCTAGGCGCTATCATGATGCTCGTCCACATCGGGCAGGCAGACGTTGCCGAGCGCGTGCACAACGGCTGGCTCCGCACGCTCGAAGACGGCATACATACCTATGACATCTATGACGAAAGAGTGAGCAAGCAGAAGGTCGGCACGCGCGAGTTCGCGGAGGCTGTCGTAGAGAGATTGGGCCAGAAGCCGGAAACGCTCAAGGCCGTCACCTACAAGGCTGAGTCGGAGACGGCGGCAGGGGCGGCAGGCTCGCCCTCGTCTTCCGCCTCCGCACGGCAAAGGGCGAAGAAGGAGCTGGCGGGAATTGATGTCTACCTGGACTGGGCCGAAGGGTCTGCGGACGAGCTTGGCGCGGCGATGAGCAAGCTGGACGGCGAGGGCGTGCGCCTCAAGGCGATCAGCAATCGCGGCGTCAAGGTCTGGCCCGGCGGCGCTTCCGAAACCTTCTGCTCTGACCACTGGCGCTGCCGCTTCATCGCCGACTCGGAAGGCGGCTCGCTCACGCACGCGCAGCTCGCTTCGCTCCTCGCGCGCGCAGCCCAGGCCGGATTCGACTTTATCAAGACCGAAAACCTCTACAACTTCGACGGCAAGCCGGGCTACTCGCACGCGCAGGAGTAGGGATGAGGGATGAGGGATGAGGGATGAAGGCGCGCTGAAAAAAAAGAGGAAGCGGAAGGCGAAAGAGGGCGAGGTGGAGAGGAATGCTTCATCCCTCATCCCTCCGTCCTCATCCCTTGTCGCCGTCGTGATGGGCAGCAAGTCTGATTGGGAGACTATGCAGAGAGCGCGCGAGGTGCTCGAAAGGTTCGAGGTGGCGCACGAGTGTCTTGTGGTCTCGGCTCATCGCACGCCGCTCTGGATGGCTGAGTTTGCGGCCACTGCCGAGGCGCGCGGGATCGAAGTGATTATCGCGGGCGCGGGCGGGGCGGCCCACCTGCCCGGAATGATCGCCGCGCAGACGCTCGTGCCCGTGCTCGGCGTTCCCGTCAAGAGCAAGGCTTTGAACGGACTGGATTCGCTGCTCTCCATTGTGCAGATGCCCGCCGGTGTGCCCGTCGGCACGCTCGCCATAGGCGAGGCCGGAGCCACCAACGCCGCGCTGCTGGCCGTCAGCATCCTGGCCAATACCCGTCCCCCGCTGCGAGAGAGACTTCGCCTGTTTCGCCAGGAGCAGGAGCGACAGGTGCGCGAGGCCACGCTCAAGTGAAAGGCTCTATTCTTCCCGGCTCGACCATAGGCGTGCTCGGCAGCGGGCAACTCGGCCGCATGTTCGCTATGGCCGCGCGCCGCATGGGCTACCTCGTTCACACCTTTTCGCCCGAGACGGACACGCCCACCGGACAAATCTCAGACATAGAAGTCACTGCCTCCTACGACGACCTTGAGGCCGTCCGCGAGTTCGCGCGCCGCGTGGACGTTGTGACCTTCGAGTTCGAGAACATCCCTTCCGAAACGGTCGAGAGCGTAGCCGAGTTCGTGCCCGTGCGCCCGAGCGGCAGAGTCCTTCACACGGCACAGCATCGCCTTCGTGAAAAGAGTTTCCTGGACGGCGCGGGCTACCCCGTCACGCCCTTTCGTCATGTGCGCTCGCTCGAAGATTTGCGCCGGGCCGTCGCCGAGCTTGGCCTGCCTGCCGTTTTGAAGACGGCCGGTTTCGGCTACGACGGCAAGGGGCAGACGAAGATCAACGTGGCAGAAGAGGCCGAAGGAGCTTTCCGAGAGATCGGCGGACAGGAAGCCATCCTCGAAGCCTTCGTAGATTTCGAGCGCGAGGTCTCCTGCATCGGGGCGCGCGGCCCCGCAGGCGAGACGAAGTGCTACGGCGTGATCGAGAACCGGCACGAGCGGCACATCCTGGACTGCTCCATAGCCCCGGCCGAAGTCGCGCCCGAGGTCTCGCGCCGCGCCCGCGAGATCACAGAGAGCCTGCT
This sequence comes from Pyrinomonadaceae bacterium, assembly GCA_036389315.1. Lineage (GTDB taxonomy): Bacteria > Acidobacteriota > Blastocatellia > Pyrinomonadales > Pyrinomonadaceae > DASQYE01. The sequence goes on from DASVQF010000051.1 coordinate 74,880, forward strand.
GGAAGAACTGGACGTGGTGGGCGTGCTCTGCGTGGAGTTTTTCCTGCGGCCGGACGGAGGGCTCTACGTCAACGAGCTTGCGCCGCGCCCGCACAACTCCGGCCACTTCACCATAGACGCCTGCGTGACCAGCCAGTTCGAGCAGCAGCTCAGGGCCGTGTGCGCCCTGCCGCTAGGCGCGACCGAGATGACCTACGGCGCGGCGGCGATGGCCAATCTTTTGGGCGACCTCTGGCAGCAGGGCGAGCCGCGCTGGCCTGCCGCCTGCGCCTTTCCGATGGTCAAGCTGCATCTTTACGGTAAACGCGTCCCGCGCCCGGGGCGCAAGATGGGACACCTCACGGCGCGCGCCGCGACGACCGCTGAAGCCTTAGAGATTGTGCGCGCCGCCCGGCGCTCGCTAACCGAAAAGTGAGAGATTCCGACGGGGGCGAGAGAGATTTGATAAGAGACATGCTATCTTTCGCCAGTCTCCGGCGCGTATTCCTTCGGTTCTTCGAGGAAGATAACGGAGCCGGACGGTTCCTCGCTTGGAAAACGGTTGGATTTAGCGGAGAATGTCGGTCGTAGCTGCACTGCACTACAACAGCCCACCCCCGACCTTTGCGCCGAGAATGCGTATCGCAGACGCTCGCCCGTCTCTTCTCGGCCAAAGAATTTTACTCGAATGATTTCGGCAGCAGGATGAAGGGACAGACCATCTCTCATTATCGCATTCTGGAGAAGCTCGGCGAGGGCGGAATGGGCGTCGTCTACCTGGCCGAGGATACGCATCTGGGGCGACGCGTCGCCCTCAAATTCCTCAACGAGACCTCTGACAATCACCACTATCGCGCCCGCTTCCTGCGCGAGGCGCGCGCCATCTCCGCGCTCTCTCACCCGCACATCGCCACCATCTACGATTACGGCGAGACGCAGGACGGCCACCCCTTCATAGTGATGGAGCTGGTCACGGGACAGACGCTCGGCGACATCCTCTACGAGAGCGGGCTGACGCTCGGGCGCGCGCTGGAAATCATCGAGCAGGTGGCCGAGGCGCTCGCGGAAGCGCACGGCCGTGGCATCATTCATCGCGACATCAAGCCGTCGAACGTCCTCATCAACACGCGCGGGCAGGTCAAGGTCTTGGACTTCGGCCTCGCCAAGCAGATCAACGAGGACGAGGAGACGGCCGAGGCAGACCCGGATGCCAATACCATGCTCGCGACGCGCACGCATAGCGATGTCGTCGTCGGCACGCCGCTCTATCTCTCTCCGGAGCAGGCCAAGAGCGCCGCCGTCGATGCTCGCTCAGACCTCTTCGCGCTGGGCGCGCTGCTCTACGAATGCATCACGGGCCAGCCGGCCTTCTCCGGCGGGAGCGTGCTTGAGATCGCCGCGCAGGTCATACATGTCATGCCTCCGCCGCCATCGCAGATCAACGAGAGGGTGCCAAAGGAGCTTGATCGTGTGACGATGAAGGCGCTTCAGAAGGAGCCGGGCCAAAGATACCAGACGGCCGAAGAGCTGCTCAACGATCTGCGCCGCGTGCGTCTGGGCATCAGCGACGATAAGCACGTGACGAAGCGCCTGGCACAGAGAAGCGGAATGAAGACCTCGCAGACGAGCGCCCTCGTAGCTCTCTCAGAGACGCTCAGAGAGCCGCGTATCTCGATCTTCACGGTACTGCTCGCCGTTCTCGCAGTGGCGCTGGTCGGGTGGGTGGGCGTGAAGCTCTTGAGGCCGCGCCCGCACCGCCCGACGCCGGAAGCCGAGCGATGGTACAAGACGGGTACGGACGCTCTGCGCGACGGGGCCTACTACCAGGCGAGCCGCGCCCTGGAACAGGCGCTCGCCGAGGATAACAACTTCCCGCTGGCGCATGCGCGCCTGGCCGAAGCCCTGATGGAGTTGGATTATTCCGACAAGGCCAAGGACGAGCTGCTGAAAGTGTGGCCGCTCGTCTCAGACCGCTCCGCGCTGCCTGCCTCAGACCTTCTCTACCTGGACGCGATCACGGCGACGGTCACGCCGGGCCCCAACAACACCGCGCAGGCCGTAGACTTCTATCGCCAGATAGCACAGCTCTTGTCAGACCAGCCGCAGGTCTACGTAGATTTGGGGCGCGCCTGCGAGAAGAACTACGAGCCGGAAAGGGCGATAGAGAATTACGTCGAAGCCATTAATCGTAATCCGCAGTATGCGACAGCCTATCTCCGCGCCGGAATACTTTACAGCCAGAAGCAGGACATCCCGAGCGCGCTCGCGGCCTTCGAGAAGGCCGAGACTCTCTACCGGGCGTTCGGCAACATGGAGGGGCTGACGGAAGTGTACTACCAGCGCGGCCTTCTCTACGATACGACGGGAAAGACGGCTGAAGCCCAGGCCCAGTTGCAGCAGGCCCTTGAGACTGCGCGCGTCTCCAATAACGAGCACCAGCAGATCAGGGCCATTCTTCAACTGAGCAGCGTAGCCTACACTGCCGGCAACACCGCGCAGTCGCAGGAGTACGCGCGCCGGGCCGTCGAGCTGGCGCAGGCCAAAGGGATGGAGAACCTGACGGCGCGCGGCCTGGTCGATCTGGGCTACGCCTACCTCGCAGACGGAGATTACGCCGAGGCCGAGACCTATTTCCAGCAGGCTTTGGATTTCGCCAAGCGTTACAAGGGGCGGCGCAACGAGGCGCGGGCTCTCTTCTCGCTCGCCAGCCTGCGCATACAGCAGGGCAACGCCGACGAGGCGCTGCGTTATATCGAGCCTGCGCTCAAATTTTATCAGGAGGGCGGCTACCGGCAGGAGACCTCGACGGCGCTCCTGCTCTTGGGCCGCGCCTATCGCCTCAAGGGAGATTACGCCGAGGCGCTCAAGGCTTTCGAGCAGCAGCTCAAGCTCGGCGAGGAGTGGGGAAACCTGGCGCAGGTCGCATCCTCGCACAGCGAGATCGGACGCGTGCTCGTCCGTCAGGCGCGCTACACGGAGGCGTTCGAGCATTTCCAGACCAGCTACAACACGAACAGCTCTCTCGGCGACCAGCTCAAGCTCGGCTACAACCTGATGGATCGAGGCAATCTGGCATGGCAGATGGGGAATTATGAGGACGCGCGCTCGCTGCTCAAGGATTCGCTTGAGCTGGGCAAGAAGCCGAGCGGCGGCTCGAAGGCGCTGGTGGCCGACGTGACCGAACGCAGCGCCGAGATGGCCTTGAGCGAGCGGCGTCTGGCCGACGCCAGAAAGAAGGGGGAGGAGGCGCTCGCTCTGGCCGGAACTAAATTTCAGGACACGGCCATCCAGGCCAAGATCGTGTTGTGCCTGGCGCAGCTCTTCTCGGGGGCGGCGAGCGCAGGCAGGTCTTCGTGCGAAGAGTCGGCCGCGATGGCCGCGCGCTCAGGCGACCCCTGGCTGAGCGCCAAGGCAACCCTCGCGCTTGCCGAAGCCATCCTTGAAAGTGGCGATATTCAAAATGCCTTGACGGCCGCGCTTCGCGCTCAGGAGACGACGGCGCGGCTCGGCGACCAGGAAGCCGAGTGGCGAGCATGGCTCATTGCCGCGCTCTCCGCCCGGCGCACCGGCGACCAGGTGAAGGCGCACGAATATTCCTCGCACGCCTCAGAACTCCTCGCCCGGCTCGAACAGAAATGGGGAGCCGAAATCTACCATAGCTATCGCGCCCGACCAGATATACAATACGCGCGCAAGCGTCTCAGCGAGATTCGCTGAAGACTGATGAATCTAAACCTCAACCTCAGAAGGAGCAAAGAAAATGCCTGATGACCCTCTAACCATCAAAGGCGGCTCTCTCAAGATAGAGACCTCCAAGAAGCTCAAGGAGAACAACGGTACGGGTGGAAAATTCAATTACGATCACCCGGACAATGGCAGAATCACGAGCGTCGAGATTGACGGCACAAGCTACCCGGCCAATCAGAACAGCATCATCGTGATTCACTACGAAGTAACTTAAAGAGTTGCAGGCCAGAGAGGCCGGAGAGCGTCGCGCTACCTGGAAAGATTCTTTCTTGCCGAGAGGATGTTCAGAAAGAAGAGCCGGCGCTATGAAGGAGCCCCTCGCTCGCGCTCCGTTGCGACTGACGAGTCGACAACAACCGGCCGCGAAAAAACTTAATCCTTAAGCGTCCATCGTCGGAGCGCCGTGACCCGGCGCGCGAGCGCTCTGACGATGAACGCTACAAAACCCCGGCCGCTGTCCGGGCGCACGAAAAAGTTTCCCGTAGACTTCCCCCCCCAGAGGCCCCCCGCCGTTTTACCTCCACAGGTGATAAAAAGGGATGAGAGATAGAAGATTTAAAACGCTCGCCGTTCTCATACTCGCCATCCAGTTCTGCCTCTCGACGGTCTCGGCGCAGAGCTTGGAGCCGCGCTATCCGGAGCTGCCTAACTTTCATCAAGTCAACCAGGGGCTCTATCGCGGCGCACAACCGCGCCCCGAAGGCATCCAGCGCCTCGTGGCCCTGGGCATCAAGACCGTGCTCAACCTGCGCGCGGCCGACGAACGCTCGCGCGCCGAAGAGAGGGAAGCGCGCGCACTGGGCCTGCGCTATTTCAATATCCCGATGGAAGGTTTAGATCGGCCGCGCGACGAGCAGGTCGAGCGCGCTCTGGCGCTGATTAACGACGCGGCCAACCAGCCAGTCTTCGTCCACTGCAAACGCGGGGCCGACAGGACGGGCACGGTCATAGCCGTCTACCGCATCACGCATGACGGCTGGTCTGGCGCAGAGGCTCTGCGCGAAGCCAAGCGTTACGGCCTGAGCTGGGTGGAGTTCGGGATGAAGGATTACATCAAAGACTACGGCCGCGACCACGGCGCACAAAAGCCTTCAGCGCCTTAACGAGCCTTCTCTGCTCTGCCCGCACAGTCACATCGGACGCACATCCGGTCTACGCTTCGGGCCGAGTCTTGTAGATACGGACGTGGCGGGCGAAGCTTTGGGCTGCATCTTCGCCGTGCTCGGCTTCGGCCGCCGCCGTCTCCATAGAGCGCTCGCGCCTTTCGCTCAGCAACGCCTCGACCACGTTGGCTACCCACCAGAATGTGCCGCGCGCGCCCAGGTGCTCGCGCACGCGCTGAAAGATGCGCGGGTAGAGCTTGGCCGTGCGGCTCAGCAGATTCTTGAAGGCCGTAAAGGTCATGCGATCCTGAAAAAGCTCGCGCCGCACCCGCTCGTCAAGGCCGTGCAGGGCGGCCATCACGGCGTTGAGAGTTTCGTTGACGGCCGCTGGCGTACTCTTCGGCGTCGGCCGCATGAACTCTGCCAGGCTGGACATCTGCGCTACGCGCGGCTCGGCCGAGCTGATCTCGGAGAGCGAAGCCGCGTCGAGCAGGTCTGCGGCAAGCGCCAGCTCGGTCAGGTGCGTGAGGCGTCGCAGGTGACGGACGTGCGAGCCTATGCCGCAGAAGGGTAAGGGGCTCGCCAGTCCCGCCGCTTCGCCCACCAGCATGATGCGGTCAGAGGCGGTCGTGCGCTTGCGCGTGTTCCAGCCCATCGTCTGCACACCGGGAACGTAACCGAAGACAGGCTTCATGACTCGCCACTGCGCACCCGTTCGTTTGTAGCGAGGCAGCGACTCGAAGTAACGCTCGAAGAGCGCGAGCAGCGATTTGTCGGCCGGCGAGTTGACGCAATCGTAGAAGAAGAGATAGGTCGTGTATTCGTCGCGCTGCGGGCTTCCGGCAAATCCTTCCCAGATCAACTGCCGGTGGTCGCTGGCGTCCTCGTTGCTCACGAGTATTTCGCCGACTCCGAAATCCACGCGGTCGGGCTCAGCGCCCCGCACAAAGCCGCGCGCAACCGAACCCACCGTCGGGCAGACGTGCGTGATCGAGAGTGCGTCCTGAAGTTGTCGTGCGACCGATGAGTTGGGGCCGGTCGAATCTACGAAGAGGCGAGAGGCGAAGAGGCGATGCTGGCGCGTGCGCAGGTCTTCGACTTCCACCAGGACGCGATCATGCTGGACGTAACAGCGGACTAGCCTCTGTCCTTCGATCAAAGCCGACCGCGTTTGCGCGGCCTGTAGCTTCGCACGCGCCAGCGCCAGCAGCTTGTCTGCGTCGAGCGCGACATTGAGCACGCCTTGCATCCAGAGCGGCGGCGTCTTCAGGCGCGACGCGGCGTCGTGGAATTTGACGAAGCCGGAGCGATAACGATTGATGACCGCCGCCTCGGCCTCTTCCTTCGTCAACAGTCCGGCCGTCTCGAACTCTCGCAGCTCTTCGTCGGAGATGTTCCAAGCCCTGTCCGCCAGGCCCACCGCCGAGGCGTCGAAGACCATCACGCGACGATTGAAGCGGCCGGCCATCACGGCCGCGTGCAGCAGGCCCACCTGCCCGCCCGCATAAATAATATCGAATTCGGCTTCGACGTTGAGGCGCGTGGGCGCAGCGCCGCGCACTATAACCTCCTGCGCCTTCCCCTCGCTTTCCATCGCGCGTTGCCACCGGGCGTCCGTCTCCCAGATGCGGCCGAGCCATGCCTCGCGATTGGCGAGCGCGCCGAAATTGGCGACCGTCAGAGGATAGCGCCTGCGAAATTCACCCAGGTCGGGCGCACCGCTTTGCCTGGGGGTTCTCTGTAGGACAGTCATAAAAAAAGAAAGTTCGAGCCTGACGCGCGCGCAGTTGACCGGCAGGAGTCCCGCCCGGCGCGCCTTTTCATCTCCACCAAAAATCTAATGAGCCTTTACACGAGTGTACCCGAAGCCATGACCACAGGACAAGGGATGAGGGATGAGGGATGAAGAAGAAAGCATTCAAGCCGGGGAAGCATTCCTTTCATCCCTCATCCCTCATCCCTTCTTTTACGCTCGGCTGCGGGCGATGAAGCTGATGATGGCGACGAAGAGGGCTGAGCCGATGATTGACCAGATGATGGGAAAGCGCGTGCCGCCGACCGGGAGAACGAACAGTTCGGGCAAGCCTAGCTGGCGCGCGAGCCACATCCCTATGAGCGCCCCGATAAATCCGAGCGCGATGGAAACCAAACAGCCCCCGCGCGAATAACCGCTGATGGCCTGGCCCAAAGACCCGCACAGACCCGCGACCAGCAGTAGTATCAGTAAGTCTATGAGCGTCATTCCCGTCCCGTCCTTTCCCTGTCAGTGTCCGCACATCTGTTCGCCCTGTGCTCCTGGGCCCTTTGCCGCCGCTGCTGCGGCTGCGCCGCCCTCCGCGCCGCAGTTCCAGCGTGCGGGCGCGCCGAAGTCAGTCTTGTCCGTGTACTCGAACTCGCCCTGATTGCTGTTTGTCTCTTTCAGGTCAATCGAATCTTTCCCGGCCTTGATGCGATACACAGTAGTCTTAGCCTTGATCGCCTCGCGTATCCGCCAGGTGGTATTGTTGCGCACGATGACGGGCTGGGATTTGTCCAGCCCCATAACATAGTCGGCCGAGAATTGGCCCAGGCCCGCGACTTCCAGGTGATTGCTGCGATCACCGTACTCCTGTTTGACCGCCGCATAAATGATGCGCGGGGCCATCTCTGTGGCCCTCGCCTCGGCCTCTGCGGCCGAGACGCGCTCGATCATGCGCGCCATAATGAGGCGCAGGGCCGCGCGCTGCTCTTCCGTGGCGCGCTCGTCTATGAACATCGTCCGCCCGTTCTTCAAATCCGCCGAGCCGAAGTGCAGGCCGTCGAGCGACAGGCCGCCGTAGTTGCCCTTGACGATGTGGTAGGAATAGAACGGATAGCAATAGGAATGAGGCGAAGGCTGCTCGCCGAAGTTGCAGGTGCAGGGCACGGAGCAAGTGCAGGTCTCCGTGAGCGCGCCGCGAATGGCCCAAGAGCCCGGAGCCTTCTCGGCCGCCGCCGCCGTCTCGCCCGCCCGTGCGCCTGCGCCCGGACGACGCTGTAGCGTCAAATGAAAAGCCGCGAAAACGGCCACGCCGACCGCGCACACAAGCAGCGCAGCCAGCGCCACGTTAAAGATATTTCGCCAGCCCGCTTTGCGCCCGACGCTCTGCGCGTCCGCATAAATTTCTGTACTCATGCTCCTGATTCTATAGCGGAAAATATAGTTGTTCAAAATCCGGTGGCAAGTCAGTATAATCAACCTGGCGGCACGCCCTCGGGAAGAGAAAGCCTCCTCGACGGGGCGCGGCCGAAAGTTTTTCCGAGCCAGGGTTTCGGATAATCCGTCTCACCTGAAAACACGAGTCTCAATTTCCCAGGAAAATTTTTTACTGCAAGGAGTTCAAAACGAGATGCGCAAATTTTTGGTCGCCGTCCTCATTATCGGCGCGACACTGACCCTGGGCCTGGCCCAGGAAACGAGCGAGCCCCAGCCGACGCAAGACACCGAACAGATGCTCAAGATGGGCCACGCGCCGAGCCATCCCGGCGGCATCGGCCGAGCCGTAGTGGTCGTCACAGACGAACAGGGCAACCCGGTCAAGGGAGCCTACGTCAAGATCGTCTCCACGTGGGGGGACGGCAACCTGTGCGAATCATGGGCCTGGACTAACGACAAGGGCGTGGTCGTCCTGCCGCCGCTGCACATGGGCGAGCTGAAGATGAATACCACGGCCAAGGGATACAAAAAGTCCGAGGTCGAGGAGATAGCCTTAAGCTCTTTGAGCGAGCCCATACGCATTACCCTGACATCGAAGAAGTAATAAAGCGGATGTCAAATGCCGGATTAAGAGAAGAGGGGAGCGATACTGGATTCAGCATCGCTCCCTTCTTTCTCTATCGCCGGACATTCTACGGTCTACGCCCTGCCACGCTTCGACCTGCGGGCCGCGCCTGGCCGCGCGCTCCTCATCGTCTACGGCCAGAGGGATGAGCTGCGCCAGCGCATCCTGTAACTGCCGTGCCTGCTCCAAAGTCAACAGGAGCGTAGGCACTCTCTCGCCCTGCCCCTCGATGCCTAAGGACAGCAACCCGTCCGCGAAAACCGAGAGCCGCAAGCGACCATCCTGAGCGCGCCGCCCGGTACTGATCGTCACCTCATGCTCAGACAAAGCCATAGAACTCCCCCGTGAAAACAGTGACTCGGTGACAAGCTAACAGCCCGATATTAGCTTGTCGCTCATCACTTGTCACTCTTGGCTGCTTTACTGATCCACTCGCGCGCCACCTCGCGGCGGTCACGCCTGCGCCCGTCCACTTCGTAGTTGAGGCGGCGCATGTCCTCTGTTGAGATGGCCCCGCCCAGAAGCTTGAGCACATCTCCGAGCGCAAGCGTGCGCGCGAGGGTGTCACGGCGGGCGAGGATGACGGCTTCGTAAGGCGGAAAGTAGCGGCGGTCGTCCGCGAGTTGGAAGAGGTCTAGGGCCGCGATCAGGCCGTCTGTGGAATTGCCCGCGATCAAATCGACCTGTTTGGAAGCGAGCGCGCGGTAAGTGAGCGACAAGTCCATCTCGCGCGGAGGCTCGGCGAACCGCAAGCCGTAGGCGCGCGAGAAACCGGCGTAGCCATCCGCGCGCGACATGAAATCCTGCCCGAAGCCCGCGCGCCACCCCGCAGCATAGCGCGCCGCGTCCGAGATGGTTTTGAGATTAAGACGGCGCGCGTCTTGGCCGCGAACCAGTATCGCAAAGTCGTTGCTATAGCCGAGCGGCGGGCTCGTCTCGACATTGAACTTCGCGGCGTACTCATGCTGCACCTCGGCGTAGACAGCGCCGGGGTCTGTGATCGGGGCGTGCTTGAAAATCTCGACAAACGAAGTGCCTGTGTATTCCGGGTAGCAATCTATCTGGCCCGTGACGAGCGCCTGGTGAGCAAGGCTTCCGCCCAGCTCGAAACGGCGCTCTACCTGGACGCCGCGCGCTTCGAGCATCTGCGCGACGATCTCCGCGAGCAGCACGGACTCCGTGAAATCCTTCGAGCCGACGACGACGCGCGACGGCTGCTCCTGCCCGGCTGCCGTTTGCGCTCCACCCGGGCGCGCGCCGCGCCACGCGCCGTAGAGGCCGAGCGCGAGCACGACTGCGAGCATGGCCCACACAGCGCGCCTGACGAGGGGCAAGCCCTGCTCCCTTGCGCCCATGCGCGCGGCCGCGAAACGCTTCTCCAAAAGCCCGAGCGCGAAGTCTGCGACGAGCGCCATCAGCGCCGAAGGCACAGCCCCCGCCAGCAGCAGCCGGTTGTCAAACTGGCGCAGGCCGCGAAAGATATATTCTCCGAGACCGCCCGCGCCCACGGCCGCCGCGATCACCGCGACGCCTATCGTAATCACCATCGCCACGCGCACGCCCGTCAGAATGACGCTCATCGCCAGCGGCAGCTCGACCTGCCACAAGACCTGCCAATCGGTCATGCCCATTGCGACGGCGGCCTCGCGCACGTTTGGGTCTACGCCGAGGATGCCCGTCACGGTGTTGCGTATCACGGGCAGCAGCGCGTAGAGGACGAGGGCTATGATGGCCGTCGTGCGGCCGATGCCGCCGATGAAGGGAATCGGAATGAGCAGGCCGAAGAGCGCGAGGCTCGGAACGGTCTGCATGATGTTGGCGAGGCCGAGCACGGGAGCGCGCAAACGCCTGTAGCGCGTCAGAAGAATGCCTGCGGGCACGCCCAGCAGGACGGCCACGAAAGTCGAGACGAGGACGAGCCACAAATGCTGCTCGACGTGCGCCAGGATGTCTGTCCAGTTGCCGCGAAGGAACTCCCAGGCGCTCATAGGCTCCTCCCGCCTGGGCCCACAGCCCCGCCAGCCTTGTCGCCGACACCAAGCGTTTCAAGATAAGCGCGCGCGTAGGGCTCGTCCGATTTGAGAAATTCTTCGGGCGCAGCGAGCAGGAGCATGCGGCCCTCGCGCATCAAGCCGATGCGCGTGCCGAGCAGCAGGGCTTCACGCACGTCATGCGTGACGAAGATGACCGTCTTTCGCAGACGAGTGGAAAGCTCCGCGAACTCTCTCTGAAGGCTCGCGCGCGTCAAAGGGTCGAGCGCGCCGAAGGGCTCGTCCATCAGGAGCAGCGGGGCTTCGGCGGCCAGAGCGCGCGCCACGCCGACGCGCTGACGTTGCCCGCCCGACAGCTCGCGCGGGTAGCGATGAGCGAAAGCCTGCTCGTCAAGCCCGACGAGCGCGAGCAGCTCTCTGACACGTGCGCTTGTGCGCTCCTCTTCCCATCCTTCGAGCCTCGGCACTAGGCCCACGTTGCGCTCGACCGTGAAGTGCGGAAAGAGCCCGCCCTCCTGAATCACGTAGCCCGTGCGTCGCCGCAACCGGATAGCATCCCACTCGTCAGTCGCGCGCCCTTCCACCAGCACCCTGCCTTCGGTCGGCAGCAGCAGCCGGTTGACCAGCTTGAGCGTAGTGGTCTTTCCGCACCCCGATTCTCCGAGCAGCACCAGGGTCTCGCCGCGCAAGACGGTCAACTCTAGGCCCGAGATGATCGGCCGGGCGACGCCTTCGACGCTGTAGCTGACACGCTCGAACTCTACGAGCGCGGGCGACTCTTCTTGATCGGTCGTGGACATAAGTCTTTAAATGCGCGAGTGGACTGTTCAGGCTATGCGCAGGTATTCGACGAGGCGGCCTGTGGAGCCATGCCAGGAGCCGTGCCAGTTGCGGAGCAGAATATCCGCCGGACAGATTTCCTCTTCGATAACCTGCTGGCGCAGCACGTCCAGGTACTTCAACTCTTCCGGAGCGACTCGCGCCAGGCCCTCGCCCGCGAGCGTGACCACCTCTTTCGCCAGGCTGAGGATGTTGATATTCCCGTAACGCGCAGACAGGCCGTCGCGCGCCACACACTCTTGCAGCCTGCGCATCTCTTCCAGGCTCAGGCGCGGGGCCAGTCGCAAAGCCTCGTCGAGCGCCGCGCCGTCATACATCAAGCCCCGCCAGAGGGCCTGCAAGCCGAGCGTCATCGAAGGATTGCCGCAGTCGGCGCTGCGCATCTCTATGTGCTGCTTGAGGCGTGCGTCCGTGAAGAGCGTCGTCAAGTGATCGGCCCAGTCGCCGAAGACTGGCGTTACCCCCTCGCAGCCGCTTTCGAGAAAGTCCCCGAACTTTCTTCCCGTGGGCCCATCCAGATAGCGGCCGTCGCGCTGCGCGAAGATCATCGGCACGTCCAGAGCGTAGGCGACGAAGCTTGCGGGCGAGAACTCGTCACCGAGGGCGGGCGGCGATGGGCCCGTGCGGTCGTCGTCGGTGGCGAGCCAGGCGGCGGCGCGCGTTGATTTGTAGCCCGAGGGGCGGCCCTGCTCGAAAGGCGAGTTGGCGAAGATGGCCGTAACAATAGGCGCAAGACGGTTGCCGACGAGGAACTTTCGGGCGAGGTCTCGTTCGTCTCCGTAATCGAGGTTCGTTTGCACGGCGCAGGTGCGCGTCATCATGTCCCACGCACGGCTCCCGCGCCCCGCAAGGTAAGGGCGCATCACGTCGTAGCGCAGCTTGGGAAACCATTGCTGCTCTGAGAGCGTGCGAAGCGGGTCGAAGCCGCAGGCGAGAAAGGCCAGGCAGTCGCCCTCGGCAATCTCGTGCAGGCGCGTCAAGTAGCGGCCAAGCTCGCGCTCGACATCCGAAAGACGGCGTTGCGGCGCGCCGGAGAACTCGACCTGCCCGCCCGGCTCGACCGTCAGGCGATTCATCTGTCCTGCGTTGACCTCTACGAGCGTGCGTCCTTCATAGACCAGATCGTTCGAGGAAGGAGCAAACCCGGCGAGCACTCTCTGCACCTGCACAGGCGTCAGGCGCTGAAGGTCGCGCCGCATGTCATAGCCGAACAGCTCGAACTCGACGCCGCACATCCATTCGGAGGTGGGCTTTGCGCCGCGCCGCAGGTTCTCTTCAAAGAGCGCGGAAGAGGATTTCGAGACCGGGTCGGTCAGAAGCGGGAAGACTGCGCGGCCAGACGGCTGCTTCACAGAAGCGTCGCCAGCCGGGCCCGCAGCGTTGGGCCCACAATCTGCCTGCGCGGCGTTTGCGGCTGGTGTGGCTGGGCTCTGTTGGTCGGGGCGCATATTCGGTCTAGACGGCCAGAAAGAGGTTGCTGCTGAAACGCTGCTCGCTATCGAGCCAGGTGCGCGTGCGCTCAAAGCCGGTCGCGGCGGCAAGCTCCGATAGGCCCGCGACCGTGTACTTGTGTGAGTTCTCCGTATGAATACGCTCGCCCTCGGCGAAGCTGACTTCCATCCCAAGCTTGCCTAGCCGGACGGCCTGCGCGCGCCGACTCTCAAGATAAAGCTCCACGCGCCCAAGCTCTTCGTTGTAGACGGCCAGGTGACGAAAGGCGCGCAGGTCGAAGTCCGAGTCAAGCTCGCGGTTGATGCGCGCCAGCAGGTTCAGGTTGAAGGCGGCGGTGATGCCGAGCGAATCGTCGTAAGCCGCTTCGAGCACGGCGCGCTCTTTGCGCAAGTCAGCGCCGAGCAGCAGGCCGTCGCCCGCGCGCAGCACGCCGCGCAGGGCGCTCAGGAAGGCACGCGACTCTGCCGCGTCGAAGTTCCCGATGTTTGAGCCGAGAAAGAGAGCCAGCGTGGCGTCCCTCACGCTCTCCTTCAGCTCGCGGAGCGCGGCCAGCCCGTCGAAGTAATCGCTCGCGTAAGCCTCTATGCGCAGCCCGGCGTAAGATTGCAGGAGCACGCGCGAGCTTGTCTCAAGCGCCGCCGGCGAGATGTCAACGGGAATAAAGAGCAGCTCGCGTTGGCGCTGAAGGATGGCTTCGATGATGCGGCGCGTCTTAAAGGCGCTGCCGCTGCCCATCTCCAAAAGCCTCTTGCGGCCGGCGACCGATTCGGCCATCTCGTCCGCGTAGCGCGTCAAAATCTCGTTCTCCGCCCGCGTCAGGTAATACTCCGGCAGCAGGCAGATCGCTTCAAAAAGCTGCGAGCCCAGCTCGTCGTAAAAATATTTGGGGAAGAGGCGGCGGGGATGCGCCTTGAGGCCGTCGCGGACATCCTTTGCGAACTGCGCGCGCAGGTCTGCTGTGCGGACTAGGTTGTGTATGCGGAGCCGGTCGCCGCCCCGTTTGTCAGGAGCCTGCTCTGACATTCATGTTTCCTTCTGCCTTGCCCTTTCTCCGGGCAAGTTGATTTCGCAAAGCCCCTGCTCGTCGTGCGGTCTCTGCTATGATAACTTATCGCCACGGGTAACGACCACAGGGAGAGAGCAGTTGGCAGACAGTAGAGCCGAAGAGATCAAAGAGTTGATGACGGCGGCGCGCGCCGCGACCACGCGCCTGTTCGACATGGCCCGCGAAGAGGATTTGCACGAGAGCCCGGGCTTCGGCTTTCGCCCCGTGATCTGGCACTTGGCCCACATAGGCGTCTTTGAATCCTACTGGCTGCTGCAAAAGCTCGATGGTCAAAGCGCGCCCGACGAGCACTACGAGCGCGTCTTCGACCCCATACGCACGCCGCGCGAGGACTCTAAGAATCTGCCTTCTCGCCGCGAGATGGAAGCATACCTCGGAAGAGTCCGCGACGAAGCCTTTCGCCTTCTTGATCGCACAACGCTGGACGAGGCAGACCCGCTGCTGCGCGACGCTTACGTCTTTCGCCTGGTGCTTGAGCATGAGTACCAGCATCAGGAGACGCTCTGCTACCTGCTGCACCTGCTCGCGCCCGAGAAGAAGGTGCGCCCCGACATGGACGACGCGCGCCGTGCTGTTGATTCAATCTCGGCGCGCGAAGCTCCCCCTGGGCCCAGGATGATTGAGATTCCCGCAGGCGAGTTCGAGATGGGAGCAGCAGCCCAAGACTCTTTGACCGGCGATTCTTTCGCTTACGATAACGAACTTCCCTCGCACACAGTCTCTCTGCCCGCCTTCAAGCTGGACAGGCTGCTTACGACCAACGAGGAGTATGCGCGCTTCATCGAAGAGGGCGGATACGCGCGGCGCGAGTGGTGGAGCGATGAGGGCTGGCAGTGGCGCGAGCGCGAGGGTTGGGCCATGCCGCTCTACTGGACGAAGAACGGCGACGGCTTCAAGGTGCGGACGATGTTTGACGAAGACGGTTTTGGCCCACAGCACCCTGTCACGGGCGTTAGCTGGTACGAGGCCGAAGCCTACGCGCGTTTCGCCGGCAAGCGATTGCCGACTGAAGCCGAGTGGGAAAGGGCCGCCGCCGGGCGGGAGAAGCGTCGCTATAGCTGGGGCGACGCGCCTCCTTCGCCAGCTCTCTGCAACTTCGATAACCGCTACTGGGGCACGACGCCTGTGGGCAGTTTTCCCGAAGGGGCGAGCGCCGAAGGTTGTCTGGACATGACCGGCAACGTCTGGGAATGGACGGCCGATGCGTTTGGGCCCTTCCCCGGCTTCAAAGCTTTCCCGTACCCGGAATATTCCGAAGTCTGGTTCGACGGCGACCACCGCGTCCTCAAAGGCGGCTCCTGGGCCACCCGCCCGACGGTGCTCCGCAACTCTTTCCGCAACTTCTTCCGCCGCCACTTTCGCATAGCCTTCGCAGGTCTGCGCCTCGCCACGGACGCTTGAGAAACGAGCGCGAGCGCGCGGCTGCTCTCCGGTTTGGTCGAGAGGACTGCCATCCGTTACACTTCGCTTCAGAGTCAGACTAAGGAAATCCAGAAAGAATGGGCGAACTCGGTGAACGACGATGGGCCGTGACGAGCGAGCGCGGCTGCGAAGCATCAAGCCTCTCGTACATGGAGGCAGTCGAGATGATGCGCAGCCTCGCGGCCCTCAAAGTGTCCGGCCTCTGCATCATCACGAACGAGGCGGCCAAGCATCTCCCTCCTGTTAAAGCCGACGGGCCCGCACAGTTGGGCCCACAGCCAGCCGAGCCTCGCGGCAGAAGCTAGAGCCTAAACCGACAGCTTGTCTCTCAAGCTCCGTTCAGGATTTCGGAGCGCAGGCGGAAGTCTGCGACGAGCGGAAGATGATCCGAGGCGATGAGCGCCGTGCGGCTCCTGTGAAGCGAAAGACGGAGCAGCTCAAGCTCGCGGTCGTAGTAGATGTGATCCAGGTGCAGGAAGGGCAGCGGGCCCGGATAGGTTCTGGCGCGGCGCAGGTGATGGCGTATGTCCGCGCTCTTGAGATGCGCGCCCAAGAGTTGCGAGGCCAGCCCGCGCGTCCACTCGTTAAAGTCCCCGAGCACCAGACGCGCGCCCCGCAGCTCCGGGTTCGAGAGAATGCGCGGGCCCACCAGCTCGCGCGCCTGATGACGCCGCTCGAAGAAGGCCGTGCCGAGATGAACGTTGAAGACGTGAACGAGGCCCGCTCGGCCTTCGCGCACGTCTGCGCGAAGGCAGCCCCGCGCCTCGCGCCCGCGCCAGGTGATGTCATAGTTCTGCACGCCTGCGAGCGGCAGGCGGCTCAGGATAACGTTTCCGTAAGCCCCGCCGCCGAGCCTGCGATTCTCTCCGATGTGATACTGCATCCCAAGCTCTTCGGCTATGTAGCGCGCCTGATGACGCTCGCGCACACTATCCTCAATGCTCAGGACTTCCTGGAGCGCGACGAGGTCAGCCCCGGTCTCGCCGAGCACCTGTGCGATACGAGCGGGGCGCTCACGACGGTCAAGGCCCCGGCACTTGTGAACGTTGTAGGTGACGATGCGAAACGAGTGCGCTTCCATTTCACTGCTGTCTTTCGAGCACCCAGCCGACCCATTCATGCATACGCTCGAAGATGGAGCGGCGGCTCCATTCTTCGTAGGAGACGGCGCGGCTCTGCTGCTGGTCGCGGGCGAAATCTTCGGCGATGCGCGCCGCGAGCGCCTCGTCACGTCCGGCCAGATTGACCTCGTCGTTGAGGCCGAAAGAGCGATTGTCGAAATTGGTCGAGCCGACCACAGACCACAGCCCGTCGACGACCATCGTCTTGGTGTGAATCATCGCCGGTTCATACTCGTAGATTTGTGCCCCGGCCCTCAAGAGGTCGCCGAACAGACGGCGGCTTGAGCGGCGCGTCAAAAGATGATCGCTGTGGTGTCCGGGGACGATGATCTTGATCTCGACGCCGCGCTCGCGGATGGCGCGAACCATCTCGGCGCGGGCGCTGCGGTCTGGCAGGAAGTAGGGCGTCGTAATCAGGATGCTCCGGCGCGCGGAGGCGAGAAGTGTTTGGTAGAGTATGCGCGCGCGCGTGGACATCCCTGTCGTCGGAGAGCTGTCAACGATGAGCGCGGGCGTTTCGCCGGGCTCATCCTGCGGCGGGAAAAACTTTTTGTCGGTCAGAATCTCGCCCGAAGCTTCGAGCCAGTTCTCGATGAACGCTGCCTGAAGAGAGGCGACGGCCGGGCCCTCTATGCGGAACATGGTGTCGCGCCAGCGCGGGTTGCGCTCATCCCCTTTAAGCCAGTGATCGGCGAACCCTGCGCCGCCGAGAAAGCCTACGCGCCCGTCCACGACTATGATCTCGCGGTGCGTGCGATTGTTGATGCGCGCGAGGGTTTGCCACTTGAAGCCGTGATACCAACCGACGCGCCCGCCCGCCGCGCGCAGTTCACGGAAGTAGCTCTCCCAGGAGGCGAAAGAGCCTATGGCGTCGAGGGTGAGCCGCACTTCGACTCCGGCGCGGGCCCGCTCCGTCAAGGCTTCTAAAAGGCGGCGCGTGACCTCGCCCTTCTGAAAGATGTATGCCTCAAGATTGACGCTCGACCTGGCGGCGCGGATGGCCGCAAGCTCCGCCTCGTAGTAGACCTCGCCGTTGGTCAGGACTTCTATGCGGTTATGATTGTTGACCTTCGCATCCGTGATCGCTTCGAGGATGCAGAGGAACTCGTCCGAAGCCAGCGGCTCCGGCTCCTGCGTCGAAATCTTGTAGTCCAGCCCGGGCTCGAACAGCGCCAGGAAGAGCATGAAGCTCTGCACTACGATGGCTATGGCAGCGATGACGAGAAAGGTTGTCGAATTCATATGCTTAGAGAACCATGCATCGCGCCAGTCAAATGCCGAGCAGTTCGCCGACATTCATCTCAAAACCCTCCATGACATGGCTGCGAATGAGGTCGCTTTCCGCCAGCTCGCTTAACGCGTAATGCTCTTCGTGCAAGACGAGCTGCGCGATTGTCTTCGCCTCCGGGTCAACGATCCAGTATTCGCGGACTCCGTTTCGCTCGTACAAATTCCGCTTCGTGATCGCATCGTGCCTGACCGAGCCGGGCGAAAGAATCTCTACGGCAAAGGACGGTGCGCCGTTGATGCGCTTGGCCGAGCGTTGGCGCTCCCACTCCTCGGGAGTGAGGAAGAAGAGGTCTGGCTGGACGACTTCGCCCGTCGGCAGCACGACATCCATAGGCGAGAAAAGAACGCTTCCGAGGGCGTTACGCTGGACAAACCCGTCCACCGCCCGAAATATGTTTCGCAATACAGTCTGATGAGGGACTGTCGGTGTCGGAGCCATGATGATCTCTCCATTGATGTATTCCGTTGGGAGGACGGATTCGGGCAGGGCCCAGAACTCTTCTATCGTCGCCTTTCGTCGCACAGTGCGTTGTTCGGTCGTCTGCTGAATAACTTCCGTAGTCATCTCGAAAACCTCCTAAGACTGGCTTTCCGCTGATAAACGGTGGATGCTCGCCCGGCCTTCAAGTTTATCACCTCGCAGCACGCGGGGCGCGCTCAACTACGGCCCGCGTACTTGGCGCGGATGCGGACGCAACGCTCAAGGTCGTCCGCGACCTCCAGGACTTTGAGGCGCAAGTCTCTGTCGAGCGAGCTTTCGCGCCCGAGAAAAGTCTGGACGGTCGAGAGCGCCGCCTCGCTGCATTGGCCGCCGACGAAGGCCGAGAGCCAGCCGTTGACGAAAAATATCTTGCGCGTGCGTTTCAATCGGGGCAGCTCTTTGAGCGCGGGCTCAAGGAAGGGCAGCGTGAGCGCCGATTGCTGCACGACGTTAAAGGTCGGGATGCTCGCTTCGATCCAGCTTTCGGCCAGTCGCACGTCCGTCAAGTAGGCGTCGAAATACCGCTTCTTCGTCGCGGCATCAGCGTGCGCAGCGCCCGCCGCATAAGCGTAGCGGCGCGCGTCGTCGGTCTGCTCCGTGCGGCTCAGCTTTTCCAGGAGCGCCGGGGCTTCTGGGTCGCCGCGCGACTCAAGCGCCGTCACGATGTCGAAGCGATCACGCGCGCGCAAGGTCATGCCCGGAACCTGCGCTTCGCCTGCGAGGATTTTTTTGAGCATGACGAGCGCACTGCTGCTCGTCGCGACGGCCTGAAAGGCGCGGAAGTAAGTGATGCGAAGCCCGACCGTCTCGGCCCTCATCATGCGATCCATGAGCACCTGCTCAAGCGGCACGGCCAGCTCGCGCCGCTGCGCGTCCGACAGATAATAGTTGAAGGCCGTACGCATGCGGCCGGTGATGCTCTGCACGGTCACTTCGTCGCGCTCCTCAGCGATCTGTTTGATGGCGAGGTTCAGGTAGCTTGTGGGCGCAAGCTCCGCTTCGCGCACGCTGTCCCACAGAGAGCCCCACAGCAGCGCGCGCAGGAAATCATCCCGCACAGAGCCCAAACGGTCGAGCACCGTCCCCATGCTTTTTTCGTCCAGCAGGAAGAGGCCGTAACCGTAATCCTCGTAATTGGCGAAGACGTAATCGGGCACTGGTTGGCCCACGGCCTCCGGCACAGGCGTCTCGCCAGCGCCTTTCATCATCACGGTCATGACCTTCGGCGCGCCTTCCCTGTAGGCCAGCAGCAGCCGCACGCGCATGGGCCAGGAGCCTCCCTCTTCGAGCGCGTCTCTTTGTTCGAGCGAGAGGCTGCGCACAGTTGCGCGCTCGTCCGCGCTCAGGCGCACGCGCACGACGGGCACGCCGCGCCGCGTCACCCAGGCGGCAGCCCACTTGTCCAGCTTCTCGCCGGAAATCCGCTCGAAGGCTTGAACCAGGTCGGCCCACTCGGCATTGCCGTAGGCGTGCTCTTTTAGAAAGATGCGGATCGAGGTCTGAAACTTATCCGGGCCCAGGAAGAACTCCGCCTGCCGGAGCATCGAGGGAGCTTTGCGATAGACTATGTTGCCGTAGGCGGACTTGGCGGCCGAGAGGTTGGGAATCTCCTGAAAGATCGGGGTCGTTCCCTTCGTCGCGTCCGTCTGGTAGGCGAGCGGCTTCGTCCGTTGATAAAAGAATTTCCAGGCATCGTACTGCGGCATGACCTGCTCTATGGCCTTATGGGCCATGAACTCGGCGAAGCCCTCCTTGAGCCAGAGGTCGTCGAACCAGCGCATCGTTACCAGATCGCCGAACCATTGATGCGCCGCCTCGTGAAACATGATGTCGGCGCGCGCGAGGAAATCGTTGGCCGTCGGGTCTGAGGGGAAAAGAATGCTCTCTTCGCGCAGGAAGGTCGCGCCCGCGTGCTCCATCCCGCGATAGGCGAACTCGGGCAGGATGACCAGATCGTACTTCGGGAAAGGGAATTTGAAGTCGAAGTATTTCGCCAGGTAAGCGACGCCTTCGCGGTTCAGGCGAAAGACTTCGTCAAGCTCCCTGCGCGCACGCTCCTCCTTCGACTTGCGCACGAAGATACGCATGGGCAGAGCCCCGGCCACGCTGTCCTTAAATTCCACGAACGGCCCCGTCGCGAAGGCGAAAAGGTAGGTGCTGATCGGCTCTGTCTCTTGAAAGCGCCAGAGTCTTGTGCGGCTCTGCGGATGATGACTCCCGGCATCGCTCTTAGGCGCGGTGTTTGTGACCACCTGCCAGGTGTCGGGCGCGGTGATGTCTAGCGTAAAGCGCGCTTTCAAGTCCGGCTGGTCGAAGCAGGGGAAAGCCGTGCTCGCGTCCGAGGGGACAAAGAGCGTGTAGAGGTATTCGGAATTGTCCTCTCGATCAAGGTAGCGGGTCACGGCGCTGCCCGACGTGGCAATCGGAGACTCGAACCGGAGGCGCAAGACGTTCTCGCCTTTGACCAGATAGGAAGCAGGGATCAGTAGATGATCGTTGACCTCGCGCGCGTCCGTCACGCTTCGCCCGTTGGCCCAAACGTCCCAGACCCGCCCGCGCGCCTGCCCCTCTTTCGCCGCCCCCACGCGCCAGTCGAGCACGAGCGGGACGGCCCCGTCCTTGAGCGTCAGGCGAATCTCCTCAGAGCCCTTCAGGAGCGGAGCGCCGGGCGCGACCTCGACGGTCAAAGCATAACGCACGTCGGCGTAACTGCGCGCACGCGCGCGGGCCAGCGCGCGCGAGATGCC
Organism: Pyrinomonadaceae bacterium; assembly: GCA_036389315.1. Lineage (GTDB taxonomy): Bacteria > Acidobacteriota > Blastocatellia > Pyrinomonadales > Pyrinomonadaceae > DASQYE01. Next base: position 95,919 of record DASVQF010000051.1, read on the forward strand.
CGGCTCCGGTTCCGCCGTCGCGCTCCTTTGCGCGCCCGGCAGCACGCCTCCCATCAATACGCTTATCATGATGATGAAGATTATACGCAAGGTCATTCGGTTCCCCTCCCGCCGGAGCGCGTACTCAAATCAACAGGACTACTTTGCCGAAGCTCGCGTTGGATTCCAGACGCCCATGCGCCGCTCTCACTTCGTCAATGGCGTAAGTCTGATCTATGACGGGGCGAAGGCTGCCTCTCAGGAGCAGCGGGACGACGTGCGCGGCGAAGCGCGCGGTTGCCAGAGCCTTCTCCTCGGTCGTGCGCGGGCGCAGCACCGTTCCCCGTATCGTCAGGCGCTTGTACATCACGGCTCCGAAATCGAGCTGCGCGTGCGCCCCTCCGGTCATCCCGACAAAGAGCAGGCGGCCCCCTTGTGCGAGCGCCTCCAGGTTGGCCGCGAGGTAAGCGCCGCCGACCAGATCGAGTATGACCTCGACGCCGCGCCCCTTCGTCCACTCGCGCACGGTCTGCGCGAAGAGCGCAGGCGTCTCGCCCGTTGCAACTCCGTCTTCGAGCCCGTACTCGCGCGCTCTATCGAGCTTTTCGGGCGTGCGCGAAGTGCCGTAGGGGATGGCCCCTGCGGCGCGCACAAGCTGCACGGCGGCAGTCCCTACGCCCGAGCCCGCAGCGTGTATGAGCACGCTCTCGCCCATCTCAACGTGGGCCTGTGTGAAGAGAGCATCGTGCGCCGTAATGAAGACCTCCGGCACGGCGGCCGCCTGGGCCCAATCGAGGTTGGGCGGAATCTCTGAGAGCGTGCCTTGCGGCACGACGATGTATTCGGCCTGCGCGCCGCCGGCCGTGATGCCGAAGACTCGTTGGCCCACGCGCCAAGCGCGCACCTCTTCGCCGACCCGCTCTACTTCTCCGGCGAACTCAAGGCCGGGAATATCCTGCACGACTCCGGGCGGTGCTGGGTAGCGTCCCATTCTTTGCAGAATGTCTGCGCGGTTCAATCCGGCGGCGCGCACGCGCACACGCACGCGGTCGCCCCTCGGCTCCGGCGGCCGCGCGACCTCGCGCACTTCCAAAGCTTCCGCCGCGCCGTGCGATGCGATCACGACGGCGCGCATACGTTCCTGGTTCATTGTGGCTTCTCCCAGGCCGCGCCCGAAGCGGCCCCTTATCGCTGGTCGAGTTTAAGCTTATCATCAAAGTGGCGAAGCGTCTTAGTGACCGGGAGAGGTGTGTTAGAGTGGCGCGCCAGCGATTGTGATTCGACCGAATCGGCTCTGTAATGAATAGCAAGACGCAAGTGCTCATCATCATCAACAAGACGGCCGCGCGAGCGCGCCGCGCCTGGGCCCCCGTGAAGGCTTTACTGGCGGAGGGCGCAGTCCGCTTCGACGTATACGAAACGCGGCATGCGGGCGATGCTACCGAGCAGACGCGCCTGGCGCTCAGGGGCGGATACCGGACGATAGCAGTCCTCGGCGGCGACGGCACGTTGAGCGAGGCGGCGGCCGGATTTTTTGATGAACCGGCGGAGAGCGGCGAAACCTTCGCTGCGCCTGCGCCGGTTGGAGAGGGCGCTGTGCTGGCGCTGCTTCCGGCCGGGACGGGCGACGATTTCGCGCGTGGGCTGACTGCGGGGCGCGAGAGCGTCGAAAGCTGGGCCCAAAGGCTGGTAGCCTATTATCACGGCGATGGTCATGAGCGGACGCGCCTCGTTGACGTGATCTGCGGATGGGCCCAAGCTGATGAGCACGCGCGACGCTTCATCTGCCTCAACGCGGCGACGATTGGGATCGGGGCAGAGGTGGCTTCGCGCGTCCTCTCGCAGAAGGGGCTCGTGAGGCGCTTGCCGGGTGAAGCCCGTTTCGTACAGGCGGCGCTCGGCGCGCTGGCGGGCTGGCGCGAGCGGCCGATCACGGTCTCGATAGACGGCGACGGGCTCGGGCGTTTGATCGAGTCTACTTCAAATCTGATCGCGGTCGCCAACGGAACCTATGCCGGGGGCGGCATGATGTTCGCGCCGGGAGCGCGCCTCGATGACGGAAAGTTCGACGTGGTGCTGGCGGCGGGCGGGCTGACGCGCCGCATGATCCTGCGCGAGTTGCCGCGCATCAGGCGGGGCGCGCACCTGTCTAATCCGAAGGTACGCGTCATCAGGGCCACGCGCCTTCACGTCAAGACGCCGACAGACGCCCTGCTCGTCGAAGCCGACGGCAACGTGCGCGGCAGCACTCCCGCCACCTTCCGCATCATTCCGGGCGCGCTCAGAGTCCTCGCGTAAAGAAAGGTTGAAGGATGAATGAAAGACAAACTGTTCATCCTTCCACCTTCATCCCTCATCCCTTATTTCGCCGCTCTCTGCTCCTGGCGCGTTCGGATGGTTTGGGCGGCCGTCATGTCTTCCAGCTCGACGTGCGGCGTCTGCTCATTGCTGGTGAGTCCTTCGATGCCGATGCCTGCGCTCAGGCGAAAGCCCTTGCACTCAAGGGCCGAGTCTCGGAGGTCTTCCGAATCACGGATCGTCTTATTCTCCCAGTCGTAGAAACGCCTCCACTCTCCTGTGACGCCGAGGCGCTCGGCGATTCGGGCAACGAACTCGTCCATGCTCTGCCACCTGTCTGTCGTCGCGTAGCTGATACGGATATAGACGACGCGGCCGTCCAACATCTCTATCGTCAGGTTGTTTGCGTCCTCAAGGGCCGAGCCCTCGGGCGCTCGTATGCCGCGCAGGTGCATGGTGGAGACTCCGGCCTCGTCCGGGGCCGGGATGGTGTTGTTGGGAAAGCGCGCCTGCACTTCTTCCGTCGTCATCCCCAGGCGAAAGCCAGCGATTGCCGGAGCCTCCCTGAGACCGAGCGTGCAGGGAGACGCGACTCTCGGGGCGGAGCTTAAGGCTTCGGGCTGCATTGGGCCCACTCTCAGCATTTGTTCCGGGTCTGGCTCAAGGCGTATGCGCTGCGTGTGATAGTCCGCAATCGCCTGGTAATAAGCCGTGCGCGTCTCGGCAAAGGAAGCCTGCGCGTCTATGACCTCTGTGATCTCGGCCTTCTTCAAGCGATAGCGTGCGAAGATCAGCGTAATGTTCTGCTGCGCCGCCTCGGATGCTTCTTTCGCTTCCCGTATGCGGTTCAGGGCGGCGAGCGCGGCCGCGCGCGTCGTGTAGAACTCCTGGCGCAGTTGACGCATGGTCGTCTCGCGCTGAATGTCCAGTTGCTCTGCGCGCAGGCGTGCCTGTGTCTCGCGGCTGCGGCTTGCGCCGAAGTTGAAGATGGGAATGGTCAGCGTGACGATGGCCGAAGCGCCCGCGTATCTTCCGAGCGGGCGAAAGTCTCCGGCGTCGAAGCCGCCGTTGACGCTGTAGGTCAACTGCGGCAGCCGCTCGGAGCGCGCCACCTTCGCCTCCTGCAAGGCCGCGCGCTTCTGAGCTTCGATGACGCCAAACTCCGGCCGCTGCTTAATCAACTCTTCCGTGTAGCCGAGAAAATCGCTGACGGTCGGGACGCTCTCGGTCAAGCGCCGGATGCCCAGGAAGGTGTTGAAGTCCACGCCCGTCAAAGAGCGCAGGATGTCCATCGCCGCAGCTTCGCTGGCGCGCGCCTGCTCAAGCTCGTCGCGGCGCGCGCGCGCAGCCGAGATGGCGCGGAAGAGGTCTGCCTCCTCGCCGTCGCCACGCTCCTTCAATCCTTCCGAAACCTTCACGAACCCTTCCGCCAGGCCCAGCGTCTCGTCCGCCAGCCGACGCTTCTGCCGCGCCAGCGCCAGCGCGTAATAAGCATCGACGGTGGCGAGCACAAGCTCGCGCCGCGCGACCTGCGCTCCGGCATGAGCGGCGGCCAGAAGGTGACGGCTGCGACGAAGCTGTGCGCGCAGGCGGCCCGATAGGTCAAGCTCGCCCGAGGCGTTGACGAGCGCGATGGTCTCGTTGATGGCGCTGGAAGAAACGAAGCTGTAGATGAGCGGGTCGCCTTCGGCTCGCACACGCGAAGTCGTCGTGCCGAAGTAAGTCAGAGGCATCGTCAACTGCGGCAGGAAAGCCACGCGCGCCTGGTGCACGTCTTCGCGCGCGATGCGCTCCTCGTATTGCGATTGCTGAAAAGCCGAGGCGTTCGAGAGCGCCAGCGAGACGGCTTCGTCCAGCGTCAGCGTGCGGCGAGAATCTGCCCGGCTGCCGAAAGGATAATCGTAGTAGGGCAAGGGACGATCCCTCTCTTCTTCGCCGCCGCGCCGCCCCGGCGACCTCTCCTCTCGCGGGCGCGGAGCCTGCGGCGGCTGCGTCTGACGGGGCCGCGCTGCGGGCTGCGGCGGCGTTTGCCCCGAAGGCTGCTGCGCCCTGAGCGGCACTGACGAACTGAGCAGGCATAAAATCAAGAAAGCTGCGCGTACGCTGAAGAGAAGATCATTTCGCATGGGGGCCTCCAAGAGAAGGGATGAGGGACGAGGGATGAAAGAAAGCATTCAAGCTATTGAAGCATTTCTTTCATCCCTCATCCCTGCTTTTCGATGTCAGTGATTTTTGCGAGACGCCGTCGGTGGCGTTCTTCGCCTGTGAAGCGGGCGGCGACGAAGGCGCGGACGATCTCTAAGGCCAGCTCGACGCCGACGACGCGCGCGCCCAGGCAGAGGACATTGCAGTCGTCATGCTCTCTGGATTGATGTGCGGAATAGGTGTCGCCGCACAGAGCCGCGCGCACCCCTCGCAGCTTGTTGGCCGCGACGCACGCGCCCACTCCGCTGCCGCAGATGATGATGCCTATGTCTGAGCGCGCGGCCTGCACGGCCTGGCCCACGGCGAGCGCGTAGTCCGGGTAATCGTCCGGCGTCGAGCCGTCGTGCGTGCCGAAGTCCTCAATCAAGTGCCCGGCCTTGCGCAGCTCTGCTATCACACGCTCGTTGAGCGGGAACCCTCCGTGATCTGCGCCGACGGCGATTCGCATCTGTGGCTCTCCCAGGGAAGTTTGCACAGGCAAGAGGAGGAGCGGGCGCGCGCGCGTGTCGAGCATTATACGCGCTTCGGCGGCCCGTGCCCGCTCCTGTTTATAGCAGGGCGCGGGCGCGACCGACTACATTCTCGACGTTGAATCCCAACTCTCGCAAAGCCACGTCGCCGGGGCCCGAGCCGCCGAAGCGGTCTAGGCACAGGCAATCGCCTGCTGGGCCAACATAGCGATCCCAGCCTTGACTGACGCCGGCCTCGATGGCCAGGCGCGCGCCGACCGTGGGCGCGAGCACTTCCTTGCGATACTCATCCGCCTGCTCCTCGAACAACTCCATGCAGGGCATGGAGACGACGCGCACAGGGATAGCTTCCTTCTGCAAGACTGTGCGAGCTTCGAGGGCGAGCGAGACTTCGGAGCCGGTCGCAATCAAGATCACGCGCGGCTCAACATGGTTTCCGTCCGCGTCCTCTGCTTCGGCCAGGATGTATGCGCCGCGCCGCGCGCCTTCGGCCGGGGCGTAGAGCTTGCGATCAATGACGGGGACTTTCTGGCGCGTGAGCGCAAGCGCCGTCGGAGCGTGACGGCGAAGGATGGCTATGCGCCAAGCCTCTCGGACTTCTGCGGGGTCTGCCGGGCGTATGACGTAGAGGTGCGGGATGGCGCGCAAAGATGCCAGTTGTTCGATGGGCTGATGCGTGGGCCCATCCTCGCCCAGGCCCACAGAGTCGTGCGTGAAGACGTAGATGACCTGGACTTCTGAGAGCGCGGCGAGACGGATTGCCGGCTTCATGTAATCCGAGAAGGTGAGGAAGGTTCCGCCGAAGGGGATCAGGCCGCCGTTCAGGCTGATGCCGGTCATCGTCGCGCCCATCGCGTGCTCGCGCACGCCGAAGTGCAGTATGCGCCCCTCGTAGCTGCCCGCCTCGAAGCTGCCGCCCTCTTTGATGTCGGTGTTGTTGGATGGGCCCAGGTCGGCCGAGCCGCCGATGAGCATGGGCATGTGGGGGGCGAGCGCGTTAATGACCTCGCCCGAAGCCTGGCGCGTAGCCATCGGCTTAGCGTTCTCAAACGTCGGCAGGTGCTCTTCCCAACCCGAGGGCAGCTCGCCGCTCATGGTCTCGCGCCACAGCCCTTCCAGCTCGGCGTGCTCCTGCCCGTAGCGCGTGACCAGCGCGTTCCACTCCTCCTCGGCCTGCGCGCCGCGCTCGATGGCCCGGCGATAATGCGAGAGCGCCTCTTCGGGTACAAGGAAGGTCTCGTCCTCGGGCCAGCCCAAGTGGCGCTTGGTCTCGCGCACGGCCTCATCGCCGGGCGCATCACTGTGGGCCTTGCGCGTGCCCGCTGTGGGCATGCCGTAGCCTATGACGGTCTTGACGGAGATGAGAGAGGGGCGATTCCCTTCGGCCTGCGCGTCTCTGATGGCTTGTTCGATGGCGTCCAGGTCGTTGCCGTCTTCGACCGTAGAGGTGTGCCAGCCGTAGGACTCGAAACGCTTCGGCACATTCTCGGAGAAGGCCAGGTCTGTGTAGCCTTCTATGGTCACGTGATTGTCGTCGTAGAGATAGATCAACTTGCCCAGGCGCAAGTGGCCCGCGAGCGATGCTGCTTCGCTCGCGACGCCTTCCATCAGGTCGCCGTCCGAGACGATGGCGTAAACGTAGTGGTCTATGACAGGGAAGTTGGGCCGGTTGAAGCGCGCGGCCAGATGCGCCGCTCCCATAGCCATCCCGACGCCGTTGGCAAAGCCCTGGCCCAATGGGCCCGTCGTGATCTCGACGCCCGGCGTGAGGACGTTTTCCGGGTGGCCCGGCGTCTTCGAGCCCCACTGCCGAAATCTCTTCAGCTCTTCCAAAGGCAGGTCGTAGCCCGTCAGGTAGAGCAAAGAGTAAAGGAGCATAGAGCCGTGGCCCGCGCTCAGCAGAAAGCGGTCGCGGTTGGCCCATCGCGGGTTGCGCGGGTTATGCCGCATGAAGCGCGTCCAGAGCACGTAGGCCATCGGCGCTGCGCCCAGGGGCAGCCCAGGATGCCCGGACTTGGCCGTCTCTACGGCATCAATGGAGAGCGCGCGAATCGTGTTGATGCAAAGTTGATCTAACTCGGTCGTCCTGCCGCTTTCCTGCTGTGGTGTCGCACTCATCTCAGTTATCCCCGTTAGTGAAGGGATGAGGGCGGAGGGATGAGGGATGAATAAAAGACAAACTGCTTTAGCTTTTCATTCATCCCTCCGCCCTCATCCCTCATTCCTGCTTTTCTATGGTGTGACGGCGCGGCGCACAGAGCGCGCGACGCCTTTGCCGGTATGTTTGCCGAAGGTGCCCATGCCCTTGCCAAGCTCTTTGCCGGCGCGCACCGGACGGCCGCGCGCCATGTTCTGCCCGAAGCGTTTGCCGCCCCGCCCAGCGCCGCGACCGGCCCGCGCGAAGGCGCTCTTGATGCCGCGTCCCCTTCGCCGCCGGTATTCGCTGCGGACGCGGCGGCGTCGCCCGTTATCAGGCACCCGCAGGACGCGGCGCTCCTGGCTGCTGCTCTCCCGCACGAGGCCGGCCCGTGCGCTCGCCTCCTGGCCCACGAAGGGCAGGACGAAGAGCAGGGCCGATACGATGACGGAAAGTCTGCGCATGAAAATCTCCTTCGTAATGTCTGGTCTGGCTGCGCTGCAAAGCATCGCACAACCGGCGCGCATTAGTCCAGTTAGCTCTTCGTCAGGCTCATGCACCGCGCGCCTGAAATTTCGGTGGCACGCGCGGCTTCTCCCATGCTAATCTTCAAAAGGAGGGGCGGAAATTCCCGCTCCTTCCCGCGCGCGACCTCTTGAACGGCCCCGCCCCACACAAGCCTTGTTTGCCTGACGCTTCCACGCAAGGATCAAAGGAATAGCTCTTATGCACGCCGAGACTCTGAACTGTCCCATGTGCGGCGCTGCCGCCGCGACCGACGCAACGCGCTGTCTTTTCTGCGACGCGAGGCTGGCGACGCACGCCTGCCCCTCCTGCTTCGGCCTGATGTTTCTGGGCAACAAGCATTGCCCGCGCTGTGGCGCTGCGGCCGCTCGTTCGGAAGTGGTGGAGGAGCAGCCGCGTCGCTGCCCGCGCTGTCGCGTAGAGCTTGTGCCGGTCGCAGTCGGCGCTACACCTGTGCGCGAGTGCGAGCGTTGCGGCGGCCTCTGGGTGGACGTGCAGACCTTTGAGCAGATTTGCGCAGACCGCGAGCAGCAGTCCACTGTGCTCGGCGGCGCGGCATCGGTCGCGCCCGCGAGGGCCAAGCGGCAGGGCGAAACTGACAAAATTCGTTATGTCCCTTGTCCCGAGTGCGGCCAGTTGATGAATCGCGTCAACTTCGCGCAGTGCTCGGGCGTGGTCGTTGACATCTGCAAGGGCCACGGAACTTGGTTCGACCGCGACGAGCTGGCCGAGATAGTCGGCTTCATACGCGCCGGCGGACTGGAAGCAGCGCGCAATCGAGAGCGGCAGCAGCTAGCGGAGGAGCGACGGCTCCTGCGTCTTGAGCAGCTCGCAAAAGCCCAACGTGAGGGCGGCTCCATCTCTGGCATGAGCGACGCAGACGCCCACACCGGCCTCGCGCACACGGCCAGCACTCTGCTCAAGCTCCTGCTTGACTGAGCCTCAATCCATTACCTTCAAGGCCAGATAAAGCTGACAAAACGTCAGTCGCCTGACAAAACGCCGGGCGGCCTGTCACGCCCGAGGCTGAGGCCCGTCACTAGAAGCTCTGTGGCGCTGCGCCGCTGCTTCGGGGCTCTGGATTTAGGCCATACAAAGGGCACTTTTCTCTCTTTATCCAGGCTTCAGCAGCGCCCCCTCTGGCACGCATCTTGTCTATGAATCCCAGGTGGCGCTCTCCATCCTGAAAGTCGCCCACCCGAAAGCCCCCAAGCCATTCGTTCCGGCCAGTCCGGCCGGCCACGTCTCACGCTCGTTTTACTTTGCCCTGATGAAGTTTTTAAGAGCCGCTATTTGTCTCTCGGTGATCGTCGCGCTGCTCGTCTCGCCTGACGGCCAGATGTACGCCCATGCTGTGACGGCCCTCGTCGCCCTCGGCTCAGGCTCGACGGCGACTGCGGAGCAGCCGGGCAAAAGCGTTGACGATCAAGAGAGCGCGGCGACGGGCGCGGCCCGTAGGAGAGCGACGAAAGCGAAGCTGGCGGCGGAGATGGCCTCGGGCGGCGCGAGTGGCCCTGCCGGCAGCAAAGTATCGCTCGTCTCCGGCAAGGCTCTGCCGCAGGGCACGACCATAGTGGTTGACGGGCGAACCCTCGCGGGGCCGTTCAGCTTTCCGCAGCAGCGCGGAGGCCGCACCTTCCTCCCCGTTGTCGGAATCGCTCGGGCTCTGGGCGACTCGATCACGGTCAACGCCTCTGCGCGGACGGTCGAAGTTCAGCGCCGGACGGGAGTGGCCGCAGACTTCAACGCCGAGCTGAGCCAGGTGCGGGAAAACGGCTCGGTCATTCTGGCCATCTCGACGAGCGCCGATATTATCTTCGCGCCGAACCCTGAGGAGTTGATGCTGCCGGTCGAGATCGTCTCGGCGCTCCTGGACGTGTCCATACTCCTGGACGAAGCGACGCGTGCCATTCAGATCACGCGCGGGCCTCTGCAATCGGAGACGGTCAGGGTCGGAGCCGGCCGCAGCCCCGTAGAGCTTTACGAGGCCGAGTACGATTACAACTTCCAGGCATACCCGTCGGCGGCCATTCACAATCTGACGCTGCGCTCGACGGGCAGGATCGCGGACGGGCGCTTTAGTCTTGTGACCAACTCGGGCAACGGCGCGAGCGGCGGCGGCCTCGGCCTGCTGCGCAACGGCACGTTCATCTACGAGCGGCCGGGCGGGCAAAGGTTCATGGGCGGCGACTTCGGCACGGGGACAGACCTGCTGTTTATGTCCGTCGCTATGCGCGGCGCTCTGGCGCAGGTTCCGGTCAAGGGCCTGAAAGTCACGGCCTTCGGCGGACGCTCCATCTCCGGCGCGTACCCGTCGCAGCCGCTCACTTATACCGACGGCGCAACCGCCACGACCGCCAAGACCCTCCCCGGCTCGCCCGAGCAGCCGACGGCTCCTTACAAGCTCAGCTACGATACAAACGTCCTCGGCGCTTACGTCACCTTCGGCCCCTCTGCGCGTGAGCCGCACCGCTCCGGCCAACTGCTGTTTTCCGCAGGCGGCATGGCCTTTAACGGCCCCCTGCGAAGCGGCCGGTTGATGGCGGGCAGCCTTCGCTACTCGTCCGGGCGAGCCTGGGTTCAGGCCGACGTGGGAGCCGGAAGCTTCAGCCGGATAGCAGAGGACGGGCAAAAGGTGAGCAGCACGGGCCTGGCTACAGAGGTCTCGGGCTCCTTCAACGTGACGGACAACCTGACGGTGCAGGGCCGCTATGCACACACGAGCAAGGGCTTTCAAGGGTTGCAATCGGGCTCCTACGTCCCCGTCAATACGGTCTCGGGCGGGCTCACCTGGCGCGCTAAGGAGTGGCTGACGACTACCGTTTATGCCAGCTCTTCGACGCGGCCAGACGCTCCCGGACAGCGAGAGCGGTTCCTGGCCGCGACCGTCAGCGTGACGCCCAAGCCGGGCCGATTGCCCTCGCTCTTCTTCTCGCACACGCAGAGCCGGATGTCGCAGGGCGGGAGCGGCGCTTTCACTCTTCTGAGCGCGACGAAGGATTTCTCGCGCTGGCGACTGTTTCTGAACGCGACCAGGAGCAAGACGCTCGGGCCAGCCTTCGTCAACGCACAGGTGAGCGCGAGCCTTCGGCTGGGCGAGTCGAGCACGCTTCAGGCGAGCCAATCTTTCGGCAGCCGGGGCGCGCTCGGCGGCACAATAGACTGGCAGAGCGCCTCCCTCTTTAACAGGCGCATGAACTTCGGAGCCGGGCTCGGCTACCTGCGCAGCGACTCTTCGCCCACCCAGACGATTCAGAAACTCTCGGCGGCCGTCAATCTGCCGCGCGGCAACTCGCTGCAAATGGCCTACCTGCATACCCAGCAGGGCCCGCAGCTTTTACTCAGCCTGCGCGGGCCGATCTTTCGCGGAGGCCGCCGCGCAGAGGCCGCGCGCAACGCTTCGCCCGAAGAGTTGAACGCCTTCGGAGCTTTCTACGGCAGGGTCTATCAGGACGTGAACCTGAACGGGCGCTACGACCCGGGCTTTGACCGCGCGCAAGCAGCCGTGCAGGTCAGGGTGGACGGCAATCGCCTGGTCACGACCGACGAAAACGGCCTTTTTCGGATAGAAGCGGTACACACGGGCGACCACCTGGTCTACTTAGACCTGCTCACGGTTCGCGCAGACCTGACGATGCTGGACGGCGTGCAGCGCACAGTGACGCTTCTGCCGGGCCGCGACGCGATAGTCGATTTCCGGCTCGTACGCACGGGACGCCTGACCGGCATAGTCTGGTTCGACGCCAACTCCAACGGCCAGATTGATCCCGAAGAGCAGCCCCTACCCGAAGTACGCATCGTCGCCGGCAGCGGTCGCGATACCCTCACGGACGAAAACGGAGTCTTCGCCCTCGGCGACCTCCCGCCCGGCGAACACGTCCTCCTGATAGATGAAAAGACTCTACCCGAAAACACCAAATCCGCCGCAGGCTCGATCACAGTCAAAGTCCTCGCCGGCACAGAGACGCGCGACATCAACCTGCCCGTCATCACCATCCCCGCTGAGATCAAACGCTTCCCGTCAGCGGCAAATTAAGAGTTCTTTAGTATTAGCGATTGAGTGTGGCTCTGGCCGCCTGTTCCGTGGAAAGGCTATCTTAAGTCATTAAAAGGCTTTTCGCTGGCGCGAGGACTCCGAAACCGGAGGAAAGTACGAAATACCCGCGCGAAAGTCCTTTATGCCGACGCACCGGCACTTAATGCTGACGCGTCAGCATTAAGTGCTGACGCACCGGCATGACATGCTGGCACGTCAGCATAAGCTGCCGACGCCTCAGCATAAAGGACTTTCGCGTCAGCATAAGCCGCTGACGCACCGGCAGAAGGTGCTGGCGCGTCGGAAGCTTATGCCCGCGCGATGGTATATCGTGCCCGAGTGTCGGTTTTTCGTACGATCAGGGAAGATTTAAACAGGAGGCACACAGGATTGAGAGCTTAATCCTACTCCTGTTCTTCTGCCGAAGAAGCGGACGCGATGGGCTGGCGCTGGGGGTTCTCTTTGACGACGAGGTCTGTGATGCCTTCGGTGGTCTTGCCGTAGCCCTGGAAGTCCACTCTGTATTTGACCGTATAGGTTCCGGGCGCGAGCGTCTTGTCTATGAACAGGGGTTTGCTGAGGGTTGCGCCGCCGAGCAGGGGAAGCGACTCGCCCTGTGTCAGCTCGGCCACTGTGCGGCCGTGCGAGTCCGTGACCTGGACGGAAGAGAGGGGGCGAATGCGGCTGTTGCCTTCATTCTTGAGCGTGGGGGTGATGGTGATGCCATCGGGGCCGGCCTTCGCCTGCAAGTTTTCGAGCATCCCACGACGGGCCGTCTGCGGCACGGTGATGTAGAACATAGAGGCCATGCGAAAGCGCACGAGCATCTGGCGGGCGCTGCGGTTGAACTTGATCGTGTCGGGCCGCTGCTCGACGACGAGGGCCGCCAGGTGATCGCCCGGCGCTGCGTCTTTGGGCACGGAGATGGTGACGCGTACGGCGTGCGTCTGGCCCGGCTGCACGGCGACCTCCGAAGGGCTGAAGATGATCCACGGAGAGGCAGAACCGGGAAGCGTCCCGGCTTTGTAGTATTGCAGCTCTCCTTCGGGGCTGATGTTCCAGTCGTTGAGGCTCGCGACGATGCGCGAAGCGCCCGCCCTCTCCCTGGCCGTGTGATAGTCCAGGTTGACGACGACGGTCGTCTCGGAGCCGGGCTGCATCTCCAGCTCGAAGCGGGCGGGGGCCAGGGCTATGCCGTCGCTTCTTGAGGGCATCGCCCCTTCGCTCGCGGCGTGCGCCGAAAGCTCCTGCGCCTCGGTCAAGGCCGCGAGCGTAGCCAAGAGTACTATGAACAGGATGAGGCAGAAGAGGGGCAGAAGCAGCGAGGAAATCTTTTTGATAGTCATGATGGTCATGGCGAAATTCTCTTTAGCAGCCGACGGTCGGCCCGGCCGAGATGTTGAAAGTAATCGTTGCGCTAAATGAGCCCGTCACGTAGTACTGCGGCTTGATGGTAAAGATCGCGTCGAAGATGTAGCCGTTATCGGCTTCGTGCTTAGTGACAGAGCCTCTGGTCAGCCTCGGCCCACTGAGGACGACGGTCGCGGCCCCCAAGTTCCGAAGCGACGACGTGTAGGCTGCCCGCCCGTTTGCGTCGAGCGTGACGCCCGTCGAGGGGTCGTTATTGAAGGGCGAGCGGAAGAGGTGCGCGACGGTGCAGTCCTGCGCCTTGCTGCCCATCTGGCGCATGTTCTGCACGCCGAAACCTATGTCGGATTGTTGGATGGCCTGCAAGTTTGCGTCGAAAGAGCCTGCGACGGAGACCCTGACCTGATAGGGCGCTGTGCTGCGGATGGCTACGGGCACGACGACTTTGACGAGGCTGTTGGTATTGATCGGAGAGAGTTCGCCGAAATCGACGGTGACGACCAGGTCTTGCAAGGTGCTTGTGCTGCCGGAGACGCTGCCGCCCTGCGCCCCCGTGATGGTCGGCGGGCCGCCCGAGCCGATGTCGAAGACCTGCGCGCTCGCTTGCCGCGCAGTAGCGCACAGCATGAACAGGCAGGAGAAAATCGCGATGGTGATGGCGCGTCTTTTCATTCGACTAACCGGATGAGCTGCGCGAGCGGAAAAGCTTTCGCGCTCGTGGGGGCTAGATGAGCCGAAGCGCCGCCGCTTTCCGGGTGTGAAAGCGACGACGCCTGGGCTTTGGCTGCTACGGCTCAACTCGAAAGGGAGAGAGATAAAAAAATTCTCTGGCCTTCGGATGAGCTGTTAGGGGGCAGCGATGGTAAAGGTTGCTGTGGCAGTCGTCGAGCCGTCCTCGTAGAACTGCGGCTTGACGGCGAAGATGGCCGGAACCACCAGACCGTTCGAGTTGCTTCTGGGCACGGCATTCAGGATGCGCGGGCCGCTCAGCACCGTGGTCGAAGCGGAAAAGGCGCTCAGGTTGGAACGCGCGGCCGTGTACTCGAAGCGGCCGCTCGTGGCGTTGACAGCGCCGTTGGCGGCGTTGGTCGGGTCGCCAGAGGTGTTGTCCGTGTCCGTCCCCGTGGAGTGGATGCCGACAGCCGAGGAGCGCGTGAATGAGCCGACGCCGAAACCAATGTCGGCCGCCGTGATCTTATTGGCTGAAGAGCCGGTGCTTGAGACGGTCGCGCTCATCGAGAGCACGTAGTTGGTATTGCTGCGGAGCTTCAGGGGCACTGAAGCCTTGATGAAGCTGTTGGTGTTGCTCGGGCCAAGCTCGCCGAGGTTGAGCACGACGGCCAGAGCATTATCAACAGTGCCGTCGGTGGTGACGCCGCCGCCGGAATTTCCGGTCAGCGTAACGGAGCCGCCCGAATTAAGCTCGACGAATTTCGAGACTGTCCCGCTCATGCTGACAGTGCCGCTGGTAGTAACCTGCGCCTGTGTCACCACGGCGGTCATCGCCAACAGGAGAGCGACCGAGGCTACCTGAACGGCGCGTTTGATTGAGTTGAGCATGTCTTTCTTGTTTCTCCTTCAAAAAGAGCTTGTAGTCGGCAGCCCTCTCAGGGGACTGCCGGGGGGGTGAAATGCCTTGAGGGCGAGGACGTAACAGTGCAAGGAGTGAAGTGCTAACCTCGGCTAGTCTTCGGCCAGACACAGAGAGCCCCGGCTGCCAGGGAGCTTATACAAGCCTTATGCCGCGCGCCTTCCCGGCCCGGTCAACTCGACTTTAAGTTTCGGAAACGATTGAGCTAAGAGGATGAAAAGGCGTCGCCGGGCGAGACTCTTATTCCGAGTCGGCCGCAGGCGCGCAGACACTTTCTGTCAGCAGTTCTGTCAGTATTTGTCACTGGTGGCTGCCGTTCTGTCAGCTAAGGAAGATGTCAGTACGGCCTCTTCCACGTCTATGTCGAAGAGCGTGCGGTGAATCCGGGCGATCTCTTCCGGGGCCACCTTCGGCCGGCGGTCGTAGGTCAGCAGGCCGTTGATCTCCTGCTCTATGTCTGTGAGCTGCGTGTAGCAGAACCCGGCGACGAAGCGCAAAGAGGCTATGCCCTCCATCAAATCACGATACTTCGCCAGCAGCTCCTCAGAGGTGCGGAAAGAGCCGTAGAACTTGTAGAGAAGATCACGCTTTTCCGGCGGGATGTCGGGCGGGATCAGGAGAAAGCCGCCCACTTCCGTCAACATGATGGGCTGCCCGCGATAACGCGAGCCGAGGACGAAGAGCGGCTTGTTGCCTATCCAGACGTGTGCCGGAAGATCGCCGCCGTGTGATGTCTCCTGGTAACGCTCGCGCAGGCGCTCGGCCGTCGGCGTGTAATCGTGTATGGCGCAGATGTCCGTGATGTCTGTGTGCTCCCAGCCGTCGTTGTCTATGACGGGGCGGCGCGGGTCTATCTGGCGCGTCATGGCGACCATGCGCTCGATGAAGGCGTACTGGCCCGGATGGCTCTTGCGCAAGCCCGGAAAGCCCATGCTCTCGTTGACCGGAACCCAGCAGATGATGCAGGGGTGATTGTAATCTCGCCGCACGGCGCGCTTCCATTCGGCGGCCAGTCGCTCTTCGGCCTGCGAAGACCACTCGCGCGCATTGGGCATCTCCTCCCAGACCAGCAGGCCGAGGCGGTCGCACCAGTAGAGCCAGCGCGGGTCTTCTATCTTCTGGTGCTTGCGCACGCCGTTAAATCCGAGCCGCTTAATCCACTCCACGTCCGCGCGCAGGCTCGCGTCCGAAGGCGCTGCCAGATAGCTCTCGGGCCAGTAGCCCTGATCCAAGACCATCGCCAGATACGTGGGCCGCCCGTTGAGCACCACACGCCCATTGCGCAACTCCACGTCGCGAATCCCTGCGTAAGACGAGACCTCGTCCACCAGTTGACCGCCCCCGTCGTAGAGGCGCACTCGCAGGTCGTAGAGATGCGGCGAGCTTGGCGACCAGAGCTTCGCGTTCTTAATCTGCAAGTTAAGCCAGCCCGTCGCGGTCGAAATCTCTTCGACCACCCGTGCCACACGCTCCTCGCCGTCGAAGGCTTCTGCCTCTATCCGCCAAAGGGAGGCCGGCGCGTGCAGGTAGACTGTCAGCTCTATCTGGCTGTGACGAGCCGAAGGGTTGATGACGAGCTCGCCTATGCGAAGGGGTGGGACGGGCTCCAGCCAGACTGTCTGCCAGATGCCGGTCGTGTTGTAGTAATCAATATCGTGCGGCTTGCCCGTGGTGGACTGCTTGCCGCGCGGCTGGCGCGGGTTCTGCCTGTCTTCGACACGCACGACCAGACGGTTCGTGCCCTGCTGGTTGAGGTAAGGGGCGATGTCGAAGTCGAAGGGGACGTGCCCGCCCTGGTTGTGGCCCACCTCCTGCCCGTTAATCCAGACGGTCGAGCGGTAATCCACCGCCCCGAAATGGAGCAGCAAGTCATGGCCCCTGCGCCACTCCTGCGGCACTTCAAAGCTGCGCGCGTACCAGACGACTTCATGAATCGCTTTGTCGTTGATTCCGGAAAGCTCGCTCTGATAAGGGAACGGGACGACGATGCGCTTGTCCAGGGGCAGGCCGTACTGCCAGCCAGACTCGCGCCCCTTGTTCTGGTCGTCGTAGGCGAACTCCCACTCGCCGTTCAGATTCAACCACTCCGAGCGGACGAACTGCGGCCTCGGGTATTCGGCCCTCGGGCTGCTCTGTTGGGAATGTTCCATCGAGGAAGAATTAAGACTTCTAATCAGGCTCACCGCTTGACTCATGATGACTTATACAAAATATGGATGCGAATGTATAGAGGATGACTATTACTTGTATCAAATATGTGCTGACCCTCTAAAACTTCAAACCCGGCGCTGGTGTTGCGGCCGGGTAACGTATGGATGCCGCGCCCAGCGCTCCGGGTTTGCCGTAAATAAGGGATGAGGGCCGCAGGGCCGCAGGGATGAAGAAAAAGCTTTCAAGCCTGGGAAGCATTCCGTTCATCCCTCACCCTGCGGCCCTCATCCCTTCTCTTCGTATCCTCGCGGGTGAGCTTGCAGCCACTCCCAGGCCGAGGCGATGATCGTCCGCAGGTCTTGTCGCTCTGGCCGCCAGCCGAGCTCGCTCCTGATCTTCGCGGAGCTGGCGACGAGGCGCGCAGGGTCGCCAGCGCGTCGTGGGCCTACTCGGACGGGAATCTCCTTGCCCGTCACTTCGCGCGCCGCCTCGATCACCTCGCGCACGCTGTAGCCGTCGCCGCCGCAGCCCAGGTTGTAAACGGCGCTTCGCTCGTTGAGTATCGAGAGGGCCAGGATGTGCGCGCGCGCCAGGTCTATGACGTGTATGTAGTCGCGCACGCAAGTCCCGTCGGGCGTCGGGTAGTCTTCGCCGTAGATTTCGACCTGCTCGCGTTGGCCCACGGCGGCTTGCAGGATGATCGGGATCAGATGCGTCTCCGGCGAATGGTCTTCGCCGCAGGCGCGGCTTGCGCCCGCCGCGTTGAAGTAACGCAAGGAAGCGTAGCGCAACCCGTAAGCGCCTTCGTACCACTGAAGCGCCCGCTCGAAGGCCAGCTTGGTCTCGCCGTAAGGGTTGGTCGGGATGGTCGGGTCTGATTCTTCAATCGGCTGCTTGGCGGGCTCACCGTAAGTGGCTGCCGTTGAGGAGAAGACCAGGCGCTTGACCTTAGCCTCGCGCATGGAGTCCAGGAGCGCGAGCCCCGCAAGCAGATTGTTGCGGTAGTACTTCGCCGGTTCCGTCACCGATTCGCCCACAAGCGACGAGGCCGCCATGTGAATGACGGCTTCGGTCTCCCGCGACGCAAGCGTCTCTGTGAGGCGCTCGCGCTCTAAAAGGTCTGCTGCGACGAACTCCACGCCCGGCGCTACGGCCGCGCGGTGTCCCTTAGAGAGATTGTCATAGACGACCACTTCATGGCCGTCTTTCAATAGTTCTTCCGTCACGACGCTGCCGATGTAGCCGGCCCCGCCCGTCACCAGAATACGCATCTTTTTAAGCCTGCTCCTGTCAAGGCGCGCACCTGCTCCGCTAGCTCGTCGGCGCGCACGAAATGTTCCGAGCCTCTGTCTGACCTTAACTTTTAGCTCATTGATTAGCCTGCTGGCGCTCGCCCTCGTATCTGAGCTTTTCGACCTGCGCCTCGCACTCTCTGAAGTAACGTGAGAGCGCGTCTTCAAGGGAGGGGAGAAGATGGCCGCGCTCGCTCGTGAGGACGCTGTAGGCGGGCCGCCGGGCTGCGAGGCGGAGGGACAGAGTCGGGCGCTCGTCAACCAGCGCGGGCTCCAGGCCGGCCAGGTCTGCCACCGCACGGGCCAACTCGGCCCAGGTCACAGCACCACGATTGGCCAGATGCCAGAGCCCTCGCTCGCCGTCAATCAGTAGGTCTAGGCTCGCCTGCACAAGGTCTGGCACGTAAGTCGGCGAGACGGTCGCATCACCAGCGGCGACCAGGGCGCGCCCCGAAAGCAGGGTGCGCAGGGCCACGGTCACGAAGTTGTATTCATCCCACGGGCCGAAGAAGGCGCTGGTGCGTATCATCAGAGAGGCCGGGTGCGCCGCGAGCACGGCCCGTTCGGCCTCGGCTTTGCTCCGGCCGTAAACATTGAGCGGAGCCGTCTGGTCTCCTTCGACGTAAGGGCTCTGCTTCCGCCCGTCGAAGACCAGGTCGGACGAGAACGAGAGCAATGCTGTGTGAGAGCTTGCGCACGCCCGGGCCAGGACGGTGGGCCCATGCAGGTTTTCTCGAAGACACAGCTCGGGCTCGCGCTCGGCATCGTCCACGCGGACGTAGCCTGCTGCGTTGACGATGGCCCAGGGCTCGTATTCTGAGAGCGCCCGCTCGACGGACGCCGCGTCGGCTATGTCCATCTCGCGCCGCGTCAGCAGGCAATAGGAGAGGCCGCGTATCTCGCAGAGGCGGGCAAAGGCTCGGCCCAGTGTGCCCGTCGCTCCGGTAATCAGGAGCGGGCGTGTCGCTCCAAGTCTCATGTTGACTCCATGCGCTTTCGATTGTCGCGCCCTCTGCCGCGCAGTGCGTTGGGCTGGGCCCACGGGCGGATAGTGCAGCCTGTCTAGCCTGCGCCACCAGCCGGGCGCGTTGAGCACCGGATGGTCATGGTCGCGCCCCGCCGCCAGGTCTTTGAGCATCCGGGCGAGCGCCGTCGGGCGCGGTTTGGGCCCACGAAGGTCAAAGACGCCCGGCTCGTAATGGCCCTCGGCGCGCGTCAGCAGTGAGTTCCAATCATAAGCGCCAAGCAGCGACCAGGCGGTCACTGCGCGCACGTCCGCGCCGTCCTCGCGCCTGACTCTCAACGCGCCGTCCCAGACCTCTTTGAGCCAGCGCAACTGCTCCTCGCGCGTGCAGCCGAGATGCGCTTCCGTGACGGCTATCGGCAGCCCGTATCGCTCCCAAGCCTCCAGGAGCAGCGCACCGGGCCCGGCCGTCCCCTCGGCACGCACGCGCACGGCTTCGACATCAGCATACCTGTGACGGCCGTTGCCGCCATGCGTGCAGGCCGGATAGCGGCCCGTCCGCTCGTCCAGGAAACGCTCGCTCGTCAGGTAATGGTTGATGCCTATGATGTCTGGCGGGCAATGGTTGTCCGTGAACCACTCAAGCTCGCCCGCATTGATGCCCACCCACAGAAGATAATCCCACACGGGATGGCCCTCGGCGACACGACCCGTCAGCAGGTCGTAGCTGAGCCACCGCCGCTCGTTCTCGAAGGTCGCCTGGTAGGAGAGCGTGCGCGTGCTGAAGGTCTTGCCGAGGTCTTCCGTCTGCACTAGCTGCGCCGCAGGGTTGACCTCGCGGATTGAGCGCATGGCGAGCACTACGGCGCGACATTGCGTGAGCAGGGCGCGGGCGAAGCTGAGGTCTGAGCGCTCGTGCGGATACCAGTGTCCGTAGAGGGCGCTGAAGCGCGCAGTCGTCAGCGGCTCGTTGACGGGCGTGTAGGCATCAACCCACGGGTAACGCTCGGCGACGGCGCGCGCGTACCGGGCGAGCTTTTCCGGAAAGCACTTGTCTACGAGACTCGTCTGGCGCGGCCCGCTGCCGTGATGCAGCAGGCCGACGATTGGGCGCACCCCCAAGTCCCTGAGGCGCGTGAGCCGCTCGTCGGCCCAAGACCAGTCGGCCCGCTCTATTCCATCAGGAGCGGTGCGCTCCCACAGCACCGGATAACGGATGGCCCTGATGCCAAGCTCGGCGAAAAGCTCAAGGTCGTGGGCCCGCCCGGCATGGCCGTTTCGTTCCAACTGGTCGTAGTAGTTGTCGCCTACGCGATTGACTGTACACTCGACTCCGGCCCACAACTCCGGAGCGACGCGTGCGCTCGGCTCCATCGGCATAGACATCCTCCAACAAAACGGGGGGTTGTCTTCTTATCGAGTCGTCAGGGCGACTTCCTTCTGCATGACCTGGTTAGAGTCTAGCCTATGACCGTTGCCGTTACCGACGGCGACGGCGACCAGACGCTTCGTGCCCGCGATCTTTGAATAGACGGTCAAAGCCTGCGCGACGATCTGATCCATGTTGTAATACTTGTAAGTCGCCAGCCGTCCGACGAAATGCACGCCCGTAGTAGAATCCGCGAGCGCCTTGTACTTGGCATAAACTTCAGCGTTCTCTTTGCGCGGCACGGGATAGTAAGGGTCGCCCTCGGCCTGCGGAAACTCGTAAACGATGCTCGTCTTCGCGTGCTCCTGACCCGTCAGGTACTTGAACTCCGTGATGCGCGTGTAGAGGTGCTCGTTCGGATAGTTGACTACGGGCGCGGGCTGAAAAGTCTGCGTGTCGTGCGTCTCGTGCTTGAATTCGAGCGAGCGGTACTGAAGCTTGCCGTAGCGATAATCAAAGTAGCTGTCAACCGGGCCCGTGTAGATCATCTCGCGATAGGGGATCTCAGCTTCGATCTCGCGGTAATCCGTGTTGAGCATGATCTTGATGTTCGGGTGATCGAGCATCCGCTCGAACATGCGCGTGTAGCCGTGCTTGGGCATCGCCTGGTAAGAGTCCGTAAAGTAACGGTCGTCGCGGTTCGTCCGCGTCGGCACACGCGAGGTCACACTTGCATCCAGCTCCGAAGGGTCTAAGCCCCATTGCTTGCGCGTGTAGTTGCGGAAGAACTTCTCGTAAAGCTCGCGTCCTACTTTACTGACGACGACATCTTCCGAGGTGCTAATGCGCTCGACGGGTTCGGCCACGCTGCGGAAGAACTCCTCGACCTGGAAAGAGGTGAGGTTCAGTCCGTAGAGCTTGTTGATCGTATCGAGGTTGATCGGCATCGGCACAAGTTGCCCGTCTACGTGGGCCAACACTCTGTGCTGGTAAGAGCGCCACTCGGTAAAGCGCGAAAGATACTCGAAGACTTCGCGCGAGTTGGTGTGGAAGATGTGCGGCCCGTACTTGTGAACCAGTATGCCGTCATCATTGTAATGATCGTAAGCATTGCCACCGATATGAGGGCGCTTGTCACATATAAGAACGCGCTTACCGGCCCCGGCTGCCAGGCGCTCGGCCAGCACGCTTCCGGCGAAACCTGCTCCAACGATTAAATAATCAAACATCTCTTTTTCTCCCCGATGCTCTTCTGCGTTTAATTCAATCTCTTCCCGGTAAAAATTTTTCAGTCGCCCGAGGCATAGCTCCCGGAGGCGGCGGCGGCGCACGCCGAAGCAGACTTGGCCGTCGCCGTAGAGCTGGCGAGGGCTGCCTGCGCTTGCTCGGGTGTCGCCTGTTTGAGGCTTGCGGCGCGTCGCGCCTCGACCACGTCCTCGATCAACTCCGTCATGCGCTTCCAGGTGCGATCCCAGGAGGTCTGCGAAAGAAAAGCGTCAACCTCGCGCAGGCGCTCCGGTCTGTTTGCGGTCAGCGCCCGCTCGACGGCCTCGACGAACTCTTCCGGAGTATCGGCTATCTGAACGAGACCCTGCTCGCCGTAAGGGCGCACCACGTCGCGGATCGAAGTCGAGACGACGGGCCGTCCGGCCGCCAGGTATTCAGGCGTCTTGGTCGGACTGATGAAGCGCGTCGATTCGTTGCGCGCAAAGGGCAGCATGGCCACGTCCCAGCCCGCAAGGTAAGCCGGAAGCTCAGTGTAGGACTTGCCTCCCAGGTAATGCATGTTCGAGCGGCGCGGCAAGCTTTCCGGATCGATCTTCACCACTGGGCCAATGATGACCAGTTGCCAGTCGGGCCTCTCTGCGGCGACGCGCTCTAGCAGCTCTATGTCCATGCGCTCGTCTATCACGCCGAAGAAGCCTATGCGCGGGTGCGGGATGTTTGCCTGATCGGGCGGCTCAGTCTTGATCGCGCGAGCCTGTGCGAAATGGGGAGCATCTATGCTGGACGGAAAAGCGTAGACGCTCTGGTGCTGCGTGCGCTTGGCTTCGTAGAGACTCTGGCCACCCGTGAAGACCAGATCGGCTCTCTTGAACAGCTCCGCCTCACGCTCCTTCAATACGGGCGACGCTCCCTTGAAGGCCGACAGCTCGTCCATGCAATCGTAAACGGTGGCCAGAGGCTTCAAGTGGCTCGTCCAACTGCAAGCCATCGGCGTGTAGAACCAGAGCAGATGAGAGTCAATCGACTGTTCCTCGAACAACTGATCGATCATCGCGCGCAGCACTTCGTCCAGCTCTTCTTTCCCCGCCAGCTCTTGCGGCAGGTGCGGGACGACGACCTGCACGCCGCACTCGCGCGCGCTCACATCAAGGCGCATGGGCCCATCCGCGTAGATCGGCTCTTCGACGAAGAAGACGCGGCGCTCACAGGCGAAGCGGCTCAATAGATGCTGCGGCCTCTGATAAACGAAATCCCAGCGCAGGTGAGAAAGACAGACCAGGTCTGGTAGCTGCTCATTCGTCTGCGCGGCCGTGATTCCAAGATAGCTGTTCGACTCTTCTTTGATCCTGCTCATGTTTAGCCTCTATCTGAAGTATTAAACCTATGACTCCCGCCTTGCTCTTCGGTTTGCCGTTGCCCTCTGCACAAATGAAGCGCGCGGAGTGGCATCTCTTTGGTTAAGCTGCAAACCGCGCGCTTGACTGTTGCCAGCGCAGGCTATAAGCATTAAATAATTCTGTTACTCTTTGATGACCGACAAATCTCTTTTCTTTAACTTTAGTATACGCTCACCGGAAACCGTGGGGGTATAAGTAAAAAGCGCAACCGCGCGCCATTCGGGGGAATGTATGCGAGCTTCAGTCCGATACCGTTCGGACGGCTTTGCCAGAGATGCTCGACCTGTTTGCAGGATCAACAGCGATTGACGCCCGTCCGGCTGGCTAACAGTGAGTTATCCGCTAAGGGGAAATTGTGCAGCGATTATAGAGAGATAATAGGCGAACGTCTGTACGATTCCGTACGATGAAAGGGCGCGCAAGGCTTCACTCGTTAATGAAGTCGATTGCCATGTCGCTCATCAAGGCCGCTTCGGTCTTGCGCACTCAGAAAAGATATGTTTGAACTATCACTGGTCTATGTCTTCAGTAGTAGAATAGAGCCTCCTCGTACAAGAGAATTAAAAAGAGGCAAGCTCCTTTTGAGACGATTGCTCGCTCATCGCTATAAGACAGATCACCTTGACGGAATATCTGAAATATAAGAACGATTTCGACAGCCCTGAGCTGGCGCTCGTCTGTGACGAGCTATCCTTCTGGTCGTCCAGGTTCGGTCGCCTGCTCTTCGAGCAGATAGAGCTCAGACGCGACCAGGCCATACTGGATGTCGGCTGCGCGAACGGATTCCCATTGTTCGAGCTGGCGCATGTCTTCGGCCGCTCGTGCAGAGTCACCGGCCTGGACATCTGGGAGCAGGCGCTCTTGCGCGCAAGAGAGAAGCTGAGGATTTACAATCTTCCCAACGTGCATTTGGTCTTAGCTTCGGCCGCGCGGCAGCCTTTCGCAGACGGGACGTTTGATCTCATCGTCTCAAACCTCGGCCTCAACAACTGGTCTCATCCGCAGGGAGTGCTGGCGGAATGTTTCCGCGTCTCGAAGCGTGGCGCGCGCATTGCGCTCACGACGAACCTCCTGGGCCATTACAGGGAGTTCTACGCTGTCTTCAGAGAGGTCTTGAGAGAAAGAGGCAAGCCTGAGTATCTCGAAAGGCTGGACGCTCAGGAAGCGCACAGGGGAACGAGGGAGACGCATTGCGGCCTGCTCAGGGCGGCCGGCTTTGCGCTCGTCAAAGTGGTCGAAGAGAGCTTCGAGCTGAGGTTTCTGGACGCCGGCGCGCTCATGAATCACTCTTTGACGAAGATAGGATTTCTTGACGGCTGGCGAAGCGTCGTTGGCGCAGACGAAGAAGAAGAGATCTTCGCGACAGTCGAGCGAAAGCTGGACGAAGAGTTTGGACGTAGAGGCGAGCTGCGCTTGAGCGTCCCCGCACTCTACCTGGAGGCTGAGAAAGAAGCATGATAAGAACAATCGCCTGGTTCGAGCGCGAGTTCTCGTTCGATCTTCCGGTCTGGATGTACGCGAACACGGTCGAACGTTTGCGCGGCACACCGGCGCGGCTCGAAGACCGCATAGGCTCTCTGCCCGCGTCAACGTTGACGCGCAGGGAGGCAGGGCATTGGTCTATACAGGAGCACGCCGGTCATCTGCTAGACCTGGGCCCACTCGATCTGGCGCGCCTGGACGATTACGAAGCCGGACGCGAGAGTCTCAGTCCCGCCGACCGCGAGAATCGAAAGACCTACGAGGCCGATCACAACGCGCGCGCCGTCGCGGACATCCTTGCGGCATTTCGCGCCGAGCGGGCCGAGTTCGTGTGGCGGCTCGAACAGTACGACGAAGAGTTCATCCGCAGAGAGGCCCTGCACCTGCGTCTCAAGACACGGATGCGAGTCGTGGACTTAGCCTTCTTCATAGCCGAACACGACGATCATCACCTGGCCCGCATCACCGAGTTGATTCATACCTCCTGAATGGGATTCGTCAAGACGCTCGAAGAGATCACTGCTGAGGACGCTCCGCGCGCGGGAGGCAAAGCCTACAACTGCGCGCGGCTGCGGCAGGCAGGCTTTCCCGTGCCCGGCGGTTTCGTCCTGCTGAGCGACGCGCCCGGTGGCCCTGCCCTATCGCGTGCCGTCGAAGAGGCTTTGCGCCGTTGGCCCAAAGAGACGCTCTTCGCCGTCCGCTCTTCGGCTGCGGACGAGGATCACGCTGGCCATTCCTTCGCGGGCATTCACGAGACTAAGCTGAACGTGCCGCACGCGTCGGTGATGGGAGCCGTCGAAGCTTGCAAGGCGTCTGTCAGGTCGCCGCAGGCGCTCGCCTATCGCCGCACGCAAGGCTTATCGCTCGAAGACATAAGGACGGGAGTGCTCGTGCAGGCGATGATAAAGCCAGTGGTGGCTGGCGTCGCGTTCACGATCAATCCGGTCACGGGCGCGGCGGAAGAGCTGGTCATCAACGCGACCTGGGGCCTGGGCGAAGCCCTGGTCGGCGGCTACGTCGAGCCGGACGAATTCCGCCTGCGCAAGACGGACGGTACTTTGCTCGCCTCGCACATCGGCGGCAAGCTTTATCGCGTCCTCTCCGATGGCGGCGTCTCTCGCCTGGTGGAAACGAGCGAGGACGAGCGCGCGCGCCCGTCACTCAACCGTGAGCAGTTGCAAGAGCTGGCCTCGCTGCTCAGGGAGCTTGAGGAGCATTACGGTGCGCCGCAGGACGTAGAGTGGGGTCACGACGGGGAGCAGTTCTGGATAGTCCAATCGCGTCCCGTCACAGGTATGGCGCAAACTCTCTCGCCCACGCTCGCCCGTCACGGTCGAGACCTGGAATGGACGCGGGCCAACGCGCGCGAGGTGCTGCCAGACCTGCCGTCGCCGCAGGTGCTCGCCGCCCTCGACGACATTCTCAATCGCTCGATGCTCGCTTATTACGGTCGCCTGGCCGCGCCCGTCTCGGAGCTTGGGCCCATCATGAAAACCTTCTACGGGCGTCCCTACTTCAACCTCTCGCAGTTTCGCCACGTCTGCCGCATGACGGGCGGCGACCCTGCCTCCGTGATGCGCGCGATAGGCCACGAGGGAGAGATCAAGCCCGAGGATGAAGTGGCAGCGCGCCCGCCGCTCGGCCCCTTGCTGCGGGCCTTGCCCGACTTGCTGCGAATAGGTTGGCGGCAATTGACCGTGGGCCAGATGGTGCGCCGCTGGCTGGCCGAGATTGAAGAGGACATGGCCCTGCTCGACGCCCACGACCCGCGCGCGATGACGGACGCCGAGATCGTCCGCTTCCTCCAAAGATGGGAAGACACGACGGAAGAGCGCATGGCCGTCATCTTCGTGATGTCGGGAGTGGTGCTCTACGAAACCGAGCTGAAGAAAATCTGCGGGCGGGTGGGCTTTCCTCCGGAGCGTTTGATTCACACGTACCTCGCCACGGGCGAGAAATCTGTCAGCGCGCAGCAGGCTTTAGACCTCTTGAGCCTGGCGCACAGGGCGCGCAGCGAGGAGCGGGCGCGCGACTATTTTCAAAAGACGGAGAGGTTCGACCGCTTTCGCGAAGCCTTGCGCGGCACGCGGTTCCTCGAAGAGTTCGAGCTGTTCCTGCAAAAGTACGGCCATCGCGGCAACTACGAATCGGACTGGGCCCTGCCGCGCTACAGCGAAGACCCGGAGCCCCTGCTCTTCGCCATAGGCGTTCACGTGCAGGCACCCGATTGCCCTGCGCCCGAAGCGATCATCGCGCGGCAGGAGCGCGAAGCACGCGAGGCTTGGCAGGAGTTTGAAGCGAAGCTGAGCCGCTGGCAGAAGCTTCTGCTTGTGCCGCGCGTGCGTTGGCTGCTCAAGCGTGCCAAGAAGATGTACGTCTGGCGCGAGCTGTGCCGCTCGGAGATGGTGCGGCTTACGTCGGCGATCAGGGCTTGGCTGCTCGTGATGGCCGAGCGGTTCGTCGAGCGCGGCCTGATTGCCGAGCGCGACGACTATTTCTTCCTGACTGGTGACGAGATCAAGGAAGGCTTTGACGACGCGGAGCGCGCAGCGCAGTTTCGCTCAATAGTCGCCGCGCGCAAAGCAGACCTTGAGTCCTGGAGACACCTTGAGCTGCCGCTCCTGATGCGCGAGTCGGAGCTGCCGGCTTTGCTGCGACGCGCGACGAGCGCCGGAGCTTTGACGCGCGTTGGGGTAAGAGAGCTGCGCGGATTGTGCGTCAGCGCGGGCTGCGCGGAGGGAGAGGTGCTGGTGATGCGCGACGCTTCGGAGTTCGCGCGCATGAAGCGCGGGGCTATCCTGGTTGCGCCCGCGACAGACCCCTCCTGGACGCCTCTGTTTACGCTCGCCTCGGGCGTGATCGTCGAAGTCGGCGGCACGCTCTCGCACGCTGCCACTGTGGCGCGCGAATACGGATTGCCTGCGCTCGCCAACCTCAAGGACGCTACGAAGCTCCTCGGTGACGGAGACCGCGTCAGGCTCGATGCCACGAACGGCCTGGTCGAGATTCTCGGCCGCCACACACAAGAGACTGACGTTCACCAGCGCCCCTCAAATTGACTGCTTAATCGTCAGAATGAGCGGTCACTACTGCTCGCCCTGATTGATTGGCCCACCGCCAGCCTTCAAGGGTTTTCGGACAATCTTACTGGCTACACCAGATAAGCCGCGCGCCTGTTCGTGGCATGACGTTCGCTTCCGAGAACCGCGCTCATGACAGTACTGAGCGCGCGTTACTTTCATCGCGAGCATCCCGGAAGTCTCCCGGCAGGCAAGATCGGGAGTCATGGGAAGGATGCTTTTGAAGACGGGTTGAATCGCCTGTCCTGGCAGCTCTTGATCTCTGATGGTCGGCTATTCTTCATAGAGATTGCAGATGAATAAAAGAAGATACTCTCACATCTTATCGTGGCTTGCGATACTCTCTCTCTTGCTCTGCGTTAGCGCCGCTGCGGGTCTCAGCATAAACACACAGGCGCACCCCGGCAACGGAAGCTCTTCTGCCTCCTCTGATAAAGTCTCCTCCGATCTGCGCGAAAGGACGAAGGGTAGACAGGGCCGTCGCGGCCATGACGAGGAAGGGCGCGCACAGGTCATCGTCCAGCTTGAAGGCAAGGCGTCGGGCCAGCTCAAGGCGCTCTTGAACCGCAACGGCGTGCACGTCAACAATGAGCTGAAGAAGCTCAACATGCTGGTCGTAGAGCTTCCCTTGAGCGTCGTTGACGAGCTGGCTTCTTTCCCAGAAATCTCTTACGTCTCGGTGGACAGAGAGGTGGGCGTGCTCGGCGGACATCTTTCGACGACGACGGGCGCGGATGCCGTTCGCCAGCAGACGACCTCTGCGGGCACAAGCTACACGCTCGACGGCACGGGCATCGGCATCGCCATCCTCGACTCGGGCATTTACAGCGCGCACAAATCTTTTACGGGGCGCATCGGCGCGAGCAAAGATTATACGGGCGAGAATCGCACGGACGACCCCTACGGGCACGGCACGCACGTCGCCGGGATTGCGGCCGGTAACGGCAGCGTCGCCAAGGGTAAATATATCGGCATTGCTCCGAACGCGACCATCTACAACTTGCGCGTGCTGAACGCGAAGGGCACGGGCACTGTCTCAAGCGTTCTGGCCGCGCTCAACGACCTGCTTCTCTTCCACAAGAGCTACAACATACGGGTCGTCAATATGAGCCTGGGCATGCCCGCCATAGACTCTTACCACAACGACCCCGTGTGCGTGGCCGTGCGCAGGCTGGTTGACGACGGCCTCGTAGTGGTCGCCGCCGCCGGTAACGACGGAAAGGATGGAGCGGGCGCGAAAGCTTACGGCTTGATTCATTCGCCCGGCAACGAGCCTTCGGCCCTGACGGTCGGGGCCAGCAACACCACCGGCACGATTGATCGCAGCGACGATCTGATTGCCACCTACAGCTCGCGTGGGCCCACACGTAGCTTCTGGACGGATGCGAGCGGCCTGCGCCACTACGACAACCTGATGAAGCCCGATCTGGTCGCGCCGGGCAATAAGATCGTGGCCCCTGAAGCGATCAGCAATTACCTGGTCAGCTCTGACCCGTCGCTGGACATGGGCGTCAGCAAGTTTGCCAATCAAAAGATGATGCGCCTGAACGGCACCTCTATGGCGACGCCCTCGGTGGCCGGAGCGGCGGCGCTTCTGCTGCAACTCAACCCGAGGCTTTCGCCCAATATGGTGAAGGCCATACTGATGTATACGGCGCAGCCGCTCGCAGGCTTCAATATGCTTGAGCAGGGCGCGGGCCAACTGAACGTCGAGGGTGCTGTCCGGCTGGCGAAACTGGTGCGGACTGATTTGACGGCTCGGACGGTCGTCGGCGACTCTCTGCTGACTACCGACAAGCCTCCGCAGCCTTCGACGACGCTGGCCTACTACAACTCGGCGACCCTTTCGACTGCTTACACGAGCTTCAACTGGTCGCAAGGTCTGATTCTGGATCGCGCTTATGCCACGGGCACAGACCTCGTCACCAAATACCAGGCCATCTACGGCAGCGGTATTACCTTCGGCGACGGCGTGCTCTTAAGTGACGGCGTGCTCGTCGCCGATAGGACTCTCCTGTCGAGCGGCGTTCTGTGCGGCGATAGCATCCTGACCAGCCAGGGGACGGCGATCAGCCAGGGGACATATTTCTTGGGCAACGGTGTGCTTTTCGGCGACGGCGTGCTCTTTGGCGATGGTGTGCTCTTTGGCGACGGCGTGCTTTTGAGCGATGGCGTGCTTTTGAGCGACGGCGGCGTCCGCAACGACCACGCTATGCGGGCACATTCCGTCCTCGCCAGGGGCGAATAAGTGCTTGTCGAGTAGATCGTGAACGGTTTTCTCCTGAACGAGAGGCTGTGGCCGGGTTGCGAAGCATGGCCTCTCAGGTTAGCTTCCCCTCCTTTTTGTTAAGTACGATTTCGCGGATCACGCCCAAAATCCCGCGCCTCAGCTCGCACATCTCGCTTTCGGCCCGTAGATTCGGATGCGGCCGCCGCCCTCATCTCTCAAACTCGCCGCTGCTCCATCAATCTTTTGTCCTCCGCCGCCTTCGCCCTCCGACAAGAGACCCCGGTGGCATAAGAGCGCCCGTTGCTTTACACTCTTGCGGTCAGCCCTCGCTTCAACGGTGAGAGACGAAGATTATGGTCACATTAGAGACTGAGCGCCTCGTGCTGCGCATGTGGCGCGAAGATGATTTCGACGCCTACGCTCAAATCTGCGCGGACGAGGAAGTGATGCGCTATCTCGGCGGCAAGACCTTTGACCGGACGGAAGCCTGGCGGCACATGGCCTTCTTCGTAGGCCACTGGCATCTGCTCGGGTACGGGCATTGGGCCGTCGAGGAGAAGGCCACTGGAAGGATGGTCGGCCGCCTGGGGTTTCTCAATCCGGCGGGCTGGCCCGGTTTCGAGATCGGCTGGACGCTGGCGCGCGACTGCTGGGGGAAGGGTTACGCGACCGAAGGCGCGCGCCGTGCCCTGCGCTACGCCTTCACGGAGATGGACAGAGATCACGTCATCAGCCTTATTCATCCTGAGAACAAGGCTTCGATTCGCGTCGCCGAACGGCTCGGCGAGCGGCTCGAAGGCGAGGCCGAGATCCTCGGCATTGGCGTCCTCGTCTACGGCATTGACCGCGCCGACTGGAAAGACGCATGACCGCCCGCTTCGCCCCGCGCCGATTGTCCAGCGCAGTTGTCAAAGGAAAAGCGACAGGGTACATTATCTGAACCTGCTGAGTTGTGCCCCTGTAGCTCAATGGTTAGAGCAGCGGACTCGATCTTTGAAACTCTAAGTGGAAAAGTCAGGATTATGTATTTCCGCATGACAGTTCAGACAGGGAAGTTGGCGCTTCTCCGCTTCTCGAAGAAGTGTTTCCAAAGTAGTGTTGGAGCACCTTCGGAGGTCAATCGGAAAAGATTTGGTGGATGCGTTTATATGGTGGAAAGCAAGTGCCGCTTGGTTCTTGGCATAGCCACATGCCATGCGCCGCCCACCTTTCTCTTCGATTAAGAACCGTCTTCTTTGTCGTCCGCGCTGTTGCCGGGAGACATAATTCTGGTGCTTATTATTTGTCCACGCGTTTTTACAGCCAAGCGAGCAGTATCTTGTTTGCCGGCCTGTAAGATTCGCCTGGCAGATGATGCAAACTCTTTCCATAGGAGTCTTCTTAAATGGGTTGCAAGTGTATCGCATGACGAAGATGTAAATTTGTCTTCAGGTACGCTTGTAGAATCTGTCAAATTCGGGGAAGCCTAAGTCGCGAAAGCGATATGGTAATCCCGAGCCAAGCCCCGCCGGGTGAGCGGGGAAGGTGTAGAGACTTGACGGCAGACGCGTAAAGCGAAGAGAAAGTCCAGACCACAAACTTTGATCCTTTTATCAAAGGCGGCGAAAGCCGTAGCGGGCAAGCATAATCCGTTGGTTCGGGGTTCAAATCCCTGCGGGGGCATTAATAGATCAGTAGTGATGAGGGGCGGCCGCGCTGGCTGCCCTTTTTATTTGTGCTTGAGAAGAAAAGTTTCTTGACAAAGTTGGCCCAAGCGCAGTAAATGCTTGCCTTCGACGGCTAATCCTTCGGAGCCTGCTGCACTGTCTAAGTGATCTCTCACTGTAGGAGGAAAAGATGCCCAACTGGAAAGGAATCGTCGGGAACAGCTACGACCCCGATGGCTTTGATAGGTACTGCCACGAGCTTCAGTGGACTGCCTGGCGACCTTCATTCATCGTGCTGCACAATACCGGAGTGCCGTCGCTCGGCCAACGTCCGAGCGGATTCACAAAGCAGCACGTCAAGAACCTCGAAGGCTATTACAGGGACACGCAGAAGTGGAAGGCCGGGCCGCATCTCTTTATAGACGACCGGCAAATCTGGGTCTTTACGCCGCTCACGGTCTCGGGCACACACTCGCCTTCCTGGAACAAGGTTGCGCTTGGGATAGAGATGCTCGGAGACTACGACAAGGATTCGTTCGATACAGGGCGCGGGGCCAAGGTGCGCGACAATACCATCGCAGCCATCGCTACTCTTTCGGCCATCCTCGGACTGCAACCGACCTCGATGCGGATACATCGCGAAGACCCGCTGACGACACACGCCTGTCCCGGCAAAAACGTCCGTAAGCTTGAGGTCATACAGCGAGTCACAGACCTGATCGTCGCGCGCCACGCAGGCGAGCACGCCATTAAGCCCGTACCATAAAACGGTCAGCCTCAGTAACAAAGAGAGAGGACTTGTGCGGCAGCGTCGTCGCGCTCTGGAAATCCTGCTCGCGGTGGTGCTCATCATCACCGTGCTCGATACGGCCTATCTGAGCTGGCGCTTCATAGCTCTGCACGCCGGACGGGTCGTGCCGGGAACGGGCATCTGTTCCTGGAGCGCGAGTGTCGATTGCGACCGGGTGCTGCTCAGGCCGGAGGCCCGCGCGTTTTATGTTCCGAACGGGCTGCTGGGCTTCAGTTTCTTCTTCGGCTGCCTGGTCTGGTGGAGCGTGGGCTACTACAGGCTGGGCGAAGCCTATCGTCATCACGTCGTCCGCACGCTTCTGTTCTGGCTCGCCCTAGCCACGCTCTTCACCTTTCGCTTCTTCTGGCTGCTCATCCACCTGGATGTCTTCTGTCCCTTCTGTCCGTGGAATCACGCCCTGACTTACGTCGCGCTCGCACTGACTTTCCTGATCTGGCGGCGCACGCCCGCCCCGCGCGCTTCGGCCCCGCTCCGGCCGCTCGTCCTCCTGGTAGTCGTGTGCGTCGCGCAGTTCTTCCTCTGGCTGGCTCTGTGGGCTGCATTTGGGACTTAAGCCACATTGCTTTATCCTCTAGCCAAAAGGAGAATCAAGTCTCAGGGAAGATGGAAGAATATTCTGACAAGGGTGCGACTAGTGCTTTGTCGCCGACGCTCGAACTCTCTTCAAAGAGGCGATGGGTCGTGACGGCGGGCGTGATGACGGGGATGTTTCTGGCGGCGCTTGAAGCGACTGTGGTCAGCACGGCGATGCCGACGGTGATCTCGTCGCTCGGCGGGCTCAATCACTATAGCTGGGTCTTCTCGGCCTACCTGATTACTTCGACAGTGACCGTGCCCGTGTGGGGCAAGCTCTCAGACCTTTACGGGCGCAGGCTCTTTTACCAGCTCGGCATAGCCATCTTCCTGCTCGGCTCAGTCCTTTCGGGGATGTCAACTTCGATGACGCAGTTGATCGTCTTCCGCGCCATACAGGGCTTGGGTGCGGGCGCGCTGGTGCCTTTGGGCCTGACGATCATCGGCGACATCTACACGCTGCAAGAGAGGGCTCGGATGCAGGCGCTATTTTCGGGCGTGTGGGGGTTGGCGAGCGTGGTGGGCCCATTCGCGGGCGGGATCATCACGGATCAACTCTCCTGGCGCTGGGTCTTCTACATCAACGTGCCTTTCGGGCTGGCGGCGGCGCTGATTATGGGCCTGGCCCTGAAGGAGCCGAAGCGGCATGAGAGACCGGCGATTGATTATGCCGGGGCGGCGACGCTGATGGCGGCGATTGCCTTGTTGATGCTCGCCCTGGTCGAAGGCGGAGCGAGCCTCGCGACGCTTTTCGCGCCGCGCAACCTCGCGCTCTATGCCGCTTCCGCAGTGCTCTTCGCCATCTTCGTCTGGGTCGAGCAGCGGGCCCAAGACCCGATGGTTCCCTTCAGGCTGTTCCGCAATCGCGTCGTCGCCGTCTCGGTCACGGCGGGCTTTCTCGCCGGGGTCTCCATGTTCGGAGCGATCACCTTTGTCCCGCTCTTCGCGCAAGGGGCATTGGGCGCGACGGCCACGGAGGCCGGCTCTTTGTTGACGCCGCTGATGTTGAGCTGGGTCACTCTCTCGATCGTCGGCGGGCGCTTGCTGCTCAAGGTGGGTTATCGTCCGACGAGCATAGCCGGATTCGTGCTGCTCACGGTGGGGTTCGCGCTGCTTTCGATGTACGGGCGCGGCCTCGCGCGCGCGTGGCTCTATTTCGATCTGGTGATGATCGGCGCTGGATTGGGCCTCACCATGCTGACGCTCTTGATAGCCGTGCAGCAGGCAGTGCCGCGTTCGCAGCTCGGCATTGCCACTTCGCTCACGCAGTTTTCGCGCTCGATTGGCGGCGCGGTCGGCGTGGCCGTGATGGGCGCTGTGCTCTCGGCCGGGCTCTCGGCGCACTTGATGGCGGTGGCCGGGCAGGGCGAAGGAGCCTTGACGAGTGAGCGCGCGCACAGCTTGGCGGCCAATCCGAACGCTTTGATCGAGCCGGCTGCTCGCGCGGCATTGCCGCCAGCGGTTCTCACGGTGCTCGAAGATTCGCTCGCCTCTGCCATACACAATGTCTTCTGGGTCGGGACGGCGCTGGCCGCCCTGGCCCTGCTCGTCTCCTTCTGGCTGCCGCGCGAAGAGCGCGACGGCGCACCCGCTCAACTGACTGAAGAGGCGTGCAGCGCCGAGAGCTGCGAGCGGCTGGTCGTGGCCGAGATAGCCACGCTCGACCCGGAGCACGAGCCGGTCGCAAAGTGAATGCAGAAGGCCGCAAGGATGAATGATGAATGAAAAGCTCAAACAGCTTCTCTTTCATTCCGCATTCACCTTGCGGCCTTCATCATTGCTCTTCGATGATGAGGTCTAGGCTGGTGTGGGCGAATCGCCGGGCGGCCCGTGCGGCGCTCATGTCTCGTTCCTTCTCCGCTGACCATTGCGCGTGATGGACGAGCAGGGCGAGCGCCATCGCTCTTCCCGCAGTCATGGCGAAGCGGCGCGCTCCGGCTTCCAAGACAGGCGAGCCTTTTCTCATGGCATCATTGAGCCAGGCTTCGGCGTGCTCTATCGCTGACTGCGCCGCGCGGGCGGGCGCAATGAGCAGCTCTTGGCGGACTGTTTTCAGCAGGCGACCGGCTTCCGCCTTCAATATCTGAAAAGACTGCCCTCTTGGGCCCAGCGCGCGCAGCACGTCGAGCGAGAGCACGTTGGTCGTTCCCTCCCAGATCGGCAAGACCTGTGCGTCGCGCAAGAGCACGGGCAGCCCTGTATCTTCGACGTAGCCAGCGCCGCCAAAGCACTCAAGCACTTCGCTCGTCACCGCCACGGCCTGCTTGCCGGTCAAAAGCTTCATCACGGGCGTCAGAAGCCGCAGCAGCAAACTCTCTTCTTCACCGATCTCCCCGGCTTCGCTGCGCCCCGTCAACTCGGCGACACGAAAGGCCAGGTGAAAGGCCGCCTCCGTTTCGGCCTCCAAGCCTGCGAGCGTGTCCATGTGCAAGGGCTTCTCGTCCAGCAGAGAGCCGAAGGCCAGGCGCTTGTGCGAGTAATCCATGGCGAGCGCAAAGGCGCGTCGCATCAAGGAGGCTGCGCTGATGCCGTTCCAGAGGCGCGTGATGTTGAGCATCGGCGTGATATTGCGCACGCCGTCCTCAGTCCCTTTGACGAGGAGAGCGGGTGTGCCCGCGAGAGTCAATTCCGCCGTCGGAACCTTGCGCGTGCCGAGCTTCTCCTTGAGACGATTGATCTCTATCCGGCGCAGGCGTCCATGCGCGTCCCGCGTCTCTACGTAGAAGAGTGCTAGGCCCTGTCCTCCGGGCCCATTGCCTTCGGGACGGGCGAGGGTCAAAGCCATCTGTGAAGTCGCCGCAGAGGTGAACCACTTCCGCCCGTAAAGACGCCAGACTCCTTCTTCGTCAAGACGAGCGACGGTCTCCGAAGAGCCAACGTCTGAGCCGCCCGTGGATTCCGTCATCCACTGGCCGCTCGTCCAGAACTGCGCCGGCTCGCGCGTCGTGAGATGCGGCACGGCGCGCTCGATCAAGGCTCGATTGCCCGAGCTCAGGAGCGTGCGCGCCGCGCCGTCCGTCATCGCCAGCGGACAGCTATAGATGTCCGTCGAAGGAGTGAAGAGATAGGCGAGCGCCGATTGATGTACTCTTGATAGCGGGCCGTGCCTGCGTTCGTAGGCGGTGGCGACGACTCCATGCTCGGCGGCTACTCGTTCGGCCTCTCTCCACAGCGGCGTCAGCTCTATCCGGTCAATCCGATTTCCCCAGGCGTCCCAGTGCGTCAGCACCGGCTCGTTCAATCGGTCGTCAAGCTGCATCCGGTACAGCTCGCCCCCGGCGAGGCGTCCCAGCTCAAGGAGCGAAGGCTCTATCTCTTCAAGCACGCCACGGGGCAGGACGCGCGCCAGGTACGAGCGCAGGACTCTGTCGTCCTCGTATTGATTGCCCAGGGCCGGTGGTGTCTGATTGAATGGCATGAGCTTCAAGTTTCCTTAGCGCCAGCCGACGGAGCCGCGCACGGATTCGATCAACCTGGCCGAGTCGTAGCCGACGCCGTCTTTAAAGACGAGCGAGACCTTTTCGATGTCGGCGATGTTGGTCGAAGGGTCGCCCTGGACGACTACGAGGTCTGCCTGTTTGCCGACGGCGATGTGGCCTATGCGGTCTGTCTCGCCCAGATATTCCGCGCCGTTCCAGGTCGCTATGCGGAGGGCTTCGAGCGGCGTAAACCCGGCTTCGACCAGCAGCTCGACTTCGCGCTGGCTGCCGAATCCGGCGAGGACGCCGCCGTTGCCCGTCGGGTCTGTCCCGGCCAGGAGCCGCCCGCCTGCGCGAGCAAAGGCCAGCTCGAACTGCATCTCCTTGCGGAAGGCCACGGGCCAGGGCGAATCTTTTCTATCGCTCGCGGCGGCGCGTGCGACTAGGTACTGAGCGCGCGCGTCCACGGTCATGGCGTTGAGCACTCTCTGCTGCAAGGGAGGACGGCCCGGAACGAAAGCTTCAAAGACGGGGAGCGTCGAGGTGACGGAGACCTTGCGCGCCACCAGCTCGCGAATCATCTGCCGGACGGGCGCGCTCTCTATGTCGAGGGTGGTCAGGTTGGCGACCGTGTCGGCCTGCGCCGGACAAGTATCAGGGCGCTTGCCCGGCACGAACTCCGTATCCACGACGATGCCGTGCTCAAGATTATCTATGCCGAGCGTGGCCGCCTCCGTAAATCCCACGGCACAGAGATGGCCCGTGACCTTCAAGCCGCGCTCGTGCGCAGCAGAGATGGCTGCCTGAAGCTCTGCGCGCGTGATGTACATGTAAGCCTTGAAGGAGGTCGCGCCCTCTTCGGCCCACTGCTCGACCATCCGGCGCGCATCGTCCGGGCCCGTGAGGACGTGGAACTGCGTGGCGAAGCTGCCCGCGCCGTCAAGGTATGGGCCCGAGACGTGCATCTTCGGCCCGGCTATGCGGCCGCCGTCAATCATCTTTTTCAGATTGAGGTCGGTATAAGGCTCTACGCTTCCGGCCGTGCGGAGAGAGGTGACGCCCGCCGCGAGGTAAAGACGCGGAAAGCTCCAGCCCATCTCGTTGAAGAGGGCCAACCTTCCGGTAGGATAAAACATGTGCTCGTGCATCATCACCAGGCCAGGGATAACGCTCTTGCCCATGAGGTCTATGACCTTCGCTTCGGCAGGGACGCGCGTGCTCGCCGTTGGGCCCATCGCTTGAATACGCCCGCCCGCGATGATGATCGTTTGATCGCTTCGGGCCGGAGCGCCCGTGCCGTCAATCACGCGCGCGTGCGTGAGCGCGATGGTCGGCGATTCGACCGCGACGAACTCTCGCACCTCCGGCGAGAGCGTGGACTGTGCCTGCGCGCGTGTGACAGGGCAGAGGAGCAGGACGAAAAGGATGGTGACGCAGGAGAGCCTGCCGTCTCTCTTTGTCAGACGGGGGAGAGGAGAATTACTATGAGCAGCTTGAAAGCGGACGCGGCTACGGGGCGGCTTCGACATCCGGGCTCCTTTCAGAACTTGAACCAGACTCTTCCTGAAACACTTGTAGAAATAATAGCGCGTTATTTAGTGGACGGCGAGAAATAGATTGCCTGTGACGAAAGCGGAGAAAAGAAGGAATGGACGGGTGCGCGTCGGCGTGGACACGGGCGGGACGTTCACGGATTTCGTCTTCGAGACCCGTGAGGGCCTGCGCCTCTTTAAGCTCGCCTCGACGCCGGACGACCCGTCGCGGGCGATTACAGAAGGCTTAAGGCACATCGCGCGCGAGACGGGAACGGCCCGGCGCGCGATAGAGGTCGTGCATGGGACGACCGTCGGTACTAACGCCTTATTAGAAAGGCGCGGGGCCAAGACGGCGCTCGTCACGACGCGCGGCTTTGAAGACGTGCTCGCCATCGGGCGACAGGCGCGGCCCAGGCTCTACGACCTGGACGCGGAGCGGGCAGCGCCGCTCGTCTCGGATGGCTTGCGCTTCGGCGTGCGCGAGCGCATCACGGCCCGTGGCGAAGTCCTTGAAGAGCTGGACGAGCGAGAGCTCGGCGCGCTCCTGAAAAGATTGGAGCGCGCGCGCGTCGAGTCGGTCGCCGTCTGCCTGCTCTTCTCCTTCGTCCGTCCCGAGCACGAGCGGCGCGTCGGCCGCGCGCTCAAACGCTTGGGCGTCCCCGTCTCCGTCTCGCACAGGATTCTTCCCGAATACAGGGAATACGAACGCACCTCCACGGTCGCGATCAACGCTTACCTGCAACCGTTGATGGGAGCCTACCTGAACCGCTTGCGCGTCGCTGCGCCCTCTTTGCGCGTGATGCAGTCTTCGGGCGGAAGCATCTCGGCCGGGGTGGCTGCGCGCGAGCCCGTGCGGACGATTCTGTCGGGCCCGGCGGGCGGCGTCGTCGGCGCTCTAGACGTGGCCCGCCTGGCCGGGCTAGAGAATCTCATCACCTTCGACATGGGCGGAACCTCTACGGACGTTGCGCTGTGCGACCGCGACGGCGTGCGTATGACCGGCGAAGCCGTGGTGGCGGGACTGCCCGTAGCCGTCTCGATGATGGACATACACACGGTCGGCGCGGGCGGCGGCTCGATTGCGCGGGTGGACGAGGGGGGCTCGCTGCGCGTGGGCCCGGAATCGGCCGGAGCAAATCCGGGCCCGGCCTGTTACGGTCGCGGAGTGCTGCCGACCGTGACGGACGCGCACGTAGTCCTACAGCACTTCGGCGGCGCAGGACTGCTCGGCGGAGAGTTCGCTTTAGACGAGCAGCGGGCCCACGATGCTCTCTCAAGGTTGGCCCAGGAGATGAGCGCGGCCGCAGGTCGTCGGGTCTCTGTGAGAGAGGCCGCGCAGGGCGTTTTGGATGTTGTCAATACGGGGATGGAGCGTGCGCTTCGCCATATCTCGGTCGAGCGCGGTTACGACCCGCGCGAGTTTGCGCTGCTGCCTTTCGGCGGCGCGGGCGGCCTGCATGCCGTTGACCTTGCGCGCGCTCTGCGTATCCCCAAGATCATCGCGCCGGTTTCGGCGGGCGCGCTCTCGGCCACCGGCGCTCTCTCCTCTCACGTCGTCAAGGATTGGAGCCGTACCGTCATGCTCCCGGCGAGCGCAAAGAACCGCGCCAAGCTTGAGCGCGCATTTCGCGAGATGGAGCGAGAGGCTCGCGCCGCTCTCACTCGTGAAGGTTTTGGCGACGCGCGGCAGCGGCATGAAAGAAGACTCGCCGTGCGATACGTGGGCCAATCCTTCGAGCTTGAAATCAAGTGGGCCAGGGGGCTCGACATCAGCGCAGCTTTTCATAGCGCGCACACCGCGCGCTACGGCTACGCGCAGGAGGCCAACCCGGTCGAGGTGGTGAGCGCGCGCCTGCGCTCCACGGGTTTAGTCGAGGGATTGAAGGCGGCGCAAAGCAAAGCTGTGGCGCGCGCTCAGGCGGTCGCTCAGCCCGACGGCTACCGAGAGGTTTATTTCGCGGACGGACGGGCGCGCGCCGCTCTCTATAAGCGAGACCGCTTAGAGCGCGGCGTGCGTTTGCGCGCGCCCTGCATCGTGACGGAATATTCCGCGACGACGCTTGTGCCGAAGCGGGCGCGCGCCTTCGTTGACGAGCACGGAAACCTGATGATCGAGCCATGAAAGGCAAGAGAGAGAAAGAGAGAACTGCCGAGAGCAGCGCCGGGACGGGAACGTTCGACCCGACGACGCTGGAGATTTATCGCGCGCTCTACACTTCTGTCGCGGAAGAGATGGGGATTGCGCTCAGGCGCACGGCCTTTTCACCGAACATCAAGGAGCGGCGCGATTACTCCTGCGCAGTCTTTGACCGCGCGGGCCGCGTTATAGCGCAGGGCGATCACATGCCCGTGCACCTGGGCTCCATGCCTATGGCCGTCTCGGCTGCGCTCGCCTCCGTGGAGCTTGGGCCCGGCGACGTAGTGGCCCTCAACGACCCCTTTGCCGGAGGCACGCACCTGCCCGACGTGACGCTCGTCGCTGGAGTCTTTGAAGAGCGGGGGCCGGGAAAGAAAGGACGCGCGGCCTCCGGTTTTCCCCGGCCCCTCTTTTACGTTGCCAATCGCGCGCACCATGCAGACATAGGCGGGGCTACGCCGGGCTCTATGGGAATGGCGACGGATGTCTACGGCGAGGGCTTGCGGATTCCGCCCGTGAGGATAGTGCGCGGCCGAAGGTTGGATGAAGAGATGATGAGGCTCCTGCTGGCCAACGTGCGCGGCACGACCGAGCGGCGCGCAGATTTCGAGGCGCAGATAGGCTCTTTAATGACCGGCGCGGCGCGTCTCCTGGAGATCGTCAGAAGGCGTGGGCCCACAGACGCCCTGCTCTACGCCTCGCACCTGATAGGCTATTCGGCGCGCATGATGAGGCGCACCATCGAGGCCATCCCCGAAGGCGTGTACGAGGCGACGGACGCGCTCGACGACGACGGCGTAAGTCAGGGGCAAGTCCTCATTCGCGTGCGCGTGCATATCGAGGGAGCGCGCGCCCGTGTTGATTTCAGTGGCAGCGCACAGCAGGTCGCGGGCGCGATCAATGCCGTGGAGGCGATCACTGTCTCTGCCGTCTCTTACGTCTTTCGCTGCCTGGTCGGCGCGGACATCCCGGCGAGCGCGGGCCTCATGGAGCCCATAGAAGTCGTCGCGCCGCTCGGCACGGTCGTTAACGCCGTGCATCCCGCTCCGGTCGCTGGCGGAAACGTCGAGACCTCGCAGCGCATAGTGGACACGCTCCTGCGTGCGTTGGCCCAGGCGCTTCCCCAACGGATTCCGGCGGCGAGCCAGGGCACCATGAACAACCTGACCATCGGCGGCGTAGACGAGCGCGACGGTCGTGAGTTCGCCTACTACGAGACGGTCGCGGGCGGGATGGGCGCGCGCCCCTCGCGCGACGGTATGAGCGCAGTGCACACGCACATGACCAACAGCCTCAACACTCCGGCCGAGGCGCTCGAATACGCTTACCCTTTGCGCGTGCGCCTCTACGGTATTCGCAAGGGCTCGGGCGGGCGCGGCCTTCACACGGGCGGCGACGGCGTGGTGCGCGAGATCGAAACGCTCTCGGCCGCGCGCATGTCGCTGCTGGCAGACAGGCGACGCCGCGCTCCTTACGGCCTCGCGGGCGGCGATGACGGCTTGACCGGACGAGATGCGATCATCAGACGGGGGCGCGCACGTCGCATCTCTTCCAAAGGTAGCTGGCAATTGGAAGCCGGAGACCGCGTT
Source organism: Pyrinomonadaceae bacterium (assembly GCA_036389315.1). Taxonomy (GTDB): domain Bacteria; phylum Acidobacteriota; class Blastocatellia; order Pyrinomonadales; family Pyrinomonadaceae; genus DASQYE01. The sequence continues at coordinate 137,430 of DASVQF010000051.1, forward strand.
CGCATCGAGACGCCGGGCGGCGGCGGCCACGGTCGGGTGAAAAAATAGATCGTTATCATGTCTGGACGTACGGCTCGTTGAGTAGGAGAATAGGGACGAAAGCTAAGCTTCAGGGAAGTCATCTCTTATCGGGGGCGAGTCGAATATGCGAGTCACTATCGGGCAGATCAATACTACGAACGGAGATTACGAGGGCAACACGGCGAGCATCCTGCGCGCCATTGAGCAGGCCAGGCGCGACCGCTCAGACCTGGTCGTGCTGCCGGAGGTGGCCGTGCAAGGCTACATGTCCTGGGACTGGTTCCTTGACCGCGACGTGGTGCGCTCGTCTCTGGGCCCACTCGATAAGATCATCGCGGCAACCGAGGGGCTAACGGCCGTGGTCGGGACTGTGCGCCCGACCGAGCAGCCTTCGGGGCGCAAGCTCTACAACTCGGCGGCCGTGATCCGCGACCGGCGGCTGCTTGGCTTCGCAGACAAGACGCTCCTGCCCGAGTACGACGTGTTCGACGACCCGCGTTATTTCGAGCCGGCGCGCGAGCGTCATCTCTTCAGCTTGGGCCAGGCGAGCCTCGGCGTCGCCGTGTGCGAAGACCTCTGGAACGATAAGACCTTCTGGAAAGAGCGTCTCTACGCGCACGACCCGGCCGACGACCTGATAGACATGGGCGCGAGCGTGCTCGTCTCGATTAACGCTTCGCCCTTCAACAAGGGAAAGATGGGCCAACGCTGCTCGATGGTCTCGCACAGGGCACGGCTCGCGGGCCTGCCCATAGTCTTCGTCAATCTGGTCGGCGGAAACGACGGCATCATCTTCGACGGCGCTTCGATTGTCGCGGACTGTCGCGGCGATATCATCATGCAGGCCCCGCCCTTTGAAGAGTTCTTCGGGACGGTCGATCTGGATTGCGGCGTGGCAGATGAGTACTGCCTGCCCGGCGACGATATTGAGACGGTGCGGCGCGCGCTCGTGCTCGGCATTCACGATTACGCGCGCAAGAATCGGTTTACGACGGCGATACTCGGACTCTCGGGCGGCATAGACTCGGCCGTGGTGGCCGCTCTCGCCTGCGAGGCGCTCGGCTCAAAGAACGTGCTCGCCGTGATGATGCCTTCGCCCTTCTCCTCGCGCGGCAGCGTTGACGATTCCGTAGAGCTTGGCCGTCGTTTAGGGATGAAGACCATAGAGCATCCGATCACGAGCGCGTTCGAGGCTTTGACCCGTGAGCTTGACCTCAGTAAGCCGACGCGCGGCGGCGAATCCCTCGCGGCCGAGAATCTGCAATCACGCCTGCGCGGCAACATCCTGATGACCATCTCGAACAAGGAAGCAAGGCTCCTGCTCTCGACGGGGAACAAGTCCGAGTTGGCGCTCGGCTACTGCACGCTGTATGGAGACACGAACGGGGGCCTGGCCGTGCTCGGAGACCTGTTGAAGACGGAAGTCTACGCGCTGGCCCGCCACTTCAATCGTGAGAGCGAGATTATCCCACGCGAGATTATCGAGAAGCGCCCGTCGGCAGAGCTTGCTCCGGGCCAGTTCGACGATCAATCGCTGCCGCCTTATGACCTGATTGACCCCGTGCTGCAACTCTACTTCGAGCAGAAGGCGACGCCCGAAGAGATCATCTCGGCGGGCCACGACCCCGTGCTGGTTTACGATCTGCTGAACCGGGTGGAATCGCCCGCCAACGAATTCAAGCGCAGGCAATTGCCGCCGACCCTGATTATCTCGCGCAACGCCATAGGCATCGGCCGCCGCCGCCCCGTCACGCACCATTATCGTCGTCATCCGCCCGCCGCGCTCGCAGAGCAGCGCACCGAAGCGAGCGCCGCAGATTAGAGCGAGCCTGAGTGATGCCTGAGTAATGAAAGAACCGCGCGCACTTCCCCGCATAGAGACAGAGCGACTGCTGCTGACCCTCCCGCCCGAGGATGCAGCGCCGCGCATGCTCGCCTTCTACGAAGAGAACCGCGAGCACTTGGCGCGCTGGTCGCCCCGCTCGCCCGCAGGCTATTACACCGAAAGATACTGGCGCGAGCGCCTCATGCAGGCGCGCACGGAGTTCGAGCGAGACCTCTCTATGAAGCTCGTCCTGTTCGAGCGTGAAAAGGGAGCGGTGGGCCAAGTCCTCGGGGTCTGCAATTTTACGAACTTCGTGCGCGGCCCCTTCCAGGCGTGTTACCTCGGCTACAGCCTCGATCATCGCTTCGAAGGGCGCGGCATCATGTACGAGGCGCTCAAGGCCGCCACCGCTTACGCCTTCGACACCCTGCGCCTGCATCGCATCATGGCAAACTACCTGCCCGTCAACGAGCGGAGCGGGCGTCTGCTGCGGCGCTTGGGCTTCAGGGTCGAAGGCTACGCGCACGATTATCTCTTGATCGACGGCCGCTGGCAGGATCACATCCTGACGGCGCTGACCAACCAGGGATGAAGCGAGAGCTGACGGACGGACGAATACTGCTGAGACCTTACGGCGCTCAGGATATAGACGCGCTGTACGAGGCCGTGCGTGAATCGCTCGCGGAGCTTTCGCCGTGGATGCCCTGGGCCCACGCGGGCTACACGAAGGACGAGAGCAGGGCTTTCATCATGTCGCGCGACGAAGCGCGGGCCAAAGAAGAGGAGTACGGCTTCGGCATCTTCGACGCGCAGACGCTTGCTTACCTGGGCGGCATCGGCATCAATCACATAGTCCGCGAATATCGCTATGCCAATCTCGGCTACTGGGTGAGGACTGCAAGCGCGGGGCGCGGCGTAGCCTCGGGCGCGGCGCGGCTGCTGGCCCGCTTCGGTCTCGAAGAGCTGGGACTTGAGCGCCTGGAGATCGTCGCCGCCGTCTCGAACCTCGCCAGCCGTCGCGCGGCCGAAAAAGCCGGTGCTGTCTTTGAAGGCATCCTGCGAAAGCGGCTCTGGCTCCACGACCAGCCGCACGACGCCGCGCTCTACTCACTGGTCGCGGAAGATTTTTAGTGCAAGAGCGCCCGCCTCTCTTCGTTCTCTGCTCAGAACACTCGGGCTCATTAAAAGCTTTCGGAGAGATGCTCATGGCTAAATACACCAGCCCTCTTGACCGGGTGACGGTCGCCGCGCCCTGCTCGGCCCCGTGGGACGAGATGATCGGCGACGAACGCGCACGCTTCTGCGGCCAGTGCCAGCGTAATGTCTATAATCTTTCGGGGATGACGAGGCGCGAGGCCGAGGCGCTGATTGCCGGCGCGGAGGGTCGCCTCTGCATCAGATTCTACAAGCGACGGGACGGCACTATCCTGACAGAGAATTGCCCTGTGGGCCTGCGCGCCCTCAAGCGCCGCCTGTCGCGCCTGGCGAGCGCCACGCTCTCGGCTCTCTTGAGCTTTCTTGCCGGTCTAGGGCTCTACACGACATTGGAGCAGAGGCAGCCTGCTTTTGTCATGGGGGCGAGAGCCGAGAGGGACGCGATGAGGGTTGAAGTGCCGCCCTATACGGCTGTCGCCGGAGAGTTCGTCAAAGGCGAGACGCTCATCCTTCCGCCAACCAGACGGGATGATGAAGCCTATACTATGGGCAAGATGTTGCCGGAGAGGGCCTCTAAATAGCCGGGCGGCTCAGGCTGCGTAGCGCGCGTAGACCGTCTTGACCTTTTCGAGAAAATCCCGGCGGTCAACGACGTAGTAGAGCTTGACCGCGCCCGCAGCCTCGCCGCCCACGAGGTGCTCGACCAGCTTTTCCAGCACTTCATATTGGTCGCGCTCCGTGATGCCCTGCGCCGTGAGGTGTCCGCTGTAGCGCATGCGGCGCACAAGCTCTATGAGCGTCAGGCGGCCCTCAAAGGTGCGGCCGCCGTGCTTGTGCGAGCGGCTGACCAGGTATTGCACCAGCAGCGCGTCGTTGTAGAGCGCGGGGGCCAGGAAAAGACGCGCACCGTCGCGCTCAAAACCCTCGTCTAACCTCTGCGAGCGACGCACAACGCGCACTCCCTCAAACACCTCTGCCCAATCCGTCTTCGGCTCAAGGCGTTCCAGAAAGGCGCGCGTCGCGGCGACGAGCCACGCGTCCGTCTCGAAGTCCAGCGTGCGCCCCAGAGCGTCAAGCCACTCGAAAAGGAGGGCGCGGCGCGTCGATTTGGTTTCGATAATCTGGAATTGATCTTCCGATTTGGGAAGCGTCTTTGTGAGAGCGCGGCGCGCGCCGTCCGTGGCCTTGCCGCCCTCTATGCGATAGGTCACCAGGCTCGCGTGCCAGCGTTTGGCCGAATCACAGTAAGGACAGCGCGGATGCCGCTCTTCGCTCCGGAAGTAAGGGCGCTGGGCCAAGCGCCCCGTCAACTCCTCGACTCCCGGCGCATGTCGCTTGATCTCGGAGTAGGCCGTGCGCGGCGCGAGCCCAAGCTGCTCGGTAAAGATGCTGAAGATGCAGGCCAGGCACAGGAGCGTCCTGTACTCTGTGACAGTTCCGGGCGGAAAGTCGCTCCAATCCAGCTCCCGTTTTTTGGTCGCAGTCGCCATCTCGAAAAGGCTTCGGGCGCAAGCGTCAGGTGAGTGAGACCAGCGCGGGCATCTGCGCCAGGTCTTCGTCCGTGTGGCCGATGCTTGCGTCCAGCTCCGCTTCGATGTCGCCCACGCCGGACGTGAGCGACCTGAAATCGAAAAGCTTCGTGTCGAGCAGGTGTGAAGGCACGGCGTTTGAGAGCGCCGTCATCATAGAGCTGCGTATATTGGGAATCTCTTTTTCCAGCTCCGCGATGAGACGCCCCACGCGCGCCCGCTTCAGATTGGTTTGCGAGCCACACAGGTCGCAGGGGATGATCGGAAAAGCTTTCTCGGCGGCGAACTGCGCGATCTCGGCTTCGCGACAGTAAGCCAGGGGGCGAATCACTGTGTTGCGCCCGTCCATAGAGCGTAGGATGGGCGGCATGGCCTTCAACGTCCCGACGAAGAAGAGGTTCAAGAGAAAAGTGGTCGTGATGTCGTCGGCATGATGGCCGAGCGCGATCTTCGTGCAGCCTTCTTCGACCGCTATGTTATAGAGGATGCCGCGCCGCAGACGCGAGCAGACGGCGCAGTAAGTCTTGCCTTCGGGCACAAGGCGCTTGACTATCGAATAAGTGTCGCGCTCGACTATGCGAAAGGGGACGTTGCGGCTGCTGAGGTAACGGGGCAGAACGTGCGCGGGAAAGTTGGGCTGCTTCTGATCTAGGTTGACGGCCAGGAGGTCGAAGCGGACTGGCGCTCGCTCTCTCACGTCCAAGAGCAGGTCTAGCATGGTGTAGCTGTCCTTGCCGCCGGAGAGGCAGACCATCACGCGGTCGCCCTCCTCTATCATCCCGAAATCCTTGATCGCCTCGCCCATGCGGCGCAGCAGCCGGGTCTTGATCTTACTTTCGACAAACATCTGGCCTCTGAAGCTTCCTCCACTTTTTCCTGCCGATTTACCTCATCTTTACCTCATCAGGATGCCACGGTTGATGTCCCGTCCGCAACCGGGACGGGCTGTGTTTAAAAATGCTGGACACGCCCCCTGGCTTTATTTATCATGAGGGGCGCTTTGCCCAGCGAAGCGTCTACCTACGAGGGGAAGCCGAAGAGGGGTTTTTCGGCTCCGGCCAGCATCGAAAGCTGATTCACATTTGACTTACCCGTGCTCGCGTATGGTTTTTGAGGTTCGCGGCGAGCGGCCCCGCCGGGGCGCGCGTCCGTCTCAAATGAGTCAATTCGACCAAGAGACATTTATCGGGAGGTTTCCAGTATGCTCAGAATGGGAAAGAATCCTAAAGTAGAACAGGCAGACAGCGAAAACACTATGGATAGCAAGGCGACGCCGCAGTACACGGCCGCGCCTTCATACCAGAGCCAGCCTTACGCCGAGCCGCCGCAACCGTACAGGCCCAACCCAGAACCGCCGCCACCGGCCGCCTCTTCGTCCTCCTCTTCGCCGCGCGCCGTCACGGAAAGCGAGTCGCTCGCCCGCGACATTAAGGAAGGAACGCTGAGCGGTTTTGTCGGCAACGGGACGGTGCTGACGGGCGAAGCCACCTTCAAAGCCATGCTCAGAGTGGACGGCCACCTCTCGGGGCGCATCACGTCCGAGTCAGGGACGCTCATCGTCGGCAACAATGGCCAGGTGGACGCAGACATTCAGGTGGCCGTGGCCGTCATTCACGGCACGGTCAACGGCGACATCGTCGCCAGCCAGCGCCTTGAGCTTGGCCGCGCCGCCAAAGTCCACGGCAACATACAGACGCCCTCGCTCGTCATAGAGCAGGGCGCGCTCTTTGAAGGCAGTTGCCGTATGGCCCAGTCCAAGAGCGCCCAGGATAGCAAAGACATGGCTGGCGAAGAGAAGGCGACGGGCGACGGCGCGCTCTCGGCCAGCGTCCCCGTCGTAGCCGAGAGCCCGACGGAGCCCCCGGCCGATTTCTCAAGCATGACCGAGATAGCGAGCTAGACAGAGAGCAGCACGATTTATGAAGCACGAGCAGCAGGCGCTTCGGCCATCGGCTCCGAAGCGCCTGCTGCTCCTGCTTTATTTCTCACTGATAAGAGGCCAAACGGCCGTGCTTCTGCTAAACTGGACGTGTTCCTGATTCGACAGATTATTGAAGCCCGGACGCCTGTAGCGAAGATGACAGAAGCAGCGACGAGAGATGCAAATGAGCCTCGCAGCCTGAGAGTCGTGAGGGCCGCGTGCCCGCATGACTGTCCCGATACGTGCGCTATGCTCGTGACGGTCGAACAGGGCCGCGCCGTGCGCGTGGCCGGCGACCCGGAGCATCCGTTCACGCGCGGGTTCCTGTGTACGAAGGTCGCCAACTACGAGCAGCGCACGCACAGCCCAGACCGCGTGGGGACGTGCCTGCGCCGCACCGGGCCCAAAGGCACTGGGCGCTTCGAGCCTATCAGTTGGACTGAGGCGATGGATGAGATCGTCGCGCGCTTCAAGGCGCTCGCCGCTTCCCCCGAAGGCGCAGAGACGATTCTGCCTTACAGCTATTGCGGCACGATGGGCCTGGTGCAATCGCAGTCTATGGACAGGCGATTCTTTCATCGCCTCGGCGCTTCTCAGCTTGATCGCACCATCTGCGCCACGGCGGGCACGGCCGGATACAAAGCGACTATGGGCGCGACCATCGGGACAGACCCCGAGCGTTTCCATGAAGCGCGCCTCATAGTGCTGTGGGGAACGAACACCATCACGGCCAACGTGCATCTGTGGCCGCAGGTTTTGGAAGCGCGCTCGCGCGGCGCGCGCCTCATCTGCATAGACCCGCGACGCACACGCACGGCCGACCAGTGCGACGAGCACATAGCCTTGCTTCCGGGCACTGACGCCGCGCTCGCGCTCGGAATGATGCACGTCATCTTCGCCGAAGGTTTAGAGGATAAGGATTACCTTGAGCGTTATTGCACGGGTGCTCGGGAGCTGCGCGAAAGAGCGCGCTCCTTTACGCCCGAGCGCGTGGCCAAGACTTGCGGCCTCTCGCCCGAGACTGTCACCGGCCTGGCCAGAGAGTATGCGAGCACCAGGCCCGCAGTCATTCGCATCAACTACGGCTTGCAGCGCCATCGCGGCGGCGGCATGAGCGTCCGCACGCTCGCCTGCCTTCCGGCAGTCACGGGGGCTTGGCGCGACGCGGCGGGCGGCATACTGCTCTCGACGAGCGGCACTTTCCCCCTCAACTACCAGGCGCTCGAACGACCAGACCTGATGCCGGAGCCGCGACCGCGCACGATCAACATGTCGGCGCTGGGCGACGCGCTCTTGAAGACCGATGACCCGCAGGTGCGCGCCCTCTACGTCTACAACTCAAACCCGGCGGCGGTCGCGCCCGATCAGGCCCGAGTGCTCGAAGGTCTCAGGCGCAACGATCTCTTTACGGTCGTGCACGAACAGTTCATGACCGACACTTGCGACTATGCTGACATCATCCTGCCGGCGACGACGCAGCTAGAGCATTTCGATCTGCACAAAGCCTACGGCCATCTCTACCTGATCATCAACGAACGGGCCATCGAGCCGATAGGCGAGGCGCGTTCCAACTCGGATGTCTTCAGAGAACTGGCGGCCCGCATGGGTTTTGAAGAGGAATGCTTCCGTGACTCGGACGAAGAGATTGCGCGCCAGGCAATCTCTTCGGAGCATCCGGCGCTCCGAGGGATAACGCTTGAGGCTTTGCGCGAGCGCGGCTGGATGCGCCTGAACGTGGCGGAAACCTTCGCGCCCTTCGCCGAAGGGAACTTCCCCACGCCGTCGGGCAAATGCGAGCTTCGCTCGGAGCAGATGAGCGCCTACGGCCTGGACTCTGTGCCCGACTTTATTCCGCCGAGCGAATCCGTAGAGAGCGCGCCCCGGTTGGCCCAAAAGTTTCCGCTTGCGCTCTTGACGCCTGCGGCGCACGCCTTTCTCAATTCGACCTTCGCCAATCTCCCGAAACAGTTGCGCCAGGAGATGCACCCGTTCATAGAGATTCACCCCGACGACGCCGCGAGCCGGGGCATAGAGAACGGCGAGCGCGTGCGCGCCTTCAACGCGCGCGGCTCGTGCGAGCTGCGGGCCGTGGTGACGACGCGCGCCCGCCCCGGCGTCGTCGTCTCGCCTTCGGTCTGGTGGAACAAGCTCTCGCCCGGCGGCCGCAACGTCAATCAGTTGACTTCGCAAACGCTGACGGACATGGGCGGCGGCGCGACCTTCTACGACGCGCTCGTCGAAGTCGAACGCATAAAGGACAGAGATGAGCGGAATGCTTTGCCTGGCTCATGACGTTTAATCATTAAGCTGCGAGAAGGCGATGGCCAGGATAGCCAGGAACGCGCCCGCACCTATCGCTACGCCGATGCCAACCCACTTGGCCGTCGAGTGGCCCTTGCGGCGCTCGATCTTGGCAACGTCGCTATAGAGCAGCGTGGTGGACGTGCCCTTGTCCTTGTCGTTGAGAACGAACTCGGTATCCCCAGCCTTCTGTATGTAGCCTTTGAGCTTTGTGCCGTTCTTGAGTCTGACGTTAGCGCGTGCTCGTTCGCCCGTGCCGATCTGCTCGACCTTCGCCTTGACCTGCTCTGTCGATTGGGTATCCGCTTGCGAACTGGCCAGCACGGGCGCGGCCGTGAAAACCAGGACGTATATCAGCACCAGCGAAACCATTATCTTCAACATGATTTCTCTCCTCGCTTTTCAAATGACAACCGTCGCGGGCTCAGAGCAAGGGAGATGCCAGACCATTTTGTTATGAGAAAGATGGTGAAAGGGCTCGGAAACGATGAGAGGAAAGCTTTGCGGTGGGCCTCGCCGGGTGCAGCAAATCTCCGACGATTGAGCGATTTTCCGGCCGCCCGCCCCTTGACACGAGCGTCAATCTCGCCGATACATAAAGAAGACTTTTGCTATCATCGGCCGGAAGTCATCGCCTGATTCCATGCCAAAGCATCAAGACATCGAAACTATTCCGGGCTGGCCCAGGCTTGTCCAGAGCGCAGCTACGGGTGGGCTCGCCGCCCTCATCGCTGCACTGCTTCTCATCTGCGCGCCTGGGCTCGCGTTGGCCCAGAAGAAACAGCAGAAACCGGCCAGAGCCTCTGCGGAGAACCCGAAGAGCGCGGTTCCCGAAGAGCTTATGCTCGCCATTGTGCGGGCGGAGGATGAAAGGCGCTGGGACGACTCTTTGGCGCGGCTGCTCTTCGACCGCAACCCCGGGGTGCGACGCCGCGCGGCGCTGGCCGCCGGGCGCATAGGCGACGAGCGCGCCGTCTCTGCGCTCGCCACGCTGCTTCAATCCGACCGCGAAGAGGAGGTGCGCGAGATGGCCGCCTTCGCCCTCGGCGAAGTGGAATCTGCGACCGCTGCGGACGCGCTGCTTGCGGCGCTCTCGCGCGCCAGCGAAACGAGCCAGGTGCGCGCGCGCATAGTCGAAGCCATAGGCAAGATCACCGCCGCCTTGCCCAAAGCGGAAGAGGCGCGCGGCGTCGCCCTGGGCCAAGCGGTCTTGAGCGTGCTCGACAGGGAAGCCGGTCTTGGCCCACGCTCTGACCGGCGCACGGTGCTTTTGGGACTGACGGCGGCCTTGCGCGCGCACCCTGACAGGGTCGGCCCGGTGTTGGGTAAGTTTCTCTCTCATAAGGACTGGCGCGTGCGCGCAGATGCCTTGAACGCGCTGGCGCGGCTTCGCAACGGGGCAGCGAACGACATGGTGCGCCCACTGCTCGTGAGCGACGCCGAGCCGGTTGTCCGCGCCAACGCGGCGCGCGTGCTCGGCGCAACGGAAGATAAGGCTTCGCTTGACGCTCTAGTGGCGCGCGCTACGACCGATGCGGACGAGCGCGTCCGGGTCAGCTCCGTTCGCGCGCTCGCAAGCCTTAAGGAGCCGCGCGCCGCCACTCCTCTGCTCGGGCGAGGGGGCTTGCTGCTCGCAGCCTATCGAACGTCTAAGGCGGCGGGCACAGCTCACCCGCGCGAGGCGGGCGAGCTGTTGGAGATAGCCACGGCGCTCGGACGCCTCCTGGCCAACAGGGGAGACGTGCGCGCCGTCGCCTGGCTCAAGGAGTTCCGCACGCTTACGGGTTGGAGCGAGCCGGAGATAGAGGTAGCCCTGGCCCACATCGCGCCCGCCGCCTACTTGCGCGACGAGCCGTTCAATAAGCTTTCGGACGAGACGATGCGCGCGCGCGTGCGCCGCGATTGGAGAGTCGTCTCGGCCGTGGGCCAAGCCCTCGGCGAGATCGGACGAATCGCCGTCGAGGAAGCCGGAAGCGGCGTCGTCGGATTGCAGGCCGACGCGCAGATCATGCTGCGCTCTCTGCTCGACGACGCGGCTCTGCCTTCGGTCGGAGTCCCAGACCTCTTGCGCGCGCTCGCAGCCTTCAAGCCGCCCGATGCGGGCCCTTCCGTGCGCAAGTACCTCGGCGCGAAAGACCCCTTAGTGCGCGCCGCGGCCGCAGACCTCCTCGGAGAGCTTGGGCCGGATGAGGAGAATGCGCGTGCGCTCGCCTCCGCTCTGCCCGTGGCGATGCGTGACGAGCTGAACGATGCGGCGCTCTCGACGCTCGATGCGCTGGCGCGTCAAAGGAGCGCGCCTGCAAACGATGCTATCAGGACGGCGCTCGATTCGACGGACATGCTGGTGCGGCGGCGGGCCGTCGCGCTGCTCAAGGCGAACGAGGCGGGCGATTTCTCGGCGCGCCTGGGCCAAGTTGCGACGCGCAACACCGTGGAGGATTATCGTCGCGCCCTCTCTCGCCGCAACGGGCGGGTGCGCGCCACGGTCACTACGGACAAAGGCTCATTCATTATCGAGCTGTTACCGGAGGACGCGCCGCTCACGGTTGACAATTTCGTGCAGCTTGCGCGGCGCGGCTACTTCGACGGCGTGACGTTTCATCGCGTCGTGCCTAACTTCGTCATACAGGGCGGCGACCCGCGCGGCGACGGCAACGGCGGCCCAGGCTACCAGATTCGCTGCGAGATCAACGAGGTGGAGTACGAGCGGGGCGCTGTCGGGATGGCCCTTTCGGGAAAGGACACTGGCGGGTCGCAGTGGTTCGTGACCCATTCACCGCAGCCGCACTTGGACGGCGGCTATACTGTCTTCGGGCGCGTGGAGACGGCCGCGAGCCTCAATGTGGTTGACGCAATCGAGCGCGGCGATAAGATTCAGAGCATCACGATAGCGGAAGGCGCTGCCTCCGGATTGCAGAGACAAGCATCCGGGGCCGGGAAGTGAGTCGCAACGCGAGATGAGGAATTAACAGGGATGGACAGCAGAGACAGGATAAAAGCAAGAAGGAAGGATGAAGGGGGAATGATGAATAACAAGCTATCTTTCCTTCATCCTTCATCCTTCATCCTTTTTATCCTGTCTCTCCTGTTCCTGGGCTCTGGGCCCGCGATCCTGGCCCAGGGGCAAAGGCCCGCGACGCAGAGCGAGGCCAGGGAAGAGGAAGAAGAGGAGATTGCGCGCACTCGTTACGAGATCGATCTGGTGTTAGACTTCGACGGTCGAAGCTACACGGGAACCGAGCGCGTGCGCTTCGTCAACGATAGCGAGCACCCGGCCTATCTACTCTATTTCCACCTCTACGCCAACGTGCGCGCCTCTTTTCCTCAACAGCAGCGCACGGCTCCGTCTTCGCATCCGTCTCAGCCGAGCGCGCCGCAAGTCTCGCCCGCCGGAGCCTCCCCGATACCGGCAGCGCCCGACGAGCCGCGCATGGACATCCTGGAAGTGCGCTCGGCCGAGAGGGGCACGCCGCTCCCGTTTGTCCTGGACGATCAGGCGACGACTTTGAGAGTGAGCCTGCGCGAGCCAGTGCCGAAGGGGCATGGCGTCGAGGTCGAGATCAAGTTCAGGGGAAGCGTCCCCGAGATTGACCCGGAGGAGACGGGCCTGGTCGTACACGTCTTGCAACAGGTCGGCGCAGCCCTGCGCAGCGAGCGCGAAGTGAGACGCGCGCGCGACATAAACTTTCGCTGTCGCGGACAGATGCTTCTGGGCACGGCTTATCCCGTGCTGGCTGCGCGCGACGGCGACGACTGGCAGCGCAAAGTCGAGGTGAGCATCGGCGACATGGTCTTCACGGAGGCGGCCGATTACCACGTGAGGATTGATGCGCCGCCCGATCTGAGGCTCTTCGCTTCCGGCGGCGCTGTAACACCCGCGACGGGCGAAGACAGACGTGTGCGCGAGTTTTCCGGAGAGGCGCTCAGGGATTTCGCCGTCGTGGCCGGACGGGCCTTGCGCTCCGAAGAGCGGACGGTGGGCCAAACCCTTGTGCGCTCGGTCTTCGCCGCAGATCACGAGATCGTCGGCCGCCGTGTGCTTGCGGCCTCGGCCGACGCCGTGCGCATCTACACGGCGCGCTTTGGCCCACTGCCTTATAAGACGATCAACGTCGTGGACACGCCGCTCGTCGCCGGCCTGGGCTCGGCCGAGTTCGCCGGGCTCGGAGCGATTGCCAGCGCCTTCTACGTAGATTTTGATTCGCCGCCCGTGCGTAACCTGCCCGAGATCATACGCGAGCAGCGCGCCTCCGTCGAAGACAGCCTCGAATGGATAGTGGCCAATACGGTCGCTCATCAATGGTGGGGCGCTGTCGTCGGCAACGACCCAGAGCGCGACCCCGTGATGGACGAAGCGCTGGCGAACTGGTCTGCGCTGCTCTATTACAGGGACGTGCACGGCGAGGAGCGGGCCGCAGCCGTGATGGAAGATCAGTTGCGCGGCGTCTACAAGATATATCGAACCTTCGGCGGCGAAGACATGGCCGCTGATCGCAACGCGCGCGAGTACCGCAACTCTTTTCAGTATTCGGCCATCGTCGCCAGTAAAGGCGCTCTGATGTTTGCCGAGCTGCGCCGCTTGCTCGGTCACCAGAAATTCTTCGCCGCGCTCCGCAACTATTACAACGCGAACATGTACCAGATTGCCGAGATGGACGACCTGCGCGGCGCGTTTGTCGCCGAAGCGCCACTGCTGCAACGCCGCGCCGTGACGCGCACCTTCAACCGCTGGCTTTCGGCACGTCGCGGCGACGAGGACATAGCGCCGCCAGACCCGCAGATGGCCGCCGCGCTCGGCCTCAACCCGACCATGACCAAGCGCGACGAGGGCAATCGCTTCGCGCGCCTCGGCAAATTCTTCTGGCAGCAGATGACGCGCATTCGCTAGACCACTGGGCGCGCCGTTGATGGGCCCAAAACGGCTGAGCGAATGTTAAAGATGAAAGGCAAGCTGTCTCGCTGACAGCTCGCCTCTCCTTCTATTTATGCCGCGAACGTCAACTAATCGGACGGTTTCTGCATCTTATTGCAGGCAAGTCGAAGGAGCCTGGCTGCCATTTATGATTCGGGCCCGGAGGGTGATGCGGAGGACTACGCAGTGGCAATAAGAGCGAGAGAGATGGAGCTTGAGCGGGCGCAACCCATTGCGAGACCTGCCAAAGCCGTCGAGATAGAGCAGAGCCTTGAGCAGTTGAGCCGCTGGATGGACGGCCTCTTTCGCATTCCGGGCATCGGCTGGCGCTTCGGACTCGACGCCATCGTCGGCCTCATTCCGGGCTTTGGCGATCTGGCGACGACGGGCGTCTCCTTCTACATCCTGGCCTCTGCGGTTCGCTACCGCGTGCCCAAGATCACGCTCCTGCGCATGGGCCTCAACGTCGCCATAGATTACCTGTTCGGCTCGCTGCCCGTCGTGGGCGACCTCTTCGATGCCTGGTGGAAGTCTAACAGGATGAACGTAGAGCTATTGAGGCAGCGCGCCACCGTGTCGGCCGAAGAAGCGCGCAGTGGAAGATTGAGCGACTGGCTCTTTCTGCTGCTTATTATCATCGTGCTGGTTGCGCTGCTCGTGGGCTCGCTCGCGCTGGCCTTCTTTCTCCTGCAACTTATCGCCGGCAATCTACAGTCTCTCTTCTGATCTGCGGCACGCCTTGACAGCTTTCGTGCTAAAGGAAAGGCGACACCTCCCACTTCAGGAAGTGTCGCCTTCATAATTGGATTGCCTTGACCAGCCCTTCAGGCAGACGCCTGCGAAGCCGTAGCCAGCAGGCGCTCCAGAGCCGGTGCGATCATGTTCAGGCCGCGCTCGCCCGCTGCGAAGCAGCGCAGCTTCCCTTCGGCGTCGAACAGGTAATAGGCAGGCACGTAGCCCTGCTCATTCTGAAAAGCCTCGCGCAGCTTGTGCTGGTTGTCTACGGCGCATGGCTCTGTGATGTCGTACTTCGCTATGGCTTCGCGCACAGCCTCTACGTCCGTGTCCGCCTCGTAACGCGGCATGTGAACGGCTATGACGCGCAATCCCTGTGCGCCGCGCTGCTCGCGCCACTCCGCTACGCGCGGCATGTTGTCCTTGCAGATGCCGCAACTGACAGACCAGAAATGCACGAGCACGGGGTGCCCGGCGCTCTCCGCTTCGGCATGCGCCTGCGTCGCGCCGAACCATTCGGTTGCTCCGTCCAGAGACGGCATCTGTGTCCCAATTCTCATTGGCATGACTTGTACCTCGAAAAAGCGGTCAGCAACCAGCGATCAGCCAAAGCAGTTCAAGCTGAATACTGATTGCTGACGGCCGAGAGCTTTTAAGCCTTGATCGTTTCCTGGCCCGGCTTCCATTCGGCCTGGCAGAGTCCGCCCGTCTGCAAAGCCTGTATGACGCGCAGCGTCTCTTCCGCAGAGCGGCCGATGTTCAGGTCGTGAATCACCTTGTAGCGCAGGATGCCCTCCGGGTCTATGACGAACAGGCCGCGCAGAGCGATCCCTTTGTCTTCGATCAGCACGCCATAATCGCGCGCCACCTGCTTGGTCGAATCCGCAGCCAAAGGGTATTTCAGATCGGCCACGCCGCCCTTGTCGCGCGGCGTATTGATCCAGGCGCGGTGCGAAAAGACCGAGTCGGTCGAAACGCCTATGATGTCTGCGCCTATCGCCTGGAAATCTTCGTAACGATCGCTGAATGCCGTCAACTCCGTCGGACACACGAAGGTGAAATCCAACGGGTAGAACAGGAGAACCAACCACTGGCCCCTGTAATCCGAGAGCTTGACGTTCTCGTTCAGCTTCTCAAGATTTTTGGTCGAGGCCATATCGAAATCCGGCGCGGGCTGGCCGACCATCGCCTTCTCCACTGCTGTTGCTGTCGCTTGCATTATTCCTCCATCCTCAATGAGTAGATTTTGTTGTCTGCTTCTCGCGCCGCGTCTCTCTCTTTCGCGTGAGACGGCGCATTCCTCTTTCGTCGAAAACCCAAAACGTCAGGAGCCGGCCTGCTCCCGGCAATCAGGGCAGACGCCCCGCAAGGTCAAATGTATGGACTCAGGCTTGAAGCGCGAGCGACGCGCAGCGGCTCGCATCAGCTCGACCGTCTCGGGCAGATCGAAGTCAACCAGCTTTCCGCAGCATGTGCAGACGGCGTGATCGTGCCGCGCAAGCTCGCGATCATAACGGCTCGCGCCCTTGCCCTGATTGATCTCGCGCACGAGGCCCGCTTCGGTCAGATACCGCAGCGAGTTATAGACGGTCGCAAAGCTGATCGAAGGCAGACGACGACGCGCCGCCTCGAACACTTCGCCCGCAGTCAGGTGCGCGTCCGTCTCGCGAATCGCCTGAAGCACGGCATCCCGCTGCGGCGTCAGGCCCGCCGCAACGCCACCCTGTTCCTCTTTATTCCGGCTCATGATCGTTTTAACTGGAATTAGAATAATTCTAAATCGCGAGGCTGTCAAGCGCCGACCGAAGATCAGGAGTCGAAGGCTAGAGCTTTGGGTGGTGCGAGACGAATTCGAGGAGATTGCGGACGTAGTCGGGAAAGGACGGGCAGCGGACGCCATGCGGCTCAAGCAATCGGCGCGCGACGGTCGTGTCGTAGGTCTGGTCTAGGAAGAAATAGGGAACGGCTCGGTGCGGAAGGCCCGTTATCTTCGGCGAGAGCGGAAGGGAAAGAGTCGTCTGCACCAGGCGCGGCGGAACCCTCAGCAGCGAGCCGCGTCCTCCTGTCATCACGCCCGCGATTGAATCGAACAACTCCGCAGTGGTCAGCGGGGCCGGGTCAGCCAATTGCACTGTCTGAGCGCGCGCCCGCTCATCACTGATGAGGGCCCGCATGCTCGCGACGACGAAATCGACGGGCACGAGGTTCAGTCGCACTTCCGTGTTGCCGATGTTGAGCATGGAGAGAAGCCTGGGCTGCATACGGAGGTAGTGTATGAGGTAATAGATGCCGTCGTATTTGGCCGTTTCTCCCGTATGCGAGTCGCCGCAGACGACCGAAGGGCGATGAATGGTGACGGGCAGCTCCCGTTTGACGGCCTCAACTTCCAGCTCGGCCAGGTACTTCGTCTCTTCGTAAAAGTTGCGGAAGCCGGCGTCGTGACGCAGCTCCGTTTCCAGTATCAGGCCCTTGCGCAGACCGGCGACGTAACAGGTCGAGACGTAATGGTAATGGCGCAAGGCCGGGAGGTCGCAGGCGAAGCTGTTGACGTTACGCGTCCCTTCCACGTTGACGCGCATGCCGGCCTCGCGCGTGACATATAGATCGTAAATGGCCGCGAGGTGAAACAGGATAGTGGTCTCCCGGCGCGCGCTCTCCAAGTCATGTGGGGAAAGCCCTAGCCCCTCGCGCGTGATGTCGCCCTCAAGGATATGAAAGCTGTCGGGGGAAGCGCCCGTCTCTGAGCTGATGCGTGCGGCCTCAAGGCGCGCTCGCTCGGCGAAGGCCGGCTGCACGAGGAGCAGAAAACGGGCCCCGTCGCGGGCCAGCCGCTCGACCAACCGCCCGGCAATGAAGCCTGGAAACCCCGTCAGAAAAATCGTCTCGTCAAGAGCCAAAACGGTCTCTTCCTGTTAATTCATCGCTCTTCAGCCGCAGACAAGCTCGACTAGGGTGCGAACGCCTACGCCCGTCGAGCCCTTAGGCGCGTGCGGCTGATCCGTGTCGTACCAGGCCGTGCCCGCTATGTCCAAGTGTACCCAGGGGGTGTCGGCGGCGAACTTGCTGAGGAGCAGGGCGGCTGCGGTCGCGTCCGGACGGCCTCCGTAATTCTTGAAATCGGCGATGGGGCTTTCGATGCGCTGTTTGTAATCGTCGCTCACGGGCATGCGCCAGACTGGCTCTCCCGCTCGGCGCGCAGCTTCCGTCACCTGCTGGGCCCACTCGTCGTTATTGCTGAAGAGGCCGGTGCGATGATCGCCGAGGGCGACGATGATGGAGCCGGTCAAGGTCGCGAGGTCAACGATGCGAGACGCGCCCAACTGTCTGGCGTAGGCTATGCCGTCCGAGAGCACCAGGCGGCCTTCGGCGTCTGTGTCCACGACTTCGATGGTGTAGCCGGCGAGCGTCCTGATGACATCGCCGGGCTTGATGGCGTGGCCGGAGGGCATATTCTCGGCGGCGGGGACTATGGCGACGACGCGCTTGCGTGGTTTGAGCTGTGCGATGGCGCGCAGAGCGCCGAGGGCCGCTGCGCCTCCGGCCATGTCGGTCTTCATCTCGTACATGTCCAGGCCGTGCTTGATCGAGATGCCGCCGGTATCGAACGAGATACCCTTGCCGACGAAGGCCCACAGCTCGTCCCGTTCACTGGCTCCTTCCGGCTCGTAACGAAGGACGATCAAAGCGGGCTTCTCCTCAGACCCGCGACCCACGCCCCAGAGCCCGCCCATCCCGCGCTCTCTCACTTCGTCGGCGGAAAGTGTTTCGACGATGAGGCCGAACTCGTCGGCCATCTCGGCTGCGCGGCGGGCGAACTCGCGCGGGGGAAGCTGAGAGCCCGGCTCGTCTGCAAGTGTGCGGGCCCAGTTGACGGCCTCGGCTACGACGCGCGCCCGCGCCGTCTCTTCCCGCAACGCTTCCAAATCTCCGGCGGCGATGATCGTCAGGCGCTCAAGGGCGGAGGCTTCCTCCTCAGGCTTTCGATAAAAGTCCACGTCGTAGAGCCCGAGGCACGCGCCTTCGGCCACGGCACGCGTCAAGCGCCGGTTGTCGTCTCCGCCGTTTGAAGGCAGCAGGAAGTGTAGGTGCCTGATGTGTCTTGCGCGTGACTCTCGCGCGGCCATCGCGGCTGCTCGCCGCAGGGCTTCCTCGTCGAAATCCGAATGCGCGCCGAGCCCGACGAGCAGGAGGCGACTCGCGCCCGAGCCGTCCACGCTCGCGCGATACAGCAGTTGCGCGGTTCCGGCCTCTCCCTTGAATTCACCGTCGCGCACGAGGCCCGCGCCCGCGTCCTGTAAATCTTCCGGGCCCGGCCCGAGGGTGTGCGGCCTGTCTTCAAAGACACAGACGGCTACGGCTTCTTGCGGAGCAATCGAGGGCGGCGTCGCGCCCGCGACCTCTATGCTTAAAGAACGGTGTTGAGTCATCTGATTCGATTACGGGTAACGGTTGATAATCTCGCATTGTCGCGCTTCGTACAAGCTGAGTATAATTCAACTCTCGCGTCACCCTCTAGCAACGACCGGCCCCGCGTGGGCAGGCGATTTTCGGGGCGCGCGCATCAGGCTTGTAGCATCCCGGAGCAGGCGTTCGTGGGCGCTGCTTCGGCCCCGAAATTTCTCTTACTCATTCTTCGGAGGAACCGTTCATGGCTTTGATTCAGCGACCCAGCCGCCCCGCGCCGCTCGCGCTTCTATTGATTCTGCTGGCGGCCATTTCGACCGCCCCCGGTCAAACACAATCAAGCAGCAAGTGTGTCCGCATCACGCTGCTGCAAGTCAATGACGTTTACCAGTTCATGCCGGTCGATAGGGGCACGCAAGGGGGCCTGGCGCGCGTCTCGACGCTGCGCAAGCAGATTATGAAGGATTCACCCAACACGCTCTTTCTCTTCAGCGGAGACACTATCTCGCCCTCAGTCGAATCCATCCAGCTCAAGGGACAGCAGATGATTGATGCCTGGAACAACATCGGCCTGGACTATGCCGCGCTCGGCAATCACGAGTTCGATTTCGGCCCCGACGTGCTGCTGCAAAGGATCAAGGAGTCGAAGTTTCAGTGGCTCGCCGCAAACGTCGTGGACAAGGACGGGAAAGCCTTCGCGGGCTTGCCTCCCTACGTCGTGCGCGACGTGGGCGGCGTGAGAGTGGGCTTCTTCGGCATCCTGCTGCCGGAAACGATGAAGACTTCCGACACCAGGGACGTTAAAGTTCTCGGCGCGTGCGAGACCGCGCGGCGCATCGTGCCGCAGATACGCGCGGCGGGCGCGAAGCTGGTCATCGCCATCACGCACCTCTCCATGCTCGAAGACAAAGAGTTGGCCCATTGCGTCCCCGACATAGACCTCATCGTCGGCGGGCACGAGCACACGCTGCTGCAATCGCTCGCGGGCCGCACGCCCATCTTCAAGATGACAGCGGACGCGCGCCAGCTTGGCCGTTACGATCTGACCGTTGACGCCGCCACGGGCAGGCTTCAGAGCGTGGACTGGGAGATCATTCCGGTCAACGACCAGGTTGCGGATGACCCGCAGTTTGCGGCCGTCACGGATAAGTACAAGGATATGCTAGCGAGCTACAGCGAGATGATCGGGCGCACGAGCGTCCTCCTGGACGCCCGCAGCGAGGCCAACCGCACGGGCGAGACCAACATCGCGGATTTCATCGCAGACGCTTTTCGGCAGGCGACGGGCGCGGACGTGGCGCTGATTAACGGCGGCTCGATTCGCGCCGACACGACCTACGAGCCGGGCCCCTTGAGTAAGCATGACGTGCAGGCCATCCTGCCTTTCAGCAACGAAGTCGTGAAGATCGAAGTGACGGGTAAGACGCTGCGCCAGGCTTTGGAGAACGGCGTCAGCCAGAGTGGGCCCGGCGCTGAGCCCGGACGCTTTCCCCAGGTCTCAGGCATACGCTTCTCCTTCGACACGAACTCTCCGGCAGGCTCGCGCGTCAAACAGGTGACGGTCAACGGTCAGCCTTTGGACGAGCGCAAGACTTACACGCTCGCCACCACGTCTTACGTCGGCGTCGAAGGCAAGGACGGCTACGACGTGTTCAAGGGGACAAAGCGTTTGACCAAGACAGGAGAGATACCGTCCGATTACGAAATACTGCGGCGCGCGATTGTGGCCCAACCCGCCGGCATCGCCCCGCAAACGGACGGCCGCATAGAGTGGATGAACAGACCGGCGAAGGGCAATCAGAACGAGTGCCCGCCAGCGCCGCCAGCCAAATAGATTTAAGAGATGTTCGCCGACGATTTCTTTACAGAGGACGATAAGCGCGAGGCGATAGAGCTTTTCAAGCGCGCCTACGAAGCGCAGCAGTCCAACGACTACGAGGAAGCCATCGCGCTCTACAAGCGCTCGATAGCCGTCTACCCGACCGCCGAAGCGCACACCTTCCTGGGCTGGGTCTACAGCTTTCAGAACCGCTACGACGAGGCGATAGCCGAGTGCCTGGAAGCGATTCGGGTGGACGAGACCTTCGGCAATCCTTACAACGACATCGGCAGCTACCTGATCGCCAAGGGCGACATCTGGGGCTGTGTGCGCTGGTTCAAGCGCGCGCTCAGGGCCCCGCGCTACGAGTCCTACGCTTTTCCACATTTCAATTTGGGGCGCGTCTACGAGATGCGCGGCCACTTCCTCCAGGCGGCCAAACACTACGGCCTGGCCCTCGAAGAGCAGCCCGACTTCGAGCAGGCCGCCACGGCCCTGCGCCGCATGCAGGCCCGCCTGAACTAGAGCGCGCGCGTCAAAACTTCGGCGCGCTTCTCTTACTGCTCGATCTTCATCTTCCTGCGGTGCTCGTCCACGGCGACGTAGATGACTTCGGCCTCTGTGACGCGGACGCGCTCGTGTGTGCCGCCGCCACGCTCGGCTTCGACTATGACGCGGACGGTGACGGAGGTCGTCCCCGTGCGGACTAGCTCCGTGTAAAAGCTGACCAGGTCGCCGACGAAGACGGGTTTGTGAAAGATCACTTCGCGCATGGCGACCGTCACCAGCCGCTCGACCTTGACGCTGCGATGCGCTCCGATGGCCCCGGCCATGTCTATGTAACTGAGGATCACGCCGCCGAAGATTGTGCCCTGCGAGTTGGTATCACGCGGCAGCAGCGTGATGCGTATGGCCGGGTCTGTGTAAGAGTTCATGGCGAATGCTCTTTAATCCATTCTGTAATCACGCGCTTCATCTCGTCGAGGCGTCCTTCAAAGAAATGGTCGGCGTTGCTGATGACCTCAAGGCGCGCGTGTGCCTGCGGGGGCAGGCGCGAGACGAGGGCGCGCAGGTGTTCGACCTGCCCGAACTCGTCGCGGTCGCCGTGGACGAAGAGAATAGGCTTAAGACAGTTTTCGAGGAAAGTGAAATCATATTTGTCTACGGGCGTGCCGATGCTGATGAGACGGATGACGCGCGGGTCGCGCAGGCCGATCCTCATCCCTACGAGCGAGCCGAATGAGAAGCCCGCGAGCGTGAGGGCCAGGTGCGGGTAATGCTCGCTCAAGTAGGCCAGGCCAACGGCGGCGTCTTCCATCTCGCCGCGACCTTCGTCGTGCTCGCCCGTGCTTGCGCCGACGCCGCGAAAGTTCAGGCGCAGCGTGATGAGCCCCGCGTCGTTCAAGGCGCTGGCCGCGCGAAAGACCACCTTGTTGTGCATCGTCCCGCCGCCCAGAGGGTGCGGGTGCAGCACGAGGGCCGAGCCCAGTGCCTCGCCTTCGCGCGGCTCCTTCAGGATCGCTTCCAGGCGGCCGTGCGCCACCTCGATGAATAGATTGCCCGCCGGATACATCTTCACTAAAGGATGAAGGCAGAAGGATGAATGATGAATGAAAAGCTGTTTGGCTTTCTATTCATCCTTCATCCTTCTGCCTTCGGCATTTCTTCCGTGCCTTACTTCTCGCTTCCGGGCTGTTGCTTTTCGAGGGAATCCTGCGTCTCTTCCATCTTCTCCGTGGTCTGTTCAGCTTCGGGGATGACTGCCTGAAGCGCGCCGACGACTGCGCCCGTGGCCGCGCCGACCAGCGCCTTACCGGCTACTCGCTTCACCTCTTTGGTGATCTTGGAAGTGGTGCTCCTTTGGCCGCCTTTCTTACTGCTCTTCTTCCCGCCCTTCTTGGCACCGCTCTTCTTGCCTGCTCCGCCGCCGCCTTTACGCGAAGCTGCGCCCTTCTTGGTGCTCTTCTTGCCTCCGCCTCCGCCGCGCTTGGAGGCTCCTCCGCGTTTGGCCGTCGAGCGCTTGGCTGCCGCTTTCTTGCCGCCCTTCCTGCTCGCGCCTTTCTTGCCGCCGCCCTTTTTGCTTCCACCTTTGCGGCCACCGCCGCCGCCGGACGCGCCCTTCTTACCTGCTTTCTTTGAAGACTTCTTTGCTGACCCCTTGCCGGAGCCGCTCGATTTCTTGCTCGATCTTCTGGTAACTGGCATGTCTCTCTCCTTAGTTTTCAGATATGCTTGGAGGAATAGTCACACCCTATCAAAACGCGTCGCCCCTGTCACCAAAAATTTCAGCCCACGCCGCCGTCGCATTACTTTATTGACTCGCACTTTGGAAAAGGATAGCTTTCCAGTATCGGGGACTGAGCGGCCGGGCGCTGATGTCACCGCCGGAGCGCCCCCGAAGGTTCCCGTTCGGACGAATCACAGGCCACCATGTGAAAGCCGAGTCAGCTAAATCCCACAGGGAGGCACCAAAGGTCATGAGAGTCAGCCGTGTTCCCCGGCGCACCTCCGTGCTGCGCTACAGCCTCGCTTTTCTAGTCTTCGCGACGGCACTGCTTTTCATCTGGCCGGGGCTCTTTCAGAACCTCCTGGCGACGCGCAGCGCGACCGAAGCGTTCATGCCTCACCAGCATTGCTACCAGTTTGTCCCCGAGCTGGTCTGGCTGCATTTAAGCTCCGATACGTTGATCGGGCTCTCCTACGTCTCAATCTCCTTGACGCTCGCCTACTTGGTCTACCGGGCGCGCCGCGACATCCCCTTTCACTGGGTCTTCCTGGCCTTCGGCCTCTTCATCATCGCCTGCGGCGCGACGCACTTCATGGAGGTCTGGACGACCTACACGGCGACCTACTGGCTGAGCGGATATGTCAAGCTGGTGACGGCCGTCGCTTCGGTTGCGACCGCGCTGGTGCTGCCTCCGCTCGTGCCCAGGACGCTCGCGCTCGTGCAGTCGGCCAAGCTCGTCGAAGAGCGTTATCGCTCCCTGGCCGACGCCATGCCCGCCATAGTCTGGACGGCAGACGCCGACGGCTCTCTCGATTATTACAACCGGCGCTGGTTTGAATACACCGGGCTGACGCCGGAGCAATCGCTCGGCTGGGGATGGCAGCCCGTCCTGCACCCGGAAGACACTGAGCGTTGTCTGCGGCGCTGGGCCAGGTGCGTGCAGACGGGCGAGAAGTACGAGATCGAGTATCGCTTCAGGCGCGCTTCAGACGCCACCTATCGCTGGCACTTGGGCCGCGCCCTGCCGATGCGCGACGAGGCCGGACAGGTCGTCCGCTGGTTCGGCACGAGCACGGACATTCACGATCAGAAGATGATCGCGCAGGAGAACGTCGAGCTGCTGGAGCGCGAGCAGGCAGCGCGCCGGGCTGCCGAAGCGGCCAACAGCCGCCTTGAGGCCGTTCAGAGCATCAGCGAGGCTGCGCTCTTGCACCTCTCCATCAGCGGCCTCATAGACGAGATGCTGACGCGCATACGCGGGATTCTGCACGTCGATACGGTCGCCATCCTGCTGGTCGAGGAAGAGGGCGACGAGCTGGTGGCCTGGGCCGCCAAGGGGCTCGAAGAGGAGGTCGAGCGCGGCATTCGCGTCCCGCCCGGCAAGGGCTTCGCCGGGCGCATCTTTTCCGAGCAGCGCCCCATTCACATCGAGGACATAGACCACGCCGATGTGTTCAATCCTCTGCTGCGCGAAAAGGGACTCAAATCGCTCCTGGGCGTTCCGCTCGTGGTCGAAGGGCGCGCCACAGGCGTCATCCACATCGGCACGCTTCAGCCGCGCCGCTTCACAGAAGAGGACACGCGGCTCCTGCAATTGATCGCCGAACGCATAGCCCTCGCCATAGATCACGCGCGCCTCTACGAAGTCGAGAAACGCGCCCGCGCCGAGGCCGAGGAAGCCAATCGCCTGAAGGACGAATTTCTGACCACGCTTTCGCACGAGCTGCGAACGCCCCTGACGCCCGTCATCGGTTGGGTACACATGATGCGCAACGGTAGCCTGGGCCCACGCGAGACCGAGCGCGGCCTCGCCATCATTGATAAGAACTCGCATGCGCTGACCCGCCTCATCAACGACCTGTTGGATATGTCGGCCATCCGCAGCGGCAAGATGCATATTGATCGAGCCCCTGTTCAAGTGGCGGCCGTCCTCGAAGAGGCCGTCGAGACCGTGCGCTCCGAGGCCATGCATAAAGGCATCCGTGTCGAGCTTGCGCCCTGTCCGCGCGCCGAGTCCATGTTGGTCTCGGGCGACCGCACGCGCCTCGTTCAGGTCTTCTGGAACCTGCTCTCCAACGCCGTCAAGTTCTCCGAGAAAGGACGGAGCGTGCGTGTGCGCTGCGAGGCGGACGAGCGCGAAGTGCTCGTGCATGTCGAAGATCAAGGGATAGGCATCAGCCCGGATTTCCTGCCCTTCATCTTCGAGCGGTTCCGCCAGGCTGACGGCTCCAAGAAGCGCGCCTACGGCGGGCTCGGCCTCGGGCTGGCGCTCGTCAGAAGCTTTGTCGAAGCGCACGGAGGGCGCGTCGAAGCCGGTAGCGACGGCGCTGGGCTCGGGAGCCGGTTCACAGTCCGTCTCCCGCGCATGCGGCCGGCGAGTTTGACCGTGGTTCCGTCCGGCCCACACGCCGCGCCGGGCGCTTTGACCAAGCCTGCGGCCGCCGCAGAGGCTCTGCGCGTGCTCATCATCGAAGACGCTGTGGATACTCTGAACATGCTGCAACTGGTCTTTGAAACGCGGGGCTACAAGGTGACGCTCTGCCAGACGCCCACTGAAGCATTGCGCGTTGCCACATCAATGTGGTTTGATATGATCATTTCAGATATCGGGATGCCGGAAATTGACGGTTACGAGTTGCTCAGGCGGCTACGCCAGATGCCGCACCTGCGCAACGTGCCAGCGGTGGCGCTGACGGGTTATGCCTCGCGCTCGGATGCGGACGCGGCGCGAGAGGCCGGTTTCGACGCGCACATCGCCAAGCCGATTGACCCAGATGATTTGGCAATGAGGATTGAGCGGCTGCTTCAGGAGCGCGCCGGGCCCCGGCAGTAGCTTCTTCAAGGGAAGTCGGCCCCCGCGGAGCTTTCGCGAAGGCTTCCCCAGGCAAAGCAGTGCAGCCTGTGACCCTTGGTGTGGTTGTGTGAGGAGGATTTGACAATGCAAAGTGCGCTTGCCCCTGCTTACCCGCAGCGCCTGGAAAACATCTACCCCGTCACCCTCGCGAGTCAACTCTTTTCAAGCGGTAGAGACAGATCGACAGACCAGGCCGCCCATAACGCAGACTGCCTCGGCGTGAACGAGGACAAGCCGCTCGCCCTCGTCGTCGACGATGCGCCGGACGTGACCGAGATGCTCGCCCTTTTTCTGCAACACGCAGGCTACGAGACGGTGATGGCCTTTTCGGCGCAGGAGGCGCTTGAGGCGGTACGCGATGGGCGCTTTGATGTCATCGTCTCAGACATCGGGATGCCGGGGATGAGCGGCTACGAGCTGGCCGAGGCGGTGCGCGCCCTGGACGGCTACGCCGAGGTGCCGATGATCGCCGTCACAGGTTTCTCAGCCTTCGATGATCGTGGCCGCGCCCTGAAGTCAGGCTTCAACGCCCACCTGACCAAGCCCGTCAACCCGGCTTCGCTCCTCGAACTAATCCAACGCCTGAGAGACTGATAAGGAGGATGAGGGATGAGGGATGAGGGATGAAAGGGATTGAATGAGTGATTCACTTGAGCAGTGATTCAACCATTTCATCCCTCATCCCTCCGTCCTCATCCCTTAAGCGTTATGCAGGATGTGCATGAGGGGGAGGCGGGGCCGGGAGTTGAAAGGGCTGGGTTGTGGGAGCGTCTAGGCAGCAGGGCTGCGTCGGAGAGGGCCGTGCGCGCCCTGTACCTGGTTGTCGGGGCGGCCACCATCGGCCTCATCTTCTGGAAGCTACAGTTCTCTAACCGGAGCATCTGCTGCGGGGACTTCGACGGCTACTATCATATACGTTGGAGCCGCCTGCTCTGGGAGAACTGGCGCGCCGGGCACATCTTCCCTCCCGTCTTCAAGTGGCTGCCCCTCACGACGCTCAATCCGAAAGATTACGTAGACCACCACCTGCTCTTTCATATTCTACAGATTCCGTTCACCTGGTTCGGCGACCTGCGGTTGGGCGCGAAGGTGGCGGCCACACTCTTTGCGAGCCTGGCCGTCTTCTCCTGTTACTGGCTGGTGGTGCGCTACCGCATCAGCTACACCCTGGTCTGGCTGGTGGCGCTTTTGGCCTGCTCGGCTCCCTTCCTCTATCGCCTCAACATGGCCAAGGCCCCGCCCGTCTCGATCATCTTCATGGTGGCGGGCATCTACCTGCTGTTCGAGGGACGATACGGCTGGCTCGCGCCCCTGGCGTTCCTGTACGTGTGGACGTACAGCCTGTTTGTGACGCTGCTCGGAGCGGCGGCCGTCTGGACTCTAGTCATCGCCTGGAGCGAGCGCCGTTTCGAGTGGCGGCCGCTCGCCTGGAGTGTGGCGGGCGCGACCGCAGGCTTCATCCTCAACCCGTACTTTCCGAAAAACATCGCGCTCTTTCTTGAGCATCTGTGGATCAAGGTGAGGGTGTGGGACGACTTTCCGACCTCGGTCGGGCAGGAGTGGTATCCGTACGAGAGCTGGTATTTCCTGGGAAGCTGTTTGGTGGCTTTCGCGGCGATGGTCGTCGGTTACATAGCCTTCGACTGGTCTGACAGGAAACGCTCGGAGCGGCCGCTCTTTTTTCTCATCTTCTCGACGGCGCTGATGATTATGAGCTTTCGCTCGCGCCGCTTCGTCGAGTACTGGCCCCCTTTCGCCGTGCTCTTTGCGGCCTTCACGCTGCAACTGATCTTTGACGGCGTGCGGCGCGGGGCCGCTCGCTTGCCGGAGCATGTCCTGGACGAGCTACAGCCTTTCCTGGACAGGCACGAGCGCGCGGAGACCGCGCGCGCGCGCCGCTCGCGCGAGACCGTGCATACAATCGTCGCCGCCTTCATAGCCCTGCTGCTCGGCGTCGTGCTGGTCATCAACGTGCGCGAGACGGCCAAGTCAATCGCCGACGAGGCCCCGCCCAGTCGTTACCTGGCGGGCATGGAGTGGATTCGCGCCAACGTGCCCGAGGGAGAGATGGTCTTCAATACGGACTGGGACGACTTCCCGAAGATGTTCTACTACGACACGGCGCACGCCTACGTATCGGGGCTCGACCCGAATTACCTGCTGGACAAAAACCCTGAGCTGTCGAAGCTCTACGAAGACATCACGCTCGGGAGGACTAAGGACGCCGCGCCCCTCATCCGCGACCGCTTCGGCGCACGCTACGTCTTTTCGGATAACGAAGAGATACACAACGACTTCTATTTCAATGCGAAGGAGAGCGGCTGGTTCGACATCGTCTACGAGGACGACGAGTGCACTGTGCTGCGCATACGCGACCAGAAGGGCGCGGCGCTTCCCGAAGGGAGCGATGAAGGCGATGGTGCTGGCGGCGAAGACGACGAGCCGGACGGAGGCCAGGGTTAGGAGCGGAAGCCAATGCTTAGTGATCGTGCTTTGAGACTGGAAGAAGATAAGAGCCCGGCATTAGACGTTGAGAGCTATCCTGGCAGGACGAGCGGCAGGCTCATGCGCTTCGGCTCGGCGCTGGTCGTGCTCCTGCTCCTGAGCTTTCTGCTCAACGGCTGTAAGAGGTCTGATTCAGGTTCGGCTTCAAGCTCCGGCAACGCGCCACAGAAGCCCGCGCCCTCGCCGCGCACAGACTTCGAGCAGAAGCTAGACTACGTGCGTAACGGGCAGTTCAATCACATCTACGTCTTCTCGCGCAAGGACGGCGCGGCGTTCGACCGCGAAGACGTGGAATACCTGACGGCCAACTCGCCCGTCGGAGAGAAGACCAACATGAGAGTCAAGACGGAGGACGGCCGTCGCGTCGTCATCGGCACCAACTTCGAGTACGAGCCCCAGCAGTTCACGGCCCTCTCCAAGCGTTTCAACATAGAAGACTACACCGGCAGGTGAAGCGGGAGACGATCATTTCATCGAAGCCCTCAATAGCCATGCCGCAAGGGCCTGCCGCCAGGTCAAGTCCAGGTAGTTGTAAGCCGGAGCCGAGCATAAGCGATTCGAGCGGCTCTAAAGGCCAACATGCCTCGCGGCGCAGATGGCCTGAGATATTACCGACAGATGATTTGCCGGCAAGTTACCTGCCAGCAAATTTTTTGTCCGCAGAGGAGCATGTATGAGTTGAATCTAAAACCTAAGTTTTGGTCACAAGTGGCGTAAGAGAGAAGCCCCGTTTGAGTAACGGGGCTTTTGCTAAAAACAGTCAGGAGCGCGAGCAGCGCGCTGAGCAGAAATCTTTAGACTAACAAGGCACACAGCCATTACCGCCAGGATCACGGCAACAAACGTCAATAATTTCCGATTGTTGGTATGACGAGCTGCTTCCGTAAAGAGTTCCCGTCCCGTTACACTGGATATAACGGTGACCAATCTCCACTGTGTAGGTCGCGTCACTGTAGTAGGTAACCCATGTCGAGTATTGTGGGTTGCACAAATATAAGGGTGCAGAACCAACTCTTCTCGACTGATGGAAAGCACCTGACAGCATCAGTGTCAAAACTAATGCTGCAAAAAGAAACAGTCTTCTTACTCTAGAGAATAGTTTCATGGCTCCTCCTAAGTTTGTGATTTTGTGGTGACGTTTATTGCGCCCTGAAAGGTAAGATGTGTCCGTTCGCTAGTTGGGCTTAGGGTATGGCGACCAGCTAAAGCCGTACCATCGAAGGCTTTCAGTTCATCTTCACTTTATTATGAGGGGCGCAGTTATTGGGGAACCCTGAAAAACGTGACAAAATGTTTCCTGTACAGTTGGGTGAGTGACGTTTTTCGGGACTAATCTACTCTGCTGAACCAACAGCGTCAAGGAAGTTTCGGATCGCTCACAGACATATTGATGCTCGATTAAAATCTTCAGATTCGCCATTGACAGCCAGAGAGGATTGAATGGAATACCGGGCTACATGAAGCGTTGTAGGCTGAATGCCTCCGCTTGAAAGGCCGCTAACGGGGTGAGGACGTTGGCGGCCTCGCCTTTTGTTGACAGCCCGCCTTTTCACTTCAAATCTTTTTGAGGCAAGAGCCTTTATTGAGGCAAAGCCCTGCCGCGCCTTATTTCGCCGCCGTCTTCTGGAAATCTCCGGCCTTGATGATGGTGATCTTGGCCGGGTCTATGTGGCGGCGCAGGGCCGCCGTGATCTGCTCGGGCGTGAGCGCGGCGATCTTGCGCTCGAAATCGGCGTCCCACGTCAACGTCCGGTTGGCGAAGAGGCGCGCGGCGAGCGTGCGCGCCAGCACGGCGTCCTGCGCGCGGTTGACCTGTTGCGATTGCAGGTAACCGGCCTTCGCGGCCTCGACCTCTTCGGCCGTGAAGCCCTCTTGCAGCGCGCGCGCAATCTCCTCCTTGTAAGCCGCTTCGACGCGCGCCACGTTCTGCGGCGCGTAGATGGCGAAGGAAGTAAACGTACCGGCCTTATCGAGAGAGCTGACCAGGATGCGCGAGCCTACGCCGTAGCTCAAGCCCTCCTTGACGCGAATCCGCATTCGCAAACGAGAGTTGTCGGAATTGCCCAGGATGTAGTTGCCCAGGATGAGCGCCGGGTAGTCCGGGTCGTCGTCGCGCAACTGTAGGTTCAGCCCCGTCGTAAAGAAGGCGTTGGCTTTGTCCGGGGCGTCGAAAGACTTGTTGATTGAAGGCACTTCGCGATAGATGTTGACGACGCGCTCGAACGGGCGCGGGCTCTTCCAGCTTCCCAGCAGCTCCCCGGTCAGGCGCGCCGTCTCAGCCTCGTCGAAATCTCCGACCACGGCCAGCTCGCCGTTCGACGCGCCGTAGAAATCCGCATAGAACTTCTTCACGTCTTCGAGCGTCGCCGCCCTGATCGCTTCGATCTGCTCTTCCGGAGTCTGTATGTAGCGCGGGTCGCCCTTCTCGTAAGGGCTGAGATGGCGGTTCAGCGCATTGGTCGCCATGGCGGTCGGGTCGCTGCGCTGCTGCTCTATGGCGGCCAGTTGCGCCTGCTTGAGCTGTTCAAGCTCTGCGGCCGGGAACGCCGGCTCGCGCAAGACCTCCGCGACGAGCCTGAGCACGGCCGGCAGATTCTCGCGCACGGTCTCGATAGTGACGAAGGCGAAGGTGGGCCCACCCGTGACCGAGACGCTCGCCTTGAGGCGGTCAAACTCGTCCTTGAGCTGCTGGCGCGTATGCTTGGTTGTGCCGCGCATGAGCATCTGAGCGACGAGCTGGGCGGCGGTCGCGTGACCCGTCAAGCTCTTCTCGTCGCCGAAGCGCAGCGATACCACGGCGAACACAGTGCCGCCGCGAGTCTTCTTCGGCAGCAGCGCCACCTTCAACCCGCCGGGCGTCGTGCTGCGGCGGGTGCGCGCCTCGATGTTGGCGGGCGAGGCGTCGAAGGCTTCGCCCACGGCGACCGCCGCCTCCCCCTTGTAATCCTTGAGCATGGCCGTGAGGTCAGGCACGGGCGGAATCTCCGCTCGATCAGGCTTCTGAGTCGGGATGAAGGTGGCGAGCGTGCGGTTAGAGGGTTTGAAATATTGACGAGCGACGCGGGCTACCGTATCAGGCGTGACGCTGCGCAGGCGGTCACGATGAAGAAAGAAGAGACGCCAGTCGCCCATCCCCAGCCATTCGCTCATGGCGAGTCCCACGTCCTGCGAAGAGTTGAAGGTCTGCTCGACGTTCTTGAGGAGCGCCGTGCGTGCGCGCTCGACCTCCTCCTTAGTCGGAGGGTTTGTGCCGAGCGTTTCGACTGTTTGCAGCAGCGCGTCGCGCGCCGCCTCCAGCGAATCGCCCGCCCTCACCTGTGCCACGAAGACAGCGACGCCAGGCTCGCGCAACTGGAAGTTGAACGCGTTCACGGAGCTTGCCTTCTTCGTCTCGACCAGGGCTTTGTAGAGCCTGCCCGACGGCGAATCGCCGAGGATTTCGGCCAGCACGTCCACGGCCGCGAAGTCTGGATGCGAGCCCGACGGCACGTGATAGACGGCCTCCACGGCCTGCACGTCGCCGACGCGGCGCAGGGTCACAGAGCGCTCGCCGTCCTGCGTCGGCTCGACCGTGTAGTGCTTCTGTAAGACACGAGTGGGTCGCGGAATGGGCCCGAAATTCTTCGCGATCAGCTCAAGCGTCTTGGCTTCGTCAATCTTGCCCGCGACGAGCAGCACGGCGTTATCCGGCTGGTAGTAGTTGCGATAGAAAGCCTGCAAGCGGTCAATCGGCACGTTCTCGATGTCGGAGCGCGCGCCGATGGTCGAGTTGCCGTAGTTGTGCCAGAGGAAAGCGGTCGAGATGGCGCGTTGCAGCATGATGCCCTGCGGACTGTTCTCGCCCGCCTCGAATTCGTTTCGCACGACAGACATCTGGCTGTCCAGGTCTTTCTTCGAGATGAAGGAATTAATCATCCGGTCGGCCTCCATCTCGATGGCCCAGCGCAGATTCTCTTCCGTCGCGACAAAGGTCTCGTAATAGTTCGTGCGATCAAGCCAGGTCGTGCCGTTGCGCCGCGTGCCGTGCTCCGCGAACTCCTTGAGTATCTGCGGGTGATTCTTCGAGCCCATGAACATCAGGTGCTCAAGCAGGTGGGCCATCCCCGTCTCGCCGTAGTTTTCGTGGCGCGAGCCCACCAGGTAAGTGATGTTGACCGTGACGGTCGGCTTTGAAGGGTCTGGGAAGAGCAGCACGCGCAGGCCGTTCTGTAAGCGATACTCCGTGATGCCCTCGACCGAAGTGACGCGCTCGACGCCGCTCGGCAGCGCCGGGGAGGCTGCGCCCGCCTGCTGCGCGGCCGTCGGCGCAAAGAGCGCGCACATCATCACCAGAGCGAGCGCGCCGCGCGCCCCCTGTTTCAGATAGAAATCCATTATGAGACCTCCGTTAATACTGCCCGTCAGGTTGGGACTTGTAAATTAGAGTTTGAAAGCTTTGGGCCCTCTCCGGGGGCCTCGGTTAGAGGTTTTTATACGCGAGCGCCCGCCCTTTTGTTTCTCGGCCAGGGGAAGCGGGTTCGACCCTGTTTCAAGGGACGAGGATGAGCTTGCCGAACTGTGCGCGATCCTGCATCAGCTCGTGCGCGCGGCGCGCTTCCGTGAGCGGCAGCGTGCGGTCAACGACGGCGCGTATCACTCCGCGCTCGACGAACTTCATGGCCTGTAGCAGCTCAGCCTTCGAGCCCATGAAGGAGCCCAGGAGCGAGAGGTGACGATAGAAGACCTGGCGCAGGTCTGTGCGCGCATCGTAGCCGCTGGTCGCGCCGCACGTGACGATGCGCCCGCCTTTGGCCAGCACGGCAATCGAGCCCGGCCAGGTCTCGGCCCCCGTGTGCTCGAACACCACGTCAACGCCGCGCTTGCCCGTCAAGCGCCGCACCTCTTTGGGCCAATCCTCGCGCGTGTAGTTGACCACTTCGTCCGCGCCAAGCTCGCGCGCCTTCGCAAGCTTCTCGTCCGAGCCGGCCGTCGCAATCACGCGCGCTCCGCGCAGGCGTGCGACCTGTATCCCGATTGAGCCCACGCCGCTCCCGGCGGCATGTATGAGCACCTCTTCGCCGGGCTCGACCCTCGCCCGCGCGACGAGCATATGCCAGGCCGTGACGGTCACTAAGGGAAGCGCGGCCGCCTCCTCCCAGCCCAAGCCTTTCGGCTTCGGAATAACATTGACGCCGGGCGCTGCCACCAGCTCGGCATAGCCGCCGTCCCGGCGGTAGCCCAGGATGTCGTACTCCGGACAGAAATTGTCGCGCCCGCTCAGGCACTCTATGCAATGGCCGCAGGAGACGCCCGGCTGCAACATCACCTCGTCGCCCGCCCTGACCCAATTGACGAGTGGGCCCACTTCGCGCACGACTCCCGCGATGTCGTTGCCGAGGATGTGCGGCACGGGAATCTCTATGCCGGGCAGCCCCGCGCGCGCCCACACGTCCAGGTGATTCAGAGCGCAGGCGCGCACCTCCACCAGCACCTCGTTAGCTTTAATCGTGGGGTCGGCCGCTTCGGCGTATTGAAGCACCTCCGGCCCGCCATGCTCTTTGAATACCACGGCTCTCATAAATCTTTCTCCGCTGCGGAAGGAAGAATGATCGTGCCTGATCGGGGCGAGGGGCTTCAGCGCGCGGACACAAAGCTCGGCTCGTCGGCAGCTTGCGAGGCCGTGTCGTCGGCTGCCTGTTGGCGCGCGTGATAAGAGGAGCGCGTCAGGGGGCTCGATTCGACGTGACGAAAGCCTAGCTCCATCCCAATCTCGCGCCAGCGCGCGAACTCTTCAGGCGTGACGTAGCGCTCGACGGGCAGCCGCCGCTCATACGGTTGCAGATATTGTCCGATGGTCATGATGTCGCAAGAGACTGCGCGCAGGTCTTTCATCAGCGCGACGACCTCTTCAAAGGTCTCGCCCAGGCCCACCATGATGCCGCTCTTGGTGAGCATCCCGCGCGCCTCGCGGTCACGACGCTCGGCCGCTCGCCTCAGAAGCGTCAAAGTCTGTATGTAGTTGGCGTCGGGCCGCACCCGCTTGTAGAGGCGCGCGATGGTCTCCGTGTTGTGGTTGAGCACGTCCGGCTCTGCGTCGAGCACAGTCGAGAGCGCCGCCTCGTCGCCGTTGAAGTCCGGAATCAGGACTTCGATCTTGCAACGGGGATTGAGCGCGCGCACCTCACGAATCGTCTGGGCCCAGTGCGCAGCGCCGCCGTCTGGCAGGTCGTCGCGGTTGACGGAAGTGATGACGGCGTGGGCCAGGTTCAGGTGGCGCACGGCTTCTGCGACGTGGCGCGGCTCCTCCGGGTCTAGCGCGCCGGGTGCTCCCTTGCCGACGGCGCAGAAGCCGCAGTGGCGCGTGCAGATGTCGCCCGCGAGCATGAAGGTCGCCGTCCGGTCAGACCAGCACTCGAAGATGTTCGGGCAGCGCGCCTCCTGGCAGACGGTGTGCAGGTTCAAGCCCTCTATCAGTCGCAGGACATGGTTCTGGTTGGTCGGGTCGCCCAGGCGAATCCGCAGCCATTCAGGCTTAGGCTCGCGCACCCTCGGCTTCTGGTTAATAACTTTTAGCTCACGCCCCACTACTGTCTGCTCCAAAATGGTTTTAAATGGTCTACGGCTATTCTAGCACCTGTGCGCCGGGGTTGTCGCTTGCGCGTCGAAGCCGCCCCGCGCATCGCCGTCAAGAGCCCGCCGCGAGCAGCCTTGAGAGCGTTTGCGGGTCAATGTTGCCGCCCGAGAGGATGACGCCTATGCGGCGCACATCGGCGGGGATTTTTCCGAAAAGCACGGCCGCGGCTGCGGTCGCGCCCGTCGGCTCGACCATAATCTTCAGGCGCAAGAGCAGGAAGCGCAGCGCCTCTATGATCTCCTCGTCCGAGACCAGCAGCACGTCCTCGGCGTTTCTCCGCAGCACAGGAAAGGTGAGCGCGCCCGGCGATTGATTGCGCATCCCGTCGGCTATGGTCGGCGGCGGCGCAATCACAACGCGCTCGCCCTTGAGGAAGGATTGGCGCGTGTCGTCGGCCGTCTCGGCTTCGACGGGAAAGCAGCGCGTGCCGGGCTTGAGCGCGCGTGCGACCGTGCTCGCTCCGGCGAAGAGCCCGCCGCCGCCGCACGGCGTCACAATAGCGTCCATCTCAGGCACTTGCTCGAAAAACTCAAGCGCGCACGTCCCCTGCCCGGCCATAATGAAATAGTCATCATAAGGCGGAACCAGCACCAGCCGCTCGCGCTCGCTGATCTGCCGCGCAAAGGCTTCCCGGTCGTCGCGCTGGCGATCATAGAAGACGACCTCCGCTCCGTAGGCGCGCGTCGCGGCAACCTTCGCCTGCGGCGCATCGGTCGGCATGGCGATCACAGCGCGCGCCCCGGCCTCGCGCGCAGCCAGGGCCACGGCCTGCCCGTGATTGCCCGAAGAGAAAGCGACCACTCCGCGCCGCCGCTCTTCTTCCGTGAGCGAGAGAATCTTATTGGTCGCGCCGCGAAACTTGAAAGAGCCCGTGCGCTGCATGTTCTCGCACTTGAAGAAGACGCTGCGCTCCCCTGGGCCCAGGGCGCGCGTCGCCGCCTCGTCAAAGGCGCGCGAAGTCAGGACGGGCGTGCGATGGACGCGTGGGCCCACACGCTCCATAGCCTGAGCGATCAGCTCAAGCGTGAATGGCGGCGTTTGCGTGTATGTCGTAGTCATATTCCAGGCTCATCTCGAAGACTTCCGCGAACCGGGCGACGACTCTCTCTTCGACTTCGCTCAGCGAAAGCTCGCGCCCCAGCAGCTCTTTCATCGAAGCGACGGGCTCTCCCTCGCAAGGGATGATGAGCTTGAAGAAGCTGAGGTCTGTGTTGACGTTGAGGGCGAAGCCGTGCGTCGTCACCCAGCGCGCGATGTGGACGCCGATGGCGGCGACCTTGCCCGCTGCGGTGTGTACGCCCGTCAGTCCTTTGATGCGAAAGCCCTCAAGGTGAAAATCCGCGAGCGCGCGGATGAGGACTTCTTCCAGGTCGCGGACGTAGCGGTGAACGTCCTCGCGTTCCGGGCTCAGGTTGACGATGGGGTAGCCGACGAGTTGGCCCAGGCCGTGATAGGTGACCTTCCCGCCGCGATTGGTCTCGAAGACAGTGACGCCGCGCTCGTCGAGCAGGGCGGGCGTGGCCAGTATGCCTCCGCTCTTTGCGCCCCGGCCGAGCGTCAAAGTGTGCGGATGCTCGACGAGGAGCAAGGTACTGGGCTGCTCGCCGCGCAGGACTGCGCGCTCGGTCTCTTTCTGGACGGCGAGCGCCGCCCCGTACTCAAGCCTGCCCAGTCGCCTGACTCTCAATAGCCTCTCGCTCATCCCTCTCTGTTTCGGCTGTGGTTTCGGTCGTGCGTGCCCCCATTGTAACAGCAGCCCGAGCGACTTGACACGCGCGCGGCGCGGCGTCTAGCTTGAGACAACTCGGAACTAGCGCGGAAGGGGGATGACGGATTGAAACTTATCTCGATAGTGACGCTCGCAGCCTGCCTGCTCGTCTGGACGGCGGCGACCGCTGAGGGGCAGAACAGGCGGCGCACGACCAGCAGCCGGGGCGGGCGAACCTCTTCGACCAGGAGCCAGCCGAGCGCCGATGCGATGCCAGCCAGGGCGGCGGCCGCCCGCGTCGCCGATCAAATCAAGTCGCTCGGGCGGTTCCTCTATCTTTATGGGCCCGTCTCGAAGGAGCTGACCGCGAGCGATACGGGAGCGGCCAGCCAGTCGGCGGCCGTCTCCGAGACGATGCAGCGAAACCGCGCCAAGCTGGCCGATGTCTTCAGGGATTACCGCATGCAGATGGACGAGCTGGAAACGACCTTCAGCAACAGCAGCGAGCTTCGTCCCTACTACACGAAACTGCTGGGCGTGGCGGCCAGAGCGGCGCAGGCGGAAGAGGCCGTGGCTGCGGGCCGCTACAACGATGCGGGCAATTCCTTGCTGGAAGTGATGACGCGCCTGACGGACGTGCTGCTCGACATGCCTTGAACGCCAGCGGCGGCCTGCGGGTCACTGCTTGCGCTTGGAGTAGTAGCCCTGGCGGGCCCGTATGCGTAGCTGCGGGCGCGACGGAATCGACACTCGTATGCGCAGGAACTTGCCCGCCGGAGATTCGTCCCGCGAGTAATACTGTAGAAGATACTGCGAGCGCAGCTCGGCGGCGATCTGGCGAAAGACCGCTTCCAGGTTCTCAATCCTTTCGGGCACGAAGGAGTTTCCACCCGTGGCGCTCGCCAGTTGTTCCATCCCATCCTGCGACCGCTTGCTGATGACGTTCAGGCGCAGCGCCTCGCCGCTCGGGTTGATCGAATAGAAGGTCGCCTCGGCCTTTTGCAGTTGTCGCTGAACCTCAAGCAGAAACCTGCCGTTGATGCGCCACTTGTCTATCGCCGTCATCGGCTGGCGCTCTTCCGGCGTCGCCCCGATCAGGGTCTTGACTCTTTCGCTGTAGTTGTCCTCGCCGTCCGAGATGACGACGATCACGCGGCGGTGCTGCGGCGGCGAGGTGCTCGCCAGGTAGAGCGCAGCCTCGATCACCGTGTCATAAAAAGCTGTTGGGCCCTTAGCCGCGTCAATGGCGACGAGGCGGGCGGCGGCGCGCTCGGCAGTATCGCGCGCCAGCTCAAGGCGCGGAGTCTTGTCTATCGCAAAGACGGTCGCGCGATCCACAGGCTTCAAGACCTGTTTGAGGAAACGCGAGGCGGCCTCTTTCTCGAAGGCGAAGCGGGCGTTGATGCTGCCCGATACGTCCAGCAGGACGGCAATGTCTAAAGGGACTGCTTCGGGGTCGCCAATCTGCGCTATCTCCTGCTGGCGGCCCTCCTCTTCCAAGCGGAAATCGCTTGCGGTCAGGCCCATCACGGGTTGGCCCGCCGGGTCTGTCACGGAGACGGGCACAACGACCAGGTTAGAGCTGACGCGCACGACCTCGTAGGCGCTATCGTCCGGCTCCTGCGGCGAAGGCTGTGGCTTGGGCTTGGGCTTAGGCGTCGGCATCGCCGGAGGCGGCGGCAAATCTTCGGGCCGCGTGGGCGTCTGCCCCGTGGCGCTCGCGAAGAGTAGCAGCATCAGCGCCAGCCCACACAAGGCTATGGGCGGCAGCAGCGTTCGTCGCTTAGGCTTTTCGAGTTTAATGAGCATCAACCTATCTTACTAAAAAAGAGAAGGAAAGGGTGAAGAGCGGAAGGCGGGTCGAAAATTTTCGGCCGCGCCTTTGCCACTCTGGCCCTTTCCTCTTCGGTTTTCCCGCGCCGCCTTATTGGTTAGGCGTCGTTTGTGACATCGCGCCGCTCGACGGGGTCGTCACGGTCGGCGCAGGCTGCACGAGCCCGCGATTGACCAATATCTTGACCTCGACGCGACGATTCGCTTCGCGGCCCGAGCGCGTGCGATTGTCGGCAATCGCCTGCGACTCGCCGTAGCCGTAGGGCGTGATGATGCGGCGCAACGGAATCTGGTGATTCTCTACGAGGTAGCGCACGACCGAATCTGCTCGCTGCTGGCTCAGGCGACGATTCTTATCGAGGCTGCCCGTCGAATCCGTGTAGCCGGAGATTTCTATCACGTAGCCCTTGGCCGTCTGCGCCTTGGCCGCAACAGAATCTAGCTGCGCCTTGGCGTCGCGCGAAAGCACTGCGCTGTTGACGCGGAAGTTGATGGCCATCGTGTCCTGCACGACGTAATCGTCCAGGGCGGAGATGCGCTCATTAGTCGCGTTGACCCCAGCCACGGCAGCGTCGGCCGTCTCCTGAGCGGCCTTAGCCCCGCCGCGCGCGGCGTTCGAGACAGCGGCCAGCTCGTCTATCTGGCCCGAAAGACGCTGCGCGTTCTGCTCGACCTGGCCGATGCGGTTCTCGGCGTCGCCGACGCGATTCTCCACGGGGTCAACGCGCGACTCGACGGTGCGCGCCACACGGAGGTCTGATTCGTTGAAGCGGACTTTCTCGGCGAGGAGCTGGCCGCTCTGGTCGCCACGTCCCTCGACCTCAACGTTGAGGCCGCGCAGGATGTTGGTCACGCCGTAGTTTGTTCCGCCGCGCAAGAAGCCGCCTTTGGACTTGACGCTGGTCTGGTCTGTGAGGCGCACGACCGTATCTACGCCGTTGAGGTCGCGCACCGTAAAGGTATCGGCATCGCGGCGCGTCACGACGCCTTTGATCTTCATCTTCTGGCCGCTGGAAACTGTGCGGACAGTGGCCTGGCCGCCGCCGGTCGTGCCGCTGCTGCCCTGTCCGCCACTCTGTCCGAGGGTGAGCGGCGCAAGCGCAAGCACGAGACCGATAGCAAGCGTTAATGGGAACAGTCGGGTTTTGTTAGCACTCATCTATTTTTAACTCCATGTGCGAGGCTCTATGAATTCTTCGTAGCTCCACAGGCCGCGCCAGTTATGGCGAGCCGACTCGAACAGAAGTAGAGCCCGGTCGAGCCTGCCCGCAGTTAAAGTTATAACAGCATTCATCCCTGTCTGCGTTGACGTTCTCTTCCGCGAAAGAACTTGCGAGGATCTCAGCGTTAGAAGCAGAACTAAAAAAAATAGCCGTAAGCGCGAATTCTATCGAACGATAAAGGGAAGTCAAGCATGGGGGCCGGGAAAAAAGTTGATTTCGAGCGGGATAAGAAATTCATTATCCGATTATCACCGGATTGCAACAAGGAAGGGCTGAGGGCTGAATGAAAGACATCTAGCTTTTCATTCATCCCTCAGCCCTCAGCCCTAAACAGTGAACTGCCCGGCTTCGAGAAGTTGTTTGACGTAGGCGAGGAACTTCTCTGCGTCAGCGCCGTCAATGATGCGGTGGTCGAAGCTGAGGGCGAAGTAGGCCATCCAGCGAATCGCAATGAGGTCGTCGCCGTCCTCGGTGGTCATGACTTTGGGCCGCTTCTCGATTGCGCCGATGCCGAGGATGGCTACCTGCGGCTGATTGATGATCGGGGTGCCGAAGAGGCCGCCGAAGACGCCCGGATTGGTGATGGTGAAAGTGCCTCCGGCCACTTCGTCCGGTTTCAGTTGCTTGCTACGGGCGCGCTCGGCCAGGTCGTTGGCGGCGCGGGCCAATCCCGAGATTGAAAGATCGTCCGCGCGCTTGATGACCGGCACGATCAAGCCCCAGTCGAGCGCCACGGCCATCCCCAGGTTAATGTCGCGCTTGTAGATGATCTGGTCGCCGGAGACCTGCGCGTTGAAGATCGGGAACTGGCGGATTGCCGTCGTCACGGCCTGGAAGATAAAGGGCATGAAGGTCAGCTTGGTGCCGGTGCGCTCCTGAAAGCTGGCCTTGTGCTGCTCGCGCAGGCGCGCGATGCGCGTCATGTCTATCTCGTAGACGGTCGTCACATGAGCAGAGGTGCGGCGCGACATGACCATGTGGTCGGCAATCTTGCGGCGCATGACGCTCATCTGCTCGACGCGGTCTTCCGCGCCGGGCTGCAAGACAGGGGCAGGAAGAGACGGCGCGGGCGCAGCAGCAGCTTGGGCCAATGGAGCCTGAGCGGAGCGGCCCGCCTGTCCTGACTGCCCGGTCAGCATAGCCTCCTGCGGCGTCATCGCAGCGCCGGATTCGATAAAACTGAGGATGTCATTCTTGGTCACGCGGCCGCTCGCGCCTGTGCCTTCGAGGCGCGAGATGTCTATGCCGTGCTCGCGGGCTATGTTACGCACAAGCGGGCTGGAACGCGTGCGCCTCAGTTCTTCCACGCTCTGCTCGCGGCCGTCGCCGCCCGCTGTCGCTTCGGCCGCAGCGGGCGGCGCAACGCTCTGTTTAGCGGCGCTCTGTTGCTGCGCCTCCTGCGCGGACGGCTGCGACGGAGCCGAAGGCTGCGCAGCGGAAGAAGGCTTCGCAGCAGCAGTAGAGCCTTGCTGCCGTTGCTGCGGCGGCGATGACGGCGCGGCGGGCGGAGTTGGCGGCGGCGGTGGTGTGGGAGCGGAGACTGCTGCCTGCGCGGCGGGTGCGGCGGGCGGCTGTGCGGCTGCCGCTTCGCCTCCGCTGTCAGCGCCGCTGCTGCTGGCCGCGCCGTCTCCCCCGTCGAGGACGGCCACGACAGTATTGACTTCGACCGTGTCGCCCTCTTTGAACTTGATCTCGGTCAGCGTTCCGGCTGCCGGAGAGGGAATCTCCGCATCAACCTTGTCGGTGGAAATCTCAAACAGCGGCTCGTCGCGCTCGACGCGCTCGCCCACCTTCTTCAACCATTTGGTGATCGTCCCCTCCGCGATGGACTCGCCCATCTGCGGCATGACTACTTCTGTGCTCATAAGCCCCTTCCAATTTTGGATTTTGGATTTGAGATTTTGGATTAGTGAACGGATTGAAGGAAGCTCGCAGCCTTCTCTTTCAATCTCAAATCCAAAGTCTCAAATCCAAAATTAGTAAGCTGCCAGCCGTCGCGCCGCGTCCAGCACGTCACGCGTCTGCGGCAGGTAATATTCTTCGAGCGGCGGCGAGTAAGGCACGGGCGTGTCTATGGAAGCGACGCGGACGACAGGCGCGTCGAGCCATTCGAAAGCCTCTTCGGCAATCGTCGCAGCGATCTCGCCGCCGATGCCGCCCGTGCGCGAAGCCTCGTGC
Organism: Pyrinomonadaceae bacterium; assembly: GCA_036389315.1. GTDB lineage: Bacteria > Acidobacteriota > Blastocatellia > Pyrinomonadales > Pyrinomonadaceae > DASQYE01. The sequence continues at coordinate 179,193 of DASVQF010000051.1, forward strand.
AGCACCAGCACCTTGCTTGTCTTCCTGACGCTTGAGAGGATGGCCTGCTTATCCAGGGGCGCAAGCGTCCGCAGGTCTAAGACCTCCACGTCCAGGCCCTCCTTCTCCAACTCTTCGGCCGCGTCGAGCGCCGTCAAGACCATCGCGCCGAAAGTGATGATCGAAAGGTCGCGCCCCTCGCGCGCCGTGCGCGCCTTGCCAATCTCCACGATGTAATCTTCTGCGGGCAGCTCTTCACGGAGGCGCGGCAGGCGATAGAGCTTCTTGTGCTCGAAGAAGATGACGGGGTCTGGGTCGCGTATGGCCGCTTTGATTAAGCCCTTGGCATCATAGGCGGTCGAGGGCTCGACGATCTTCAGGCCCGCCGTGTTCAGGAAGAAAGATTCCGCGTTGACGGAATGAAAGGGCCCGGCGTGAACGCCGCTCCCGCACGGGCCGCGAAAGACAGCCGGCACGGCAGCGCCCCAGCGATAACGACACTTGGCGGCGTAATTGGTCAGCATGTCGAAGCCCGCCGAGATGAAGTCTATGAATTGGAACTCGGCGACGGGCCGCATGCCCATCAGGGCCGCGCCGCAGGCCGCGCCGACAATGGCCGCTTCCGAGATAGGCGTATCTATGACGCGCGAGGAGCCGAACTCGTCGATGAGGCCGTCCGTCACCTTGAACGCGCCGCCGTAAGCGCCCACGTCCTCGCCGATGACGAAAACGCTCGGGTCGCGCTCCATCTCTTCCCATATTCCCTGGCGGATGGCTTCGACAAAGGTGGCCGTGCCGCCGCGCGCGGGCCGGTTCGATTTATGCTCTTTCCTGGTCGCAGTTGACATGTTTAGGAATCGAATCTCAAATTCGGACTTCGTAATACAGAGGAGCGCGTTGGCCCAAGCCCTTCAAATGCTTTCTGGCGATGTATGGGCTCTCAGGGTTAACGATCAAGCGCTGCTGCTTAGGATCGACGACCACGTCCAGGTCTTCCATCGGAATCACACCCAGGAGCGGCTCGACGTTTCCCGGAATCACGGCGGCCCTCGTCGTGGTCGAGCGGTTCTCAAAACGCACTTCGACCGGCCCGACCACTTTCACCTTCATCTCTGTTTCATCAGCCAGCCGCATGGTCTGCTCTTCTATGAGAGGCAAATCAAGCTGTTCTCTGATGCGATCATTGATGACGAGCATGTAAGCGCCGCTGTCAACAAGCATGCTGACTCTCATGTGCTTGATCTGATCTTCCGGTAGATAGCCGCGACGATATAGTACCAGGTCGTCAACGCTAATCAGCTCTATGTCTGCGTACACCAATCCCATCTTCTTCTCTCCGAATGAAACGGCCTCCGAAGTTGGGAGTGTGGGCCGACGATTTTTGACCGGCAGCAGTGTCATAATGCTATCTCTCTAAAACCTTCGGGCGAAACGCGGGCGCGACAATCGAGTTATCGAAGACGCCGTAGGCCGCCTGCTCGGGCTCAGGCATCGGCGAGCTTTCGGCCCACGCCACGTCTTCGTCCAGCTCGCGCTGTATCGCGGCCGTGATCTCGTCCAAGCGTTCGCGCGTCGCCACGCCGCGCTCCGTCAAGTACGCTTCGTAGCGATCAACAGGGTCGTTATGCTTCTCCCAGTACTCAATCTCCTCGGGCGGGACGTAGCGTTGATCGTCATGCTCGGCGTGCCCTTTGCGCCGGTAAGTCTTCGCTTCGATCAACACAGCGCCGCCCCCGCCGCGTGCGTACTCCACAGCCTTCCTGGTCACTTCGTAGCAGGCGATGATGTCGTTGCCGTCAACGATATGGCCGGGGATGCCGTAGCCGGCGGCCTTCTCGGCCAGGTCTTTGACGGCCGTTTGCAGCGAGGTCGGAGTCGAGTAGGCGTAGTGGTTGTATTCCGCGACGACGATCAGGGGCAGGCGTTGCACGGCGGCGAAGTTCAAGCCCTCGTGGAAAGCGCCCGTGCTCATCCCGCCGTCGCCTATGTAGGCTATGGCGACCGAGTCTTTCTTCTGCATGCGAGCCGCCAGCAGCACGCCCGTCATCACCGGAATCATGTCGCCCAGGTGCGAGATGGGCCCAATGAAGCCTTTCGACATGTCGCCGAAGTGAATGTTCAGGTCGCGCCCGCCCGAAGGGCCCCAGGCTTTAGCCATGTACTGTGCGAAGATGTCACGGGGGCGTATGCCTTTGACGAGCACAGCGCCGAGGTCACGAATGAGCGGCGTGATGAAATCCTGCGGGCGGAGAGCGTAAGCCGTGCCGACGGCCGTCGCCTCCTGCCCGAGCGAGCGAAAGACTCCGCCCACCACCTTCGTCTGCCGGTACAGGTTGACGAGCCGCTCTTCCACCAGCCGCGTCAGCTTCAGGTAACGATAAAGCTCAAGCATCTGCTCAGCTTGAAGCGTCGTCTCAGTCGTACAGGTAAGCCGCTGCTCGCCGGCCTCTAAGGATTTCCGCCGTGTCTCTTTTTTCATAAAAAGCAGGAGTCAGAACCCGAGAACACAGGAGTCAGAATAAAATCGGCTTCCGCCTTTTATTCTGAATTCTGAGTCCTCGGGTTCTGAATTTTGAACTCTTCCCCCTCACAGATGTATCGTCAGGCCGTGGATGCCTTCGGCGGCTTCCATGACGGCTTCGGAGATCGTCGGGTGAGCGTGCATGGTGCGGCCCAGCTCTTCGGCCGTGGATTCCAATTGCATCGCGACGCAGGCTTCGGCGATCAGCTCCGTGGCGTGCGGCCCGATGATGTGAACGCCGAGGAGTTCGTCGTACTTCGACTCGCTGACGATCTTGACGAAGCCCTCTTCCTCGCCGAGGATGCGCGCCTTGCCCGAAGCCGAGAAGGGAAACTTCGCCACCCGCACGTCGTAGCCCTCGTCGCGCGCGCGCTTCTCCGTCAGCCCGACGCTTGCGACTTCCGGGTCGCAGTAGGTGCAGGACGGAACCAGCCGCAGGTTGATCGGCTCGGCGTGTTGGCCCGCGCACTGCTCCACGGCGACGATGCCTTCCTTCGAAGCGAGGTGGGCCAACCAGGGCGTCGGAATCACGTCGCCTATGGCGTAGACATTGGGCTCGCCCGTACGCAGGAACTCGTCCACCTGAATCGCGCCGCGCTCGACCTTGATCTTGGTTCCTTCGAGCCCTAAGCCTTCGAGGTAAGGCATGCGCCCGACGGCGACCAGCAGCATCTCCGCTTCGAGCTGGACGGCCTCGCCCTTCGAGGTCTTGCCGGTGAGTCGAACGCCCCCTTCGGTCTTCTCCATCTTGTCGAGCTTAGTATCGACCTGCGATTTGATGCCGCGCTTACGGAAAGATTTTTCAAGCTCTTTGGAGACCTCTTCGTCTTCAATCGGAAGCAGTCGCGGCAGCAGTTCCACTATGGTCGTGTCGCAGCCGAAGCGCGAATAGACCGAGGCGAACTCCACTCCGACGGCTCCCGCTCCCATCACGATCAGCGATTTCGGAACCTCCTTCAGTTCCAGGATGTGATCGCTGTTGACTACGTGGACGCCGTCGGTCTCGAAACCGGGAATGGGGCGCACGACAGAGCCGGTGGCGATAATGATATTCTTGGTCTCGATGGTCTGTTTGGTTCCGTCCTCGGCCGTCACTTCGACCTTGCCCGGCAGCGCCAAGCGCCCGTGCCCCTTAAAGACCGTCGCCTTGTTCTTCTTCATCAAAAACTCTACGCCCTTGGAGTTCTTCATGACGACCTTATCTTTGCGCTTCTGCACGTCCGCGAAGGCGAGCTTAATGTCCGTGGCCTGCACGCCGAACTCCTTGGCGTGCTGCATCTGCTCGTAGACGTGCGCCGACATCAAGAGCTGCTTGGTCGGGATACACCCGCGCAGCGTGCACGTCCCGCCGAGCCGCTTGTCCTTCTCGACAATCGCCGTCTTCAAGCCCAACTGCCCCGCCCGAACCGCCGCCACATAACCGCCCGGCCCGCTCCCAATGATTACGACATCGAATTGTTCCGCCAATTTTTTCAGCTCCTCGATTAAAGACAGTGACGAGTGACGAGTGACAAGTGACGAGTAAGAGCAAAGCTTGTCACTCGTCACTTGTCACTCGTCACTCGTCACTGTAGTTTCTGTCTCCACTCTTCGATCTGCGCGGCGTGATGCGTCATGTGCCGGAAGGTCACGCCTTCGATGAACTTGTAGGTGGGCGAAGACTCCTCTATCTCGTCCGGCAGCGCCTCTATCAGGCCGAGCATGCGCGCGTGCGCCGCGTTGAATTCGTCGCTCACCTCGCGCATGGAAAAGTCTCTGCGCGTCGCCACGGCCTGCGCGTTGAAGCTATCTATCATCTCGCGATTCAACCGCTGCGGCTTCCAGGTTCCGGCCTGTATCTCGCCGATGGCATCGGCCCCGTGCAACTCCCACGCGACTATGTGCGCCAGGGCATCCTTGACAGACCACTGCGCGTTCAAGCCCACGCGCGTCGCCTCCTCCTCAGTCAACCCGTCCAGGGCCCTCAGCAGCTTGACGTGCGCCTCTTCCACGCGCGCCTCTATCTCAGCCTTATTCATAAGAGCCACACTCCTTCCGGCCCGGCCACTACTAGGATAAAAGTCCCGAGCCTTCAGTATATCCGCGTTATCAGTGCTTTTCCAAAGGAGCGCCATTATAATCGCTCCCCAGCTTTGCGGCAAAGAGAGTAGGCCGCCACCAAACCTTTACCACTGAGGCCAGACACTATGAAACACTCCGCAGGATTTCTCCAACTCGTCAACGACGCCAAGACACGCATCCGCGAAATCACCGTCGAAGAGGCCCGCGCCCGCCTCGCATCCGACACTCCGCCGCGCCTCATAGATGTCCGCGAAGACCACGAATGGACGGCAGCCCACGCCCAGGGCGCAGAGCACATGGGGCGCGGCATCATCGAACGCGACATCGAACAACAAATCCCCGACAAAGAGACAGAACTCATCCTCTACTGCGGCGGCGGCTACCGCTCGGCGCTGGCCGCAGACAATCTACAGCGCATGGGCTACACGAACGTCTACTCCATGACAGGCGGCTGGAAAGCTTGGAAAGAGGCCGGAGCGCCAATATAATAGGGCGCGAGCGAGGGCACATATTATGACGAGCCTCACAGCAGAGGAGTACGACATCTTTCTCAGCCATAATCACGCTGCTGATGAAGAATGGACGATGAAGCTTGCCGAGCGCCTTGAGAAAGAGGACTGGCGGGGGCGTAAGCTGAGAGTCTTCTTTTCACCCTGGGACATCCGTCCGGGCCAGTCCATCCCTCTGGAAATTGAACGGGCCTTACCGAGAAGTCGTAAAGTCGGCCTCGTCATGTCGCCTGAAGCGATGGCCTCCGCCTGGGTTGAGCTGGAAAGATTGGTCACAACCTATATCGCTGTCTCTGCGAGACAAGAGCGCTTGATTCCTCTCTATCGCCGCACGTGTGAGATTCCGCCACTCCTCCAACTGATTCTGTGCGTGGATTTCAGGGACGACTCTAGATTCGAGGAGAGCTACCGCAAGCTCCTGGCGGTGATTAAAGATGAGCCTCTCCCGAGAGGCTCACGTGCTCCAACTGATATTCCTGCCTTATCGCTTCCGCTTATTCCTCGCCCTCCTGTCGTCGGCTTCGTCTCACGACGCGACGAACAGGGGCGCGACATAGTAGAGCGCCTGGAAGAAGAACTCGCGCGGGAAGGAAGCCAGTTAATCACGCTCTCCGGGCCGGGCGGTGTGGGAAAGACCACGCTCGCTGCCGAAGCCGCGCGGGCACTGAAAGAAAAGTTCGGAGGCCGCATCGTTTGGAGCAGCGCGGAGAAGCGCACGGACTTCATGCTCTACACGCTGCTTGACGACATCTCCGGACAGCTAGGGCGTACAAACCTGCGCACGCTTGCCCCTGATTTGAAAGCCGAACAAGTGCGTGCGCTGGTTAGTAACCCTTCTGCTCTCATCGTTCTGGACAACTACGAACCGATTGCGCCCGGTGCGAAGAAACAAATTGAGGAATGGTTCACACTCGCACAGTGCTCGGCGCTCTTTACTTCAAGACACAAAATCAACTCCACGCGAAACATCACTATCGCCGCCATGTCGCGCGAAGAGGCCGAGGATTACTTGGAGAGATTAGTCACGCAGACTCAGGACGCACAGATTTTCTCCAACGAAGTCCGTCAGCGCATCTACGAGACGGCGGAAGCTAATCCCTACGTTATGCAATGGGTCGTCGCGCAGATTGACGCCGCGCAGGAACCGCGCACAGTGCTGGAAGAACTGGCGCACGGCGAAGGCGACGCCGCCGAGCGCGTCTTTGATCGCTCCTTCAATCTGCAACTGTTAGGCGAAGACGGACGCGCCGCCCTGCTTGCCCTCTCGCTATTCATCCCCAGTGCCTCACGCGAAGCCCTGGCAGAGGTCGCAGGCTTTGCCAATGATTTGAAGCGCCTGAACGAAGCCCTCAAGAACCTGCGCGCTTTATGGCTGATTAAAGGACTAGAAGAAAATCGGCGCTTTACTATCGAAGGCTTAACGCGCAGTCTAGCCCGAGCGCGGCTTTCAAAAGACGAACGCGCCACCGAGTTCCGCCAGCGATTCGTCACGCACTTTCTAAATTATACTGAAGCACATCGCCAACCAACGTCCGAAGATTTCGACGCCTTGGAGGCGGAGAAAGACAATGTGCTGAAGGCAGTTGATGAGGCAATTGATTTAAAAGATTGGGCAAGTGTACAGGGAATTGCAGACATAGTAGCTAATCCTGTAGCTGGCGTGCTTGGCGTGCGTGGCTACTGGGATGAAGCGATTAAACGGAGTGAAGAAGCAAGAAGCGCGGCGCGAGAGATGGATGTGGAGAATAATATTGCGGTTTACTCACAATGGGCGGGCACAATTCGACAACTTCGTGGTGAATACGATGTGGCACGGACTACGAATGAAGAAGCATTAGCAATTTTCAGAAAGCTAAACCAAGAAGCAAATGAGGCTGCTGTATTGCATCAGTTGGGGCGGCTTGCACAAGCTCAAGGGGAGTTAGAAGAAGCGCGGCGGCTCTACAATGAGAGCTTGGAGATTGCAAAGAAGCTTGGCGATCAGAGCGGCATCGCCATCACCTTGCATAACTTGGCTGCGATTGCACAAGCTCAAGGGGAGTTAGAAGAAGCGCGGCGGCTCTACGATGAGAGCTTGGAGATTAAAAGGAAACTTGGCGATCAGAGCGGCATCGCCATCACCTTGCATCAGTTGGGGCGGCTTGCACAAGATCAAGGAGAGTTAGAAGAAGCGCGACGGCTCTACAATGAAAGCTTGGAGATTACAAAGAAGCTTGGCAACCAGAGCAGCATCGCCATCACCTTGCATCAGTTGGGGCGGCTTGCAGAAGAAGAAGGAAATAGAGAAGAAGCCGTGCGGTTGGTGCGTGAAGCTCTCGGCATCTTTGAAAAACTCAGGTCGCCCAATGCGGAGATTGCGCGTCGGGTTTTGAAGAGGTTGGAGGGGGAAGCGTCTTGATTGGATTTGTAAGGGGAAATGGGTTGATGGCCGGGATTCTTGTGGGGCGGGGCAGTAGAGGGGCATTGTGTGAGGGGAAGTTTGTGCGCGGTGGTGGGTGGGTCGTTACGGGGTGAGGGAATGGCGTTTCCGGGGTTGGGAACGCTGTTACGTCGTGGTGTAACGGCGTTTCACCGCACCGTAATGCCCTTCCCGTCCGACGTAATGACGTTACGTTGGATGGGAACGCCGTTACGTCGGGGCGTAACGTTGTTACGGGGCATGGTAATGGCATTGCGGTAGGTGGGAAGGGTGTTACGTGGGGAGGTTGGGTTGTGGCGGGCGGGGTGAAAATTGTTGTTGCAAGGCGTCAGGGGTGGGCGTAAGATTCGGGGCGTATCCTCGCGCGGCCTCAACCTCTTCTCACGAAGGAGTTCCTACCATGTCGAGTGAAGCTAAACGATTAAGACCCGCACAGATTCAAGCAGACAGGGAGGCTTTCTCTGCTTTGCTGGCGATAGCAGGTTATGCCCCGGTCAATCAGGCTTATGCAATAACAGCGATCACGGCGGCGAGCACCGGGCTGGCGGCGGCGCAGCAGGCCGAGGCGCAGGCGGTTGCCGCTGCTGCTGCGGCACGCGACCAGGCGACGGCGCGCGAGTGGGAATTTCATAACCTGATGCTCGGCGCGAAAGAACAGATCATAGCGCAATTCGGGAAAGACTCGATGGAGGTTCAGTCCGTCGGGTTGAAGAGAAGGTCTGAATACAGCCGCCCCAAGCCTCGCACCAAAAAGGAGGGCGCGCAGACATAAGTAACCGGAAATAAAATAGCCCGGCGAGGGGCGAAAGAAATGCAACTTGCATTTCTTTCGCCCCTCGCTGGCTTTTTAGATACGCTCTAACGGTTCCGGCTGCGTGATGCGGGCTTGTGCTTGATTCCCCGGTGGTAGGCTGTGCCGGGGAGCTTTGCGGGGAGGTCTAGTTCGTCGTCAATGAGGTCTTCGACGTAGACGCCTGCCGCGCGAGCGTAGCGCAAGAGAATGATGAGGGGCGGTTCGTTCTTTCCTAACTCATATTTCGAGATGGTGTGATACTCAATCAGGTCTTCGACACCAAGACGCCTGAGCATTTCTGTCTGAGAAAGACCAAGAGCATTCCGAATCTGTAGCAGCTTTTCGGCAAGACGTTCCGGCCGTGGACGTGCGCTGCCCATCAGGAGCGCCCTCCTGATGGGACAGAAGATGCCAGGCGAAGCTTGCATCTATGGATTGTTATCCATATAATGTGCTTGCGTAACCGATTCGCCGTGAGTATGAACCTTTCATCTCGAACGGCGATGCTCATCACTCATCTTGAGGCTGAGGTTGAGCTACGCATGTGACCGTTGCCTGTTGGGTTGTCAAAAGCAGCGGAAAGATAGCAGAACCGGCGGCGGCCGTCACCTCCCTTTGGCGGCTTCCTCATTCATGCCTGGGCCAATGAAGAAAAAGAAGCCGAGCGTGACAGCGCGTATGCACGCGAGCGGGTTTTACTTCTTCTGTCCTTATTGCTCGCTGTCGTTTCGGCATCCGCCGACGGTTGAGTCGTTCTACCGCATAGGCTACGGGTGGTGCTGGTACTGCCTTCGCTCGATACCGATTGAGGGAGGCGATAAGAAGGGGATTGTGAGAGTGGATGAGAGGGGCGAACTCTACACGGAGTTCTACGAGGCGGAGGACAGGGAGAGGGAGTTGGAGCGAGCGCGACGGGTTGAAGAGTTGTGTAGACCGAGGCGGCGCTGCGGGGATGAGACTTAATCAGGAGGTGGCGAGCGAGGCGGTGCTGGCGGGCAATGAAGAGAGTTGGCCTTCGGCCAGTTTGCGCCATTTGCGGAGCTGAGAGCGGCGGTAGTAGGGCATGGTCTTGACGGCTTCGATGCAGCGTTGGAACATCTCTTGGGATTCGGGGGTGTGGCCGAGTTCTTTGAGGGAGCGTCCGAGGTAGTAGAGTCCTTCGGGGTCGAAGGGGCGGCGCTCTATGTAGCGTTCGAGGGCTTCGCGCGCTTCGGCGTGCATCGCGGCCGCGACGTAGGTTGCGCCGATCTCGCGCCAGATTTCGCTGTGGGCGTGACGCTCGTCTTGCGAGACGACGATGGAGAAGTGATCGAGGGCTTCCTGTAGGCGGCCTTGCTCGCGGGCTATGCGGCCGAGCTGGAAGCGTGCGTAGCGCTCCTGTGGGTCTATCTCTATGGCGCGGGTGAAGCGTTTGATGGCTTCGCTTAACTGGCGGCGGTGCTGGTAGACGAGGCCGAGCTGGTAATGGGCTTCGGCGTCGCGCGGGTTGACCGTGGCCTGTTCGAGGTGGCGGCGAAAGTTCTGGCGCTGGCGATAGGAGAAGCCTATGTCGCCTATGTCTCCGCGCAGGGCTGCGTAGGCGTAATAAAGAATGAAGGGCGAGAACAGTAGCGGCGAGGCCATCGAGAAGAGATGTACCTGTACGAGCAGGGCGAGCCATGAGAGGCTGACCGTGCCCAGGGCTTTGACGAAGGTCGTGCCGAAGACCGTCCGCAAAGCGAAGGTCATCAGCAGTCCGAACGAGAGGGCGCTCAGAGTCCAGAGCACCAGGGCAGTGCCCGCGCCCTTGTGCAAGGGGTCTATGGCGAGGCCGGCCAGGGCGAAGGGCAGGTGCGAAGCGGCCCAGGCCATAAGAGTGCAGGCCAGCAGCGTCCCGTAGTCACGGCGCACGACTACGCTGAAGCTCCCCAGGGGCTCGAAGAAGAGCATCAGGAGGATTGTCGCCGGGACGTAAAGTATCGAGAGGCCGAGCACTGTCGAGAAGACGCTGTAAGGTTGAAAAGAGACTAGCCACCAGCCCGCGTCGCCAACCAGCGGCAAAGGCTTGCGCACAATCACAGGCTCCTCTTCCTCATAGTAGGCTTCGTCGTCTGCTGCCTGTTCGCCTGCGTGTGGCGTGGGCGCGCTCTGTTGCTGCGGCTGCTGCTCGGCGGCGGCGGGCATCACGACCGCTTCGTAAGTAGTGTAGATGCGCGTCGTCAGCGTGAGCTGTAGCAGCATCGAGACGGCCGCGACCAGGACTGCGCCGTAGAGCCAACTGCCTTCGTCCATGATGCTGCTCATCGCTGCCAGGGGACGATAGAAGAGCTTGAAGAGGATTTTGGTGTTTTGCCAGATCATCAGGGGGTAACTCGCGACTGCTCGAACTCTCTTGAATTAGCGAAGGTGAAAGCGTCCGGATTATCAGGGGCAAGTGCTCGCGTGAGGCTCGCACTAAAAGGGGCAGTGCTTGCGGACGGTCTTCGGGCGGCCGCCGGACGGGGGCCACACTTCAAGAGTAGTTTTTCGTCCCCGGCGTTGTCAATCGCTTTTTAGAGGGATGATTGAGGCAAAGAAAGCAAGTCAGGAGCGGCCTGCGGTAGCGGGCGGGCGGGGGTCGCGTGAGCAAAACCCGCCCGGCGTTGCAGGCCGCTCCTGACTTGAACTCTGTATTAGATGACTAGAGAGGCTATGCTCGCATAGATGCCTGGGAAGGGTATATCTCCCATGAAGCCGGGGCTTTCGGCCCAGCCATAAGCGCCGGGGCTTTCCGCCGTGCCGTCCTTTTTATAGCCGGGGCTCTCAGCCGTGCCGTCCGTGTAGCCTGGACTTTCCGCCGTGCCGTCGGCCGGAGGAGTCAGTATTTCGCCCGCGAACGCCTGCGGCGCACAGAGGCTTAACATGAGTCCCATTAAGAGTGTTGCAGTGAGTCTTTTGATTCCACGCATAGTTTCTTTCTCCATTGATTTTTGAGTTTGGATTTAGCCGAGAAGGGAAGCTATCCCCGCGAAGATAGAGAAGCCCGGCGTCAGTATGTCGCCTTTGCTGCCGGGCATCAATACATCGCCCTTGGCTCCCGGCGTGGACATCTCTCCGGTGTAGCCGGGTGTGTCTATGCTCCCGGTGTAGGAGGGCGTATCCATAATGCCGGCGAAGGCTTGCGCCGTGCAGAGGCTTAATATTAGCGCCAGTGTAAAGAGTGCTGTGAGTCTCCTGATTCTAATCATGGTCTTCGTCTCCATTGGTTTGAGGGTTTCGGGACTGTTGTGTTTGGGGGCGGAGCCGGAAAGGGCTTTGCCGGGAGGCTGCTGCCCGAGAGGCAACGCGCCACCGGATAAGCCCGTATGTTCGGCGCGGATTATACCCTGCCGCCTCCCCTTCTGTCTCTGAATTTTGTGCCGTGGTGTACAATCGAACCCCGAAAGCTTAATGATCGTAATCCAGAAAGAGGATGAACCGCTGATGCCGACAGAAGCAACGCAGCAGAAAGAGGGGCAGCAGAGGCGGCGCGTCGAGACAGATTCGATGGGCCAGATCGGAGTCCCCGCCGACAAGTACTGGGGCGCGCAGACTGAGCGCTCGCTGATTCACTTCAATATAGGCGACGACCGGATGCCGCGCGAGATGATTCGCGCCCTCGGCATCCTGAAGAAAGCGGCCGCCCTCGTCAACCTTGAGCTGGGAAAGCTGCCGCAGGAGAAGGCTGACTTGATCGCGCAGGCCGCCGACGAGGTGATCGAAGGCAGGCTCGACGCTCATTTCCCCCTGCGCGTGTGGCAGACGGGCTCCGGCACTCAGACCAATATGAACGCCAACGAAGTGATCTCGAATCGCGCCATCGAGATTGCGGGCGGCGAGATGGGAAGCAAGAAGCCCATTCACCCTAACGACGATGTCAACATGTCGCAGTCCTCGAACGACACCTTCCCGACGGCCATGCACATCGCCGCCGCCGAGCGTCTGAACAAGCTCATAGAGGAAGTGCAGAAGGTACACGACGCGATTGACGCCAAGGCCAAAGAGTACGCCGACGTGGTCAAGATCGGGCGCACCCATTTGCAGGACGCTACGCCTTTGACGGTCGGGCAGGAGATGTCGGGTTGGGCCAGCCTGCTTGAGCGTGACATAGAGCGGCTCAGGCTAGTCCTGCCCGGCCTCTATGATCTGGCGATAGGCGGTACGGCCGTCGGCACAGGCTTGAACTCGCATCCGGAATTCGGCGCGCGCGCGGCCGCAAAGATTGCCGAGCTGACCGGCCTGCCCTTCGCCTCGCACCCGAACAAGTTCGCGGCGCTTTCGGCGCATGACGAGATAGTGTTTGCAAGCGGCGCTCTGAAAACCCTGGCCGGGTCGCTGATGAAGATCGCCAATGACATTCGCTGGCTGGCTTCGGGGCCGCGCGCCGGGATCGGAGAGCTGATCTTACCGGAAAACGAGCCGGGCTCTTCGATCATGCCGGGCAAGGTCAACCCGACGCAGTCTGAGGCCATGACGATGGTCGCCGTGCAGGTCTTCGGCAACGACGCGGCGATAGGCTTCGCCGGCTCGCAGGGCAACTTCGAGCTGAACGTCTTCAACCCGGTCATGATTCACAACCTGCTGCACTCCATCAGGCTGATACACGACGCCTGCCACGGCTTCGTTGATTACTGCATCGCTGGCATTGAGCTGAATCGCGAACAGATCAAGACGCACCTGTGCAACTCCCTCATGCTCGTCACGGCACTCAACCAGCACATAGGCTATGACAACGCCGCGCGCATAGCGAAAAACGCCCACAAGAAAGGCATCTCGCTGCGCGAGTCGGCCGTCGAGCTGGGTCTCCTCACAGCCGAACAGTTCGACCAGTACGTCAAGCCGGAAGAGATGACGCACCCGTAAGAGGAAGGGATGAGGGCGGAGGGATGAATAAGAAAGCATTCAAGATTGGAAAGCATTCCTTTCATCCCGCACCCTGCGGCCCTCATCCCTACATCTTGGGGGGCCGCTTGCGCATCTAAATTGGTGTGGGTATAGTTGCCCGTTTCAAGCGAAACGGAAGGGTTGGGCAAAGGTAAGGAGAAAGAGAGATGACGGCTGTTGTGGAAACCAGGGTGGTGGCTGCTGCTGCTCCGGCGCTCGAAGATTATTTCGGGATGTCTGACGGGGAGCTGAGCGAGCGCATAGAGGCGGCGCGCCGCGCGCTTGGCTCGCGCCTGCTCATCCTGGGCCATCATTACCAGCGCGACGACGTGATCTGCCACGCTGATTTGACGGGCGACTCTTTCAAGCTCTCGAAGCTCGCCTCCGAGCGGCCCCGTGCCGAGTTCATAGTCTTCTGCGGCGTCCATTTCATGGCCGAGTCCGCAGACATCCTTTCGGCCCCGCACCAGAAAGTGATTCTACCGGACATGGGCGCGGGCTGCTCGATGGCCGACATGGCTTCGGCCGAACAGGTCGAAGACGCCTGGGATCAGCTTGAGTCAATCGGTATCCACGACGAGGCGCGCGTGCTGCCCATTACCTACATGAACTCGACGGCGGCGATCAAGGCTTTCTGCGGCCGCCACGGCGGCCTGGTCTGCACTTCGTCCAACGCCGTCCCGCTCTTCGAGAAGATGCTGAAGGAGGCAGACAAGCTCTTCTTCTTCCCAGACCAGCACCTCGGCCGTAACACGGGCGCGAAGTTCGGCATCCCCTTAGACGAAATGGTCGTGTGGGATCCCTTCAAAGAGCTGGGCGGAAATAGTGAAGAGAGCCTGCGGCGCGCGCGCCTCATCCTGTGGAAGGGCCACTGCTCCGTGCACGGACGTTTCCGCGAATGGCACGTCGATCAGGTGCGAAGAGAAGTGCCCGGCATCAAGGTCTTGGTTCATCCCGAGTGCGTTTACGAAGTGGTACAGAAGAGCGACCTGAACGGCTCGACCGAGTTCATCATCAAGACTCTGGAAGAAGCACCCGCCGGCTCCAAGTGGGCCATCGGCACGGAGGTCAATCTGGTCAACCGTCTGATCGAGCGATTTCCGGACAAGCACATTCAGCTTCTCGCGCCAGACCTCTGCATGTGCGCGACGATGTATCGCATCGCGCCGCAGAACTTGGCCTGGGCCCTGGAATCCTTGACCGCCGGGCTCGTCGTCAATCAGATCAGCGTGCCGGAAGAGACAGCCCACTGGGCGCGCGTCGCGCTCGACCGAATGCTGCAAATACAGTGATGAGTGACGAGCGACAAGATTAAGAGCTTGTCTTTGCTCGTCACTCGTCACTCGTCACTTGTCACTGCCTTTAGGAGGCGGATTTGGCTGATCCGAATGATCGCGTAGAGGAGAACGTTCCCGGCCCCTATTACGTGGATTCTCTCTGCATAGATTGTGACGTGTGCCGCGACACAGCGCCGGACAACTTCACGCGCGCAGACGATAAGGGCTACTCCTACGTCTTCAAGCAACCCTCCACACAGGAAGAGCATGAGCTGTGCCAGGAAGCCCTGGCCGCCTGCCCCGTCGAAGCCATCGGCAACGACGGGTGAGGCCGTTTAGGATTGGCGGGTGAAGCAGCTTCGCATTTACTGTTCTATAGATGCTCCAAGTTTATTCTCGCGCCGGGGGCGTCCGCTCCAAGCTTGCGCGATCCCATTGGGCCAGGTTCGCGCCCGCCTCATAGGTGCTTTCGAGAAACTGCATGAGCGCCCCTTCCGGCGACGCTGCCGTGCGAACATCGTCGTACATGAGAAGAAATTCCGATAGCTCCTGACTGTAGAAGGCGCTCTCGGGAGCGATGCGCGCTTCCTTCAACCCCGCAGGCTCCGGCGCAGTGTAGGAGTAGAAGGCAGCGCCCTTCACGGGCCCACCGCCGGGCCAGAAGCCGTGGCTGATCGCTTCGTGCGAGTAGGCTTCGCGCGTGATCGAGTCCGCTCCGACGCGTTCGGGCGCGCGGCGGCCGGAAAAGCGCGTTGCCGCCAGGTCAAAGCTTCCCCAGAAGAAATGTACAGGGCTGGCCTTGCCTATGAAGCGCGAGCGAAAGCGGTTGAGGACTTTCTCCGCCTGCACGAGGATGCGCCAGAAGCGATTGGCGTACTCCGCCGTATATGAAGCATGCCTCCTGTCCTCTTCAAAGCGGATGGGGTTTTCCACCTCGACCGGCATCGTCCAGATTTTCACACGGATTCCGACCGACGCGAGCGCGCTCATCACTTCCCGGTAAAAGTCTGCGACCGCGCGCGGCGCGAGCGCAAGACTTGTTTGGCTTCCGTCGCTGCACTTGATATGGAGCAGGTGGTCTATGAAGTCGAACTCTATCTCGAAGGCCCGTTCTTCGTACGGCATGGCCGTCGTCCCCAGGCCGCGCGCCGTCACGTAGAGCGGCACGTTCCACCAGTGATTGACGAGCGGCGTTTGCGCGAGCCGTATCTTGCCGACGACCTGCGTCCACATGTGCAGCGTGTCTTTCGTCTCCTGCCACTCTTCTAAAGGCAGGCTGGGCCAGGTCTGCGTCACGCCAGCGCCGCTCTCGACTTTAGCATCGGTCATCTTTCTCTCCGTTCAATAAAATCTCTTTGGGCCAACCGAGAGATCCGGACGGCTTCTTTACCGCCCCTCGTCCTTGCTCTTCAGCTCCGCTCTTTCGACGCGGTTGCGCCCCTGCTCCTTGGCTTCGTAGAGGGCCATGTCTGCGCGGGCGATCATGTCGTTGCCCGATTCCTCTTCGGAGAGCGTGGCCGCGCCGATGCTCAAAGTGAGTTGAAAGCGCGGCCTCGTATCTCCGAACTCCTGCCTGGCGGCCGATGCGAGCACCTTCTCGGCCAGCGCCTCGGCTCCTTCCAAATCCGTCTCCGGCAGCAGTACCAGGAACTCGTCGCCGCCGTAGCGGCTCACCATGTCCGAGCGCCTGACGACACCCGTCAAGATCACTCCGACCTGTTTGAGCGCGGCGTCGCCGGTCGCGTGCCCGAACGTGTCGTTGATCGTCTTGAAGTTGTCGAGGTCGATCATCAAACAGGAGAGCGGGCGCGCGTAGCGACGGGCCTCGGCATATTCATGCGCGAGCACGCGCTGCAATCCGTAGCGGTTGAGCAGGCCCGTCAGGGCGTCCGTCATGGCGCGCTCCTGCGCTATCTCTGCCGTGACGCGCGCCTCCTCGGCGCTCAGGCGCAGGCGGTCGCGCTCTCTCTTCATACGCATCGCGACCTCTACGCGCGCGAGCAGCTCTTCGGCCTTGAAGGGCTTGCTGATGTAGTCGTTCGCGCCGAGCGCGAGGCCGCTCACCTTCACGTCCGTCTCGTCGCGCGCCGAGAGAAAGATGACGGGGATGTCGCGCGTCGCCACGTTCTCTTTAATCAGGCGGCAGGCCGTCAAACCGTCCATCAAAGGCATCATCACGTCCAGGATAATCAGGTCGGGCGAGCTGCTGGTGGCAGCCTCGACGGCCTCGCGCCCGTTCTCCGCCACGAGGACAAAGTAACCGGCGCGTTCCAGGCGACGCTGAATCAGCGTACGGTTGATCGGCTCGTCATCGGCGACGAGAATGATCGGCGTCTTCTCTTCCCGGTCGTCAAACATA
Source organism: Pyrinomonadaceae bacterium (assembly GCA_036389315.1). Lineage (GTDB taxonomy): Bacteria > Acidobacteriota > Blastocatellia > Pyrinomonadales > Pyrinomonadaceae > DASQYE01. The sequence goes on from DASVQF010000051.1 coordinate 195,992, forward strand.
ATCTAAGGGATGAGGGATGAGGGATGAAGGAAGACGGATTGAACGACTCAACGCTTGATTTATTCAACCACTCATCCCTCATCCCTCATCCCTGTTCTTCGGCGTTGGGCACTTCGGGCGGGAGGCTGAACCAGAAGGTCGAGCCTTCACCTGTCATGGAAGTGACGCCGATCTGGCCGCCGAGCCGCTCGACGAGCCGCTTGGAGACGGCCAGGCCGAGACCTGAGCCGCCGTAGGCGCGCGTGTTTGATGTATCGGCCTGGCGAAACTCTTCAAAGAGGTGCGGGAACGCTTTCGTGTCGAAACCGATCCCGGTGTCCATGACGTTGATCTGCACGCTGCCGTGTTGGCCCGCCATCACGCTCACATGAACGGAGCCCGATTCCGTAAACTTGACGGCATTCGAGAGCAGGTTCATCAAGACCTGCCGGACGCGCTCGGGGTCTGTGCGAATCGAGGGCAGGTCGTCCGAGATGCTCATCTGGATGTTCAAGCCCTTCTTATCGGCGACCGTTCGGACGCTTGAGATGGCGCGCTTGACCACGTCTTCAAAAGCTATGGTGTCCATGTAGACGGGAAAGCGTTCGGCGTCTATGCGCGCCAGGTCGAGCGTGTCTTCGACCATGCTGAGCAGGCGGTCTGCGCTCTCGGCAATCGTCTGCACGTCGCCAGCCTGCTGCTCGTTCAGCGCGCCCGAAAAACCTTCCCTGAGCATCTGCGCGTAGCCGATGATGGCGTTCAAGGGCGTGCGCAGCTCGTGCGAGATGATGGACATAAACTCCGTCTTGTGGCGCTCAGATTGTCTCAAGTCCTCTTCGAGCTGCCTGCGCGATTGGCTGAGCGAGCGCACTTCGCGGCTCCATTCAAGGTTCTGAAAGGCGGTGGCGATGGGACGGGCGAAGAGGTCTGCCAGGCGTTGCTCGTCGGCGCTCGTCTGCTCGACGACGCGCGAGAAGGTGATGAGCATGCCGAGCAGTCTGTGGCCCTGCCCGATGACGGGCGTGGCCCAGGCGGCCCGTAGCCCAGACCAGCGCGCGGCCGTGTAGAGACTGGCAAACCGGGGCTCGCTCGCCAGGTCTGCGACGACGCCTACGCGGCGCGTCGCCGCCAGGCCGCACACGGGGTCAGTGAGCGCCACGCCTTGCGTGTAGCGCTCAAGGATGCCGGTCGGCAGATGCTTGGCAGATGCCAGGCGCAAGAGCTTTGCCTCTTCGTCCCAGCGCAGGATGGCCGCCGCGTCCGTACCCGCGATCTTCGACCACGAATCGAGCACCGCGCGCAGGCAGCGATCAAGCTCCACTTCTCCCGTCGCCTCTCCGGCCAGCCTCATCAGCATCAAGAGGTCTTCGATGTAGGAGCGAAGCCGCGCGTGAAGCTGCGCGTTGAGGATGAGCGGCGCGATTGCGTCGGCCACGCGCACCAGCACCATCTGCTCCTCGCGCGTCCAGCGCCTCTGTGCGTCGGATTCGACCAGCCCGAGCGCGGCCAGCACTTGCCCGCCGTAGACTACGGGCGCGACGTAGAGCGAACGCGCGCCGAGTCGTTCGGCCAGAGGTTGGAGGTCTGGGCTCGCGGCGCGCTCGCCCTGCAAGTCTTCGATAAAGACCGGCCGCTGATCTTCGTAGACAGGGCGCTCGCTGCGACCGACGGGGGCGTGGACTTCGAGCGGCGGGCGATCACTATTCGGCGTCCAGGCGCGCAGGGACGGCTCCGGGCGGCCGAAAGCGACCGAGCGCAGGAGGACGAAACTGGACGGCAGGGCGCGCGCCAGCTCGTCTATCGCGTGTTGAATAATATGATCGAGGTCGAAGGAGGACTGGGCCACGCGATGCAGGCTTTCGATGAGCGCCTCTTCGCGGCCGCGCGCCTCTTCGCGCCGGAGGCTGACGCGCACGCTCTCGGAAAGCTCTATGCGCTTGACCGTCGAGGCCAGCAGATAAGCGACCACGCGCGCCGCGTCGCAGTGCGCGTCCGTGTAAGCGCCCGTACGGGTCGTGCTCGCGACGATGACGCCTTCGACCTGGCCGCCGACCGTGAGCGGCGCGCACAGTATGGACTGCGCGGCGGCGCAGACGAGCGGCAGCAGCAGCGCGCGACTGACGAGCTCTTCCGGCGCGTTGTTGAAGCGGACGGGAGAGCCCGCCTGAACGGCGCGCTCAAGCATCGTGTGCGAGACCCGCAAGACCTCGCCGTCAGTTACGCTCTCCAACTCCCCGTCCGGCGAGAGCGCGTAGCGCAACTGCTGGCGATCTTCTCCGACGCTCAAGGTCAGGCGCAGCTCTGCGGCCGGTATCAGGTGGGCCAGGGCGCGCAGCGCCAGCCTGGAGGCAGAGGGCGCGTCCGTCGAGGCGCTTAACAGTCGCGTCAGCTCCGCCAGCTCGCGCCCGCGCTCGCTCTCGGAGGGCGCGTCCTGCTCTCTCTTATGCGAATTCGTTTTCATCTCGGCCAAAAAAGCGCGGAAGCGACCACGGGCGCGTTGCCTGCGGGGCGGCGCGCGCGGCGCTCTGCGCTTGGTGAGGATGAAAGACCCTTCGTCTATCAGGGAATCCTGTCGGGGCATAAGGCTCGCTTCGCGAGCTAATCTTAAAATAGTTTCCCGCGCCGTCGCAATGGCGTATCTTTATGCTAAGCTTTAAAGGAGCAGTTGGCCGAAGAGCTAAACAAAGGAGACCACAAAAGCATGCGACGACGCGAAGGCGACGGGTGCCCCGTGGCGGGCGCTCTTCAACTGGTTGGCGACAAGTGGACGATGCTGGTGGTACGCGACCTCTTCCAGGGGCCCAAACGCACGACCGAGCTGCTGCAAGCTCTGCACCCGATCAGCAGCCGCACCCTGGTCGGGCGACTGCGCGACATGGAGCACGACGCCCTGGTCGAGCGCAGAGATTACGGCAGCAGCCCGCCGCACGTCGAATACGTCCTGACCGAGCGCGGCCGGCTCCTCGTCCCCCTTCTTGACAGCCTGCGGCGCTTGGGCGAAGTGCTCGACTGCAACGAATGTGAAGACCGCCGTCGCCACCTCGGCTCCTACTGCGAAGCCTGCCCGCACACAGCCGCCGGCCAGCACGGCCCGGCCTCTTCGCCGTCGCGCCGCGAAAAGGATGTCCCGGTAGTTCTTTTGTGAGCAGTAATCAAACAGGGATAGACAGGATGGACAGGATGAAGAAAAAGCAATCGTTCTGCTTTTATCCTGACAATCCTGTCCATCCCTGTTAATTTTCTTTTCTCTCAGGGAATTTCATTTGAAGCCTCGTCGGTCAACGAGCATCGTCGCTCTGCTCATCATTCTCGCGCTCTCGGTTTCGGCCTGTCGTCGCAATCCGCAAGGTGAAGCGGCCGCCAGCACCGGGCCGCAGGCGGAGTTGCCCCCGCGCAGCCTGTTCGGCGTCGCGCTGCGCCCGCAGGCCCGTCAACTCGTAGCAGAGATAGAGAGCCATTACGGGCGGCGTGTGCGCGAGGAGATGAAATCCAATCTCGACTACAGCTACTACGCCGCGCTCTCTTCCGTAGATACGGACGGGACGCCGACGATCCGCATGGACGCAGACGTTCCTCCGACCGAAGCGACCATCGTGCACGAGCTATCGCACATCAAGCTCTACGCGAAAGGGTTTCCCGTCATACGCCTCAATTACCCGCACTCCTGGACGAGAGAGCGGCAGCAGGCGCACGTGCGCTACGTCGTAGCGATGGTCTATGACGCGATCATCCATACGATCATCTATCCGGAAGTGCGACGCATGGACTTGAAGCCGGACGAGCCGCTTCACAGCCAGATGGAGCTGATTATGGCCGACGAGTTCGCAGATTATCCGGGCGTGCCGCGCCAGGACGTACGCACGATCTTTTACCTGAACGCCGCGCTGCTGCTGGAAGACAGAGAGTTTTTCGAGCGCGTCACGGACGCCTACATGACGCGCCACTGGTACGAGTCGGTCGCCATCGGCCGGGTGATCGCCGACATGGTGACGGCCGCCAAGCCTTCGACCCCGGAAGAGGTGATCTTCATCCTGCTGCGCTCGCTCGAAGTAATCCAGCACGACATGAACCACTTCGAGCTGGATTACTGGGAGACGGAAAAGCGCGGCGAACACCCCTTGCGCCGCGCCGTCATCAAAGTCATCCCACAACAGAAGGGCGGACGGTAAGAAAAGGTTGACTTCCCCCTTTTCTTTCGCCGGGGGAGATGGCTCTAGCCCTGACACTCTACCGTAAATACGAACCGGCTCGAAGTCAGCTCACCGTTGGCGTTGAAGGTCGCGTGGATTTCCGTCCTGACCAACAGATTGTCCTCGCTGCCCTGAGAGACAACATTCAGATGAGAGACGGTGTTGAAGACGAAGGCCCCATTCTCTGAAGATTCGGTGGTCGCCTGCACAGTCTCGTTGACGACGTACTTAGTGCCGCTCGTCTGGTTGACTCCCTGAAGGGCGAAGTTGATGTGGAACTGGGCATTGCTGTGACCGCCGGGGCTCCCCGTGGCCGTAAACAGGACGTGGGATGTGCCGTTGATCGTAACTGTATCGCCGGTACATGAATTGGCGTTGAAGAACTCTATGGGAATCTGCTCGTTGGTCTGGATCACGTTCGCCTGCGGCATGGCCGCTGCGTGGGTGATGGAATTGTGAAGCGTCAATGAAATGGTCAGCACGAAGAGTAGCGAGAGGGCAATTATTCTTCTCGTCATTGCAATTGTCTCCTTCAAATCTGAGAGAGTTTGAGATTGAGCGCCGCTGCCGCATACAGAGCGCGGGACGACTGATGTCGGGCTGGGGAGAAATGCGGGCCATGTGCGTTACAGGGAGCGCGACAATATGCTAAAAGCGTTAGCGAGTCAATGATTTTTTAGACGCGGTGGGCCCAAAGAGAAAGGATGAAGGAAAAATTGCTTTTCCTTCATCCTTTCTCCTTGTCGCCTTGCTTTTAGTCTCCGTGCGCAGCGTCGCCTTCCATGTGGTTGGGGATGACTTCGCCGTCCGGCATGATGATCTTTTCGTGGTCGGCCGTCACGCGCTCGCCTTCGCGCGTGACCTCTTCTCCGGCGGGCATGGGGACGGGCAGGTTGTCGAGGAATCGCTCGGCGTCTATGGCGGCCATGCAGCCCGTGCCAGCGGCCGTCACTGCCTGGCGATAGAAGGAGTCCTGCGCGTCGCCACAAGCGAAGACGCCGGGAATCTGCGTCGCCATCGAGTGGCCCGAAGTCTTCAGGTAGCCGATCTCGTCCATCTCCAACTGTCCCTTGAAGAGGTCTGTGTTGGGCTTGTGGCCGATGGCTATGAAGACGCCTTCGCAGGGGAAGATGCTCTCCTCGCCCGTCTCTGTGCTGCGCAGGCGCACGCCCGTCACGCCCGTCTCGGGCGTGCCTAAGATTTCCTCCACGGTCGCGTTCCACAGGAAATCAATCTTGTCATTCTTGAACGCCTTGTCCTGCATGATCTTCGAGGCGCGAAGGGTATCGCGACGGTGGATGACGGTGACGCGCTGGGCGTAGCGCGTAAGAAACGTGGCCTCTTCCATCGCGGTGTCTCCGCCGCCGACGACGACAATCGGCTTGCCCTTGAAGAAGAAGCCATCGCAGGTGGCGCAGGCCGAGACGCCGTACCCGCCCAGGCCCTCGGGCGCAGGCGCTTCGCCCGGAATCCCGAGCCACTTGGCCGACGCGCCCGTCGAGATAATCAGAGTCTCGGCGCGAATGATGGTCATCACCTGCTCGCTGTCCTGGCTCTCTTTGCCGTAGAGCGTGAAGGGACGCTTCGAGAGGTCTACGCGGTCAATGTAGGTTGTGAGAAACTCTGTGCCGAAGCGCGTGGCCTGTTGACGAAACTCCTCCATCAACTCCGGCCCCTGAATGCCCTTGGAGAAGCCCGGATAGTTCTCGACCTCTGTCGTTATCATGAGCTGCCCGCCGGGCTGCGGCCCTTCTATGACGAGCGGGCGAAGGTCTGCGCGCGCGGCGTAAATGGCCGCCGTCAGCCCGGCCGGCCCCGATCCGAGGATCACCACGTCTCTGTGCAGCGTCTCTCTGGTCATCAGCTTTTCGTCGTCTCCTTCAGAGCAAATTTCTCTCTACAGTCTCGGCGCGCCTGCATACAGCTTTTCAGGTTTGATGAGTAGTATAACAATTGGCCCGCGCCGACACCACCGACCGCCGCCGCCCACAGCCGCGCCCTCGCCTTCGGCGCAGGGCCGTGTGCGGGCTGAACGATTGCTGCCGCCTGTAACTTCTTGCTGGCGCGGGATGGCCCGGCTGTTGTATAACTGCTAACGAAGTCGTAGTCGAACAGGCCGCTTATCGGGAACGCCGGAGCCGAATTTCAAGTATTCGAGACGGAAGCCCGGCTCGGACGCCAGAGCACACACCGAAGCGCCCCGACCGAAAGCCCGGCCCGCCCGGTAGCGAACAACATTCAGGAACCACCTTGAGTACTTCGGAGAGCAGCCCCCGCGCCTCGCGCGCTCTGGAAACCATCGCCGTGCTTGGCGCGGGCACAATGGGGCATGGCATAGCGCAGGTGGCCGCCGCCGCCGGCTTCCGCGTCATCATGCGCGACCTAGATCGCGAGAGCCTGCGGCGCGGCGTCCAGGCCATCGAGCGCAACCTGGCCAAAGGCATCGCGCGCGCCAAGCTGACTGAAGACGAGCGCGACCAGACGCTTCAACGCATACGCGGCACGACGCATCTGGAAGAGACGGCCGACGCGGAGCTGTTCATAGAGGCCGCGCCCGAGCGGCTCGACATCAAGCGAGAGATATTAAGGGAAGTCGAACAGACGGCCCGACGAGACTTCATCTTCGCCACCAACACCTCCTCTCTCTCGATCACAGAGATAGCCAAAGAAGCGCGCCGCCCCGCAAACGTCATCGGGATGCACTTCTTCAATCCCGTCCATCTCATGCGCCTGTTGGAGATAGTCGTCGGCCGCGAGACGAGCCGGCAGACGGTCGAGATGGTCGAGGAGGTCGGGCGGCGCATGAAGAAGGAGCCGATCATCGTCCGCGACGTGCCGGGCTTTGCCTCAAGCCGCCTGGGCGTCGCGCTCGGGCTCGAAGCGATGCGGATGCTTGAGCAGGGCGTGGCGAGCGCCGGCGACATAGATACTGCTATGGAGCTGGGCTATAACCATCCCGTGGGCCCACTGCGGCTGACCGACCTGGTCGGCCTCGACGTGCGGCTGGCGATAGCCGAATACCTGCACCGGGAGCTTCAGTCGGAGACGTTTCGCCCGCCGGAGATTCTGCGGCGCATGGTCATGGAAGGAAAGCTCGGCAAGAAGAGCGGCGAGGGCTTTTACAGGTGGGACGAGGAGGAGGCAGCCGGAGCAAGAGTCGCCTGAGCGAAAGAGTTTTGACCGGAATCTTATGAGCACGCCTTACAACGAAGAGAAACGCTTTGCGTTGCGCATGGCCATGCGCTTGCCCATCGTTGTTTCCGGGCGCAGCGAAGACGGGGCCGCCTGGAGCGAGCCGACCGAGACGGACGACATCTCAACTTCGGGCGCGCTCTTTCATCTCAATCAGAAGGTGACGCGCGGCGAGCGCCTCTACCTCCGAGCGCACAGGCCCGACGGCGCGCCCATCGAAGTGACGGCGATGGTCGTGCGCGTCGCCCCGGCCATCTACGGCACGGCGCGCGTCGGCGTGCAGATCAGCGAGCCGGCCGAGAACTGGCTGCGCCTCTTCGTCTCCTGGGTCGCAGACGAACATCCCACGGGCTCGGAAAACGAACAGTAAAAGCAGTGACGAGTGGCGAGTGACGAGTGACAAGCTCTGAAGAAAAGCTTTGCTCTCGTCACTCGTCGCTCGTCACTTATCACTGAGGTTAATATGGCGGAATCTTACGAAACGCTGATCGTCGAGCGGCGCAATCGCGTCGCCTTGATTACCATCAATCGCCCTGAGAAGAGAAACGCGCTCAACATACGGACGCGGCAGGAGGGCGCGGCCGCGCTGGAAGAGCTGCGCGATGACGCTTCCGTTGGCGTCGTCGTCTTTACGGGCGCGGGCGACAAGGCTTTCATCGCGGGCGCGGACATAGCCGAGTTCGCCGGGCGCACGGCTCTGACGCAGCGCGATGTCATGCTCGGGCGCTCGCTCTTTACGGCCATCGACGATTTCCCGAAACCAGTCATCGCGATGGTCAACGGTTACTGTTTGGGCGGCGGCTGCGAGCTGGCCCTCGCCTGCGACCTGCGGATTGCGAGCGAGACGGCCTCCTTCGGCCAGCCGGAAATCAACCTCGGCATCATCCCGGGCGGCGGCGGAACGCAGCGGCTCACGCGCCTCGTCGGCGAAGGCAAAGCGATGGAGCTGATACTGACGGGCGACATCATAGATGCTCGCACGGCGCTCGCGCTCGGCCTGGTCAATATGGTCGTGCCGGCCGCAGACCTTGAGTCGAAGACTATGGAGCTGGCGAACCGCATCGCAGAGAAGAGTCCCATCGCCTTGCGCATGGCCAAGGAGGCCGTCCGCATAGCCTCGCGCTCGAACCTGGACGAAGGCTTGCGCCGCGAAGTAGACCTCTTCGCCCTCTGCTTTTCGAGCGAAGACAAGGACGAAGGCGTCAAGGCTTTCCTCGAAAAACGTAAGCCCGTCTTCAAGGGTAAGTGAGCGGTGTTTCGCGTCGTCGGCTTCATCGTCGGAGTGGCTGTGGCGGCAGCGGGTGGCGTCATAGCCTATCGCGCGCTCTTCCTTGAGCCGAGCGCGACGGTCGTCGTCACGGACTCGGAAATCCGCGAGCTGCCGAACACGACGCGCCTCCTCTGGGGCCTGCTGATGCTCGTCGCAGGCATGGCCCTGGCGTTCTACGCCGCCCGCCGCAAACCCTTATGAAGCGTGCTTGACTCGCTTTCACGCGCTACGTTACTCTCTTAATCGAACATCACTGGTGATGCGGGGCCGTAGCTCAGCTGGGAGAGCGCATGACTGGCAGTCATGAGGTCAGGGGTTCGATCCCCCTCGGCTCCATTATTATTTTCGGCAGTTTCAGGGCAGCTCATTGGCTGCCCTGAAAACTTTTTACGTACCTAACCATCCTCAAATAAAAATTTGATCTCCGATGAGCCCTTTTGCTCTGCCATTCTTAACGCTACCCGATCCTCTCGTATCAGGTGAAGGCGCTCTCGACCCTTTGGGCCTTGCCTCCGCCAGTGACCAACTGGCCGAGTGGATTCTGCCGGGCCTGAGAGCCCGCATGAGCCGGCCACGCTTCCTCACGGCCATAGCCGTCTCGGCGGTTGTGTGTGATGGTCTGCAAGGGCTTTATGCTGCCGATAACATCACGCCCGCTCACCTTGTCTTTGAATGGTTGCTGGTTGAAGGCTATGCGCGTGAAGGACGCGATGATGAAATCCTTCGGACGCCCGGCATCCTTAAGGCGCGTGAGGCGAAGCGGGCAGGCGTGCGGATGTCTGCGAAGAGCTATCTGAAAGTGCCGACCGTCTTCGGGTTCCACGGAGTCTATAAACGCCTGGCGACAAACCTGAGAATCGTCGATGAGGACTATTCACTCGGCGACAATGGCTACGCTCTGGTCAAGGTCTGGGAAGAGGAGCAGGGACTCGCAGGGTTCATTGATTCGGCGCTGCCGCGCCAATCCACCCTGAACCTCAAGCGCGTGCTGCGCTCGGCCGTCGAGGAGGGACTCGCGCGCGGCTATACTGAGCGCGGGGGCGGCTGGCAGGGCTGGCGCTTCTTCGCAGAACGCCTCGCACCGGCACGGATTGGCGCGCGCGAGGCACACTACATCCGCCAGCTTCTTCTAGACCCGTCAGGCGACCGGCGCGAAGAGGTCTTTCGCCTCTTAGAACTCCCTCGCAACCTGCACCTGGCCGATGAAGGAAGCGAAGCTGTCATGATCCGCAACCTCCTGCCTCAAGCGTCGCCGGGGTTGACCACACGCCTGAAGGCCATTACGGCTTTTGAAGCGGCCTGTGCGTGTGTCGAAGACGCCTTTGATTGGCTCCGCTATCTTTCAACGCTCTCTCCGGCCCGTGCGCTCTCGCGCTCCGAGTTCACGTCTGTAGACGTGGTTCGGCGGACTGCGAGTGCCCTGGGGGGCCGTCTGTCTGCGGCTGAAAGGCTGCTGGACGACGCGCCGTCTCAGGCGCAGGAGAAGTTTGCAGAACTGGCAGCTTACTTCACACAGGTTCGCAGCGCCGACGACCTCTTTGACGCGGTGCTTCGTCGTCACTCTGCTGTACAGCGGACTAAACCGCCCGAGGGGAAGCGCGAATGGTTCGAGCACGCTGCGGACGGCGGAGTCTACGTGCGCAGCGATTACAGGCTGGATGTGCGCCCTGCGCCGCGCGACTGGTGGCCGCGCCCATACCGCCTGCTCACGGCCAGTAACTTCTGCGACGATCTAAACCATCCCGATGGGCGGAAATAGAGGTAAAAGCAGCGCGAGCAGGCGTAAGCCGCTAGACCTGTGGCAGGCTCCCGCAGCCGCAGGCGAGCCGCTCATCTGCCTGGCAACGACCTTCACCTTCGACGCGCAGTTCTTTGAAACCGAATGCCTCGGGCGCTTCTTGCAAATGGACTCCCACCCGTCTGAGACAGAGGCGGTCGGATACCTCATCGAGCGTGAGGAGAAGCTGGCATCCGTGCGCGCGTGCGTCCTGGTGGATAGAAGGCACGCGCAGCTCAAGGAGAGCTTGCGCTGGGACGTGCTGAGCGTACTTGTCACGGGCGCAGCGCAGCATGCCAAGATTTCGATACTCTGCTGGGCAGATCACGTGCGGGTGATCGTCGGATCGGGCAACCTGACGGAGTGGGGCTACCGGAAGAATTTGGAGGTGTTCGGCTCCCTTGAAGCTGCGCGCTCGGCCGCAGGACAGGTGCAGGAGATTCTCTCCTGCGTTGAATTTGTCGAAGGAGTGGCGACGCTCGCCCCTGGGAGCGTGACTCGACCGGGGCCGAAGCGGCGCACTCTGGCCGCGCTCGCCGATCTTCGCACCCATATTCATGACTGGCCGCAAGCCCATGCACGCGTGGCCCGCGTCTTCCCTGTCTTCGGGAGCACGGCCAGTGCAGTGCTCGCACAGGTGCGCAAAGAGTGGCCGAGCGGCTCACCGCCGCGCGCTGCCGAAGTCCTCTCCCCCTTCTTTGACGACGACTCAAATAGTCCTGAAGTCGTGGCAGGCTTGTGCAGTGTGCTGGCTAAACGACGACCGCGCTCGATAGACTTCTATTTCTCCTCGGAAGAGCTTCCTGACGGAAGGACGCGGGTGCGCGCCCCGCTCTCGCTCGTCCGGGCTGCAAGCAAAGTCGCAGAGGTCAGGGTGTTCAAAGTACCGCCGGAACAGGACGGAGAGTTCAGACGGCTTCACGCCAAGATACTGAGCCTCTGGAACGATGATTGGTGGTTGCTCCTCACGGGGTCTAGTAACTTTACGCGTGCCGGGTTCGGGCTGGAAGACTCGCGGGCGAATCTGGAAGCGAACCTGGCGTATCTGGTGCGTATGGGAAGCGCAGAGGCCCGCGCGCTTGAACAGACATGGCCTGAGATCGGCGACGAGCTGGACGTGAACGACAGCCGCTTGCTCTGGGAACCGGCCTTTGAGGAAGAGGGGGCCGGCGCAGCAAATGTCGCGCTCCCCGGCTCATTCCAGGAGGCTCTCTATGATGCCGGAAGCAACCCGGCGCGGCTCGTCCTTTCGCTCGGCGACAAACTGCCTGCACGCTGGCGCATCAAGGTGCCGGAGGGCGAAGAGCTTCTCAGTTGGGAGAGCTGGCAAATCGGAGGCGAGGATTTCATCGTGCCGTGGGAAAACAAGCCCGTCCCCTTCGTGCTTGCCGTCGAGTGGCAGGGCCGCAAAGGCGAGTACTCGGCCGACTGGCCCGTCAACGTCGTCGAGCCCGGTCACTTGCCGCCCCCGGAAGCTCTGCGCGACTTGAAGCTCGAAGAGCTGATCGAGATATTGAGTTCCACCCGCCCGCTTCACTCTGCTGCGGCGCATGTCCTGCGCAAACGGCTGAAGCACACGGCTGGCGACATCCAGCTCGATCCACATAAGCGGGTCAATACCGAAACCTTCCTGCTGCGCAGGACAAAGCGCGTGGCGATTGCGCTCGAACGTCTGCGCTTGAGATTGGAGAGGCCCGTGATGAACGTCGAGGCGTTGGATTGGCGGCTCAAGGGCCCTGTTGGCCCAATGGCCGTGGCCGACGCCTTCGGGCGTGAGGCCAGGACTGCCGACGAGAGCCTCTTTTTTCTGGCCGAGCTTGCGCTCATGCTCAGCCGCGTGCGCGTCGAGAAGACGGCGAGCGGCGGGCTGCCTCAGCACGTCGTCCGGAAAAGAATCCGCTTATTAATCTCTGAGATCGAGGAGCTCGTCTCCCCGCTGCTCGACCCGGAAGGCTCCGCCCTTAAGAACTACGTGCGAGAGGCTCTCAGGAGGGCGCACCGATAATGTTCGCACCGTTCGCGCGGTCTCACATTGACCTCAACACGGAGCGCGTGCCGCGTGAGGACGCCGAGCGGCAGCAGCGCACGGCGGAGGAGATTCTGCGCCGCCTGGAGCGCCAGCCCGGAGTCGTTCTGGCAGATGAAGTCGGGATGGGCAAAACCTTTGTCGCGCTGGCCGTGGCCAGCTCCCTAGTCCTCGGCGGCGACGAGGATGGGCCCGTGGTCGTGATGGTTCCTCCGAGCCTGCGCGGCAAATGGCCGAACGATTGGGAAGTCTTCAGCCATTCATGCCTCTCGGCCGAGGCGCGCTCGAAAATCCGCTCGGCCTCGGCCGACTCCGGCATCGCATTCCTGCGACTGCTGGATGACCCTCCTTCTCGCCGCGCACATCTTATCTTTCTCACGCATGGCGCTCTTCACAGGTCACTCACGGACGGTTACGCCAGGCTGGCCGTCATCAAACGAGCCTTCAAGGGCCGCCCATCGCTTCGGCCACAGCGCGACAACTTCCACAAGTTTGCCGGAAAGCTGTTGAGACTCGGCTGGGTGGAAGCCCGCGCGCCCGGCCTGCTCGGCGAGCTTCTTGAGCGCCCTTACGAGAGCTGGCTGCGGGTCATTCATCGCGCGCATGAGAGCTTCAAGTCTGAAGTCACAGACGACCCCGTGCCGAGAGACTTTCAAGTGGCACTCGAAAACATCGAGTCCGAACTCTTATTACCTGTGGTTAAAGAGTTGCACAACCTGCCTGTGCGCTCCAACGCCTCGGACGAAAGGTTGGAGCGGGCCCGGCGTTCTCTCGCCGCCGTGATGGATGAGGTGTGGAAGCGGGCGCTGGCCCGCGCGCACTTCCGTTCGCCACTGCTCATCCTGGACGAAGCGCACCACCTGAAGAACCCGGCCACGCGACTGGCTTCACTCTTTGTTGACGACGAGGCCGCGCAGGAGTCAAAGCTTTTCGAGCGGGGCGGGGCGCTCGGCGGTAAGTTCGACCGGATGATGTTTCTCACCGCCACGCCCTTCCAGCTTGGGCACGCCGAACTGATCCGCATTTTGGAGAGGTTTGAAGGGGTCAACTGGCAGGCGGCCCGCCGCCCCTTCTTAACTCGCACCGAGTTCGTAAGCGAAATCTCCATGCTGGCCAGAGCCCTGGACGAGATGCAGGCTGCGGCTCTGCGCCTAGACCGTGCCTGGGGCAAGCTCACTCCAGAAGCCTCTGGTGAGAGCAACGTAGGCGAAGCCGGAAGCGCAGAGTGGTGGGAAAAGTTCAAGGCGTCGGCCGCAGAAAGCTTTGCCGGCCAGGTCGTCTCGCAGGTCGAGCTGACACGCCGCTCGATGCGCGCCGCCGAAGGGCTGCTCAGGCCGTGGGTGCTGCGCCACATTAAATCAAAGCACCTGCCTGAGCGCCCCGAAGTCGAGCGCCGCCTTGTGCTGCCCGGAGCCGCGATCAGAGGAGGACGCTCTGACTCCGGATTAGAGATCGAAGGCGATGCCCTTTTCCCATTCCTTCTGGCCGGTCGGGCGCAAGGACTCGTTCAGGTGCTCTCGGGCGGGCGCGTGCCCTTCGCCGAAGGACTTGCATCCTCTTTTGAAGCCTTCGTGGAAACGCGTTCGTCCGAGGCCGAAGTGACCGATGAGGACATTCAAGCACCGCCCGGCTACAGTTCTGACGAAATCAATTGGTACTTAGAGCATCTTGAGATGGCGCTGCCGACAGACAAACACGAGCGCTGGGCTTCACACCCGAAGGTTCGCGCCACAACCGAACGAGCCGTGGAGCTGTGGAAGGCCGGCGAGAAAGTTCTCATCTTCTGTCACTACAGGGCAACAGGGCGGGCCCTTCAGCAACGTATCTCGGCTCAGCTCGACGCAGAGATCGTCGAAATGGGGCGGCGGCAACTTGGAATCGCAGGCGACTCGGTGCGTGAAGAGCTGGATCAAATCGGCAAGCGGTTTTTCGATACGGACGGCCTGCTTCGCCGAGAGGTAGATGAATCGGTCTACCAGCTCGTTCAGCCCTTCTCAGCCTTAACTGCCAATCAGGTGCAAAGCATCGTCGAGGTCGTGCGTCGTTTCCTACGCACGCCTTCGTTTCTCGTCCGCTACTTTGACCTCAAACGGCACGACCACGCCAGCGCCTTCGCAGACGCCATACAGAGACAAGACATCGGCGGAATCTCCCTCAGGCAACGGATTGAAGGCTTCGCTTGCTTTCTCTCCGAGCGTTGCATCGCGACGGAGCGCGACGCTTACCTCAAGGCGCTGGAGTCGATTCGGACAGGCAGCCACGTCGGGGGTGAAATAAAGAATCTTTCAGAGGAAAGCGACGAGGCCGAATCTTCCCGGAGCATGTTGCTGCTCCCGAACGTCAGACTTGCAAACGGGCAGGTCGCACCCGACCTGCGGCAAAAGCTGCTGCTCGCTTTCAACACTCCACTGCTTCCCGAAATTCTTATTGCGAGCAGCGTCCTGGCCGAGGGCGTGGATTTGCACCTGAGCTGTCGCCACATTATTCATCATGATCTCTGCTGGAACCCTTCGACCCTGGAGCAGCGAACCGGACGCGTCGACAGGCTGGGCTCGAAGGCTGAGCAGACGGGAGAGCCTATTTATATTTATCTCCCTTACATTGCTGCTACGCAGGACGAGAAGATGTATCGAGTGGTGCGAGATCGTGAGAAGTGGTTCGATATCGTGATGGGCGAAAAATATGCTATTGATGATGCAACCACCGACCGCCAGGCCGAGCGCATCCCGCTACCTCGCACCCTTCATCAGGAGTTGACTCTCAGGCTCGGTATTAATAAGGACTGGCCTGACGTGTAGGCCGACACCAGTTATGGCTTTGACGATCAGCCCCGGCCTTTGACCCCCGCGAGCAGCACCGCCGCCCGCGAACAGGTGATTTCAGAGTCAGGAAGCCCCGCGGATGCTGATTAACTTGGTTAAAATCCAATCGCCGTCCGACCGAAATTGCCCAGCCTGCGGAAAACCATCTTAATTTCTTCATAAATTCATTGACAGCCATAAAGGATCATATTAGATTGTCCCGGTCATACACGACGTACGCTACTCTGCACGCGAAGGCGCGCCAGCTACATCAAGCTAACGAAACCGCATTTCCGTTAGCCTCACGTGATCATTTACACCCTAGTAGATAACGCTCACCGTATGACCTTTTTTGGTTATGACTAGTTGTCCTTACACAACCCATCAGGGCCGTTTGGAAGTGACGCCCGGCTATTTCCCTATCGCTTACTGTCGTGAGGGCTGCGGGCGGACGTTCTTCGTCTGCACGCGTTGCCAGGAAGCAAACCGTCCGCTGGCACGCTATTGTCGAAACTGTAGCGAGCCCATTTCGTTCACCGCCGTGCAGGCCCAGCAGGAAATCGTGCGCCCCTTGCAGGAAGGGCGTACCGAAAGCTCCAAGCTGAGCGACTACGGTGTGAGGGAGGTGCTGGCGCTCAAAGCTTACAAGGGGTTTTTAATCGTCGTGGGTGAGCAGAGCGTGCTCATATATGACCTGCATAAGGTTCACGAGCCGCTCTATCAGTTTCAGCCCCCGGACGGACGCGTTGTCCGGGGCATCACCCTGGTCTCGACCGAGACTGATGAGCAGGTGCTCGTGACCACCTCGCGCAGCGTCTATCGTTTGAGCTTGCTGACGCTACAGCCGGAGGACTCCCCCGTCTACGAAGCAGGCGCGGGCCGCTACATCACGCAGCCGGTGGTCTACTGCGCCGGGCAATTATACGGGCTCGTGATGGACGAGGGGGCGCGCTCCTCCCAACTGGTGCGCTTGTCGGAGCGGGATAGCATACTATCCTTTGACGGCATCGGACGCTCGCTCCTGCGTCTGAGCGGAGAGCGGTTTTTCTTCTGTACGCAGGATCAGGTCTTCCTCTATGACGACGGTAAGGTGCGGCAACAGCGATTCCCGGAACAGTTTACCGAAGCGGAGGCGGCTTACAGCGCCCCTCTAGACACGGTTTATCTGGTCAGCGAGAGCGGGCTCTGGCGGTTGACCGTGGCGGGCGGAGAGTTGACGCTCGTCAGCTTGCCTACGCGCGTGCTCGGCGCGCCGCGCCTTGCCGCCGGGGGCGATCACGTCTACGTGGCTCACGCCCAGGGCTTTCTCGTCCTAGACCCTTTCGGCGGCGTGCGCTGGGACTCCGCGCAGCAGTTCATCCGCGCCGAATCCGACGGTCTCAACCCGCAGGCGAATGAGCAATACGTGCTCTTTACAGCCCTCGGGCTCAACGGCGGCAGCGACTTGCGGATTCACCCCGTCAACAACTGGAACGATTTCAAGACGCACGTCTATGAGCAACGCTTGCTCTGCCCGCCGCTGTTCACTCTGGGCCGTATCTTGAGCGCGACGGGTGGGACGGGCACTGTGATGCTCAGTTGTGTGATGTAATGTATGGAGTTTTGCGTAATTAGTTCTGGACGACCGGCTTTTTGCCGTTATCTGGAACTTGCGCCGTGATACTTCTTTTTGTGTAGTGAGCTTTTCCCTCGCGTTCCGGCACTGTAAGCACTGAAGCTGTTTTCGCATTGCCGCTCCGGGCGGCATTACCGTCCACCCAGTCACAGTCATGTCATACTCCCTCTGCCATTCAAAAGGCGCATCTTTTACATGTCTCATTGGCCTGCTCATCTGCGTGCTGGCGACATGTGCGCAAGCGCAGACGGCAGGTCACCGCCATCGCGTCCTGATTGATCGCTCCGGCAGTATGGAAGGCTTCTTTACGACCGGCAAGATAAACGACTTGCAGAACTTGCTGCACGATTTATCGGGTCTTTCCGGCGACGCCTATTATTTTATTGATAAAGAACTGGTTCCGGTCGGCCAGGAGGCAGGCAGCTACGGCAACAACACCTACTTGCGCGAAGCCCTGGATCGCTCGCTGGCGCAGCAGCCCGCTCCGGCTATTCTCTGGCTCGTGACCGACAATCAGTCGAGCGTCGGCAACCAGACGGAATCCGACCACGACATAGCCCAGTTCTACGACCGTCTACGCTCGGACACGATCAAGCGGCTCTATTTCTTCCCGCTCAAGCTCGACTTCAAGGGCAAGCTCTATCGCGATGACGGCCACGCGCTGTTGACGCCCGGCTACGAAGGCAAGCGCGGGCTGCTCGTCTACGCCCTGCTGCTCGACGAGCGCGCGCACGACGAGTTTGAGCGAGTGACGACGGAGTTTCAGTCGCGCTACCGCTCGGCCGCCGGCGACATGCGGCGCATTCTCATCAAGCCGCTCGAACAGGACACGGTCACGGCGAAACTCATCCCCGGTGAAAAGTTCCGGATCGAGAATGAGAATCAACTGGTCGCCGGCGAGTTCGCCGAGGGCGCGCCGATCACGGGTAACTTCAAGGTCGAGCTGACCTCACAGTTAGGGCAAATGAAGATCAGCCGCGCGGACATAGACGTGCGCGTGCCCGAAAAGTTTCGCACCGGCGACTTCACGGAGTCCGAGATCAAGCCAGACTTCACGCCGCGCGATCTTCAGGACTTCGAGCCGCAGAATAAGCGGAACGTCGTGGTCACGATCAAGACGCCCGGCGTCCACATCAGGAACAATCTGCTGAGCTGGTGGAACTGCATCACACACAATCGCGGAGACATCAACGGGCGCATCCAGATCATGATTAGGGTGCCGGGACAGAACTTCGATGTCGTTTCCAACCTGGCCAACGAGTTCAGCACGACCCGCGACATCTACAGCGATGCCGGCGAAAGTGTCCAATCGCGCATCTACAAGCTTGACGATCTGGTGAAGAAGATGATGCCGGAGCGGCAGGTCGACATCCGCCCGCGCATCGGCAACAGTGCCGACGGGATGATCCCCGTGCGCCTCGTCGTCCGCTACCCCAAGTGGCCGGCCGTCGTGCTGATCGCGGCCATCCTCACGTTGTTGTTGCTGCTGTTCCTGCTGTCGCGCCTCTTCGGTCATCAACAACTCTATCGCCTGACCTGGAATAGCGGGCAGTATCGCGCCTGCCCGGACTTTCGCCTGTGGCCGTTCATCGGTCAGCGCGTCGAGCTGGACAACCGCACCGCCGCGATGATTAAAAAATCCCTGAGCGGCATCCGTGTGCGCGCCGTGGGCGGCTACACCGTAGACGATACGAAGAGCCGCCTGGTCAATCCCGGCGGCACAGACTTTAACGTCAGCCAATCTTCTGACGGCGCTGGCATCAACTTCTACTTCTCCAGCACGACGGCCGCCCTGACAGGCAACTCCGGGAGCGGCAATAACGAAGACGGCATCCTCGGCGGCGTCTCTTACGGCAGTCAGGGCGGGGAAGGTGGCGAGCGGCGCGGCGTCGCCAGCGCCCCGCCGCCAATTCGCAAACCGACAACCGGACGCCACAGCGAGGGCGGCGGCGGCGACAGCACGGGATCGTCGGGCGAGGCCGCCGAAGACAATAGTCCCGTTAACCTCGACGATCTGTTCCCATAAAGTACTCACTAATTGAAGGAGAAGGCTATGGCTGCACATCTCTCATTCATTCTCTGGTTCTGGCAGGATGAGGACAGTTGGTTTTGGCGTTTTTGGGTGGGCGAGACCTACGGGGTTGACTGGCTTTGGCTGCTCGGCGGCTCGCTTTTCATCGGCGCGGTCGGCTACGCCATCTATGCCAGCCTCTTACCTAGTCTGATCTCCGCCAACTGGCATCCCTCCAACTTTCGCAAGATGATCTGGGCGCTCTGCTTCCTGCTCTGGATCGTCTGGTTCGAGTACGTCTTCGCACACGTCTTTGGCGGCTTTATGTTGTATTTCCTCTTCTTGATCTGGCTCGTAGCGTTCATCATCTTCCTTGCTACCAGGCGCAAGGTGAGCGCGGCGTAACTTTATAAGGAGGCTCAGAGTATCATGGCAGAAGAACAAAGAAACATTGTGGACGGCGGCACAGCGGCCAACGTGCGCCGCGTCGCTCCGACGATCCTGATCGGGCTCGGCGGCACGGGTAAAGAGGTGCTGCTGCGTCTGCGCCGCCGTTTTTATGAGCGCTACAACATCTTCGGCTTCCCGACAATGGCCTACCTCTGGATAGATACTGATACACAGAACACAGATATAGATGGGCAGGCGCTCGATCACATTATGGAGTCTGTATTGTTCCGGCAGGATGAGCGCGTCAATGCTGAAATTCCGGGCGGCGCTTTCGCGGAATATTTCCGCAATCAACGCTCGTCGCCGCACATCTTCAGTTGGCTCGACCAGAAGCTCTCAGGGATGGGCTCTGTCGTCAACGGCGCGGGACAGGTGCGACCACTGGGCCGGCTCGCCTTCTTCCATTCGTACAACGACATTCGCAACAAGCTGGACGAAGCCTGGGCCAAGGTGAGGGCCGACGCGGCTCATCAGGAGATGCTCAACAAATACAGGATCGAGGTCGAGGGCAATGCGCTCAACGTCATCCTCATCTTTTCAATCGCCGGTGGCACGGGCAGCGGCATGTTTCTCGACATGACGTTCCTCTGCCGCGAGGCATTGCGCGATGCCGACCCGAAAATCACCGGCTATCTGATGCTCCCCTCAGTTTTCGCAGACGCCATCAATGCCAATAAGAAGATTTTCGCCAACGGCTACGCATCGCTCAAGGAGCTGGAGTATTACAGTTGGCGCAAGGACGTTGACCCCAACGGCACAGGAGTCGTGGACAAAGCGGCGGCGAGCGTCTCGAATCACGACTTCGTCGTCGATTGGGCCAACACCGGCTATGCGAAGAGGATCAAGCCAGCGCCGATTATGGCTCCGGCCTTCAACACCTGCTACCTGATCGACAACGTGACGCAGGGCGGAGGCGTGATCCGTCCGAGCGATAAGAAGTATCTGTGCGACATGATCGCCGAGAACATCTTTCTCAACTTCTCCTCCGAGGAGTTCTCGCGCCATAAAGATTCCATCCGCTCAAACCTGGAGCAGTATCTCGGCAAACCTCTCTACTACCACTACGACGGTTACGGCGCAGAGGGCGGATACACGGAGATGCTCTCGCAGCGTTTTTCGGCCATGGGCTTTTCAAAGCTCTTCGTCCCGGCGGATCGCATACGCCGCGCCTGCGGCTATCAACTGAGCCTAGACCTCATCGGTCGCTGGCTCAAGCCTAACGAGCTGTCCGAGATCGAGTTGCAACAGCAGTTAGAGCAGCGCGAGCTGGAGAAGCTGGGCTTGCGCGGCGGCGGGCCGACCGATGACTTCATCAATGCGCTGCGTCGGGCGGGCCAAAACAGCTTTGACGACGAGATTCGTGCTGAGGTCAATCGCTGGCGCGAGACATTGTTGCAGCAAGCCAACACCGAGAAGAAACCGAATCTCTACTCGAACATCCCCAAGCTCCTCAAAGATTTCGTCAAGCTGAACTTTGAGCGTTCCGACGCGCAGCGCCCGGAGACCTGGGGAACCTACATGATTACTCTTGAGCAGAACCGCGAGCGGCTGGTACGCGATCTCTGCGGCGAGTTTGACCCTTCGGGCAGGCGCAAGCCCGGCTCGGACGGAAGGATTCTGGGGCGCGTCAAAGAGTGGCTCAGGGACGACCGCGTGCGCCTTGACCAGTCGGCCGAGTTGCTCAAGGTGACGGGCAAGGTGCTCGACCGTCATGTTGACGAGCTTTATAGCAAGGCCAAGCAGATGGCCGACCGCAAGGCCGCGACCACGCTTGAAGACATTAAGATCAAGCTGGAGATGGTGCGCGACGAGGAGAGCGGTTTTCTCGTCCAGCGCCGTTCGTTGCGCGAGCTGATCGGGCAACTCTGCGACCGCATTCGTGAACATCTCGTCGCGCGCATGAACGGCTACATCCTCGCCGCTGCCATCGAAGCGATTCAGAAATCCATCAAGCCCTACATCGGCACAGAGGTCATCCGCAAGGATGCTCAGGGCAAAGACGTAGTTGACCGCGCCGGATTGATCCTCGAACTGTGGCTGTTGCGTGAGGAGCTGACGGGCGTCAACACAGACCTGCGCGCTCGCTTCGAGTCGTTCGAGAAGGTCGAAGAGCATCTGATCTACGAGAACCTTTACCGACGCGGCATGTTCCGCGACTATTACATGATCAAGCAGCAGGACGTGCAGTATCCCGTCGGGCAGAAAGTGCCCGAACTGGAAAGCCTCTTCTTCCAGCAAATCGGCAAGGACAATCCCTACGACCTGCGCGAAATGATTAAGACGCAGGGGCGTCGAACCTTTCTTGGCAGGCTCGAAGATTTCTGCTACCGGCAATTTCAGGAATTGGAAATCAACGCCAACGCGATGGAGGTCTTCGTCAAGACTTACGAAGACGCCGATGAACGGCGACGCCGTTTACAGCGTTTCGTCAAAAACGGCTCGGTCTGGCTTCAGATGAGCACTAAGGCAGGGAACTCTGAGCAACTGCGGGGCAACCGCGCCGACGCGGCGCTGATCAGTCGGAGCCCGGTGACACAAGGCAACGACGAGTACGATGCGATCTACGAGACGATACGGTCGCTGGTCGGCGCAGCCGGCTACAGGCAACCCGACATCCGCACGACCAACCGCGCCGACGCAGTCTTCCTTTACACTGAGTACGCAGGCATCCCCTTGGCTTACATCAACGGGCTCGACCGCTACTTCGAGGAAGCGTATCTGCCGCTAGTGCGTGAAGGCACGCCCTTGCACATTGACTATCACGAAGACAAGTTCACGGACATCCTCATCAAGAGCAGCGAAGAGATTGACCGCATGCTGCATGCCAATCAAGTGTTGCTGGTTGGCACAATCTTACGAACCGTCACGGCCAGCTCGAACGGTGATGGACAAGTCACGTTCGCCTTCCGCTCCTATCAGGACGGTGTCGCGCGCGTGCAGCCGCTCGGCAGCCGGCGCATAGCGATTGAGACCTTGAAGCGAAATGACAAGCTGTTGAGCTTGATTGAGGCCGAAAATACCCGACGCCGCATGCAGATGACTCCCGATGCAAGGAAAAAGTTCTGCACGTTGCTGGCCTATCACACGATGGATGGGGGGCCGTTCGGGCCCATTCACCGCGAGAGCGGGCAAGGGATGGAGACTTATTTCTCTCCGGAGGGCAAGGCGCTGGACGAAGCTCGCAAACAGGTATACGAGCAGATTAAGACCGATTTAGGGAAGGACGAGAAGGTAGATGAGCGGGCACAAGAACTGATCGCGCAACTTCTTGAGACGAAGGATAACTTCAGTCAGGAGGTCATGATAGACAACCGGCGCATGCGCATCTTGAAGGATGGCAACTGATTGCCGTCCGTCCTCACGGCGGCGCGCTTACTCGACACCGAGGCGCGCCGCCGACTCACAGTGCGTACCGTTATTAGCATCCCTCTTGAGGAGATAGTCATGCGCTGCCCCCATTGCAAAAAGTGGGAGATCACGGAGGCTGATGTCTTCTGCGGCTGGTGCCGCAGTCGGCTCGTGGACTTCGCGCTCTCTTTCAATCAGGATCACGTCTGCGTCGGCGACATCGTCGATGACTTGGCCCTCACGCTCACTCACACCGGCTCGGTCGGCACGATTCGCGTCGAGCGAATCGAGTCAACGCAGCCCTGGCTGATCCCGCATACGGAGCAGGTCGGGGACACAACCGTGCAGGTCGGCAAGGACATGATCGTGCCGCTTGAGGCCGACTTGCTCACCCTCTCGGACGACTATCATGAGGCGCGCATCGTCGTGACGGCGAGCATCGGGACGCGCGAACAGAAGCTGGAAGTCGCGCCGCGCCCGAAATTCCAGATCAACACGGGCGGCGATCACACAGTCCTGCTAGACAATTTGCAGGACGAGATTATGAGCGGCTACATGGCCGTGACGCGCGGCATCGTCACGGTCGAGAGCCTGAAGACGGACGTGGAGTGGGCGACGGTCGAGCTGGCTTCGCAGGCGAGCCTTCCCGTCAAGCTCGATCAACGCACCGACAACCGTCTCGAATTCGCCTTCCGCGTTGACGAGAGCCACCTCCTCTCGGAGATGAATCGGGGCGAGCAAGTGCCGCCGGCCGAGTACAAGGGTACGCTGCTCGTCAAGCTCGCAGAGTTTGACGAGCCGCGCAAGGAGAGCTTTCGCGTCAAGTGTTTTCTGCCGCCGCTGCTCCATATCCCGGAGGCTGACGGGCCCATCCGCGTCGAGGTCTTTGCCGGCAAGCGCGGCGAGATAAACCTCTCGCTTCAGAACGGCGAGCGCGACGAGCCGGGCCACGCCAACCTGCAAATCCATGAAATCAAGATCGACGAGCCGTGGCTCCGGGTCAGCGGCGCGATCACCTACCCGCTGACCATTGCGAGCGGGCAGTATCACGGCATCACGCTCATCGCCACGACCACAGACCTGAGCGTGGCTGTGCATCCGGCGCGCGTCACATTCCTCACCAACACGCCCGGCGAACTGCGCGAGCGCCATGTCGCCGTGGACGTTGAAGTGCGCAGGATGCCCGAGTTTGAAGGCGCGCTCGCCGTGGACTTCGGCACAAATAACTCTTGCTGCGGCTTTCTCGACGAGCAGGACTTGCTCACATTGATCCCTATCGGCGAGCCCGGCGACGGCGGGCGCACGACCGTCTCATCCGCGATTCTTTATCAAGACCTCTTCGGTGGCGGCGACAAGCACTACATCATCGGCAACGAAGCTTATGCTTTATCGTTCGATCCTTCCAATGCTTTCAGTGCAGTCCGGCAAGTCAAGCGCCGTTTGGGTACTGACAAGCCTTATGAGATCACCTTCCAGCTCGACCCGAGCAAGCGCGCCAGCTATCGCCCGCGAGAGGTTACGGCAGATATTCTCAAGCGCATCTTTGAGCGGGCCGAAGAACGTGTCAAAGGACACATCACCGCCTGCACCATCTCGCACCCGTCCCGCTTCTCCATGCGTCAACTCGAAGACCTCAAAGAGGCGGTCGTCGCCTGTGGGATCGATAAGAACAGGATTAAAACGGTGCACGAACCCGTGGGTGCAGCGATTGATTTCATCCAGCAAAAAGAGATACGAGACAAGTATCAGCTATATCACTTGATGGTCTTTGACTTTGGCGGGGGCACGACCGATGTCACGCTCTTGCGCGTCCGAAACGAATATCTGCCCGACAGGGAGTTGACGACTGTGACGCCGGAAGTGCTGGGTGCGACCGGCGACCGCTGGTTCGGCGGTGAGAATGTGACCGACATGGTGATGAGCCTTGTGCTGTCGCGTTGCGAGGCACTGCTGCGCGCGCGCAATCCCGACGCACTCAATGTCATCGTGCCCTTCAACTCTGAGAACTTCACAGACCCGCGACGAAAGCGTCTCGCGCAGGCGAACCGCAACTTCCTGCGCTTCTGGTCGGAAGCTGCAAAGATCGCCATCTCCACCTATGGCGATGAGCACCAGGAACGTTTAAATCTCAAAGGAGATATTGACGGCAATAATATCAGAGCGCGCCTGCCCGAAAGCTTTCATCTGGCTGTCATCATCGACAACGAGGTGCGTCTGACGGAAACGTTCTTCCATGACGAGGTCGTACCGCGCGAGGAGGAGATCAACGAGCAGCTCCGGCCCAAGCTCGAAAAGATCGCGCTGATGATGCAGCGGCTCGCGCAAAACAATAACGTCGAGGTGCCCGAGATTGTCATGCTTTCCGGCAAATCTTCGTCCCTGCCAATCGTGCGCAGCGTCATGTCGGAATATTTCCCCGCGACGCATATCGAGCGACTTTCAGATTTAAAGGAATGTGTTGTGCGCGGAGCATGTCAATTGTCCAACACCGACCCGAGGGCCGGCGTCGACATTCGTCCCCCGAAAAGCGGGGCGCTCAGCGCGACTACTTCACGACTGGGTTTGCGCGTCACCGATACGGGCCAGGCGATGTTCCGCGAAGTGATTGATGCGGGCGTGCCCATCGGCGAAGAGGGGCTGTGCAAGCCTGTGCGCGGCATTGTGTTGAAGCGTGAATCGCGCATCCGGATTATGGAGAACACGAGCCTGGAAGACTCGATCATACTGGATGGGCAACCAAACCCGAACATCGCCGAGTTGAAAGTCTTCCGGCTCGACGCGCGCCTCTCCGAGTGGGAGCAGAAGCATGGACGCCAGATCACGGATCAGGACTTGTTCAATACGGAGATCGAGCTGATCGTGACGCCGAACCTGATGGTCAAGCTGGTGGCGCGCGTGCCGGGCGTGGAAGAGGCTTTGGAGTTCGAGGCGGAAGCAGGGGGGTGGTGATGAGATGAGGGGCGGGCGATTAGTCCTGGTGGATTGGACGCGCGGCGCGGCGCGAGTCGGCCTCTTCGCAGAGAGTCTGCGGGGCTGGCAGTTGGAGTCTGAGTTGCGCTTGCCCGCACGTCTAGTCGTCCGCCTTGAGCAACCGGAAGGCTTGCGCGTACTGGCTGGCGATGAGGCGTCGGACGCGCGCGAGGATGCGGCCACGCTCATCTTTGAAAACCCTGTCCGCGACCTGCCGCACATGGACGACACGGAATTCCAGACCACGCTTCTGCGCGGCTTCTGGCGTGCGCTGACAAAGAGGCTATCGGAGGGCGGGCTCTTGCGCGCGGGTGAGCAGGTCGCAGGCTACGTCTTGCCGCCCGCCAACAGCCCGCTTCCGATGCTGGAAAACTTCCGCGCCAGTTGTGCGGGCGAGCGTCCGCTCAGGCTGGCCGGAAGTGTGCATGAAGCGGCGGCGCTGGTGCTCGGGTTCCTCCGCTCGGAGGCTTTCCGTTTGGACGAGAGCAGGGTGCTCTCGGCTGAGCCTTTGAGCATCTGCCTGGTGGTCGCCTGCGACGAGCGGACTGTGGACGTTGCCTGTTTCGATTACGCGCTTCCAAAGCCTAAAAGCCATAGCATACTGATACGCGACTTCTTCCAAACGACGTGCGCGGAATTGAGCACGCGCCTCGGTGATTGTGACTGGCTCGGCTCTTCGTCGCTGATCTTCAGCATTGAAGACACGGCCGCGCCCTCATCCATGCAGTCTGCGCTTGATGCGTCTTTGCACGCCGTGACAAGCGGCGGCCTCACTCTTCAAGGCAGGCAGATGCGGGAAGCGCCGCAGCTAAAGCTCAAGGGCGGCGCGCACATCGCGCTGTGCGCGGCGGGACGCGCGCCCGACGACCAGGAGTACGACGTAGCACATGCCTGTCACATCGGGCTGCAAATAGACCAACAGCACTTTCATCCCGTCGTCAACAAGGATGCATGGGCCCATCTGAAGGAGTTTCCGCACCTTTCGGCGCAGGCATATCGCATGCGGGGGCTGCCCGGCAACGCAGTGCGCCTTAACCTCTACAGCGGTTACTCGACGCGCGTGGCCGAGGCCGTCCCGCTCGGTCATACGATGCTCTGGCGGGAGGACTTGGCCCAACTCACAGGCTCAGCCGCACTGACGGCGGCCGTGCGGCTCGACGCGCCGTGCAGGGGCGAGTTTCTGCTCGGCCTGATGCCCGAGAACCGCACGCTGCGGCGACAACAGTTCACGCTGCCGGGGTTGGTGTTTTAAGGCAAGGTTAACGATCTGGTGAAATTTACGGCATTGATAGGAGTGAAAATTTTTATGGGCCGGAAATATAAGCAAGCCGAACCGGTAAGGCGGCCGGACGTGGAAATAAAAAGCAGCGCCATCTATGCTGCGGGCCTTCCAGCCTTGCTGCACCGTTGCCTCTGCACCATCCTGCTGCTGTGCCTCGTCCTACTGACACAACACGGCCTCGCCCAGCGAGCGCCGGACGATAGAAATCAGCCTCCATCAGTGCCGAAGAGCGGTAGCATCGAGATCAGCAAATCATCTCCACAACTGATGCAATACCGTTTCCCCGGCAAGAAGCCGCAGGGAGAAACGCCGCTGGAATTCAAGGGAGATGGTCAGGATTGGAGCTTCATTCAGTTCGATAATCTACCCGCTAATGTTTCACTCAGAACCAAGGGTCAGCCGGACGGCTACGGCGATGCAGAGCTTATCCAGGCGCAGAAGTGGTACTGGTTCAAGAGCAGGCTGCCTCTCATACTAGAGATCAAAGAAAGCGCGCTGACGCCTGTCAATATCTATTTCTGGTTCGGCACTCTCAATAACGAGAGAGACAAGGATGCGGCGAAGCAGATGAAGGCTGAGGAGATGCGAGCCTTCACCGACAGCCATGAGATCAAACCAATCTCCCAGAAGATGACTTTGAATTTCGGCTGGGAGTCAGCGGGAGGCGGCGCGGGCCCAACAACTGCTGAGACGAGTAATGTTTCTAATGCTAATGGTAATGACAAGGGGACAAATAATCCACCTCCTGAGCCGGGTTGGTGGGAGTACTTCACCGAGACACAGCCTGAGCTTGGGATCATAGTTCTCATCCTCAGCGTAGCACTGGTCGCCTTTCTCGGGATATACGTCATCCCCAACATGATTTGGCGCATACGGGACAGCTCAATCGGACTGCGATTGCCATTTTCTAAACAGAAACATAAGAAGGGGCTGCAAGCGCCGTCAACACCGAAGGCGAAGCCGGCAGCCGCGAAGGCCAAGCCTGCGACTGATACTGATATGTATGCTGGACTCGGGGCTGGCGCTGCTAGTAAGACAGGTCAGGATAGCATTCTACAAGAGCAGACGGTTGATGATTTGGACTCCACCTCATCAGCACAGGCGACGGAGAGTCTTGACGAGATCACGTTGCCCGGGGTGCAGACACAGCCCACGCAAGAGAATCCTAATCGTCGCTACGGGCCGGGCGATGTCGCGCTCCCGCCGTCTCG
Organism: Pyrinomonadaceae bacterium; assembly: GCA_036389315.1. Classification (GTDB taxonomy): domain Bacteria; phylum Acidobacteriota; class Blastocatellia; order Pyrinomonadales; family Pyrinomonadaceae; genus DASQYE01. The sequence continues at coordinate 224,114 of DASVQF010000051.1, forward strand.
GCCAGCGGGCCAGGCGGCTGCGCCTGTCGTCGGCCAGGACGGGAATAAGCTTGGAGGACTGGAATCCCGCCTGGTGCAGCTTGAAAACCAGCTTGGTCGCAAAGTTGATCGTGATGAGAAGCTGACACCGGCCGTGCACGCGCAGATCAACAGTATGCTGGTGCAGGCGGAAAATAACATCCTCTCGCAGGTAGAGAAAACAATCAGGCAGAACGTAGGCAATGCGCTCAAGCCCGTGGAAGATTTTATGACCGAGCAGGCGGCAGCGATGGAGAAGAAGCTGAATGAGACGGTGAGCGGCACGGAGAAAAGCGTTGAGCAGATGAGGGCGGAGGGTGATGGCCTCAAAACGCAACTGGAGGCTGTGTTAACGCAATTGGGGCAGGTGGAGCAGCGTGTGCAGGCGCGGCTCGATGAATTGAACGCGGCGATGAAAGATCGCACCGTGCCCGGTTGGTTCATCGACAAGACTCTGGGCGCTGCCCTCGGCCAGAACATAGAGGAGTTGCAGGAAGGTAACTTCGAGCGGCTGATGGGCGAGCGGCTCAATCGATTTTTCCAGATCGACGTGGCGCGCGGAGAAAAGCTAGAGGAGTTGCGCCGACAGGCCGAAGGGATTAACGCGGCGCTCAAAGAGGTCTCCGCTCAGATGGCGAGCCTCAAACCACAGGTGACCGAAGACGCTCGGCCGCACCTGCAACAGTTTCAGACGTTCACAGACGAGTTGAGCGAGCTGCAATCGCAACTGCAAAAGCGGCGCGGTTTAATCGAGGCGAAGCTGTTCATCCCGGTATCTCTGCACGGGGGCGCACGCCAGGACTTTCTTGACGCACTGGGCTATAGCATCAAGCGCGTGATGGACAAGCTGGCGGAGCCGGAGAGCTACTTCGAGGGCCAGCTTGAGCGTTTAATCACAGCACATCTGATCGCCGTCGTAGACATCTGCGACCAGAAGGTTGCGCCCCCGCCCGGCTCACACCGCGAATTGGAAAACACCCTCAAACAACTCTTCGATCAAGCAGGTCTGCGCCAGATATTGCCGCGTGAGCGCGAGCCGTTCAAGACGGCAGAACAAGACTTGATCGAGATGGATCAGAGCGGGAAGGGGCCGAGCCTAACGATTGCGAAGGTCACGACGCGCGGTTTCTATTACAAGCATGGTGAGAACGAGACGCTGCTGCGCAAGGCCGGCGTCATAGTCTATCGCTAGCCCTACATTATCTCGGCGTACGGCGGCGCAGGTCACACAATCAGCGAGCGGGCAGGACTGATGAACCGGAGGCATACAACACCCGGAAGCGACGGCATCCCCACCTCGGGACGCACAGGACTGCGCCCTCGCATACGCCTCGCCACGATACTGCTCCTCTCGCTGGCCTTCCTCCTCGGCCCCGCCCTACGCGCGCAAGGGCAACAACCGAGGCCGATAATTATTGATGTCGCGCAACCACCCACCCAGCCTTTGCAATATCGTTTCCCGAGCAACAGGGTGCAGGCGGAAACACCACTGGAATTCAGAGGGGACGGTCAGGATTGGAGTTACATTCAGTTCGATAATCTGCCCGATAACACTTCATTGAGAGTTAGAGGACAGCTCGCGGAATACAAGGACTCAGAGTCAATCCAGGCGCAGAAGTGGTACTGGTTCAAGAGCAGGCTGCCTCTCATACTAGAGATCAAAGAAAGCGCGTTGACTCCCGTCAATATCTATTTCTGGTTCGGCACTCTCAATAACGAGAGAGACAAAGATGCGGCGAAGCAGATGAAGGCTGAGGAGATGCGAGCCTTCACCGACAGCCATGAGATCAAACCAATCTCCCAGAAGCTAGCATTAGCTTTTAGCTGGGAAGCGACGGACACCACCGGCCCGACATCTGCAAATACACTCGTTAAGCCACTAACCCCATTGCCCACGCCTCCGCCTCCTGAGCCGGGTTGGTGGGAGTACTTCACCGAGACACAGCCTGAGCTTGGGATCATAGTTCTCTTCCTCAGCGTAGGGCTGGTCGCCTTTGTTGGGATATACGTCATCCCCAACATCGTTTGGCGCATACAGCACGGCTCATTAGGACTTAAGGGAAAAATGCAAGCGCCGCCGACACCGAAGGCGAAGCCGGCAGTCGTGAAGGCCAAGCCTGCAACTGGGGCTGATCTATATGCTTCACTCGGCCTTGCTGCGACCGGTGCGACAGATCAATCCAGCATTCTACCCACCGCAACAATCGATGATTTGGGCTCCATCTCGCCAGCGCAGGTAACTGAGAACGCAACTCTTGACGAGGGGACATGGCCCGGTCAGACACAGCCCACGCAAGAGAATCCTAATCGTCGCTACGGGCCGGGCGATGTCGCGCTCCCGCCGTCCAAATCTGTGAGCCAGGCGGCTGCGCCTGTGGTCGGCCAGGACGGGAATAAGCTTGGAGGACTGGAATCCCGCCTGGTGCAGCTTGAAAACCAGCTTGGTCGCAAAGTTGATCATGATGAGAAGCTGACATCGGCCGTGCAGGCGCAGATCAACAGTATGCTCATACAGTCGGAAAACAGCGTGCTCGCACAGACAGAGAGGATGCTGAGGCAGAGCGTGAGCAGTGCGGTCAAGCCTCTGGAAGATTTCGTGAGCGAGCAGGCGGCATCGTTTGAGAAAAAGCTGAATGAGGCGGTGAGCGGTATTGCGCGGTTGGATGCGGAGGGGAAAGGGGTCAAGGAGCAGTTGGCGAAGCTGGTGGCGGAGGTCGAAATGTTGGAGCAGCAGGTTCTTCATCAGTTGCATACGCCGTATGACGATCAGAAGCAGGTGCGGGAAGAGATCGAACGATTGAAGAAGAAGGACGACGAGTATGCCGAGCAGCTCGTCATACTTTTAGAGACTGAAGTCAGGGAGCTTCGCAAGCGCCTTGCGGCGACCGAGGAGCAGCAGGCGCAACTTGATAAGACACAACAGGCGAGGGCCGACGAGATGAAGAGCGCCTACGCCGATGCTGCCAAAGACGTGCGGGCGGAGATCAATCAGGTCAGGGCCGAGATGAAGGAGCTGCTTGCGAGCAGCACACAGGCGCAGGTGCCGGATTCCTTCTACGTCAAGATGCTGGGCGAGGTTCTTGGGCAGAACATAGAGGAGCTACGGGCTGGCAACTTCGAGAGATTGTCACGACAGGTGGGCGAGCGAATCAACCGGTTCTTTGAGACGGAAGTGTCGCGCGGCGATGCGCTGCGAGAGTTGAGAGAGCGAGCCGAGGCCGTCAATGCCGCCCTGAAGGAAGTGGTGGCCCAGATGCAGAGGGCCAATGCGCGCGCTGCTGAAGAAGCCGTCCCGTACTTGAAGCATACCGAGGCGCTGGCGGGCGAACTGGCAGCACTGCAAACACAGTTACAGAGTAGACGCCTCAATATTGAGACCACATTGCGCGTCCCCGTCTCGATTCATGCCAATGCGCGCAAATCTTTCCTGGAAGAACTGTCGCGCGGCATACGACGCGAGATAGATAAGCTGAGTGAGCCTGACAACTATTTCTCGGGTGAACTGAAGCGTCTGATTATGACCGACCTGATCGCCGTCGTGGACATCTGCGATAAGAGGATTGCACACCCCGGCGCAAACTCCGAATTGGAAGCCTCTCTCAAAAGGTTATTCGCGGAGTCCGGTTTGAGGCCGATCATGCCGCGCCAGGGCGAGCCGTTCAAGGCCGCCGAGCACGACATGATAGAGAAGGTGATGGGGGGAACGGGCCGGAGCTTGAGCATCGCCCAGGTCGTCACACGGGGCTTCTACTACAAGCATGGTGAGAACGAGACGCTGCTGCGCAAGGCCGGCGTCACAGTCTATCGCTGAGTCTTCGCGCGCCGGGATTTTTGGGCCGTGGCTCCCTCTTTCATGGGGGATTAGACGAGATTTATATGAGTGAGAGCGTAAACAGGTTCGAGCGGTTTCGGCAGGAACATGCGCGGCTGCATGACCCGGCGCTGGTGCGTGGGGCGGTCGAGTTCGCGCCTGTAGAGCTGAGCGAGATTGCGCCGGCCGCAGACCGTCGGAGCGCGAAGAAAAAGAAGAAGCGGCATGGACTGAAGGGTGGCCGGGCCTCGGCGAAAGAGAATACCTCGCAGGCTCCGGCGGAACCGTTGGAAGACGAGCGTCTTTTGCCTGCCGCCTTTATCCGAAGGCTACGGCAACGGTCGCACGGTGCGGCTGCGCCAACGCAAGAGGGGGCGGACGATAAGACGCCAGCCAGGACGGCGCAGGGCGAGCCGCGCATAGAGGTTGAGCCGCAAAGCGTGGCGTGCAGCCTGAGCCTGTTTGACGAGCAATCCTTCGTGCTCGATGCACCGGCGGCGCAGAAGGTCGAGCTGGCCTGGTGCGAAGAGCTTGCACAGGACGGCAGGCACACGAGCGCCACGCCAGCCTTGAATGCGTCACGCGCGAGCGCGACCTCGTATCGCGAGGTGCACCGGGTCGTGATGGATCACAAGCAGGGAGATCAGTTCGAGACGCGGATCGGTGTCCCGGACGGAAGCTATCTTTTTGCCTTCGCCGTTGACGGGTACATGCGGCCCGATGTTCGTCAGGCGAGACGCGTGCTGCTGACTACGAACGGACTATTCGCGCCCCTCATGCTCGCGCGCCGTCAGCGGACGCTCCTGTTGACCAACACGAGCGCGGCCGAGGAGCGGGTGATGCTGGAAGCAAGCGTGCCCTGGATCATGCCGGAGCAGACTCAATTCGTAGTGCCCGCGCACGGCTCTATCAAGCTGAAGATAGGCTTCGACCTGGCTGCGATGCCTGCGGAATTAAATCAAGGCTTGTTGCACTTGAGCGTCGAGCGCGAAGAGCGCCGGGTCGCAGCCGGTGTCGTTCACTTCGCCGCTCAGGTTGAGGTTGGAGGGGCTCTGCCCGCATTCTCTTTCACCCCGCGCGAGTTTGGGGAGGTCAAACAGGGGATAGACGAGCCGCGCCTGGCCGTCGAAATCATCGCGTGCGGGCGCGGCCCCCTGAACGGCATGATAAGTCTGCCGCATTCGGGTGAGCTGGCCGACTTTCGCCTCAACGCGGACGGGGGCAGCGACGCGGCGCACTTCGCCCACACGTTCCAGATCGAGAGCGCCAACTTGCCACAGCCGCAGCCGCACCACACTGAGGCAACGCTCAAGGTGATGCTGATTACGGACAGTTTTCTGGCGAACTATCGCTTGTGCCGCGCGGAGATTCCTTACCGCCTCGTGCACCTGAAGAAGTCTCTCCCGGCGCTCAGCTTCGGCACAGTCCGCGCACACGGCACGAAGTCCATGCGGCTCGAAGTCGAGCGCAGCGACGGGCGGGAGATCGAATTGAGCGTCGCGCTGCCCGAGAGCGCCGCGTCCTATCTGGAAGCCTACGCGGCGCGGGCCGACGCTTACGTCTTTCGCCTTGACACAAGCGCATTGCCGCCCGGCACGAACATCAGCGAGACCGTCGAGCTGATTGATCGTAGGTCGGGCTTACGCGATCAGATCAAAGTATTAGCCACGGTTGCGCGCAATGGTGACGAGCCTGTTCGCGCCGCCGTCAACTCCAGCGCCTAGTAACCAGCCGCGCCCTGCTCTGCCCGGACTTCGCCGAGCAGAGCGCGCCCTTTTTCTCAGTACGGGAGAAGTGATTCATGATCCTCAGCTCTTTTTCGCCCCACTATCTCAGCCTCCTGCAAGCCCTGTCGAGCGGCGCAGAGCCCACGAGCATGTTGAGAGAATATCTTCTCAACCCGTTTGTGCTCGCCATCCTCTTCTTCTTTCTTCTCAGCTTCATCCGTCTCCTGCGCTACGTCACGCGGCTCTCCGAGCAGCGAGCCGCGCTCGAACAGGTGACGGAGAATTATCTGGAGGTCGAGCGCAAACAGGAGACGGATGCGGAACTGATTAAGCAGGATTTGCTGCGCGATGTTTCCCCGGATTCAATCGTCGCCAAGAGGGTCATCGAACTACAGCACATCAGCGTGCGCGGCGGCGACTTCGATCAGGTGGCGCTGGCCGAAGTGTTGGCCGCGCGCGAGAGCGCGAAGATCAGCCTGGCGCGTTATGTCGCCAGCGTCCTGGTGCTGCTCGGCTTGTGCGGCGCTATCTGGGGCCTGAGCGGGCTGATTAGAAATATGAGCCCGGCTCTCGAACAGGTGCAGACGGAACTGGACAAGAACACACCCGACGCGCGGCCTTCAGCCAACACGCCGCCCGGAGCCGAGCCGTCAAATAGCGGGTCAGCCATTCAGGACTCTTTCAAGAGACTGATTAATACCATGTCGCAATCGCTGGCGAGCACGCGCGGCGCGTTCTACGCCAGCCTGACCGGCATCCTCGCCAGCATCTTTCTGCTCATGTGCAACTGGCTCGTTTCGGGGCGGCAGGTCAGCTTCCTCTCGGCGCTTGAAGACCTGACGGCGACCAGGCTGATCCCGATCTTCAAGCCGCCGCCGGAAGCGGCGCAACTGGCCGAGGCCGTCGTGGCCTTTCGCGAGGGCTCGAATTACCTGGTACGCCTCTCGGATGAGTTGGACGGCAAGGTATCGCAGGTGGGCACGAGCCTTGAAAACCTCTTCGCCGTCGTCCGGAAGTTCGGCGAGGGGGCCGACGCCCTGCGCTCTCATCAGGATCGCATCTATCAGGCGCAGGAGCAGATGATGGGCGTCGTCAATGAGTTCGTGGGATTGACCGCTCGCATTGAAGCGCATCAGGCGAATACGCACGGCGACCTCGAAGGGGTCGTGCGCGTGGTCGGCGAGAGCAGTCAGAACCTCACGCGCGCCCTCGAAGACTGGAGCAGCAAGCATGAAGACATGCTGCAAGCAATCGAGCGCAATGCGCGCCAGGCGCACCAGGAGACGAAGGAAGCGCGCGAGCTGGCGCAGACCGGCATCAACGAACTCGCCGGCCTGATCCGCAATTCGGTAGACAGCCAGGTCGGCACTTTGCGCGCGCAGGCACTCGAACTGCTTGAGCAGCAGCAGGTGGGCACGCGCGAAAACCTTGAGCACATGCTCAGGGAACAGGGAAAGTTCGTGGCGGATTTGCAGGAGTCCGTCGGGAAGAGCGATGGACATCAAGCCCTGCTTTCAGGCTTGGCCGTGGCCATCAAAGAAGAGCGCAGCGCCTTCGCCGAGCGGCTGCAACATGTGCTCAAACAGAACGAGCAAGCATTGAAGGCTCTGCTCGCCGAGCAGAAACAGCTCCTCGACATCTCCGGCATGCGCCGCGTCGAGCAGGGCTTGGAGCAGTTTGTGCGCGAGAACCGGACTGAGTTCTCAGCCCTCGTCAACCGGCAGGCGGAACTAGACCAGCATCTCGGCTCGCTCAGCAAACTGGCGGGCCGTCTCAGCACAATGCTGCGCATCCTGATCGGAGTCGCGACCGTCACCGTGCCGGTCTTCGCCGCTCTCGGCATCATGTTCATCTTCGATCTGAGACCCGAGGATCAGATTATGCGCGCCGGGGCGCTGCTGATAATTATGGCGATGATCTTTATGCTCGCCTGGTTCCTGCGCTCGAAGACGTAAGCGAAGCAGTGAGGAAAACGATCTCTGGCCGCCTGTAACCCGAATGGAGATTTTGGCTTTATGCGCCTGCGCCACTCACACGAATCGGAGATAGATGTTTGGCCCGCGTTCACCGATTTTTTGACTTCGGTGCTCATCATCGTCGTGATCTTTGTGTTCGGCATCCTCTTCTCGAACATCGCGCGCAGCATGGTGCGGCGCAACAGCGAATTCGAGGACATGCAGTTGCGCCAACAACTGGTGCGCCGCCAGTTGTTGGCGAAGCTGGGCGAAAAGAGCCTGGAGATGTCTGAGAACGGCAGCCTTCAGCACATCATCCTGCGCCTCAACGAACAGGGTTCCGGCGGCGTGCTTTTCGCGCCCGGCAAGGCCGACCTGGGCTCAAAGGGGGAGGAGGTGCTGACGAAGATTGCCGGCGTGCTCATGGAGAACAACGAGTATTACGACAAGATTCAGGTGGAAGGCCACACCGATGACGTGCCGGTCAGCGGCATTTATGCCTCTAACTGGGAGCTGTCGGCGGCGCGCGCCGGAGCCGTCGTCAAGTTCATTCTCGACAAGAGTCGGGCCCTGAATCCACCGGGGCTTCAGCCCTGGCGCTTCTCGGCCAGCGGGGCTGCCGAATATCACCCATTTAATGTGCCGGAAAAGGAGATGAAGCTCGACGACAAGGTCGAAAATCCACGCGGCGGCCCGCCGCTCGGCTACGTTGTGCGTGCTAACCAGCCGCCCAACCAGCCGCCCGGCACAGACCCGCGCGCCGACACCTTTGAGCGCCAGCGCAATCGCCGCATCGAGATCATACTCACCTACCGCGTCAAGGACGCGCGCCAGGGCGTCCAGAATTACTAAGGAACGAAGCACAAGAGATATTCAAACGTCGCAGAGTTCACCAGGGGGTTATGACAAGGGTTTGAGGTCTTCACCAGGCGTCAGTTAACTTCGACCAAGCGGCGCGCTCGCCTCGTGATCTAAAAGGAAGCTCCTCAGCCTGTCCAGGGATTTAGCAGTCTCATACTTTTGCTAGATTCATCGGTCTAATCCAGACTTCATTTAGTTGCATGCCCAGGCCCTCTACGTTCACCTGGCGCACGGACTCTCATAAGGAGGAGACAAATGTCAGCGACGCAAGCCAAGTTGGAAAATCCCGGTGGATGGGGGACGCCCTTTTCAGTTGTACTTTTTGTCTTAAGCCTGGTGATTTTTCTGCTCGTGGTAATCTCATTTGTGGGTGGGTGTATTCTTTATTTTAAAGGCAGCTTCGTCGATTACCAGCGCCATCTTCTGCACTCGGAGGATGCCCGGTGGTTATTAGTTCTCTTTCTTATCCCAATCGTCTTACAGGTCGCAGGGCTCGCAGCGATGTTCATGAGATTACATAAGGACAAATCGCTGACCACGCACTATGCGTTCTGCATCATCATTATGTCTGCGTGTCCTTTGAGTTACTGCTCACTCTGGATCTGTTATACGGTGGGTTGGCACAGTTGGGCCAATTTATCTTACGTTGCGCTGGTCGCCATTATTTTTTTGCTCCTTCCAGTAGTCTTAATGACATATGCAATTATGTGGACGCCGACGAGAAACCCACGGAAAGATGCCTGGCAACTTAAAGTAGAAGACATTACAGACTGGTCTCGTTTTTGCTCGGAATTGAAGACAGATGGAGCGGCATTTGGAGGCTATCGGAGAAGGATTTTTGAGCGGCTGCCGAACGATATTCGGAACGAAGTCATGCACGCTACCCATCGTACAGAATATGAGAGCATATCTAAATCCGCCCTGGTCGATGAGTTAAATAGAATCTTAGAAGACCGGAACCTGCACTTGGCTATAAATCTTGATAACAATGAAATCAGCCTGAGGGCCAGAGACCTCTTGATTAAAGGCCAAAAGAATCTTACAAACGAGGAGGTGAAGCAACTCCACCGGCTTCTTTTCAATGCTAGTTTCTCCGGAGCAATACAATCATCAGAGCCAGTTCCGGGTTCCAAGTTCAAAAAATGGGTAAGGGACTCGATCGACCTTTGGGAGAGTTTTCTATTGAACATTAAGGAGGGCATCACAAAAGCGCATTTCTGGGTCTTGACCAACTTCTTTGCCGTTTTCTTAGGGGTTACATACCTGTTCGGGTTTGCATTTGCGTTTCAGGATCAGAGATCCATTGAAGATAACAAGTCACCAGACCTCTACATGTCCAAGACACTTCCTTCTCGCGTCGGCGCGCGACAACTGGAAGACCCCAAGACAACAGAGAACCATACAGTAAGTGTCCCCCAGTATGTTTTTTATTTCGACTCTATCAGTGCGCATCCGGATGTCAAGCGACATCCGGATTTTAATGATAACCCCTTCCTTCCCGACGAAAATTCGACAAACCCAAATAAGGATTGGAAGGATGGAATAAACTTTAATCAAGTTGAAAGGATAACCGACGACATCCTGAAGTTGACCGGGAAAGGTGAAAGACTAAGAGTCGAGTTAGTAGGTTCAACCGATGATTGTGATTTACAAGCAGTTCCCTATTCATCGAACTATGAGCTCTCTGAGGCGAGGGCGCAAAACGTAAAATATATTCTGCTCAAGAGACTCACGGAAAAGGATAAGAAACAGCTTGATATCGAGTGGATGCACCTGCCTGTATCTAGCGAAGGTTCTCCCCTCTTTCCCCTGGCAGAGAACAGGTCTAAAAAAGTGAACTGTGAGGAACAGCTTCAAGCAGCTAGGGCATCCCAGAAAAGGAAGCCCGATCAAGCCGCTGAGAGCAGGTTGTTAACACAGCTGGAGAACCAGAAGAGTACCCTCGTTATGGCGAGGCAGCTTAGCCCTGACAGCGTAGACCTTCTGAACAAGAGAATGGACGATTTAAAAGGGATCGTTCAAAACGAACACCTGACCAAGGATGAAGAGGTCGAGGAGCCGTTAGGTAGACTAAAGTCTCTTGCCAGTGCGATACAGGAGAGTGAAAGACCCGGCTTAACGAATGATGAAAGGCAGGAGCTAAAGAAATATGTGAGCAGGAAAAAGGTCGAGCTTCAAGAATCTTTTGACGCTTTCAAGTATGTCGATGAAAAAAGCAGGAAGAGAGTGGTCGTTGTTTCTCTCATTCCGGTACAGACCAGTAGCTGGTTTATTCCGCTTTCTCTGATGGATTATATGTACTTCACTATTTATACGATCACGACCACGGGCTACGGTGATATTGTTCCGATAACACCATTTGCCAAGTTTCTCTGTTCGTCCGCCAACATCCTGGAAGTATTCTTCCTGGTTGTTTTCTTTAATGCCCTACTTTCGGTCAAAGGAGAGCATAGACTCTTAAGAGCTACAGACAAAAAATGAAAGAGGGTTCGACGATTACAAGTTACAAGGTTGGTTGTCGGAAGCTCAGGTACAGACATCGAAGCGGGCACACCCGGGGGCCCAACTTACAACCTTAGCGCGTCGGCGCGGCCGTAGAGTTGGTAGCCTGCCCAGAAGATGGGGTGGGTCGTGTCGGGTGAGTCTGGGACGGCCAGCTCATTCTTAAGGCAGGCGAGCTGTGTGAGGCGCAGGGCTTCGGCGCGCGTGTGCTTGTTGAGGTGCTGGTAGAACTCTGCCATGAAGGAGGTGGCGACGCGGTCGTCCACCAGCCAGAGGCACCCGAGCACACTGCCTACGCCGGAACGCGCCAGCGTTTCGGGCAGCGAGATGACCCAGCGTCCAGGCAGGATGAAGTGATCCGCAGACCAGCAGGCCGAGAGCGTGACGTGCCGGATATTGGCGAGGTCGAGCGCCGATAGCTCCTGCACGCTGAGCACGTCGGGCTGTCGCGCCGGTCGCAGCACAATGCCGGAATGCGCCGGATGATCTGGCTTGAAAATGCCATGACAGGCGAGATGTACAAAGCTGGATCGTGAGAGCGCAGAGATCACCGTTGCTTTGTCGGGAGCAGCGCACGCCGGCCGGGCGTCGTCCAGGCGCTGCGTCGCAAGCCTGCGCCCTGCCACCCAGCCCGCGACATTATCCAGCTCTTGAGGCACAAACTCCAACGGAGGCCAATCGCCGCCGCCGAGAGATGCGCCGACCAGCAGCGCCCCGGACTCGCCGCCCTCGGCGCGCGGGACGGGGGCCTGATCGTCGCTATGGTAAGCGAACGAGAGCGCGTAGCGTTCTACCAGGTAGCGTCCGCGATGAATGATTGCGGCGAAGGGGAAGCCGTGCAGGGTGTCGTCGGGTACGAGCGTCAGCGAGCGCGTCGAGCGTGATAGATTGTCGAGCACGGAAGGCAGTTGCAGCAGCTTGCTCAGACTTTCGGCAATCTCGCGCGCACGCTCTGTCAGAGTGCTGAACAAAGCGTCCGTCGCTCCTGTTTCCGCACCGGCTTCTTCCGGTCGCAGGCCCAGGCCCCGCGCCTTCTCCTGTGTGATGCGTGCAATGATTTCATGCCATTGGCGGACGAGCTCTCGCACTTCGATGCGTGTGGCCGAGCCCACACCGAAGTCGAGCGTGAAAGGGCTCTGGCGGATGACGATCACACGATCAGGCAGCACCAGAAAGGAGATGGTCGCATGTCGCCGCTTATACGGCCACAAGCGACGCAGGAACGAAGGGCCGGAGGGGGGCGCAGAGTCTTTCGAGTCCTGCCCGCGCAATCCGCTCGCGGCTTCCGGCGTGGCCATGGGCCCACGTGTAGTTCGCTCCGCTTTGATGTCGCGATAGTGATCGATGATGCGCAGCAGCTCGGCCGTCTGCGCTCTCAAGTGCCGTCGCTGGCGGAAGCGTCTATACCAGGGCATCAGGGACAGCTCAGCCTTCATGCGACTGAGCCGGTTGACCAGAGCCGCCAGCTCCTCTTCTTCGGCCGTCCACTTGTTGAGCAGGAAAAAGGCCCGGTCGTCGCTCTCCAGCGAGTCGGCGATGATGCCAAGCAGACGAGCATTTTCCGTCGCCAGTTCTTCCTGCATCGCCTCGTCCGCTCCAAGCTTCACCAGACTCCATTGGAGCACGCGCTGTAGTTGCCATAACTCGGGCAGCAAGTGCATACGTCGCAGCTCCGTTTGCGCCTCCGTCAATATCTTCTCGGCCTGTCTGAAATCATCCATGTAATAGGCCAGCAGGCCGGACAGGACGCGCAGGCGCACTTTAATCAGCGCCGAATCGGTGTAGAAGAAAATCTTTTCCAGTTGCGCAAGGTACGCGGCGCAGCCTTTGAAGTCGCGGCGACCCAGCAGCCAGTGGAAACCGAGCACGCGCTCTTCAAAGAAAGCCAGGTAGTTGTCCGGCTGCGGCAGGTCGAGTGGGTTGATAGCGTCGGCGAAGGCGCGGGCCACCTGCGCCTCGGTATCGTCGTCGTCGTACGCTTTGCCCGAAAGCGTCTGCTGTCGAGCGGCGTCGCCGAATTCCCATTGCTCTGTGACCGTCCGGGCAATCGGCACGCTGTCGGCGAGCGACTCGGCGCGGGCCAGTGCTAATTGCAGCAGCCATTCGGCGCGGGCCACTGCCGCGGTATCGCCTATTTGCTGCGCGTGGTCGCGGGCGACTTGCAGGTGTCGGCGCGCGTCCAGGGTTTGATTCAAGAAGATAAGCGCCTGCGCGAGGTTGAGCGTCGCGGCGACGGCGGCTCGCGCGAACCCGTGACGCACGCACGAGTCCCGCACTTGGCGAAAGCATCCGAGCGCCGCGCCGAACTCTCCGGCTAGCAGGTGCAGCTTTCCTTGCAGCTCAAGCGTCTGCACGAAAAAGGCCGGCCCAGTCTTCTCCTGCATCAGCTCTGTGAGTTCGTGCAGGTACTTGGCCGCGCCCTCCAGCTCGCCCTTCTCCAACAGCGCGGTGGCGAGCGCGAGCGTGAGCGGCGCAACCGCCTGCTTGGCTAATTCCTGTGGGACTCTGTGAGCGCCTCCGCCCCCGGCCCGTTCTGTGGTGTGCGCCAGCCCGCGCCGCAGCGAGCTGGCGGCCTGCCTGTACTGCCCGCACGCCGCCAGCAGCTTCCCCATGACGAAATAGAGCAGCGCAAAGATGGTCGCGCGGTCACGCCCGTCCGCGTTGGGCCAATGACAGCGCCGCTCCCATGCTGTCAGGCCCTCGGGGGTGAAGCTGATCTGCGTCACGTCGCCTATGCTCTGGCTCATCTCGCCCAGAAGCGACTGGGCCATGCGCAGGCGACCACTCCCCAATGCCAGGTCTATGCGCTTGACGTGCAGCAGGTCTGCCCAGTAACGATTGCCCGCCGCGCCGATCTGATTAACTGAGATTTCCAGCAGCTCGTCGGCCGCTTCCGTGCGCCCGAACAGCCGCGCCAGATCGGAGAGGCGCTCTAAGACGAAGAAATCGGCCACGCCGAGCTGTGCCCCAGGCTTCACGCCATAGTCGCCGGTAGCAAGCCGCTCGCTCATCCCGCGCGCGTAGTTCTGCAACGCGCCGGCAAAGTCGCCCTTGCTCCAGGCTTCCTCGGCCTTCTGCGCCCAAGCCTCCAAACGATCAATCGGATCAGCACTCAAAGCCCACCTCAATCTCACCTATGCGGTTCGCGACGGGGCGCGCGTCCTGAACTAGTCACTCGACGCGCCGCGCGGGGTCTCTTGCCGCTTACTGGCGCACGATGACAAGCTGCGTGTCGCGGTCTTCGTCGTCGCAGTTGTCATCGTCGCGACCGTCTTGCTCATCGTTATCGAGGCACGGCACTATCGGGTAGAGACGTGGGATAAAGTCCTTGCTCCAGAGGTAGTGCGACGGGTTGCCGTTGCCGACAAAGTAGCGCGGCCCGCGAAAGCCGCCCCCTGTGCCTCCGGGGTTGACGGCTCGGAAGGTGATGCCTTCGGCCTTGTCAAAGATGACGGACGGTTTGAATCTCGCCACGTCACCGCGCGGCAGCCTGAAGACTCGCCCTTCGATCTTGCCGGAGATGGCCGCCTCCAACGTACGCTGTGGCGAGAGCTGCCAGTCTATGTTGTTGAAGCCCGGCGTGTCCTGTACGTAGATATATGCCTTGATCTGGTTCGGCTCGCCTGCGCCCATCGGCACGCTGCCGTTGAGGTTAGGGAATTCGTAGCGCATGCTCAGGTCGCCGCCTTCGCGCTGAAGGCTGACGCCCTCGCCTCTTCCGTTTAAGGAGAGACCATTGTTGAGGCGCGCGCTGAACTCGTCGAAGATGGTCGGGCGATTACCTTGTGCGGCAAGCTGCGTCAGAGAGTTGCGCGTCGATTGCGGCACGTTCAGCTCGGCAATCACTTTATGCAGGCGCAGGTCGTCGCGCGGCCCGAAGAGTTGAATCAGCTCTTCGGCTCTTCGGCCAGCCATCTCGTACTCGCCATTGAGCAGCAAACCCTGACATTCGACAACGCCCTTGCTAATGCTCTGATCGAGCTGCGCCTTGAAAGCATCGGGCGCTGCGACCAGCTCGCGTGCGGCCGTGCGAAAATCGCCGTTGCGCAGCTCAGGCATCAGGCGGCCGAGGTCTGCGCCCAAGCGCGCCCCAGCCTGCGGGGCTTCGGCGACGAGGCGGCGCAGCAGGCCCGGATTGTCACGTACGGCTTGGGGCAAATCTCTCGAAGCGAAAGTGACCTCGCCCGTCTCACGATTGAGTCTGCCGCTCAGTCTTACGCCTTCCTGCTCGACAGTGAGGGGCTCGCCCACGGCAGCATCAAGCGGGCCGATCTCCATCTCGTAGCGATCAGCCGTGTTGGCGACCTTGCGCAGCCGCAGCGCAGTGTCCCCACCCAGGCTGCCGGACAGTTCTTCGGCCTTGACCCACTTGAGCTGGTAATTCCGCGCGCGGGCGTCGAAGCTGCCCACGCGCGCCGCATAGCTCTGCCCAAGCGATGCCGGCTGTGCACCCTCTGGCGTGACCCTCAGCCAACGCTCGGAGCCTTCCAGCTTAATCAGGAAACCGTCATTGCCCGGCAGCCTGATCGACGCTTCGACGTTCGGGTCGAGTGCCAGGACTTTGGCCGCTTTGTCCGGATTGCCACTCATGCTGAGCCGCCGGCCGAGCGATGTGCCCGCGTCTATATCGCGGCTCGCCCAACCGACCCGGAAGCCATTTTCGGCGCTACTGATATTCAAATCGCCGAGCGGCACGTCGCCAACGCGCGTGCTGATGCTCAGGCCGTCGCTCGCGTGGGCCACGCTGCGCGCGACCGGCTCGTTGGCGACTTCGCCGTAGAGGCCGCGCATCTTTGCTCCGCTTTTGGCCGTCGCCGTCGTCAGGGCTTCTTTGGCGGAGGTGCTGGCAAAGCGATAGGTCGTCCCTTCCAGAGTCTTGAGTGCTGTGCCTGTGGATTCGCCCGCGGCGTAGTTGAGGTTGGAGCGGCGCGCGAGCTGCGCGACTTCGGATTCGGTCGAAAGCGCCGCGCGACGGGCGAACGTCTCTTCGCTCGCCAGCGAAACGCCGCCGACCAGCCACTTTTCACGCCCGAACCAGCGGTAGTGTTCAGACTCCAGGCGCGGCAGAGTTTCAGTCGCCGTGTCGTTCGCGCCGCGCTGGTAGAAACCTATCTTGTCCCAGGCCGTGTAGCGCAACTGCGGACGCTGCTTCACCCAATCGGGGAACCAGTTTCCGTGCTCGACCGTCACATCTTGCAGAAAGCCTAACTTAGCGCCCTGCTCCTGCTGGTTGAGCCAAGTGACGACGAGACTCCACTTCATGATCTCGTTCAGGCGCTCGTACTCCGGCTCGAACCGCGCGATCTCCTCGTAGTGATCGTCCCACCAGCCGAGAAAGGCCGCCGACTCGGCGTTCGGTTGCTTCTCATCGCCGGGTTTCAAGGAGTTGGACGAAGCGGCATAGACGCGCGTGGCCGTGCGCGCAAACAACATGCTCTGCCCCTTGTCGGCGACCTGGAAGCCTCTGGCCTGCGTCCCGAACCAGAGGCGTGTGTTCGAGAGTTCCTGAATCTCCTGCCGGTAAACCGAAGAGACCGGAAGGGCCGTCATCGGGTGGAACTCCGCCACGTCATTTACCGGGGCGCTGCCCTGGTAGTTCATGGCCCAGAGCTTTGCCAGCAGGTCTGTGTAGAACAAGACCATGCCGGTTTCTGTGCCACCCAACTCGCCGTCGTAGCGTGCGACCTGGTAGCCGTGGGCCTCGCGGATGTCCTTCCCAATCTTTTCCGCGATCTCCTTACCGTCCGCGCCCCGACTTGCCAGTTCGTCGAGCAGATTGAAAAGCGGATCGGCATCCTTATTTGCGAGCCCGTCCCGTGCGCGCTTGATCTTCTGCTCGACTGAGTTTTCGGCCAGCAAGAGCCCACTCGACCCCGAAGTTGACGAGCCATCCTGTGAGCTGGTTTGCAGGACGGACGGCGAGCCGTCTGAAAGGAGCCTGCGCAGGCTGGGCCCAATGGTGGAATCGAACTTTGACAGGAGGGCCGGATAATCGAAGGTCGGGTCGAGCGAAAAGCCGCTGCTGCCGACGAGGTGGCCTGCTCTGCGCGCTTGCCGCAGCTTCTCCAGGAGCGCGTCCTCTTCCTGCGCGAACTGGCGCAGCAGCTCCGTCTTCTCCGCCTTGGTACGGTACGTGCGACGCTTCCAGCCCGCATAGAAGTCTTCGATCTGCTGTTTGAGCGCCTTCCTTTCGCCCCGAATCTTGGCCTCGGATTGATAGAGCGCGGCGATCTCTTCGACGCGAATGCCGCGATAGTTGTGCCCTTTGATCTTGCGCCCGCCGACAGTCAGGCCGTCCTTCAAGCTGGCGTAGGTCAGATCGTCAACCTGTCCCATGAAGCGGTTGAGGTCGTCCAGGCTGTTGATCTTCGCTTCGTAATATCCGGCCGACGGCTTGAACAGGTCTTTGACGTTGACGGGGTCGCGGCGCGTGACGGTCGCCGTCTGTTGCACGGGGCTGTCAAAGGGCCGCAGCTCGTACTCGAAGACCAGCAGCTTCGCCGGCAGCTCGCCCAGGTTCTTGCGCTGTTCGTCGGCGATGCGCGCCAGTCGCTCGTCGCGTTCGGCCGAGGTGTCGGCCGGCACGAGCGCCAAGACCTGCCCGTCGCCGATGTAGCAAGAACGTGTATCCCCGTATTCAAAGCTGGCGACCGGCTGCATGTAGCCGTGCCGTATCGATGGCAGGTCGAAAAGCGCCTTGTTGATCTCATCCGGAGAGAGCCCTGAAGAAGAGACGACGGTGAAGAGCAGCCAGTCGCGCATCTGATCCATCCGCTCGCGCGCCGTCAAGTCCTCCAAAGCCTCGCGCCGCGCAGACAGGTTGACCATGCGCGCCTGCCCGACCGGAAACTCTTTGAAAGCGCCCGTCCGGCCTGCCGCCTGTGAAGACCTCTGAGGAAAATAGAGATACCCGATCAGGATGAGGGCGAGGGCGATGGCTGCCAGGCTGCCGAGATCAAGAAGCTTTTTCATGAGGGAGACCTCCAACGCAAAAGGAGAAGACTGCACGCCAAAGGAGCGACGGGCCGAAGAGCGAGCGTTACTTGTTACCGGCCTTCACCAGTTGTTTATAACGCGCGACGTGTGCGAGGGCGTTGGCGTCGAGTTTGCCGGGCTGCTCTGCGACCCAATGCACCAGCGCCTCGCTGTAGAGGCCGACGACATCCGCTTCGCGCGCATCGCGGCTCCCGTTGAGCGGCCGGTGCGTCAGAAATTTTTCCGCGCTCTCGATAACGTGCAGGCTCTCGCCCCGGCTGTTGGCCTCTAGCATCTGGCGAAACGCAGCATCACGCGCATGACGCGCCCAGATGTCGCGCGCGAGCAATCCGCCCGCCACCAGCAGAAGCACGACTGCCGCCGCCACCTGAATCATCACACGCATATCCAGCTCGGCCAGCAGTGATGGACGAGGATTCGCCCGTCGCCGCTCGTCCGCAGCGCCTCCCATGCCCAGCAGGTCGTCCAGTTCGCCGAGCGGGCTCTTCTCGCGCGCCGATGAATCGTCGTCGCCGCCGTAGTCGAACGTTCCAAGTGACATGACTTTTACACCTCCTGCTGCGGGCGTCCGTCGCCTGCGGGCGCGTAGTGAAGAACACGGGCGCGCTTTTAGCGCGTAATATCGAAGTAGGTGGCGAGGGCGGCCCAGCTTCCCGGGTCAAGTTGACGAAGCCTGGTCAACAGTAACTCGATATCTTGCGTGCCGAGCGTCCGGGCCGGGATGCTCGGGTCGGCCGTCATCCAGTCAAAGGCGAGCGGCTCATCCGTGATGATCGCCAGCAGTTGCTCACGCCCCGGCTGGCCGGAAACCTGGAACGATTCATAACGCATGCCTGGCTGTGGCAGGTAATTGATCCCTTCACGGATTCGCGTGTCGGGAGCAAACCAGGAAGGGCACAGGCAGTAGACGATCCCCTCGGGCCCCTCATCGAGCAACAACAGATGGCCCGCGCGCTCTGCCTGAACAGCCAGTTCAAGGCGACTGCCGATTTTATGCCCGTGCTGCGCGCCTTGCTGTGGCGCGCCGAGGCCGCGAAAGGTCGGCCGTGACTGCCGTGCGGGATCGGCGCGCGCCGTAGCCGCCAGAGGCCAGATGCGATCAGTGAAGCTGGCGAGTGAGCGCAACCCGTCGAGATCGGCTCTGCGCTGTGCGGGCCGTAAGCCAGAGTCGTCGGCCAGGGCCGGGCTCGATGCGCCGGCAGATGACGACTGCGCCGGGGCAATGCTCGCCACGCCTGCCTTCGTCAGCGCGCGATGGACGCGCGGCAGCCATTCGCCGACAGGCCGGTCGCAGAGTTCTATCCACTGGCTGCCTTCGAGGAAGTACTGGAGCTGCTCAGGGAAATCAACGGCTTCGAGCAGCAAGGGCAGGTAGGGGCGCGCGTACTTCCACGCGAGCATGATCTCCTGATTCACATTACGCGAGCGCAGCGAGGCATCCGAACACATCAGGATAAAGACCCGGCTCAGCCTGATGCCGCGCGCGATGTCGAGCGCGTAGTTGTCGCCGCCCTCGACCGAGTACTGATCGAGCCAGTAGCTAATGCCCAGCGCGGCGAGCTGATCGACCACGCGCCGCACCTTGTCGTAATCGCGCCGCGCGTAGCTGATGAACACCTCGGGCTGGGACGGGGCGGCTGGCTGTAAGGCGTGGGGGTCGGCTGACACTGGTGCTCGTCGATTGACGACACGGCGGGCCTCCCCGCAGCGCGTCGCTAGTGTAAGTGAAGCCAAGACTGAGGCAGGCGTGGGCGCGCTGCCAGCAATTTAAAGGACGTTGCGCGTGAAAAGAGCCATCTCTCGCTCTGGATAACGTTAATGCCGGGAGTTTAAGTCTCGCCTCACGCGCATGTCAAGAATTTGCCCGCAATATCGCGCGTGCCGCCGCTCGTGGGCGGCGAACTGCGCGCTCGGGCGGGATGCTATAATTCGGATCGAACGGCAAGGCTCTTGTTATGATTGTGAAAAGAATCAAGGAAAGATTTACGCGCGAGACCGACCCTCATAAAATCCTCCTGCTGGTGGAAGAGGCGGGGACGATGTGCAGCGAGGAGTTGCTGGACTTCATCTCTGAGAGACCGCGCAAGGTCGTCCCTCAACCAGGGACTTGAAAGAGAATACACTGTGAACAGAAGAAAATTTATTAGCGTCCTGACCCTGGCTCTCATCTGCTCTCCGGCGGGCGAAGTCTCTGCCGCCACGCGCACGGTCATTATCATCGTCACGGGCATGACCTGAGGTGCTTGCGCCCGCTCGGTCGAGCAGGCTTTGTTGAGCACGGAGGGAGTCGAGGCGGCCAGCGTCAGCTATGAGAAGGGCGAGGCGTGGGTCAAGTACGACGACAGGAAAGTGACGGTCGCCAAGCTGCGCCAAGCCATCAACAGCACCGGCTTCAAAGCCGTCGGCGTGAAAAGGGCGCGCGGTCTCTCAAGGCAATAGTTCGGTAACGGCCTCTTGGAATATTGAACCGAGCCCGGATAGAATGGCTTTGGGCCAAGACAGTTCATGGACGGGAACAACAGTTTTACCGTGAGGGTTTGAAACCTTCAGCACGACTGGCCCGTATTTCCCGAGTCGTCTCACTTCTGCATTACTTATCAAGGAGAAGATCATGCGTAAATTCCTGTTGGGAATGGTCGCGCTGCTGCTCTGTAGCGTGCCCGCTTCGGCACAGAGCGCCGAAGAGATCGTCGCCCGCTATATCAAGACCATCGGCGGCATGGACAAGATTCAGGCCGTCCAGACCTTGCGCCGCACGGGGCGCTTTCAGGGCGGCGGCGGCTTCGAGGCCCGCATCCTTGAAGAGAACAAGCGGCGCGGCATGGTGCGGCAGGAGTTCACGTTCCAGGGCTTGACGGGCGTCGTCGCCTACGACGGGCGCACGGGCTGGAAGATAGAGCCGTGGCAGGGCAAGAAAGACCCGGAGCCGCTCGGCGAGGAAGAGATGAAACAGATCACCGAAGACTCCGACTTCGACGGCCCGCTCGTCAACTACCAGCAGAAGGGAAACCGCGTCGAGTTCGTCGGCATGGACACGGTCGAGGGCACGGACGCCTACAAGCTGAAGGTGACGCTCTCCAGCGGCGACGTGCGCTACTACTACATGGACACGGACTACTTCGTTCCGATCAAGATTGACACCAAGCGGATGATACGCGGCGCGGAACGGGAGTACGAAACCATCCTCGGCGATTACAAGGAGGTCAACGGCTGGTACTTGCCCTTCTCCATTGAGAGCAACGTCAAGGGGAGCCAGGACAAACAGAAGACCCTCTACGAAAAGATAGAGGCCAACGTCGCCCTCGACGACAGCCGCTTTGCTCGCCCCACGCAGGGCGCTCAGCCGCGCCAACCCGCAGAGGAGCCGCCCGACGCTTCCAAGACTCAGCCGAAGAAGCCGCCGCAGGCCAGCAAGCCGCCCGCCAAGCCCGTTCGAGATTAAGCAGGAAAGACGAGCGCCTATCGAGAGAGGAACAAGGTTAAAGCTTATGAAGGAAAAATTGATCTTGCGGTTGTCGGCAACGGTTCTCGGCCTGATGATGGTCACAAATCTTGCAGCGCAAACCACTGCGCCTGCCGCTGCTCAGCAGGGCGGGGCGGGTGTCAAAGTGGATTCGGATACGATTTCGGGCCTCGGCGCGCGCAACATCGGCTCGGCCGCGATGAGCGGTCGCATAGCGGCCCTGGACGCCGTCTGGGAAGGCAACCGCCTGACCATCTACGTCGGCTCGGCCTCGGGCGGCGTCTGGAAGTCCGTCAACGGCGGCACGACCTTCAAGCCTGTCTTCGATAAGCAGGCCGTGCAGTCCATCGGCGCGGTCACGATTGACCCGAAGAACCCGAAGACGATCTGGGTCGGCGCGGGCGAGTCCTGGACGCGCAACAGCGTCTCTGTGGGCGACGGCGTCTACAAGTCCACGGACGGCGGCGACACCTGGACGAACATGGGGCTCAAGGAGTCTGAGCGCATAGCGAAGATTCTGGTTGACCCGACGGATACAAACTCCGTCTACGTCTGTGTGCCCGGAAAGCTGTGGAGCGATTCCGACGAGCGCGGCCTCTACAAGACGACCGACGGCGGAAAGAGTTGGGCCAAGATTCTCAAGGGCGCGAACGCTTCGACCGGCTGCTCGATGATCTCTATGGACAGGCAGAACCCGAAGACCATCTACGCCGGGATGTGGGACTTTCGTCGCAAAGGTTGGACGTTTCGCTCCGGGGGCGATGGGCCCAATGCGCCTTCGGGCAGCGGTCTTTTCAAATCTACGGACGGCGGGCAGACCTGGACTGAGCTTGACGACAAGAGCGCCCGTGGCCTGCCCTCGAAGCCCTGGGGGCGCGTGGCCGTGACCTCTGCGCCGTCGAAGCCGAACGTCGTCTATGCCTTTATCGAAGCCGAGCCGCCGAAGAACGGGCTCTATCGCTCGGACGACGGCGGGCAGACCTGGACGGCGGGTGATCGCAGCCAGAGCATGATCTGGCGTCCCTTCTACTTCGCCAACCTGATCGTCGATCCGAAGAACGAGAATCGTCTTTACAAGCCTGACTTCTCCCTCATCGTCAGCAACGACGGGGGCCGCAGCTTCAGCAACATCTCGGGCGGCGCGCACGGCGACTTTCACGATGTCTGGATTGACCCGAACAACTCAGACCACCTGATCACGGGCGACGACGGCGGGCTCTGGTACTCCTACGACGCGGGCAATCGCTGGTGGAAGGCCGAGAACCTGCCCGTCTCGCAGTTCTATCATGTGAGCGTGGACATGGAGCGGCCCTATCGCGTCTACGGCGGATTGCAGGACAACTCTTCCTGGGTTGGCGAATCGCAATTTCCGGGCGGCATCACGAATCACCAGTGGGAGAACATGTACGGCGGCGATGGCTTCTGGATGTTCGCAGACCCTTCGGAGCCGGATTATCTCTACGCCGAATACCAGGGCGGCGGCATCTCGCGCATCAACCGCAAGACGCACGAGACGCGCAACATTCAACCGCTGCCCAATTACAAGGAAGGGAAGCTGCGCTATAACTGGAACACGCCGATTCACCTCTCTCCGACGCAGAAGGGCACGATCTACATCGGCGCGCAGTTTCTTTTCCGCTCGCGCGACCGTGGGCAAACGTGGGAGCGCATCTCGCCAGACCTGACGACGAACGACCCCGAAAAGCAGAAGCAGGAACAGTCGGGCGGCGTGACCGTTGACAACTCCGCTGCCGAGATGCACACGACCATCTATGCAATCTCCGAATCGCCTAAGAATCCGAACGTCATCTGGGCCGGGACGGACGACGGCAACCTACAGGTGACGCGCGACGGCGGCAAGACCTGGACGAACGTCGTCAAAAACATTAAGGGGCTGCCCCCCGACGCTTGGGTCTCTTATATAGACGCGGGCCATTTTGAAGAGGGCACGGCTTACGCCTCCTTCGACCTGCACATGTTCGGCGACATGCGGCCGTACCTCTATAAGACGACTGACTACGGGCAGACCTGGACGCCGCTCGCGGGGGAAGGAAGCACTGTGCGCGGCTACGCGCACGTCATCCGCGAAGACCTCGTGAACCGCGACCTGCTCTTTGCGGGCACGGAGATGGGCCTCTGGATTTCCCTGGACGGCGGTCGGCAGTGGGCCCAGTACAAAGGCGGAGAGATGCCTAACGTGGCCGTGCGCGACCTGGTCGTCCACCCGCGCGACCACGATCTGGTGGTAGCCACGCACGGGCGCGGCATCTGGGTCATAGACGACATCACGCCGCTGCGCGCCCTGACGCCCGAGACGCTCGCCAGGGACGCGCTCTTCGTCGAGGCCCGGCCCAGTGTGCAGCGCATCCCGGCGCAGGGCGGTTGGGCCAACGGCGACGCCATGTTCATTGGGCCCAATCCGCCCGACGAAGCGATCATCACCTATTACCAGAAGCGGCGTCACATCTTCGGAGACCTGAAGATAGAGGTCTTCGACCAGGCGGGCAAACTGATGGGCGTCATCCCGAGCAGCAAGCGGCGGGGACTCAACCGCGCAACGTGGTCTATGCGGCTGAAGCCGCCGAAAGTGCCGACGGCCGCGAGCGGAGCCTTCGGCGCGACCTTCGGCCCCCGTGTGCTGCCCGGCACTTACACCGTCAAGATGACGAGGGGCAAGGAGGTCTACACGACGCCCTTGCAGGTCATGATAGACCCGCGTGCAGGCTACACGCAGCAGGACAGGCGCGCGCAGCTAGACCTCTCAATGAAGCTCTACAACATGCTCGGCGAGATGACCTTCGCCGTGGACAGGATCAACGGCCTGCGCCTTGCGCTCGAAGACAGGGCGGCGCGCCTTCCCGCCACAGACCTGCTCCGCGAGCGATTGCATGCGGCCTCGGCCGCAGTGGACGAGCTGCGGCGCAAGATCGTCGCGACCAAAGAGGGCGGCGCGATCACGGGCGAGGAGCGGCTGAGAGAGAACTTGAGCGACCTCTACGGCAACGTCGTCGGCTTCGAGGGCCGCCCCTCGCAGACGCAGGTGGAACGCACCGCAGCCATAGAGCGCGAGCTGGCCGATGTCGTCCGCGACTTCGACGCCTGGATGGCCAAAGAGCTTGCGGGCATAAACTCCGAGCTGGCCCGCAAGAAACTACAGCCCATCATGCCGCTCACACACGAGGAATGGGACAAACTGGCCGCCCAAAGCACCGGCCCCAACGCCAACGCCCAACGAGACTGGGACGCCAGGTAGCAAACTCAGGCCGAATGCTCCATTTGTCACGATAAATGGAGCATTCGGCGCAACAAACGGAGCATTTGCCCAGATAAGTGCAGTATTTGTCAGGGCAAATGCTCCATTTATCGCGAGGAAAGTAACATTTGCCTGGACAAATGCTACTTTGGTCGCGGCAAAAGCTGCTTTTGTCCTGATCTGAGCAGCTTTTGCCGCGTCCCAAGTAACATTTATCGTGAGAAAAGCTCCATTTGTCACGACTGAAGTAGCTTTGGTCACGTCCTGAGCTACTTTTGCCGCGTCCTAAGTTACTTTTCTTGCGACGAAAGCTGCTTTTGTCGTGCCCGGATTAACTTTGGTCGCGACCCAGGTTACTTTTTTCGCAGCTCCCACTTCCGCCGACAGTTTCGAGGCAGCCGCCGCCGCTTAGTCTAAATTTAGGCAATAATATACTTGACTCACCACAGCCACTTTAGAATCATATAAATGAGATACCCTACAGAAAACAGAAGCGCCAACCATTCAATAATAACGGTAAGAATCAAAAACCATAAAGGTGCGTGGGGGGCGTAGTAAAAGAATAGACGGAAACGCCTTTCCTCTATTCTCTGTCTTATCGCTTGATACTTAGGGTCATACTCTTTCACGTCTTCAAATGTTGCTGGTGTAATAAGATTACGCGCCCGCTCGTCATCTTCTAACTTTCTGACTTCAAGTTTAGACTTCTTTGTGTCTATTAAATCTTTGCGGATTCCGAACAAGTCACGTATCCATCCAAAGCCTATGAAGTTTGAGAGCCAAGCGGGAATTGGCATATTGAGTCACCCACACGCTAAAGTTTAGAGATTCAAGATACACCTCACCCTGCCCGCGCGTGAAGCAATCACGGCAGCATGAAATGACTTAGATAGCGACTCTCTTTTAGATAAGCGCCAGTATCACCAAAAGCACGTCAGTAATGCCGCATTGTATGTCACCCGCCACTGTGGGCTGTGATGTAGCGGGCATGCCCGGACACTCAATCTCACCCGCATAAGCCGAAAAAGTGAAAGTGAAGAGTAGCGCGGCTATTAAACAAAGCTGGCGTAAATGTTTCATTCTTTTTGTCTCCCATGCAAAAAATTTTGCAAGCGAAACTAGACCAGCTTTGCAGGCTTCTTGCAAGCATTAAAGCGAGGGCATAAGATTGCGGCGTCTTGCCAGTTTTGTTGCATCAACATGAAAAGGTAAATCCCGCATGGACTTTCAAGCCTCACTTCTTCGCCAACTAGAAAATCCAAAACTGAGCTATGACCAGCGCGCGGAACTTCGTTGTCAGTTAGCTAGAGAACTTGAAGAGAGCGGCGACCATGAGGCCGCACGTCAAGCAATGGGCGAGTTGTGGCAGCGTGTAGGAGAGCGCCCGAAGGTCGAAGGACTAGAGCCAAGCGTAGCGGGTGAAGTCTTATTGCGTGCGGGAGTCTTGACGGGTTGGCTTGGTAGTTCTAATCAGATTGGAGAAGCGCAAGAGACGGCGAAGAATCTTATCAGTGAAGCAATCGCTATCTTTGAATCGCTCTCATATACGAAGAAGGTGCTAGAGGCGCAGACGGAACTCTCTCTTTGCTATTGGCGCACGGGTGAATACGGAGAGGCGCGCATTATCCTTCAAGGCGTACTGGCGAAGCTTACAGCTAACAGTGAGTTGAAAGCTAAAGCAATATTGCGCCTTGCTATCGTGGAATGGGGCGCGAATAACTACAGCGATGCGCTCCGCATCCTGATAGACGCTGCGCCACTGTTTGAGAAGATTAATAGTCACGTTCTCAAGGGTAGCTATCATAATCAGCTTGCAATGGTCTTTAGGAGTCTCGCCACTTCCGAGAAGCAAGAGGAATGTCTTGACCGCGCTCTTATAGAATATGCTGCGGCAAGCTTCCACTTTGAACAGGCGGGCCATGTTCGCTATCAAGCTAACGTCGAAAACAATCTCGGCTTTCTCTTTTTCAAGCTTGGCACATTCAAAGAGGCGCACGAACACCTAGACCATGCACGCCGATTAGCAACTAGCCTGAAAGACCGTGTGCATACGGCGAGAATAGATGAGACTCGCGCTCGCGTCTTTCTTGCTCAGAAGAAGAATGCAGAAGCCGAGAGAGTAGTACGAACGGCAGTTAATATACTAGAACAGGGCGGGCATTATGCCATCTTGGCAGAAGCGCAGATAACACACGGCACAGCTTTAGCGCGTCTCGGTTATTACAGACAATCTCTCTCTGCTTTTCAACGTGCTATTGAAGTGGCTGAGTTATCAGGGGCGCTCAACCGGGCGGGAGAGGCCGCGCTAACTATGATTGAAGAGTTAGGCGAGCATCTTATAGCAGATGAGAGGAAAGCTTCTGAGAACCTAGTTGAAGAAGTGCAACGCTATGAACGTGGCGTGATAAAAAGGGCGCTGATGAAAGCAGAAGGCAGCGTAACGCGGGCCGCGCGGCTGCTAGGCGTCTCTCATCAAAGGCTTATCTACATTATCAAGAAAAGACATAAAGACTTGCTCTCTGTTAGGACTCCCACCAAACGTCGCCATAAGTCCATTATCAAACGGAAGTAAGGATTTAAGGGCCGAAGACGGTTTAACAGGCTGTTACCAAAAGACGCATATCCGCCGTTGGCGTACCCCTCTTTTCTCATTTTTCTAAAAAAATGCTACCATCTCCATCTATAGTGTATATAATAATCCGGCAGGAGCAGGGCGTCTCTACCCCTGCATCTTATCGGCGCTTGTGTACATCATATTACCGTGTCTCCCGAACCTTTGAGGTAAGCGCATGGCGTCACTGAATATTCCAGCCCAAGTAGCAAACGGTCTTTCAATTATTGCTAATCTTAAAGATGAATCATTTCAAGAACTTCTTTCCGGTCTTGAAAACATACCGTTAAGAATACGGCAGCAAATCATCTTTGATGATTCGGGATTAAACCTAGAAACCATTCCTTACGACGAAGCGAAGGCCATTAAGGAAGCAATATTTCCCCTTTATCTTGGTCGTTCTACGGCTAGTGTGCCTACTCCAACTTTTGTTGATGACATTATTCAATCTTTAATAGAAGGAAGGGCAAAGGACAGCGAGTGGGCCCACTCTGAAGAGATTCTTAATAGGTTTAGGGAGCGTCTAAACAAGGTTCTCAATATTGATAGGCTGAATGTCATATCAAAAGCTTATGATGTATTGACTGAACATGCTCAAACCTATTCTAAAGCGCGGGTGCTTTCTGATATTCGCCCTGTGTTCGGAGAGAGTATTCAGGGCGACCCGCCATCTGCGGTTATAGTCCACATGCTCAATATAAGTTATTTCCAAGCAGGTGAGCGACATGAGTTCATTGTTGCATTAGATACAAAAGATGTTCAGCAGTTGATGGAAACACTCAAACGCGCTGAAGAAAAGGACAAGTGCCTCCAATCGGTTATCTCTTCAACAAATATGACCTTTATTGAGGTCGTATAGAAGGTGGCATAATGGCAGCAAGAATAAAAGTAGAATACACAGCAGAAGGCATCGCTACAGCTAAAGAAGCGTGGGCAGATGAATTTACAAAGCCAGACAAGGTAGAAGACGAGAAACTGCGAGCGTATCAAGAATACGTCCGCCACATCGCAGATTATTACGAAAGACGAATGGCGCAAGTTGTTAATCATGCACGTAAGCTGGGAGAGCAAGCAGTAATGCTCCAACAGCAAGCAGATGCGCGGGAACAAGAGCAAGCCAGGATTAGAGAAGAAGAGTGTAATTTAGAAAGAGAGTTCCGCGCTCTTGCGGAAGCATGGTACACCGAAACAATGCCTCTGTCTTCATATGTTGACAAGGTTTTGCATCCCGCTTATCTAAGGATAATCGGTTTAGGCCGAAATGTTGTTCCCTTCATCATGGATGAATTGCGGGATATGCCACATGATTGGTTTCTAGCACTTAGGGCTATCACAGGAAAAGACCCCGTAAACCCCGAAGATGCTGGCAACTTAAGTAAGATGGCTGAATCATGGCTGCATTGGTGGGAGCAAGAGGGACGCCAATGGCTAGCGCAGGGAACACGATTATAAATGCCTTCGGTTATCGGCTCTATCCTCGAAAAGCTGCAAGCCGCAAAAGACTTACCACAGGAGTTCGAGAATCTTCTGACTGGAACTTTTGAGGTAAAAAGTCCGTGGACGGCTGTTTATAACTGCATAGCTTTTGCTGCTGGTGAAGATCATCGTAAGTGGTGGCCTATCCCGCAAGAGTACGCGCGACAAGATAGATACTGGCCTGAAGGCGTTTCGCGTAAAGAAGAGGTAAAGAGCTTTATTGCCGCTTTTCAAACACTTGGCTATGAACCATGTGAGAGTCCTGAACTAGAAGAAGGTATTGAGAAGGTAGCGCTTTATGTGAACAGCAAAGACGTTCCAACTCACATGGCAAGACAGTTACCCAACGGTAAGTGGATTAGTAAGCTGGGTGATAAACAAGACATTACGCATGATAGCTTGCATCAAGTAGAAGGCAAGACATACGGAACGGCAAGGCAGATATTATGTAGGCCACGGCAAATAGAAGGAGCAAAGCCAAGTGAGCAAGAAAGCGAAGGCAGAGCAAGTTCCTAATAAAGATATTGAGTTTCAGCGTTTTGAAGTATTGGCTAAAAACTTAGTATCCGTTTCAAATAAAGAAGTACGTGAAAAGATGGAAGAAGAGAAACACAAGAAAAAAGCCAATAGGAGCAAAAGCTAATATCTATTGCTCAGGTATGCCACCTGTCAACTGCTCATAAGTGAGCCGCTTCCCCGTAACAGACTTCACCGTCTGAACAAACCTGTCAGCATCTTTGCCTTTGCGCGTGTTAAATCTGAAAGACTGTTCATCAAGATAGCAGAACAGATGGAACGGCTCTACGCTAACATACGTTCCTTTAAGACTACGTTTCAATAGACTCCAAAAATTCTCAATGCTGTTCGTGTGAATGTTTCCATTAACATACTTCTCGGCATGGTCAATCACCTGATGCACATATTCAGCATTAAGACCTTGATACGATCTAAAGGCATCTGTGAACAATGCCGTTCCCGGCTCAACATAATTCTTAACGGCCTGATGAAGCGTCTCTCTATTGGTGCTCTGAATAACTCTCGTTCTAACTTCGCCGTGCCTTTCAAGTAAGCCCATAACGGCAACCTTGCCGACAGAGCCGCGACCTTGAAACTTTTTCTCTCGCTTGTCTTTGTGCATATAGCGCGCACGGCCGCCTATGAATGTCTCATCACATTCAACTTCGCCGCAAAGCTTCTGAAACGTCCCTGTTTGCATGGCGAGTCTGATTCTGTGAAGCAAAAACCAAGCGGACTTTTGAGTGACGCCAAGCGCGCGGTGAATCTCATAAGAACTCACGCCGTTCTTACAGTTGGCAATCATCCAGATAGCAGCAAGCCACTTATCAAGGCCGATAGGTGAATCTTCCATGATAGTTCCGACCTTGACGCTGAACTGCTTATGACACTCTTTGTTCATGCACTTCCACTTGCGACGAGTCGAAAGGTAAGATACGGCCTTGCCTTCACAGTGAGGGCAAGTCACGCCATCGGGCCAGCGAAGTTGGGCCATGAAGGTGTTGCAAGTATCAGGGTCGGAGAAGTACTTGATTGCTTCGAGTAGCGTCTTAGGGAAGTTGTTTTCGTTCTTCATGCTGAGATACTAGCATGAAAAGTATGGTGCGTCAAGTATGTTATTGCCTAAATTTAACTGGACGGGCGCTCTGGCATGGGATGCGTGGCGCTGAAGTCTTCGGCGAAGCGCCGGGTGTAGTCTGCGAGCAGCTCTTCGACGCGCTTTTGCTCTCGGGAGTGGACGATCAGGCCGACGTGGGCGCGCTTGTTGAGCCGCCAGGCGATCTCTGGGTCTTGATAGGCAGAGGTGTCGGGCCACTGTTGGCGGGCGAGGGAAACGATCAGGCCGCCGTAGTCGCTGCGATAAGGGGGAAGCTGGTACTGGCGCTCTCCGCGCGCGATCTCGATCTTGGCCCACTCGGCCCAGAGGTTTAGTCCTGTGGCGGCTTCGATCAGCTCGACTATGTGAGCGCCGCCGACGCGCGCCGCCGTTTCGAGAAAGTAGAAGCGGCCGTCCTCGCGCCCGCGTATGAACTCCGTGTGCGAGACTCCGCGCACGAGGCCCATCGCGGCGAGCACCTGACGGTTCAATTCAAGCAGTCGTTGCTCGTCTTCGGAGCCGCGCGTGACGGTCGAGGTGGTGAAGATACCTCCGCCGTGCGCTACGTCAAGGGGCGGCTTGCCGTACCTGTGAACTTCGGCAAAGACTACGTGGCGCTCGCTCACGATGGAGTCAACGTGGTAGATGTCGCCGGGCACGTAGCTTTCCAGTAGATGATAGGAATGCTTGTCGCCGAGCTTGGCGACCGCATCCCGGAATTGGTCTTGCGAATTGATCTTCTTAATCCCCGTGGCCGAAGCCTCAAGGCGCGGCTTGAGGAGCCAGGGCGGCGCGACCCGCTGCATGAAGGCTTCGACGCGCGCGTCGTTCAGGACGTGTACGAAGGCCGGGACACGGATGCCCGCCTCCTGCGCTCTGATCCTCATCGCCAGCTTGTCGCGGAAGTAGCGCGTGGCCGATTCGCCCATGCCCGGCACTCTCAGGTGCTCGCGCAGGGCTGCTGCCGTCTCAAGATCGAAATCGTCTAAGGGCACGATGAGGTCTATCTGTTCGCGGCGCGCGAGGTAGCTGACGCTCTTGATGACGTGGTCTAGGTTCCAGTGCTTCTCTACGTCGTGCATCAGGAAGAGTTCGTCAATGCTCTCGCGCGGCCAGGGGTCTAAGCCTATGCTCTGAGATGTGAGCAGCAGCACGCGGCAGCCCTGCCGCCTGCACTCGCGCATAAATTCGGCCCCCTTCTCGTAACTGGCCAGGCAAAGGATTGTCAGAGTCTCGGGTGACGAAGCCATAACAGTTGACCTCCCGTGAGATGAGAGACGGCCGCCCACTTCTTCCGAGCGCGAGCGACCGTCCCCCTCTGCTTGCAGACTGTCCGTAGCTTAGGGCGGCTATTTTTTCCCGGCTACTCCGGCGGTCTCTTTCATTGCTTTGCTGATGCGGAACTTGAGCGTGGTCTTGGCGGGAATCTTGATCGTCTCGCCCGTGGCGGGGTTGCGGCCCTCGCGCGCTTTGCGCTTGGCGAGGACGAGCTTGCCGAATCCGGGGAGGATGAATTCCCCGTTGCGCTTCAGCTCTTTGCCCGCCAACTCCGCTAGCTCCGTAAAGAACTCTTTGGCCTGGGCCCGCTTGAGGTCGAACCTCTCGGCGATGTGGCCTACGACTTCCGACTGGCTCAAACGCTTGTGCCCGTTCTTTGCCCCGGCCTGCTTGTTAGACTTGCTTGTGGTTGCCATTCTGGTTCTAGATTATCTCCCGAAGATGATGATAAAGCTCGAAAGCTTTATACCACATGTGGTGACAGATTCGCCTAAAGAGGCACGGCGGGCAAAGATCAGGAGCGCAGGAGCGCCCCGGATGTGGGATAATGCCCGGAAAGGGCCACGCACGCACGAAGGGCGGCCGTGCCGCTTAATCGAAGAACGGCAGGAGCGAACCAGAGAGATGCCACGCTCAGAACCAATCGAAGTGACGATCTTCAGCCAGACCTACGTCCTGCGCTCGCCGAGCGGCGACGAGCACGTCAGACGCATCGCCGCAATCGTGGACGCGCGCATGAGGCAGATAGCCTCCTCGATCACCACCCACGATGTCACGAAGATAGCAATACTTGCGGCCCTGAATATCGCCGACGAGATGCAAAGCATCAAAGATAGGTACACGGAAGAGATGGAGCAGTTGCTCGCCGCGACCGAGGCCGCCCCGCGTGTCGAGGGAGGGGCAGTTGAGAGCGAGAGCGGCGCAAAGGCTGGCGGCGACGGCGCTGCTTCCTGGTTCGACGAAATCTTCGAGGGGGATATGAGCCCGACCCGTGAGCGCGGCAGTCGCTTGAGCAGCCAGGTCTCGGCCAAGCTCCAATCGCTGCGCCGGAATGACTCTCCGCCGCAGACAATCGAGGAGAGCGACCCTTCGCCATAAGCAGGCGAGGGGCCGCGCGGGCCCTCTCGTCGAGCAGGATTTTCTGTGCGGCGCGGAAACCGTTTTCGCCCGCTCTCGCCCGCGAGGGGTTTGACTTGGCTATCAACAGTTTATATTCTCGTATTGTCGGTGCAATATTTTGAATCCCGCCTCGGTGCCGGGCCCTCGGTATGACGCTTCCAGAGCAACCTAACGTGACTGAGCTTCTTGTCGCTTCGCATCGCGGCGACCCGGAGGCGCTTAATAAGCTTCTCCCGCTCGTCTATGACGAGCTGCGACGCGTGGCCGAGCGTTACCTGCGGCGCGAGCGGCCCGATCATACGCTGCAAGCGACGGCGCTCGTGCATGAAGCCTACCTGCGGCTCATAGACCAGGACGTGCCCTGGCAGAACCGCGCCCACTTCTTCGGGATCGCCGCCGAGATGATGCGGCGCATCCTGATCGACCATGCGCGCGGGATGCAGGCTGCGAAACGGGGCGGCGGAGGCATCAAATTACCTCTGGACGAGGTCATCAGCTTGTCGGATGAAAGGGCCGCAGACCTCATCGTCCTGGACGAAGCTCTTTCAGAGTTGGCGAAAATTGACCCGCAAAAAAGTCGCATCGTCGAGCTGCGCTTCTTCGGCGGCCTCTCTATTGAAGAGACCGCAGAGGTCATGGGCATAGGTACGGCCACAGTCATCCGCCAGTGGAAGCTGGCCAAAGCCTGGCTCTATCACGAGGTCAATAAAACAGAGTGAACAGTGACAAGTGACGAGTGACAAGCAGGAAAAAGCTTTTCTCTCGTCACTCGTCACCCGTCACTCATCACTGCTTTTTTATGACGCCTGAAAGGTGGAAGAAAGTCGAGGAGATATTTGAATCGGCGCTTCAGAAAGCGCCCGAGCAGAGGCGTGCCTATTTGGAGGTCGCCTGCGGCGGCGACGACAACTTGCGCGGGCAGGTCGAGACGCTCATACACTCTTACGAGCAGGCTGGAAGCTTTATCGAAGGGCCCGCGATTGGCGTCGAGAGTGCGCCGACGCTCGTCGACGACGTGCCGACGGGGATGATCGGCCGCCGCCTCGGCTCTTACAAGCTCGTCCGGGAGATCGGGCGCGGCGGCATGGGCTCGGTCTACCTGGCCGTGCGCGCCGACGACGAGTTCCAGAAGCGAGTCGCCATCAAGCTCATCAAGCGCGGCATGGACACGGACTTTATTATCCGCCGCTTTCGACATGAGCGACAGATTCTCGCCTCCTTAGACCATTCCTACATCGCGCGCCTCCTGGACGGCGGCACGACCGAGGACGGCTTGCCCTACTTCGTCATGGAGTACGTCGAGGGCAAATCCATCTATCACTACTGTGACGCGCAGAAGCTCTCTCTCCCTGAGCGCCTCAAGCTCTTTCGCAAGGTCTGCTCGGCCGTGCACTACGCGCACCAGAACCTCATCATTCACCGCGACATCAAGCCCTCGAATATCCTCGTCACGGCCGACGGCATTCCGAAGCTCCTGGATTTCGGCATCGCCAAGATTTTGAACCCGGAGATAGCCTCGCACGGCTTTGACCCGACGACGGCCGCGCTCCGCATGATGACGCCCGAATATGCGAGCCCCGAACAGGTCAGAGGCGAGACGGCCACGGCCGCCAGCGATGTCTACACGCTCGGCGTGCTGCTCTACGAGCTGTTGACAGATCATCGCCCTTACCGGCTGCGCAACCGCTCGCCGCAGGAGTTGGCCCGCGTCATCTGCGAAGAGGAGCCCGAGCGCCCGAGCGTCGCCATAGCCCAGATCGAAGTCATCAGCGTCGGCGACACAGGTGAGCCGATAGAGATCACGCCCGACACTGTGAGTCGCGCGCGCAACTCGACGGCCGAACAGCTTCGCCGCCAGCTTTCCGGCAGCCTCGACAACATCGTGCTCAAGGCGCTCCGCAAAGAGCCGCAAAGGCGTTATCAAACGGCCGAGGAGCTTTCCGAAGACATCAAGCGTTACCTCGACGGTCATCCCGTGCTGGCCAAGCCTTACCTGCCCGGCTCCGACCGCGAGATTCAGACCGAGGAGCCCTCGACCGGCGGGCGCTCAATCGCCGTCCTTCCCTTCAAGGTCTTGCGCACAGAGGAGAAGGCGGACGAGTTTCTCGGCATGGGCCTGACGGATGCGATCATCACCAAGCTCAGCAACATCAATCGCATCATGGTGCGGCCCACCAGCTCCGTGCTCAAATATTATGACGGCGAGCACAACGCGCAGGCCGCCGGCTACGAGCTGGACGTGAGCTTCGTCCTCGACGGCCGTATTCAGCGGGCGGGCGACCGCGTCAGAGTCACAGTGCAGCTTGTGCGCGTGCGCGACGGCGCGCCCTTCTGGGCGGCCAAGTTCGACGAGAGCTTCACGGACATCTTCGCCGTCGAGGACTCCATCTCCAGCCAGGTCGCAGAAGCCCTCATCCCGCGCCTGACGGGCGAGGAGCGAGAGCTTCTGAACAAACGCGAGACGGAGAACGCCAGCGCCTACCAGGCTTATCTGAAGGGGCGCTACTTCTGGAACCGCTTCACGGACGAGGCGCTCGGCCAGGCGCTTGAGCAGTTCCGCGAGGCGATTCGCCTAGACCCGAATTACGCATTGGCCCACGTGGGCGTGGCCGACTATTACAACTGGGCCGCCGTCTATCACATGCTCGCGCCGAAGGAGTGCTATGCGCGCGGCAAAGAGGCCGCGATCACGGCCCTTCAGCTTGACGACACGCTGGCCGAGGCGCACGCGAGCCTCGGCTCCCTGACGCTCTGCGGCGAATGGGATTGGGAGGGAGCCGAACGCCTGTTCAGGCGCTCGCTTGAGCTGAACGCCAACTTCCCCGGCGCGCATGAAGCCTACTCCTATCTCTTGAGCGCGCAGGGGCGCTTCCGCGAGGGCGTCCGAGAAATCCGGCGCGCGGCCGAGATCAATCCGCTCTCGCCGATGGATGCGACGATGGTCGCCTGGAACCTCTACCAGGCCCGCCAGTACGATCAGGTCATAGCCGAGGCGCAGAAGGTCTTCGAGATAGACCCGGGGTTCGGCGTGGCGTATGTCCCGCTCTCGGCTGCCTACGAGCGCAAGGGGATGATCGAAGAGGCGATTGAGGCGGCGCGCAAGGCCGCCGCTCTGATGCCGGGCGCGGTGGTTCCGCTCTGGGTCTTGGGCCATGCGTTGGCCCAGTCGGGCCAGCGCGAGGAAGCGCGGCGCGTCCTCGCAGAGATGGACGAGCTGGCCCGCGTCCGCTACGTCTCGGCCTATCACAGGGCTGTCATACAGGCGGGCCTGGACGAACCCGAAGAAGCCTTCGCCTGTCTTGAGAAGGCTTACGAAGACCGCGACCCCTGGATGATCTGGCTCGGCACGGAGCCAAAGTTCGATGACCTGCGCTCCGACCCGCGCTTCAAAGACTTACTCAATGGCGTCGGGCTCACGGATGCCCTGCGGCAGAGCTTGCCGCAGGATTCGCCCTCGCAGGCGCGAGAGACGGAACTGCTCACGCGAGTCGCTTCGAGGGAGCGTCTTCCGCGCGCGCCGCTCGTCTCTTCAGACGATAGCGGCCACGTCAGCGTGGAGACCTTAGTGCGACCGAGGGGCGCGCAAACGGCGGAGGTCAAAGCGGGCCAGGCGACCAGCGCCCTTGAGGAGCGCGCCGCGAAGAGAAGCTATAGTATCTGGATACCGGTGCTCGCCACGTTGGCCGTGGTCGCCGTCCTGGCCTTCGGCTTCCACAAGTTCATGAGTCGCCGGAGCGCCACGCATTTCCAGGCGACGAAGACGACCAAGCTGACGGCGACCGGCAATATCACCCGCGCCGCCATCTCTTCCGACGGCAAGTACGTCGTCTACACTATGAGCGAAGCGGGACGCCAGGGGCTCTGGGTGCGGCAGATTTCCGTCGCCAACGGCCTGCGCATAGTCCCGCCCGCTGATGTCGAATACAGGGGCGTGACCTTCTCGCGCGACGGCGCTTACGTCTACTACGTCCTGACCGACAGGAATAGCGGCGAGCATGGCCGTCTTTACCAGATACCGGCGCTTGGCGGCTCTGCGCGCGAGGTCAAAAGAGATGTTGATGGGCCCGTCAGCATCTCTCCCGACGGACGCCAGTTCGCCTTCGTGCGCAGTCATCCGGTAGAGGGCGTAGAGGCGCTCATCGTCGCCAACGAGTCGGACGGCTCCGAACAGCAGATCGTCAACAAGCAGTTTCCCGAACGGCTCTCGACCTCTTCAGCGCCGGCCTGGTCGCCCGACGGAGAGAGAATCTCCTACGCAGTCCAGAGCACGGATGCGAAGGGCTTCTACATGAAGCTCGCGGAGGTGCACTTGACAGACCGAGTGGAGCAAGCCCTCTCGCAGCAGCGATGGCTAGAAGTGGGCCAATCGGCCTGGCTCGCGGACGGCAGCGGCCTCGTCGTCACGGCGCAGGGCGAGGACTCTTCCCTCTACCAGCTCTATCATCTCTCTTATCCCGGCGGCGAAGTCCGGCGCATCACAAACGACCTGAGCGACTACAGGGGCGTGAGCGTTGCGGAGAACACCGAGGCGCTTCTGACCATCCAGAGCCAGACGTTTACGGCCGTCGCCCTGGCGACCTGGGACGACCCCAATCGTCTTTCGCAGATCACTTCGGGCGCGGGCCGCTACGTCGATCTATCGTGGACGCCGGAAGGCTCTATCCTCTACGGGTCGGACGCTTCCGGAACCTCCGACATCTGGGAGATGAACGCCGACGGCACTAACCAGAGACAGTTGACGGCGGCGGCCGGAAGAAACTACGCGCCGACGGCTTCGCCCGACGGGCGCTTCGTGCTCTTTCATTCAAACCGCTCGGGCGTCTGGCAAATCTGGCGCATGGATCGCGACGGCAATAATCCCTTGCGCCTGATTACGAACGAGGACGGCAATAGCAACTGGCCGCAGGTGACGCCGGACGGGCGCTGGCTGATCTACGAGCACACGGGGGCCGGGACTCTGGCGAGCATCTGGAAAGTGCCGATTGACGGCGGTATGCCCGTACAGTTGACGGAGAAGATTTCCATGCGCGCATCTGTTTCGCCAGACGGGCGGCTAGTAGCCTACTGGCAGAAAGAGGATCAGCCGAACGCGCCCTGGCACATAGGCATCACGAGCCTCGAAGACGGGCGGCGCGTGACGCTCCTGGACGTGCCGCAGAACGATGCCGACGGGATGTCTAACATACGCTGGACGCAGGACGGCAAATCTGTCATCTATACGGATTTCCGCAACGATGTCACTAACCTCAGAGTGCAGCCCATAGACGGCGGCGAGGCAAAGCAGTTAACCAACTTCACCAAAGACCAGTTCTACTCCTTCGACCTGGCGCGCGACGGAAGACTCATCTTCGCGCGCGGCTTGATGACCAACGACCTGGTGCTCATCACGGACGCCAAATAGCTCGGCCGTCCCTCGCTTCAGGCCGCGAGCCTGAGCCCCGCTCCACCGCGCCTCCCCGTCACACGCGCCCGCTTCTCTATCGTGTAGAGGTCGCCGACGACAGACGGCGTGTCATAGTAATAAGCGCCGACCATCTCCCATTTTGCGGTATCGAACCGACGGCGCGCGCCGCAGTCCAGGCAGACCCGCGCCGTCACGCCCCGTAATGTAAACGGGCGGCTCAGCTCCGTGTGCCAGCAGCCGAACAGGCGCGCGAGCCACCGGGCCAGCACCCGGCCGAATCCGACGCCCTCGGCGGGCCTGCTATTTGAATGATGACTTAATATCGCTTGAGCGTTTTGCATGATCGCTCTCCTTCCTTTCAAGGACTTGCTTTAGCCTTTTATCCCTCTTCTAACCATTAACGCGGAAACAGGAGGGCAATCCAATCAGCCCGGCTCTCAAATAATTTTCCCCTGCGGCTGATTCAAACCGCTCCGCTCCTGCGCGTTAGTAGACGGAAGGCTTTTGAAGAAGGAGGAGGAGAAACCGAAAAGCCATGAATAATCTTGAGGGTATGGAAGGGTCTGGTGTTTTGGCGGGCGCGAAGGGCGCGCTTCATCGAAGGCTGTTTGCGGCCTCTGCGCTCTCGCTTCTGTTGGCGGGCGCTTGTTTAGCGCAAGAGGGCTCGGCGCACCGCCAGAGCGCAGCCACAGGTCACAGCTTAGTTGCACAGAGCGAGGTTGCGCCGTCCAGGGCCGGAACCTTTTACGGAGAGCCGAAGCCCCTGGGCAACGGCCGGATTCGCTCATGGGTGAAGCTAGACAGGGATGGCAAGCCCGTGGCGCTCGGCCTGAGCTTTACGGAAGATGCGCTCAAGGGCTTGCCCGCTGAGCTGCCACGCGGGCAGGAGGGGACGGAGGTGTTGCTGGCCCTTCCCGCTGAAGCTTCCGCGTCGGCCTTTAACCACATCGGGGTGGACTGGAACCCGCACGGACACGTGCCGGAAAAGCTCTACGACGTGCCGCACTTCGATTTCCACTTCTACTTGATTAGCCCCGAAGAGCGGAGCCGCATTACGGCGCAGGGCGACGACGTGGCGCGCAGCCGCAGGCAGCCTCCGCCCGAATACGTCCCCGCAGGTTACATCTACGCTCCCGACTCGGAAGTGCCGCGCATGGGCGGCCACTGGGTTGACCCGCAGTCGAACGAGTTCAACAAGCAGCCGTTTACACGCACCTTCCTCTATGGAAACTATAACGGGCAGATCATTTTCATGGAGCCGATGATAACGAAGGCGTTCCTCGAAGCTAAGACGAACGTGACGGAAGTCATCAAGCAGCCCTCGAAGTACGCGCGGCCCGGTTACTACCCGACACGCTACAGCGTCAAGTATGACCCGGCGGCCAGGGAATACTCCGTAGCCCTTGAGGGCATGACGCTGCGCTAAAAGAAGAGAATTAACAGCGATGGACAGGATTGTCAGGATAAAAGCAAGATATTGATTCTGCAATCCTGTTCATCCTGTCCATCGCTGTTTGAATCTCGCTCTGCGTACGCAGCCGTACAGACCTCTCCGCACTCAAATATCTAAGATACATAACAAAGCCTTAAATTTTTTAGCGGCAGATATGCACTCTCGGGCTGCTATTCGTCTGGCAGCGTCTCAAGCAGGCGCGCTTCACGAGGACAAGCAGCCCTTGAATTTTGTTTATCAGAAGACGAGCGAAAATTGATGCCCGCGCGGATTCCGACATCCACCTATCGCCTGCAATTCAATCGCGATTTCACTTTCGAGCAGGCCGCAGAGCTTGTCGGCTACCTCGCAGACCTGGGGCTCACCGATTGTTACTCTTCACCGATCCTGATGGCGCGGCCTGGAAGCCTGCACGGCTACGACGTGGTAGACCACACGCGCTTGAACCCTGAGCTGGGCAGCGAAGAGCAGTTCGCACATTTCGCACGCTCGTTGCGCGCTCGCTCGCTGGGACTGCTGATTGATGTCGTGCCGAACCACATGTGCATCGCGGGCTCGCTGAATCGCTGGTGGCTGGACGTTCTGGAGAATGGGCCCGGCTCGCCCTTCGCGCGCTTCTTCGACATAGACTGGCATCCGCCCAATCCGCACCTGACGAACAAAGTACTGCTGCCCATTCTCGGCGACCAGTACGGGCGCGTGCTTGAGAATCAGGAGATCAAGCTCAGCTACAGGGGCGGCTCTTTCTTCGCCAACTATTACGAGACGGCTCTGCCCATCGCCCCGCGCTCTTCGGCGCTCATCCTGGACTTGGCCCTGCGCGATCTGAAGACCCGTCTGGAAGAGACGAGCGGCGAAGTGCTTGAGCTGGAAAGCATCATCACGGCGCTCAACCACCTGCCGCTGCACACGGAGCTTGATCCGATAAAGGTCAGGGAGCGGCGGCGCGAGAAGGAGGTCGCGCGCAAGCGGCTGGCTAACCTGGTCAAGGCGAGCCCCGAAGTCAGGCACGCCGTCCACGAAGCATTGATCGTGATGAACGGACAGCGTGGAGAGTCGCAGAGCTTCGACCGGCTTGAGCAGCTCCTCTCCCTACAGGCTTATCGTCTCAGCTATTGGCGCGTCGCCGCAGACGAGATCAACTATCGCCGCTTCTTCGACATCAACGAGCTGGCGGCCGTGCGCGTCGAAGAGCGTCCGGTCTTCACGGCCGTCCACGAGATCACCTTTCGCCTCATCAAGCAGGGGCTCGTCACGGGTCTTCGCATAGATCACGTGGACGGGCTCTTTAACCCCGAGCGGTATCTGCACGACCTACAGCGCGAGTGCCTCGCGGCGAGTAGGACTGAGCGGCCGGGTGCGGAGGCGGGCGACGAGGTGTTGACTGTTGCTCCTGCGCGCGCGCACGGGCGCGAGCTTCCCTTCTACGTCGTGGTGGAAAAGATTCTCGGGCACGACGAGCTGCTGCGCGCAGAGTGGCCCGTGCACGGGACGACCGGCTACGACTTCACCAACTTACTGAACGGCATCTTCGTGGAGCAAAGACACGCGCAGGCGTTTCGCCAGCTCTACGCCGATTTCACTGGCGCAAACGTCAACTTCGCAGACCTGCTCTACGAGTCTAAGAAGCTCATACTGCGCGTCGCCATGTCCAGCGAGCTGCACGTGCTTGCGCGACGCCTTGATCGCATCTCGGAACAGCACCGCTGGTCGCGCGACTTTACTTTCAACAGCCTGCAAGATGCCCTGAGCGAAGTGATCGCCTGCTTCCCTGTCTATCGCAGCTACATCAGGCGACGCCTGGCCGAGGTGCACGCGGACGACCGCCTGCACGCGCGCGCCGCAATTCGCGAAGCCAAGCGGCGCAACCCGGCCATCGACGCGTCTATCTACGACTTCATAGGCTCGCTCCTGCTCCTCGAAGACCCGAAAGGGATTAGCACGCTAGAGCGCGGGGAGCGGCGCGATTTCGTCATGCGCTTTCAGCAGTTGACGAGCCCGGTGACGGCTAAGGGCCTCGAAGACACGGCCTTTTATCGCTTCTATCCGCTCGCCTCTTTGAACGAAGTCGGCGGCGAGCCGGCCATCTTCGGCATCTCCCTCGAACGCTTTCATCGCCGCAACCAGGACAGGCGCGAGCTGTGGCCCCATACTCTCAACACCACCTCCACGCACGACACCAAGCGCAGCGAAGACGTGCGCGCGCGCATCAACGTGCTTTCGGAGATTCCCGAAGAATGGAACCAGGGCATACATCGCTGGCGAGAATGGAACGCGCCGCATCGTGCGGTGATCGAGGGCGCTGAAGCCCCGGACGCGAACGAAGAATACCTGATCTACCAGGCGCTCGTCGGCGCGTGGCCGCTCTCGCCCGCGAGTGGGCCCATGAGTGATGAAGAGCATGCTCAGTTCGTCTCGCGCATTCAAGGCTACATGAACAAGGCTTTGAAGGAAGCGAAGCTGCACACGAGCTGGCTCAACCCGAACGAAGCGTACGAGGCGGCCGTCGGCAGCTTCGTCTCCAAAATCCTTGCGCCGTGCGAAGAGAACCGCTTCCTCCGTGACTTCGTGGAGTTTCAGCAAGTGACGGCGCGCGCCGGAATGCTCAATTCGCTCGCGCAGGTTCT
This sequence comes from Pyrinomonadaceae bacterium, assembly GCA_036389315.1. Lineage (GTDB taxonomy): Bacteria > Acidobacteriota > Blastocatellia > Pyrinomonadales > Pyrinomonadaceae > DASQYE01. The sequence goes on from DASVQF010000051.1 coordinate 266,280, forward strand.
CTTGAAAGTGACCTCGCCCGGCGTGCCGGATTTTTACCAGGGCACGGAGGTCTGGAACCTCAGCCTGGTTGACCCGGACAACCGCCGCCCCGTTGATTACGAGCACCTGCAAAGGCTCTTCGCCTCCATGCGCGAAGAGGCGGGCGCTGCGCAGCAGCAACAGCTTTCGAGCTTCGTCGACAAACTGATGGGCCAAGCCGAGGACGGGCGCATCAAGCTCTACGTTACGAGTCGAGCCCTCAGCTTTCGCCGCGCTCACGCCGAGCTGTTCGCGCGGGGCGACTATCTGCCCTTGCGCGCCGAAGGGCCGCGCTCGTCAAACGTCATAGCCTTCGCGCGCCGCTCCGGCGAGCAGGCGAGCGTCACAGTCGCGGGCCGGTTTTTCACCCGTCTCGGCACGAGCGAGTCCTGTACGTTTGACCCTTCCGCGTGGGCTAATACTATTCTGGCACTGGAAGAACAGCTTGGGCCCGCCCGCTACCGCGACGCTCTGACCGGAAAAGAGTTCGACACTTCGGACGGGCAGAGCCGAAACGGGCTACGCCTGGGCGAAGTGTTGGCCCACCTGCCGGTCGCGCTGCTCGAACGTGTGTCTTAAAAGAGAATGAATTACTTGAGGTAACAGATGACTGCATCCGAAGTAGCTGCGGCAAGGGATGGTCGTCGCCGGGCGGCCTGGGAATTAGAGTTGGGCGCGCGCCCGCTCGCAGACGACAGCACGCGCTTTCGCGTCTGGGCTCCGCTCGCAAACCGTCTGGCGGTGAAGATCATGGGCGAGCGGCCCCGCACCGTAGAGATGGAGCGCGGCGCGGGTGAGATTTACGAGGCCATAGTCGGAGAGGTCGCGGCGGGCGCGGACTATCTTTACATCATAGACGGGGAGCGTGAGCGACCAGACCCGCTCTCGCGCTGGCAGCCTCACGGAGTTCATGGGCCCTCGCGCGTGGTTGACCCCGCAGAGTTCGCCTGGACGGATGGCGAGTGGCGCGGACTGCCGCTCAAAGACTTCCTGATCTACGAGCTGCACACGGGCACTTTCACGCCGGAAGGAACCTTCGAGGCGGCGATTGAAAAGCTCCCGCACCTGAAACGCCTGGGCGTGACGGCTCTAGAGCTGATGCCCGTAGCCCAGTTTCCGGGCGGACGAAACTGGGGCTATGACGGCGCATATCTCTTCGCCCCGCAATCAACCTACGGTGGGCCCAACGCTCTCAAGCGCCTGATTGATGCCTGTCACCGGGAAGGGCTCGCGGTCGTCATGGATGTCGTTTATAACCACCTGGGCCCGGAGGGGAATTATCTGGGCGAGTACGCGCCGATCTACAGCGACAGCTACAGGACGCCGTGGGGCGCTGCCCTGAACTTCGACGGCGAAGAGAGCGATGGTGTGCGCCGCTTTTTCCGAGACAATGCCCTCTACTGGCTGGCGGAATATCACGTGGACGCGCTCCGCCTCGACGCCATTCATCGCATCATAGACATTGGGCCAAAGCACATCCTGCAAGAGATAGCCGAGGAGTTTCGGGCCGAGGCCGAGCGGCTCGGACGCCTCGCATGGACTATCGCGGAAAGCGACCTGAACGACGTGCGCATCATCAAGCCGAGGGGTGAGTGCGGCTACGGGCTAGACGCGCAGTGGAGCGACGATTTTCATCACTCCCTGCACGCGCTCCTGACGGGGACGACGCGCGGCTACTTCGCGGACTTCGGACGGGTAGAGGATTTGGCGCGCGCGATTACGGAAGGGTTCGTCTACGACGGGCGACACTCTCCGTTTCGCAAGAAGACGCACGGCAACTCGTCTGCGGCCCGGCCCGGCGAGCAGCACGTCGTCTTCGTACAGAACCACGACCAGATCGCCAACGCTTACTGGGGAGATCGCCTGGCATCGCTCGTCACACTCGAACAGCAGAAGGTGGCGGCCGCGCTGCTGCTCTGTGCGCCCAACGTGCCGATGCTCTTCATGGGCCAGGAGTGGGGAGAGGTTGCGCCCTTCCTCTACTTCACAAGCCACACTGATAAAGCCCTGGGCCAAGCCGTGCGCGAAGGGCGCAGGGCCGAATACGCCTCTTACGCGAAGGAGGAGGGAGAGACTGTCTCTACTCTCGGCGGCTTCGCAGACCCGCAAGCGACTGCGACCTTCGAGCAATCGAAGATAGACTGGTCGCTTCTGGATAAGACGCCGCACGCAGAGGTCTTTCATTTCTACTGCGATCTTGTAGCCCTGCGCAAAGAGCACCCGGCCCTCTCCGACTGTGATAAGCGGCGGACACGGGCCAGCTTCGACGAAGAGAGAAGGTGGCTCGCGATTGAGCGTGGCGCGACGGAAGAATCGGCGGCACTGCTGCTCTGTAACCTGTCGCCCGACGCTCAAGCCGTTCCGTTGCCTGAGCCGCACGGCGCTGCGTGGCGTCTGGCGCTTTGGAGCGGCGCTCAGGAGTACGGCGGCCCTCATCCGGCGACCGCTCCGCCGCCGGAGCTTGGAGGAGATGGCAAAGAGCATTCAAGCGTCATGCTCAATGGGTGGAGCGCGGCGCTTTATGTGCAAGGGTAAATAACGAATGGTTAAAGTCTGGCCGGGGCAACCTTATCCGCAGGGCGCGACTTGGGACGGCGCGGGCGTCAACTTCGCGCTCTTCTCGGAGAACGCTACGCGAGTCGAGCTGTGTCTCTTCGACAACCGGGACGGGGGCAGGGAGACGGACAGGATTCGCCTGCCGGAATATACAGACCACGTCTGGCACGGCTACTTGCCCGAAATACGGCCCGGCCAGCTCTACGGCTATCGCGTCGATGGGCCATACGAGCCGCGTGCGGGCCATCGCTTCAATCCTCACAAGCTGCTCCTAGACCCTTATGCCAAGGCGATTGCGGGCACTGTGCGTTGGAGCGATGCCTTGTTCGGCTACACCATCGGGAGCCCGGAAGCAGACCTCTCGTTTGACGAGCGGGATAGCGCGGACGGCGTGCCCAAGTGCATCGTCGTCGATCCGGCCTTTAGCTGGGGAGGCGACGTGCACCCGCGCACGCCCTGGCACAAGACCTTGATCTACGAGCTGCACGTCAAGGGATTCACGAAGCTTCACCCCGAAATACCGGAAGAGCTGCGGGGAACCTACGCGGGGATGGCCCATCCGGCGGCCATTGATTACCTGCGCTCGCTGGGGGTGACGGCCGTGGAGTTGCTGCCCGTTCACCAGTTCATCTCGGGCAAGCACCTGGCCGACCAGGGCTTGACGAACTACTGGGGCTACAACTCCATCGGGTTCTTCGCGCCCGACGTTCGTTATGCGAGCAGCAAGGGCTTGGCCCAACAGGTCGCAGAGTTCAAGACGATGGTCAAGACGCTGCACCGCGAAGGAATCGAAGTCATCCTCGACGTGGTCTACAACCACACGGGCGAGGGCAACCAGCTTGGGCCCACGCTCTGCTTTCGCGGGATTGATAACGCCGCTTACTATCGCCTGGTTCCGGGCGATGCGCGCTACTACATGGATTTCACGGGCTGCGGCAACACCCTGAACATGATTCACCCGCGCACGCTGCAACTGATTATGGACAGCTTGCGCTACTGGGTTTTGGAGATGCACGTTGACGGCTTCCGCTTCGACCTGGCCTCGGCCCTGGCGCGCGAGCTGTTTGAAGTAAACCGCCTCGGCGCATTCTTCGACATTATTCATCAAGACCCTGTGCTCTCGCAGGTCAAGCTGATAGCGGAGCCGTGGGACTTGGGCGAGGGCGGTTATCAGGTCGGTAATTTCCCGGTGCTGTGGGCCGAGTGGAACGGCATCTATCGCGACGTGGTGAGAAGATTCTGGCGCGGCGACGGAGGCTTGATTGACAACCTGGCTTATCGCCTGACGGGCAGCAGCGACCTTTACGAGCGCGGAGGCCGTCGCCCTTACGCGAGCATCAACTTCGTCACCTCGCACGACGGCTTCACGCTCGCAGACCTCACGAGCTACAACGAAAAGCATAACGAGGCGAACGGCGAAGAGAACCGCGACGGCGAGAATCATAACCTGAGCTGGAACTGCGGCGTCGAAGGGCCAACGGATGACCCGGTAATTCGCGAGTGCCGGGCCCGCCAGCGGCGAAACTTCCTGGCAACCCTCTTGCTCTCTCAAGGCGTGCCCATGCTTCAGGCGGGCGACGAGCGCGGGCGCACGCAGCAGGGAAACAACAACGCCTACTGTCAGGACAACGAGATTTCCTGGCTCGACTGGACGCTCGACAAAGAGCGCGCGGAGCTGCTCGAATTCACCAAGCTGCTGATACAGCTTTTTCATCAGCATCCGGTGCTCCGACGGCGAAAGTTTTTTCAGGGCCGGAAGATTCGCGGCTCGGAGATCAAGGATTTGTCGTGGCTACGGCCCGACGGGCAGGAGATGACGGACGAGGATTGGGCCAACGAGGCGGCGCGCTCTTTGGGCGTGCGGCTCGCAGGCGATGCTATAGACGAGATGGACGAGCGCGGGAACAGGGTCTTGGACGACACGCTGCTCATCCTCTTAAGCGCCTATTCCGAGCCGATAGAGTTCGTCCTGCCCACGCACAAGCCGGACATGCACTGGAAGCTGCTTCTTGATACGAAAGAGGCTACGGGACGCTGTGAGCGTGGGCCGGAGGTGCGCGCGGGCGGCACTTACAAGCTGGAGCCGCACGCGCTGGCCCTCTTCTGCCTGCAATCGGACGCAGATGAACGTAGGGAAAGAGAGCCGCTTCAACCCAGCGCCACACAGAAGTCACGCCGCGCGCGCGAAAGAGCAAAGCGAGATAAATAGGCTACCGGCGAGTTAAATGTCTTCTTCCAGCTCGTCCGCCTGATAGAGCGCGTTGATGAGATAGCGCGCTTCCTCCGAGCCGTACTCTATGGCCTGGCATTCGAGCGCCACGCGCGCCACGTCCGCGTCCACGGGGTCTGTGAGAAGCGAGACGAGGATGGAAGTGGGAGCCTGCGCCAGTGCTTCGTGTGCCAGGGCGCGCACGACCGGATGAACCGAGCGCGCGACCTCGCACATCTCGCTCGGAGCAAAGCGGAGCGGGAGCAGGTCTGCGAGCGCGTCTATGCGCGCAAAGTCGTGCTGCTTGTGGGCCCGCTCGACCAACTGGGAGAAAACTTCCGCCGAGCGCGTCTGGCTCTCAAGCACAGAGGCTGTGGTCTCGGCCATTTGCCGCAGGCGCGCGGCCTGTTCGGCGTTGAGCGAGCCGCCGGCCTCGACCGTGCGCTCGTCCAAAGCACTCAACAGGCGGCTCAGTTCCCAATCGGCGCGCGCATCGTAGATGAGGGTGCGGCTGCTGCTACTGCGCGTGCTGCCAGCGGCCACCGGCGTCGGCGATTGCAAAGCGCCGACGATGAGGCTCCGCGTCTCGGAGCTTAAGCCCTCCCAGACGCGCGCGACCTGCGACCCGAAATCTTCAATTATCACTCTCAAAATAGGCTCTCCTGCCTCTGCTTGCGGAGGACGGGCTTTTCCGCCCCAATGTTGTACTATACCCCGAAAAGATCGAATCGCGAACCCTCTCTGTAAAGAGTGAGCGTCAGGAGACCGGGCCGCAGCCTGTATGAAAAGCAAAGAGATTGACCGTGAAGCTTTAATCGCCGCCGTCGAGACGGAGCTGCCCGACGTGCAACATTTCCTGGACTTGCGGACGGGCGAGATTTTAACCATCGTCGGCGGCCTCTCGGATGAGGAGATGGACGAGGGCGCGCTGGACGAGATAGCGCGCGATAACCGGCGGCTGGCAAGCCTTGTGCGTGAAGAGCCGGATTGCTATGAGCCTGTGCCGCCGATCTCGCCCGAAGCGGGCTTTCGCTGGATGCAGGAGTTCGCCGCCAGCGTCGCGGACGAGCGCCTGCGCCGGAAGCTGCAAAAGGTCTTGCGCGAATGCGCCGATCAATGCTTTCAGGCTTTTCGCCGCGCCCTCCTGCACGCGCCCGAACAGGAGCGCGAACGCTGGTTCGCCTTCCGCAACGAAAAGATAGCGGAGTTTATAGACGCCTGGCTCGAAGGAAGAATCGGAGACGAGCCGTGAGAAGGGCAGAGGGATGAATAAAAGACAAGAGCTTTTAGCTCTTCATTCATCCCTCATCCCTTATTTATTGTGGTCTATGATTTCGGTGATGGTCGTGAAGGGTATCTTGATGATCTCGCCGCCGGCGAGTTCCATCTTCAGGCTGGGCGTAGTCAAAGCCTGTGTGGTCTTCATACTGCGGACGATGCCGCGCACGCGGTTGCCGTCCGTGGTCACGATCTCGACGTTGTCCTGGCCGTAAAGCGGCCTGAGAGCTGCAAGGGCTTTGCTCACTTCCACAGTTTTTCTACCGCGCTTTCCGAAGCTCAAGCTTCTCTGGCCGCAAGATTATTAGAGTCCGATCCAGTAGGCTCGCCTGAGGCACAGTGCGTGCCAGATGGCTGGCCTCTCGACTCATTTAAGCTATAATATCGCAAAATCGGGCGCGTCGTCGCGCCGCGACCCGCAGGCTTGGCTCTCGAAAGAGCCTCGCGGCGCATCAACAACGTGCAACCGTACCGCTTCAATTGACGTATAAACGCACAGGAAGAGCGCCTTCTTCCGACTGAACAGGAAGCCTTATATGCAACCGGAACCGAAAAGGGCTGCCGCCAGCGCGGAAGCCATCACCATCTGCCCCAATTGTCATGTGCCCATGCCGAGCACCCTGCGCTTTTGCCGCTCGTGCGGTTTCCGCCTGGGCGAGGGCGTGGCCGAGTATGCCGAGACGATGCGCCTGAATAATCAGGCGAGCACGGCCGGGGCCGCCGGGCCTGCCACCGCTCCTTCGCGCCCGCCTCAGACAGGAGCAGCGGCACAGGGGCCCGGCAATTGGGCTCCGATTGCGCCCGTCGCCGCACAGCCCATTGGTCAGGCTTCGGCTTACCTGGGCGCATGTGGAAAGAAGCTCGGCCGTCGTCGTGCGCCGTGGATCGTGTGGGTCGTGCTCGGCGTGACGGTCGCTTCCGTGACGACGGGCGGCCTGCTCACGCCTTTCGGACTGCGCAGCCGTAGCCGCACGGCCGCTACTGCCAGCGCCACGCGCTCTTATCTCGGGCTCGAAAGCCTGAAGACGACGCAGGGCGGCGTGACCTTCGATTACGTTTACCCGCCGGGCGGGGCCGCAGACAAAGCCGGACTCGTCGGCGGCGACATCATCACTAGCTTCGACGGCCAGACCGTTCTGAGCGACGATCAATTGACGAAGCTGCTGACGGCGACGCCCATCGGCAAGACGGTCGAGGTCGTCTACATACGCGACGGCCAGACCAACCGCACGCAGTTGACAACCATCTCCGCAGACGAGCGCAACCGCCTCAAGAAGCTGTTTGAAAGCAGGCCCGAGGGCCAGGGGTTTCTCGGGATAGAGGATTGGGAGCGTGTACAGGTGCAGGGCACGAACATCTACGGCGTGCAGCTCACGGATGTCGCGAAAAATCAGCCGGGCTACATAGCCGGGCTGCGCAACGGAGACATCATCATAGAGTTTGAAGGAGTGCCCATCCGCACCAGCCGCGAACTGGTCGCGCGCATCGAGCGCACCATACCCGACACGGTCGTCAAGATCGTCGTCATGCGCGGCGGCGAGCGCCTGGAAATTCCCGTCAAGATCGGCGTGGACTGAAAAGTGCAGGCCGCGCTCTTGACGGCGCGAGCCGGGACAGGCTAAGCGCGGCGAGCGTAATCGCGCAGCCTCGCTTCCATCTCGCGCCGCACCTCTTCCCTATCTTCCTCGGCCTCGTCCGCTTCAAACGTCTCGAAGAGCGCGTAAGGCGTGTCGGCCACCAGGCGCAGCTCCCAGGCTTCGCGCCCGCCATGCGAGGGACGCGCAAACCACAGAGCATCCACAGCCGATTCCTCAAGCGAGACGCCCGCAAGCGGCGTCTCGGCTGAATTCAATGCGGGGCGAGTCTCTGAGCGCACCAGCGCGCGCCGGAGCCGCCAGCCGTGCTTCTCGTAACGATTGATAATCTCTTTGAATCGCTCCTGTGGGCCCATAGCCTCAATCGTCCCCGCCTACATCTTCCGGCCATCTTAACATGAGCGGCTCGGCGCGGCCCCTGCTCGCCGCTCGGCTTCGGCCTTTGGCTTGGCTTTGTTGACCGCGCCGGGCCGGGCCAACTATGATTCGAGATAATGGTAGAGCGAAACAGGTCTTTAACTTTCTTGGCCCTGTGCGCCGTGGCGGCTCTTGGAGGCGGCGCGTGGCTCTGGACGGGCTGCGCTCAGGCGAGCAAGAAGAGCCCGGCCGCGCGCGAAGCGGCACAGGCGCAGCAGCAGCAACAGCCGCAGCCCGCGACAGTGCGCCCGCGCCGGGCCACGGAAAATTCCAACGCCGCGCCGCCCACTGCGCCCGTCAGAGAAGAGACAGGCCCTATGAACCAGTCCGAGGCAAATCGGGAGAGAGGCGGCGCGCAGCCAGAGGGCCCTGTCTCCTTCTACACTGCGCTGGAGCGCGCGCTCGCGGCTCGCGGGGCAAGCCGCGAGCAGGTCTGCGACCCGGGCGATCCCGTCTCGCGTCGCATCCTGGAGGATTACGGCGCGATGTTTGTGGCGAGCAGCGAGGTTCGGCCGCCCTCCCGTTGCATCTTCGACGACGAGGCGGAAGTCCTGGCCTTTCAGCAGGAGGCTAAATCTGCGGCCGCGACCATCGCGGGGGTGCGTGTGGAGCTGCAACCGGCGGCGATGAGGGCGCTGCTGGAAGCGCGCGAGGAGGCTCGTGCTCGCGGCCTGGACATCACGCCGCGCGGAGGGTCTGAGGCCGCGCGGCGCAATTACACGGATACGCGACGGCTGTGGGACTCGCGCTTTCTGCCGGCGCTCACTTACTGGAAAGGGCGCGGGCGGCTCTCGGCCGAACAGGTCGCGAGCCTGCGCCGCTCTCCACTTCGCGAGCAGGTGCGCGAAGTGCTTGAGCTGGAAAAGCGCGGCATCTTCTTCAGCAAAGACCTTTCCAAGTCGATTCTTTATTCGGTGGCCGCGCCGGGCTCTTCGCAGCATCTCTCGATGCTCGCCTTCGACGCCTTGCAGTTCGGCGACGCGCGCGTGCGTTCCATCCTCGCCCGTCACGGCTGGTTTCAAACCGTCAAGAGCGACCTGCCGCACTTCACCTACCTGGGCGTCGAGGAAGGTGAGCTGCCCGCGCGCGGCCTGCGCCGAGTGGAAGCCAGCGGACACGTCTTCTGGATACCAAACATCAACAGGGCGGAGGGATGAGGGATGAAATGAAAGCTTCAACAGCTTGATTGCTTTCATTTCATCCCTCATCCCTCCGCCCTCATCCCTTTCATAACGGAGAATTCAAGAGATGATCTTCTGCACAAACTGCGGCCACCAGAACGATGATGCGGCGCGCTCTTGCATCAACTGCGGCATGGCTTTCGGCGGGCAGGCGAACACAACGCCTTTTACCACTGGGACGCCGGGCGCACAGCAGCAGCAACAGGCGCAGGGCGGCTTCGGCGGGTGGGCCAATTCCCCCTACGGCGACCCGGCCCGGAGCATGCAGCCCACGCCGGGCAGGGCCGGTCTCTACACGGTCGGCGAAAAACGTGATCCGATCATGGTGCTGCTGCTCTCGCTGGTGACTTGCGGCATCTATCTCTACTACGAGATTTTCAAGCTCTCTTCGGAGCTGAGGGATGCGCTCGGACGACAGGACGTGAACCCGACCTTAGACCTTGTGCTCAGCATAGTCACCTGCGGGTTATACTTTATCTACCTGGCCTACAGATACCCGCAGCTCATTCTTGAGTTACAGGACAGGGCCGGCGTGCAGCGCAACGACATCTCTATGGTCTCGCTCATCCTGGCTATCTGCGGCCTCGGAATCGTCAGCGTCTTTATGGTTCAAACGGAGCTGAATAAGGTTTGGGACGCGACGCGCGCGCCGCAATAAGGAAGGCTGAAACGAGATGCAGGAAGTATTAGCTTCATTCTACAGCGCGGCGGCGCGGCGGCGGGCCTGGCTCGTCCTGCTGGGCCTCTCGGCCGTCTTTGTCACGAGCGCACTCTGGCGTCCGTCCGACGACGGCATCATCCTCTGCCCTTTTCGCGCCATCACGGGCTATCCCTGTCCGGGGTGCGGCATGACGCGCGCCTTCTCAGCCATCGCGCACGGCGAGCTTTGGCGGGCCGTGCGTTACAATCCGCTGAGCCCGCTGTTTTTTCTGGCGTTCGTGGCAATCTGGGCGGGCGCGGCAGCGACCATCCTGAACTGGCCGCGCGTCCGCACACTCGTCATGCGCCTGCAACCCTCTGCTACGGCGACGAACGTGCTGCTGGTCATCATCCTGGCCTGGTGGGTCGTGCGACTGGCCGTAGGAATCTGAAGCGGACTGTAAGAGGACTGCCGAAAGCCGGATGAAACGTTGTCCGACATGCCAGAGCATTTATACTGATGACTCTCTACGCTTCTGCTTGCAGGACGGCGCGCAGCTTGTCGGCGCAAGCGATGCGCTCGACTCCGCCGGCTCCAATGAGCCGCCGCCGACTGAGATTCTTGATGCGCGCGTCGCGCCGACCGTGCGTATGGAGTCGCCCGCACAGACTGAGACAGTGCGCACGCGCGCGACAGAGCATAGCCCGCAAGGCCGTGTTGCCCGGCAGAACATCCCCACATCACCGGAGCCTTCGAGCCGTGCCATGACGCTCGCCGTGCTCTTGATAGCGGCGCTCGTGGTCGGCCTCGTCGGCCTCGGCCTCCTGTTCTGGCTGCGCTCGCCGGGCAAAAGTGGCGAGACTGCTCCGGCTGCGGACAATCAACGGCGCGCCGCAGCGCCGCTCAAGGTCACGGCCACTGCTTCCTCGACACGGCCGCCGCTGGCCGGTAATACTTACGAGGCGGCTAATGCCCTGGACGGGCGTTTGATGACGGCCTGGGTCGAAGGCGTGGACGGGCCCGGCCTCGGCGAGTGGATACGCTGTGATTTCGAGCGCGAGGTGACGCTCAAACGCATCAGCATCGCTCCCGGCTATTTCAAGAGCCCGCAGATTTGGGCCCGTAATAACCGCTTGGCTGCGGCCGTCTTCTCTTTCTCAGACGGCACGTCGCGCCGCTTCAGCTTCGCTGATCGGATGGAAGAACAGATGCTCGAAGTGGGCGCGGTCAGAACCAGTTGGGTGCGTATCGAAATCAAAGAGGTCTATCCGGGAACAGACCCGGACACGGCCGTCTCGCAGTTGGCCTTTGAGTCCGAGCCGTAAATCGTTTATGACTACTCAACGAACCAGGGGTTAGAGCATGAAGCGTTGTCCCACATGTCAGAGTACGTATACGGACGACACATTGCGGTTCTGCCTGCAAGACGGCACACCGCTCGTGAGCGCCGGTCACGGGGCTGGGCCCACAGACGCCGCGAAGACCCTAGTGATGCCTTCGCCCGAGCGGCCCTCGGAGGAGCCGCCGCCGACGGAAATCCTAGACCCCGCGTCGCTGCCCACGGCCCCCTCTTCCAAATCGCCCGTGACGACGCCGCAGCACCCGCGCCCGACCGAAGCAGGCCAGCAAGATTTCGTCACCGCGCCAATACCACGGCAGCCGCAACAGACCGTCGCGCGCAGGAACAACTCGCTCGTCATCCCCGTAGCGATTGCCGCGACCGTGCTCGTGCTGGCCGTCGTAGGGATAGGCGCGTGGCTGCTGCTCGGCAATAGAAATGGCGGCGGGGCTGGTAATACGCGCACGGACGGAGAGCGGACGACGAGGACTACGGCGAACACCGGCAGCAGCCCCGCAGCTTCGTCAGCGCCCGCTTCGCCTTCACCTTCGCCCGCAGGCTCTCCCTCGCCCGTAGACATGGCGGCCGTGCGAAACGAAGTGATGACGGTCTTGAACGGGTGGGCCGAGTCTTCCATGACGCGCGACCTGGACGCGCACATGAGCTATTATGCGGACACGCTCGATACCTATTACATGAAGTCCCAGGTGAGCGCGAGCGTCGTGCGCGCAGACCGCGCGCAAGCCTATAATACTTACTCCTCGCTCGATATTGATCTGAGCAACGTAGAGATTACGCCCGACCAGACGGGCGAGCGCGCGACGGCCGTCTTCGACAAGACCTGGGACTTCGAGGGCGAAGAAAAAGCGAGCTCGGGCTCGGTGCAGCAGAAGCTCTGGCTGGCGAAAATAGGCGGGCGCTGGCGCATTACCGGGGAAAAGGATTTGCAGGTTTACTACGTCAACAAATAGGAGCGCCCGGGCCCAAAGGCTGTGGCGCGCGCCAGTGGAAGCGAAGAGTGAAACGTTGTCCGACATGCCAGAGCACGTACACGAATGACGCGCTGCGGTTCTGCCTGCAAGACGGCGCGACGCTCGTGAGCGTGAGCGATGCTTCCAGCAATTCCGCCGCCAATCGTGCCGCGAGCGAAGAGACCCTGGAGATCAGCGGCGGCGGCCAGATGGAGTTCGCGCAGGACGCTTCAAATCCGCACGCCGCTCAGACCGTCCGTATCCCCGCCCCCGCTCCGACCGCAGTCGAACAGCAGAGCTTTCGTCCTCCCTCCACGCCCGAGCCGCAGCCCTCAAGCCAGGGCGGCGCGCACCCCAGGCAGACAAACACTGTGCTGGTCGCGGGCGTGACGGCCATCGCCGTCCTGCTGCTCGTGCTGGTCGGAATAGGGATCGCGCTCCTGATGCGCGGCCGGCCCGGAGGCAGGCGCGGCGGCGCGAACGACGCGGCGGCCAACACCATAGCGAACACAGGCACGAGGAGCGACAACGCCGGCTCGGACGCGGCGACGAACGCTAACCAGCAGGGAAGGGCACGCAGGCCCGATATGACCGGCGAGCTTTCGCCACAGGCGTCGCGCGTCGAAGCCAAAATCCTGCGCGGCGCGTCCGTCAACCAGAGCGACATCGCGGGCCTCGCGCGCGCAGAGCTGCGCCGCCTGCGCAATACTGTCTACGCGCGCCACGGCCGCATCTTCGAGCGCATGGAGTTGCAGCAGTACTTCGACGGCCGCCCCTGGTACAGGAAGCGCGCAGACTACACGGACGACGACCTGACGCCCGTCGACCGCGACAACATCAACCTCATCCGCACGGCCGAAGATCGCAGCCCGTGAAGGCTCGCCGCCCGGAGAAGGCTCAAGGCTTCTCGGCCGCACTCGCTTATCCCTCGCTCATCTCTTGCTCATCTTCTCGGCGCTCTTCCGCAGCTTATCGCTGAGCTTGATGATGTCTTCAAGATCGTAGCGGGCCCTGGTCGCCAGTTGAGCATCGACCCCTCCCGTGTCCGAGAAGATGGGGTTGGTCAGAAAGCTGTTGAGCCGCTTCTGCATCGCCGCGAGCAGGATGGTGAACTCGTCGCCCTCCATGTCAGGGCTCTTCGGGCGATTCTCATTCTTCGGCGGTTGAGGAAAGACGAGATTTGCTTTGAGCCGCGTCGCGCGCTTCTTGGCCTCCGTGGAAGAACTCGCCACTTGCTTATAGTCGGGCCCGGCGGCCGCCGCTGTGCTCGCCAGCTTAAGCTCTTCATCCACCGCTCGCAGCCGCCCGAAATCCTCGTTGACCTCGGCCATAATCAACTGTGGGTCTCGCGGCGTGCGAGAAGCTTCTATCTCCTGGGCCCGAACCTGAGCGGTCGGGTCTCTCTGCCGTGGAACATTATCGGGAAGCGTCCTCTGTGGTAGCCTCTGGGCCCACACGGATGATGAGAGGGCTAAGAGGAGTGCTATGCTTGAGAGGAGCATCACCACCACACGGTTGCCGCCGGAATTTAGGTACGAGGTGTTCATGGATTTAAATCTCCTTCGTTTGATGTCGGCTCGGCCGGAGATTGGGAGAGATTGTTCGAGACGGCTGAAACCATCGTCGGGGCCGCGCTCGAAGGCTGTCGGAATCTTACTACGGAGAGGGCCCGGCCCGCACACGATTTTCTGCGGGGCCGAAGCCGGGAAGATGAGAGAAAATATTTGCTTGACGGGGCAAAGGTGGTAGACTGTTCGAGAAAAGTCCGGCCTCCATTCGAGTTCTCTGGCCGGGCTTATCTTTCCCCGCACTTCGCCGGATAAATACTACTAAAAGTGGCGCTCGGCCTCGGCGTGCCGCCTTCTCTCCGCTCAGCGCGCCAGCCGCTTCGACCCTTTAGCCCCCGGAGGGTACAACTATGGATGTCCCCCACATTATCGCCGGTCGCTTCCGCATAGAGTGTGAGATCGGTCGTGGCGGCATGGGCACTGTCTACCGGGCCACTCACCTGGGCCTTGAGCGCGCCGTCGCCGTCAAGATTATCAAGGCCGAATTCGCCTCCGACCCGCACGTCACAGAGCGGTTCCTGCGCGAAGCGCGCACGATGGCTCGGCTTCGTCATCCGCACGCCGCGATGATCTTCGACGCCGGCAACCTGCCCGACGGCCGCCACTTCATTATCATGGAGTTCGTCGAAGGCCGCACGCTCTCCGAGACCTTGCAGCGCGAGGGGCGCTTCACGCCGGAGCGCGCGGTGCGCATAGCCTCGGACATCTGCGACGTGCTCGCAGAAGCGCACAGCCTCGGCATCATTCACCGCGACCTCAAGCCTTCAAACATCATTCTCAACGAGCGCGGCGTCTGCGTCCTGGACTTCGGCGTGGCGAAAGTTTTGGCCTCCACCTCGGCCGACATCAGCGCGACGCACGCGACGACGGGCTCGGGCGCGATTGTCGGCACGCCGCGCTACATGTCGCCGGAGCAGTGCATGGGCCAAAGAGTGGGCGTGCGCAGCGACCTCTACAGCCTGGGCGTGCTGCTCTACGAGATGCTTACGGGCCGTCCGCCCTTCGTCGATCCCCTGGCTTCGGCCGTGCTCGTCAAGCAGGCGACCTCGCAGCCCAAGCCGATCACTGTGCTGCGCCCAGACCTGCCCGGCCCGCTCGCCCTGGCCGTCCACACCCTGCTCGCCAAGCAGCCCGAGAATCGTCCGCGCAGCGCGACGGTCGCGCGCGCCATGCTGGAAAAGAGCATCGCTGAGCCCGAGCGCATAGCGCCCGAGATGTCGCCGCTTTCGACCACGGTCGAGACTGTGGGCGCAGGTTTCGGCATAAGCCGCTGCCTGATCTTTCGCGCGCTGACGCCTGTGATGATGATCGCCGTGCTGGGCCTGCTGCTCTTCGTCTGGGGCAACTCGGGGCAGAGCATGATGCAGACGGCATCGTTTGAAGGGGACGCGCCTCAGACCGCCACTGCCGCAACGGGCGTGCGCGATTCTCTGGCGACCGGCGCGGGCGCTCCCGTCAAAGTCCCGGTCTCTTTAACCCTCGACGAAGCGCGCAGGGTAGTTGACGCTATCGCTCACGGCTCCGTGTCGGACGTGCGCCTCGTCCGCAAGAGTCGCGAGGCGAACTCCATCATTGCCATACACGACGAGCGGCGCGCGGGCACGACCCATCTTTTCATGATCGAAAGGGCGGGCGCGCGCTATCGCATCACGAGTCGCGCGCCGCTCGACGCCGAAGGCTTTCGCGGCGCGACCTGGACGGCGGAGACCGTGGACGCCGACGGCGACGGCTTTGACGAAGTGCTCTACACGGGCGCGAACGCCAGGGGGCGAGCCGCGGGGTATCGCCTGGTGCTCTATGTTCCGCGCACGCGCCAGAGCTACTGGCTGCGGATAGAGGGCGTCGGGGCGGGCGCAAGAGTGGCGCGCGCAACCTGGTCGGAAAACGCCTTGCGGCGCGCGGCGACGCTCTATCGCACGGCGCTGCAACAACGCGCGCGCACGTTGACCGGCGGTCGCTAAAGACGACCCTCGCGCGCGCACGCTTCGTCGAGATTGAGATGGAAAAAGAGAGCATCACTTCCTTCCTCGAATACTTCGAGAAGATTCGCGAGCGCACTTTGCGCGTCATACGCTCTATTCCGCCCGAGAGGATTGATTGGACTTACCGCACGGGGAAGTTCACCTTCGCAGACCTCATCCGCCACCTCGCCAGCATAGAAAGATACATGTACGCTGAAAACGTGCAGTTCAAGCCGAGCCGCTATCCCGGCCACGGGAAAGAGCTGGCCGACGGCTACGACGACGTGCTCAGCTTTTTGAACCGTATGCACGCCGAGTCAATGGAGATATTCCGCGCCCTGACGGATGAGGATTTGCAGAAGCGATGCCGGACTCCGGGCGGGGCCGAGATCACTGTCTGGAAATGGCTGCGCGCGATGATCGAACACGAGGTTCATCATCGCGGCCAAATCTATCTCTACCTCGGCATGCTGGACATCCCCGCTCCGCCGCTCTACGGTCTCACCTCCGAAGAGGTTCTTGAGAGAAGCCGCCCCGCGCGTAACCGAGAGCCCTCCGCCTGAACTTGTCGCGCCGCCGCGAGCCATGTCAAGATAGCTCGCGTTGTGCAATCATCTTTGTCCTGGCGGTTGGGCCAATCCTAGCTTCCCTTATGAGCAGTTCCCGGTTCGATCAGACAGCTTGTGACCGTCTCGCCGAGTGTGTGCGTGAGATAGAGCGGGAGACGGATGCCGAGCTGGTCATAGTCGTGCGCGCTCGCTCGGGCTCCTACCGCCACGTAGATTACCTGTGCGGGGCCGTGCTGGCGTATGCCGGACTGCTCTTTCTGCTCTTTGCGCCGTGGACGTTTGCGCATTACTGGGTGGCGATTGATGTTGCGCTGCTCTTCGCTTTGGGCTTCTACGTCTCTTCGAGAAGCGAGGGGCTGCGCCGCCTGTTGACTTCCAAAAAGGCGCGGGCCGATGCTGTGAGGGCCGGGGCGGCGGCGATGTTCTATGAGGCCGGGATAGCGAACACTGCGGGCGAGATGGGCGTGCTCATCTATCTCTCGCTGTTGGAGCGCCGGTTAGAGCTGATCGCTGATCGCGGCGTGCTGAAGGCCGCGCCGCCTTTGGAGTGGAACGAGCGCCTGTTCGAGCTGCACAGGGCCGGACACAAGCCGGACTTGGCCAATCTGCTCAAGGCGCTCAAAGACCTGGGCGCGCTGCTCAAGAGTTGTCTTCCGCCGACGGGCACAAATCCAAACGAACTGTCAGACATGCCACGCTTCGATCTCAGATGAACCTCCGCGCACGCTTACGCTCCCTGGCATCTGCTCTCGCGCTCGCCGGCCTGACGTTGATACTGCTTGCGCCGTTTGCGACGGCGCTGGCGCGCGTCGGCGGCGGGCAGGGCTATGGCGGCGGAGGCGGCGGAGGCGGTGGCGGAGATGGAGATGGGGGCGGGCTCGGCTACCTCGTCATAGAGCTTGTTCGCCTGCTGATCTACCTGACGATAGAGTATCCGGCCATCGGCATCCCGCTCGATATTATTGTTATCGGTGGCGTCGCCTACTACTTTTTAAGGCGCGGCAAGGGCAGGGTTTCAAGCTGGAGCTCTTCGACCTGCGCGAGCGTCGTGCCGACTGCCGGCGCAGGGGTTGGGCCCACCAGGAGCCCGCAGGAGGTCGCCCGCGAGCTGATGCAGTTGCGCCGCTTCGATCCCAATTTTTCGGAGATCATCTTCACGGACTTCTGCTACGCGCTCTACGCTCGCGCTCAGCATGCGCGCGGCAACGGAAAGCTGGACGAGCTTTCGCCCTACCTGAGCGCCGAGGCGCGCGCCGCTCTTCAGTCGCGCAACCCACCGGGCCTGCGCGAAGTCACAGGCATCATCGTCGGCTCGATGCAGGTCACGGACGTACGGGGCCTGGCCTCGCCCCTGGTTCAGCTCACGGTGGATTTCGAGACCAACTACACGGAGGTCACGGGCGGAAACGGAGCGGGCCCAACGAAGCAGATGACTTATTACGCGCGCGAGCGGTGGCTGCTTGAGCGGCGGCGCGACTTGCTGTCGCCTCCGCCCGAGCGCGCAGTGGCGCTTCATTGCCCGCGCTGCGGCGCAGCCCTTCAGAAGGATACTACGGGAGCCTGCGCCTTCTGCGGCGCGCGCATAGAGAGCGGAGAGTTCCAGTGGTTCGTCCGCACCATCACTCTCATGAGCCGCGAAGAGCGTGGGCCCACCTTGACATCGAACGTGCCGGAGGTGGGCACAGACTACCCTTCCGTCGTGCAGCCGAGCTTCGAGCAGGTGCGCGCCTATTTCGAGCGCACGCATCCGGGGTTCGACTGGGGCGAGTTCCAGACGCGCGCCCGCATGATCTTCGACGAGCTACAGGCGGCCTGGTCTACTCTGGATTGGGAGCGCGCGCGCCCGCACGAGACGGACAATATCTTTCAGATGCATCGTTACTGGATAGAGGCTTACAAGCGCGCGGGGCTTCGCAACCTCTTAGACCAGAGCCGCATCACCTCCATGCAGCCCGTGCGTGTCATGGAGGACGCTTTCTACAACGCGATCACGCTGCGCATCTGGGCCGAAGGCTACGACTATACTGTGGACGGGGCGGGGCGAGTCGTCGCCGGGTCGAAACAGAAGTTGCGGCGATGGAGCGAATACTGGACGTTCATCCGAAACCGTAACGCCAGGGCGCAGCACGCGCGCACGGAGCTTTCGTGCCCGAACTGCGGCGCGCCCCTGAAGGTCAACGCCACGGGCATCTGCCAGTTTTGCGGCGGCAAAGTAACTTCGGGCGAATTCGACTGGGTGCTCTCGAAGATCGAGCAGGACGAATCTTACTCGGGCTGACATCTCGCGCTCGGTTTGAGACATCGAAAGGGGGCGGCAAATTTTTCGTAAAAAACGGGCGGGGCGAGAAACCTGACGCCCGGCCGTGACGTAAAATATAGCCACCGGACACAGAGAAAACGAGATTTTCAGGTTGGATTGCCTCTTGGTCTCGACGCTTCGGTTTTCCCCTTTTGAGAGAGCGAGAATAGGTTATTCTCTTTTCACGAATGGAGCTTTTTGTGAAACGCATCCTTTTCATCTTCGCGCTCGCGTCGGTATTGGTTGCAACGCAGCTCGCGCCCACTTCGGCGGTGCGCGCCGCCGCGCCCGCATCGCCGCAGAAATTATTACAGCGCCCAACCACAGCAGCCACGGCTGCTACGCAGACCTCCGGGGCAGCACCGGCCCGCGCCGGGCAGTCGCAGCTAGTCAATCGCGTGCTGAAGAACGGGCTCGAAATCATAGTCCTGGAAGACCACGCCGTCCCGCTCGTCACCATCGAGCTTGCCGTCAAGAACGGCTCTTACACGGAGCCGCCGGAGCTGAACGGCCTCTCACATCTTTATGAGCACATGTTCTTCAAGGCCAACCGGGCTGTGGCCAATGGCGAAGACTACCTGCGCCAGATAGGCATGATGGGCATCGCCTACAACGGGCAGACGCAGACCGAGCTGGTCAACTATTACTACACGACGACGAGCCCGAACATGAGAGTGGCGATGCAGTACATGCGCGACTCTGCGCGCTGGCCGCTCTTCGACAAGGGCGAGTTCGAGCGCGAGCGCCAGGTCGTCATCGGCGAGATTGATCGCAACGAGTCCAACCCTTACTACTACCTGAACCGCGAGATCAACGACCGCCTCTTCTACAAATACCAGAGCCGCAAGAATCCGCTGGGCAATCGCCAGACGGTTTCGACTGCGACGACCGAGATGATGCGTCTCATACAGGGGCGCTACTACGTGCCGAACAATTCGGCGCTCGTCGTCACGGGCGACGTGAAGCCGGAAGAGGTCTTCAAGATGGCCGAGGAGCTGTACGGCGATTGGGAGCGCACCGAAGACCCCTTCGTCAAGTATCCCCTGGTCGAGCACCCGCCGCTGCCTAAAAGCGACGGCGTGATCGTCAAGCAGCCCGTGCAGAACGTCATCATAGAGATCGGCTGGCATGGGCCCTCAATCGGCAAGGACAATCCGGGCACGTACGCCGCGGATGTCTTCTCCTTTATCCTGACGCAGCCCAACTCGCGCTTCCAGCGGGCGCTCGTCGATACAGGATTAGTGAACGGCGTCGGCATAGGCTATTTGACGCAACGCAACGTGGGCCCAATCACGATCCTGGCGCAGACTTCGCCCGAGAAGGCGCGCGAGGCGACGCGTGCCATCTACAACGAGATCGCGCATTTCAACGACCGCGACTACTTCACGGACGAGCAGCTTGAAAGCGCCAAGGCGCTGCTTGAAGCCGATGACCTTTACTCGCGCGAGAAGCTGAGCGACTACGCGCACACCTTGAGCTTCTGGTGGGCCTCGACGGGGCTGGACTATTTCCGTGGCTATCTGGGAAATCTGCGGCGCACGACGCGCGCAGACATCAGCCGCTACGTCACGACCTACATTCAGGGCAAGCCGCACATAGGAGTCGCGCTCATCTCCGAAGAGGCGCAGCAGAAGGCCCAGCTCAAGCCTGAAGATTTGATCGGCCAGTGAGGCGGAAGGGTACGAGGAGAGATATGGAAAGAGAGAACGAAAAACGGAGTATGGGCGTGAGCTTGAGAAGAGCGGCTCTCAGCCTCGTCTTAACGCTCGTCGCCGCGCTGCCCTTGACGGCGCAGGCGCGCAGCCTTGCGCAGCAGCCAGCAGGGCAGGACAAGAGCGCAAGCTCTCAGCCGCAGCAGCCCCGCGTGCCCGATCAGACGAGCATCCAGAGCGTCGAGGCGACGCAGGCGGCGCTCGTCTCCGAGTTCGACGTGAACGGCCTGAAGGTGATCGTCAAGCGGCGGCCCGGCAGCCTGACCGTCGCCTCGGGGCTCTTCCTTCGCGGCGGCTCGCGCAACATCACTGCCGAGAACGCAGGCATTGAAGCTCTCATGCTGGACGCGGCGACCGAAGCGAGCGCCAGTTTCCCGCGCGAGCGTATGCGCTCCGAAACTTCACGCATGGGGACTGTGGTGAGCGCGGGTGTCAATTACGACTACTCGACGCTTTCGCTGATCTCGACGCGCGCCAACTTCGACCGCTCCTGGGAGATATTCACGGACGTTGCGCTCAGGCCGTCCTTCACGGCGCAGGATGTCCAGTTGGTGCAGAGCCGCATGGTGGCGTCGCTGCGCGACGACGTGGACGACCCGGACGATTACCTGCAACGCTTGCAGGAGAAGGTGGCCTACGCCGGGCATCCTTATTTCAACCGGCCGCGCGGGACGGCCGAGACTATAGCTCGGCTGACGGTCGAAGACCTGCGCCGTTATCACCAGCAGATGATGCAGACCTCGCGGCTGCTGCTGGTCATCGTCGGCGACCTTGACCCGGCCCTGTTGCGCCAGCGCATCGCGCAGACCTTCGGACGGCTTCCGCGCGGCAACTACCAGCCCTCGCCGCTGCCGCAACTGGCCTTCGCCACGCCCTCCGTCGAAGTGACCCGCCGGGGACTTCCGACCAACTACATACAGGGACTCTTTGCCGCGCCGTCCTTGACGGCGGCAGACATCTACCCGATGCGGATAGCTTCGAGCGTGCTGCGCGACCGCGTCTTCGAGGAGGTCAGAGTCAAGCGCAATCTCTCTTATGCCCCGAGCGCGTTTCTCAACAGCCAGGGGGCGAACGTGGGCGGCATCTACGTGACGGCCGTCGATGCTAACCGCGCCGTGCGCGTCATGCTCGACGAGATCGCGCGCCTGCAACACGACCCGATCACGGCGGACGAGATCACGGGCGTCGTCTCGCAATACCTGACCAGCTATTACATGGGCCAGGAGACGAACGCGGCGCAGGCCGGCGAGCTGGCGCAGTACGAACTGATCGGCGGCGGCTGGCGCAACTCGCTCGTCACCATCGAACGCCTGCGCGCCGTCACTCCCGAAGACGTGCAGAGAGTCGCACGCACCTACATGCGCAACATACGCTTCGTTGTCATCGGCAATCCCGAACAGATAGACAGAAACGTCTTTACGAGCCAGGCGGGAGAAGAATAAAAGCCCGGTCGTGAAAGATTAAAAGGGAAAGGGTGAAAGCTCGTTAAGAAGCTTTCACCCTTTCTCCGTCTCCGAACCTGTCTTCTCTTACCTGTGAATCTCGCTCACCAGCTTATCGTAGAGCTTGGCGTCGAGCGTCTCTAAGCGGCGGCTCTCGGCTATGGCCTGGTCGCGGTCGCCTATCTCCAGGTAGGCCATGCCCAAATTGTAGTAGGCTTCCGCGTTGCGCGGGTTCAGGCGCGCGGCCTGCTTGTAGGCTTCAATGGCCTCCTGAAAGCTGCCCGAATAGAAGTAGGCGTCGCCGAGCTTGTTGTGCGCTTCGGCCGAGTTGGGCCGCAGGCTTATGGCCTTCTGAAAGGCGCGTATGGCGTCGCGATTCTTTCCCTGCTTGACCTTGCAATAGCCGACCTGAATCCAGGCTTCGGCCCTTCCCGGATTCTTATCCACGGCGATCTCGAAATAGCCGAGCGCGCTCTCGTAGTTGCCGAGCCACAGCGAGTTGAGCCCGTTCAGATACCAGCGCTCGGAGACGGCGTCGGCCTGCGGGCCGCCCCGCAGCTTCGGGGCCAGCTCTTCAAAGCTCAGCATCTTTTTCGGCTCAAGCGACGAGAGGCGCGAAGACGAAATCGCCATGTTGATGTTCTGGCCGTTGGTGACGACCATAGTGACGATGCCTATGACCTCGCCGCGCATGTTGAAGAGCGGGCTGCCGGAATTTCCGTGCGAGGTGGGGGCCGTGACCTGAATGATCTTGGCGAGGTTCGGGACTTCGCGGATGGCCGAGACGATGCCGTCGGCGATGGAGCCTTCCATGCGCAGGGGGCTCCCGATGACGAAAACCTTTTCGCCCTCTTCGGGGACGACCCCGGAGACGGAGAGCGTGCGTACGCGGTCAGCAGGCATCTCTATGCTCAGGATGGCGAGGTCGCCTTCGAGGTCTACGTCGAGGATGCCTGCGACGGGGAACGTCCTGCCCTTACCGTCGAACGTCCTGATCTGGGCATGATGCGCGCCCTCTATGACGTGCAGGTTTGTGACGACCTGGCCGGGGCGCAGGAAGAAACCGCTGCCTGTCACGGCAGTATTGCCTTTGGCGTCGTAGGTGATGACGGAGACGACCGAGGGCTTGACGCGGCGAATCAGTTCGGGTAGGGGTTCTTCGGCCCGAACGATGCGGGCGAACAGGAGAAGCCAAGCGAGGGCGAGCAACAGGGGGAAGTTGCGTCTCATAAGTTAAGCCCGTTCTTCCCTGCGCGCGCGCCGCAAAGGCGCACGGCAAAGAGGGGCAAGCCTTTCAAAAAAATTCCGGGAGCTTCGTTCTGGATGAGCTATGAAACGGTTCGGCGGGCTCGCTCGGTTTAGCTTACGAGTCCCGCTTGGCGATTCAACTGTCCCGAGGAGCGCCGGTTCTTCGGACGGGGCCGGCGGTCGGGAGTTACCGGCCACCGGTTCACCGGCTGACACAAATATACCACGAACACGGCCCGGCCATATCACACGATTTCGGGTAATGTCGTTGAAGAGAAATTAACAGGGATGGAAAAGCAAGGATGAAGGAAAAGCAGCCTGGCTTTTCCTTCATCCTTATACTGTCCGGTGGTTCCGGCTCGTTACTTGATGATCGTCCCGACGACCGTGCCGGTCGGGTTCGAGAACTCGTCCTCCATCGTAATCAGCAGCCCGAAGTCCTGCAAAGCAGTCTCGGTCTGGATCTGCGCTTCATTGCGCTGGCCCGTGTTGACTATCTGGCCGAGGCGCACGTAGCGGTTGTCGGGCGAGACGGCCCACACGGCGTAGACCTTACCGGCGGGCGCTTCCTTCAACTCGTGAAAGCGCATCTTGATCGTCGTGGGCCCATCCTTGCGGGGCTCGATGAAGACGTTGGCGCGCGCGCCCGTCATCGCTCCCGTAAGATTGATCTTCATCTCCGTGTCAGTGCCGCGACGGAAGCCCGGAATGCCGAGCATCGGAGCCGTGTAAGCCGTCGCCGTGTTGGCCGTCGTCGTCGCAGAGACGCGCTCGCCGACCGGCGCTCCATCCCTCTCGCCACGGCTTGAGAGCGGCACGACGGCGTAGCCTTGCGGCACGGCGCTGCGCAACAGCACGTTCGTCGTCGGCGCATAGGTCGTCAGGTTGGCGTCCGGCGATACGACCAGCATAAAGCGGTCGAGCGGGGCCGTCGTCGTCGCGCTGAATGTGCCCACGCCGTTATTGACCGTCACGGGCCCGACGAGAGTCAGATGTCCGCTTGGGTCAACCGCGTAGAGATTCAAGGTGCTCGTGTCTGTGCTCAAGCCCTTGAGGTCTAGGTTAATCATTGTGCCGTTGGCCATACGCATGATCTTGGCCGTCCCCGTAGCGCCCGGAAGCGTCGTCGAAGGCGTCAGGTTAACCATCACCTCTTTGCCTACCGGGTACTCCACCACAGTCCAAGAGCCGTCGGCGTTCTGTGTCGTTTGAGTAACCGTGGTTGGCGTCGTGGTGGTGGTTGTGGTGGTCGTCGGCGTAGTCGTTGTCGTCGTGGTAGCGGGTGTCTGCGTGTCCTGGCCGAGGGCCAGTCCTGCCAGCGAGAGCACAAGCCCTCCCGCAATGCTCACTAAGCGTTTATTCATCTACTTTCTCCTCCTGAATTTATTTTGCCTGTCTGGGGAGATACAGAATTATCCGAGGAAATGGATGGCAACGCTTATGCCAGTTCTCAAGGCGGGGGTTAACCTTGGGGCAATCAACCGTTTGCGGTAAAGAGAGGCGGGCGGCCCCGAGCGGGGGCGATACGTTACGATACACGCGCGTGTACGGCATCTTGCCGCTCTTGAAGCATGAAAAAGGCGGCCCGTTTAAGCTCGCGGCCGCCTTTTTCTGAAGTAGCCGAACGTGTACGCCTTCAATAGCTACAAAGCTCTCTGATAGCTTTCGCCACGTCGTCCACCTGCGGGAGGATGGCGTCTTCGAGTTGCGGCGCGTATCCGACGAAGGTGTCTAGGGCGGCGACGCGGCGCACGGGCGCGTCCAGGTACTCAAACAGCTCGTCGCTGATGCGCGCGGCTATCTCCGCGCCGTAGCCGAACGAGAGCGAGTCTTCATGCGCGACGATGACGCGGCTGGTCTTCTTCACAGACTCGGCAATCGCTTCCCAGTCGTAAGGCGCAAGCGTTCGCAGGTCTATGATCTCGACGCTCGTGCCCCCGGCTTCGGCCTGCTTGGCGGCCACGAGCGAACGCTGGACGAGCGCGCCGTACGTGATGATCGAAACATCCTTCCCTTCGCGCACGCGCTTGGCCTTGCCGAAGGGAATCATGAAGTCGTCGCCCGGATACTGCGACTTGTTGTAAGCCTGGCGATAGAGGTGCTTGTGCTCAAGGAAGAGGACGGGGTCGTCAATGCGGATGGCCGTGCGCAGCAGCCCGTTGGCGTCGAGCGCGTTTGAAGGATAGACGACTCTCAGGCCGGGAATGTGCGTGAAGATCGAGACGCCCGACTGCGAGTGATAGATCGCGCCGCCCTTCAGGTAGCCACCGACGGGGACGCGCATCACGACCGGCGCTTTGAACTCGTTGCCCGAGCGCCAGCGCATCAGCGCCAGCTCGTTTCTGATCTGGTGGTAGGCGGGCCAGATGTAATCGAAGAACTGTATCTCGACCACAGGCTTCAAGCCACGCGTCGCCATGCCGACGGCTCGGCCCACTATGTTGGCCTCCGCGAGCGGCGAGTTGAAGACGCGCGCGGCCCCGAACTTCCTTTGCAGATTGGCCGTGACCTTAAAGACGCCGCCCTTGCCCTTGACCTTGTCCAGGTACTCTTCGCGCGAGCAGTCTGCGACATCCTCGCCGAAGACCACTATCCGTACGTCGCGCGCCATCTCTTCGTGCAAACAGCGATTGATGAGGTCAACCATAGTGCCCGCGTTGCCGGACAATTCGGCCCCCTCTTCCGTGTCGAACTCTGCGGAGGTCGGGTCAACGTCGGGCGAATAAACGTAGTCTGTCGCCGTTCCGGGCGCAGGCTGCGGGCTGGCGAGCGCAAGGTCTGCCGCCTCGTTCACTTCACGATCAACCTCGTCCTTGATGCGCTGCAACTCGTCCTGCGTGACGATCTGCTCTTCGACCAGCAGCGCGCCGAAACGCTTGATCGGATCGCGCTCGGCATCCGAAGTCCTCTCTTCGTCCGGGCGGTAGAGCTTTTCGTCATCCGAGAGCGAGTGCGAATAGGGGCGTATGACTTTGGCGTGGACGAAGGCGGGCCCACGGCCCGCGCGGCAGTTCTCGACCGCGCGCCGCATCACTTCTAAGGATTCTAAGGGGTCTGTGCCGTCGCACTTTTGAATGTAGAGATTGGGAAAGCCTGAGACGAGCTTGGAGATGTCGCCGCCTGCCGTTTGCACCTCGACGGGGACGCTGATCGCGTAGCCGTTGTCCTCGACCAGAAAGAGCACGGGCAAGCGTAGATTGCAGGCCGTGTTCAGAGCCTCCCAGAACTCGCCCTCGCTCGTCGTGCCGTCGCCCAAAGAGACGTAGGCTATCTCGTCGTCGTGGAAATTCTCTATCGTCGAGCGCAGCTTCGTGATGAGCTTGGCGCGATAGCCGGCCTCGGCGCACCCGACGGCCTGTAGAAGCTGCGTCCCCGTCGGCGAAGACTGCGAGACGATGTTCAGCTTCTTGCTTCCCCAGTGAGAAGGCATCTGGCGGCCGTGCGAGTTCGGGTCGGCCTCGGCCCCGACGGCCGAGAGAAGCTGTTCCAGAGGCGTCATGCCGAGTTGCAAACAGAGCGCGCGATCACGATAGTAAGGATAGAACCAATCGTAACCAGGCTTCAGGGCCAACCCGGCGGCGACAAGCACGGCCTCGTGGCCCGCGCCGCTGATCTGAAAGAAAATCCTGTTCTGCCCCTTGAGCTGAATCTCTTTGTCATCGAGCCGCCGCGACGTATACATCGTCCGGTAAATCGCAATCATCTGCTCGCGATCCAGCTCGCTATGCTCGTGCTCAGGCGCTTCCGTCACTGCGCTGCTCATGGCGTCGGTTCTCCTCACGAGTTTCAATACTTTGGTGTCAGTCTTCATAGTCGGTCGCAAGCGTCATGCGATAGTCTTCGGCCATCGAGGGGTGGCCGTGCTTTTCGGAGGCAGCGATGCCGCGCTCGTAAGCCTGGCGCGCTTGGTCGCGGCGGCCCAGTTTTTCTAAAGCACGCGCGAGCATGCCGTAGGCTGCGCCCTCGTCGTCGGCGCGCTGCAAGTAGTCGGAGAGGGCCGCTGCGGCCGCTTCGTACTGCTCCGCTTTTAGATATTCGTTTGCCAGTCCGAAACGCACCAGACTGTTTTCCGGGTCGCTCTCCAACATCTGCTTGAAGGTTTCGATGCGCGACGAGGCCACTTCTTTGACTCTCCTTTTCCTCGGAAATGCTAGACGACGAAGGGGCGCTTGCCGCCCGTCAGCAGCTTGGCGATGGTCTGCAACTGCATGTTGGACGTGCCCTCGTAGATTGCGCCGATCTTCGAGTCGCGCCAGAACTTCTCCACGGGGTAATCCTTGACGAAGCCGTAGCCGCCGTAAAGCTCTATGGCGCGCGAAGCTATCGCCTCGGCGGCGCGCGACGAATAGAGCTTGGCCATCGCCGCCTCTTTAACGAAGGGCTGATGAGCGTCCTTCAAGCGCGCCGCGTTGTAGACCATCAGGCGCGCGGCCTCAAGCTCCGTCGCCATCTCGGCCAGTTGAAACTGCACGCCCTGAAATTCGTTGACGGCCTTGCCGAACTGCTCGCGCTCGGCCGTGTAAGCAAGCGCCGACTGAAGCGCCCCGCGCGCAATGCCGATCATCTGTGCGCCGATGCCTATCCGGCCCTCGTTCAAGGTCTCGATGGAGACTTTATAGCCCTTGCCCACTTCGCCGAGCACGTTCTCTTTCGGCACGCGGCAGTCTTCGAGGATGATCTCCGTAGTCGAAGAGGCGCGAATGCCGAGCTTGTTCTCCTTCTTGCCGACCGAGAAGCCCTCGAAGCCCTTCTCGACGATGAAGGCGGTGATGCCGCGATAGCCTTCGTCCGGGTTCGCGTTCGCAAAGACGATGAAGATCTCCGCCTCGTTGCCGTTCGTAATCCAGAGCTTGCGCCCGTTCAGGAGAAAATCGTCGCCCCGCTCCACTGCGCGCGTCGCCAGGGCGAAGGCGTCCGAGCCTGAACCGGCTTCGCTCAGGGCGTAAGCGCCGACGCGGGTGCTCGCAAGCTGCGTCAGATAGCGGCGCTTCTGCTCGTCTGTGCCCCAGCGCAGCAGCGCGTTATTGACGAGCGTGTTCTGTACGTCCACGAAGACGCCGACCGAAGGGTCAACTCTCGACAGCTCTTCGACGGCGAGGATGGCCGTGAAAAAGGAGCCGCCCGCGCCGCCGTATTCCTCAGGCGTCTCGATGCCCATCAACCCCAGATCGAAGCACTGCTTCGTGAGCGCCGGGTCAAGCTGCCCGCGCTCGTCCATCTCTTCGACACGGGGGCGCAGCTCGCCTTCGGCAAACTCGCGCACGCTCGCCCGAAACATCTCCTCGTCCTCGGACAGCAGGGTCAAAGGCCGTGCCTGTTGCTGCTCTATTGCTGTTTGACTCATCTCAGTCTTGCTCAAGGGAAAATTATAAATTTAGGATATAGCATCATAAACAAGGCAAAAGTAAAAAGGCAAAAGGAAAAAGGTGAAGCGGGGTTGAAAGCTTGAATTGAAAGCTCGTCCGGCCGTTCGCTTTTCCCTTTGCTTTCATCCGACAACTGTCAGATCAATATTGCTTCTTTCCTTTCGTCTGTGACCTTTTTCCCTTTGCCTGACGCCGGGCACATCTATTGCGGGGTTGAGAATGGTGGCACGATACCGTATCTTGCTGCTTTATCGAACCCTTTTTTGTGGTTAGAGAAATCCGGAGCGCGGCCTGCGAGAGGCCCCGACACCTTCGTAGCATGAACGAGAGCGCCCAAAGTAAGAGGGCTTCAAAAAGATTTGCGCCGCTCGGCCTACTGTTCGCAGTCCTCGGCCTGTTGCTCTTCCTCTATTTCGTCCGCTCGGCCGGGCTCGCGGAGATTCTGGAAGGCATACAGCGGCTTGGCCTGGGGTTTCTGCTGGTGCTCCTGGTCAGCGCCGTGCGCCCCGTCGTGCGCTCGCTGGCCTGGACTAGATGTTTTGAAGGAGAGCACAGGCTGCCGTTCAGCGACGCCTTCAAGGCTTACCTGATCGGCGACGCTGTGGGGACGCTCGTGCCGCTCGGCATCATCGTCAGCGAGCCTGCGAAGGCGGCCCTGGTGCGCCAGCGCGTGCCGCTGATGGCGAGCCTCCCGGCCCTCGCCGTCGAGAACCTTTTCTACAGCCTCTCGGTCTCGCTCTTCATCTTCTCCGGCATGGCTGCGCTCCTGCTGAGCTTTGACCTGAACAAGCCTCTGCGGCTGATCGGCACGAGCGCGCTCTGCGCAGTCGTCGTGGTGATCGCCGTCGCCTTTCTGGTCATACGCAAGCAGTGGAAGTTTTTGAGCGGCGCGGCCGATTACCTGCACGGGCGCGGCGTAGGTCGCAGGCTGCTTGAGACGCGAAGAGAAAGGGTGCGCTCTCTGGAAGAGCGCGTTTACGGCTTCTATGCGCGCAACCGCTCGCGCTTTCTCCCCATTCTGCTTTTGGAAGCCTGCTTTCATCTCTCGGGCGTGGTCGAAGTCTACGTCGTGCTCTCTTTTATCAGCGACGCGGGGGCGGCCGGCGGCACGTCGCTTTTGCTGACGGCTTTCGTCCTGGAATCCGTCAACCGCGTCATCAACGTAGTTTTCAAGTTCGTGCCCTTACGCATGGGCGTGGACGAGGCAGGCTCCGGCTGGGTCACGCACGCGCTCAAGTTCGGCAAGACGAGCGGCATCACGCTCGCCATCATACGCAAGGCGCGCATTATCTGCTGGACAGCTCTCGGCGTCGCGCTGCTTGTGCGCCGTGGGCTCTCGCTGCGCGAGGTCGCGGAACAGTCGCAGGCGGCCGTCGCCAAAGAGATCGCCACGGGCAGCGGCCTGCCCGCCAGCGAGCCCAGATAGAAGCGCCAGAGAACAGAGGGAAATAAGGGGCATGAAAGGGAAGCGCCCCAGACCTCCACACGAAAATTTATCCGGTTGGACGGACGCTTTGCTTCCGCACGACCTTTTAACCTCTCTCCTCGTGCTATTCCCTTAACCAGAGGCAATCACTTGTCGCACTCTGTCGAGATAGAAACGGCCCGGCCCCGATCGGTGGCACGCCGGGAAACGCAGGAGCAGCGCACACGCACGAGCGCCCGCCAATGGGCCGTCGCCGTGGTGCTCGCGGCGCTGCTCTTGATGGGGCTGGGTTTGCGGCTCGCGGGAATCTCTGCCGTCGGCTTTGCCGAAGACGAGATCAACAAGCTGGAAGCCGTGCGCGCTTACGCCGAAGGCGACATCCGCCCGAACGCAGAGCATCCGATGTTGATGAAGGCTATGATCTTCGCCTCCATGCACGGGGCAGCCCTGTGGAATCGCGCGGCGCGCTCACAGTCCGCGCAGATCACGGACGAGGCGGCGCTTCGCTTTCCGAACATTCTGTTCGGCGCGCTCACGGCCCTGCCGCTCTTTCTTCTGACGGCGGCTCTCTTCGACCGCCGGACGGGGCTGCTCGCGGCGGCTCTGTGGGCCTTCGGCATCAACGCCATCACCTACAACCGCATCGCTAAGGAAGACACGCTCTTGGTCTTCTTCATGCTGCTGGCCTTCTACTTCTACATCAGGGCCAAGCAGGCCGGGCCTACGGAGCAGAAACGCAAGCGGCGCAGCTACCTGCTGAGCGGCGCGTCCTTCGGCCTCATGTTCGCTTCAAAATATTTCCCGCACTATTTCGGATTGAACATGCTCTATCACCACTACTTCAAGGTGCGAAAGCGGAAGCCGGGCGAGCCGGGGGGCCACACGCCACGCATCTTTTACTTCATCATCCCGGTACTCTTTCTCCTCGCCAACCCGATTGTGCTGCTGCCGCAGACCTGGAGCTACTTGCAGGCTTACACGAGCGAGCAACTGTTGACGCACACGGGCTACCTGATGGGCGAGCACCTCTACCGCAATAATCCTTCGGCGACGCCGTTCTGGGGCACGCCCCTCTATTTTTACCTCCTCTTTCTGGCGATCAAGATGCCGCTGCCCGTGCTCGCAAGCTTCCTGGTCGGGCTCACGACGGCTGTCCGTCGCTGGCGACATCCCTCGTATGCCTTTCCGCTCCTGATGTTTTTCTTCTGGATCGTGCCGTACTCGCTCTTCGGCGCGAAGTGGCTGCGCTACACGCTGTCGCTGCTGCCGTTCGTCTACATGATCGCGGCCATAGGCATCGTCACGCTCGTGCGCCTCGCCGTCTCGCTCTTGAAGTCAATAGGAGAGGAGCGCGCCGCGCGCGCAAGCCTGGTAGCGGCGCTCCTGCTCTTCATAGCCTGGCCTGCGGTTGTGGCCTACGCGAACCTCCCGCACTATGCCGCTTATACGAACGCCCTGGGCGGCGGGCGCACGGGCTAC
Source organism: Pyrinomonadaceae bacterium (assembly GCA_036389315.1). Lineage (GTDB taxonomy): Bacteria > Acidobacteriota > Blastocatellia > Pyrinomonadales > Pyrinomonadaceae > DASQYE01. Next base: position 297,555 of record DASVQF010000051.1, read on the forward strand.
TATTTCCCGCACGACGAGTTCTATGACGACGGGCTGCGCGAGGCCATCCATTACGTCTCGGAGCGAGCGCCGCGCGGCGCTACGGTCGCGCACGAAACGCCCGGAGTCGTGCGCTACTACACGCAAGCATCGGGGCGCACAGACTTGCAATCGCGCGTCCTCTCCGACCGTGCCTTCAACCTACGGGACGCGCCCCCCGACACCTACTTCATCCTTCAGCGCGGGCGCACCTATTTCGAGAACCGCGAGAAGCTGGCAGAGATCAGGGCCCACTACCGGAAAGTATTTGAAGTGACGATCAACGGCGCGAGCGCCGTCGAGGTGTATACTTCGTATTAGACCAGCACGGGGAACCAATAACGAAAGCTTCGGAGGGACACACGATGAAGGCCAGGACTTCTTTACGCTTTATCTTGCCGTCCGTACTGTTGATCGCGCTCGCCCTTCTGGCGCAGACGTGGGCGGGAAGCGCCGCCCGGCCGCCCGCGCGCGTGCAGATCACCGTCATGGCGACGACAGACCTGCACGGCAATATACTGCCCGTGGATTACTACACGAACAAGCCGGACAATCGCGGCCTCGCCAAGGCGGCCACCGTTATCCGTCAGGCGCGCAAAGATAATCCCAACCTGTTGCTCATAGATTCCGGCGACACCATACAGGGCACGCCCCTGGCCTACTATCACAACAAGAAGAACAACGCGCCGCCAGACCCGATGATGCTTTCGATGAATGCCCTCGGGTACGACGCGATGGCCGTGGGCAATCACGAATACAACTTCGGCCTGCAAGTCCTCGGCAAAGCGCGCCGCGAGGCGAAGTTCCCCTGGCTCTCCGCCAACACCTACAAGAAGGGCACGGATGAAACGGCTTACGACCCTTACGTCGTCAAAGAACGGGGCGGCGTGCGCGTCGGCATCCTCGGCCTGACGACGCCGGGCATTCCGAATTGGGAGAACCAGCAGAACTATGCGGGGCTGGAGTTTCGCGACCCCGCTCCGGAGGCCAGGCGCTGGGTCACGGTGCTCAGAGAGAAGGAGCGCGTTGATCTGGTCATAGTCGCGATGCACATGGGCCTGGAAGAAGACCTGCGCACGGGCGAGGCGCGGCCCGGACAGGTTCCGAACGAAAACGAGGCCATACGCATCGCCAGGGAAGTGCCCGGCATAGATGTAATCCTCATGGGCCACACGCACCGCGAAGTGCCTTCGCTCATCATCAACGGCGTGCTGCTGACGCAGGCCAACCACTGGGGACGCCACGTCGCGCGCGCAGACCTCTACATGGAGAAGACCGAAGGCGGGCGCTGGCGCGTGGCTGCGAAATCTGCGCGCACCATTCCTCTCGACGACAAGGTGGAAGCGGACGCGGAAATCTCCAGGCTGGTCGAGCCCTACGACCGCGAGACTCAAGCCTGGCTCGGACACGTGATTGGCGAATCGGCGGCAGATTTGAACGCCACAGAGGCGCGCCTGCGCGATACGGCCATTCTGGACTTGATTCAGCGCGTGCAGTTGGAGGCGGGCAAGGCAGATGTCTCGATGGCCGCAAGCTTCAACCCGGAGGCGCGTATCTCGCGCGGGCCCGTCACCGTGCGCGACATCGCCGGGCTCTACATCTATGAGAACACGCTCGTCACGCTCGAAGTCACGGGCCAGCAGTTAAAGGAGGCGCTCGAACACTCGGCCAAATATTTTCTGCCTTACGTGCCGGGGAAGACTGCTGCCGAGTTGATTGACGAGAGAATCCCCGGCTACAACTTCGACGTTGCCGAAGGGGTCGAGTACGAAATAGACCTCACGAAGCCCGTGGGCCAACGCATACGCAACCTGCGCTTTCAGGGCAAGCCCCTGAGCCCGACGCAGAAAATACGCTTGGTCTCCAATAACTACCGCGTCAACGGCGGCGGCGGCTACACGATGTACAAGGATGCTCCCGTCGTCTACCGCTCAAGCGAGGAGGTGCGCGAGCTGATTATCGACTGGGTCGAGCGCCATAAACAGATTCCGGTGGAGCCGTCGAATAACTGGCGACTGTTGCCGTAGAAGATATTAAGCCTTGCTCTAAAACCCGAAACGGCAATCCGAGTTTGCGATGGCTCGGATTGCCGTTTCCCTTGTTCGACGCGGGTCAGGTAGGGGCGTCAGTTGGGGCGGTTTACTGCGGAAGATCGGCTTGCGCCGTTGGGAAGATCAATATCGTTTCAGCTCTTGCAGCCTTTCGCTTCGGGGCCGCTTGGGCCGTGGAGTTCGTCCTCGCTCGAATTAACATTGCGCTTACGTCCGGGTCAGTGACAACTGGCCTTTGGGATCGTGATCGTCGCGTTCGATCTTCGGCCTGACTCGGGCGCGAGCCGATGTTCACCACGGCCTCGGCGGCTGCTCGAAAAATCAAGAATTGGCGGAGACGACCGCTGTCATGAACGCCACGGTAATGATTAGTATCAACATCATGGCGGCTTTAATGGCTTGCGTTGTCATCTTAATCTCCTTACTGCCTACCCTTTTTCTGTTCGGTCGAAGCTGGCCGACCGCTCGTCGGCTCACCGGGGTGAAAGTGGCCGCTGGTGGAGCGACCGGCCGCTTCATCCGTTTTTTCAATCACGATCAGGGGTTAGGTTGGGGCGAATCCCGTGATCGGAGATGCATATATGCTAACGGTGTGCCACGGCCATCAAGCCGCTCTCAAGGCTGGGCCCACGGCGCGGCCGATTACCAAAACTGCTTGGTTAAGAATAAGATAATGCTCTGAAGGGGCTTCCGGGCGAGGCGAGCCCTGCGGGAGCGGGTCGGCCCTTGACTCTATCCAAAAGGATAGAGTGGCTAACCGGTTGGATAGTTTTGTCTCACATCACCGGACTTTCCCGCCAAGCTCTATGCTTGATCCGGGTAAATGTGTTAAAGAGATTCGAGGGGCGCTTTCCAGATGAATCCGAGACTGACAGCCATCGCGGGGCCTTTGAAGGGGCAGATAATGCCTCTCGGCAGCGGAGAGGAGACGACCATCGGGCGAGACTCCTCCAATCAGCTCTGCATCGCGGACGGCTCCGTCTCAAGGCGGCACTGCGTCGTAGAGCGCGCCGCCGACCGGTTCAAGATCAAAGACCTCGAAAGCCTGAACGGCACATTCGTCAACGACGTGCCCGTCAAGGAGCGCGAGCTGGCCCACGGCGACCGCGTTCGCATCGGCCATCACCTCTTTGTTTTCCTCACGGGCGAGACGGAAGCGCCCGTCTCTTCGAGCCAGGTGGTGATGGACGATAGTAACCTGCTGACGGCCGCGACCGTTCAGGTGCGCGTCAAGGATGCTTTCTACCTGATGGCGCGCGACCTGAGCGCGCTGATGAAGATCAGCATGAGGATCAACCTCGTGCGCGGAGTCGAGCAGCTTGAAAGGGAGCTGCTTGAGTTGATACTGGAAGTCGTCCCAGCCGAGCAGGGCGCTATCCTCCTGGTGGACGGCGGAGAGGAGTTCGCCTCCGTCTTCGGCTTAGACCGTGAGGCGGGCCCGGAGCGCCCCGTTCACGTCAGCCGCACGATCAGCCAGAAAGTCCTGCGCGAGGGCGTCGCCCTGCTCAGCAACGACGTGCAGGCAGGCGCAGGCGTTGACATCACCGAAAGCCTGATCGCTTCGCGCAGTCATTCAGTCATGTGCGTGCCCTTAGTGCTTCTGGAAAAGGTGCTCGGCGTCATCTATCTCTGCACGAGCAGTCTCAATGCGCGCTTTGACGAAGATCACCTGAAGCTCTTGACGGCCATCGCCAACATCACCGCAGTGGCCCTGGAGAACACTCGCCGCGTTGAGTGGCTTGAGAGCGAGAACCGCCGCCTGCAAGCAGACATTCATCTCGAACACAACATGATCGGCGAGAGCCCGCGCATGCAGAGCGTCTATCAATTCCTCCGAAAGGTCGCGCCCACGGATTCGACCGTTTTGATTAACGGCGAATCGGGCACGGGCAAGGAGCTGGCTGCCCGCGCCATTCACCTCAACAGCCGCCGCGCCGACAAAGCTTTCGTCGCCGTCAACTGTGCTGCGCTGACGGAAACGCTTCTCGAATCAGAGTTGTTCGGCCATGAGAAAGGGGCGTTTACGGGAGCCGTCGCGCAGAAGAAAGGGAAGCTGGAAGTAGCAGACGGCGGCACGCTCTTTCTGGACGAGGTGGGCGAGATGCCTTTGGTGCTGCAAACCAAGCTGCTGCGAGTCCTGCAAGAGCGGGAGTTCGAGCGCGTCGGCGGCACGCGCACGATCAAGGTGGACATCCGATTGATCGCCGCCACGAACCGCGACCTGGAAGAGGCCATTAAGCAGGGCATCTTTCGCCAAGACCTCTACTATCGCCTGAACGTCGTCTCGATCAAGATGCCGCCCCTTCGTGAGCGGCGCGAAGACATCCCGCTTTTGGCCAGCTACTTCGCGGCCCTTTACAGCCGGAAGTGTAAGCCGCACGCGATGGGCATCAGCGCCCCTGCCCGCCAGCTTCTCTCTCATTACGATTGGCCAGGCAACGTCAGGGAGCTTGAGAACGCCATCGAGCGCGCCGTCGTCCTGAGCTCCTCAGACCTCATCCTGCCGGAGGATTTGCCCGAAGCCCTGCTTGAGGTCGAAAGCCCGCCGAGCGCAGGCGTCACCAAATACCACGAGGCCATCACGGAAGCCAAAAAGCAGCTCATCCTGAAGGCTGTCGAACAGGCCAAAGGCAACTTCACGGAAGCGGCCCGCCTGCTCGGCGTTCACCCGAATTACCTTCATCGCTTAATCAGCAATATGAACCTGCGCCCGGCGCTCAAGAAGTAGACCGCAAAGCGCCGAACACTTACTCGGCCTTGACTGCCTTCTCTTCCGGATGAAACGTCGCGCGCTCCTTCCAGACGCGATACATGTGCAGCGAGAAGGCGAGCCACAATCCGCCCATGAGGTACGCGCCGAGCGTGTCGCTGGGCCAATGCGCGCCCAGGTAGACGCGCGAAAAGCCTATCAGCGCGACGGGCAGGGCCGTCAGAGCGAGCGCCGCACGACGCGCCAGCGAGCGCAGCGGCAAGAGCGCGTAGGCTACGAAGAAGAGGAAACCGAAATAGCAGACGTAGTAGGTCACATGGCCCGACGGAAAACTCTGCGTTTGGAGATCGACCTGAACGTTGACCAGTTCCGGAGTCGGCCGGGGCCGTGCTATGGCTATCTTGACGAGACCGTTGAGGGCCGCGCTTCCGCCCGCGCTCAGGACTAGCCCGGCGGCCTCTGTGCGGCGGCCGTAAGCCAGGAAGACAAGGGCCGTGGCGGTCGTGATCGCGTAAGGCTTCCACTTGTTGCCGAACATGGAGGCCGTCTGCATGGACTGCTGTAGACCGGGGACGGGCAGATTTTGCAGCCCGCGCTCAAACCTCAAATCCCAACCGAAATAGGCGTTGAAGTAGGCGAAGGCGGCGAGCACGGCAAACCCTAAGAGCATGATCGCGTAGAGCGTCTCGGCCCGCAGCAAACGACGCGCGGCGCGGCGGCGCAAAGACTCTTTGACAACAGCATCTTCTTCAACCTGTGGCTGCTTCGTCCTCATCATCTCATGCAATATAATATATTCAACATCATCTCCCGAAGGTGGCAATGAGAAAAGGAACGGAGGCTTGCCGGGCGAGAGCCCAAGTCTTCCGGAGACGGGTTTGCTCTGAAGTGGAGGGCCGAAGGATTTGTTGAGAGTCGAATACCGCGACGGATTGTATCTGCCCGAGCTTGATTTGTGGCTCGACGCCGATGGCCCGCGTGATCGCTGCGTCATCTCGCACGGCCATTCCGATCACATAGCGGAGCACCGCTCGATTATCGCCACGCCGGAGACGGCGCGCATCTTTCGCCATCGGCGGGGCGAGACGGAGATGGAGACGCTTGCCTACGGCGAGCGGCGCGATTACGGGCGCTTCGCGCTGACCTTCTTTCCGGCGGGCCATTGCCTGGGCTCTGCGCAGGTACTCGTCGAAGCCCAGGGCGAGCGCCTCCTCTACACGGGCGACATCAAGCTGCGGCCCAACGTCGCGGCCGAAAACGCCGTCATCGTGCCCTGCGATACGCTCGTCATGGAGTCCACCTTCGGCGACCCGCTCTATCGTTTCCCGCCCGACGTGGCGACCTTCGAGCGGCTCTACGCGGCCGTTGATCGTGCGCTCTCGGATGATCGAGTCCCCGTCGTGCTCGCCTACGCTCTGGGCAAAGGGCAGGAGGCGCTTGAGCTTCTGCTGCGCCGCCGCTATCGCGTCACGCTGCATGGCTCTGTCTGGAATGTCGCGGAGATTTACAGAGAGCTGGGCGTCGAGTTCTCCGGGCCTTATGAAAAGTATAGCCGCGAGCACGTGCGCGGCCGCGTCCTGATAGCGCCGCCCGGCTGCCGCAAGCAGCCCATGATTACCAACATCGAGCGGCGATACCTGATTATGCTGACGGGTTGGGCCATGCACAGGAGCGCGCCCTACATGTACAGGGGCGTGGATTTGATCTTGCCGCTCTCCGACCACGCAGACTTTGACGAGCTGGTGCACCTGGCCCGTGCGAGCCGCGCCCAGCGCATCATCACCATGCACGGCGCGCCGAAATTCGCCGCCCTCCTTCGCGAACTCGGCCTCAACGCCGAACACCTGGCCCATCATCCGGGCACAGAGACAGCTAAGAAAGGTGGAAAGCGCCCGCCCAAAAAAGCCGCGACCGCCGTCGAGCGTTCTCTGTTCAATTGAAAAGAAGGGAAAAGAAGCCGGGAAGGGGTTCTTTATCTTTCCGCCTTCATCGTTTTCCGCTCGCGCTCGTCCAGCAGCTTTGTGATGGCGCGCTCAATGCTCGGGTCTATCTCTGAGAGTTGTGAGAGCACAGGCTTTGAGAGACGCAGCATGACGACTTCGGCCTCCTCGGGCGGCGACTGAATCGAGCGATTGATGGCCGCAAGCATCTCGTCATAGTCCGGCGGCTTGGAGAGATACTCTTGAACGCCCAGTCGTTCGCATCGCTGGCGCAGGTCTGTGCTCGTCTCGCCCGTGACGATGACGACGGGCACGCTGGCGTTGATGGCGCGAATCTCTCGCAAGACCTGCGCGCCGTTCATCTCCGGCAGCGTCATGTCGAGCAGGATTACGTCAGCGCCGTTGGCCTTGAACTCCGCGAAGCCCTCTTCGCCCGTGTAGGCCGTCCTGACCTTATAGCCGGCCGCCTTGAGCGTCGCCTCGTAAAGTTCGGCCAAGTCCTCTTGATCTTCTATGATAAGAATGCAATGCTCATCCACGACTGAAAATTCCCCCTTGCCTTGAACCTTTGACCCTTCGGTGTGGTCGGATTATAGCAGAAAACTTTTATGAGTCCCGTTGCCATCGTCCTCCTCCTGCTGCTCGTTGCCGTCGTGCTCTTTGCGACCGAGCGCATTCCCATAGATATAGTCACCATTCTGCTCGTCATAGCCCTGATTCTGACCGGCACGCTCTCCGCGACCGAAGGCTTCGCGGGCTTCGGCAACGACATCATCATCACCATCTCCGGCCTCTTCATCCTCACGGGGGGCCTGGTCAAGACGGGCGTCATAGATGTCGTGGGCCGTCGCCTGCATCGCATAGCGGGCGGCGATGAGTTTCGCTTGACGGTGCTGATTATGGTGGTCGCCGCCGCCAGCGCCGCCGTGATGAAGAACACGACGACGACGGCCATGTTCGTGCCCGTCGTTTTGGGGATGGCCGAGCGTGCACGCGTCGCGCCGTCAAAGCTCCTGATGCCGCTCGCCTTCGGCGCAATCCTCGGCGGCACGTGCACGCTGATCGGAACTTCGACGAACCTGGCCGTCTCGGGCGCGCTGCCTCGCTATCAGATGGAGCCCTTCTCGATGTTCGAGCTGACCTGGGTCGGCGTGCCGATTGTCGTCGTCGGCCTGCTCTACATGCTCCTGATCGGATTGCGCCTGCTGCCCAAACGAGGCGGCGAGGACTCTTTGACAGAGCAGTACCACATCCGCGAATACCTCTCCGAGGTGATCGTCCTCGCTGGTTCACCGCTCGTCGGGCGCACGCTCGCCGAAGCGAACCTCAGCGACGAGCTTGACCTGACCGTCATAGGCATCATGCGCGGCACGCAGGGACGCATAGCCCCGAGCGCACATCAGAAGATCGAGGCAGAGGATTTACTGCTCGTGCAGGGGCGCGTCGAAGACATCCTGCGGGTCAAGACAGAGGCAGGCATTGAGATCAAGGCCGACTTCAAGCTGAGCGACCGCGTGCTGGAAGGCGAAGACGTTGAGCTGTTTGAAGCGACCGTGCTCAGGGGCTCGGACTTTACGGGGCGCACGCTGAAGGGCTTGAAATTCCGGCAGCGTTATCAATTGACAGTCCTCGCCATTAATCGTCATGGCGTGGCGCTGCTCTCGAAGATCAGCACCCTTCCGCTTCGTTTCGGCGACGTGCTGCTCGTACAGGGCAGGCGCGAGCACGTCGAGCGATTGGCCCAGGACGGCCAGATTCTTCTGCTCGAAGATGTCTCGGAAAGACGCGGGCGCGCGGGGAAAAGAAGCTGGGCCATCCTGGCCTTCGCCGTCTTCCTCCTGCTCTCGATCACGCACCTAGTCCCGCTCGCCGTCGCCGTGCTCTTGGGCGTGCTCATATTGCTTGCGAGCGGCGCGCTCCGGACGCAGGAAATCTACGACATGATCGAATGGCGCTTGATCGTTCTAATCGCAGGGATGATTAGCTTCGGCGTCGCGATGGAAAAGACGCACGCCGATCAATACCTGGCCGACCTGATCGTCCGGGCCACCGGCAGCTTTGGGCCCATAGCTGTGCTCGCCGGGTTCTTCATCATGACGGTCGCCATCACGCAGCCTATGTCTAACCAGGCGGCGGCACTCGTCATGCTGCCCATCGCCGTCAAGACTGCGCAGGCGCTCGGGCTCAACCCGCGCACCTTCGCCGTCACCATCACCTACGCCGCCTCCTGCTCCTTCATCACGCCGCTTGAGCCGGCCTGCGTCCTGATTTTTACGCCGGGCCGTTACCGCTTCTTCGATTTCGTCAAGGTCGGAACCATCCTCACCATCGCCGTCTTCGCCATAGTTATGCTGCTCGTCCCCCTGTTCTGGCCCCTCAGATGAGGCAAAAGGAGAAAGGTGTAGCCGGGATGAAAGCTTTTCTGCTCTTTGCCTTTTTCCTCTCGCCTAGTATAATGCGCGGGCTTTCGGGGATGCGCCGGTTCTGGCAGGAATCGGGCGCGCGTGGGGCCCCCGCAGAAGCCTCGCCGATCAAATAAGATCAAATCATGGCAAATACCGTCAGGTGGAAAGAGCGCGGACGGGCCGCGCGTTCAGGTCGTGACATTGCTCGGTCAACGCCTTTTCGTGCGCTGGCGGGCGCGCTCGCACAGGCTGCCCGCGCAGCCCTGGCCGAGCCCTTTATGCTCAGCGTAGAGCATCGGGTCATCCATTTGCGCCGCCTGCCGCGCGCCCTCGACGGCCTGCGCATAGTCCAGCTCTCGGACATTCACCACAGCCCTTTTACCGGAAGCGAGCAGATCAAGCGCGCCATCGAGACGGCCAATAACCTGGAGCCGGACATCGTCGCCCTCACAGGCGATTACGTCTCGCACGAGCGCGAATATGCCGCCCCCTGCGCGGAGATGCTGGGCGGTTTGCGCGCTCGATACGGCGTCTACGCAGTGCTCGGCAATCACGATCACTGGACGGATGCGGCGCTCATTACAGACCTCTTTCGCCTCGCGGGCATCCGCATGCTCGTCAACGAAGGCATGCGCTTTGAAGAGCGGGGCGCGTCCTTCTGGCTCGCGGGCGTTGACGATACTATGGTCGGCCTCGAAGACCTCTCGCTGGCCCTGGCAGGCTCGCGCCGTGACGAGATGAAGCTGCTTTTGGCTCATAATCCGATCATTTTGCGCCGCGCCGCGCGCGCCGGAGTCGATCTGGTCTTGAGCGGACACACGCACGGCGGGCAGGTCGCCCTGCGCTCGGAGCGCAGCGCCTCGGGCCGCCCTCGCCGCCGCCTGCTCCGGGGCCTGGGCCGCCAGGGCGAGACGCAGATTTACGTGACGCGCGGGCTCGGCACAGTCGTTCTCCCCATACGCTACGGCTGCCCCCCGGAAGTCTCCCTCCTTGAGCTGCGCTGCCTGTAAGGCAGTGATGAGTGGCAAGTGACGAGTGACAAACTGGGGCAATAGCTTTTAGCTCGTAACTGTTTTTAACTCGCAACTCGCCACTCGTCACTCGTCACTGCTTTTACATGTCTTCCAGGATCGCGACGCTGCCCAACCTGCTGACCATGCTGCGCATGGTGATGATCCCTTTCTTCGTCTCCCTGCTCTTTTACCAGCGTTTTTACTGGGCGCTCGCGGTCTTTATCATGGCGGGCGTCACGGACGGCCTCGACGGCCTCTTTGCGCGCCGTTTCGACCAGCGCTCCCAGCTCGGCACCATCCTAGACCCGATTGCAGACAAGCTCCTGCTGGTCACTTCTTTCATAGTCCTTTCCTTGCCCTCCATCAGCCCCCAGCAGCAGCCGCCAAGCCACCTGCCCGTCCCCTTCTGGGTGACGACGGCCGTCATCAGCCGCGACGTTTTTATCCTGGTCGGCGCGGCGGCCATTAATATCGTCACCGGCTTTCGCCGCTTTCGCCCCTCCCTGCTCGGTAAGATCAACACCGTCGTCCAGATTGTGGCCGTCGTCCTGATACTCATAGCCGCCGGCATCCCGTCGAATATCAGCGGTTATTACCTGCCGACCGTCTACGCGACAGTCTTCCTGCTGGCCGTGCTCTCGGGGCTGCACTACGTCTTTTTCGTCTCCAAATTGCTCAACGAAGAGCGACGCCAAGCCGAATAGGCTCGGGATGGAGGCCGCCCGCTCACTTTAAATTCTAATATTTCAACAATTAAGTGCAAGTCTCGGGTTGCGGGGATTCTTAAAATAAAAGTTGACAACGACGCACTCAGGTATTATATTAAGGATGCGTTCAACCCGTAATATTGACAGACCGCAGCGGCTTTTTCCGGGCGGCCTGGTTCTTCTTGAGAGAGGCGGCACGGGCGCGTCTTCCACCGCTTTTGCCGGGGGAGGCTTCTAAAGGGCCTCGGGCGAGGGCGGTCAATCAAAATCTGGAGAGTAAGAGAGCAATGAGTAAGATTATAGGAATTGACTTAGGCACGACTAACTCTGTGGTGGCCGTGATGGAAGGCGGCGAGCCGACCGTCATCACCAACTCGGAAGGCGGTCGCACGACCCCCTCTGTGGTCGCTTTTGCCAAGGATGGCAATCGTCTGGTCGGACAGGTCGCCAAGCGTCAGGCCGTCACCAATCCTGAGAACACGATCTATTCGATCAAGAGATTCATGGGCCGTCGCTACAACGAGGTGACGGAAGAGATCAAACAAGTCCCTTATAAGGTTAAAGGCGCAGGCAACGGCGACGTGAGAGTCGAGGCTGGCGGCAAGGAGTGGAGCCCGCCCGAGATTTCGGCCATGATCCTGCAAAAAATGAAGCAGTCGGCCGAAGACTATCTCGGCCAGAAGGTTGATAAGGCTGTGATTACCGTCCCGGCCTACTTCAACGACGCGCAGCGCCAGGCGACTAAAGACGCCGGAAAGATCGCCGGCCTGGAAGTCATGCGCATCGTCAACGAGCCGACGGCTGCTGCACTTGCCTACGGCCTGGACAAGAAGAAGGACGAGACCATAGCCGTGTTCGACTTTGGCGGCGGAACCTTCGACATCTCCATCCTCGAAGTGGGCGAGGGCGTCGTCGAGGTCAAATCCACGAACGGCGACACGCACCTGGGCGGCGACGACATAGACGAGCGCCTGATGGAGTGGATCACGGAAGAGTTCAAGCGCGATCAGGGCATTGATCTGTCGAATGACAAGATGGCTTTGCAGCGCTTGAAGGAGGCCGCAGAGAAGGCCAAGATCGAGCTGTCTTCGGCGATGGAGACGGAGATCAACCTGCCTTTCATCACGGCCGACGCTTCGGGGCCGAAGCACCTGGTCATGAAGCTGACGCGCTCACGCTTCGAGCAGTTGATCGACCCAATCCTTCAGCGCCTCAAGGCTCCGGTCGAGCAGGCGATCAAGGATGCTGGTGTCGAGGCCGGAAGGGTTGACGAAGTGGTGCTCGTGGGCGGCTCTACGCGCATTCCGAAGGTGCAGGAGATCGTCAAGGGCATCTTCGGCAAAGAGCCCAACAAGTCTGTGAACCCGGACGAGGTCGTAGCCGTCGGCGCGGCCGTGCAGGCGGGTGTGCTTTCGGGCGAGAAGACTGACATCCTGCTCTTGGACGTGACGCCTTTGAGCCTCGGCATTGAGACCCTCGGCGGCGTCTTCACGAAGCTCATCGAGCGCAACACGACCATCCCGACCAGGAAGTCTGAGGTCTTCTCGACGGCTTCCGATAATCAGACCTCCGTCGAAGTCCACGTGCTTCAGGGCGAGCGACCGATGGCCGCAGACAACCGCACGCTCGGCAAGTTCCACCTGGTAGGGATTCCGCCCGCACCGCGCGGGATGCCGCAGGTCGAAGTCACCTTCGACATAGACGCCAACGGCATAGTCAACGTCTCGGCCAAAGACATGGGCACTGGCCGCGAGCAGAAGATCACGATCACCGCTTCTTCAGGTCTCTCGAAGGAAGAGATAGACAAGATGATGCGTGATGCCGAATCGCACTCCGCGGACGACGCGCGCAAGCGCGAGGAGATAGAGGCGCGCAATCGCCTGGACGGCCTACACTACCAGGTGGAGAAGACCTTCAACGAGAACAAGGAGAAGGTTGACGCCTCGGCTGCCTCCGAGATCGAAGCGGCGCTCGCAGATGCCAAGAAGGCGACCGAAGAGGGCGGCGTTGATCGCATGAACGATGCCTTCAACCGCCTGCAAACGGCTTCGCACAAACTGGCCGAGGCGCTCTATTCGCAGACGGGCGCGGGCGGCGCAGGCTCCACGGGTCAGGCTTCGGCCGCCGGTGCTTCAGGCTCCACGGGCCAGGGTGCTTCGGCCGGCGGCGGCGACGATAACGTCATCGACGCCGAATACGTTGACGTGGACGAGAACAAATAAAAGCGGTGATGAGTGACAAGTGACAAGTGGCGAGTAAGAGCAAGCTTTTCGTCTTGTCACTTGTCACTCGTCACTCGTCACTGTCTTAGGAATGGCTAAAGAAGATTACTATCAGGTGCTCGGCGTCAAGCGCGACGCTAAGGCGGAAGAGATCAAGAAGGCTTATCGCCGTCTGGCCCGGAAATATCACCCGGACGTGAATCCGGGTGATAAGAGCGCCGAGGAGCGGTTCAAGCTGATTACGGAGGCGCATGACGTGCTCTCGGATCAGAAGAAACGCTCCGTCTACGACCGCTTCGGGCAATACTCGGATAACCTGGCCGACGCTGCTGCGCGCGGTGCTGCCGGTGGCGCAGGCGGGGGCGGTGGTGGACGCGGGCCCGCCGGCTTCGATTTCGAGGGCTTCGACTGGGGCACGGCTTCTGGCACGTCTGGTGGCGGCGGCTCAAGCTTTCGCGACATCTTCGCAGACCTCTTCGGCGGCGGCGCAAAGCAGGAGCGCGAGCCTCCTCGCCCGCAGCCAGTGCGCGGCGCTGACATAGAGATGCCTCTGGCGCTCTCTTTTGAAGAAGCCATTACGGGCATGACCACCAACATCACAGTCAACCGCTCCGAGCAGTGTTCGCGCTGCAACGGGGCGGGCGACACGGGTGGGCCCGTCGTGGTCTGTCCGACCTGCAAAGGCTCGGGGCAGGTGCAGCGCGCTGGCGGGCGCTTGCGCTTCGCGCAGGAATGTCCTGACTGCGGCGGCACGGGCAAGCGGCGTCAGCCCTGCTCGCTCTGCAAAGGGGCGGGCGTGACGCCCAAGACCGAGACGGTCAAGGTGCGAATCCCGGCCGGAGTCGATACCGGCTCGCGCGTGCGCGTTCCCGGCAAGGGCGAAGGCGGAAGGATGGGCGCGCCCGCAGGCGATCTGTACATCATCACGAACGTCGGGCGGCACAAGTATTTCACGCGCAAGGGCGACAACATCTACGTGACTGTGCCGCTGACTGTGCCGGAGGCCGCCCTGGGCGCGAAGATAGAAGTGCCGACGGTCGAAGGCAAAGCGCAGCTACGGATTCCGCCCGGCACGCAATCCGGACAGAAGTTCCGCCTGAGAGAGCGCGGCGCTCCCTCTCTCCGCAACTCGCAGGCGCGCGGCGATCAGTTCGTCGAAGTGCAGGTCACTTTGCCGAAGGTGATCTCCGAAGAGACCAAAGAACTCCTGCGTCGCTTCGCGCAGCTCAACGAAGAGAACCCGCGCGTCGTGATGGGGCTAGAATAGACCGATTTTGGATTTTAGATCTTGGATTTTGGATTGACGGGCTCGTGAAGCTTGAAAGGCTTGGCTTCCAAAGTTCAAAGCGCGGTTGAAGCTTTTAATCTAAAATCCAAAATCTAAAATCCAAAATGAAGAAACGGGGACGGACATATACGATCAGCGCGGTGGCCGATCATTACGACATCCACCCGCAGACCTTGCGCCTTTACGAGCGGGAAGGATTGTTGAAGCCTTCGCGCTCAGAGGGCAACACGCGGCTTTACACGGACGCAGACCTTGAGCGCCTGGAAGTGATCCTCTCTTTGACGCGCGACCTGGGAGTGAATCTGGCTGGCGTCGAGATCATTCTCAACATGCGCGAGAAGATGGACGCCATGCAGCGCGAGTTCGAGCGCTTCTTCCAATACCTGCAAACGCACGCCGAAGAGTTCTCCCACTTCACAGAGGCTCCCCCGCCGGAAGCCGGGGCGCTCGTCCCCGTCACGCGCATCCACGGCCTGCGCCGCCGCACAGTCTCGCGCAGCTAATTCAACTGCGCGCTCGCGCTCATTCATCTGACACTCAACCTTGACAGACAATCGGCAATAGGCTCAAATTGCCGCGTCATAGGTCTCCTTCTCCTCGCTCCCGACCTCCGAATTCCTGCGTTGCTAATCGCGGGCCTTAACCTCTCATCAACGGAGTGCGCCATGAGCCTTATTCCTTACCAACTCACCGGAAGAAAGTTATTCGTGCTGTTTACTCTGCCCATCTTTTCGCTGTTCCTCTTTCGACCTGCAAAGCAAACGATGGCCGCCCGCGTCGAGCCATGCGCAGCGTGCGCGACGCGGCTTGCAGGCGCAGCGCAGATTCCAATTCCTATTCCCAGGATCGGAAAGAGCGAGGCCGAGCGCCTCTCCAAGAGCGGCCCGCTGTTTCCGACATTCTTTAACATGAGCAGCTTTTCCATGCAGGGTATCGTGAAAGGTCTGTGGCCGGTTGTGATTGACTATGAACTGGAGCCGGAGAGCAGAGCCCTCATCAGCATCAGCGTCAACGACGCGCGGCAGCCTTTCGTCATAGAACTCCCGGCGACGAATGACCAGCGCGCGGAAGTAGTGCGTCAACTCCCGGCCGAGTTCGGTCAGAAGCCACTGGTCGGCCTCATCTACTTTCAAGCCTTCAAGAGCGGCCCGGAAGGGAGACGGCCCGCGCGCTTCTTCCTCTACGGGCTGGGCATGGGCGACAAAGCGGTCGGCTCGATGGTCATCGACCAGCTTCGGTTCCAGCCCGGCCAGATTCGTACGAAGCTGAAGGAGAAAGCCTCTTACAGCTTCCACTCGCGCGCCGACTTCGACGCTGTGTCGGCCGATTTCCTGCGCGTGATAAGCCCTCCCGGTGGTGCTACGAGCTGGCAGCTCGCGGGCAGGGAGATGCTCAAGGACGGAGTCCGGCGGGACAAAACGGTCGCCAGAGATTGGGACGGCAGAACCATCAACGGCACGGTCTCGCAGGGGCCGCACCAGTTTCAGGTTCGCGTTTGGAGGAGCCTGAAGAACGGTGGAGATTGGGTGTCGGCTGTCACAAAGCAGATGGTGAAAGTTGAGTAGTGCGCGGGCGCGCATGTTCCTTCATACGGAGGCGGTGTGATGTCTTTGAGCCCTCTGAGGGCCTTCAGGCAAAGGTGGATTGCCCGCGCAGCCGTGGGGCTTCTGGTCTTGGCCGGAGCCGCTTTCGCGCAGTACAGGCTGGCCAAAATCCCTATGCCTGTGGAGGTCGAAGCGATAGCCAATTTCTCTCCGTTGACGGCCAGGCCCGGCCAGGAACAATTAATCATCGAGGGGCCGTCGGTTCACTCTGAGGAAGGGATGCTCTTTTCCTATGACGGGAAGGCCGATGAGTTCGTTGACGTTCACTTCGAGCGCGCACGTTTGGATCATGAGACCGTTGAAATGTTCGACAGTTTTAATTTGAACCCGCCTTCGAGCTTCGACCAGATTGATTATACGGCGCGGGAGGCGGAGAGACCGGCTCAGGGAGAAGAGCCGTGTCAAACGCGAGTAGAGCTGCGCGCCGCCTCGCATATGCCCGCCGAAATTCATCTCTTCCAGCTCGCCGAGCCCGGCCTCGACCGCTATCGTTATCTGGAGATGACGACGAGAGGCGCGGAACTCGTCTCCAACATAGTGACTGCGTCGCCGAACTACTCGGACAGCGCGCCTGGCTGCCAAAAGTTACTGCGGGTAGGCGACTGGACTCGGCCTCTCGGCACGCTTGGCGTGACGATGATTGTGGCTGACAACTCTGCTCTTCGTCTCTACTTCAAGCCGCTCACGGCGGGCAAGACCTCCTGGGGTGATGCGCAAGCCTTCTACGAACCGCTCGATTTAGGGGTACGGCAACTGAAGCCGACCGACCCGCCCGCCTTCCAGGCGCACGCCGTCAGTATCAGATCGCTTGCGGGCGACCTGACAAGCGCCCGGAGCACAAGCGACGGCTCGCTGCTGACAATCAAAGACTTAAAGATCGGCTCGGATCAGCTTCAGCTCAGCGTTGCCGGGAAAGGATGGGTGAAAATCAATGGAGAAGATGTGACGGTCAATTTTATGAAACGCGTGGAGGAAAATCGGATTCTCGTAGCACTGCTGACAGCCGCCGACGCCGCGCTGCTTGCGTGGGCAGCGCGCCTTGTCTTCAAAAGTCCTTCAACCTCGCCCCGCCCCGAACGCCCTCAAGGTCAAAGCCGCAAGTCGCGGCGCAAGCGCAAGGGTCGTACAAAGAAGGAGGCGCGTGATTGATGATAAGCTGAGCCGAGCCCTCAAAGCTGTCTCTGACGCCTGATTCAGCTCCTCCTGAACGAAGGCTTATGCTCTTTCGGCGCACCTGTGTTAAAGTGCGCTCTTTCGGCAGTACGTTTCTCTACACTTCGTTTCAATATGAAAAGCCGCGCCTTACGTCTTCTCGCCGCCCTGCTCTCTGTCTGTGCTCTTGTCTGCTTGCTCTCTGTGCCGCGTAGCGTGTGGGCCCAGGACTTGGACAATGTGACGATCAGAGGGAGGGTGACGGACGAGAACGGCGCGGTCGTCGTGGGCGCGACCGTGACGGCGACGCTCGTGACGACCGGAGACGAGCGGCCTGTCGTGACCGACTCGGAAGGCCGCTATCGCATCATAGAGCTTGAGCCGGGCGCATACACTGTCAGCGCCGCGTTCACCAACTTTGCGACGGAGCAGAAGACAGACCTCTCGACGGTGGCCGGGCAGAACGTCGAGCTGAACTTCACCCTGCGCCCGGCGCAGGTCACGGCCGAGCAGACGGTCGTGAGCGAGGCTGATGCGCCCATCGTTGATACTACGCGGACGGTCGTCGGCGGCACGGTGACGGCCGAAGAGATAGAAGCTCTGCCCGTCCAGTCGCGCTCGCCGCTGGATTTGATCTTTACGCTCGGAGGCGTCACCGAGGAGCCGCTTTCGACGCGCGACCTGGCCGAAGACAGCCCTGCTGCCGGGACTCCGAACAGTACGCCCGAAGAGGCCGGCTCGTTCTCGCTCTCGGGTGGGCCCGCCTACTCAAATAACATCACGATTGACGGCCTGGACAATAACGACGACCGCGCTGCGCGCGAGCGCTTCCAGCCTTCTATGGAAGCCGTGCAGGAAGTCCAGGTCATCACCAACCAGTTCTCGGCCGAGTACGGGCGCGCCTCGGGCGGGCGCATCAACATCAAGACGCGTGGAGGCTCGAACGACTACAGCGGCCGCGCCTTCTACTTCTTCCGCAATGACATTTTCAACGCCAACACTTTCCGCAACAACGCGCTCGGCGTTCAGAGACTTCCGCTCGAAGAGCACGACCCCGGCCTGACCTTCAGCGGCCCCGTAGAGCTTCCGCGCAAGCTCTTTGGCCCACTCTCGTACAACGGGCGCGGCCGCACCTTCTTCTTCGCGGCTTACGAATACGACACGCTGCTCGACACGGCGACGATTGATACGTTCGTTCCAGTGCAGCAGAATCCGCTCTTCCCGCTGCCGGAGCCGACACAGGCGGGCGCTGGACAGACGGAGACCGTTTCCGCGCCGGCCACAGCCACGCAGGTCGCGCCCTTCTTTACGGGACTGAGCACGCCTTCGCGGAACCACATCTTCACACTGCGCATAGATCACAAGTTCGGTGAACTGCACAACGGCTCGGCGCTCTACCAGATGGGACGTTTCTCTAACCTGCGCCAGTTCGGCGGCGGCGACCGCCTGGCCGAAGCCTTGCAGGCGCGCACACGCTCCACAGACGCCATCTCTTATTCGGACAACTACGTCTTTTCGCCGCGCCTCGTCAATCAAGCGCGCTTTCAGTATTCGCGCCTAATGCCTGCTGTGGAAGCGCGCAGCGACGCGTCGAAGCCGGTCGTCATCATCAGCATAGACGTGCCGCTCGTCGGAGCTTCCGGCCCGGACAGCCATACGCTCGTAGCGGGTTCCTCGACCTCCGGCGCGACCGACCGCCGCGAGACGCGCTTTCAGTTTCAGGATGCTCTCTCTTTCGTCGCCGGCTCGCACTCCCTGAAATTCGGCGGCGACTTCCAGCGCATCAACTCCACGTTCATAGACCTCTCGGACGCATCGGGCACTTTCGACTTCGCGAGCGCCGGAGATTTTTTGGCCAATACTCCCTCGCGCTTCCGTCAAAACTTTCAGACAGAATCCTCACAGCGCAACACCTACTTCGGCATCTTCGTTCAGGACGAGTGGCGTTTGAGGCAGAACCTCACGGTCAGCTACGGGCTCCGCTACGAGCGAGAGACGATCATTCATGACACCAATAATTTTGGCCCACGCTTCGCGCTCGCCTATGACCCTTTCAGCTCCGGCAAGACCGTCATCCGCCTCGGCGCTGGCATCTTCTACAACCGGGCACTGCTGAGGACAATTGACGACTTTACACTTGGTCAACAGCAACGTTTCTTTGACACCAACGCGCTGGTCAACGCTGCGACCGGACGTGTGTTGACGACAGCCGAGCGACGCTCCTTCATCGCCGCCAACCTTCGCTTTCCGCAGGTGCTCTCGGCGGATTCTCCGCTGGTCGCTCAATTCGGCGCGCTCAGCACTCAGTTCTCGCGCCGCCTAGACCCCAGCATACGCATCCCCGAAAGCTACCAGGCCAACGTCGGCTTCGAGCGTCAGATAGGCCGCTCGATGGTCTTCGAGGCCAACTACACTTTCAATCGCGGCATACATCTGTGGCGCGAGTTCAACGCCAATGCGCCCGTGCTTCCGGCAGGCTTCAGCGACCTGACCAGCTATCTGCTCTCGCGCGACTTCCCGAACTTCCGCAGCGTGCCCGGCGGGCCACGCCCGATCTACGACGCGACGACGGCGGGCGACCTTGTGCGCTTTACGCTCGCGCCGCCCACGACAGACAATAACATCGTGCGCGTCCTTGAGTTCGGCGTCCCCGTCTCGGTGATGAATCTCAACACGGTCAATTCAACAACCGTGCTCGAAGCCTCACTCGACGCCTTGCGCGCGCTTCGACCAGACCCGAGTCGTGAACAGTTAGAGCAACTGGCTTCCATCGGCAACAGCTTCTATCACGGCTTGACGCTTGAGCTGCGCCGCCGCTTCCGCTCGACCAAGAGCGGCCTCGGGTTTTCCATGCGCGCGGCCTACACGCTCTCGCGCCTGACTGACGACGGCATCGTGAATACTTCGAGCGCGCTGCGTGTCGGAGACTTTCGCGCAGAGCGTTCGCGCAGCCTCCTAGATCGCCGTCATCGCTTCGTGCTTTCGGGGACGTTCGATACGCCGTGGTGGCTGGGCCATCTGCGTCTGTCGCCTATCCTTCGTCTGGCTTCGGGCGCGCCCTTCAACATCTCCATCGGCGGCGACGACCGCAACCTGGACGACGTGGGCACGGACAGGCCCATCTTCACGGGCGACCTCTCGCTGCTGCGCTTCCGCGAGCCAGGCGAGCCCTTGAATCCTGCGCTCCTGACGGCCTTCTCGCTGCCCGTGGTCGGGCGGACTGGGAATCTACCGCGCAACGCCGGGCAGGGGCCGGGCCAATTCCTCCTAGACCTCAGCATCACGCGCGAGTTTCGCATCGGCAAAGAGAAGCGCCTGCGCCCGGTGGTCGAGATAGATAACGTGCTCAATAAGACCGTCTTCAGCTTCGGCTCGGAGTTCATAGGCTTCGACGCGCTGAGTCCGAACGCCACTGCGGAAGCGCGCCAGGCGTTCATAGACAATTTCCTCGTCCCGACCAGAACGCTACGGCCGCGCACGATTCGCATCGGAGTCCGTTTCGATTTTTAAGCGCCAGATATATAACAAGCGACGGCGACCTCAAGTCAGCGACGATTTCCGCTCGCCTCGAATGAGTTGTTAGGCTGCCGCTGAGATGAGCCCGAGTGTATATAAAGTTAGCGACAGCAGAATGCCGCGCAACGGGATACTGAACCAGTAGCGCTTGCCAAGGAAGGCGTACCCGCACAGCATCACGAGGCCGACCGCCAGCAAGAACAACGAGCCAAACAAGAACTCCGAGTGCCTTAAGGCCAAGTAGCCGTATACCACTCCGAAAAGGATTGCACCGAAGCTGTGGCTGGCATTGAAGCCGACCCAGGCTTTCCACATGGTCATCTTGCTAGTGATGTTTGGCGACACGGTGGACATGCGTTCTTGCAACTCGGCGTCACGCGGCCACAGCTTGTGTCCGCGAAACGTGTCTAGAAGATGCAGCAGCCCGATTAAGACCATGATTGCGCCACTTCCAGCCAACAAATATGGGGCAAATACTCTCACTGTTCTTCTCCTGAAGTTACTGCCATTTCGACGTTAGTGCCATACCAGGATTTGAATGCTTTAATATATCAATCAATGGTCGTACCCTTGTTACCTCATCATAAATTACGCACCACCAAACTCAGGAAGATATCTAACCAGGCCCCGCCCCACCAGTGCATTTGGCCTCAACTCTGTCACCATGAACGCCTCATCAGGAACCGGATACTCGCATCTCAACCCCTTCTGACTGGCCGGGATGAATCCGAATCGCGGGTAATATTCGGGATGACCCACTACTACGACCACCTCGCAGCCGCTCCGTTGACATTCTTTCAAGCCCTCTTGAACCAACTGGGAACCGATGCCCCGCTTCTGATACTCAGGTAAAACTGCCATCGGTGCGAGACCTAAGATCAAGACGGAGTCCTCCGCCTCAAGCGTGACAGGACTAAAGAAGATGTGGCCGACCACCCGGCCGGCACTGACGGCGACGAGCGAGATGTGCGGTTGAGCGGTAGCACGCAGCGCATCAACTAAATCCGCCTCGTCCGGCTGACCAAAGGCCAGTTCATTGACCTGGCGAATCGCCGGTATATCTTCCGCAGTTTCGGCGCGAATGGTAATCATTAAGTCTTCCTGTTGCGAGCCGGACGCGCCTCACGCCGGACTCTTATTTAATCGTCTTTGCCGCCAATGTTTTCAGCTTGCCTCTTCTCAGCCTGAAAATCGTATAATCCCGCCACCCCGAGAATTATCAAAGTAAATAATGTGCTCAGTAAAGCGACGCCCAGACTGCCTAGTCCGACGGCGACGCCGATGGCAGCAGTCATCCAGATACTTGCCGCCGTGGTCAGTCCCTTTACGTCAAGCTCTTCAGTCAACTTGAGGATAGAACCGGCTCCGATGAAGCCGATGCCGGTAACAATTCCCTGAATCACTCTGGACAAACCATCGGAAGACATTCCGACTGCCGAGCAAGCCGTGACGAAGACGGCTGTGCCGAGTGTGACTAAGACGTGTGTTCTTACCCCGGCCGGCTTACCCGCCCTCTCGCGCTGGATTCCGATGGCCGCCCCGAGCAGCGTAGCACTTATCAACCGGATAAGAACGTGCACCAACTGCCTCGCATTTGGCAGCCCGGAAGTTAGCTCCTCCCAGAATATATCCATGCTGGCTCTCTCTTAAAATTTGTCGTTGCCTGGCAGCTTCACGCCGGAATTGACCGGACGCGTACACAACGCCGATACTGCCAAGTCTAGCATGAGAGGCAAGCCAATTCGCGGTCGGCTCGGATGACTTGCGGCGCGATGATACAGGGCTGTGTCGAAATACTTATCGACGTAAAACTTATCTGTGAAATAGCGTTCCTTCCATTGAGGATTCAACCTCTCCAGCAGTAATGCTTCGCCCGCTCCGAGCGGATAAAACGCCACTCGCTTGTAATCCTCTAGCCGGAGCGTAGTAAGTTCTTCCACGATATTCTTTATAATCTCATCGGCCACAAGCTTGAAAGGCTTGTAATCTTTCAACGACCGAAACTCTTTGCTCGGTTTGTAGCTCTTCGCCGCCAGTTCAGCAATGCTGTATTCCGTATATCTCGCCACGCCTTCCTGCCACACCTGAAACGAAAAATACCTGTAATCGTCAGCGTCAAGCAGCGCCTTGAATTTCCGTCGTGCTTCGAGGTATGCGGCAACTTTGGCAGAGAATTCTCGGTTCTTCTTGGTTTGTAAGGCTTCCGCAAGCGACCTGCTCAAGACAGTGAAATGCTCCTTTACTGTGGGCTCGGAATAGGGAAAGGCATAGTTGAGCATCCACATGCCGGTTTCATCGCCGCGCGACAAATTCAAAGCATTGACATCCGTGTAATAGCCTGGTTGTGAATTCTGCAACTGGTGGAAATGCTCATGGAGCATCGTCACGACCCAGGCGGTGGAAGTTTTCTTTGATGTGTTTTCCGCCTGACCGATAACGATGGTTGAAATGCCACCGACAGCAGGGAAGGTGGCCAGGAGGTGCGGGTCGAAATTCCTCTTGCGAAAATAGAGATTGCTCTGCAAGCGCGAGTCGTAGCCGATCAGCGTGAAATCTTCCGAAGGTCGCGGATGACGAATGAGAAACTCGATTTCAGGAGTGACAAGCAGCACGGCGAAAGGAGCCTTGTCCCAGCCTTTCCACACATCATCACCTAAAGCCTGACCAATTCCGAAGGCTTCTGCAATGCGGACGCGGTCAACATCCCGTAAGTTCGGCTTCTGCTGAGCCAAAACGCTCTGCGCTGATAAAAGAAGAACTAATGCGACGGCAAGTTTGGTTTTCATATCTCTTAATTCACGGTTCGCCAGGCTATCGGTTCCAGATTTAACAGCCGCACGAACGCCCCGATCAACCCGCCGCGCACACTGAGCATTATGGCATTTCGGTTCGCTTCTTCTGCACAAATCCGGCTTGCTTAAAGTTCGCGCCTGTCCATTCAAGATAATAAATTCCGCAAGGCGCATTCTCTTTTTCAAGGTCGCCGCCTTTGAATCCGTTCAAGATGAGCAGGCGACTGTTGGCTTGATAAACTATCGGCTCGGTGTCGCCGGGCAATTCGCAGAAGCCGAAACCAGCGCCTTCAAGCTCGCCTGGGAAAAACACTCGACCGTTGCGAGCGTCAATTATCGCGCTCTGAGAACAGTTCGTCCCGCAGCCCCAAGTGGCCAAAATGTAATGTCCGGCAAAATTCACGCCTTCTTTGGCGGCGTTTCGCAAATTGGTGCGGAACATGCGCGCATTTTTGTGGCTTTTCAGATTGACTTTGATATTTCTGATTTTCTCGACTCTGGTGGCGTATTGCGTAAAAGTGGGTGTTGATTGGGCGAAACCGATTGAGCCGAATGCCAGAAAGAGTGCGATCACCATCACGATTCTGATTCTCATGTTTCCCTTTCCCGAAGCTGATTAATGAGTTGTCAGACGCCGCGCCCGGAGATTGGATGATCCTCATTGAGTTGCAGCAGATCCCATAGATTCCCATACAAATCTTCAAAGACGGCCACCATTCCATAAATCTCCTTCTTTGGTTCCCGCACGAACTTTATTCCCTTAGCAACCATTTCATTGTAATCCCTCCAGAAATCATCAGTGTTGAGAAATAGAAACACTCTCCCGCCCGACTGGTTGCCAATGAAAGATTCCTGCTCCGGTTTTGAAGCTCTGGCTAACAACAACGTAGTTCCAATCGAGTTTGGAGGAGAAACTACTACCCACCGCTTATCTTGCTCAGGCTGATAAGTATCTTCAACTAATGTGAAATGGAGCTTCTTCGTATAAAACTCTATCGCTTCATCATAATCTCTAACGAGCAATG
This sequence comes from Pyrinomonadaceae bacterium, assembly GCA_036389315.1. Taxonomy (GTDB): domain Bacteria; phylum Acidobacteriota; class Blastocatellia; order Pyrinomonadales; family Pyrinomonadaceae; genus DASQYE01. Next base: position 321,998 of record DASVQF010000051.1, read on the forward strand.
CTATGTGTACGATTGATTGTTTCATCCACTACTCCGCCGCCAGAAATGGCTCAGACTGCGATCTTGATCCACCCGTCTTCGATTCGCACTTCGTAGGACTCAACGGATGAGTGTGGGCGATTGAGGCATTGGCCCGTGCGAATGTCGAAGCGCCAGCCGTGCCAATCGCATTCGACCGTGTGCCCGCACAGATGACCGTCGGCGAGCGGCGCTCCCTTGTGCGGGCAGAAATTCTCTATCGCGTAGAACTCTCCGCCGACGTTGTAGAGGGCCAGCTCCGTGCCGTCCAAAAGCTCTACGGTCGCGCCTCTTCCATCGGGCACATCCGAGGCGCGCCCGACCGTGATCGTCTCGCCCCGCCGCGCAGGTTTTTTGAGATTGCCGAATTTTGAGTTAAAAGATTGCATACCGCCAGCGTAACAAATGGCGCTCGCGGGCGGCAACCGTGCAAGATTCCCACACGCGCTGCGTTCTTCAAACCGGGCAGGGCCCGCCGAGCAACTCTCCCTGATGACGGTTTGGGCCCACCGAAAAGGGAAACTTAGGAAAGGGAGAAGAAGAAATGAGAAGGCAATACTTAAGGATGACGGGCGTCGTGGCGCTCGTCCTTTTTACTACGGCGCTGGCTTTGGCTGAGGGCAGCCAGAGTGCCGCGACGGCGGGCCCGGCCTCACGCTTGACGCGTGTCGTCGTCTCAGGCGATGCAATCGTGCAGGCGCAGCCCGATACTGCGACCATCAACATCTCCGTCATCACTCAAAACAAACGCGCGCTCGACGCTCAGACCGAGAACGCCAATCGCAGCGCCGAGGTCGTGCGCGCGGTCAAGGCAGCGGCGGGCCCCGGCGCTGAGGTCAAGACGAGCGGCTACAACCTGCAACCGATGCAGGTCTACAGGGAGAACCAGCCGCCGACGATCACGGGCTACCAGGCGAGCAACAGCGTGACCGTCATCATGAGCGACCTGGCGAAGGTCGGAGCCGTGATAGACGCCGCCTCCGAAGCGGGCGCGAATAATATCAACGGCATCTATTTTACGCTTCGCAAAGACCGCCCGGCGAAAGATCAGGCGCTCACGGAAGCGACGCGCGAAGCTATCGGCAAGGCGCAGGTCGTCGCGCAGGCTCTCGGCGGACGCCTGGCGCGCATCGTCGAGGTGCAGGAAGGCTTGGTGGGCCCGCGACCGCTCTACGACGCGGAACTGAGAAATCAAGCCGTGATGGCCAGGGCCCCGGCCGCGACTCCGATCGAAGTCGGCACGCTCGACATCACTTCCCAGGTGCAGCTCGTCGCCGAGATCGAAACTGCGCAGTAAGCCGAACAAGCATCAGGCAGGGGATAAATGAAATGGCCGTGGGCCCACGCCTTCGGCCATTTCATTTATCGCTTTCCAGCGACCTCAAAAGGCTTTCACTCAAGGCTTCTTCCGTCTTCAAACTGGCAATCTCGGGCGAAGCGAGTATAATCTGGGCAAGTTCCCTTAATTGAATTTGAGACTCAGGGCGCGCGAGCGGTGGCTGTCGATTGCAATGGCCGGGCCGCCGCCGCCGGGCGTGCCCCTTTGAAGCGGGGCGAGAGCTTTTCATTGATCTGTAAAAGGGGAGGAAGATAATGTCCAGAGACCGTTACGACAGAGACGATGACGAGGGTTATTACGGAGCGCGCCGTGGCCGGGGCGGCGACCTGTTCGATGATCGCTACAATGATCGGGCCGATTACGGACGCGGCGGCTATCGAGAGAGGGATTACGGCGACGACGAGCCATATGGAGCCTCGCGGGGGGGGCGCGGTTACGGTGGCGAGCGCGGCGATTACGGTCGCGGCGGCTACGGCGAGCGCGCAGACTATCGCGACGACGACCGTCGCTACGGCGACTACCGCGTCGAGCGCGGTGACGAGGGCCGCTCCTGGCTAGACGAAGGCCGGGACTATCTGCGACGTACCTTCGGCGGGCGCGAACGCGCGCCGCGCCGCTCACGCTCTCGCCTGCGCTGCCGCGACATCATGACGCGCGACGTGACGGTTGCCACACGCGACACCTCGCTCAAGGAAGTCGCGGCGATGATGCGCGAGGAGGACACGGGCGTCATCCCCGTAGTAGACCGCGAGGACGCGCCCGCGCTCACGGGCGACGCCAATCTGGCCGAAGCTCCGAAGATCAACAATCGCATGCGCGGCAACGGCAAGCTGGTCGGCCTCGTCACAGACCGCGACATAGCCGTCCGCGCCGTCGCCGAAGGCAAGGATGCCACCACCACGCGCGTCGAAGAAGTGATGACCACAGATGTGCACACGGCGCATCCGAACGACCGCGTCATAGACGTGATACGCAAGATGGGCGATAAGCAGGTCAGGCGTATCCCCGTCGTCGGAGAGAACGGCCAACTGCGCGGCATCATCTCTATGGCCGACATCGCGCTCGAAACCGAAGAGGACGAAGAGCTGGCCGACGCCCTCGAAGAGATTTCCAGCGGCGCTTCGTTCTGGGGCAAAGTCTTTTAAGAGCAGTGACGAGTGACAAGTGACGAGTGACGAGCAAGCAGGAAAAGCTTGTCACTCGTCACTTGTCACTCGTCACTCGTCACTGCTTTCTTATGGCTAATTCTGTTGAGCGTTACTTTCGGCTGCTGCACGGCGAGCGCAGGATGCGGCCGGGCACGCGGGCCTGGTGCCCGGCCGCAGACATCTATCGCACGACCGACGGCTGGATAGTCAAGGTTGATCTGGCGGGCGTCCGGCCTGACGAATTGGAGATCACGGTCAAGGGGGCGACGCTACAGCTCTCGGGCTGTCGCCGCGACACTTTCTACGGCGAAGGCGTCAGCTATCATCAACTGGAGATCACCTACAGCCGTTTCGAGCGGACGCTTCGCTTCCCCTGCCCGATAGAGGGCGCGTCCGTAGCCCGTGATTACCGCGACGGGCTGCTCATACTACACCTGCGCAGCGAGGAGAATTGTGAGGAGCGGATGGACGATCAGGATTGAAGAAGCGTGAGTGAAAAGAGAGTTGCCCGACGCTTGGTTGTCGTGCTCTTTGAGCTGATCGTTTCCGTGGAGTCGAGAGTTTGGTTATGGCTGAGACTAGAGAAAACATAGAGGCGCAGGCGCGCGAGGGTGCGCCGCAGGCAGTGGCGGAAGCTTCTCCGGAGGCAGTCAGTGAGGCCGTCCCGTTCGAGATCAGTGTGCTGCCTTTGCAGAACACGACGCTCTTCCCCGAAACGGTCGTGCCGCTCGCGGTCGGTCGTCCGCGCTCTGTGGCGGCGGTCGAGTCTGCGCTCGCCACTCCCGAAAAACTGCTCGCCTGCATCAGCGCGCGCTCCGAACAAGTCACCGGGCAGGACGCCACGCCCGCAGACCTCTACAGCGTGGGCACGCTCGTCATGGTCAAGCGCATGCAGCGCATTGAGGAGGGCCTGCACCTGATAATCCAGGGCACGGAGCGGGTCAGGGTGCTTGAGTGGACGCAGGAGCAGCCGTTCCTGCGCGCGCGCGTCCAGACTTTGCCGCCGCTCAAGGTCGTTGACGGCGAGGTGGTCGAAGCCACCAAGCGCAACCTGCAATCCCTCATTCAGCAGGCGCTCGCCATGCTGCCGCAAGTGCCGCCCGAAGTTCGCGCCGCCGTGATGACCGCAGACGATCCCGTGCGCCTCGCATACTTCCTGGCCTCCGTCTTGAACTTAGGCGTCGAGCAGGAGCAGAAGATGCTCGAAGCGCAGACCGTGGACGAGCTGGTGCTGTTGGCCCACAACTATCTGGCGCACGAGCTTGAGATTATGCAGATACGCTCGCGCATTGCCACAGAAGCGCAGAGCGAGATGGACAAGGCTCAACGCGATTACATCCTGCGCCAGCAGATGAAGGCCATCCAGAAAGAGCTGGGCGATGACGAGGGCGGCGAGCGAGCCGAAGCAGAACTGCTGCGCGAGCGCCTCTCGACGGCAGACCTGCCCGACGAGGTACGTACCGAAGCCGAGCGCGAGCTGAAGCGCATGGAGCGTCTGCCTGCGGCCGCGCCCGATTACCACGTCATTCGCACCTGGCTCGAATTCGTGCTTGAGCTGCCGTGGAGAAAGTCCACGGAGGACAAGCTGGACTTGAAGGAAGCGCGCCGCATCCTGGACGAAGATCATTACGGCCTTGAGGACATCAAGGAGCGCATCCTGGAACACCTGGCCGTCATCAAGCTGCGGCCCGATGCGAAAAGCCCCATCCTCTGCTTCGTCGGCCCGCCCGGCGTGGGCAAGACCTCTCTGGGCCGCTCGATTGCGCGCGCGCTGGGCCGCCAGTTCGAGCGCTTCTCTCTGGGCGGCGTGCGCGACGAGGCCGAGCTGCGCGGCCATCGTCGCACTTACATTGGCGCTCTGCCCGGCCGCATAGTGCAATCCATCCGTCGCGCTGGTGTCAACAATCCGGTCATGATGCTGGACGAGATAGACAAGCTCGGCGCTGATTATCGCGGCGACCCGTCGGCCGCGCTCCTCGAAATCCTAGACCCGCAGCAGAACAACACTTTCCGCGATCACTACCTGGACTTGCCGTTCGATCTCTCGAAGGTCTTCTTCATCGCGACGGCCAACCAGCTTGGGCCCATCCCGCCACCTTTGCGCGACCGCATGGAGATCATCCAGCTAGCGGGCTACAGCGACCAGGAGAAGCTGCACATCGCTCGTCAATACCTGATCCCGCGCCAGATTCAGGAGAACGGCTTGCAGCCCCATCAGTTCGAGATCACGGACGCGGCCGTCATGCTGATCGCGACGCGCTACACGCGCGAGGCAGGAGTCCGGCAGATGGAGCGCACCATCGGCAGCGTCATCCGTAAGGCCGCGCTGCGTATCGCGCAGGGCGAGGCCGAACAAGTCTCCGTGGACGCGAGCGACATGAAGGAGTACCTGGGCGCGCCCCGCTTTTACCCTGAAGAGGCGCGCAAGGAGCTACCTGCCGGAGTGGCTACGGGGATGGCCTGGACGGAGATGGGCGGGCAGGTGCTCTTCATAGAGGCGACGCTTTTGCCGGGCGGCGGCGGCTTTACCATCACGGGCCAACTCGGGGAGGTGATGCAGGAGTCTGCGCGCGCCGCGCGCTCCTATTTGTGGTCGCACGCGGCCGAGTTCGGCATTGACCCGGAGATGTTCAAGGGCTACGGCGTGCACCTGCACGTTCCGGCCGGGGCCATCCCGAAGGATGGGCCGAGCGCAGGCGTGACGATCACTTCGGCGCTGGCCTCTCTCTACACCGGCCGCCGCGTTCGCCCAGACACGGCCATGACCGGAGAGATCACTCTCTCGGGCTTGGTCTTTCCCGTCGGCGGAATCAAGGAGAAAGTCCTGGCGGCGCATCGCGCAGGCATCCGCCGCATCATTCTCCCGGCGCGCAACGAGGCCGACGTGGAGGATATTCCCGAAGACGTGCGGCGCGAGCTGGAGATTGTGCTCGTCGCTCGTATCGGCGAGGTGCTGGATGCTGCGCTGGAAAAGCTGGTCGCCAATCCGCCGCCGCCGATTCCCGAAGCGACGCGAGCAGAGAGACCGGCGGCGCAGACCGAGCCGGAGGTAATCAGGGTGCGCGAAGCCTGAGACGGCGGCTCCCTGGGCCCATAAAAAAGTTGAAGCGCCGGGCTCCCCCAAGCCCGACGCTTCAACTTTTAATTGCCCCTCCAATCGGAGGAGAAATGCTGAGGGGACTTTACCGTGAAGACGGCCTCCCCTGGTTGCAGTAAGATTGCATCCATATTACAAGAGCATTACGAACAGCCCTTGTTTCATGCTCGGCCCGCAGAAACGCGATGAAGTATAGATTGATCTTGAGCCTGGGTATTGCCGTCGCGGCTCTGTGGCTGGCTAAAGGGGCATGGGCCAGTCCGGCGGCAAGTGCAGGCGGCGCGGAAGGCGGGGCAGGCCATAGCCTCGATCCCTTAGTCCTCGCCGGCCTGGCAGTGATACTGTTGATCGCCAAATTGGGGGGCGAGCTGTTTGAGAGAATGGGCCAACCGGCAGTGTTGGGCGAGCTTGTCGGCGGCATCCTGGTCGGTAATCTGTCGCTCCTGGGCCTGACATGGGTCGAGCCATTGAAGACCAACGAAGTGATCGGGGCGCTGGCTGAGCTGGGCGTCATCCTGTTGCTCTTTGAAGTAGGTCTGGAATCAGACCTCTCGGAGATGATGGAAGTCGGGTGGTCGTCGCTGCTGGTGGCCGTGGTGGGCGTGGTCGCTCCATTCTTCCTGGGGTGGGGCGTGGCCGCCTATTTTCTGCCCGGCGAGGCGCGGCTCGGCCATATCTTTATCGGCGCGGTGCTCTGCGCTACGAGCGTCGGGATCACGGCGCGCGTCCTCAAGGACATGCGCAAGCTTGTGACGCGCGAGGCGCGCATCATCCTCGGCGCGGCCGTCATAGACGACGTGCTCGGCCTCTTGATTCTGGCCGTCATCGCCGGGGCCATCAAGGCGGCTGCCTCGGGCGCTTCGCTCTCAGTCCTTGAAGTCGGAATGATCGCCGCGAAAGCCCTGGTGTTTCTGGTGGGCGCGCTCTTGGTCGGCCACTTCGCCCTCCCGCACCTGCTGCGCCGCGTCGGAAGATTTGAAAGCCGTGGAGTGCTGCTCACCGTCAGCATCTCCTTCTGCTTTCTGCTCGCGTGGGCTGCGGCACAGGTCGAGCTTGCGCCGATTGTCGGAGCCTTCGCCGCCGGGCTAGTCCTCGACGAGGTGCATTTTCATTCGGCGCGCGAGCGCAAGGAGCTTAACCTTGAGGCGCTGCTCGCGCCCGTGACGACCGTCATGGTGCCGATCTTCTTCGTCTTGATGGGGCTCAAGGTAGACCTGCGCGCCTTCGCTCGTTTAGACCTGCTGGGCTTTGCGCTCGCGCTGACGATTGCCGCGATTCTCGGCAAGCAGGTCTGCTCGCTGGGCGTAGTCGAGCGCGGCGTCAACCGCGTGGCGGTCGGCCTGGGGATGATTCCGCGCGGCGAAGTGGGATTGATCTTCGCCGCGATAGGCGCATCCCTCATGCTGCCCAACGCGAGCGGAGTGAGCGAGCCCGTGATTAACTCGGCGACCTTCGGCGCGGTCGTCATCATGGTCATCGTGACGACGCTTGTGACACCGCCCGCGCTCAAGTGGGCGCTCGCTCGCAGGCGCTCTCAGTTTGAGAAGGAGCCGCCCGCCGCAGCCCTGCGCGAGATGGCCGAAGATTCGGCCAAGCGTACCAGGAAATAGAATCTCGGATGGATGGGAAAACGAAAGAGGGGAGACGGAGATGGCCGTTAAAGCAAAGCAGAGCAGTAAAGAGAAGCAGAGCAAGGTCGGCAGATCGACAAAGCTGCGCGGGCAGCAGACGGGAAGAGCCGACACCGTTCCCGCACAGGATCGCGAAGGGATGCGCGAGACGCCAGCCCTGCGCGGTCGCCGCAAACAGGCCAGCCAGTTCTTCGCAGACGAGTCGGCGCAGCACGCGGGGGCCGATGCCGCCACACCGCGCTCCAACACGCCGTCGCTTCCGGCCGCGCTGCCACAGGGCCGCCCCCTGGGCCAATCGGGCGACGAGCGGGCGGCCAAAAGAAAGGCCAAAGTGAAAAGATAAAAGGCAAAGGGAAAAGGATGGCAGTCAAGCTGCCCTGGCTTTCCTCTTCCTTCTGCCTTTTGACTTTCGCGCGGCTTACCAGTCTTCCTGAGCGATGTAGTTCAGGACGTGCTTGATGGAGGCGACGCCGTAGCTGCCGTCGCTCTTCCTGACGGGCACGTGACGGTAGCGGCCCATCGCCATCTTGTTGAGGGCGGCGGCGACAGAATCGGTCTCGCGCAGGGACTCCGGGTGCGGGCTCATCAATTCGCCGACCTTCGTGTCACCGGCTTTAGCATCCGCGCCGGTCATCTTGCACAGGACATCATGCTCGGTAAAGATGCCGACCAGCTCGTCTCGGTCAATGACCAGCACGCAGCCGACCTGCGCCTGCTTCATCAGAGTGACGGCCGAGAGCGCAGACTCCTCCGGGCCGACCGTCAAAGTCTCTTCAAATTCCAGTTGGCGCAGGTCGTCCTCCATCACCGAGCGCGCCAGCCCACGCGTCGCGTCGGCACGCGGCACGTCCAGGTCGCGCAGCGGCTTCATGCAGTTCTCGCAACGATCCATGCCCTCTATGTTGTCGTGACCACAGGAAGGACAAATCATAAGTCGCTTCGGCTCCTCATTCAACTGTCCACATATCGCCGGTGTTGATGAGCTTCTCAAGGCTGCCGGGGCCCTGTTTGGCGATGGCGGCCTCAATCTGGTCGGCCAGCATGTCTTCGTAGGTGGCGCGCTCGACGGCGCGGAAGATGCCGACGGGCTGCGGAAAGTCTGGATACTCCATGCGCGCCAGCATGAAGGCGACCGAAGGGTCTTTCAAGTAGATGTCGTGGACGAGAATGTCTTCAAGGCTGATGCCGTTCTCGCCTATCTGGACGACCTCCGGGTGCGCGCCGTTCATGCGTATGCCACGGTCTGAGTCTTTGCCGAAGATCATCGGCTTGCCGTGTTCGAGGTAGAGGACGCGGTCTGTACGGACGCTGCGCTCGGCGAAATATTCAAAGGCTTTGTCATTAAAGATATTGCAGTTCTGGTAGACCTCGACGAACGAGACGCCCTTGTGGCGGGCCGCCGCCTCGACCGTCTGGCCCAGGTGCTTAACATCAATATCTATGGAGCGCGCGACGAAGGTCGCCTCCGAAGCTATCGCCACCGAGAGCGGGTTCAAGGGATAGTCGATGACGCCCATCGGCGTTGACTTGGTCTTCTTGCCCAGCTCAGAGGTCGGACTGTACTGCCCCTTCGTCAAGCCGTAGATGCGGTTGTTGAAAAGTATGTAGTTGAGGTCTAGGTTGCGCCGGATGGCGTGCATGAAGTGGTTGCCGCCGATGGAGAGCGCGTCGCCGTCGCCCGTCACGACCCACACGCTCAGCTCCGGATTCGATGCCTTGATGCCGGTCGCGACCGCCGGAGCGCGCCCGTGAATCGAGTGGAAGCCGTAGGTGTTCATGTAGTAGGGGAAGCGCGACGAACAGCCTATGCCCGAGACAAAGACTATCTTCTCGCGCGGGATACCAAGCTCCGGCATGACCTTCTGAATGTTATTGAGAATCGAATAGTCGCCGCAGCCCGGACACCATCGCACCTCCTGCCCCGAGACGAAATCCGCCTTCGTCAGCTTCGCAGGCGGCGGCGCGACTCCGCCCGAAGTGGCCCCGCCCTCGCTCTCAGCCGACACGCTCCGATCCGTAATGCCTCCGCGTCCGTTACCATTTCCTTTACCGTTTGTACTCATTTCTAATCCTCAAAAGATAACTTATCGTTTATAGATACTCTTCAACCTTGCCGACGATCTCGCGTATCTGGAAGGGGCGGCCCTTGACCTTCGAGAAGGCGATGGCATCAACAAGGTACTTGGCCCGAATCATGGTGCAGAGTTGGCCCAGGTTCATCTCGGGCACGATGACGGTCTCGAAGCCGCGCAGGAGTTGGCCCAGGTTCTTCGGGAAGGGGTTCAGATAGCGCAGGTGTGCGCTCGACACAGGCTTGCCTTCGCGCTGCAACCTTTCGACCGCCGAGGTGATCGAGCCGTAGGTCGAGCCCCAGCCGAGCACGAGCACCTTGCCCACGGGCTCGCCGAAGACCTCCACTGCGGGGATGTCTGCCGCCGCGCGGTCAACCTTCTCCTGGCGCAGCCTGACCATGAAGTGATGGTTCTCGGGGTCGTAGTTGACGTTGCCCGTCAAGTGCTGCTTCTCTATGCCACCGATGCGATGCTCAAGACCAGGCGTTCCAGGAATAGCGTAGGGCCGAGCTAAGGTCTCTTCGTCGCGCCCGTAGGGCATAAAGCCTTCCGGGTCTGTGGCGAACTTGATCTCGATCTTCGGCAGCTCTGCGACCGCAGGCACGCGCCACGGCTCAGCGCCGTTGGCCAGATAGCCGTCCGAGAGATAAAAGACCGGCGTCATGTGTTTGAAGGAGAGGCGCACGGCCTCAATCGCCATGTGGAAACAGTCTGCGGGCGTGGCCGGCGCGACGACAATCGCCGGGCACTCGCCGTTGCGGCCCCAGACGGCCTGGAAGAGGTCTGCCTGCTCAGTCTTGGTCGGCAATCCCGTCGAGGGGCCGCCGCGCTGCACGTTGACGATCACCAGCGGCAACTCCGTCATGACCGCCAAGCCGATGGCTTCCTGCTTGAGCGCGACGCCGGGCCCCGAAGTTCCCGTCAGCCCGATGTGGCCCGCAAAGGATGCGCCGATGGCTGCGCAGACGGCAGCGATCTCGTCTTCGGCCTGAAAGGTCTTGACGCCGAAATTTTTGTGGCGCGCCAGCTCGTGCAGAATGTCCGAGGCCGGCGTGATCGGGTAAGAGCCGTAGAAGAGCGGGCGGCCAGCCAGTTGCGAGGCGGCGACAAAGCCTATGGCCGTCGCCTCGTTGCCAGTGATCTTGCGATACTTGCCGGGCGCGATCTGCGCTTTCTTGACCGTGTAATGAGTCGTGAAGACTTCGGTCGTGTCGGCGAAATTGTAGCCGGTCTTGAGGACGATCTCGTTGGCCTTCATCACCTCGGGGTTACGCGCGAACTTGGCCCTGATCCACTCGACGGTCGGCTCCATCGGCCGGTCATAGAGCCAGTAGAGCACGCCCAGGGCGAAGAAGTTCTTGCAACGATCCATCTCTTTGCGCGAGAGCTGCACCTGCCCCTTGAGCGCGTTGAAGTTCAAGGTCGTGATCGGAAGCCTGTGCACACGATAGCCGGCGAGCGTTCCGTCTTCGAGCGGGTTCGACGTGTAGGCGGCCTTGGCCAGATTCTCTTTCGTGAACTCGTCCGTATTGATGATGAGCGTGCCCCCCTCCTCAAGGTCTGGGAGGTTGACTTTCAGGGCCGCCGGGTTCATCGCCACCAGGACGTTCGGTTGATCGCCGGGCGTGCGTATGTCCTGGCTGCTGAAATTCAACTGGAAGCCGCTGACGCCGGGAAGGCTTCCGGCCGGAGCGCGAATCTCGGCCGGGAAGTCCGGCAGCGTCGAGATGTCGTTGCCCACCACGGCCGAAGTGTTCGTAAACTGCGTGCCCGTCAACTGCATGCCGTCGCCGGAGTCCCCGGCGAAGCGGATCGTAACGGTTTCCAGCTCTTCAAAATCTTTCGCTGCTTGTTCGGACGGTGTTTCGATGACGGTACTCATTAGTTCCCCTGTAGATTTTAGATTTCAGATTTACCCGCCTTCCTGTGTGTCCATGACCTGCGCGGGCACAGGCGGCAGATTCATCGTCTCCTTCGGGTAGCTTTCGGCGAGGTACGTAATCACGTCGAAGACCGAGATCGAGCCGATGAGCCGGTCGTACTGGACGAGCGGAACATTGCGATAGCCCTTCTTGTTCATCACGCGAACGGCGTCGCCGATGGTCGCCTCCGGCCCGAGCGTCTCCACCACAGGCGACATCCAGTGACGGACGGGCCCACTGTGGTCTACGTCCTGGCCGATCACCTTCTGTAAGAGGTCACGCTCGGTGAAGATACCGACGACGCGCTCCTGCTCGCAGACGATGACGCAGCCGCCCTCATCCTTCTTCATCTGCGCGATGGCCTCGGAGAGCGGCGCATCGGGCGCGACACAGACATAGTCGCGCGTCTCCAACAGCGAGACGCTATCGTCGCGCGCGCGCTTGGGCTTGTCCGTCTTATCTGAAGGCGTGAGCGTCCGTCCCTTCTGCTGCTCTGCGGATTGTTCGGCTGACATAAAGGTTTTTGGCTCCGTTCGTGGCGGGCACAGCAAGTATAAACCGCAAGAGAATTGTAGCAGTAAAATTAAAAAAAGGTGAAAGCGGAAAGGGCCCAGTGTAGGTGGATGAACTAGAGACCGGGCGGGGAAGCCGTCGCAGGCCGAGCAGTCGCGCTTCCGCTTCTCCTTATCTTTAGCCTTTCTGCTCCGCCTCGAAGGGCGACATCCCGGCCAGAGTGTTGATGATCTCCGGCAGCACCGAGAGCGTGTAATCAACCTCGCTTTCGGTGTTGTAGCGCCCGAGGGAAAAGCGTATGGAACCGCGCGCCACCGAGTAAGGCACGTTCATCGCCGCGAGCACGGCCGAAGGCTCATGCGTCTCGGCGTTGCAGGCCGAGCCCGTCGAGACGCAGATACGCGCAGCGTCCAGGCGCGCGAGAATATTTTCGCCTTCCAGATTTTCAAACGAGATGTTAGCGGTATTGGGCAAGCGACGGGCGCGATCTCTCGCGCCGTTCAAACGCACGCAGGGGATGGAGTCCAGAATCGCGTCTTCGAGCTTATCGCGCAGGCTGCGAATGAGCGGAGAAGCGTCGCTCTCTTGGGCCAACTCGCAGGCCCGGCCCAGCGCGACGACGTACGGCACGGCCTCAGTCCCGGCGCGACGGCCGCGCTCCTGCCCGCCGCCCACCAGAAAAGGCGCAAGACGCCCGCCCTCGCGCACGTAGAGCGCGCCGACCCCTTTCGGCGCATGAAGCTTGTGGCCCGAGACGGCAAACAGGTCAACCTCCCATTCACGCAGGCGGATGGGAATCTTGCCGACCGCCTGCACGCCGTCAACGTGAAAGAGGGCGTCGGAATTTTCGCGCACGACGCGGCCGATCTCCTCCACGGGAAAGAGCACGCCCGTCTCGTTGTTGGCGAGCATACAAGAAACCAGCGCCGTGTCGGGCCGCAGGGCCGCGCGCAAGCTTTCAAGGTCGAGCAAGCCTTCTTCGTCCACTTCAAGCCAGGTCACCTCGTAGCCGCTTCGCTCAAGGCGCGCGCACAGGTTTCGCACAGCCTCGTGCTCGACGCGCGTAGTGACTATGTGACGCATAGCCGGCCTCTCTTCGAGCACGCCGCGAATGGCCCAGTTGTCGGACTCCGTCCCACATGAAGTGAAAATGATCTCGTTCGCGTCGCTTGCGCCCAGGGCTTCGGCCACCTGCTCGCGCGCATGCTCGACGCTACGGCGCATCTCTCGGCCAAAGGTGTGCGCCGAAGACGGGTTGCCGTAAGCTTCGGCCAGGTAGGGACGCATCGCCCCAAAGACTTCCGGGGCGACGCGCGTCGTCGCGTTGTTGTCCAGGTAGACTATCTCGTCTCTCATGACATCTCTCGCCAGTGATCGTCCAGTATATCTTCTATCAGCGGGCGGCAAGAGCCGCAGCCCGCCCCGGCATTGCAAGCCTTTGTGACCTCCTTGACCGTGCGGAGCGCGTGCGTCCGGATGGCCCGCTCGATGGATTGCTCCGAAACGCCGAAGCAGGTACAGATGAGCGCCTCCTCCCCAGTCCACTCTTCCTGCCTCGCGTTGTGATAATCGGCCAGGGCCAGCCGGAGCGCCTCGCGACACAACTCGGCACAGTGCCCTCTTTCAGGCGGCACGCCGCCGAACCAGTCCGTAATCGCGCTTTCGTTTAAGAGGGCCGAGCGGGCGAGCGGCAGCTCTTTGATCGTCTCCGTCAGAACGGATGCGCAGGCGATCAGATAACCGCAGCCCAGGGCCTTGAACCGGGCGTCCGTGATGGTCTGCCCGGCCGCGTCAATCCGCAGCGTCAGACGCAGCAGCGCGCCGCACTTAAGCGACCCGGCTTCGCCCAGGGCGTCCGCGCCTTCTACGTCGCCCACGTTGCGCGGATGGTCGAAATGCTGCTGTACAGGGCCAGGATAAAAAGACATCTTCAAAATCGCTCGCCAATCATCACGAAGAGCCTAGCTGTGCTTGCGGGGATTTGTCAAAAAAGCGGTTGGTTAATTGGAGAAGAAAACCGGCAAGATAATCTGCGCCCCGGCCCATTAAACAACCGATTGGTTGACAAAAGCCGTAGGCGAAAACTATCATAAGACTTGTGTCTGCCGCCATCACAAACAGGCTCGGCTCATCGCGCGAGGAGATAGTGCAGTTGTTGCGCACGCGCGGCGGCGTGAACGCAGACGAGCTGGCAACGTCGCTCGGCCTCTCGAAGCAGTGTGTGCGTAAGCACCTGGACGTGCTTGAGCGTGACGGCTACGTGCAGCACATAGCCGAGCGCAAGGAGCGCGGCCGCCCGGCGCACGTCTACCGCCTGACGGCCAAGGCCGATGCGCTCTTTCCCAAACGCTACGATCTTTTTGCCAAGGCAGTCTTGCAACAGGTCGGAGCCGTGTGGGGCGAGCGCGGGCTGAACACAATCTTCTGCGGGTGCGCCAACGAGATGATCGGGCGGCTGGGCCCACAGCTCAAGGGGCTCGGCTTCGATGCGCGCGTTTGCCGGCTGGCGGAGCTGCTCGACGCCGAAGGCTACGAAGCAGAGGTCGAGAAGCTCTCAGACGGCTCTTACCTTCTGACGGAGTGGAATTGCCCGCTCACGGACGTGGCGCGTGATTATCGCCAGGTGTGCGAGCGTGAGCTGGAAGTTTACAGGGAACTATTAGGGACACAGGTATTCCGAGAATCAAGAATCGTCGGCGGAGCATCGCGCTGCACATACCGCGTGCTCAGACCGAAAAGGCAGTGACGAGTGACAAGTGACGAGTGGCAAGCTGAGTCACCACGCTTGTCTTACTCGTCACTCGTCACTTGTCACTTATCACTGATTTCTTATGGCTCAAGTAACCGAACAGAGCGTGCTCGACGCGCTCAGGCAGATTCAAGACCCAGACCTGCACAAGGACATCGTCGCGCTCGGCTTCATCAAGGATTTGAAGATCGAGGGCGGCGCAGTCTCCTTCCGCATAGTGCTGACCACTCCGGCCTGTCCGGTCAAGGATCAGATGGAGGGGGCGGCGCGGGAAGTGGTCGGGCGTTTGCCGGGCGTCGAGAAGGTCGATGTCAGGATGGATGCAGACGTGCCAAAAGGAAGGGGCCTGGGCGAAAAGGTCTCGGTTCCGGGCGTGCGTAATATCGTCGCCGTCTCTTCGGGCAAGGGCGGTGTGGGCAAGTCCACGGTCGCCGTTAACCTGGCCGTCTCGCTCGCACTGGACGGCGCGCGCGTCGGACTAATGGACGCGGACGTGTATGGGCCCAACGTCCCCTTGATGCTCGGCGCGGGCAACGCCCGTCCGGAAGTCGAAGGCAATAAGCTTGTGCCCCTGGAGGCTTACGGCGTGCGGCTGATGTCGATGGCAGTCTTGAAGCCGGGCGACGAGCCGATGATCGTGCGCGGGCCCATACTGCACGGCCTCGTCAAACAATTTCTGACGGACGTGCGCTGGGGCGAGCTGGATTACCTGATCGTTGACATGCCGCCGGGCACGGGCGACGTGCAGTTGAGCCTCGCCCAGCTTGTGCCCGTGCAGGGCGCAGTCCTTGTGACGACGCCGCAGGAAGTGGCTGTGGCGGACGTACGGCGCGCGCTGCGGATGTTCGAGACGGTGGCCGTCCCCGTGCTCGGCGTGATCGAGAACATGAGCTACTTCGTCGCGCCCGAGACCGGAGTGCGCTACAACATTTTCGGCGAGGGCGGCGGAGAGCGCCTCGCCGCGCAGTATCATGTGCCGTTCCTTGGCGCAGTGCCTCTGGGCCTGGACGTGCGCGAGGGGGGCGACCGCGGCGTGCCCGTCGTGGTGGGCCAACCCGATTCACCGCAGGCGCAAGCCTTCAGGCGAGTGGCCGAAGAGGTCGCACGCCAGGTCTCGATAGAGGCGATGAAACCGGAGCTTGTCGTTTTGGGCAAAGCTCGTTAAATAGCGTTTCGGTGATGGGCCCGCCTTGCCCGTCGCCGAACACAGATTACTTTATACTGATTACTTTCAAGGAGAAATAGAATGTCTGCGACAACTGCTCCAATGATGACGATGGAACTGACGGAGACGGCTGCGGCCGAGATCAAGAAGTTTATGGCTGGCGAAGAGGGCTTGCCCGAGACGGCCGGCCTGCGTGTGCGAGTCGTGCCCGGCGGGTGCTCGGGCTTCCAGTACAGCCTGAACATAGAAGAGGATTCGCGCCAGGGCGATCACATTCTGAGCGAGCAAGGCGTGCGCCTCTTTATTGACATGTTCAGCGCGCAATATCTGAACGGCGTGAAGATCGATTACGTCTCGGGCGTGATGGGTTCGGGCTTTACCTTTACGAACCCGAACGCGACGGGCGGCTGCGGCTGCGGCTCCTCGTTCACGGCGTAATCCGAGCGCATTTCATCAATCAAAAAAAAGAGTGGCGCGCTCGGGGACGGCGCGAGGTGTAGCACAGAAATTCTCTTTCCGCGAAAGGGGCAGACTCTCTGGGCGAAGCCGCGCGTTCGCTTCGGGCGGCCGCTCTTTTTTCATTTGACGCGAACGGGCGAAAGCGAAAAAGGGGCCAGTCTCCTATGCTTAAGCTTTGCAGGGCCGAGCGTGAAGCGCAGGTGGCCCAGGCCCGCGCTCTCTTCAGAGAGTATGCGGCGGCCATGCCGGGCATTGACCTGTGCTTTCAGAATTTCGAGACGGAGTTGCGTGAGCTGCCCGGCGCGTACGCGCCCCCGCGCGGCCGCCTGCTCCTGGCCTTCGTGGATGAAGGCGCCGACGAAGAGCTTGCCGGTTGCGTCGCCCTGCGCCCGCGCGACGCCGAGACGTGCGAGATGAAGCGGCTCTACGTGCGCCCGGCCTGGCGTGGCCGTCGTGTCGGCCTTGAGTTGGCCCACACGGTCATCCGCGAGGCGCGCGAGATCGGATACAAGCGCATGCTCCTGGACACGCTGCCCATCATGGGCGACGCGATCAGGCTTTACCGCTCTCTGGGCTTCAAAGAGATAGAGCCTTATTACCACAACCCCGTCGAGGGCGCGCTCTTCATGGAACTGGAACTAAAGTAATTGACCGAGATGGACAGGATAAAAGAGAAGCAGTGATGCTGTTTTTATCCTGAGGAACCTGTCCATCCTGTTCCGGTTCTGCTAAAGTCAAGGGAAAGCTATCCACACAACTAGGAATCTTCAGGAGGGTAATTCATGCCAAGAATCGAGGCTGAGACTGTCGCCGGGCCCGTAGCTTTTGAGGCCGAACGGGGGCGCAAGCTTGTGCTGGCGATTGAGGACGCCGGGATTGATATATTGCACCGCTGCGGCGGCAATGCTAAATGCACGACTTGTCGAGTCGAAGTGCTCGGGGGCGACCCCGGAGAGATCGGCGATGCCGAGCGTAATCGCCTCTTGATGGAGACGGGTCTGGCAGAAAACGTGCGGCTCTCTTGCCAGGTGAGGGTCAGCGACGATTTGAAGGTGCGTGTCGTCAACCAGGCGAGCGTGCGCGGCATCCCGGCGGGCCCACGCCCGGCCGAAGAATAAGTCGGGCACGGCCTTTGGGCCCCTCGGCTATTAATTTATTGCGTGGCCTTCCCTGCGGTGTTAATCTGCGCGCGTAATTTTGATGACAACCGAAGTATTGACCGGACAGCGCGGGCTGTGCGGTGCAAGCGCACCAGTTCGGAGGGGGCCGCTCCCGGGGGACTCGGGCCTTCCTCCCCGGACAAAGATCAAGCTTCACACACCAAAAGTTTTCGGAGGACGTATGTTGACAGAGTCAAACGCTCATTTCTCGACCGTTCTTGCGACGATCCAAAGTCTGGTCAATACGCCGGACGGAACACAGCTTGTGAAAGTCATTGTCCGCTGGGGCCACTTCCTCGCAGGCATCACCTGGATAGGCTTTCTTTACTTCTTTAATCTGGTCAACGTGCCGCTGCAAAAGGGCCTGGACGCGCCGACCAAGAAGAGTGTCAATCCGGAGCTCCTGTCGCGCACGATGTGGTGGTTTCGCTGGGGCGCGGTCGTCACGGTGCTGGCCGGTCTGACCTACTACGCGATGTACATCCTCGCGCCGGAAGCGAAGGCGGCGGGCGTCAACCCCTGGGCCCAATTGGGCATCTGGCTCGTGATCGTGCTGGTGACGTACGCCATTCTCTTCATGCTCTACCGCGTCCCGGCGCTCACTAAAGACGGGCGCATCTTCGCCGTGGTGGTCTTCATCCTGGTGCTTTTGATGACCTGGGCCATCCTCTACTTCCTGGGTAATGCGAGTAACGTAGTGGATGCTGTCGGCAATAAGACCTATCTGGGGAACAAGTCGCTCTCGATTGGCGTAGGCGGCGGGATGGGCATCCTGATGCTCCTGAACGTGTGGGGCATTATCTGGCCGGTTCAGAAGCGGGCCATCGCCGGGTTCAAAGGCGAGGGGCCAGCGCCTCCGCCGGAAGAGCTGCGCAAAGCCTTCCTGGCTTCGCGCACCAACGCCTGGCTCTCTTTGCCCATGCTGTTCTTCATGGCCCAATCGCACGACTACGCTTTCTTCGCAGGCAAGTAGGCGCGGGCGAAGACGGAAGAGAAAACCGGCACGGGTTTCGGCACCGCGCGCGCAAAGCTTTTCGGCGTAGCGCCTCGGGCCCCCGAGCCGGTTTTTTCCGTCTCGCAACATTTCCGCCTCACCGGCTCAATGGATTCGCCACACTTGCGCGCGATAGTACAGGGAAAACTGCTTCATGATGACAAAATCCTACCGTGGTGTTCCGCAGAGAGGGGCAGCCATTCACGAGGCACTAAAACTTTAGGAGGT
This sequence comes from Pyrinomonadaceae bacterium, assembly GCA_036389315.1. Classification (GTDB taxonomy): domain Bacteria; phylum Acidobacteriota; class Blastocatellia; order Pyrinomonadales; family Pyrinomonadaceae; genus DASQYE01. The sequence continues at coordinate 340,493 of DASVQF010000051.1, forward strand.
AAGACCGGAATGGGCGTTGACACTATTTACCAGCCCAGGCAGTTCAATCTGAGCGGCCTGAACGGCATCTCAGACCAGACGCTTGAGATGCACTTCAAGCTCTACGAAGGTTATGTGAAGGAGACAAACAAGCTGACGGAGAGGATTTCGGAGTTTCTCGCCGACGGCAAGGTGGATCAGGACGAGATGCCTGCTTATTCGGAGCTGACTCGCCGTCTGGGCTTTGAATACAACGGCATGGTGCTGCACGAATACTACTTCGAGAATATGAAAAAGCAGGGGCCGGGCGACGCCGACAAAACTTCGGCTTTCACGAAAGCGGCCGAATCTTCTTTCGGCAGCTACGACATCTGGAAAGCGGACTTCGTCGGCGTCGGCAAGATGAGGGGCGTCGGTTGGGCCATCTGCTACCAGAACCCGGCGAACGGAAGGATTTCAAACCACTGGATCACGCTGCACGAGGTCGGAAACGTCTCCGGCTTTACGCCCGTGCTCGTGATGGACGTGTGGGAGCACGCCTTCATCCTCGACTACAAACCGGCCGACCGCCCCAAATACATCGAAGCCTTCTTCTCAAACATAGACTGGGCGACGGTCGAAGGGCGCTTGAAACAGGATGCTTCGGCGCGTCCAACGGCTGCGTAACCTGGCGATTGGACGGGGTTAAATGCCCGTCCCTTCCGTTTCCAGATTACCTGCTCAGATGAATCGCGATTGGGCTCTTCTGCGAGGGGAGCGCAATCGCGATTCGTCTCTCAGAGTATTTTTGGTTATGACCTAATACAGAGACCACCTTAGTTTGTAGGTTTCGACTCCCCTCTTTTTTTCAGCGCCTCCAACTTCTTTAAAGCATCAATATATAATCCTCGCCACTCTAAAGCTTCACGCTCTGCCTTATCTTTTTCACCCTTCTGTTTTTCTGTCTCCGCATTGGCTCGACCGAGTTGATCCTGTAATGACGCGTTTGTCCTCTTTAAGTCTGCATTATCTTCTTCAGCCCTTCTCAATCTGACTGTGAGTTCCGCCTTCTCCTGTTCCGCCTGCAATTTTGCCTTTGAAGCATCTAGTTCGACCTGGGTCTTTGCCTGGAGTGCTTCTTGTGTCGCTTGCTCGGCCCGCCTCGCCTGTTCTTCGGCCTGACCTCGGGCGTCGCGTGCCTCTTTTTCTTTTTGCTCAGCTAGAGCCTTTTCATGCTGCGCGATTTTAACTTCCCGGCCGGCGGCTATGACATCCTCGCGCGCGCGCACGTCAACAGTTCGCTTCGCATATATGTACCAGGCCCCTAAGGCTACGATCAGTGCAAACAGCAGACTCATGGCGGTCGCCCGATAAGCCTTCCGTCTTTTCAGGCGCTCAGCGGCTTCGAGTTTGCGACGCGCGATTTCTGCTAAGCGTTCCGCCTTCTCGCGAGCGATCCACGGCACTAGAAATTCACTGACAATGTCGTAGAAGTAGTTGTCGTAGCGACGCTCACGTCGCACCAACCTTGTATCCTGCACGAGCGCTTGCAAAGCGGCCCTGAGTTTATCTTCAGGAATGTTCTCGTCCTCGTTAACCTGTGTCAGCAGATCGTATTCGGAGACGACGTTGCGCGTCCCGGCGGGCGTCACCATACGGCTCAACAGGGCCACTGCCGGATCGCGAAGATCGTCCGGCAGCCGGTTGAGCGAATCGGACAGGTAGCTTTCCAGCAAACCTTGCACGCCTTGCTCTCGAAAGAGTTTATCCGGGTCATCCGACTGCCATAATTCCAGACAGGCGATTTGCACTTCGGATAAGTTGAGCTTGTTGGAGTCCATGCGCGTCTCGATGGCCGCCGCCAGATCGCTCGTCAGTTCCGCGGACAATTCTCTGCCAAATTGTCCGGGAAACTTGTTGAAAGAGCCACGGATAATGAGGGGCAAAGCGGCTATGCCGGGCGGCGTCAGGCGGACATATTGATCCAGTAAGTCGGGGATCAGCGCAAACAGCTTCGAGAGCTTCGCCAGATAGTCTTCCCTGAAAACGAACAGCAGCTTGACGGGAAGCCTTGCATCGCGCAGTAATTCAACCAGAGTATTCAGAATTGCTTCATGAGCAGCTTGGGCCTGCTTGATCGCTTCACCACGAGGGGCTTCTTCAAACAGGGTGGAAAACTCTTCAAACTGGTCAAAGATCAAGAGGGGGCGGCGATTCGCCGGTAACTCGCGGATTCTTCTCTTGAACTCTTCGGCGGAGAGTACTATTCGCTTCGCCGTCTCTCCGGTTTGGGCGAAGTTCGAGGGCAGATACGGAGCTTGACCGTCTGCCATGATCGAGATGCGCTCGACAATGATCTCTTCGCCGGGGCGGGGCTGGACTCGTAATCTGTCAGGAGTGAGACCTTCATCAATGATCGCGGGAATGAATCCGGCATTGATTAAAGAAGATTTACCCGATCCTGAATCGCCATAGAATAAGACGCCCCGGTAGATGACGACATAACGCAATAGTTTTTGGGTCTCTTCATCTCTGGCGAAGAAGATCGGCTGGTCAACATAGCGGAAAGGCTCGATTCCTCTGTAGGGCGCGTCGGGTAGCGGTGTGGCGGCAATCGTGACTGTGGTCATGCTGGCATCTCCTCTCCTGTGACCATGCGGTAGAGATTCGGCACAAACGTCCAGACATCCTGGGCGATGAAACGAACATATCGGCGCTGGTTATACCAGACATCCAGAATGAGCGGGTCGGGATAAAGGTCTACGGAGTAGGTGTCAGGAATGTTAGACGGATCAATCTTCCAGCGTAAGGTTTTAAAGAGTAGTCGCAGATTGTAATCCATTAAACTGTAGCCGACGAATAAAGTGGGCCACTTGGTAAAGAAGAAGCGGAGGGTCAGGGGAACGGGGTGGTAAGGGTCTTTGTCGCTCATGCGTAAAACAAACTGGATGTAGTCCTCGTCGGTGACGACGATTGATTCGGGAGTTTGAATATCTCCATGAATCTTGACAACGAACGGCTGGTTGGCGTCCATGTCACCTTGATACTCTTTGGTGGGCTCAGTTCCGTTCTTGTTGTAGACGCTGATATACGGTTTTTTACCCGCCTCTCTCAATGCATCTTCAAAGAGCTGGTCGTAGTTAGTCGTGATGACGAGCGGAAAGTTGAGACGCGCCAGGGCACGCACGACAGGAGACGGCCTTTTACCTAAAAATACAGCATCCCTGATCTCCTCAACCAGCTCATTCCGGGTCTTGATGCTCTCATAGTAGAGAGATACTCTTTGAAGATTGCCAGTGCTATCGTTGGGGAATTGCGTTGCGTACTTACACTTTTCGGCCAATCTTTGAGAGAGCGCCTGGCCGAGCGGAAGTCTTTGATCTTCCGGATAAGAATAGGGCGAGCCTGGGGGCGGCGGATAATGAACGCCAGCGCCTAGAAAGAGGATACACTTGCCTTCCGACACCTTCTCGGCGATAGAAGCGATTGCGGTCTGATCTGCGGGTAATACCATGCTTCTTCTCTCCCTGATGAAAGAACGAGGCGACCATTTTAGAGTGCTTTATAGCCAGTCACGTTGTAAGTTGTAGTCTTGCATGAGGACGACCAGCGGTGATATGAAGCCCGGTCGCTTCGGATAGCTCCCGCTTACTTCCCAAGCGACTATATGGATATAACAGAATTTGAGACTCTGCAAGCTTTTCCCTCTAGGGCAGACTGCCTCTTCGGTTCGTGCATTTATGGCCATTCAGTTTATACTGGCCTCAAAATCTCTTCGGATCGACTAGGAGGACGGAATGAGACTCATCAAGTGCGTATCTCTGCTCTGTGCTGCTTTCATGCTCTCCGCGCCGCTCGCGGGCTGTACGAGCGCCGACAACGCTAATTCCAACACGACTGCGACGACAAATGTCTCGCCGCCGACGGCGACGCCCGCCGCGCAGAACTTGAGCCAGGTCGAGCGCCCGCAGAAGATCAAAGACCAGATGCAGGCGCGCGGCGAGCAGGATCAGGCCAAGCCGACCTTGCGATTCGTAGAGCCCAGAGAGGGCCAGACCATCACGGGCTCGACCGTCAACGTCCGGCTGGATTTGGGCGGCGACCTGAAAGGCTACCAGCCGCACAAAAATCCTGACGGCAAAGGCAATCACATACACATCATCCTGGACAACCAGCCCTACGAGGCTTACTACGAGCTGGGCCAACCCTTCGAGCTGCGCAACGTCTCCGAAGGCAAGCACACTCTGCGCGTCTTTCCTTCAAGGCCGTGGCACGAGAGCTACAAGAACGACGGCGCTTTCCAGATGGTGAGCTTTACGGTCAAAGGCGGAGGGGACGCCTCCAAGCCGACGACCACCGGCAGCGGGCAGGTGATGGCCAACGCCAACAACGCCAACACGACGAGGAACACGAACAGCGCGGCGAACTCGAATGCGAGCGCGAGCAGTAACGCCAACACCGCGCCCCCACGCGAAGGCAAGGACATGGCCGCGAGCACGGCCGGAGACGTTGACCCGAAGAAGCCGCTTCTGACCTACAGCCGCCCGAAAGGCGAGTACAAGGGCGAGGACTCTGACCCGATCATGATCGACTTCTGGCTCGTGAACGCCAAGCTACAGGGTGACGGCGGCGACTATCGCGTGCGCTACTCTGTGGACGGCGGCGAGGCTAAGTACATAGAGAAGTGGGAGCCGATCTGGTTGTCGGGCTGGACGGCCGGCGCTCACAAAGTAAAGCTTGAGCTGGTGGACAAGAGCGGCAACGTAGTCGCCAACGGCGACTACAACTCGACGACACGCGAGATTACCGTCGTCAAGTAGAGAACAGAAACAGGATGGACAGGATAAGCAGGATGAAAGAGAAGCATTTCTTTCTTCCTTATCCTGTCCATCCTGTTAAAATTCACTTCGCGCTGCTCTTCTTCGTCGCACGCTTTCGGGCGGCGCTTTTCTTTGTCGCGCTCTTCTTTGCGGCGCGCTTGCGAGCAGGGGCTTTGCGCTCGACGGGCGTGCGGCTCCTGTGGCCGAGCAAGTCCTGCGTGATGTCCACGCCGAATAGCTCTTTGACTTTATGCGCGACCGCCGGCAGCAGGTAGCTTTGGCCGAGGGTCGCCAGGCCATCGAAGACCGTGTCGGTGAAGTCGTCCGTCTGCGAGCGCGGACGACGGCGCGAATGAAGATTATCGCCCTGGCGGACGAGAGCTATGCTGTAGCCGACGGCGAGGCCGACGGCGACAGCGCCGATGCCCCAGACCAGAGGGTTCTTCTGCAACTGCTCTTTCCAGTCGAGCACCTCCGTGACGGTCTCTTTGACATTCTCGTACTGCTCGGAGACGGTCTCTTTGATCTCGTCCACGGTATGGGAGATGGACTCGCGCGTCTCTTCCATACGCCGCTGAAGCTCTGCTTTGCTCGGGCCGTCTTCCGTCGAGGTCGCGGCCGGCGCTGCTGACGTTCTCTTCCTTTCCGACATATCTTCTCTAACCTTTGCTGCGGGCGTTGGTCTTGGTCTCCCAGGGGGCTCGGGCTTCGGTTAATATAGTTCTTCGTATGAACATCTTCAACACATTAATCTCTGAGGGCGCGGCGGTCGAACAGAGGCGCGCGCTCTTTATGGCGCTCGCGCGCGAAGCTTCCGTGTGCCGCATGTGCCCGGCGCTGTGCGAGCGGAGGGCTGTGCTGAGCGAGCGCAATGGCCGAGTGGAAGCGGGCGTGATGGTCATAGGCGAAGCGCCCGGCAGGCAGGGCGGCGACCGCACGCGCGTGCCCTTCTCGGGCGATGCTTCGGGGCGCAATTTCAAGCGCTATCTTGATTCCATAGGTCTCGGGCGTGAGCTGCTCTTCATCACCAACGCCGCGCTCTGCAACCCGCGCACGGCGACGGGCGCAAACCGCCGCCCGACGACGAGGGAAGTGCGCAACTGCTCGTCTTTTCTGCGACGGCAGATAGAGATCATTGACCCGCGCGTCGTCGTCACGCTCGGCGCAGTCTCGCTTGATGCCCTCAAAAGCATTGAGTATCATGAGCTGACCCTGAGAGAAGCCGCAGGCAAAGTGTTCCGTTGGGGCGGGCGTCTGCTCGTGCCGCTCTATCATCCGAGCCCGCAGGTGCTCGCCTCGCATCGTCGTGAGGAGGCGCAGCTCAGGGATTACAAGGCGCTGCGGCGCGCGGTCAGGCGTGCCGGGCTGATGAATTGATTTGAAAGCTTGATGATGAGCGAGACGGTCGAAACGGTGACGGCGCGTAAATCGCCGCTTGACGAGATGCACGGCAGGCTCGGCGCTCTTTCGTTGGAGCGCGACGGGTGGCTTGTGGCGGCCTCTTACGGCGACGTTCAGGCGGAGTACAGGGCCGTACGTGACGGAGTGGGCGCTGGCCTGATTGACCTCTCGTCGCGCGCCCGCATAGAGGTAAGCGGCGCTGAGGCCGTGCAGTTTCTCAACGGCCTCGTCACCAACGACGTGAAGGCTTTGGCTGCGGACGCCTGGATGAAGGCCGCCTTCCCGACGCCGCAGGGAAGACTCATTGCGAGCTGTCGCGTCCTTCGTCGCGGCGACTCTTTTCTCTTCGACACGGAACCCATATCGCACGAACGTCTCTTCAAGACGCTCGAACGCTTCACGCTCGCAGGGGATTTCCGCGTCGCAGACCGCACGCAGGAGTCAGCGCATCTTTCCTTGCAGGGCGCTCGGGCGGCCGAAGCCCTGGGCCAAGTCCTGGGCCCACAGGCCGCGAGCGTAGAGCGCGGGCGCATCCTCACCGTGGAGTGGAAGGGGGCGCGCCTGAGCGTCATACGCGCGACCCATACGGGCGAAGACGGGTTCGACCTCTTCATTGACGAGGGCGAAGCTTCTGCGCTCTGGGAGACGCTGATGCTTGCGGGCGCGAAGCCCGTCGGGTTCGATGCGCTGGAGATTTTGCGCGTCGAAGCGGGCGTGCCGCGCTACGGCCTGGACATGGACGAGACGAACATAGTCACGGAGGCAGGGCTCGACGACGCGGTCAGCTACACTAAGGGCTGCTACACAGGGCAGGAGATCATCGCGCGCATACACTGGCGCGGCCACGTCGCAAAGCGTCTCTCAGGACTCCTCTTCAAGAACAAAGAAGAGGTCGAGCGCGGGGCAAAGGTTTTGTCCGCAGACGGCAAAGAGATCGGGCGCATTACATCCACCACTCTTTCGCCGCGCCTGGGCCAAACAGTCGCGCTCGCTTATCTCAAATACGATTACCTCGCGGCGGGCACGCCTGCGCGCGTCGTCACAGGCGACTCCGAGCGCGATGCCACGGTCGCAGAGCTTCCCTTCGTGCGGGGAAGCTGGTACGAGGGGAGCGCCGCGCGAGGGGAGGAGGAGGCGGGCGCATGAGCGAGCAGGCTTCTTCCGATCTACAGCCGTCGCAGCGTGACCTTGATCCGGAGCAAGCGCGTCTGGCCTACTCGATCATTCAATCGCTGCTTGACCACACGCGCGTCATCAGCGACCTGATAGCCCTGATGGCTCAAGTGCTCGACGAAGAGACGACTAAAGCCCTCACGATGACTCCGAACTGGACTGCCTACCTGGAAAGCCGCCGCGCGCTTGAGAAGACCCGCGCCGACATAGAAAAATTCGTCGAAGTCATGAACAAACTGGGCGAAGACGAGAAGCCTTAACGCATTCTTCGGAGTTCTACTCAAAAAAGCGACGGCTGGTCTTCCATGTCTGCCGGGTCAACTGTGGGTTGGCCCAGCAGGCGCTTCAGCTTGTTGGCGCTCTCGGGCGCGTATCCTTCGTAGTAGTTACTGAAGTATGCGTAAACGTCCGAGACGCGCTCCTGCAAGGCGACGATCAGCTCGCGCCAGCCTTCGAGGTTGACGTTCTGCGGGCGCTGTACGGTGTCGAAGCGCGTCAGGTCGCGCTCGCCCATCCAGCGTATGTAGGCGAAGTCAGCCGTCGGCTGCCCGGTCAACTGCCACATCACATCGCGCGGAATCCACTGGCCTTCGACCAGGGCCAGTGCGACCGATTGGGCGGCCAGCAATTCCAGCGTGCTCTCCTTCATCCAATCACGGCTGCGAAACTCTATGCTGAAGCGCAGGTCGCGCGGCAAGAGCGGCAGGAACGCCTTGAGCGCCCGCTCGTTCTCCGCTGAGGCATCGAACTGCGGCGGCATCTGAATCAACACGACGGCGAGCTTTTCATCCAGCACGCGTGCGCGGTCGCAGAACTCCGCCAGGGTGTCCGCGCTCCCGCGCCTCAAGGCGTACTCGTGCGTGATCTCCTGCGGCATCTTTAAAGAGAAGGAGAAGCGGCGCGGCGTGCGCTTGTTCCAGCCGTCAACGGTCTGAATGGAGGGCACGGCGTAAAAGGTCGAGTCCACTTCGACCGTCTCGAAGATGCGCGCGTAAAATTCGAGCATCGCTACGGCGCGCGTGCCTCGCGGGTAAAAGACGGATTTGTCGCCCACCGGGCCGGTCACCCAATCCTCGTAATTCCATCCCTGGCAGCCTACGTGTACGGAGGCTCTTGAATCTGTCGTCATCGCAATTGACTTTCGGTAATCGGCCTCAGACACGGCATTCGATCAATTGAATGATGCCTAAGAAGCGGCGCTCGGTGCGAACCGTCTTGAGCCCCGCGCGGCGTGCTTCGTCTGCCGTCCGCCGATTGAAATGATCCTCGAAGAGCGCCACCGTCAGGAGGCTCAGCGCGTCGAAGGCCCAGCCGAGCAATCCTTCCGGCCGCACATGCTCAAGCAGCTTGACAGTGCCGCCGGGGCGGACTACGCGGCGCAACTCTGCGAAAGCCTCTGCGGGAGATTTGACCGAGCAGAAGACCAGCGTCGCAAAGGCCGCGTCGAAGGAACCGTCTGCGAAGGGAAGCCGCTCGGCCGCAGCCTGCACGAAATGCACGCCACCGGGCCTCGGCTTCCTCTTGCCGATGCGTATCATCTCACAGCTCAGCTCGCTCGCCACGCCGAGCGCGACCTCACGCGGGTAAAAAGGAAAGTTGAGCCCTGTGCCCGCGCCGACCTCAAGGATGCGGCTCCCTTCAGGCAGCGCGGCGAGCGCCTGCCTGCGCAAGCGCGCGAGAAACCACCTCTCAAGCGGACGCATGGCCGCATCGTAGCCGGAAGCCAGACTGTCATAGACTGCGCGCGAGCGCCCTGCCGCACCCTTCTCTTTCCCCTTCACCTTACCTGCGCTCCGTCCTGCTCAATCGCGGCTTCCTTAGACCTCAGAGCTTAAGCATAACCCCTACGGTGGGCCCACGGCTACCTTGAGCGCCCCTCCTACCCTTAAAGCTCACGCCCCGCTGCCTTCGGCTTCCTTCTCTCAATCGGTCAACCAGATTGACCGAACGTCTTGCAAGCTGACCGAATCGGTCAGGTCAAAAGACCGGCGGCGAAAAGACCGCTTGTGCCTAACTTCTATGAAGTCAGCGTTTTATCTAAGAACAATTGCGCGGCATGGGTGTTGCCGGGGATGTCTGCGGCGAGCTGCGATTGCCGCCCCCCAGTTCTGAAATCCCCCAGGAGTCGCGCTTGAAGGAGTTAGAGATGAAAGCCATGAGACGTTCCCTCGCTTCCGCGTGGTTGTCTTCTCTTATATTAGTAACCGTAGCATGTTTGGGCATCACGCTCAGCCAGGAGACAGGCCGCGCCCAATCCAATCAGAATTCTGCATCACACGCCAATCTTTCGCCAGACCTGACCGAACGCCTGCGCGGAGCACGCGCGGGCTCTACTCGCCTGGACTGCATTCTTCAATTGAACGACAAGCCGAGCGGCCGTCTCAATGCGCTTCTCAACCGCAACGGCGTGCACGTGCGGGCCCACTTCACCAGCTTTGATTCTTACGCGATTGACCTGCCCGCCAGCGTGATCGACGAGCTGGCTTCCTTCCCGGAAGTCGCACACGTCTCCCTGAACAACCGGGTCGAGTCCTCCGGCCACATCACCAGCACGACCGGCGCGGACGGCGTCCGCAGCGTCAACGGCCCGAACGCAGTCGGCCTGGACGGCACAGGCATCGGCATCGCCGTCATAGATTCAGGCATCGACACCACACACAAATCCTTCCTCGACAAAAGCAACGGCGTCAGAGTCGTCTTCAGCCGCGACTTTACGGGAGAGAACCGGACGGACGATCCCTTCGGCCACGGCACGCACGTCGCCGGGATTGCGGCGGGCAACGGCCGCATCTCTAATGCACAGTACATGGGCATAGCGCCCAACGCGCAGCTCATCAACCTGCGCGTCCTGAATTCGCAGGGGGCCGGAACGGTTGCCTGGGTCTTAGGCGCGCTCGACTGGGTGATGACGAACCGCACGGCCTACAACATCCGCATCGTCAACATGAGCCTCGGCACTCCAGCCGTAGACTCCTTCAGGAATGACCCTGTGTGTCGCGCCGTTCGCCGGCTGGTTGACGCTGGGGTGGTCGTCGTCGCGTCGGCCGGTAACAATGGTAAGGACAGCGCGGGCCAGAAAGTTTATGGACAGATCAAGTCGCCCGGCATAGAGCCTTCGGCGATCACCGTCGGCGCTGTTAATACTTTCGGCACAGACGCGCGCGGTGACGACGTGGTGGCGAGCTTCAGCTCCCGTGGGCCCACCCGCAGCTTCCGCACAGACGCACAGGGCGTCAGGCACTACGACAACCTGATGAAGCCCGATCTGGTCGCGCCAGGCAACAAGCTGGTCTCGGCAGAAGCGCGCGAAAATCTGCTCGTCACGGAGAATCCGCAACTGGACGCCGGGGTGAGCCCGGTCGCCGGGCGCAAGATGATGATGCTGAACGGGACTTCGATGGCAGCACCCGTCGCCGCCGGAGCAGTCGCCCTGCTGCTGCAAGCCAATTCGCGCCTGACTCCGAATCTCGTCCGCGTGATCCTGATGTACACGGCGCAGACGCTCTCGGGCTGCAATATGTTCGAGCAGGGCGCGGGCGAGCTGAACATCGAAGGAGCTGTCCGCCTGGCCCGGCTTGTGCGGACGAACCTGTCGGTGAAGACGCCGCTGGGCTCGCCCCTGCTGACGGCTGCGACCGCTCCCGCGCCGAGCACCTCCATCGCCGGACAGAGCTTCAAGTGGTCGCAGGGCGTCATCATTGGCCCAACCTTCGCTTACGGCTCAGACCTCATCACCAAATACCAGAAAGTCTATGGCCTCGGCGCTGTGCTTTCAGACGGCGTGGTGCTCTCGGATGGTGCTGTGCTCTCGGACGGAGCGGTGTTGAGTGACGGCGCTGCTTTGTCGGACGGCGCGGTGCTCTCCGATAGGACACGGATGTCTGACGGCGTACTGCTCGGCAGCCAGATTTTGACGAGCAACGGAGCGGTGCTCTCGGACGGCCGTCCCATTCTGAGCGTCGCTATGCTGGTCGGCGGAGACGGCGCTGTGCTTTCAGATGGTGCTGTGCTCTCAGACGGCGTGGTGCTCTCAGACGGAGCGGTGTTGAGTGACGGCGCGGTGCTCTCGGACGGCGCGGTGCTCTCTGACGCGAGGCTTCAGGCGCAATCGGCGCGCATCAGCGGAGATGAGGTTGTGAAGATGAACCTGGAAGTAGATACAGGCGTGGACTTCCTGCGCTACTGAAACGTTCCGTTATGAGTGTTGAGCTTTGATCTGCCATTAGATGAACTTCAGTAAGGCTTACAGGAAAAGGGAAGCGGGAGTCTCGCCTCTACGGGCCATGATGGGTGGGCCGGACGCGCAGGCACTCGTCTGCGCGAATCACTCTTTGAGCGTTGAGCGGCTCACTGGCGACGACCGCGCGGAGATGCTCTCTTTTCTCGCTCGGCGCGCCGTCCACACAGTATTCATGGCCGGGCTCATACGCGACAACGGCGTCGTCAGTCCTTTGAATCGCGGCGCTTTCTACGCCTGCCGCAACGGGCAGGGCGGCCTTGAAGGCGTCGCGCTGATCGGCCACGCCACGCTTGTCGAGGCCCGTACGGAGGCCGCGCTCTCCGCGTTCGCGCATTTCGCGCAAGGGTGCTCGCTCTCTCATCTAATTCATGGAATCCCAGGAGAGGTTGAAAGCTTCTGGCAAAGCTACGTGCAGCATTCCAAGCGCACTATGCGCCGCCTCTGCCGCGAGATGCTCTTCGAGCATCGTGGGCCCGTGAAGCCGCTTGAAGCCGTAAAGGGCCTCAGACAGGCGACGCTTGACGACCTGTCCCTGGTGATGAGTGTCAACGCCGGGCTGGCTGCTGAAGAGTGCGGCGTTAATCCTTTGGAGCGAGACGCGCTCGGCTTTCGCCAGCGCACTGCGCGCCGCATAGAGCAGGGGCGCGTCTGGGTTTGGGCCCAAGAGGGCCAACTGATCTTTAAAGCTGACATCGTCGCCGACACGCCCGAAGCAGTCTACCTCGAAGGCGTTTACGTTCACCCGCTGGAACGGCGTAAAGGTTACGGCCTGCGCTGCATGACGCAACTCAGCCGTTGCCTGCTGGCGCGCACGGAGGTCGTTTGCCTGATCGTTAATGAGGTAAAGACTGAAGCGCAGGCTTTCTACAGGAGGGCGGGCTACGAGCACACGAGCGACTACGACACGATCTACTTACAAGAGCTTCATTGATGGGCCCATACTCTAACGCAGCATCATAATCACCTGCCGCTCGCGCCCGCCGTCGAACTCACAGAGGAAGATGCCCTGCCAGCGCCCGAGCAGCAGCTCGCCGTCAGAAAAGGGAATCGTCACGCTTGAGCCGACGAGGCTAGCCTTGATGTGCGCGTCGGAATTCTCCTCGCCGTGACGAAAGCCCATGCCGTGTTGGGGCAGAAGCGTGCGCAAAGCCAGGAGCATATCGCGTGGCACGTCCGGGTCAGCGTTCTCGTTAACGGTCAGCCCGGCCGTCGTATGCTGTACATAAAGCACGCAGATGCCCTCAAGCTCGCCCGAACCCTTCAAGCGTCGCCGCACCTCGTCCGTGAACTCCACCATCTGCTCGCGCTCACGCGAACGCACTCTAATTACGTCCATTGCTGAAGTACCGATCAACCACGACGATCAGATTTCTGAGGGCCTCGTCCGTTCGCGCCTGCGACTCAGACAATCTTGTCTGTGACTCAGACAATCTTTCATGCGACTCAGATAGTCTTTCATGTGACTCAGATAATCTTGCCTGTGACTCAGACAATCTTTCATGCGACTCGGACAATCTTGACTGTGACTCCGCCAGCCTTTCGTGTGACTCAGACAATCTTGCCTGAGAGTCAGACAATCTTGACTGTGAGTCGGACAATCTTGTCTGCGACTCAAATAGCCTTTCATGCGACTCGGACAATCTTGCCTGTGACGCGGACAATCTTTCGTGGGCTTCGGTCAGCCTTAAATGTGAATCTACGAGAGCATCAATCTTCGCATTCACATCTTTGAAGCCTTCAAGTGTGACTGTGGCCAGACGGTTGATAAGCAGCTCCGTCTGCACCTGACTCTCGCGCAATTGTTGAATGTCAGAGGCAAACTGCGCTTGCTGCTCAAGGATAAACTCCATCCTTCTGTCGAACTCTTCGTTAGTCATCTCTGGAAAACCTCCTGCCGACTTCTCTCAAGCAGCTTGGCCGGGTTCATCATATCAGGCCGCGCACCTTCGAGAAAGAAAAAGCCCGAAGCTTCTGATTGAACGCATGGCTCAACGGCTCTTCGGGCTCGGGAAGGGAGATTAGATGGTCAGTCGCGCTGCGAAGCCTTGCGCCGCAGAAGGGCCCAGCAGGCGGGCAGCGCCCCGGCTGCCAGAGCAATCTTGATCGCGTCGCCCAAAAGGAACGGCAGCACGCCTGCGCGCAATGCTTCGCCTGCCGTCTTGAACCATAGGGTGAGCCAGACCCAGCCGCCCGCCAGGATAATGCTTGAGCCAATCGTCATGGCGGCCGCAGCCGCCACGAAACGCCTGTCCCAGCCGCGTTCTGCCAGTAGCCCCACCGTATAGGCCGCGAGCGGATAGGAGAGCAAGTAACCCGTGGTCGGGCTCGCCAAGAGGTAGGGCAGACCGCCGCCTCCCGCGCGGAAAAAGGGGAGCCCGCTCGCGCCCTCTATCAGGTAAGCGATCATCGCCAGCGCACCCAGACGCGAACCCAGCACCGCGCCCGCCAGCAGCACGACAAAAGTCTGCCCGGTGATCGGCACGGGCGTCCACGGAAGCGTAATGACGAGCTGCGCGGAGAGCGCCATCAAGAGACTGAACGAGAGGACGAGCCCGACCTGTCGCACCCAATCCATCGGCGCAAAGACCGCGCTCGTCAACGTTTCGGCTTTAGCGTATGAAGTGTTCACTGCTTTTCCCTCAAACAGTTCTTAAAGTAACGGCCGACCTTCTCGGGCTACGATACGTCCACTTGTCCTTCTCTGACCTCGCGCCTCTGCGTCTGCGCAATCTCCGTCCCGATCCGCATGCCGTAGAAGGAGCGGTAGACGAAGAAGAGCGAGACGAGGAAGAAGACTGCGGCCAGGACATGCGTGATGGTCGTGTCACCATCGTAGCGGGCCGTCAGGCTGACAGCCAGCTCGACGGCCAGCAATCCGAAGAGCGTCGTGAACTTGATGACCGGATTCAAAGCCACGGACGACGTGTCCTTGAAAGGATCGCCCACCGTGTCGCCTACGACCGTCGCATCATGCAGGGCCGTGCCCTTCTGCTTCAGCTCCACTTCGACCACCTTCTTGGCGTTGTCCCACGCGCCGCCCGCGTTCGCCATGAAGATCGCCTGGTAGAGACCGAAGACGGCAATCGAGATCAGGTAGCCGATGAAGAAGTAAGGCTCCACGAAGGCGAAGGCCAGAGAGGAGAAGAAGACCGTCAGGAAGATATTGAACATCCCCGTCTGCGCGTACTGCGTGCAGATTTGCACCACCTTCTTGCTGTCTTCGACGGAAGCTTTCTCGACACCTTCAAGACGGATGTTGGCCTTGATGAACTCGACCGCGCGGTAAGCGCCCGTCGTGACGGCCTGCGTGCTCGCGCCTGTGAACCAGTAGATGATTGCTCCACCCGTAATCAGCCCGAGCACGAACGGCGCGTGCAGGAGCGAGAGGTTCTGCGTATTCTGCGTCAAGCCCTGTGTGAGCGTCATGATGATCGAGAAGATCATGGTGGTGGCTCCGACCACGGCCGTCCCGATCAGCACTGGCTTGGCCGTCGCCTTGAAGGTGTTGCCCGCACCATCGTTCTCTTCCAGGAGATGCTTCGCCCGCTCGAAGTTGACATCCACGCCAAAGTCCTTCTTGATCTCCGCCTCGACGTTCGGCACCTGCTCGATCAAAGACAGCTCGTAGACCGACTGCGCGTTGTCCGTCACCGGCCCATAAGAGTCAACGGCAATCGTCACCGGGCCCATGCCGAGGAATCCGAAGGCGACCAGACCGAAGGCGAAGACCGCAGGCGCAAGCATCAATACATCGAGACCCTGCGTGCTGAAGAGGTAAGCTATGGACATCAGCGCGACTATGCTCATGCCGAGCCAGTAGGCGGAGAAATTCCCGGCCACGAGCCCCGACAGAATGTTCAGAGAGGCCCCTCCCTCCTGCGAAGACGTGACCACTTCCTTGACGTGACGCGATTCCGTCGAAGTGAAGACCTTGACCAGCTCCGGAATGATCGCACCCGCCAACGTGCCGCAGGAGATGATCGTCGCCAGCTTCCACCAGAGCGATGTGTCCGTGCCGAGCACAGGCACGATCAGGTAAGAGACCGCGTAAGTGATCACCACCGAGACAATCGAAGTGATCCAGACCAGAGAGGTCAGCGGCTTCTCGAAGTTCATCTCGTGCGCGTTTCCGTAACGAGCCCGCGCGATGGCTTCGTTGACGAAGTAGGAGAGCGCGCTCGCCACGATCATCATGATACGCATCACGAAAATCCAGACGAGAAGTTGCACCTGCACGGTCGGATTACGCACGCCGAGCAGAATAAAGGTAATCAGCGCCACGCCCGTCACGCCGTAGGTCTCGAAGCCGTCAGCCGATGGGCCCACAGAGTCGCCCGCGTTATCGCCCGTGCAGTCGGCGATCACTCCGGGGTTGCGCGCGTCGTCTTCCTTGATCTTGAAGACGATCTTCATCAGGTCTGAGCCGATGTCTGCGATCTTGGTGAAGATGCCGCCCGCTATGCGCAGGGCCGCCGCGCCCAGGGATTCACCGATGGCAAATCCGATAAAGCACGGGCCGGCATAATCGCGCGGGATGAAGAGCAGGATGCAGAGCATAATGAGCAGCTCGACGGAGATGAGCATCATGCCTATGCTCATGCCGGCCCGCAGCGGGATGGCGTAGATCGGATAGGGCTTGCCCCCGAGGCTCGCAAAGGACGTGCGCGAATTGGCGAAGGTGTTGACGCGGATGCCGAACCAGGCGACGCCGTAGCTGCCCGCGATGCCGATCAGGCTGAAGAGCAGGATGACGATCACGCGCAGGGCGTCGAAGCCTACGAGCAGGCCGAAGTAGATCACTATGATCGCCGCGATGAAGGCTTCGAGAATGAGTATGAACTTGCCCTGCGTGATGAGATAGGTCTTACAGGTCTCGTAGATCAGCTCCGATATTTCGCGCATGCTGCGATGCACGGGCAGGTTCTTCAACTGCATGAAGATGATGAGCCCGAAGAGCAGGCCGAGGAAACAGACCGCGAGGCCGAGCATCAGCAGCGTGCGGCCGTTCAGGCCGAGGAACTCTACGCGCGAAAGATCAGGCAAGACCAGGTTGGCTTCGCCGCCGGGCCTGTGCGCAGTGGCCTGGCTCGACGGGCCTGACCCGTGAGCTTCGGAAGGCACGGCCTGGGCCATCGCTGCGGACGAAAAGACCATGACGGTCGCGAGCATGGCCGCGAGACTGAGCGCGCAGGCAGTAGCACGCACGGCAAACGGCGATCTATTGCGTATCCTCTGTAAGACTGCGTCGCGCTTCGCCGCCAGAAGCAGGGCGCAGCCGAGCGAGATAATACTGATGATAAAAATCAGTGCTAGTTCCACGATGAGACGATTCCTTTCTGTTCTTCAATACCGGGCGAGATAAGCTCTAAAGCAAAAGGCGACCTGACGCTTCCGAAGAGGCCGGAGCCTGGACAGACCATCACGCACAGGAAGCGCGTCCCGTGTCTCTCACACCGCTTCGGTAAGTCGCGCTAAAAGCGGTTATTATGTCCGATTTAGACCGATAAGGCAAAAGCAAAAGGCGCACACAGGGCAAAAGGAAAAAGCTCAAAGGCAAAAGCGCGGCCGCAGAGCGCAATTTAATAGAACAGCTTTTGTTCGCGCCTCTTACTCTTCCTTCTTCCTTAAATCGTTCCAGCTTCGGCCAGGCCCGCGTCCGCCGTAGGCTCTGGCCGCCTTCTGCCGCCAGTCCAGCGGCGTACGGAATCGATGAGCACGACGACGGCTGCGACCATCAGAATCGCAGTCAGGCTGACGTTCATGTAGCCCTGCGTGGCCGTCTCAGGCTTTTGCGAGAGCGGCCAGAAGTTGTCCGTGATCGATTGCCAGCCCGCGACCAGCGTCGTCGTGGCGACGAACGTGAGCGGGACAATGGTGACGAAGCTATAACGCGCCTTGTCCATGTTGATGATGATGGTCGTCGCCACGCAGAGGGCAACGGCCGCTAGAAGTTGATTGGCGATGCCGAACATGGGCCAGATCGTCGAGATCGAGCCAGACCAGATGAAGGCTGCCCAACCCGCGACCACCAGCGCCGTCGTCAGGACAGCGCCGGGCAGCCAGTTCGGCTCCTCAAGCTTTTTATAGAAGCGCCCGCCGAACTCCCCGACCAGGAAACGGGCCACGCGCGTCCCCGTGTCAATCGTCGTCAGGATAAAGAGCGCCTCGAACATGATGGCGAAGTGATACCAGTACTTCATCAGGCCCGAGAGGCCGCGAATGCTATCGAAAATCTTCGCGATGCCGAGTGCTAAGGTGACTGCGCCGCCCGTGCGCCCGCGCAGGTTCTTCTCGCCCGATTCAGCTTCGAGCCGATCAATCTCCTGCGGTTGCAGGTTGAAGCCTTCGGCCGTATGCGTGTCCACCATCTGTGCATAGGCTGCCCTTTGCGCTTCGGTGTTCTGCGCCGTGTTGATGGCGAAATAGTCTCCGGGGAAAAGCGAAGTGGCGGCGATCAGAGCGACCACGCCGACCACGCCCTCCATCAGCATCCCGCCATAACCGATCATCCGCGCGTCTGTCTCCTTGGCGATCATCTTCGGCGTCGTGCCCGAAGAGATCAGGGCGTGAAAGCCGCTGATTGCGCCGCACGCAATCGTGATGAAGACGAACGGATAGACCTTGCCCGGAATGACAGGCCCGCCGCCCGCGACGAAAGGCGTCAAGGCCGGCATGTTCAGCGTGGGGTGAACCACTATGACCCCGATGATAAGGAAGGCTATAGTGCCGATCTTCAGATAAGAGGAGAGATAATCGCGCGGGCACAGGAGCATCCAGACGGGCAGCACAGAGGCTATGAAGCCGTAAGCGGCCATCAACAGGATGATCGTATTGCGCGAGAAAGTGAAACTTTCTGCCCAGGACGATTCGGCTATGCGCCCGCCCAGCCACACGGCGAAGAGCAGGCCGAGGACGCCCACGGCGCTTGCCTCTGCTATCTTTCCGGGACGTATGCGATACATGTAGAGGCCCATCAGGAGCGCGAGCGGGATGGTAAAGCCGACCGTAAACGTTCCCCAGGGGGATTCGGCCAAAGCATTGACGACGACAAGGCCGAGGCCCGCCAGGGCTATGACGACGATGAAGAGAATCGCTATGCCTGCCACTAATCCTGAGAGGGGGCTGATCTCCGTGCGCGCAATCTCTGCGAGCGATTTCCCGCGCCTGCGCACACTCGCCGCCAGAATCATAAAATCATGCACGGCCCCGCCCAGGCAGACGCCTATGACCAGCCACAACAGGCCCGGCAAAAAACCGAACTGCGCCGCCAGCACCGGCCCCACCAGCGGCCCCGCCCCCGAAATCGCCGCGAAATGGTGGCCGAAGAGCACCCACTTATTCGTCGGGTAATAGTTATGCCCGTCATACATCGTCTGCGACGGCACGGGCCGCGCGTCGTCCAGGGCCAGCACGCGCGCCGCGATGAAGGCCGAATAGTACCTGTAGGCAATCGCCATCACACACAGGGCCCCGACAATGATGGGCAGGGCATTGACACTCATAGCTTTTGATCCTCCGCGAAGAGCCGGATTATAGCTGATCTAAACGGCAGTCAGGATACCAAAACAGGGCGGGCGGGAAGAGCAAAAATTCTACCTATTATAGTTAATTCTTATCGTTTGATAAATTTTGGTTGCAATTCGGCGTATAAAACAGTTAATCTGCCCGCGCTATGAACGCCACCTCGTAGCTCGTCGCAGAACTCTCCCAGCGAGTATTTGCATACACTTAGAGCGGGCCGCCCGTGACGAAATCACGGCCGACCTGATATTATCCGGACTGAGCGACCTAAACTAGAGAAGTGAAGACACGTCCAGCAGCAACCCCAGCGCGATCTCCATAAACGAATCGTCCGTCTCATCCGTCGCGCTCGGCGTTTGCGAATTGCCCGCAGTATTTTCGGTTTCAACCGGCGGAGGGGTTACATCACAGGTGGAAGAGACGCCTGGACAGCCCATCTCTCCAGCAAAAGCCGAGATGGTGAGTGTCAATGTCAGTGTGGCTATAACGCAGAATTGTTGAAGTTTTTTCATTGTCTTCTCCTAGTAGAAGATTTTCTTGACTAGCAATAGTGATCTAGTGTTGAAACTTAATGTCGCCACGAACGGGCGCATAACGACACTGTATCAAGGCGAAACAAAGTTCCGCAAATAAATTTGCAAAATGTGAAAAGGAGCGCCCTCACATGATCTTAGCAACCCAGCTTCTGCGGCAGGTGAATGATTCCGCCCTGAGCCTTGCAGAGCGTGCGCAGTTACGTTGTCAGGCCGCCAAAGAGCTTGAAGAATCGGGTAACTACGAGGCTGCTCGTAGCGCCATGGGCGAGTTCTGGCAACGCATCGGGCAACGGCCGGAAGTTGATGGCCTGGATCAGCACACGGCCGCCGCAGTCCTGCTGCGTGCCGGTTCTTTGTCAGGATGGATCGGCAGCCTCCATAAGATTGCAGGGGCGCAGGCCGTCGCCAAGGACTTAATCAGCGAGAGCGCATCCATCTTCGAGAGCTTGCACGAAACCGAGGAAGCTTCAGAAGCCTATATTGATCTGGCCATCTGCTACTGGCGAGAAGGGGCTTTCGATGAGGCGCGAGTCACGCTGCAAGAGGTCTTGAGCCGCCTCGCTGACGACCATAGTGAGCAAAGGGCCAGAGCTTTACTCAACAGCGCGATTGTTGACATCTTTTCGAGCCGGTACACGGACGCCCTTCATACCCTGACCAATGCCGCCCCTCTGTTTGAAGCTAGCCAGAGCCATGCGGCCAAAGGTCGGTTCCATGTCCACCTGGCCCTGGCGCTCAGAAACCTCGGCACATTAGAACGTCGTGAGGATTATATAGACCAGGCCCTCATGGAGTATACGGCGGCCAGCTATCACTTCGAGCAGGCCGGGCACACGGGCTACCGTGCGCGCGTTGAAAACAACATCGGCTACCTGCTCCTCAAGATCGAAAAGTTCACCGAGGCGCATGAGCACTTGAACCGTGCCCGTCTACTTTTTTCCAGCCTCAAAGACAGCAGCAGCATCGCACAGGTAGACGACACGCGCGCCCGCGTCCTTCTGGCCCAGGGGCGCAACACGGAAGCCGAGAAAGTATCTCACTCGGCCGTCCGCACGCTTGAGAGAAGCGACGAGCAGGCAGTCTTCGCAGGCGCGCTGGCGACGCATGGCGTGGCTTTGGGTCGGCTCGGCCGGTACGAAGAGGCGCGGCTCACTTTGGAGCGCGCGCTTGAGGTGGCCGAGCGCGCAGGCGATGTCGAGGGAGCCGGGGCGGCTGCGATCACCTTGATCGAAGAGTTGCCCGAGCGGCTGACGGTCGAAGAGATGCGCGCCTTCTACGCTCAAGCAGACCGCCTGCTCGCCAGGTCGCAGCATCAGGAGACGCTGGCTCGTCTGCGCGCCTGTGCCCGGCGTGTGTTGGAGGCTGAGCGACGCGGCGGAAACGCCGCTGAGCCGGGCGCGCCGAACTTTATTTATGCAGACGAGCGGACGGGCGAAGTCCTGCGGCGGGCCCACAGGGTCGCGGCCACCAGGGGCACGGTCTTGATTACGGGAGAGACCGGAACGGGCAAGGAACTGCTCGCGCGCCTCGTTCACGAGTGGAGCGGGCGTCCCGGCAAGTTCGTCCCGATCAACTGCGGGGCGATCTCCGAGACCTTGATCGAATCTCTGCTCTTCGGCCACCGGAAGGGAAGCTTTACAGAGGCCGTGCAGGATCATGCGGGCGCAGTCCGGCAGGCTGCCGGAGGCACGCTCTTTCTGGACGAAGTGGCCGAGCTGAGCCTGGCCAATCAGGGCAAGCTCCTGCGGTTGATCGAGCGCGGCGAGGTTCATCCGCTCGGCGCAGACCGCCCCGAAAACGTAGACGTTCGCATCATCGCCGCCACCAACCGCAACCTCAAGGAACAGGTCGCGCGCGGGAGCTTCCGCGAGGACTTGCTCTACAGGCTCAATACTTTTCACCTGGAAATCCCGCCGCTGCGCGAAAGGCAGGATGACATACCGGCGCTGGCGGCCCATTTCATACAAGAGCTGGTCGAGCGTCATCGCCGCCGCGTGCGCTTCGCGCCGGAAGCGGTAGAGGCCATGCGCCGGTTGCCGCTCAAGGGCAACGTGCGCGAGCTGCGCTCGCTCATCGAGCGCACTGTGCTGACTGCCCCCGACGGAGCTGAGATCGCTCGCCAGGCGGTCGAAATCCTGGGGGCCAGAGAGACCAGCAAGGCTGCTCTGGCGGATGCCTGGGCCGGCTGCTCTTTGGAGGAAGAGGTGCTGCGCTACGAGGCCAGTCTCATCAGGCTGGCGCTCGAACAGGCCAGGGGCAGCGTGACGCGTGCCGCTCGCCTTCTGGGCATCACGCACCAGCGGCTCAGCTCAATGCTTCAGGGACGGCATAAAGATTTGCTCTCTGCAAAAAAACCGGCGCAAAGACGAAAGCGAAGCATCATCACAAAGTTAGCACGCTAGGGGCCTCACCCCGCGCGTCAAATCTTCTCTCTCTTTTCCCTCCGTGCGCGCCTGTGCGCTCTTTGGCGTACAGCTTCGGCCTGTGGCTCGATTCCTGCAACAGGAATCGGCCTGAGGCGCGCGCGCTCGCTTTAGCATAGACGGCTCACTCCCAAACATCGTCCAGGCCATGACGTTTGGCCCGGAAGCACTCTGCCTGAGTGGCGACCGCGCGGTCTTGATCGAAGTTGAAGGGAGCAACCTCTATGGATCATCGCGTGCAAAAGATTTTGCGCCTGATGAAAGAAGATTTGAGCCGGCGTCTCACGCCCGCCGAGATTGCGCGCACGGTCAACCTCTCGCCGGCCCACCTGCGTTACCTCTTCAAAGCCGAAACGGGCATGTCCATCATGCAGTATCAGAAGACGCTGCGCCTCGAAGAGGCGCGCAGGCTTTTGGAGAGCACCTTCCTGAGCGGAAAAGAGATCATGCTCCGCATAGGGCTCACGGACGAGAGCCATTTTGTCCGCGACTTCAAACAAACTTACGGCGTGACGCCGGCTCAATACAGAGCGCGCGCGCAAGGGACAGGCACGGAAAAAGAGCAGCGCTGAAGAAGAGACACAACATCGTCAAAATCGGTTCGCCGGTTAAGCTCTCTTCGAATTGTCTTCTGAAATTCATCAAATCATGAAAGGCCCATAAAAGGAGGGGGAAGTCTGCTTTCAGAAGCCGATTCGAGCCTTATTCCGCAAATTTTTTTCCTTTTATTGAGATAATCACGGGCGTATAATTGATAGCAAGCTAAGGATCATTTGGAGAGGAGCCGCAAAGAGGAGGAGAGCAGATGACACCCAAACGCACAGCGATTCTGTTGATTGTTCTGCTGATACTCGTTGTGGGGACTTTGAGTGCCATCAAAAGCACGTCTGTGAGGGCGCTGCCACAGGCGACGGCTCAGCCCGGTACGCTTGATTGGTATGCGCAGCAAGCGCAAGCCCAGGGCGCGTCTGATTATTCCTTCGAATCCGGCAACTTTGAATATAGTGAACCGGCAGGTTGGGACACGGTCTTGGGCTTATACAGTTTCTTGATTGTGGAGCCTGTCCAGGTTAAGAGCTATCCCAGCTCAAGCGAAGATACAATCTATTCCTGGTACAAGTTCAGAGTAGTCGAGACCTTACAACAAAAGGATTTATCGGCCTGTCCTGGCTGTCCGCCGTTGCCGGATTCCGTTCCCGCCGACATGACGCCGCCGCAAGCGGGCGAGATCGCCCTGGTGAAAAGTAGCGGCGTTTTAGTACGCAATGGGATTACGCTCGCCGCTCAGGAGTCGATTTTCCCCGACTTCACGATGGGACAAAGATACCTGCTCATTGTCGAACTGAATCCTTCCACCAGGATTGGTTCTTTGGATATGGGGCCTTTAGGTGTTTACTTGCTGGACTCTTCAGGCAATATGACTGCTCTGGTCGCTGCTTCCTTCCGCGATAATCCTTTTGAAGCCGATATAGCCAACCGTTACGGTAACTCTGTAAATCAGTTGAGGGCAGCTCTCAATCCTACGCCCACAGCTACGCCCACTCCCACACCAACCTCGTCGTGCGATCCCGATGGATCAAGGGCGAGCGCGTGCTATGACAGTGGGGGCAGTTGGAATCAGGCTACCTGTCGGTGTACTGATTCTTGTAGTTCTCCTAACAGACCGTGGCTTTGTTATTAGGAATCTTCTCAAAACCATATGACCACCACACTGCCAGTGTGGCTGCTAAAAATTGGGACGACCTCTATATGATGACTTTGAGACCTTATCGCTGCGCTTGAAAAAGCTCCTTGCTGCACGGTGAGGAGGAAATTGGCTTTCGCTAAAGAATTTCAATCTTCCTTGAAGCGCGCTCTTATTGCGCGAGAGAACTGAAATATGAGGACGATTAAAGCTCTGGTGTTCTTTAGTTGTGCGGCAATTTCTCTCTACGCCGTATTGTTTGTCGCGCGCGCCAGTTGTCCGGAGTGCTATCAAAACTTCAGGCCGGTTCCGGACGACGGTAGCCGGTCGGCCAACGGCCGCCCAATCATAAAACTCAAGCTGACAGGGCAATTCGACACCACCCCGGGCCATAGTGACGGTAGAGTTTTCAATGCCGTGAGCGGGGCTGTCAACGCCTGGAATACAGCCACGAACGCAGAGGGCAGAGGCGCACACTATGAAATTGCCTTTAACCAGCAGACCCAAAATTCGGATGACAGCGCGGTCAATATTCGGATCGTCAAAGACTTGCCCGGCAGCGCGGATGCGCAAGTCGGCAGGGGACGCCCCTGGATTTCCGGCCCGCAGGGAGGCCCTTTCAACCTCCATTTACCGGCTAATTACGCCGACATCTGTACTCCGGACGGCCTGCTACAGGCAATCGAGCATGAGCTTGGACACATTTTCGGTCTCGATCACAATTACAAGAAATTTGGTTCCTGCCGTGGTGATGAACAGACGATTATGAAGCCGCTGGATTCGAGCCAGGGGTGTATAAAAATTGATCGCGCTCTCTCTCAGAGAGATGTCCAAAGGACAATTGATCTTGTCGAGACCCCCGGATTTACGGCTAATGATTGTCATTCCGTGTACAAGGATGGAACTCCGGCCGGAGATCAAGACCCCGGAGGCGGGAGCGGCTACTTTGATCCCACACCGGCCGCTTATTATCCGCCCACCTGCTATTACTTTTATTACGCGCGGGACTTTGAGACCTGTAGCAGAGTTGATGATGGCCCTCGAACCTGTAGTTACGCTGGCACCAGGTATTTCCTGGAGGATGTTTTCTGTTACTAGCAATAGGGAATGATTGAGACGGCAAATTTCTTGTCCGAGGTGTTGGCGAGATGAAAAAGCAGGCTACAACGAACACTCTTCTCATGACCTTGATTATCGTCGCGGTGCTTCTGGCAGCTCTCTTTACAAAAGCCGGATTGACCGAGCAGCCGCAGGTCACAACGCCAGCGACAACCGTCGCCGATGACGCTCGCCCGCTGAAAGATAAGGCGAAGCAGGCGGGTCAGTTCGTTGGGTATGAAAATCCTAATAAGACGAAGCGATATGCTAATCTGGATGAGCTGGCGGCGCAGAGCACGGCGGTCATCATCGCTACTGCCGGGGAAAATGTTTGCCGCCTCTCCCCGGATGGGAGAAGCATTACAATTGATTACCCCTTGAGCGTGCAGTATCTATATAAGGGAAAGCTGCATGAGGGCGACAGCCTGAGCGTCAGCCTACCGGGCGGTAAGGTGGTTTTTGCCGATGGCACGACGGCTGAGATCAGAACGCCCTGGTTTAAGAAGATGCAGAAGGGCGTGACGTATCTTCTCTTTTTAACTCCCGGAGATCACAGTGGAAACTTTATCACCACCGGCGGCGCGCAAGGTCTCTTCGAGATTCCTACTGATCCTCATAACAGAAAGGTCAAGACCCATACAGGTCTGCTGAAGGACGCGATCTGGAAATACCAGGACATGGATGTCAAAGATTTTCTTAGGGCAGTTCGTCGGGCAACCAAAAAGGGTTAAGCCAGACTGCTTCCGGTGAGCAATCTCATCTTCGGCCGGAGATGTCTTTATACTGCTTGCTCTTTAAATTGCCTGCTCATCAAGGCGCGAGAATTAATCAGAACGCCCGTCGGTTTAGAATTAACAGCCGACGGGCGTTAGTGCTTTCGCCCGCGCGCAGCCGGAAAAAGAGGAAGAGTGAAGAAAATCCTCAAAATGGCCAATAAATCCGCGTTTGCGCCAATAAATTGTTGTTGACGTGGTGAAGGAATGGCTCTACTCTACGCGGCGTGGTTAGTTCATGAGTACCTCGTTGGTTCATGAGTACCTCGCGTCTCCTTTGGTTCAGAGATTCATTCAGCAATACAGAGAGAGAGAGAAACGGATGTCAACAGCCTCATCCTGTCGAATGCATCTCTTTTGAGAAAAGCAACCTCACTGCTTCAACAGCTCCAGCCTTATCAGTAGCGGGAGGGGCTTCTGATACTGTGCTACCCCTTGACATCTTCCGAGGAAGACCATGCGTAGAGACACAGCTTTAACCGAATCATCATGCAGCGTCGCCGCAGAGGCCAGACCGCGTCGCGAGCAGTTGCCTGATGACTCAGTTCAGGCGCGTCTGTATGGGCGAAGGCGGAAGGTGTTCCTCACCGAGAGGAGCTGTTATTGTCCTCACTGAAGTGCTTTTCTATGGAAGGCACGGGCGGGGGCAGGAGCCGCCTGCGGGTATTGGGAGGCCCGCAGGCGGTTCTAATTTTTACCCTACATCAGCGAGCGCACGCCGCTCTTCACTTCTAAAATTCAAAGCTCAGGAACGTGTGATCGGCCGCCAGCGTCTTTCGAGGTATTCGGCGACGCGCGTCAGCGGGAACGTGAGCAGCAGGTAGAAGAGTGCGACGATGGGCCAGATGGTGAGCGGCGCTGCATAGCGGCTCGCAAGCTCCTGCCCAGTGCGCGCCAGCTCCGTCAAGCCTATGACGGAGACGAGCGAGGAGTCTTTCAGGAGCGCAATACCTTCGTTGGTCAGCGGGGGCACGACGCGGCGAAAGGTTTGCGGCAGGATGATGCGGCGCATGGCCTGCGCGTAGGTCATGCCGAGCGCGCGTGCGGCTTCCATCTGCCCGACATCAATCGAGAGAATCCCGGCGCGGAAAATCTCCGAGATGTAG
The DNA here is from genome assembly GCA_036389315.1 of Pyrinomonadaceae bacterium. Classification (GTDB taxonomy): domain Bacteria; phylum Acidobacteriota; class Blastocatellia; order Pyrinomonadales; family Pyrinomonadaceae; genus DASQYE01. The sequence continues at coordinate 367,226 of DASVQF010000051.1, forward strand.
GCCGCGCTATTGAGGGTCAGCGCGATGACGCCGCTCGTAAAGGCCGGCAGGTGAATGCCGAAGAGCGGCAGCACAAAGTAGATGAAGAGTATCTGCACCAGAAGCGGCGTGCCGCGTATGACTTCGACGTAGACTGCGGCCGGAGCAGCCAGAAGGCGCGAGGACTGCACGCGCGCCAGACTCAGCATGAGGCCAATGGGCAGGCCCAGGAGCAGGCTCAGGAAAGCCAGCTTGGCCGTCAGCCACACGCCCTTCAGGAACAGTTGCCAGGTCTTTCGCACTAACTCCGTGTCAAAGACCTTCGTCCGTGTACTGCTCGCAGCCTGATCGGCCGTGCGCTCTGCGACTTCGCCGAACCATTTTTCGTGTATGCGGTCGTATTCGCCGCTGTCCTGTATGCGCCAGAGCGCAGCGTTGACGGCGCGCCGCAGGTCGTCGCTCGACTGCGCGAAGGCTATGCCGAACTTTTCGTCAGTGAAGCGGCGGCCGACGGTCTGCAACTCGCGGAAGCTCTGGCGAATCATGAAGCGCAGGACGGGCGCATCTCCGACCACGGCGTCAATTCGTCCGTTCTTCAGGTCGAGCATCGCGAGGTCTATGGTGTTGTAGACGGCGACGCTCACGCCCGTCCGCTTCTCAAGATCAATCTGCGCGGTCGTGTTGATCTGCACGCCGACGCGCTTGCCGACCAACTGCTCCGGCCTCTCTATGCCCTGCGTGCCCTGGCGCACGGCGATCAGTTGGCCCGAGTCGTAGTAAGGGTCTGAGAAGAGCATCTGCGCGCTGCGCTCTGGTGTGATCGTGACCGAAGAGATGACTGCGTCGAAGGAGCCGTTTTGGAGGGCCGGAAAGATGCCGTCGAAACTGGCATTGATAAATTCGGGGCGCGCGCCCAGCTCGCGCGCAATAGCCGTCGCCAGATCAATCTCGAAGCCAGCGAATTGACCGTTCTCTACGTATTCGAGCGGCGGGTAGGTGGCGTCCGTGCCGATGCGCAGCACGCCGGTCTGGCGCACGCGCTGAAGCGTGGATGGCGCTGCGGATTGCGCCAGGGCGGAGATTTGAAGAAGCGCGAGCAGCAGGAGCGCGGCTGCCGTCGAGCGTACGAGTTCGCTCATAATGGTCAATTATTCTTCCTGTCCGAGAGTTGCCCGCGTGCCCTTGTCCGCATCCAGTTTCTCGCTCTCGCTCTCCGCAGCCGAAGCCCTGTCACCATCGCTCTCCTCTTCCTGAAAGCTCTGCATGAAGGCGCGCGTCTCGGGCTTCTGCGGATTGCCGAAGACCTCTGCGGCCGTTCCGGCTTCGACCGCGTGCCCGCCCTCGAAGTAGATCACCTGGTCTGAGATGGAGCGCGCGAAGTTCATGTCGTGCGAGACGACGACGAGCGTCTTGCCGAGGTCATCCAGGGCGCGCAGCATGCGCCCGACCTCTTTAATGAGCTGCGGGTCTAGGGCCGAAGTCGGCTCGTCGAAGAGAATCACGTCCGGCTCCATGGCGAGGGCGCGCGCGATGGCCACGCGCTGCTGCTGCCCGCCCGAAAGCTGCGCCGGGTAATGATCCTCTTTCTCAGAGAGTCCGACCTTGTGCAGGTAATGGCGCGCGACCTCTACGGCCTGCTGACGGCTCAGGCCCTTGACGGTCATCGGCGCTTCGATGGCGTTGCCGAGGGCTGTGAGGTGCGGGAAGAGATTGAAGTTTTGAAAGACTATGCCGACGCGCTCGCGCAGGCGACGCGTCAGCTCTTTCTCTTCGGCCGCCGAGAGCTTACGGTCTTCCGTGCCGAGGACTTCGACGCCGCCAATCACAAGGCGGCCGCGATCAAAACGTTCGAGGCGGTTCATGCAGCGCAGCATCGTGGACTTGCCGCAGCCCGAAGGGCCGAGGATGGTCGTCAGTTGTCCTTCCTCTATCTGGAAGGTGGCGTGATTGAGGACTGTGTTTGAGCCGTATCGCTTGACGATGTCGGTGACTTCGATCACTGATCTCTCCGCTCTCGCTTGAAAGAATTCTCAGCAGCTTCCCGGCGGCGGAGTTTGTCATGGAACGCGCGCGCTTTGCAACAATAAAGTGGTGCGTGGGCGTGCGCGTCCGCGTGCTTGGTTCGGTTATGGCCCAGTTCGTTGACGGTCTCAAAGGCGCTCTGCTAGACTCCGCCGCAAAACTTCTGGTGGGCGAAAGCGTGCCGCGCAAGCCGGCGGCGAAGGCGAAACTATATGCACGAGGGCGGCAAAGGGTCTCGTCCAATACACAGGAATCTGGATACGGCTTACGTCAACCTGGCTGCCCTGCTACGATACCTGCGAGGGCGCGATTTTCATGGACGCGTGCACGTGCTGCTTGACGAGTACGAGGCGGACGTGGCGCTGGACGGGGAGAGCGAGCCGCTTGTGCGCGAGATAGATCACGCTTCGGGGCGCGCAGCCGAAGGCGAGGCGGCCCTGCAACGCTTGCTGGTGCGCGCAAGAGAGCCGGGCGGCTTAATCAACGTCTATTCCGAGAGCCAGGAGGAGGACGAGCCGGAGGCGGAGCCGGAGCTTTCCGCGCGTCGCACGGGCGAAGAGAGCGGCCGCGCGCCGGAGCAGGTAAGCTGGCATGAAGTGCGGGCCCTGAGCGGCGAGCTGATCGCGGCCGTAGAGCGCGCGGCCTTGAGCTTCGGCGCTGATTTCAACAGACTGTTTGGCGTCGTACGCCTTGAGCTGGCCGACGACTTTCCTTTCCTAGACCCGTCGGCACAGCGTTTCCATTATGCTCTGGGCGCGGTTCGCATGAGCGTCGAGCCGGAGGTCAAGACATATCTTTCCGGCATTAGCGAAACCCTGCGCCGCGTGGTTGATCGTCTCGTCGCGTCGCAGCGTGGAAGGAGCGCGCGCGAGCGGATCGCGCTCGAACTGGCAGTGCTGGCGCGCCGTCGCGAGCCGCTCATCAGAGAACTCAGGATGATGCCTTACCTTGAGCGCATCGCGGGAACGAAAGTGTTATGAAGAGAACTCAGAACTCAGGACACAGAATAAGACCCAAGCAACTGCTTTTATTCTGTGTTCTGTGTTCTGAATTCTTCACTTATTACTGACGGTTGATCTTATGCTTAAATGGAGTGCGTTCTGGACTACTTTCAGCTTGCTGGTCGTGGCCGAGATCGGCGATAAGACGCAGTTGGCGGCGATCACACTGGCGGCCGAGACCCGCTCGCCGGTCTCGGTATTTTTAGGCGCGGCGCTGGCGCTTTCGCTCGTTTCGCTGCTCGGAGTCGCGCTCGGCGCGCTGTTGGGCCAATACTTGCCGACGGCTTTTCTACACAAGGCGGCGGCCGTCGCCTTCATAGCCATCGGCGTGCTTATGCTCTGGGGCAAAATGTGAGAAAGGCTATGAAAGGCAGGGGTAAAAAGGCAAATAATCATGTATCCATTCCGAAACATCTTATTCCCGACCGATTTCTCGCTGCATGCGCGCGCGGCCTTGAAGTATGCTGCGGCCTTTGCGCGTGAGGGCGGCGGGCGCGTAGTGCTCTTCAGCGTGCAGAGCGGGACTGTGCCCGCGAACCTCTTGACGCTGCCCGACCGCCTCTTCGAGGAGCCGGATAAGCACTGGCTTCAGCAGCTCCGCACGGATGTCAGGGAGCTGCTCTCCGACCCCATGTTCGACGGCCTTGAGGTCGAGCCGGTCATCATAGAGGGCGAGCCAGCGCCGATGATCGCGCGCGCCGTGCGCGATTTCAACATAGACCTGGTGACGATTGTGACGCACGGGCGCAAAGGTCTGGCGCGCGCTCTGTGGGGCTCTACGGCCGAAGAGATCATCGCCGAAGCCTCATGCCCGGTCTTAACGATTCGCCCGCCCCAGCGTGATTTCGTCGAGCACAGAAGCTCGCACACGGAGATTCGTCTCAACCGGGTGCTGCTGGCGACAAACTTTCGCCCCTCGTCCACGTCTGCGACGCAGGTCGCGGCGGAACTGGCCGGGCGCACGGGCGCAGAGCTGCACGTCATCTACGTGATCGGCGATTACATGGATCAGATGGCGGAGTTTTTTCCCGAAAGCGGCGGCCCGCCCCTTCAACGCCTGCGCCAGTACGTAGGCGAGCGCATGCAGGTCTTCGCCACCGAGACGCGCCAGCCAGCCATCACTCACATCAGCGAGGGCAGACCCTACGCGGAGATCGTCAGACTTGCGACCGAGAAGGACGTGGACTTGATCGTCATCGGAACCAGCGCGCACGATTCGCTCTTCGGCGGCGCGCCGGTGCTCGGGCCCGACATCGAGCGCGTCGTCCGCAACGCGCCCTGCCCAGTGCTCTGCGTCCCTTCGGGAAGAGTCGTCACACCCTCCCCCGTCCTCGTCACAGAGCCCGTGCCGCAAATGCAGTGACAAGTGATGAGTGACAAGTGACAAGCAAGCAGTGACGAGAGAAGAGCAGAAGCTTTTCTCTCGTCACTCGTCACTTGTCACTGTCTTATTGAGCTGTGTCTATGGGGAGTTGGGCGCGACGCCATGCTTCTGTGCCGCCGAGCAGGGCCGCCGTGTTCTGGATGCCTACTTCTTTTAAGTCCAGCGCCGCACGGGCGCTCGAATGCTCCGCCGGTCAAGAACAGTAGAGGACGATCTTTTTATCGCGCGGCAGCTCGTCTTTGCGCCGGGTTATCTCCGCCTCGGGGATATTTATGGCCCCGCGAATGTGGCCCGCCTTGAAGGATTCCGGCGAGCGCACGTCAACCACTATCGCCGTCCCTTTTTCCAGCGCGTCGCGCAGCTCCGACGTAGTAATGCGCTCGACGCCGTCGTTGGGCGCAGTAGTCGTCGTCGCGGGCGCGGAAGAAGCGCCACTGGTCGCAGTCGTCGCCGCGCCCGTGGTGCGAGCGCCTGAGCCGCTCCCGTCGCTTGAGTTACATGCCGTCAGGGCGAGCGCCGAAAGAACGGCGACCGTCCACAGCAAAACGAAAAGACGCATTCAACTGACCTCCAAAAAAAATTATTCCGGCTATTTGCCCTGCGTTTGGGCCGCGCCCGTTTCGGTCGGGAAACCGGCGTTGACCCAGGCCGTGTAGCCGCCGAGTAAAGCCGCCGTCTTCTCTATGCCCCGCTCTTTAATGTCACGCGCCACACGGGCGCTCGAATGCTCCGCCGGTCAAGAACAGTAAGTGATAATCATCTTGTCGCGCGGCAACTCTTTCGTGCGCGTGGCGATGTCCGGCATCCAGAGCGCGCCCTTGACGTGGCCGATGCGATAAGACTCCTCGCCGCGCACGTCTACGATGATGGCCGTGCCCTTTTCCAGCATCTCACGCGCTTCGGCAGGAGCGATGCGCGCCACGCCGTCCTCCGGCGCAGCTTGCGCGGGAGGAGCTTGAGGAGCCTTCTGTTCGGGCTTCTTCGCAGTAGTCCCGCCGGGCCCCTGCTGCTGCTGGCCCAGGACGTTTGCGACCGAGAGCGCAAGCAAGAGCACCAGGCCCGCCGGCCAAAAGTTAAGATAACGCATGCGAGCCGAAAGCCTCCAATTCATTGAAAGAGGAATAGACCGGGCCTTTAGAAAGCCCCGCCGGGATGCACGAAACATCCTCATAATAGTTCTACCACTTTCCCGCACATCGCAACAAGGCGGAAAGAGAAGTGCGGCCTCTACATTGACAGGGGTTCGCGCGCGCGCCTATGCTTTCGGCGGTCGTTCGATTCGTATGCTCCGCCGACCGAAAGAGCGTGGCGCGATTTGTGAACGCCTCCCCCACACGCTAACGGGTCGCCCCGAACGGAACATCAAAGGCGCGCGAGAGGTTTCCTGCTATGTCGCAGCCGACCTATCTCACATCTGGCAACAGGGTCGCAGTAGTCGGGGCCGGGCCTGCCGGCTCCTTCTTCGCCATAGAACTGCTGCGGCGAGCCCGCGCGCTCGGCATTCAACTGAGCGCAGACATCTACGACGGCAAGAACTTTTCCAAGAAGGGAGCCCCGGGGTGCAACATGTGCGCCGGGGCCATCGGCCATAACCTGATTCAGGAGATCGAACGCTCGACGACGACCATCCCGCGCGAGGTCATACACTACGAGATCGAAGGCTATGCTGTTCACTACCAGGACTCCTCGGCGCACCTGGAAAACGATCCGACGAAGAAGATTTACGGCGTTTACAGGGGCGCTGGGCCCGTCAGCACGGAGATGGCCGACGGCGCGCGCAGCTTCGATCAATTCCTGCTCGAACAGGCCATACGCCTCGGCGCGCGCCACATCCCGCAGAACGTGCATGACATAGACGTGCCCGCAACGCTTGAGCGGCGACCGGCCGTGCGCCTCGCAGACGAGTCGCGCGTGGAATACGACCTCGTGGTCGGAGCCTTCGGCGTCAACTCGCAGTTGGCCCAGCGCCTCCTCTACGGCTACGCGCCTCCGCCGACCTGGAAGACCTGCGTCATAGAGGCGCGCGTCTCGCCGGAGTTTCAGCGCGAGAAGCTGCGCAACCTCATACACTTCTTCGTCCTCAAGCAGCCGGACATTCGCTACGTCGCGCTCATCCCGAAGGGCGAGCATGTGACCGTGACTGCTGTGGGCGAGGACGTTGACTCGGTGATGACGGAGCGGCTGCTGCGCGAGACCTACATGCGCGACTACCTGCCGCCGGACTGGAAGCTGGATTGTCATTGTCACCCGCGCGTGGCTCTCGGCGCGGCCCGCCTGCCCTACAGCGAGCGGTTCGTGATCGTCGGCGATGCGTCGGACTCGCGTTATCTGAAGAACGGGGTCGAATCGGCCCTGGTCACCTCGCGCCTGGCCGTTGACTGCGTGATTAATCACGGGGTCACGGCGCGCGATTTCGAGAAACATTTCTGGCGGCGCTGTAATCGTGTCTTCGGGCGCGACAACGTCTACGGGCGGCTACTGTTTGAAATCTACGACCGGATATTTCCGCACCCGCTGCTGGCTCCGGTCTACTTCGCAGTGCTGCGTTCGGAGCGGATGCTTGAGCGGCCGGGCGCGCTGCTCTCGAACGCCTTGCTCGCGGCCTTCACGGGCGATCAATCCTACAAGCGCATCCTGCTGCGCGCGCTCGACCCGCGTCTGGCGGTGCGTATGGCCGGGCGCGCGAGCGGGCTGGCCCTGGAGAGGACGCGCGCCGCAGTCTTTCAGACCGAGCGCCAACCCGTGCGCGGCTTGAGGCTCAGAGACGGCTCGCGCGTGGCGATCATCGGCGGGGGCCCGGGGGGCGCGAGCGTGGCCCTTCGGCTCTTGAGAAACGCCCGGTCGCGCGGGATAGATTTACGCGTCACGATCTACGAGCCGAAACAGTTTCCGCGCCATCATAACCCTTGCATGGGCGTGCTCGCGCCGCCGACGGCAGAACTCCTGCGCGATAGATTGCAGGTGGAGCTTCCCCCTCGCATGATTAAGCGGACGATCAAGGGCTATCGCCTGCACGGCGACCGCAACGACATAGAGCTGAGAGCGCCGATGGCCGAAGAGCCCGCGCTGCTGGTTTCGCGCTCGGAGTTCGATCAAATGCTTTTGGAGCGTGCCCGGGAGGAAGGCGCACACCTGCTCTCAGACCGCGTGACGGGGCTTGAGTTTCATCCCGATAACCCGGAGCATCCCGTGCGCGTCTACTCCGAAGGGCAGTCCTATTCGACAGACATGGTGGTCGCTGCGTGCGGGCACGACGAGGGGCTGCTCTCAGTGCTCGAACAGGTCAGTCCCCGCTCACGCCGCTACCGTCGCCCCTCGGAGTACATGCACTCGATCATCGTCAAGATGGCTTGCGACGAGCGTTACATAGAGAAGCGCCTGGGCGGCTTGATACATGCTTTCCTTTTGAGCGACCTGCCGCGCATAGAGTTCGGCGCGATCACGCCTAAGCAGGAGCACGTCCTCGTCAACATCGTGGGCCGCCGCGTGCGCTCCACCGACATGGAAGATTTTCTCCTGCACAGAAAGGTGCGGACGCTTCTGCCGCGCTTCAATCTACAACGGCTGGATTACTACGAGGGGCACGCGCCCGTGCGTCATGCGCGTCACGTCTTCTGGGATCGCTTCGTCGCGGTCGGAGACGCAACGGGCTGGCTTCGTCCGTTCAAGGGGATGGGGATTACGACGGCGATTCAGACGGGGACGGCCGCCGCGGACGTGATGATGGAGCGCGGCATTGACGGCGTGGCCCTGGAAGCCTACGCGCGCCGGGTGCGCCGCCTCACCGAAGACCATTACCACGGGCGGGTGCTGCGCCGCCTCTGCCGCATCGGGATGAACATGGGCGTCATAGACGGGTTGATCGAACAGGCCAAGACGAACGAAGACCTCTACGCGATTCTCTATCACACCATCTCGGGCCACTCTTATCGCCGCATCGCGCGCGACCTGCTGCGCCTCGCTACAGTCTGGAAGATGAGCGCGCTCACGCTCAGGCGTGTGCTGCGGCCTTCGTGGTGAGGAAAGGAGGAAGGATGAAGTAAAAGCAGCTTCTCTTTTATTCATCCTTCACCTTGCGGCCTTCATCCTTTCCTTTTCCTGCTGTTAATATCTGCCCTGATGAGAGAGCTTCCCGTTTACTCTGCCGAGGCGCAGCAGCCTCGATGGGGCAAAGTGATAGACCACACGCGCTGCATAGGCTGTCACGCCTGCACGACGGCCTGTAAGTCTGAGAACGAAGTGCCGCTCTCGGTGACGCGCACCTACGTCAAGCACGTCGAGACGGGCGAGTTCCCGCAGGTGCGGCGGGCGCATCAGGTGACGCGCTGCAATCAATGCGCGCACGCTCCGTGCGTCACCGCCTGCCCGACCGCAGCCATGTTTGCGCGCGAGGACGGCATCGTCGATTTCGACAAGACGATCTGCATCGGCTGCAAGGCTTGCATGGCTGCCTGCCCTTACGACGCGATATTTATTAACCCGGAAGACCATTCGGCGGAGAAGTGCAACTTCTGCGCGCACCGCATAGACGTGGGCCTTGAGCCCGCCTGCGTGGTCGTTTGTCCCGTCGAAGCCATTCTGGTCGGAGACCTGCGTGACCCGGCTTCAAAGGTCGCGCGGATGGTCAACCGCGAGCCCGTCACTGTTCGACGACCCGAGAAAGAGACTCTGCCCAAGCTCTTTTACAAGGGGGCGCACCAGGCGACCCTAGACCCGCTCGCGGCGCGGCGTCCCCGTGGCGGGCTCTTCATGTGGAGCGAGCAGTTGGAGGGAAGTGGGAAGCTCGTTTCGGGCAATCCGCATTTCCGCAATAGCTCGGCCGCCGCGCTCCTCTCTTATGACGTGCCGCACACAATCCCCTGGGACTGGCGCGTGAGCCTCTATACCTGGACGAAGGGCATCAGCGCGGGCGCTTATCTCGTCACGCTGCTGCTGGTCGTCTTTGGCCTGCTGCGGATTGACAGTCCCCTTTGGCGCTGGGTCGCGCCCGCTGTGTCGGGAGCGTTCCTGGCCGTGACGGGCGGCCTGCTCATCTGGGACTTGGAGCACCCCGCGCGTTTCTACATGATCTTCACGCGGCCGCAATGGAAAAGCTGGCTCGTCAAGGGGGCATTCATCATCGCCGGTTATTCAATCGTGCTCGGGCTGCACTTAGGGGCGAGCCTGCTGGGCATGCAAGCAGTGCAGCGCGTGCTTCTAGGCCCTGGCCTCTTGCTCTCTGTGATGGTGGCCGTCTACACGGCCTATCTCTTCGCGCAGGCGAAGGCGCGTGACATGTGGCAGAGCGCCTTGCTCGTGCCGCACCTGGCCCTACAGGCTTTACTGCTCGGCGCGGCGGCCCTCTTGCCGTTCGCGCTCTGGCTTGAGACTGCGCTCGTCTCGCCGCTGTTGTGGACTCTGGGCGCGACGAGCATCCTGCACCTGCTCGTGGTCTGGGGCGAAGTCTCGCTGGCGCATCCGACGGCGCACGCGCGCCTGGCCGTCTGGGAGATGGTGCATAACCGTTACCGCGCATTCTTTTGGGCAGGCGTAGCTTTGACGCTCGCGGGCGCTTTGGGCCCACTGCTGGGCCCAATCGTAGCGCCGCTGGCGCTGGCGGGTCTTCTGCTTTACGAGCACGCTTACGTGCAGGCGGGCCAGTCCGTGCCGCTGGCTTAAGCAGCAAGTCCGCGCCGTAGATCATCAGGGAATCCGGAAAGAGAGGATAAAACTAGCATGTATAGAATGCTTGGGCTCGCCTTGAATCGAGCGAGCCTGACGACAGTAGCGGTGGCGCTCTTTGTGCTGCTCATCTGGCCTGTGACAGCGCGTGTCGTCGCGCCACCTCCGACGGCAGAGCCCGTCGCGGCCTGTGCCTGTTGCGCGGATGATGGCGAATGGTACGAAAGAACCGATAGATTAGATAGCTCGCACCTCTCGGAGCTTGAGCGTTTGAGATTTGCCGGGACGGCTAACAGGTACGAGACGGCGGCCGACGAAGGCGAGTTCTCCTCCACCTTCTCGCTCTCGCACAGGCGCAACGGTCGTCGGTGGGAGCTGAGGTTTCGCGATCAGGATGGAAAGACCGGCACGCTCTCTTTTACCATCCCGGCGAGCGTAGTCTTTTTCGGCACGGATTTACGCGAGATGCCGCCGGGCAGCGCTGGGCCAATCCTCTACAAGGAATGGCGCTTCAGCGGCGCGGCGCAGGCCACCGGAATCTTCAAAAGCGGCGTGGGCCCACAACGCTTTCGCCTCATCTTGCAGGGCCGTGGCAATAACTGCCCGGCGGCCGAGGATTTCAAGCACTGGACGCTGCAACTCTCCGGCGGGCGCACCGGCCACGCCTTCTACGGCAAGTTGGATACTCCGAAATAAAGTTGGCCCAAAATTGTGAAGCTCGATGAATTGAACAAAAGAGTGAGCGCGGCCCGCAGTGAGGCCGAGGCGCGGGGCGAGACGTTTTACCCTGGGCCGAGCCGGATACACCTCGCTGCCTTCCCGCCGAAAGAGCGGTGGGATGATTGGACTGAACTTGACTCGCGGAGTTGGCCCAGGCGAGTGGAGCGACGCTACGTGCTCGTGCCGACGACCTGCTTTAACTGCGAGTCGGCGTGCGGCCTCCTGGCCTACGTTGACCGCGAGAGCTTGCAGGTACAGAAGTTCGAGGGGAACCCTGAGCATCCGGGCTCGCGCGGGCGCAACTGCGCCAAAGGCCCCGCGACCTTGAACCAGATCACAGACCCCGACCGCATCCTTTATCCGTTGAAGCGCGCGGGCCGGCGCGGCGAGGGCAAGTGGACGCGCGTCTCCTGGGACGAAGCCCTGGACGAACTGGCCGCGCGCATCCGGCGGGCGATTACCGAGGGGCGTCCGAACGAGGTCATGTATCATGTGGGCCGGCCCGGAGAAGACGGTTTCACGGAAAGGATACTGGCGGCGTGGGGCGTGGACGGGCACAACTCGCACACGAACATCTGCTCATCGAGCAGCCGTGCAGGGTATCAATACTGGATGGGGCTTGACCGTCCGAGCCCGGATCACGCGAACGCGAAAGTCATACTGCTCATCAGCTCTCACCTGGAAGCGGGACATTATTTTAATCCGCACGCGCAGCGCGTGATGGAAGCGAAGGCCGAAGGGGCGCGATTGATCGTCTTCGACACGCGGCTCTCGAACACGGCGACGCACGCCGATTACTGGGTCTCGCCCGTGCCGGGCTCGGAGGCCGCGATAGTGCTCGCGATAGCCAGCTACCTGATTCGCAACCGCCTCTACAACCGCGAATTCGTGCGGCGCTGGTGGAACTGGCAGGAGTACCTCTCGGTCGAGCGCCCCGAAGTGGAGACCAGCTTCGAGTCTTTCGAGCGCGTGCTTGAAGAGCTTTACGGCGGCTACACGTTCGAGTTCGCGGCGAGGGAATCGGGCGTCGAGGCTTCCGTGATCGAAGAGATAGCCAGGGTGGTCTCGACTTCGGGGACGCGCTTCAGCAGCCATAACTGGCGCAGCGCCGCTGCTGGCAATAGCGGCGGCTGGCAGGTGGCGCGCACGCTCCTGATGTTGAATGCCTTGCTCGGCGCAATCGCCACCGAAGGCGGCGTCTTTCCAAACGCCTGGAACAAGTTTGTCCCCAGGCCCATTCATACGCCTCCGCACCCGCCCGCCTGGAACGAGCTGACCTGGCCCAGGGAGTACCCGCTCGGCATGAACGAGCTCTCTTTTCTCCTGCCGCACTTTTTGAAGGAGGGGCGAGGCAAGCTCGCCGTCTATTTCACGCGCGTCTATAACCCTGTGTGGACTAACCCGGACGGCTTCTCCTGGGTCGAAGCCCTAACGGACGAGCGGCTCATAGAGTGTTACGTCGCCTTGACGCCGACCTGGAACGAGACCGCTTACTTTGCCGACTACATCCTGCCAATGGGCCACGGCTCAGAGCGGCACGACCTTCATTCCTACGAGACGCACGACGCGCAGTGGATAGGGTTTCGCCAGCCGGTGCTACGCGCCGCGCGCGAGCGTGCCGGAGAGCGCGTCCGCGACACGCGCGAGGTCAATCCGGGCGAGGTCTGGGAGGAGAATGAGTTCTGGCTTGAGCTGACGTGGCGCATTGATAGGGACGGCGCGCTCGGCATTCGTCAACACGTCGAGTCGAAACAGAGCCCCGGCGAGCGGCTCGGCGTGGACGAGTACTATGCTTATATCTTCGAGCATTCAGTGCCGGGCCTGCCCGAGAGGGCTGCTGCGGAAGGCTTGACGCCGCTCGAATACATGCGACGCTACGGCGCGTTCGAGGTGCGGAAAAAAGTCGGAGCCATTTACGAAGAGGAAGTCCCCGCCAGTGAATTGGAAGACACGCGCGAGGACAGGTTCGGGAGGGTTTATACGAGAGCGCCGAAGGCCGCTTCGACAAACGTCGTGCCTGTGCCCGTGCAAGACCCGGACGAGGAAGGGAGGCGGCTCGCCGGAGTCAAGGTTGACGGCCGGGTTCTTCGCGGCTTTCCGACGCCGAGCGGAAGGCTGGAATTCTACTCGCGCACGCTCTCCGAGTGGGGCTGGCCCGAATACGCGCTGCCGACTTACATCCGCAGCCACGTGCATCCTGAAAACCTCGACGCAGACCAGACTGTCCTCATCTCGACCTTCCGCCTCCCCGTCCAGATACACACGCGCAGCGCCAACTCGAAATGGCTGGACGAGATCGCGCACACCAATCCCTTATGGATTCACCCCAGTCATGCCGCACGCATAGGCGTCGGTACGGGAGACCTCGTACGGGTCGAGACGGAGATCGGACATTTTGTCGTCCGCGCCTGGGTGACGGAAGGGATCAGGCCCGGCGTCGTCGCGTGCAGTCATCACATGGGGCGCTGGAAACTGGCCGCAGAGGGACAGCGGCAATTGATGGCGACCGTCTCGCTCGCCCATGAAGGCTGCGAGTGGGCTTTGAAACGTGAGCGAGGCGCTGCGCCTTACCCTTCGGCCGACGCAGACACTCTGCGCATCTGGTGGACTGACGTGGGCGTCCATCAAAACCTGACTTTCCCGGTACACCCAGACCCGGTCTCCGGTATGCACTGCTGGCACCAGGCCGTGCGCGTGCGCGCAGCCCCGCCGGGTGATAGTCAAGGCGACATCTCGGTTGACACGGAGAAGGCGCGCGAAGTCTACCGCAAGTGGTTGGCCCAAACTCGCCCGGCCGACCGCTATTCCCCAGACCGCACACGCCGCCCCTACTGGCTGCTCAGGCCGCTCAAGCCCGCGCGCGAAGTTTTCAAATTACCTCAAGAGGCAGTAGGCGCGGATTGATTTGACAGTTTATGGAACTCTTTCGCGCACTGGCTGTGCTGGCGGAGCCTCCCGTGGCCGAAGGCGCGCGCGTGGCCGAAGCCCTCGGGCTTGGGCCAATGCCGGATGCCGCCACGTATACCGAGCTGTTCGTCTTCGAGCTTTATCCGTATGCGTCCGTTTACGTGGGCCCGGAGGGGATGCTGGGCGGGGAGGCGCGGGCGCGGGTCGGTGATTTCTGGCGCGCGCTGGGGGGTGTGCCGCCCGTCGAGCCGGATTACCTGGCGGTGATGCTGGCCTTCTACGCGCGGCTCGTCGAGATGGAGGAGGAGGAAAGCGATGGTGTGCGAAGAAGGAGCTGGCGTGCGGCGCGAAAGGCTTTTCTGTGGGAGCACCTGCTGAGCTGGCTGCCGCTTTACCTGACTAAGCTTGCAGAGGTCGCCGGGCCCTTCTATCGCGGGTGGGGAGAGCTCTTGGCCCAGGCCCTAATGGCTGAGGCGGAGACGGTTGGAAGACAGGAGCGATTGCCGCTGCACCTGCGCTGCGCAGAGGGGCTCGTTGACCCTCGCACCGAGCGCGAGGCCGGTGAGTTCTTGCAGTCGCTTCTCTGCCCGGCGCGCACGGGGATGATTCTGTTGCGCTCAGACCTGGCGCGTGCGGCGCACGAGCTAGGGCTAGGGCTCAGATTGGGCGAGCGCAAATTCATCCTCCGCGCGCTCTGCGGCCAGGACGCGGGCCGAGTGCTCGGCTGGCTCGGAAGGGAAGCCGAGTCTTGGATTGAGCGGCACAGGCTTTACCGCCAGGGGCTCGGAGGTGTGGCGGTAGTTTGGGAAGAGAGGGCCGCCGCGACCGCCCGCCTGTTGAGAGAGCTTGAGCCTGTGGCGAAGGAAGTCGAGTGAGTTTTCATCTCCGCCCCGTCAGCCAAAACCGAAGCCCGCGCGCCTGAAAAAGCTTCCCCAAAAGGTTGAAGATGTGCTATAGAGACGCCTTACCTTAAATCGAAAAGCAGCCCGAAGGACACGCTGGTAGAGAAGGAAAAGGAGGCTTTTGATTCCTTAGGTGGAGAAGTGCATCCACTGCGGCGACCGAAAGTCAGTGGACGGGGGAGGGGGCTCTTGAGAAGAGACGCAGACGCTAACAGGGCGTTACTGCACGGCGCGGGTTTGCGCGCGGGCCTGGTGCTCGCGGCGCTCGGCTTGTTGTTGACGGGCAGTTGCCTGCCCAAGTCTCCGACGGGCAGCGGCGGCGCGCGCAACATCACAGTCTACGGCTTTTCGGTTATGAAGGAGTCCCTGGAGAAGGCTGTCTTCCCGGCCTTCGCGGCCAAGTGGAAACAGGAGCACGGCGAAGATATGCGCTTTACCTCTTCGTTCGCCGGGTCTGAGACCGTGACGAACCAGATTCTACAGGGCGTCGGCGCGGACGTGGCCATCCTCTCCATAGAGCGCGACGTAGATCGTCTCCAACAGGGCGGCGCGGTCACTTCCGACTGGCACAGTTTGCCTAACCGAGGCATCGTCAACAAGACGCCCTTCGTCATCCTGGTGCGCAAAGGGAATCCGAAAGCGATACATGATTTCGCAGACCTGGGCCGTCCCGGCATCAAGCTGATTCACCCAGACCCGGTCAGCTCCGGCGGCGCGCAGTGGTCTGTGCTGGCCATCTACGGCTCGGAGCTGATTAAGTCGGAGAAGCAGACGGGGGCGCGCGACGAGACCAGGGCGCGCGAGACCTTGAAAGCCATCTGGCGAAACGTCATCTCCACGCCGGGCTCGGCCAGAGAGGCGCGCACGCAGTTCGAGACGGGTTTCGGCGACGCGCTCATCACCTACGAGCTGGAAGCATTGTTGATGAAGCAGGCGGGCGCGGCCATAGATGTCGTCGTGCCTGAGTCCACAATCTTCAGCGAGCACCCGGCCGTCATCATCGACCGCAACGTGACGGCAGACGAGCGCCCGGTCACGAGCGCCTTCATTCAATACCTGTGGAGCGAAGACGCGCAGCGCGCCTTCGTCCAATATCACTT
The DNA here is from genome assembly GCA_036389315.1 of Pyrinomonadaceae bacterium. Taxonomy (GTDB): domain Bacteria; phylum Acidobacteriota; class Blastocatellia; order Pyrinomonadales; family Pyrinomonadaceae; genus DASQYE01. Next base: position 382,902 of record DASVQF010000051.1, read on the forward strand.
TCGCTCCGCGACCGACGAAGCCCTGAACGAGGCCAACAAGGAGTTCGCGCAGATCAAGCTGCCGTTCACGGTCACAGACCTGGGCGGTTGGAGCCGCGCCTATCCCGAGATCATAGAAAAAGTCTGGCGCGACCAGGCGCAGAAAAAGCAGTGACGAGTGGCGAGTGACAAGTGACGAGTGAAGCAAAAACAGGTGGCTATAAAGATTTGCTTGTGTGGCAGAAGGGTATCGCTTTAGTGAAAGAGGTATACCAGATAACGGGGGCTTTCCCCATCGATGAAAGGTTCGGTCTGGTTTCACAACTACGGCGGGCGGCCGTGTCCGTGCCCTCCAATTTAGCCGAAGGACAGGCGCGACATACGACGGGAGAATTTATTCAAGGGGTCTCTTACGCAGAGGGCTCGATTGCGGAAGTAGAGACACAACTTATAATTGCTATTGAACTAGGCTATTGCACACAATCAAGAGCGAGACAGGCTTTTGAGGTAATTGAAGAGCTTCACAGAATGCTTAATGCACTGCGAAGAAAGCTCCTCGCTCGTCAATAGATTTAAACTCGTCACTCGTCACTTGTCACTGTTCTCTTATGAGTGCGACGCTATCCAGGATGAGGCATGTGCGCGGCTTTGATGTCGTGCGGCCCTTGAGTATCACGGCGATGGTCGCAATGATGCTGCCGCTCGTGTTGTTGCCGCTGGCTTCGATCTTTATCTTCGGGACGAACAAGGGCCTGGGCAGTTTTTGGGCCGCGCTGAGTGCGCCGGAAGCGATCTTCGCCTTGCAGCTTTCGATGGTGACGAGCTTTTGGGCGACGCTCTTTAATGTGCTGTTCGGACTCTTCGCGGCCTATGTTTTGTCGCGCTATATGTTCTGGGGGCGGACGGCTCTGATCGTGACGATCTCTCTGCCGACGGCGATTCCGACGGCCGTGGCGGGCTTCGCGCTGCTGCTGTTGTGGGGGCCGTATGGAGTCCTGGGCCGGCTGCTGGCTCCACAGGGAGTGCAGTTGATGTTTACGCCCTACGCGATCATCATCGCCAATATCTTCGTCACCTTCCCGCTCGCCTTCGGCGTGATGATGTCCGTGTTCGAGACCATGAACCGCTCCCTGGAAGAGGCTTCGGCGACCATCGGCGCAACCCGTTGGCAGACCTTCTGGCACGTCACGCTGCCGAGTCTGAAGGGCGCGATTGTGACGGGGGCGCTGCTGACGTTTGCGCGGGCGGTCGGAGAGTTCGGCTCGACCATCCTGGTGTCGGGCAACCTCGCCTTGCACACGCAGACCGCGCCGCTCTACATCTTCGCCAAGTTCAACGAGGGCCAGGTCGAAGCGGCCAACGCCGTCGCCATCGTGCTCGCGCTCTTCTCCTTCTTCATCTTCAGCATTCTTTTCTTCGCGCGCGATTGGCTGGACACAGAGTAAAAGCGACTATGCAGTCAGGCGAGTTCACAAGCATCTTCGGACAGGAAGAGGAACGCGGAGCCAGCGCCGCGCCGCGCCAGGAGTTCGCCGCCAGCGTCCGCAGTGTGAGCAAAAGCTTCAAAGGCACGGTCGTCCTCGAAGACATAGACTTCGATGTCGGCGAGGGCGAATCCCTCGTGCTCCTCGGCGCATCGGGCAGCGGCAAGACGACCATCCTGCGCATTATCGCGGGCCTGGAAGAGCCGGACACGGGCCGCGTCATCCTGCACGGCAAGGATGTCACGGAGCTTCCGGCGCGCGAGCGCGGAGTGGGCGTCATCTTTCAATCCTACGCGCTCTTCCCGCGCATGACCGTCGAGCAGAACATCAGCTACGGGTTGCGCATCCGCAGCCGCCCGCGCAAAGAGATCAGGGAGACGGTAGATCACCTGATCTCGCTCGTGCGCCTCGAAGAGCATCGCAAGAAATATCCCTCGCAGCTCTCGGGCGGGCAGCAGCAGCGCGTGGCGATTGCGCGCACGCTCGCCTACAAACCGCAGGTGCTCCTGTTCGACGAGCCGTTCGGCGCTCTGGATGCGCAGACGCGCGTGCGCCTGCGCCGTGAGATTCACACGCTGCTCAAACAGATCAAAGTGCCGGCGCTTTTTATCACGCACGATCAGGAGGAGGCGCTTGAACTGGGCGACCGCATAGCAGTCCTCAACGCCGGACGCCTCGAACAGATAGGCACGCCCGACCAGGTCTATAACCGGCCCGAGACGGAGTACGTCGCCACTTTCCTCGGCGCTGCGAACCTGCTCGTCGGCGTCGTCAGTCGCGGGATGATCGAGATCGGCACGGCCTCTATCCCGGCGCGCGAAGAGACCGAGAGGTTTCGTGACGGCCAGGCCATCAAGCTCGTCTTTCGTCCCGAAGACGTGCATCTGAGCCGCACGGGCGCGCTTCCCCTCGGGTGTCGCCGTTTAAGCAACGGAGTGATCGAAGAGATCAGCTTCGTTGGCGCTTACGAGCGCATCACGCTGCGCCTAGACCTCGTCGCACGCCAGCCCGCGGACGGCGAGCCGCCGCTCTACAACGTCACGCTCAACACGCCCGGCCGACCAACGGGCATCCCCATCCTCATCACACGCCCCAAACCGGAAGCCGCCATTACGCGCCTGAAGGTCGGAGACCGGGTGGCCGTCGGCCTGATGGCCTTCCGCGTGCTGCCCAACTTCGCCCTCGCCGCCGAGCGCGCCGGACGTGTCGTAGACGCGCGCAGATAAGCTCAAGAGTTTCTGAAGCCGAAAGGGCTCAAAGCTGCGGGGCCGCGTGGCCCTCTGCCTTGAACTTTTGAACCTTGACCTTTAAATCTTGAACTTACTTCGCTATCATCTGAAAAGTTCGCCGTACGACCGGGGAGGATTGCTCGCCATCGATCCCGATCTCAAAAGGTATCTGATAGCTCTGGCCTGGATTCTGATCGCCACCGTGCATGGCTACGGCGCGGCATGGCTGGCGATTCGGATGCTCTTTCGCCCGTACAATCCAGTCAAGCTCTTCGGCGTCACGGTCTGGCCGCAGGGGATGATTCCGCGCCACCGCGAGCGATTGGCCCAGACCATCGGCAATGCTGTCGGCAACGAGCTGGTCTCGCAGGAGACCGTGCTGAACGCGCTCTTTGAGGCCGACTTCTTTCGCCGCAAGGTCGAAGGCTTCATCTCTGCTTACACGCAAGACCTGCTCGCGACGACCTATCCTTCGCTCGTCGAGGCGCTCCCGAAGGGGGCACGCGCGCCCGTCCTTGACGCCATCTCGGCGCTGCAAATGAGGCTCGCCGATTACATCACGGGCGTCCTCAAGGACGAGGAGACGGCCGCCGCCATCACCGGCTTTATCGACCGGCGAGTGGACGAGCTGCTGGCGACGCGCTTGAACGAGGCGGTCACGCCCGAACGCTTCGAGCAGATCGTCGGCTTCGTCGAGGAACGCTTTCGCGGCCTCGTCAGCGAAGCGCAGTTCGAGCGCAAGATACGCGACTTCGTCGGCTCGCGCCTGGACGAGTTGGCCCACAGCCGCGCCACCCTTGCCGAGGTCTTCACCCCGGAGACGGTCGCGCTCATCAAGGAGCGGGTTGACAGGGAAGTCCCGCCCATCGTTCACCACCTGGCCGAGATCGCCACCAGCAAGGGCACGCGCCAGCAGCTCGGCGGCCTCATCAAGCGCGAAGTGGACGACTATTACGCGCAGCTCTCCTTCTTCAAAAAGATTTTCATCTCGCGCGAGCGCATCCATTCGGAAGTTGACGAGATGGTCAACAAAACCCTGCCGCGTCGCGTCGAAGAGTTTCTGCACGGCGAGGCGTTCGAGCAGCAGGCCGAAGAGTTCCTCAACACGACGATTGATAGCGTGCTGGCCCGTCCCGTCAACGAGCTGGTCGGACAGATCGCGCCCGATAAGCTGGCGATGATTAAAGATCAGGTCTCCGAGCGCCTGCTCGCCCTTGCGCGCGGCCCTGAGCTTCAGACCACCGTTTCCGCTTACGCGACAGACGCGCTGGCCAACCTGCGCCCGCACTCCTTGCGCGCCCTCCTGCAACACGTCTCACCGGAGAGCGCGCCGCGCCTGAAAAGTTTCTTGGCCAAGAGCCTGCTCTCGGTGCTCGCGCGCGAGGAGACGGCGCAGGCCATCAACGGCGTGCTGCACGCGCAGATCGAGCGCCTGCTGGCCACGCCCATCGGCCGCCTCACCGATCACGTTTCGGAAGCGGCCGTGAGCCACGCCTCCGCTGCGCTCGCCGAGCGCATCACGCAGGCGGCCAGAGAGCGCCTGCCCTCGGCCATCGCCGAGTTCGATGTCGGTGGCATTGTGCGCCGCAAGGTCGCCGACTATCCGACCGAGAAACTGGAAGCCCTCGTGCTCTCCGTCGCGCAGCAACACCTGAAGACCATAGAGCTGTTCGGCGCTGTCATCGGCCTGATGATCGGCATTCTACAGGCCGCTTACATCCTGCTCTTTGAGCCACGCGGCCACTAGAAGAAGATGGGAGGCAAACTATGAATAGCATCAAGTGTCCGCAGTGCGGCCTGGTCAATTGGGGAGCGCCGCCCGCGTGCAAGCGCTGCGGCGCATCTTTTCATGACGTGTCGGAGCAGGCGTTTGTCTCCGCGTTCGCCGGAGAGCACCCCTACGCTCCGCACTCTGTAGAGGAGACGGAGCAGACCCGCAAGGTCTGGCGCTGGTTCGTCATTTACTGCGTCCTGATGACTGCGCTCTATGTCCTGACGGCAGGCATCGGCGTCGCCCTGCTCGTGCTCGGCACGACGGTCGCTCCTTCCGGCCGCAGAGATTCGGGCGAGGTGATGATGCAGGGCGTGGTGATGCTCGTCCTCGGGCTCGTCTTCATCGTGCCTTACGGGCTTGGCCCATTCATCAAGGGAAAATCCTGGGGATGGATTTACGGCATCGTCCTGATCGCGCTCGGCATGACCAGTTGTTGCCTCTGGCCGATCACCATCCCGCTCATCATCCAGTGGGTCAAGCCGGAGATGAAGCGCATGTTCGGCAAGTTTGACTAGAGGTGTGTGATGAGTGGACGAGACGAACGCGAAAGCCTGTTCGTGGACGTGAGCCACGACGTAGAGCACGGGATGATTACTTACAGGGGCTTGCCCGCGCCCGTCATCTCCACTCACCTGAGCCGCGCGGAGTCTCGCAAACATTACGGCGAGGGGACTGAGTTCCACATCGGAAAGATCGAGATGGTGGCCAACACGGGCACTTACCTGGACGCGCCCTTTCACCGCTACGCCGACGGCCGAGACCTCTCGGAGCTTCCGCTCTCCTCTCTCGCAGACCTTGAAGGCATCTGCATCAGCGCCAAGGGCTTCGCTCCCAAAGGCATCGAAGTCTCCGTCTTCAGTCAGGCTGACTTCAGGGACAAAGCCGTGCTGATTCATACGGGCTGGTCAGAGCACTGGGGAAGCGAAGCTTATTTCACGGGCCACCCGTTTCTGACGCGCGCCTCGGCCAGCTTTCTCGTCGAGGCGGGAGCCAGGCTCGTCGGCATCGACTCCTACAACATTGACGATACCCGAGACCTGCTGCGTCCCGTCCATTCCATCCTCCTCGAAGCAGGCATCCCCATCGTCGAGCATCTCTGTCGCCTGGACGAGCTGCCCTGGATGGGCTTCAAATTTTTCGCCGTCCCCGTCAAGGTCAAAAGCTTCGGAACCTTTCCCGTCAGGGCCTTCGCAATCTTGAAGTAGAATGTGCAACTCCCGTGCGACTTCCGCGTTTAGAGAACGTGGGCAAAGGGAAGCGGGCTCATTTGATGGCCTCTTCGAGGCGGGCCGTGTTATGCTTGGCGCTCCGCCACGTCCCGTAAGAATTCGGGCCTCACGCGCTCGACCGACCAATGCCTAAGAGGGGAGATGTACTATGTTTTCCTTGCCACGTCGTACGCTCATAATGACCCTGCTGCTGCTGCTGTCGTTGCTGGCAGTTTCCCCTGACCCGAGCAACTCGACGGCGCTGGCTCAAACCACCTCGCGCGCCGGGACGGGCTCGATCACGGGCCGCGTCACGAGCGGCACGGAGGGCCTTTCCGGAATCCTCGTCGAGCTGCTTTCGTCGCAAGCGCAGTTCGGCCCGTCGCGCGCCCCGTCGGTTGCGCGGGCGAGGACGGACGAGGACGGACGCTATCGTCTCTCAAACATAGCGGCCGGGCGCTACTTCATTCGCGCGTTTGCGCCCACCTACGTCATTACGAGCGACATGGCCGCGCGCGGCATGATGAGAACGGTCATTCTTGACGAAGGCGATGCTATCGAGGGCATCAATTTCACGATGATGCGCGGCGCGGTAATCACGGGCCGCGTCACGGACTCGGAAGGCCGTCCGGTCATAGGCGAGCCCATTCAACTGTCGCGCGTGAACGACGATCAGCCGTCCCAGCAGGTTCCTTCTTTTAACCTCTACGCAAACGACCGCTTCAGCACGGACGACCGGGGCATCTACAGAATCTACGGCCTGGCCGCCGGCCATTACCGCGTCAGCGTCGGCACTGCCAAGGGTGCGGACGACGGCCGGGTGGCGCTGCACGGGCGTCGCCCGTACGTGCGTACCTATTACCCGAGCGTGACCGAAAGCAGGGAAGCTAAAATCGTCGAGCTGAGCGAGGGGTCTGAGGCCACTGGCATCAACATCACCGTCGGCTCTCTGGGCGAAGCCTTCAAGGCAGACGGGCGCATAGTGGACGCCGAGAGCGGCCAGCCGCTTGCGGGCATGCGCTTCACCTACGGCAATACAGATCGAGAGCAGAGATACCTCGCGGGCTTCGGCCCCGGAGACCGCTCGAACCAGAAGGGCGAGTTTCACATAGAGAATCTCTCGCCCGGATATTACGCGGCGTTCCTCATACCCGAAGCCGAGAGCGAATGGTACGGCGAGCCGGCCGTCTTCGAGGTCGTTGATGCGGACGTGTCAGGCATCGAGATCAAGGTGCGGCGCGGCGCGAGCTTGAGCGGCGTGGCGGTCATTGAGGGCACAGCAGACCGCTCCGTGCGCGACAAGCTCAGGCGGCTACAGCTCTTCATCAACATGGAGCAGCAGGGGCTCGAAGTCCCGGCGCGCGCCGCTCCACGAATCGCTCCCGACGGGAGCTTTCACCAGACGGGCCTTCCGGCGGGCAGGGCCCGCTTCAATCTCTGGCCGCCCAACTCCGGGGGCCTGAGCCTGCTGCGCATCGAGCGAAACGGGGTCACGCTCGCCAATGGCTTGGAGCTGGCGGCGGGCGAGCAGGTGACGGGCCTGCGTCTCGTGCTGGTTTACGGAACGGCGGTCGTGCGCGGCCGTGTCGTCACCGAGAGCGGCGCTGTGCCGGAAGGGATGCGTTTGTCCGTCACAGCGCAGCGCGCAGACGAGCCGGAGGCGCAGAGGCGTTACGGAGGCCAGGGGGTTGAGGCGGACGAGCGCGGGCGATTCCTGATCGACGGGCTAGCCACGGGCGAGTACATCATGACGCTGCACGCCTTTCCGGGAATGGTTCCCGGCGTTGCCAAGCCGCAGCCCATGCGCCGCCCCCTAGCGCCCGTCGTGCAAAGAGTCACGGTCACGAACGGCACGCAGACGGAAGTCACCTTCACGCTCAACACGCAGGCGGAAGAGGCCGGGGGTGAAAGATGAGGGCGGTGCTGCAATCCTCGCGACCGCTGTGGGCTCAGGCGGGCGTGGCTTTGACGCTCAGGCTCTTCGGTATAATGCTGTTCCTGACGCCCGCGACCATCCCTGTCTGCGCGCAGGAGCCTGCGAAGCCCGGCGCTGCGACGACCACTGCGACGGCTGCTACTACTGCCACAGCGCCCACCAGCTACGGCACGATCAGCGGGCGCTTGATGAGCGATGACGGGCGTCCGCTCTCCAACTCTTCGGTCTTCCTCTCGACTCTGGGCAGCATGGTTCCTTCGCCGCCCAGGTCTGGCCTGACCGATGCGAGCGGCAGGTTCGAGTTCAGGAACCTTCCGAGCGGCGCTTATAGCATTCAACCCAACGTACCCGGCTACGTCCGGCTGCGCAGCCCCGAAGAGGAGGCAGAGCTGCGCGAGCGCACCTATTACCGCATCGGCGACAACGTCAATCTGACGCTGGCGAAGGGCGGCGCGATAACCGGGACTGTGACGGATGCTACGGGTCGCCCCGTGGTGGCCCTACGCGTGCGCGTGCTTCGCGTGCGCGACGCGGCGGGGAAAGCGACGCGCACGGCCGCCTTCACGCGGGAAGTGCTGACCGATGACAGGGGGATTTATCGAGCCTGGGGCCTGGAGCCCGGAAGCTATCTGGTCAGCGCAGGGAGTAACAGCCAGTTCTTCAACATCCAAGTACCTTCAAGCGAAGAGGCTCCGACCTATTATCCTTCGGCGACGCGCGACGGCGCGACGGAGGTCTCCGTGCGCTACGGCGAGGAGCAGAGCGGCATAGACATACGCCAACGCAATGAGCGCGGGCACAGGCTGAGCGGCACCTTGAGCGGAGCCACTGAGTCGAGCAGCAATTTCAACGACATCAACGTCTCGCTCATACACACGGCGAGCGGGCTGATAGACGACACCAGCTACGTCAGGGGAGTTGATATCTCTTCCTTCACTTTCAACAACGTGGCCGACGGCGAATATGATCTCGTCGCGCGTCGTGGCTACGGGGCCGACGCGGCGGCTTCGGCCCCGCTTCACGTCAAGGTCAGGGGCGCGGACATCACCGGCCTACAGCTCGTCTTGGCCCAGCTCGGCACAATCAGCGGCCGTCTCTTCCTGGAAGCGCCGCCCGCGTCGCCGCAGCCCGCGCCCGCCTGTGAAGAGAAGGCTAAGGGGCAGGACACGCGGCCGGGCGCTCTGGAAGAGACTGTCATCACGGCGCGGCTCGACGATAAGTCTCAGGGGCGGGGGCGCTGGACGCTTCCCAGGAACCCTGACGGCCAGCCTCGCGCCGACGGCGAGTTCCTCTTCGGCAGCTTGCAGCCGGGCCGCTATCGCCTGGACGCAAGGCTTCCGGACGAACGCTGGTACGTGCGCTCGGTTACGGCAGCCGGGGAGACCGGGACGAAAGCCTCTGCCGCCGCGCGCTCATCCAACGCGGCCGCGCGCCCCTCCGCAAGCAGGGAGGCAAGCGCCGCTTCTCCCGCCACGCGAGCCACGCGCGCAGGCGACGCCCTCTCCTCGGACGGCAGCATCCAGATAGGGCAGGGAACACAGGTCACAGGCATTCGCATATCGGTCGCTACGGGCGCGGCGAAGCTTTCGGGGCGCGTCCTGCCGGGCACGGAAGGAGGCGCGCTCGCGCCTCGCCTGCGCCTTTACCTAGTGCCGCGCGAGCCCGAAAGGGCCAACGACCCTCTTCGCTTCGCAGAGACGGACATCCGGCGCGACGCCACCTTCACCCTCGCCAACCTTGCGCCCGGCCGCTACTGGCTGCTCGCGCGCCCAGCTCCCGAGCCAGATCCAAATGACACGACGCCTCCGCTCCCGCTCGCCTGGAACGCAGAGGCGCGCGCAGACCTGCGCCGCCAGGCCGAAGCCGCCCGCCAGGAGATAGAGCTGCAACCCTGCCAGCAGACGACAGATATAACCCTGCGCTACCCGCCCACAGCCCCCGTCAAGCAGTAGCGCCTCCGTTCCAGCCGCAAAACCCCTGTTCACAACGCGGGAATTGAGTTTCCTCCGGAGGAAACTCAATTCCCGCCCTCGAAAACTCAGTTCGCACCAACGAAAACTTAATTTTCACTCCCCAAAACTCAGTTTTCATGGCCCTAAACTCAGTTATGACCGAAGGAAACTTCGTTTCCAGGCATGGGAACTAAGTTCCCACCGATGGGAACTCAATTACGGCGCACCGGAACTGAGTTCCCACTGAGGGGAACTTAGTTCCCGCCCACGGGAATTGAGTTACGGCGGCCTGTAACTCTGTTACGCCCCGTGGGAACTCTATTCCGGTCGATGAGAACTCAATTCCCATGCGTGGGGATAACGTTACGGCGCGCGGGAACGTCATTCCCAGTGGCGGTAACTCGCTCTTTACAGAATTGACGCGCTCGGGTGGCGAAGGGTATAGAACTATTCAATGAAGGCACGCGTTGTCTGGCTGCTGCTATGCGTCATCTGGGGCTCCACCTGGTTGTTCATTAAGATCGGGCTCGAAGACCTGCCGCCTGTCAGTTTCGCCGGGATCAGGTTCGTCATCGCTTCCTTAATCCTGCTCTCGATTGCCCTGTGGCGGAGCCGAGGGCTGCCGCGCTCGATGCGGGATTGGGGGCTGATGGCTTTGACGGGCGTCCTCTCCTTCGGGCTCAACTACGGGCTGCTGTTCTGGGGCGAGCAGTACGTCTCTTCCGGGTTGGCGGCCGTGCTGCAAACGACCATCCCGGCCTTCGGCCTCGTTCTAGCGCATCTACACCTCCCGGCGGAGCGCATGACTGTGGAGAGCGTTTGCGGCGTGGCCCTCGGAGTCTTAGGCGTCGGGATTATCTTCTCGAACCAGTTGACCATCGAAGGGACGCTGGCGCTGTGGGGAAGCGCAGCCATCGTCTTGGGAGCGTTCGGCGCGGCCTATTCAAATGTGCTGGTCAAGGCGCGGGGCGGCCACTTAGACCCGGCCATGCTCGCCGCCGGTCAGATGACCTTCGGTTTGATACCGCTCCTTCTGATCGGGCGCTTTACCGAGGGGAGCCCTTTGCGGTTTCACTGGACGACGATGGCCATCGTCTCGCTCCTTTACCTTGTCCTGGTCGGCTCCGTCATAGCCTTTCTTCTTTACTACTGGCTGGTCAGGCACATGGACGTGACGAAGACGATGTTGATCTCGCTGGTGACTCCGCTCGTCGCCGTCACGCTCGGCATGATCGTCCTGGACGAGAGGCTCTCCTGGCGCACAGTGCTTGGGGCAGCCTGCATCATGTCGGGCATCGGCCTCATAGTCTTACGCCGAATCAAAGAGCGTGAAGCCACCCGCGTTAAAGACTAGAGCGCCGCTTACTGCTCGAAGGGACGAAGGATGAAAAGATTTCTCGCACGCCAGGCTCTCTTGAGCGATTGGGCCGTCATCTCTTACCTGTCGCTATTCAAGCTCCTGCTCCATTTCGCGACCAATCATAACTACGGTTACTTCAGGGACGAGATGTATTACCTGGCCTGTGGCGAGCATCTGGATTGGGGCTACGTTGACCAGTCGCCTTTGATCGGCGTCGTCGCCTGGTTCACACGGGCCACGCTGGGAGATTCGCTCTTCGCCGTGCGCTTCTTCCCGGCCGTCGCAGGAGCCTTGCTCGTCTTCCTCACCGGACTCTTCGTGCGCGAGCTGGGCGGGCGACGCTTCGCCATCGCGCTCGCCTGCATCTGCGTCATCATCTCGCCGAGCTATCTCTACCTCCACACAGTCCTGACGATGAACGCCTTCGAGCCGCTCTTCTGGACGCTCTGCGCCTACATCCTTGTGCTGATACTCAAGAGAGACAGGCCGAAGCTCTGGCCGCTCTTCGGCGTCGTGGCCGGTGTCGGGTTGATGAACAAGCACTCGACGCTCTTCTTCGGCGCGGCGGTGGTCGCGGGGCTACTGCTTACGCCCGCGCGCCGCCATTTCAAAAGCCCCTGGCTCTGGATAGGCGGCCTCATAGCTCTCTTTATCTTTCTCCCCAACATCATCTGGCAGATCAAACACGATTGGGCCACCCTGGAGGTCTTGCGCAACGCCGACAAGAACCAGAATCTTCCGATCTCTCCGTGGGAGTTCTTCAAGGGGCAGATTCTCCTGATGCACCCCCTGGCCGCGCCCGTCTGGCTCGCGGGCCTCTATTTCTATCTTTTCTCAAGCGAGGGCAGACAGTTGCGCGCGCTCGGCTGGACTTACGTCGTCATGCTCTTGCTCTTCATCGTGCTGCGCGGAAAAGTCTACTACCTCGCGCCCGTCTATCCTGTGCTCTTAGCGCCGGGCGGCGTCTTGATCGAGAGCTTAATGAGCGAGGGCCGCCGTCCCTGGCTCAAGTGGCTCAAGCCCGTCGCCGTCGCGCTGCTCGTCCTGGGAGGGGCCGTGACTGCGCCGCTCACGCTGCCCATCCTTCCCATAGAGACTTTCATCCATTACTCACAGGCCATAGGCATCGGCGGCGTGCAGACGGAGAAGCAACGCCTCGGACGACTGCCGCAGCACTACGCGGACATGTTCGGGTGGGAAGAGATGGTGCAGACGGTCGCGCGTGTCTACAACAGCCTGCCGCCGGAGGAGCGCGCTCGCTGCGCCATCTTTGCGCGCAACTTCGGCGAGGCCGGTGCGATTGACCTCCTCGGCGCAAAGTACGGCCTGCCGAAGGCCATCGGCAAACACCAGAACTACTTTCTCTGGGGCCCGAGGGATTACACGGGCGAGATACTGATTACCGTCGGGGAAAGGTTGACGGATGTCAGGAAGGTCTACGCCGAAGCGGAGCAGGCCGCCACCTTCACCAACCAGTACGTCATGCCTTACGAGAATAACCTGCCGATCTTCATCTGCCGCCGCCCGCGCGCGCCGCTCAAAGAAATCTGGCCCGAAGTGAAGTGCTATAGCTGTTGACTTCTCACCTTAATTGGAATAGATAGATGCTGCTCTGATCTTTTCTCAGGTAGAAAGGAACAGCCCATGAGCTTCACGACCAGAAAAAAGGCTTCGCTCTTCCTGCTCCTCCTGGCTTTGTGCATGACGGCGACGCAAACGCTGATGGCCGCGAGTGCCGATCCGCCTAACCCCGTCGCGTACCTGATGGGACAGGACTCTTACGAGCAGGACGGCAAGCAGTGGATACGCTACAAGATCGGGGTCTTGAATTACGACGCTTACCCGAACGAGCTGTTCGCCCCGGCCCCGAACCTGCCGCCCTGCGGGGCGAACACCAATGCTGCGCGAACGTGGGTCGAGATCACGGAGTTGAGCGGCAAGCGCATCTACGGCTTCTGCGCCCTCGGCACCCACGACGACCTGAACAAGCTGTGGTTCGCTATGGAAGCAGGCATCGTTCCCCCCAGCTATGTCTACGTGATCTTGAACGACCGGCAGACGGGCAAAACCTACAAGTCCGGCCCCGTTGATACGACGCTCTAGCGCGAGCGTCGCCCGGCTCCATCTATCGCAGGGCTCTTAATCTTTAGCCCTCCCCATTCTGCGCCGGCCCGTGCGGCGGAGAAGCGCCCTCGCTCTGCGCGGGGGCTCGGAATTTCCGGCCGCGAAGGCTTCCCGCCCGTTCATCTTCTGCTCCCGTCCGTGTTATCCTGAGAGGTAAAAGGGGAAGCGCCCGGCCCGTCGGGCGCGCCGCTTCGGCTATCAATTAACGGAAAAGTCAGGCAAGGGTTTCTGTGCCCACGAAGGAGAGTTACGCGTGAGAAACAGGTGGTCTACGGTCTGGAGCTTATTACTGGTCATAGCTCTTTCGCTCCCCGCTCTGATTTACGCTCAGCAATCGGACGCGAGAAAGCCTTCGGGCAGCGGCGGCGTGCCCGATACACAGCCCTCCGGCCGCACTTCGCGCACGGGGGCGAAAGCCTCGATCAGCAGTATCGAGCGTGATGTCGCAGAGGCTCTCTCGGTCATTCAGGAGAACTACGTCGAAGGGCCCAAGCTGGACTACAACGCCGTCTTCAAGTCTTCGATGACGGCCATGCTGCGCACCCTCGACCCGCATTCAGATTATTTCGACTCCGCCGAATACGAAGCCTTTCGCACAGAGCAGCGTTCCGAGTACTTCGGCATCGGCGCGACCATCGGCGACCTGACCGAGGGCGACCAGGTCAACACCTACATCCGCGCGACTTTCGACGGCGCTCCGGCGCACCGCGCGGGCCTGCGCTTCGGCGACCAGATCGTAGAGGTGGACGGCAAGTCCATGCGCGGCAAGCCCTACCCTGAAGTCCGCACGCACCTGTTGGGCCCACGCGGCTCTAAGGTCTCGGTCACGGTCAAGCACGCGGACGGCCGCGTCGAGACTGTCCAGATCACGCGCGACGCCGTGCCGCAGCCTTCCATCCCGGAAGCCTACATGATTCGTCCGGGCGTCGGCTACGTGGCGATGACCGGAGGCTTCAACCTGACGACGGCCGACGAGTTCACGGCGGCGCTCGAAAACTTGCAGGCGCAGGGCATGAAGATGCTCGTGCTTGACCTGCGCAGCAATCGCGGCGGCCTGCTCATACAGGCCGTGCGCGTCGCCAACACTTTTCTCAGGCGCGGGCAGACCATCGTCACGCAGAAGGGACGCATAGACGGCAGCTCGGAAAACTATAAAGCGATTAACGAGACGCCGGACACGACGCCCCTGGTCGTTCTGGTAGACCGCTACACGGCCTCTGCCGCAGAGATTGTCGCCGGAGCTTTGCAGGATCACGACCGCGCGCTGATTGTCGGCGAGACCAGCTTCGGCAAGGGCCTCGTCCAGCTTCCCTTCCAGGTCGGCTACGGCTCCGCTCTGCTGCTGACCATAGCCAAGTACTACACGCCGTCGGGCCGCCTGATTCAGCGCGACTATACGAACGCGGGCTTCTACGATTACTACACGCGCGGCGGCTCGCTCAACACGAATACGCAGAGCCAGCCTGCACGGCCCATTGGCCCGGAGAGCCGCACCGACACTGGCCGCACAGTCTACGGCGGCGGCGGCATTACGCCGGACGAGATGGTCAGCCCGCGTGTGCCCACGGCCGCGCAGGCGCGCCTGGTCGATCCGGTTTTCGCTTTTGCTTTGGAGTTGACGAGCGGGCGCGCCGCCGGGTTTGACGCCTACAAGGTGCAGCGGCCGATCAACTTCAATTACGATCTGAAGGCGACGGACTTTCCCGTCACCGATCAGGTCTTTAAAGCCTTCAAGGACTTCGTGGCGAGCCGCCCGGCCTACAAGCTGAGCCCCGCGCAGCTTGACCGCGACCGCGCTTACATAGAGCTGCGCCTGCGCTATGACCTGGCGACGGCCGCTTACGGGGCGATCACGGCCTTGCAGGTCTTCAACAACGATGACCCGCAGATTGCGCGGGCCGTCGATCTGCTTCCGCGTGCGCGCGAGCTTGCGCTGGCCGCACAGCGCATCCGCAACCCATCGTAGAAGGGATGAGGGATGAGGGATGAAGGATGAAGTAAAGGCATTCAAGATCGAGAAGCATTCTTTTCATCCCTCACCCGGCTCTCCTCATTCCTGCTTTTCATCACGCATTATGTTTTATCGAAATACAGGTGCGCCCCTGCCTGCGCGCGTTCCCAAGAACTCGAAAGTGTTACTCCTAAGGCTCATAGTCGGGCTGGCGGTTTGCCTTGCGAGCATCATGCCCGCATGGGCCCAGGCCATCGAGCGCGATGTAGCGACGACGGCTAAATCCGAGATTACGATCAGGAATCGCAACGGGCGCATTCGCGTCCTGGCCTCGGCCGATCAGGGCGATAAGCTCTCGATCAAGGCCGAATCTCCGGGCGCGGCCGTCCTCGAAGGCGACATCGTGACGAAGGCCGAGGGCAACACTGTCCTCGTAGACGTGCGCGCGCGCAGCGAGCGTGACCGCATAGACCTGACCGTGCGCGTGCCCGAGCGTTCGCGTGTGCATGTCACAAGCGAAGCCGGAGCGGTGGACGTGGTCGGCAACCTCGCTGCGGCCGAAGTCCAGACCAACACGGGGACGATTCTCGGCAACGTCCCGGTGGATTCCGTCAACTACAGCTTCACCTGGCAGGCCAGTCGCCCCCGCTACCTGAGCGACGTAGAGCTGCCGCCCGTCAAGGAGAAGGCCGGGGGCTGGTACTCCATCTCGGGCCGCGTAGGCGATAAGAAGGCTGACAAGGAGTTGCGCGTGCGCCTGGATTTCTCTACCCAGCGCGGCGTCATCCTCTTCAACGTCGACCCGGAGATGGTTCCGCCGGACTTGCGCGAGCGCCCGCTGACGGAAGCCGCACGCGCCATCGTGCGCGGCGGCGACAGCCAACTGGTCGAAGCCATACGCAAAGTCGCGCCGCGCATGTTCGGCGAATACGCGCAGACGCTTCCCCCTCTGAAGGCTGCGCCGACACTGGTCGAGCGCCATCCGCCCGGAAGCGCCGCCTCGCGCGTCGCGCCGCAGTTGATGCGCCTGAACGCGAGCGTGACGGACAGGAACGGGCGGGCCATCAGCGGCCTCGGCATCTCGGACTTCGTGCTCCTGGAAAACGGCAAGGAGCGCAAGATCACGGACGTGACGCCCACCAACGCGCCCTTCAACCTGGTGCTCCTCTTAGACGTTTCGGGCAGCGTCGAGGAGCGCATAGATTTCATTCGCAAGACGGCGCGCGATTTTCTCAACACGGCGAGCCCGCAAGACCGCATCGCCATCATCAGCTTCCGCGACGACGTGCAGGTCATCTCCGATTTCACAACCGACCGCAGCCTCCTTTCCGAGCGGCTCAACAAGATCGAGGCCGGAGGCTCGACGGCCGTCTACGACGCCCTGGCCTACGTGCTGGTCGAACAACTGAAACAGTTGCGCGGCGAGCGCACGGCCGTCGTGATTCTTTCCGACGGCGACGACAACCGCTCTTTCGTCCCGTTCGGAGCCCTGCTCGATACTGTCTACGAGTCGGGGACGATCATCTATCCGCTCTATCTCCCTTCGGGGCTCGTTCCCGAAGCGAGCGTGCAGTCGTCGGCCGCCAGCCTAGACCCTCTGCGCACGCGTTACCTGACGCAGACTACGCGTGCGGATGAAGAGGGGCGCAAGCTCGCGGAAGTCTCGGGCGGCATCTACTATCCGATCAAGTACCAACACGAATTGCAGCGCGCTTACGACGACGTGGTCGCGCAGTTGCGCATGGCCTACACCATCACCTACGAGTCGCTCGCAGACGGCACGGGCGGCGAGCGTCGCCTCAGAGTGCGCGCCAACCGCGAGGGCGCATCCGTTCGCCTCAGCCCCGCCGTCACGGTCGGCATAAGCAAAGATGACGGCGGACAAAGATGAAAGAAAGGGATGAGGGATGAAGGAAAGACAAGAGCTTTGAGCTTTTTATTCATCCTTGCGGCCTTCATCCTTGCTCTTGATGACGCATCCTTTATTGCTTTCCCTGTTCGATGAGACGGAGCGACGGCCGCTCAGCGTGTCGGAGCTGACCGCTCAGGTGCGCGCTGCTGTGCAGTCGCGCTTCGCCTCCGTGTGGGTCGAGGGAGAGGTCTCGAACTTTCGCGCGCACGCATCGGGCCACTGGTACTTCACGATCAAGGACGAGGCGGCGCAACTGCGCTCCACCTGCTTTCGCAACACGAATCGCGCGATACGCTTTCGCCCGTCGGACGGCTTGCAGGTCAGGGCGCGCGGCCGTCTGACCGTCTACGAGCCACGCGGCGAATACGAGCTGGACGTGGAGGGCCTGGAGCCCGTCGGCGCTGGCGCTCTGCGCGTAGCCTTCGAGCAACTGCGCGACCGCCTCGCCTCGGAAGGGCTTTTTGGCGAAGAGCGCAAGCGTGCGCTTCCCCTCTTCCCGCGCCGCATAGCCATAGTCACTTCCCCGAGCGGCGCGGCCATCCGCGACATCCTCCATATCATCAAGCGGCGCACGCGGACAGTGGACGTGCTCTTTGCGCCCGTGCGCGTGCAGGGCGAAGGGGCCGCCGCAGAGATTGCGCGTGCCATAGAGCTGCTGAATAGGTATCATCTGGAAGCCGTCAGCGCGGGCGGCGACGGCGAAGGTGTGGATGCGATCATCGTCGGGCGCGGCGGGGGCTCCGTCGAAGACCTCTGGGCCTTTAACGACGAGGGGCTGGCGCGTGCAATCGTCGCGTCCAACATCCCTGTCATCTCGGCCGTGGGCCACGAGACGGATACGACCATCGCAGACCTCGCGGCGGACGTGCGCGCGCCTACGCCTTCAGCCGCCGCAGAGCTGGTCGCCGCCCGCGAGGACGAGCTTGAGGCGACGGTTTTCAATCTCACGCGCGACCTGGTGCGAGCCGCCCGCTTTCGTGTCATGGAGGCTCGGACGCGCGTGCAGGAGGCTGCCATGTCGCCCGGCTTTGACGAAGTGCGCGCTCGCGTGCGACTACGCGACGCGACGCTTCGGGAGGCCAGGCACAGGTTGGAGACTTTGATTCGCCGGGCGCAGGAGCGAGCGCGTCGCCGTGTAGACGTAGTCTCCTGTCGTCTCTCGCCCGCGCGCCTCGGCCGCCGAGTGACAGAAGCGCGGGTGCGCTTTGCGTTGCTTTGTGCGGCGCGCGACGCAGGCATCTCGGCGCGGCTCGGTGAGGAGCGCGCTCGTCTGGCGCGGGCGGTCGCTTCGCTCGATGCTCTATCGCCGCTCGCGGTGCTCGGGCGCGGCTATGCGCTGGCACAGGACTCGGAAGGGCGCTTCCTGCGAGACGCTCATCAGGTCGCGGCCGGAGAGCGCGTGCACCTGCGATTGGCCCAAGGGGCTCTGGTTTGCCGTGTGGAGGAACAGGAGAACAAATAATGGCTGCCCCCGTTGAAGAGAAGAAGGATCGCCCGAAGCGAAGCCGCATCGTCGTCGAGTTCGATAAGGCGAAAGAGTTCGCGCAGCACCCGATGGCCCACCTGCCCAGGCGCGGCACGAGCGGCGCGCGCATCCTTCTCATCATCGCCATAGTGTTGGGCCTCGTCTTGGTGGGCCTTGCGGCCGGAGGCTATTTCTACTGGCAGAGCTACAAGACCAGACCGGCTTACACGCTCGCGCTCCTGGCGGACGCCGCGCAGCGCGACGACCAGGCG
Source organism: Pyrinomonadaceae bacterium (assembly GCA_036389315.1). Lineage (GTDB taxonomy): Bacteria > Acidobacteriota > Blastocatellia > Pyrinomonadales > Pyrinomonadaceae > DASQYE01. The sequence continues at coordinate 401,548 of DASVQF010000051.1, forward strand.
ACCTTTGACCAGATCGTTGATACGGATAAGATCGTCGAGAACTTCGTGCCGCAGGTGACTGAGAAGGCCATCGGGCGTTACGCTTCGGCGCTGACCGCCCCCTTGCGCAAGCAGGTCGAGCAGATGGTTCCGAAACTCTTGCCTTCGGTCAAACCAACTGTGAAGGCGGAAGTCTCACGCCAAGCGAAGGAGTTGTCAGAGCGCGCGGGCAACTGGCCCTTCCCCATAGTCGCCCTCGGCATCCCTTACGCCGTCGGCATCAAGGAAGAGGGCGACAAGGCCACGGTTGACGTGACCCTCAAAGATCGCCCCGTGCAGTTGACCATGCAGCGCAACGGAGAGTTGTGGAAAGTGGTCGCGGTCAAAGACGACGCGCTCGCCACGCGCATCGTCGACGACATTGCCAAGAACCTGCCGGCCATAGGCTCCGAGCTGGAAAGAGAGATACGAAGAAACCTGCCCGCAGGCGTCCCCAACATTCCGCTCCTCGGCGGCTCTGAGGATGGAGGGAATAACAACCAGCCCCGCCGGAGGCGCTAGAGAGATGAAGAAGACGGAAGCGCAGAGTAAAAATTTTGAGGCCGGGCTGGCGGCGCTGGAAAAGATCGTGCGCGAGCTTGAGCGCGGCGACCTGCCGCTCGAAGAGAGTCTCAGGCTCTTTGAAGAGGGCGTCAGGCTCTCGCGCCAGTGCCAGGAGAGATTGAACCAGGCCGAGCGGCGCATAGAACTGCTGCTGCAAGACGGCGAGGGCCGCCCCGTCCTCGGCGACTTCGACGAAGAGGCTGAACTGCGCGCGGGACTCGACGCGGCAGGCGAGACGGAGAATGATGAGAGCGTCTTCTGAAGCTTTTCCACGGGCGAGCGAGCAGCAGGTGCGAGACTTCTTCCGCGAGTGCCGCGAGCGGACGGACGCTCGCCTGGACGCGCTTGTTCCCAGCGAGAGTCTTGAGCCGAGCCTTGTGCACCAGGCCATGCGTTGGAGCCTCTTTGCGGGCGGCAAGCGGCTCAGGCCCACGCTCGTGCTCGCCGCCGGCCGAGCCTTCGGCGCTTCTGAGACGGCGCTTCTGGGCACAGCCTGCGCGCTTGAGATGATTCACACCTATTCGCTGATTCACGACGACCTGCCCGTCATGGACGACGACGAGTTGCGGCGCGGGCGGCCCACCTGCCACATACGCTTCGATGAAGCGACGGCTATCTTGGCGGGCGATGCGCTTCAGACCATGGCTTTCCAGACAATCGCCGAGGACGAAGGCTTGAGCGCCGAAGCGCGCGTGCGAGTGATCGGCGAAGTCGCGCGCGCGGCGGGCACACCCCAGGGCATGATCGCCGGACAGGCTTATGACCTCGCAGCCGAATCGCGCGACGTGACGGGCACGGAGCTTGAGCGCATTCATCATCACAAGACTGGGGCGCTGCTGCGCGCAGCCGTCCGCGCAGGCGCAATCATCGCCCGCGCGAGCCGTGAAGAGTTGGAGGCCATGACCCTTTACGGCGCTCGGCTCGGCCTGCTCTTTCAGATTACGGACGATCTTCTGGACGTGACGGCCACGGCCGAAGACCTGGGCAAGACGCCCGGCAAGGACGCGCGCGCGCGAAAGGCCACCTACCCGGCGCTCTACGGCATAGAAGCTTCAAGAGAGCGGGCCAGCGTCGTGCACGGCGAGGCTTGCGCCGCCCTCGAACAATTAGAACAGCCCGTCCCCCTCCTCCAAGCCATCGCCGACTTCATCCTTGAGCGGCGCGCCTAAAGCGTGAGCTTAGGCAAAAGCCAATCCTCTTTCAGTCTACACATTCGGAAAATTCCTCGGTTCGAGGTGTAAGCCCAGGTGAAAATCAGAGAGCTTCGTTTACTCAAACATTGCGGCCGTGTCGGCGTGCTGCTCCTGGCTTTGTGTGCCGCGCGCTCCGTGCCTGTCCTGGCCCAGGAGGGAGGGGGGCGCGACTGGGAGCCACGGCGGACTTGGGTCTTTGTCGTCGGCACGCTCGAATGGAAACACGAAGAGATGTGGAACTCGTTCCCGAAGAAGAACCGGCGCGACCGCGAGCTGGTCGAATTCTTCAACGCGCAGGGCGTCCCCGAGGCGCAAGTCGTCTACCTGCGCGATAGAGAGGCCACCGAGCGACGCATCGAGAGCACGCTCACGAATCACCTGAGCCGGGCGAGGGCCGGCGACCTTCTCTTCCTCTATTACACGGGCCACGGCTACAGGGAAGAAGAGTCCGGCGACACTTACCTGGCGAGCTACGATGCCGGTGACGAAGGCGTGCCGGGGTGGAAGGTCAGCTCCATCCCCGCGACGATAGAGCGTCACTTCCGTGGCGACCGCGCCATAGTCGTCCTCGACAACTGTTATTCGGGCGCGCTCACCAGGGCCGTCCGCAGTCACCCCGGAAGTCGCGTCTCTTATGCCGCCATGACCTCTTCGACCTCGGATCAGGTCTCGACGGCCAACTGGACGTTCACGGAAATCCTGCTGGCCGCGCTCGAAGGCAAAGCTTACGTGGACACGAACGGCGACGGCCGGGTCACGTTCGGAGAGCTGACGGCGGAGGCGCGCAAAGATATGGCTTTTGCCGAAGACCAGCGCGCGACCTTTGCCGCCACAGGCTCATTCGGCGAAGAGACTGTGCTAGCCCTGGCCGAACAGAGCGTGGATTCGAGAATCGGCTCGCGCGTCGTCGTCAGGTCTGAGGGCGATTGGTACAAGGGGCGCATCATAGACGTAGATCAAGACCGCTCGCTCTTCCTCATACACTATTACGGCTACGACGATTCCTTCAACGAGTGGGTGAGAAGCAGGCAGATACGCTGGCCCGACGCCGAGCGGAAGCGGCGCACAATTGAGCACAGCGGCGCGCGCAGCTCCGGCGATGGGCCAAGTGTTGGGCCCACTCAGCTATGGTCTCCGGCCGCTGCTGCCGCTTTGCGCATGGCGCGGATGGCTTCGGGGACGAGCGTCGTGATGTGGTGAGTCTGCGTGTGCCCGTCGGCGTATGCCTGGTAAAGATTGAACTCCGGCAGCTCAAGACAACTGAGCGGCGAGTTGTGGTTGTAGCCGGTGTCTATCCCGATGGCGCTGTGAAAGATGTATATGCCGTGACGGCCCAAGCGCCCGCGCAAGGGGAGAAAGTGCGTCGGCGTGTGGCCGAACACGCAGGGCTTCCCCGTATAGCGGGTGTAGAAATCCTTGTCGCGGGCCCAGAGCAGAAAGTGCTCGGAGGTTTCGCGCGGGTGCTTGCCCTGATCCAGCCCGGCGTGGACGTAGATGGCGTAGTCGTCCTCGTAGAAGTGAGGCATCCGCCGGAAAAAGTCCAGGTGCTCTGCGGGGATGTGCTCCTGAAGCGCGCGCCGCGCCGCCTCGAAATCCTCTTCCGTTTCCAGGCGCAGGTGTTGTCCGGTGTACTGCTCAAAGGTGCGCTCGCCGCCCGTCGCGGGCGAGAACCACAGGAGCGCCCCTTCCTCTATGCAGTCTAGGAGCATCTGTTCGTGATTGCCGCGCAGGCAGACGACGCGTGCGGGCTGCTCGCGCTGCATCTTCAAGACATCGGAGACGACGCCGGGCGCATCCATGCCCCGGTCTATGAGGTCGCCGAGAAAGACCAGCATGTCGGCCTCAGCGTCGCGCGGCAGCATCCCGATGAGGCTGTGAAGCTGTGCGCGGCGTCCGTGAATGTCTCCGATGACGAAGGTTTTCATCTCCGATTATTGTTCCCCGTGACGACCGCCGTGCTCGCGCCCTTCCTCGATAAGATTCATCAGCTCGGTGAAGCGAGGGTCGCTGCGCAGTGGCTCCCAGATGGGATTTGCTTCAAACCACGGCTTGTTCTCGTTGCCGAGGTGAATGGCGCGTTCCAGCCACTCGAAGGCTTCATCCCGCATGCCCTCCATAGCGTAAGCTGAGGCGAGCCAGTAGGGCACGTCATGGTCGGCCTCGGCGATCTCTTTGACGCGCTCGGTCAACTGCGCGCGCGCCTCTTCGTGCCGGCCCAGGGCGCTCAGGGCCATCGCCAGGTGCGGGCGTATGCCGTCCATCTCCGGGTGGCCGTCGAGCACCTCTTGCAACAGCTCTACGGCCTGTTCAGGGTATCCGCTGCGGAAGAGCGTCGTGGCGCGGAATGTTTTCAGCAGCGGATGGTCTGGCTCCACGGCCGCGCCCTGATCCAGCTCAAGCATAGCATCCTGGTAGCGTCCCTGGTACATAAAGATGCGCGCCCGGTTATAGCTGACGACGATGCGCTCGGCCGGGTTCAGGCGCAGCATGCGATTAAAGCTGCGAAGCGCCCGGTCATACTCTCCGTCCAGGCGATACAGATAGGCGGCGACAAAATGCACGCCGACATCGTTCGGAGCATCGCGCCTGAGCCGTGCGACCATCGCGCGCGCCTGACGTTTCTCGCCCTTTGAGAGGTGCAGAAAGACCATGTGCATGCGCGCTTCCAGGTTCTTAGGGTCTAGGGCCAGGCCACGGTCGAAAGCCTCTTGAGCGTGCACGTAATCGTCGGCGTCGCCCATGCACTTGATGACGCGATTGGCGTAGCATCCGCCCAGCGCGCAGTAGGCCAGGGCGAACTTCGGGTCAAGCTCTATGGCGCGCTTGAAGTGAGAGATGGCCGCCTCCACGTCCTCGTTGGCGAGCGTGTGATAGATGTAACGGCCCATCAGGTCGCGGCCCCGCAGGTACTCTTCGTAAGCCTCTGCATTGGTGGTCGCGTGCGTGGCCAGCCCGGCCTTCTCTTCCGTGCCCAGCTCAAGACGGAGCCCATCGACGATGCGCTGCGCGATGGTGTCCTGCACGGTGATGATGTCCCGCGCGTCGGAGTCTATGCGATCACTCCACAGGATGTCGCCCGTCGCCACGTCCAGGAGTTGAGCCGTCACGCGGATGCGCTCGCCGCTTCGCAGGAAGGCGGCCGTCAGGACAGCGTTGACGCTCAGCTCGCGCCCCGCCTCGCGCGGGTCAACCTGCTGGCCCTGGTACTTGATGATCGAGGAAGAGGGGCGCACGACGAGCGAGCGCACGCGCGCCAGTTCCGTGATGACCGCGTCGGCAAGAGAGAATTCGTAGAAGCTCGCTTCAGGGTCGCTGCTCAGATTCTTGAAGGGCAGGATGGCGACGCTCTTTCTGTCTGAATCGCCCAGGCTCGTGAGCGGCGTCTCGTGTATGTCGCGCGGGATGGAGCCCTGCGGCGTGGAAGGAGCCGACGGTGCGTGCGTCGCGCCCATCGGTGGCTCCGTCGCGCCTGTGATGCTTCGCAGCCAGCGCATGGCGCGCGCCATAGGGCTCGGGCTGGTCAGATGTCGCGGCGCTCCGCCCGTGCCGACGCCTTCCAGAACGGGCGCGTCCTCGCGCAAGCCCGAAGAGACTTCGCGCAGCACTTCGCGCAAGTCGTCGCCCATCTCCTTGATCTTCTGGTAACGGTCGCGCGGCTCTTTCGCCATCGCGCGATCAAGAATCTGTTGCAGGCGCGGCGGCATGTCCGGACGCACCTCGGCGACCGGGCGCGGCGTGGCGTAGAGAACGGCGTGGCGCACGTCCACGCTCGTCTTGCCCTGGAAGGGCCAAGTGCCTGTGAGCATTTCGTAGAGCAGCACGCCCGTCGAAAAGATGTCGGCGCGCGAGTCTACACGGTCGCCTCTAGCCTGTTCCGGCGCAGCATAAGTGGCCGTCCCGTAGGGCACGCCGATCTCCGTCAACTCCGTGTGATGAATGCCGGAGGTGCGCGCAGCATCTTCGTCCAGGAGCTTCGCCAGACCGAAATCGAGCACCTTGACCTGGCCCGTGTCCGTGACCATCACGTTGCCCGCCTTGATGTCGCGGTGGATGATGCCGCGCGCGTGCGCCGAGGTCAGAGCGTCCGTGACCTGTATGGCTATCTTGAGGGCGTCGCGCAGCTCAAGCGGACGGCCCGCGACAAGCTGGCGCACATTTCGCCCCTCGACGTACTGCATGGCTATGAAGTGTACGCCGCCCTGTTCGTTGAGGTCGAAGATGGTGCAGATGTTCGGGTGATCCAGAGCCGAAGCCAGTCTTGCTTCACGCTCGAACCGTTTGAGATTGGCTTCCCTGACGGTCAGCTCCGGGGGCAGGACTTTGATGACGACCGTACGACCGAGTTTCGTATCGAGAGCTTTATAAACCGTGCCCTGCCCGCCCGCGCCGAGTTTTTCGAGGATGCGGTAGTTGTACAGCGTTGCGCCGATCATGCTTGCAGCACATTCTATCAAGCCAAAAGGTAAAAGGTAAAAGGTAAAAGCTGAGAACGGAAGAGCATCGCTCTTCCGTTCTCAGCTTTTACCTTCTCGACTCGGCAGACCGCCGATCAATCGTGCACGGTTCAACCGCGTGGCGGCGTGCCCCAGCCCGAGCCCACGTACTCGCCGTCCTGCACAATACACGGAACCGTCGGGTCGCCGTCCGAATAGGCCAGCATCTCAGCCCTGCGACGACGATCATTCTGCGCGTCGTATTCCGTAAAGGCGATGCCCTGCGAGTCATAAAACTCGCGCGCCTGCTGGCAATACGGGCATCCCGGCTTGACATAGATCACTAATGACACTTCTCGCTTCACCTCCCGCTCCTCAAGTTTGACGACACCAGTTTAGCAGCCTCTTGACAGACGAGAAAAGCCGTCCTCACTATCGAGAATATCAGGCCGTTTGCCAGCGGCTCGCGGCGACCTCGAAGTCATAGGTCTCGCCGTGGCTCAAGTACCTGACGCGATCCTCGAAGCCCGCTTCGGCGACGGCCCGCTTGAAATCTTCGAGCGGCGACTTGAAGACCCCGTAGTCGTTATAGTGTATCGGAATCACTTCGCGCGGGTTGATGATGCGGATGGCTTCGACTCCTTGCTCGGCGTCCATCGTCAGCAGGATGCCCATGATCTGCGTCCCGCCCAGGTGAAAGAGCGCGAGGTCGATTTCCGGGTAGCGGCGCGGAATCTCTTGCAGGTCATCGTGGACTAAAGTGTCGCCCGTGATGTAGAGGCGAAGGGCCGTGCGCTCTGCTTCCGCGCGCTGGAACTCAAGCATGCTGCCCATCACGGGCGGGAGGAATTTCTCTACGATGGCGGGCCCATGCTTGCCCGGCATGGAGGTGACGAGAACGCGCGCGCCTCCCTTCCAGACCGTCACGGAGTCCCAGGTCTCTAAGGCGCGGGTGGCTGTAAAGCCCTTCTCTTTCAACTCCGAGGCGGCGTGCTCGGTCGTGATGATCGGCAAATCTTTCTGAAGCTTTGCTTCGACTACGCGGTCGAAGTGGTCGCCGTGATAGTGCGAGAGCAGACAGAAATCGAGCGGCGGCAAATCTTCGATCTCGATGGCCGGATTGGTCAGGCGCTCGGCCGTCAACCCGTAGCCCAGGTGTACGTGATCGCCCGCATGAAGAAAGTTCGGGTCGGTGAGAATGGTAAAGCCGGCGTAGCGTAAAATCACCGTCGCTGTGCCGACAAAAAAGATCGAGCCCGTAGAAAGATCGGCCGTCATGCCTTCGGATGAGGCGAGGCGAAGCTCAGTAGAATTTGGCATGGTTTGTGTTCCCCCTCTGTTCGTCAGTTAGATTCGTGGTCGTTCTGGACGGGTGTTTAGCACAACCCATGTTTGATATACAAGAAAGCAGGACGGAAAGCCGAGCAGCTTGGCTTTCGTCCTTACCTTCCTGCTTTATTATCCCTCATCCTGGTTTCTGTTATACTCATGGCGCTTTACCGAAAAATCGCCTGCCGGAGAGTCGCCTGGCCCATGATCGACAGCGAGCTTTACGACCCTTTTGAAAAGCTGGTCGGGATAGAGATTTTGGGGAAGCGGGTCGAAGTGCCTGAGAATAATCACTTGCTCCGCTGCTTTCAGTACCTCTCGATGAAGACCATCTCCTACGGAGACTTCTGCTGGAACGGCGAGTGCACGAACTGCCAGGTCTGGTATCGCACCGCAGGGCAGACCGAAAAGGAAGACAAGCCCGCGCTCTCCTGCCGCCTCAAGGTCATGGAAGGCATGGTCGTCAGCCGCGTCAGCCGCTTCGTCGAATTAGAAGGCATCAACAAGTAGCCGAAAAAGCCAATCACAGTTTGCGAGGTGTCGCCCCTATGCGATTCGAGTATTACGACGAGAAGCTCGACAGTGTGCCGAAGCTCTCTGTTGACGGGACTGTCGAGAACAGCATCCACTTCTCCCACTGGCAGGGAAATCGTACGCCCGCCTCCGTCAAGGCCGACACTTCGACGGAGATCGCTTTGAACTTGGCGGCCTCGCCCGAGCGCGCCGCGTTGACCCAGGGTATAGAGCTTGTCACCAATAATCACTTCGACACGGACGGGGTGCTGTCTGTGTGGACTATGCTCAACGCGGAGCGTGCGCCGGAGTTGAGAGGCGAGCTGATCGCTGCGGCCGAGGCCGGTGACTTCTCCGAGTACAGCACGCCGCAGGGCGTGCGCGCCAGTCTGGTCATACAGGGCTCAGAGCAGGCGGGCCCCGAAGAAGAGGCAGGCTCGCCGCTCGCCAATCAACTGGCCGGAGAGCGGGTCACGGACGAGGCGCGCTCTTACGCGCTGGTGCTGCCGGAAGTCTTGCGCGTCATCACGCGCACGGATGAGTTCGAGCCGCTCTGGCGAAAGGGCTGGGAGCGCGTAGAGGCCGCTATGGAGAGCTTCGCGCGCGGCGCGTCCAGGGTCTTGGAATACACGGACGCTCGTCTCTCCGTCGTCACGCTCGCGCCCGAGCTGTTCAGCCCGAAAGGCTTCGACCCCACACGCCACGCGGCCCCGTTCACGGCCATCTCGCACCACGCGCGCGGGCAACTCTTCCTGATCTGCGCGCCGACCGCAGGCGGGTGGAGTTATCGCGTAGATTACCCCTACTACTCCTGGGCCGAGACGGTCGTGCGCCCGCGAGTCGAGCGCAGCGATTTCGCTCAGCTTCTCGCGCGATTGAACGAGCTTGAGAGAAATGGTTCGGGCAGATGGCGGAAGGACACCGGCGAGCTGGCCTCGGCTTTCAAGTTCGTGGACAGCGAGCGCAGGCAGACGGCTTCGAGCCTTGCGCCCGAGCACGTCGCCGAACAGGTGCGCGCCTTCCTGATCGAGACGAGCAGCGGCACGGAGCCGTCACACGCAGGAGCCGTGCAAGATGGCTGATTGGGACGAGCGTTATAGTCGCGGCGAGCACATCATCTCGGAGCCGCTGCCGCTTCTGGTGCACGTCGCCAGTGGGCTCACGCCGGGACGCGCCCTCGACCTGGCGTGCGGGCCCGGACGCCACGCTCTCTTTCTGGCAGAGCGCGGCTGGCAAGTCACTGCCGTAGACGCTTCGCGCGTCGGCATAGAGCTGCTGCGAAAGAGTGCGCGCGAGCGCGGCCTGGAGGTTGACGCTCGCATCGCCGATCTTGAGCGCGGCGAGTTCGAGATAGACCGGGAAGCTTACGATCTTGTAGGCGTCTTCTACTATCTTCAGCGCGACCTCTTCGCACCGATTCGCGCGGGCCTGCGCCGGGGCGGCACAGTCGGCGCCGCCATTCACATGGTTGACGAGAACCCCGAGGCGCACCCGATGAACGAGGATTACCTGCTCAAGCCCGGCGAGCTGCGCGCAGAGTTCGACGGCTGGCAGATCATACACGACTACGAAGGCGAGTCTACCGAAGGCGGCCATCACAGGCGCACGGCAGAACTGGTCGCAAGAAAGAAAGGATGAGGGATGAGGGATGAATTAAAGCCTTTGTCTTTTATTCATCCCTCATCCCTCATCCCTTCTTAGTTTCTCTATGCACGATGTCTTGATTATCGGCGGTGGGCCGGCGGGCCTGTCTGCGGCTCTGTGGTGCGACGAGCTGGGGCTGGACACGCTGCTGCTTGAGCAGGGCAGCGAGGTTGGCGGGCAGCTCCTCTCTGTCTATAACCGTGTGGAGAATTACCTGGGAGTGCGCGCCGGGGATGGGCGCGAGCTGCGCGACCTGTTCGCCGCGCAAGTGGCCGAAAGGGATTTCGACCTGTGGACGGATGTCGAGATAGAGAGCGTTGACCTGCGTGCCAAACGCATGGCTCTGCGGAGCGGCGAACGTCTTCAGGCCATCAGCATCATCATCGCTACGGGCGTCAGGCGTCGCCGCCTGGGCGTGCCGGGCGAAGAGGAGCTAATGGGGCGCGGCATAGTGGAGTCGGCCGTGCGTGATCGTGACCAACTGGCCGGGCATGATGTGTGCGTCGTGGGCGGCGGCGACGCGGCGGCCGAGAATGCCTTGATGCTGGCCGAGGTCTGCCCGACCGTGACCCTCGTGCATCGCGGGAAGCGGCTGCGCGCGCGCAGAGAGTTCGCCGAGCGGCTGCGTGACGACCATCGTGTCACGGTGTTTACAGAATCAACCGTCCGGCGCATCATTGGCGAGTCCGAGCTTGAAGCCGTCGAGATAGAGCGCGCGGGCGCCATCAAGCCTTTCCAGATGGCCGTTCGAGGCATGCTCATACGCATCGGCGTCGAGCCCAATACGGAGCTGTTCCGCGACCAGCTACACATGGACGAGCGCGGCTACGTGGTAGTCACGGGCGAGCAGGAGACGAGCGTCGGAAATGTTTTCGCCATCGGAGATGTCTCGAACCCTACGGGGCCAACCATCAGCGGCGCGACGGGAGCGGGCGCGACGGCGGCGAAGGTCATCGCCTCGCGCCTTCTGCAAACGAAATAGGACGGAGTAGTGAGAGCAGGAGAGCAAAGCTTGGACGAGCGGCCGCCGTACACGGCTGAGCATGTGGCCGCTTATCCCCTGGATTACATCGCGGGTATAGAGCTGTACAATGCGGGCGAGTTTCACGCGGCGCACGATGCTTGGGAATCACGCTGGATGGACGACGTGGGCCCACAGGAAAAGCTTTTTCTTCAGGCGATGATTCAATCGGCCGTCGCCTTTCATCATCTGGAAATAGGGCGGCCCGGCGCTGCCCGCCGCATGTACCAGATGGCCAAAGAGAAGTTCGCGCGCCTGAAACGAGACCGCTTCATGTCGCTCGACCTGCGCGACTACCAGGCGCAGCTTGATCGCTCGCTCTCCTGGCTGCTTGAGGCGGCAGACCCGCGCGAGCTGGTTCCGCCCGAAGTTGCGCCCCCCACGATCAGGTTGTTGCCGGAAGTGATGGATTTCGATTGAAGGGCGCTCGGCCCGGCCGCAGGTGGCTTTTAAGAGCGGGCGCGGTTATCCTCATGCAAATTTCATGTGAAGGGTAAAGCTTCAGTGGAGACGATTGAGAGAATAGAGGAATGGCGCGAGCGTTACTCGCGCTGGCGACAGGCGGGCGGCGCTTCCGCTCGTGACAGCCTGGGCGACGATTATCCGTTCGTCGAGAACAAGCGCGCGCCTTTTCGTCCCTTGCGACGCGCGCTGCCGATGCTCAACCTGGGCCTGATCTCTTCGGCGGGCGCATACATAGACGGCACAGACCCGTTCGACACCCACGCTCCCGAAGGCGACCTCTCCTTCCGCGAGATACCCCGCGAGGTCGAAGCTGAAGATTTGCGATTTGCCGCGCGCAGCTATTCGGCGGCGGCCGTCACCGCAGACACTAACTCGCAAGTGCCCATCCCGCGCCTCTACGAATTTTCCAGCAACGGCATCATCGGACAGTTGAACCCTGTCTGGTGGAGCTTCAACGGCTTCATCCCCGACGCCGCGCGCATGGCTGAGACGATGCTGCCCGCTCTGGTCGAGAGCGTCAAACGCTACGAGGTGCAGGCGGCGCTGCTTGTGCCTGCCTCGCGCCTCTGCCATCAATCCTGCGCCCTGGCCGCGCGCGCCCTCGAAGCCGCAGGCGTGCCCACCATCATGATCGCCGTCGAGCGCGACGTGGTCGAGAGCGTCCGGCCCCCCCGCGCCGTCTATTACAACGGCGAACCGGGAAGCGTAGCCGGCAAGCCCAATTGGCCCGAACACCAGCGCCGCATCCTGGACGAAACACTGCGCCTCCTCGAATCCTTAGACCAGCCAACCGTCCGCAAGCTCGTCGTCGAGCTGGAAACACAAGTCGAAAAGGCTAGAGGGGAAAAATAAATTAACAGGGATAGACAGGATAGACAGGATGAAAGAGAAGCTATAGCTCTTCTTCTCATCCTGCCTCTCCTGTCTATCCCTGTTTGAATTCCGCTGTCTCGTTACTCGCCGCTCATCACAGCGTTCTGCGTGGCGGCGGCAATCGTTTCCGTGACTTGTGCGAAGTCGAAGGGCTTGCCTATAACGCCGTCTATGAGATTCTTTTCATCGGGCGCGGGCGCGGTCTGTTTACCGTAGCCCGTGACGAGCACGATGTTGGTCGTGGGCCAACGGCGTCGTATCTCGCGCGCCACTTCCCAGCCGTCCATCTCCGGCATCGAGAGGTCTGTAAAGACCAGGTCGAAGCGCGCCTTTTCGAGCGTCTCAATCGCCTGCCGACCCGTCGCCGCCGTCACTACTTTATGATTCAGGATGGCGAGCATCTCGGCCAGCGTGTCGCGCACGAAATCTTCGTCGTCCACGACGAGCACCGAAAGCGAAGGAACTTCGGGACGATCTTGCGAAGCGGCCACGCTCTCCTGCTCGCGCCGCGCGGCCGGCAGATCGATCTCGAAAGTCGTGCCGCGTCCGACCTCCGACTCGACGCTAATCATTCCTTCGTGCCGTTCGATGATGCCGTAGCTGACGGCGAGCCCGAGCCCCGTGCCGTGCGCTCCCTTCGTCGTGTAGAAGGGCTCGAAGATGCGCTCGCGCACCTCTTCCGGAATGCCCATCCCCGTGTCTGTAAAGCGCAGGCGCAGGCGATCCTCCTTGCGCCCGCAACTGATGGAGAGATGACCGCCGTAAGGCATAGCGTCAACCGCATTGACGATCAGGTTGACGAAGACCTCGCGCAGCTCCGAGGCGTTGCCCATCGTGTAATGCGCCGGCCCCGAAAGCAGCTCCACCTCGTAACTCAGCCCGCGCATGCGCGCCTCGTTCTCCCAGCGCGTGCGCGTAATCTCCACGGCGTCCTGCAAGAGCGAGCCTGCGTCCAGCAGCTCGAACTCCTTCTCCTGCGACTTGCGCGCAAACGTCTGTATGCGGCGCACGGTGGCAGCCGCGTCCTCCGCCGCAGTCTGTATGATGTCCAGGTTTCTGGTCAGAGCTTCGGCGTGAACCTGGCGGCGCATCAACTGCGCGCGGCCGAGGATGGCCGCCAGCGCGTTGTTGAAGTCGTGGGCCACGCCCGAAGCCAGTTGGCCCAGCGCGCGCAGCTTGTCGGCCTGCGCGGCGCGACGTTGATGCTGCTTGTGTTCCGTAATGTCGCGCGCAATCCCGAGCACGCCCGTCGTCTGCCCTTCGATGACAAGCGGCGCGTTGTAGTAGAGCGCGTCGCGCACGTCGCCGTCGCTCGTCACATAACGGACTTCGCACGAGCACGGGTCGCCTTTGAGCGCACCTTCGAAATTCTGGCGGGCCAGCTCTCGGTCGGCCGGATGCACCACTTCAAGGTAGTCGTGGCCGATCAAATCCTCCGCCGCGTAGCCGCTAATCTCCTTCGAGGCTGTGTTGAGCCACAGGAAACGGCCCTTCGTGTCGATGGCGAAAATGGGGTCGCGCACGCTCTCCAAAACGTTGGTTAGAAGCGACTGGCGCTCGCGCGCGACCGCTTCCACTTTGCGCAGCTCCGAAAGATCGCGCGCCGTGCAGACAGCGCCGACAGTATTGTTCCCGCTCTCGATGACCGGCTCGATAGTGACCAGCAGCGGGCGATTGTAACGCTCCGGCGTGACCTCTATGTTGAGAGAGCGCCCTTCGCGTATGCTCTTTTCGACGACGCACGTCTCGGCCATCTCGCTCGCTCGCAGGATGTCGCAGCAGCGACGCCCGAGGAGCAGGTGCGGCCAGGTGTCCTCCATCGCCGCGCCCGTGCGATTGACGCGAATCAGCCGCCCTTGATTGTCGAACATAAAGATGCCGTCCGACATCGCGTTGAAGGTCGCTTCCCACTCCTTCTTGGCGCGCCCGGTCATCTCGAACAGCTCGGCCTGCGCTATTCCCGTGGCGAGTTGCGCCGCGACCGATTCCACCAGCGCCACTTCGTCCTCAGTCCAATGGCGCACGCGATCTGTTTGATGAATACAGAGCGCGCCGCGAAAGCGGCCGTTGACGACTACGGGGCAGTCAATCTTGGAGCGCACGCCGACAAGCTCGGCCCGCGCGCGCACGTAAGCGTTCAGCTCCGCCGTGCCGCCCGCGAACTGGCGCGCGTCGCGAATCACAATCGGCTGCGTCGAATACATCAGGCGTTGGCCTACGGGGTCGCTGAAGCTCACGTCCGTGTGGCGGATGCTGGTGGCGTGCGGGGCGACGTATTCATGCTCGACGGGCGAGCGCTCGCGCCCTGGGTCGTAGAGATGCAGGTGGACGCGCGAGGCGTTCAGGGCCAGGCCCAGCTCGCGCGTCGCAGTGCTCATGACTTCCGGCAGAGAGAGCGAGGCGCGTATGGCCAGGCTCAGGCGATTAATCAGCGCCTCGCGCGAAGAGGTCGCTTCGGCCCTCTGGTAAAGCTCGGCGTGACGGATGGCTATGCCGGTCTGGTCTGCGGCGGCGCGCGCCAGGGCTACGTCCTCGTCAGACCAGCGGCGCAGCGCCCGGATGGTCGAGATGGCGAAGACGGCCGGAAGCTCTTCGCCCACCTTGATCGCCACGTACATCAGGGAACGTATGCCGCGCGCGCGCAAGACCTGAGTGTAAACCTCGCGGATGCGCTCGTCGGCCGCCGCGTCGTCAAAGGTCAGGACGCCGTGCTGGCGTATCCCTGCGAGCACGTCCGTGAACTTGCTGAGATCGTAATTGATGCCTGCCGGGGGAAGGCCGGGCGCGCTGTATTCGGCGACGTTGCGCGCAAGGCCCGCCTCCGCGTCCACCCTGAACAGCGAGCAGCGGTCAACGTTCAAGTGTTGGCCCAGCTCTTCGACCGCCGAGCGGAAAACCTCTACGGGTTCGAGCGAGTGGCGGACGGCCGCCGAGATGCGATTGATGAGGGCCTCGCGCTTGACCTGTTGGGCCAATGCCTGGTCTGCGCGCTTGCGCTCCGTCACGTCGCGGCCGATGCCCTGCACGCCGACGGCCCGCCCGTCGCGGTAGATGACGCGCGTGCTGACTTCCAAAGAGACGCGGCGGCCGTCCCTGGCGTGGATGTCAATCTCGTACATGGTCGGGGCATCTTCGCTCGTCTTGCGCGCGATCATCCCCCGCGCCATCTCAAGGTGTTCGGGGACGACGACCTGCGCGATGTTCATCCGCAGCGCCTCGTCACGCGTGTAGCCTGTCAGCGCCTCGCCCGTCTTGTTGAGCGAGGTGAAATTGCCCGCCAGATCGTGCGTGTAGATGAGGTCGTTGGCGTTCTCGAAAAGGTCTCGGTAACGCTTCTCGTTCTCTCTGAGGGCCTCTTCGGCGCGCCTGCGCTCGGTGATGTCGCGGACGACCGTGCAGAGCACCTGCTTGCCGCCGAAAGAGATGCTGTTGACGCTCACCTCAACGTCTACGAGCGAGCCGTCCACGCGACGATGAAGCCGCTCTCCGATGAAGTGATAGCCTTCGGTCAGCACAGTCCGGATATTCTCGTCCACGTCCTCGGGGTCGGCCGTCACCACGTCGTAGAGCGTCAGGCGCGTAATCTCTTCGGTCGAGTAGCCGAGCAGCTTGCAATAGGCCGGGTTGGCTTCCAGGATGCGCTTGGTCTCGATGTCTAGGAGAAAGATTCCGTCCGAGGATTGCTCGACCAGCGCGCGGTAACGCTGCTCGCTCTCGCGCATGGCCTCTTCGGCACGCATGCGCTCGGTGATGTCGCGCACCACAGAGCGCACGCCCGCAGGCTCGCCCGTCGGCTCGCGCACGAGCGTCACCATGCCTTCCAGGTAGTGCTCGACGCCCTGCGCGTCCTTCAGATGATAGAGCGTACGTAAGGGCTCTTCCCCACTGTGCTCGCCTGTAGCCGAGATGTCGCGCGCGGCCTCCTCCGTGCCAATCAACTCGGCGAGGTGCACGCCCACAAGCTCGCTCGCCGGACGACCGAAGAAACGCGCGCCTGCCTCGTTGATGCTCGTCAGGCGGCCGTCCATGTCGCGCGTGTAGATGATGTCGGCCGACTCCTCTACGATCTCGCGGTAATGGCGCTCGACGCGATGGCGTTCGGCGAGGCGCGCCACCTTGACCAGTAGCTCCTGGCGGCGAAAAGGTATTTGCAGGTAATCGTCAGCGCCAGCCACCAGGCCGTCCAGCGTTGCTTTCTCGCCGGTCAGGATGGCGCTCATCAGCAGCACCGGCACGAAAGTAGTGCGCGCGTCCTGCTTAAGACGCCGGCAAAGCTCAAGGCCGTCCATCACGGGCATCACCACGTCGCTGACGATGATGTCGGGCTCAAGGCTCGGGGCGAGCTCAAGGGCGCGGGTGGCTGTCTCGACGGCGACCACCTTGTAGCCTTCGCGCTCAAGCATGGCCCGCAACAGCTCTAACACGTTCTGGTCGTCGTTGACGGCGAGGACAACCGGGCTTTTCGGGGCAGAGTTCATGTTTATCACAAGGCTCGGGGCGCTCCGTTCAGAGCGCCGAGATGGACGGGGCCATAAAGCTTTCTCGCAACCGGCCAGAGCAGTAGTTCTGATCTTGCGTTACAGGGGACAAATCCGAGGCCCATACGGGCTAAAGGGAGAGTCGCCCGAAGCCACATCTTTAGTGAGGAAGCGGCTCGAAGCGCCTACTTTACTGCTTTATCGGCGGCCCGCCTCGGCAGGCCGCAACCGTGAGTATAACAAAGCAAAAACAGGATTGTCATCTGGAAAGTGGGAGGGCCGAAGGGGAAAAGCTCCGGCTTGCAGCTTTCGGGCCCCTCGACCGTCTCAACTGCGGTCGAGGGGGCCCGGACGAAATCTTCGTTCAAGCTTGCTGCCTACTTTCTGGCGGCGGAGGCTTTGGCGAAATAGCCTTGCCTGTAGGTCAGGCGCAGGTTCTTTTTCCAGGCCGGGTTCATGACCTCAATCTGCACCCGGCGGTAAGAGCCGTCGCGGTTCTTGTTCGTCGGCGAGTAGGCTACGAGGTACTGCGAGCGCAGCTCTTCCTGAATCTGCGCGAAGGCTGCGCGCAAGTCTGCTTCGTCACGCGGGAAGAAGGCGCGGCCTCCCGTGCGCTCGGATACCTTTTTGAGCGCGCCTTCGTTGACGCCCTGAAACATCACGTCGCCGATGCCTATGGAATAGATCACGGCGTCAGACTTGATGGCGCGGTCAATGGCCTCAGACATCTTGTACTGGCTCGAAGAGTCTACGCCGTCGGTGACGAGGATAATCGCGCGCCGGGTTTTTTCCGAAGTCCCGGAGAGCAATTCACTGGAAGTGACATAGATGGCATCCCACACGGCCGTCGTCCCGGCCAACGTCTGGTTAGTGCCGGAGATGGGAGGCGTGCCGGTCGTCTGCCCGCCGCCGATGTAACCGGAGGGAGGAACGAACTGCACGCGTTGAAGCGCGCTGCGCACGCGCGCGACGCTGCTCGTCAAGCCCTGTTCGAGCGTTGATTCGCCTGTGAAGGAGACGACGGCCACCTCGTCCTTCTCGGGACGAATGACCGCGTCGACGAATTGCAGCGCGGCGGCCTTCTCTTCCGGCAGCGTACGCTCCTGAGAGGCGCTGGTGTCGATCAGGATGGCGAGCGAGAGCGGAAGGTCTGTCTGGCGATAGAAGGAGAATATCTCCTGCGGCTGGCCGTCTTCGAGCACGCGTATATCTTCCTGCTTGAGCGTGGTGACGAAGCGGCGCTGTTTATCGACGGCGCTGAAAAGGATATTGGTCAGATCGGTCTCGACGCGCACGACATCCGTATCGTCCTGAAGCGTCGTATCATCATCTTTCGGCGCGGGCTGCTGCTGTGGCGGCTGCTGCTGGCCGCGCGCTGTGTCAACGGTGCGGCGCTGGCGCGTCTGGTTCTGCGTAGGAGATGGAACCTGCTGCTGCTGTGCTCCGGCCCTTCGGGTCGTCGCGGTGACGACGGGCAGGAGTGCCAAGAGCGCGAGTGCCAGGAGCTTGAAGAACTGCTTTTTACTGTACATCACCGATTGCTAATCCTTTGACCATCAACCTGACTGTTACTACTACTACTGCGCGGCCGTGACACTGTCGCCCACGGCCTTGTAGCCGCGCCTCGTGCGCAGCTTCAACCCGTCGCGCCCGCTCGCCAGCCGTACGTCTATGCGACGATAGCTGCCGTCGTAGCGGTCGTTCGTCGGCTTATAAGTGACTATGTACTGCGAGCGAAGCTCCTTCGAGATTTTGGTGAAGGAGCGTTCGAGCGCGAGCACGTCGCCTGTGAAAAAAGCCTGGCCGCCCGTCTCCGCACAGAGCTTCTCAAGATCGCGGTCGCCACGGTCGGAGACCTGTCCGGCCTCGACGCCGGGGACTGTCCCGGAGAAGCCCGCCTTGGTCGAGATGGCGAAGATGGTGGTCTCGGTGCGCTGCGCTATGTCTATCGCGTCGTTGAGGGTGGCGCGGCTGTAGGTGTCGTCGCCGTCCGTGATGACGACGATCACGCGGCGGCCCGGTACGCTCCGCATCTTCTCGTCGCAGAAGCGCCAGATGGCGTCGTAGAGCGAGGTCTGAGTGCCCGGCTTCTTGACGCTGTCGACGGCTTTATCAAGCAGGTCTAGCTTGTCCGTGAAATCCTGCCGCAGAGTGATCTCGTGATCGAAGGTCATAAAGGCCGCCTTGTCCTTGCGCAGGCGCGTCACGGTGTAGATGAAATTCTTGGCCGACTCCTGCTCGAACTTCAGCTTTCCGGCCGTCGAGGGCGAGGTGTCCATCAGCACGCCGACGTAGACGGGAAAGCTCTCGCTCTCGTCCGAGAAGGTCTCGATGGTCTGCGGCTTCTTGTCCTCCATGACGAGAAAATCCTGGGCCGTGAGGCCCGCGACGGGCTGCCCCTTCTTGTCTAGGACGGTGATGGGCAGGCGCACGCGGCGAATGAAGGTGGTGACTCTCTCGTCGCCCTGGTCGGTCTGGCTCTGGGCCTGCTCGGGTTGGGCGGGCGGCTTCGGTCTCTGTTGGGCGCGGAGGCTGGCCGCGAGCGCCGGCAGGCAGAGAGCGAGCGCGATGGAAGCCGTCAAAAAGGCTGTCGTTCTTCTCATAGAAATTCTGCGTAAAGTATACGGGGCCGAAAGCGGATACGTCCTTCGCTAACAGCGTCTTATGATGCCCTGCGGCGGAAGGGTCGTTGCCCTGCCGGCCGTCATCGAAAGCAATAGTATAGCAATCAGCCTCGAAAAGCGCATGGAAGAAAGGCAGTGAACAGGGATGGACAGCAGAGCCAGGATAAGGAAAAAGCAATCGCGCTTCACTTCTCCTGACGATCCTGTCCATCCCTGTTTGATTTCTCGACGGCAATGGTACAATTGCGGCGACGCGAGTCAGATAGTCTTGTAAGGCCGCAACACCTGAGTTTCCCGAGAGCCGTCTTTTCGGTTCCGCACTGGCCGAAAAAGAACGTTGCCCTCTGCTGGCGGCGGCGTTCGTCCCGAAGATAAAAAGAAGGCTGTGACTCCCCGGCAAATCTCCCATTACCGGATCATACAGACGCTCGGCAAGGGCGGAATGGGCGAAGTCTTTCTGGCCGAAGACACGAAGCACCATGACCGCAAGGTGGCCTTGAAGCTGCTGCCGCCCGAAGTGACCAGGGACGAGACGCGCCTGCGCCGCTTTCGCCAGGAGGCGCGCGCCATCCTCGCCCTCAACCATCCAAACATTCTCACAATCTACGAGATCGGAGAGGAAGAGTCGCTCTACTTCATCGCCACGGAATTCATAGACGGCTTGACGCTCAGAACCTTTCTGGCGCGCAACCACATGGAGATCGAGAAGGCCCTGGACGTGGCGATACAAGTGGCGGCGGCCCTCGACGCGGCGCACACGGCTGGCATCATTCACCGCGACATCAAGCCGGAAAACATCATGCTCAGGACTGACGGCTACGTCAAAGTCTTGGACTTCGGCCTGGCCAAGCTGAGCGAAAAGAACGGCCTTGCGCAGACGGCACACGACCCGGAGGCCGTCACAGTGCCTTTGACCGACACAGACCCGGGCGCTGTCATAGGCACGACCGGCTACATGTCGCCGGAGCAGGCGCGCGGGCTCGCCGTGGATGCGCGCACAGACATCTTCAGCTTCGGCTGTGTGCTCTACGAGATGGTCGCCGGGCGCGCGCCCTTCTCCGGCGAGACCAAGAACGACATCATCGCGCTCTTGCTCAATCGTGACCCGCTCCCGCTCATACGATTTGCGCCGACGGCCCCGCTTGAGCTGCAAAGAATCGTCGCCAAGGCGCTGGCTAAAGACAAGGAGGAGCGTTACCAGACGATCAAAGACCTGCTCATAGACCTGCGCGGCCTCAAGCGCGATCTGGAATTCACTGCGCGCCTTGAGCGTTCGGCCGATCCCACGTTGACGACGAGCGGCGGAGTCCGTCATAGCGGCCATCTCTCTTTCGAGACGGGCGCAGGCAGCCAGCTCAGCCATAGCCAGCATAGCCAGTCGGCGCGCACGGACGAGATGCGGGCGGCGCGCGCCACCACCACCGCAGGCTCTTTCCTCTCAGTGTTCGGCCGTCACGCTACGGCAATCCTCTTCGCGCTCTTTGCCATCGCCATCGGCGTGACGGCCGCCGCGCTCTACCTGACGCGCCAGACCAAGACCATCAATTCCGTGGCCATCCTGCCCTTCACCAACGCGAGCCATAATCCGAACGCCGAATATCTTTCGGACGGATTGACCGAAAGCATCATCAGCAGTTTGTCGCAACTGCCCAATCTGAAGGTCATGTCGAGGAGCGCAGTCTTTCGCTACAAGGGGCAGAATTTGGACGCGCAGGAGGTGGGTCGCAAGCTCGGCGTGGGCGCTGTGCTGATGGGGAGCGTAGATCAGATCGGCGACAGCCTGATTATCAAGACCGAGCTGATAGATGTCTCGGACGGCTCGCAGCTCTGGGGCGAGCAGTACAACCGGAAAATCTCAGACCTCATAGCCGTGCAGCAGGAGATCGCCTGGAAAATCTCCAAGAAGCTAAAGCTTCGCCTGACGGGCGAGGAAGAGAAGCGCATTACCAAGCATTACACGGAAAACACTGAGGCTTACCAGCTTTACCTGAAGGGCCGCTACTTCTGGAACAAGCGTGACAAGGAGAGCTTAAACAGTGGCATCCGCTCCTTTCAGGAGGCGATCAAGATAGACCCCGCATACGCGCTGGCCTACTCCGGCATGGCCGACTCTTACGCCGTGCTGGCAGACATCGGGGCCGTCGCGCCCAACGACGCCATGCCGCGCGCCAAGGCGGCCGCCGAGCGCGCCATAGAGATAGACCCTGAGCTGGCCGAAGGCTACACCTCGCTCGGCTTCGTCAAGCTCTCTTACGATTGGGACTGGCCCGCCGCCGAGCGCGATTTCAAACGCGCGCTCGACCTCAACCCGAACTATGCGACCGCTCACCAGTGGTACGCCTCTTATCTCTTGCAGATGGGTCGCTACGAAGATGCCACGGAAGAGATCAAGAAGGCCCAGCAGCTAGACCCGCTCTCGCTCATCATCAACGCCAACAAGGGCTACTATCTATACTTCGCGCGCCAGTATGACGCGGCCATAGAGCAGTATCGCCGCACGCTTGAAATAGACCCGAACTTCGGGGTGGGCCGCTTCTACCTGGCCCAGGCTTACGTGCAGAAGCGCATGTACGCGGAGGCCATCGGCGAGTTCCAAAAGCTGCGCACCGCGACGGGCCAAGACCTTGAGGCTGACGCCGCGTTGGCCCACGCCTACGCGCGCTCTGGGAAACGTGAAGAGGCCGAGCGGATTCTCACAGAGATGAAGGAGCTGCAACAGACGCGCTACGTCTCGCCGCTCTACATCGCCACCGTTTACGCCGGGCTCGGAGACGCGGATCAGGCAATCGAATGGCTCGACAAAGCATTCGACGCCAGACATCCGGGCCTCGTCCTCATCAAAGTAGACCCGATGTTCGACAGCCTTCGCAGCGACCGAAGATTCCAGGAACTCCTGCGCCGCTTCGACCGCGTTCCTTAAGAAAGCTCGTCAAGAAGAGCTGCGAGGGGCGCAGGCAGTGGCGCTCGGAAGCGCAGCTCCGCGCCTGTGCGCGGATGACGAAAACCTAGCTGTTCGGCGTGAAGGAACTGGCGGCCGAGGGAGTTGATGCGTGCGCGCAGAACCCTATCGGGCACGGTCTTGTCGCGCCCGCCGCCGTAGACCGCGTCGCCCACGACCGGATGCTTCAACCACTCCATGTGCACTCTGATCTGATGTGTGCGGCCCGTCTTGATCTCAACGTCGAGCAGCGTGAACCTGTCGTAACGACGACGCACGCGGTAGAGCGAGAGAGCAGGGCGGCCGCCTGCGACCACAGCCATGCGCGTGCGGTTGCGCGGGTCGCGCGCGATTGCGCCTTCAATGCGCCCGCTCTCCTGCTCGAAGCGCCCGTGGACGAGCGCGACGTAGGACTTAAAGACCGTGCGCGCGCGAAATTGGTCTGTCAGATTCTCGTGCGCCGCTTCGGTTTTGGCGACGACGATGAGGCCGGAAGTGTCTCTGTCGAGGCGATGCACGATGCCCGGTCGAATGGAGCGGCCTGAGTGCGAGAGCTGCTTGAAGTGAAAGGCCAGGGCGTTGGCCAGAGTGCCCGAAGAGATACCGGCCGCCGGATGGACTACTTGCCCGGCCTGCTTGTTGACGACCACGACTTCCGCATCCTCGTGAACGATTTCGAGCGGAATGTTTTCGGGTAAGAATTCGGAGGGCGGCGGCGCTACCAGCTCGACCTCAACGCGGTCGCCCGCGCGCAGCTTATACGAAGGCTTCTCTCTATGGCCCGCGACCAGCACGTCGCCGTCTTCGATCAGGCGCTTGATGCGCGAGCGGCTCCACCCTCCGACCTGCGCGGCCAGATAAGCGTCCAGGCGGGAGCCCGCCTCGCCGCCCGCAATCTCGAATGTAAGGATGGGCGCTTCCTGCTGCTCCTCGTCGGAGTCAGCCTGCGCCGCGCGCTCCTCCGGCTTGCTCTCTTGCGCCCCGCCCCCGCTCACACGCGCGCTGCCTTTGTCGTCGAAGAGATTTTCTGAGAGCCGGCGGCTGCGGCGGCGGCTGCTGCACGTCGCCAGCGCAGTATGAGAAGGAGGAGCGCGCCGAGCCCTAGAAGGAGGCTAATCATCTGCGAGGTTGAAAGGCCCGTGAGCGTGGTGAGCCCGGCGATGTCGCCGCGCGGGTCGTCGCGCAGGAATTCGATCAGGAAGCGCACCATCCCGTAGAGGATTGCGAAGCAGAGTATGACTTGCCCCTCGAAGCGCCTGCGCCTGTGAAGCCAGAGCAGGGAGAAGAAGATTGCGAGCGCGGCGAAGGATTCATAAAGCTGCGTCGGATGCAGGTGCGCGTCTATGGGAACACCCGTGATCTCGTGGCCCAGTTCGGAGAAGCGCACGCCCCAGGGAAGCGTCGTCGGCTTGCCCCAGCAGCAGCCGGCGGCAAAGCAGCCCTGGCGGCCGATGCCGAGGCCCAGGGCTATGCCGGGAGCGAAAGCGTCGGCAGTCTTCCACCACGGCAGCCCGTAGCGGCGAATCAAAAAATATCCCGTCACGACAGCGCCGATGAAGCCGCCGTAAAAGACTCCGCCGGAGCGCAGGAAATCGAGCGAGAGGAGATGCAAAGGGTTCTCGCGATAGCTCGGCTCAGTCCACAGCATCAGAACCTTTGAGCCGAGGAGCGCCGCCAGCAGCATCCACAACCCGAGGTCGTAAATCCGCTCGCGCGCCAGCCCGTCGCGCGCCCCCAGCCTCGCCGCAATCAGCAGCGCCCCCAAGAAAGCCAGCGCCAGCAGCACCCCGTAAGTGTTGATCGGAAAATTCCCGATCCGAAAAAGCTCTGGATACATAAACAGCAGGAGTCAGAACTCAGGACTCAGAATGTTTCAGTCATTTCCTTCTTGACTGGCGACTGGCGGCTGGTTGCCAATCGCCCCTTTGCGTCTTCCTTCCAGAAACAGGTCTAGGACGAGCAGGAACGCCCCGGCGCAGATGCTCGCGTCCGCGACATTGAAGGTGGGCCAATGATACTGCCCCCAGTGCAGGAGGATGAAATCAATCACGTAGCCGAGACGGATGCGGTCGGTCAAATTGCCCAGGATGCCAGCCAACAGCAACGCGCAAGCCCCCAGCACGCGATCATCCGTGCGCGGCGTCCGCCAGAAATAGTAGAGCACGGCCGTGGCCGCCAGCGCCGCCAGCACGACTAAGAGCCAGCGCCCGAAGTCGCCGCCCTCCTGCAACTGTCCGAAGGCTATGCCACTGTTCTCGGCGTATTCAAACGTGAGCAGACCGGCGAAGACGTGTATCGGGCCCCAGCGCAGGGCGCGCACGGCCCAAGCCTTCGTCGCCTGATCCACCATGTAGATGCCGAAGGACGTGACCAGGTAGGCCACGCGCCAGAGGGCCAACTGCCGGTTCACGCCACTGCCTCCCGTTCTATTTCGGAGAGCGCCGTGACGCAACGCTCGCACGCCGTCGGGTAACGCTCAGACTCGCCGACGCGCACCGAGTAGTTCCAGCACCTCTCACACTTCTCTCCTGCGGCGCGCTCGACCTTCACACTCACGGCCGCGCCGCTCGCGCCCTCCTCCTCGGCCGCGCGCTCAACCTTGACCTGCGACACGATGAAGACGTAGCGCAGCTCCTCCGCGTAACGCTCAAGCAGCGCATAAGTCTCTCCCGAAGCCTTCAGCAGGACGCGGGCTTCAAGGGAGCTTCCGATCACTTTGGCGTTGCGCGCTTCTTCCAGCTCGCGCAGCACTACGTCGCGCACGGCGAACAATCTCTCCCAACGCGAGCGTATCTCCGCGTCACGCACGACGCCCGAGAGCGGAAGCTCGGCCAGATGAACCGAGGCGGGGCGCGCGTCGTCGTCGCCGCTGTTGCTGCTACTACTGCGCGGCAGGTTCTCCCAAACTTCGTCGGCCGTGAAGACGAGTATCGGAGCCAGAGCGCGCGCCAAAGCGTCGGCAACGCGGTAGAGCGCCGTCTGCGCCGAGCGCCGCGCGTGGCTTCGCGGAGCGGCCGTGTAGAGCCTGTCCTTGATGATGTCGAAGTAACGGGCCGAGAGCGTCACCGTCGAGAATTGATAGAGCGCGTGATAGACTGTGTGAAACTCGTAGGTCTCGTAGCCTCCCGAGACTCGCGCGAGCACTTCGTCCAGCTCGGCCAGCGCCCAGCGGTCTATCTCAAGCAGTTCTTCTTCGGCCACTGTATCGCGCGCGGGGTCGAAGCCGTCCAGGTTGCCGAGCGCGAAGCGCGCGGTGTTGCGCAGCTTGCGATAGCCGTCCGAGACGCGCTGCAAAATCTCCGGCGAGATACGCATGTCTTCATGGTAGTCTGTCGAAGCACACCATAGGCGGAGAATCTCCGCGCCTGAATCCTTGATGACCTCGTTCGGCGAGATGGAGTTCCCGGCAGACTTGTGCATGGCCTTGCCCTGCCCGTCAACGACCCACCCGTGCGTCAGCACCGTGCGAAAAGGGGCAGCGTCGTGCGCGGCCAGGCCCACCATCAGCGACGAGTTGAACCAGCCGCGATACTGATCGCCTCCCTCTATGTAGAGGTCTGCGGGCCAACTGAGATTCTCGCGATGTTCGAGGACGGCGATGGAGGAGGAACCGCTATCGAACCAAACGTCGAGGATGTCTGTCTCCTTGACCCAATCCGAGCCGCCGCATTTCGGGCAGCTAAAGCCTTCGGGCAGCAGCTCTCTAGCATCGCGCGCGTACCAGGCGTCGGCCGTCTCGCGCTCGAAGATAGAGGCGACGTGATTGATGACTTCGGGCTCGATCAGTATCTCCTGGCAGCCCTGGCAATAGAAGGCAGGGATGGGCACGCCCCAGACTCTCTGGCGCGAGACGCACCAATCGGGCCTGCCCTTCAGCATGTTGCGCATGCGTTCCAGGCCCCACGCCGGAATCCAGCGGACGCGCTCTATCTCTTCGAGCGCCATCGCGCGAAGCGATGCGGGCCCACCCAGCTCGCTCGACGTGAAGTTGTCGATGTAGTTGGTCAGGTCGCGCCCGTCCTCGTCCTTTTCGGGCTCGACTTCCTGCTCGGAGCCCGCGTCGAGCGAGATGAACCACTGCGGCGTGGCGCGGAAGATGACAGGGTTCTTACAGCGCCAGCAGTGCGGGTAACGATGATCGTATTCTTCGCCGGAGAGGAGCACGCCGCGCTCGCGCATGAACTCTACGATCACCGGGTTGGCCTCGAAGACCGATTGGCCCGCGAAGTGCTCGACATCCGGAGTGAAGCGCCCGGCGTGGTCAACGGGACAGTAAATCTCCAGGTCGTACTTTCTGCCTATCACGAAGTCGTCGTGGCCGTGACCCGGCGCTGTGTGAACGAGCCCGGTTCCGGCCTTGCCCGTGACTTTCGTGTCGCGCGCCTCTCGCACGTCAAGCTCCGTCTCGGCATCCGCCTCGCCGCCGAGCGTGACGTGCTTGCCGAGCATCACGAGCGATGCCCTGTCAATCCACGGATGACGACATTCGAGGCGATCAAGCCGCGAGCCTGGGAAACGTGCCAGGACTTTCGGCGCACCGGCGGAAGCGCCTTCAACGTCAACTTCTGCGAAGCCGCACCTGACTGCAACCGGCGAAATCAACTCGCTGGCGATCACATAGACCTCGTCGCCGTGCTCTATGGCCGAGTACTCGAAGTCCGGATGAACGGCGATGCCGAGATTGGCTGGCAGCGTCCAGGGCGTCGTCGTCCAGATGATAAAGAAGACTTTGCGACCCGCAAGCGCCGGGTCTATCAGCGCGGGATCGCTGGCAAGCGGAAACTTCACGTAAACGGAAGGGCTGCGGTGCTGGTGGTATTCGACCTCCGCTTCGGCCAGAGCCGTCTGGTCGTGTATGCACCAGTAGACGGGGCGCGCTCCCTTGTAGACGTAGCCGCGCTCGACGAAGCGCCCGAAGAGTCGCGCCGTCTCGGCCTCGTACGTGTTAGACATCGTGAGATAGGGGCGTGTCCACTCGCCCAGCACACCCAGGCGTTGGAAATCCCTGGTCTGACGCTTGAGGGCTTCGGCGGCGTGCTCGCGGCAAGCGCGCCTGATGCTAGCGACGGGCATCTGCGCTTTCTTCTCGCCCAGCTTCTTCTCCACGTACAACTCAATCGGCAAGCCGTGACAGTCGTAGCCCGGCACGTAAGGCGCTAAGTGGCCCATCATCGTGCGCGATTTGACGATGAAGTCCTTGAGTATCTTGTTGAGCGCCGTGCCGATGTGAATGTCCGCGTTAGCGTAGGGCGGCCCGTCGTGAAGGATGAAGCGCGGTGCGTCAGCCCGCGCACGCTGGATCATTTCATAGAGCCCCATCTCCCCCCATTTCTTCAGGCGGGCGGGCTCGCTTTGCCCCAGGTTGGCCTTCTGCGCAAACCCTGTCCTGGGCAGGTTGATGGTCTTCTTCAGTTCGAGCGGTGTTTCTGTAGACATTGACGATTCACTTTCAAGAGCGCGCCGCAGACGCGCCGTTTCGAGAATAACAATACTAGCAGTAGAAGCCCCCGCACCCAAGTAGGGATGAGGGCAGAGGGATGAGGGATGAATGCTTGAATTGCTATTCAAGCATCTCAGTCACTCAACCCATTTCATCCCTCATCCCTCTGCCCTCATCCCTTCACTAAACGGCCCGAACCATGCTCTCCTGGGAGGTGATGGTTCGGGCCGCTTCGGGTGTGCGCCTTGGCTGCGGGGCGTTTCTCTTTAGCCGATGAACATCTCCTCGTCCGCGTAGGTCTGGTTAATAGGCTTCGGCGCGGGCGCGACCAGGACTTCGAGTCCCCGGCGGAAGCCCGCCATAATCGCCGCCAGCTCGCGCGCCGGCTCGATCACCTTGTCGCGTATGAAAGTCGTCGTGGAGAAGACCTGCCGGTGCGTCTGGTCTATCGAACGAGAGATCATCTCCACGCGGTCGCGCGCCTTGACGGAAGTCTCGCCCACCAGCAGCTTCAGCTCTCTCACTTCGTCTTTGATGAGCGCCGCCGATTCCGAGAGGTGCATCGTCGCGGTTGACAGATGGCCCGACATGACGCTGAACTGCTCGGCGATCTCTTTGCCCTGAGCAGCGATCTCCTTGCCCTGCTCGCTCAGCGCCGTGACCTTCTGCATCAAGGGCTCGACGCGCTGCTCCAAACGGCTGACGGTCTGGACGGCGCGGTTGACGAACATCGCTATGGCGACCATCGCGAAAGCGATCACGATAAAAGAGACGGCGACGATCACCAGCACCCAGAAGGCCGGGTCTGTCCAACTCATTTGTAAGGCTAACATCATAACTATTATAGATTCAGCTCGTCTTGTCCGGGTATGTTGGCCGCTCGATGGCGGCGGTCGCTTCCGTGCGCCGCTTCTCTTCGGTGTAAGCCTGTTTCCCGGCCTCTATGGCGGCCGACACCTGTCCCGACTTGCGCGCGGCCACATCGCGCGCCGTGTCGGCCAGGCCCGAAGCGCGGTCTGCCGCCGCCGAGTAAAGCTCTGAAGCGCGCCCGCGCGTCGCCTCGTAATACTCGCCCGCACGGGCCCCTATCTGCGAGGCCGTCTCGCGCGAGCGGTCAATGCCCTTGCGGGTCGCGTCGGCGATGTCTCCGCGCAGCTCTTGCCCTGACTTGGGCGCAAACAGCAGCGCGATTATTGCGCCGATGCCGCCGCCGATCAGCAGGTACGTGAGGCGCGTGGAAACATCCGACCCCTCGGGCTCGCGCCGCCGGTATTCACTTTCATGTTGCATGAAAAGTCTCCTCTCTCTGGGAAACGCGAAGCTTCGGCCAGCTTGCATTTGCAGGATCATCCTTACTCCGAAACTATATCAAAAGCCTGCGAAGCCGGGCAACAATTATGCTTGGCCGCCGGAAGCCTTTTCACATTCAGGCCCAATTCATTCGCTCGCGCAGGGCAGTGATGTGCGCGACGTGGTGACGACCGTGCCAGGCATAAAGCGCCACGTTCTTGTTGAGCGAGACGGTGCCGAGGGCCGGATGGCGGAATGTGCGCCGGAAATCTTCGCCGGCGAGCGACCTGAGCAGCACGACCCAACGCTCGTGCAGCGCCGCCAGCAGGTCGAGCGAGGTCTCTACGGGTGTGAGGCGTGAATCTTCGAGCCTGGCCCAACGGTCTTCATCATAAGGTCTGATCGTCGGCTCCTCTTCCGTCAGCGCCAGCTTGAAACGGATGTAACTGTTGAGGTGGCTGTCCGGCAGATGATGCACGACCTGCCGGACAGTCCATCCGCCCGGACGATACTCTGTATCGAGCTGCTCAGCCGTTAAGCCTTCGATGGCGCGGCGCAGGCGCAGAGGCGTCTCGGCAATCTGTTCGATGAGCCGTGGGCGCTCTTCTTCCGCCGGCTCGACTTCCATCCTGAATTGGCCCAGCGGATAGCGCAGATCACTCATCGCCGTGACTCCTTCTGACCGCCCGGTACTGCTTCGTGAATAAATTACAGGGCGCACATCTTTTACCATAAGAGGAGGACTGAAGGCTACGGGCCCGGCGGAAGGCTTGCCAAGTGGGTGTAGTATGACGAACAATCCGGGTCGGTCGAGCGGTCACACAATCTCTCTTCACGAAGGAGAGCGGATGAGCACTGAGCATCTACAGAAAGCCTCGGAGATTCGGCGCGCCGCCGAGCAACGCGTCGCAGACATTCAGCTCCATACGGAGCCGGACGACGCGGCCCGCGTCAAGCAGATCATGGAGATCAGGGCTTGGGCCAACGAACAGATCGAGACGCAGAAGCGGCTGCACGCGCAGACGCGCAGGGAGGCGCGCACACGCCTCCTGCGACGCATCTTCGGACTGGGGTTCGCCTCCGGCGTCACGGAGGGAGAAAAGGCTATGGTGCGCGCCTCCTATCGCGACGCCATCTTCCGGGCCCAGTCGGCCGCGACGCCCGACGAAGGGCAGCTCTTTCTGGATCGGGCCAACGCCATCGGCGACGCGCTGCTGGCGAGGGCCGTGGCGCTGATAGCCTTCGAGCGCAACTGGCACGACGTACTGGCCGCCTACCTGGAAACACACGAGTCAGCTCGGACTGCTCTGGCCGAGCTGCACGCCCTGGATCGCGCGCAGAAGCGCGAGCAACAATTTTTAGAGACCGTGGCCTTCAGCCAGATCGCCGAGACGGCCGAAGAGCGGGCCGCGCGACTCGCCCGCGACGGCCAAGACCTGGCGGCGACCGAAGAGACCCCCATGCCCAAGTGAAACCCTGGGCCGAGCGGCTACGTAATCAGCGTGGGCCCATTCAATTATTCGGATGCTCCGTTCATGCGGCGCGCCGTTCTTCCTGTATGGATGCGCCTGCACGCCTACAGTAATTCGTATCCTTAACGCCCGCGCCTCTGCGCTTCTCTTCACGCCCGGAAAATTTCTGCCACAAAAGCTCGGGGCGCGGTGTTCTCATCTATAGAGCGACGAGAGCCACGCTGGTCTGCGAGCGCGCGTTGTAAAAACGCCGGCCCAACTTTTCCGGCGAGTGAAACTCTTGGAACTATCTTGAGGCGCGGACGTAATTAGAGGAGTCAGGGAGCTGACTTGGCCCAAGCATCGCGGCCCGAAACCTTCAACCTCGAAACTTTGCCTGAAGTAAGGAGTGCATCATGAACAGAATCGTCAATCGCTTAGTCGTCCTTTTAGTAGTGTGTGCTATGAGCAGCGTTATCGCGCTGGCTGCCGGGAAATCGAAGAAGGTAACGTTCCTCAGCGATGTCACGCTGAATGGAACCGTCATTAAGAAAGGCACTTACCAGGTGACCTTCGACGAGAAGACCGGCGAGCTGAGCGTCAATAACGGCAAAACGGTCGTCGCCAAGACCAACGCCCGCATGGAGAAGTTCTCAGGCATTCCGGGCACGGTCTACTTGACCACAGGTGAAAACAAAGAGCTGGTGGGTGTGGTTTACGGTAGCAGCCAGGCGAGCATCGGCGGCAGCGGCAGCAGCACGGCCACGGCCGCTCCTTAAGGCCCTCGAAAAAGAATGGACGCGCCCCGCTCGCTTACACATCGGGGCGCGTCCTCTTTTGTCTCAAATTCAGAACTAAATCTCAAATCTCATTTACAGTAGTGCGGCGTGCGACTGCGGGGCCGACTTTAACGTTGAAAGAAATGGTCGAAGACCTCTTTTAGCTCGGCCGTGCTGCGGTACTCGCAGAGGCTTACGCCGGGACTGCCCGCGATCATAGCCGAGAGCGCGCGCCCCTCTCGGTGACGATAAAGACAGAGGACGGGCTTGGCCCACTCCGTCGCCTTGCTTATCTCATAGCCGACCCCTAGACTCGGCGTCGTCACCTCCGCCACGAGGTAGTCGGCCGCTTTGAGCCAGTCCAGGTCTCGGTCATGAATCTGCCGGTCGTCAGTCTCTTCGCCGAGCGCGTCGAGCTGTGAATCGCCGAGGTGTTCGGTCAGGACGCGCCCATAGGCTCTTAACCTTTCGATGATCTCAAGGTAGAGCGCACAGTCCTCACGCCCGCCGCGAATCGCCCCCGCAAAATAGATGCTGATTGAATCTGCCATATCACCTTCAGCGACAACGTGAACGTTGTTTGAAAGTGTCAGGCCGCAGCCCCGCGACTCAGCAGCGGCCCTTCTTCGATGATCGAGAGCAGGTTCCTCTCAATCGTCTTGCATATCTGTTCGAGCGGCAGGTCGTTGTGATCCAGGCCGAAGGGGTTTTCGATCTCGACGCCGATCTCTTCGATGCCGAAAAGGATGTAGGCGATGAGCAGCATGTCCAGCACAGTCGTCCAGCCGAAGGATTCGACCAGCGCGAAGGGAAGCGTCAGGCAGTAGAGAATGAGCGCGCGCCTCAGATGCACGACGTAGGCGAAGGGCACGGGCGTCTTTTGAATGCGCTCGCACGCTCCGAGGTAATCTATCAACAGTTGGACGTTATTATCTATGGAGATGGTCACGTAGTCTGTGAGGTGGCCGCCCGTGCGCGCTTTGACGAGTAGGTGGCTGATGCGACGAGCGACCGCCAGGGGGACGTGCTGAGCGGCGAGAGTTTCCGCGATGGCCTCTTCGGGCAGGCGCTCGGCCACGGGCCCGAGCCCGCTCTCGCCGCGCAGCGAACGCATCGAAGCATAGGCGAAGGCCACAGTCCAGAGGATGATCTGATCGCGCAAGGGTGGATGATCCGGCAGGAAGGCGCTCGTCGTGCGGGCTAGGTTCCGAGACTCGTTGACGATGCCGCCCCACATCCTGCGCCCTTCCCAGAAACGTTCATACGATGCGTTGGTGCGAAATACCAGCAAGAGCCCGAGCGCCACGCCGATCAAAGTATGCACGGTGGTCGGGAAATGCACGGGGCGCACGTATTCATGAAAGAGGACTACCACCACAGACCAGATGACGAACAGAGCCACGCGCCAGAAGACCTGGCGAATGACCGAGCCCTTGATGTCTAAGAGGTGATGCGTCCAGCTATGCGAGTCGTATTCAATCATAGTCGAAGAAAACCTTCCCCAGGTCAATTATTAGAAGCAGAAATCAAACAGAAATAGACAGGATAAAGAAAAAGATATGATGCTGCTTTTATCCTGTCCATCCCTGTTAATTTCCCTCGCGTGTTCATCCGCGTCACTTCGCGGCCGGTCTGAGCAGCCATGTGAAGACGAGCGTCAAGAGGCAGAGCGCGAGGATCACTTCGGCCCAGAAGAACGAGGTGAAATCGCTGAAGACTCCGATGGGCGGCACGCCCGGCTGGCTGTTGCGCACGGCGACCAGCGCGAAGAGCAGGGCCGAGAGGAATGAGAACATGCCGACCTCTATCTTGCGCCCGCGCAAGATGACGCTCAAGACCAGCAAGACGACGACGATGGTCGCGCCCCACATCAGAAACGTGATGAAGAGCGAAAAGAAGATGACCGTCGCGGAGCGTCCGATCTTCATGTCTATGCCGACGTAATCGTCATCGCTGTCGGGGTTCTTCGCCGCTTCGATCTTCATGCCCGGAATGGAGCCGTAGAAATCAACGGCTACCGGCACTGCTTCCTCCTCGCCCGGCTTCGCGGCCTCCTCTTTCTTCGGAGTCGCGGCGGGCTGCGCTGCGGTCTCCGTGCTCGTCGGCGTAGCCGCAGGAGCGGGCGCTTCACCCGAAGCGGGCGCAGGCGTCTCGCCTGAAGATTGCGACGAAGAGGATGCTGGCGGCGCTGCTGCTGCTGCTGTCGCGGGAGTCGTCAGGTAGAGTTCGAGAAACGCGCTGTGATGATCGAACGGGTAATCGGTGACGAGCCCGTCGTACATGTTGATGACGACCTCGACAGGGTTCATGCGCTTGCCTTTGGGAAAGTCGTGCTCCTGTTTTCCCGTGGCGCTGTTGACGTAGAGCTTGACGTTGCGGGCCAGCGTCCCGCCCTCCTTCTCGAAGGCCCCGTGGGGAATAAATTCGACGCGCGCCGTCGCGTCTCCTTTGACCGGGTCAACCGTCATCAGCTTGACGAAGGCTTCGATATGATCCGGGTCTTTCTCGCCCTCCTCTGAAATAGCGGCCGACCGTTTCTCGCCCTCCTGGCGATAGATGTTGAGCACGAGCAGCATCGCGACTACGAAGGCCACGAGCAGGCCGACGCCGATCAGAATATCTTTGGTTGCAGGTTTAGAGACAGCCATCCTAAAGCACGCTCCTTTCCCGTCAGGGGGAACAAAGATTTCGGGAAAACCGTAGCTCTTCTAGGCTAAATCGAGGCGGGAGTCAATATAATAAAGACGATGCGAGCCAGGGCGTGAGTGCTTTCAATAAGCGCCCGTGATTATTCGGATCGCGCGCGCTCTCTGCGCTATCCGTGGGCCCGGATGAGAATAAGTCTCTGAAAGTCAGAAGCATCTGGCGCGACTTGCCTTCGCGATACAGACTGAGAAAACCGTAGTAGCCGCCAAAGAGCGTGTCACTCGTTTCGGGCGCGGCCTGCTCGAAGCAAGCTATCCGTTCGAAGGCTTCGTCGTAACCTGCGGCGTCGCCCAACTCCTCTTTCCGCTCGCCGAACCTGCCTTTATTGAAGCTCCAGCGGTAGAGATGGTTCGTCGTCCGGATGAACCAGTAGCCGCCGGGGCTCCCCTCCGGGCCAATCAGCTCGATCAAGATCGAAGAGATGATGGGTTCGTCTTTCCACTCGGCGACCATCTTGTTAACAGGCGGGCGCGGGCCGTCCTTGTGTATCCACTGCCACATGGGGCTCTCGGGGCCAAACCCGTTTCCTCGGAGCGCGCCCTCGTAAAGCATGTCCCAGCCGAGCCCCTCTCGGCTCTCCTGCGCCCTGGCCCACTCCGCGCACTTTGAAATCTTTGTAGCCGAAGGCGAAGCGTCCTGCCCGCCTGGGCCCAACTCCTTCGACCTGCACGCGGCGAGGGCCGAAAGACAAGCCATGCCGCAGAGCAGAATGATGATCTTGCGAGGCGAAGAGCAGCGCATTTGATACGGATGGTCTTGATCGCTATGGAAGGCCGCAAGCGTAGGCGCGTGACCGCACTTGCAGCCGTTATGTCTCGTCGCTCGTGTCGGCTCCTCCGGCGCGCGCGCCGTCGTACTGTTGAAGCTTGCGGTAGAGGGTCTTGCGACCGATGCCGAGGGCGCGGGCGGCGCGCGTCTTGTCGCCGGAAGTGTAGTCGAGCGTCGCTTCGATGACGCGCCGCTCGATCTCGTCTATGGACGAGGGCACGTCTATCTGAAGCGTGACGGAGCGCCCGAGGCGTGCCGCCTCTATGCGCTCGTGGCGCAGGTGCAGGTGCTCGTCTGTGGCGCGCTTGCTGACAGCCTCGGGCAGGTCGTCCAGTTCTATCTGGCGGCCCGATGCGATGATGACTGCGCGCTCAATGGCGTTCTCAAGCTCGCGCACGTTGCCCGGCCAATCGTAGCCCGTTAAGGCTTGCAGCGCCTCTTTCGAGATGCCCGAAATGAAGCGTCCGGTCTTCTGCTTGTAGTGCTCAAGGAAGTGTATAACGAGCGGGTGAATGTCTTCGGGTCGCTCGCGCAAGGGCGGGAGCTTGATGGGAAAGACCGAGAGGCGATAAAAGAGGTCGCGGCGAAAGGTTCCCTGCTCGACGGCGCGCTCAAGGTCAACGTTGGAGGCGGCTATGACGCGAACATCCGTCTTCAATAGCTCGCCTCCGCCGACGCGCGTGAACTCTCCGTCCTGAAGCACGCGCAGCAAACGCACCTGCGCCGAAAGGCTCATCTCTCCGATCTCGTCAAGGAAGAGCGTGCCGCCGTTGGCCTCTTCAAAGCGGCCGCGCCGCCGCGCGCGCGCATCCGTAAAAGCCCCCTTCTCATGACCGAACAACTCGCTTTCGAGCAGCGTCTCTGGAATCGCACCGCAGTTGAGCTTGATGTAAGGTTGATCTTCGCGCCCCGAATTGAAGTGAATCAGGTTGGCGAGCAGCTCTTTGCCCGTCCCCGACTCGCCCTGTAGCAGGACTGTCGTCTGCGTGTCGGCGACGTTGAGGGCCAGCTCTATGGCGCGGCGGATGGCCTGGGCCTGTCCGATGATGCGGCTCTCGGCATAGCGCTCGTGCAGGGCGCTCCTCAAGCGCATCACCTCGGCCGAGAGCTGGTCGCGCTCAAGCGCCGTCCCGATCTGGTCTGCTATGCCCTCGACCAGAGCGATCTCGTGATCCTCGAAACCTTCGCGCGCATTGCTCCAAACCATCCCGAGCAGGCCGAAGGTCTGCCCGCCGATCTGCACGGGCGCGACCAGAGCCGCGCGCCCCCCCAGCGTCGCGTTGAAGATGAGCCGCAGCGGCAAAGGCAGCTCCGTGTCCAAGACCTTCATAGTCTTGCCCTCGGCCAGCACTTCGATGACGGCCGGGTACTCGGAAATATCCAGCGATTGCCCGTGCACGTCTATCAGGCCGCGCACGCTGTCCGTGGCCGCATGGGGTGCGGCCGTAAACGCCGCGAGCGTGATGCGCCCCTCGGAAGGGTTCAGGACGCCGAGCGCGCCGTAATCGGCCTTGATGAGAGCGATGGCCCGTTCGAGCACGAGCGAAGTGACCTCGCCGAAATCCGAGCGCGCGTTCAGAGTGTTGGCGATCTCAAGCAGGGCGCGCGTCGTCTCTGCCTCGCGCTGCTTGTCAGTGTAGAGGCGCGTGTACTGGTAGCCGACGGCTATCTGCCGCGCGATGGATTGCAGGAACGTGACCTCGTCGTCGAGCCAGGTGCGCGGCGCGCGCGTGTTGTGCAGGCCGACGAGGCCCAGAAGGTCTTCGCCAAGAACGACGGGGACGACCAGCAGAGAGCGCGTGCCCAGGGAAGCGGCGAGGAAGCGCACCTTCTGATCGAGGCCGGGCGCGCTCGTATCGTCCAATCGAATCGGCTTCGTCAGGTCAACATGCTCGGCAAGCTGGCGCAGGTCTAGCGGGATCGCCATGCCCTCCGACGAGGGCACGTCATCCGAAGCGCGCCACTCGTGACTGATGCGCAGCTCAGAGTCCGAAGCCAGTTGAATCACGTCGCAGCGGTCGGCCTTCATCATACGTCCCAGCTCGGAGACTACCGCGCGCAGGAACCTGTCCAGGTCAATCGTCGAAGGCAGGTCGAGCGCGAGCCGATCTATGATCGCCTCACGCGCTTCATGCATCTTGATCTTGCGCTCAAGCGAGAGTGATTGCGCCGTAGTAGTGGACATATTCAGCGACCGACAGCGTGGGGCGTGTGGCTTTCCTCGTTCACGCGCGCCGTCCAGGAGCCAGAGAGAGAACACGCGCACGCCGCCCACACACCTTGTTTGATATGCACGGATGATAGCGAACCACACAGAGAAAGGCAAAAGCAGAGAAGGCAGAAGGTAGAAATGAAGCTCGGCGTCGCGACGCCGAGCTTCATTTCTACCTTCTGCCTTCTCTGCTTTTGCCTTTCTCTGTGTGGTTCGCTATCAT
>DASVQF010000052.1:0-41686 GCA_036389315.1 Pyrinomonadaceae bacterium
CCAGATGGGCGAGCGCTGTGTTGAGGGAGATCTTGCGTTCGATAGAATCCTCATCGTAATCGGTTGTGGTCGTGCCTTCGTCCACCTTGCCCCAGCGCGGCGTCGCTCCCGCACCATACAGAAGGGAACTGACGAGCTGCGTTTTGCCCGCATCGCCGTGTCCGATGACCGCAAGGTTACGTATCTGTTCGGTTGGATAAGCTTTCATGGCGTTTGAAGAGAGTTCCTTTCAGACATAAGAGTTTTAATGAAGGGCGACGGGCATCCCTCTGGTCGGTTGTAAACGTCCGAAATGATTGGGCAGGATGCGCTTCCGTTTGGAGGCTAATTTATCCGAGCGCTGAGGGGAAAAGCAAGCGAGCGCACAATGTGTGTGGATGCCTGTTCTCAAAGGATGAAGGATGAAGGAAAAGCGATTAAGAACGGGAAGCGTTCAGCGAAGCATTCCTTTCATCCTTTCTTTCTCCCGGTCAGGCTGGCTCCTCGGGCGGGCCTGAGCAGTTGGGCCCATGGAGCGCAGGTATCTTGCCGCTGATGGTCGGGTAATTGGCGGCCTCGGCGTTGAGCGCAAGCCATTCCTGATACGGCTCCGGCAGCGCCGCGTCGGAAAAGATGGCCTCCACAGGGCATTCCGGCACGCAGGCGTCGCAATCTATGCAGGTATCCGGGTTGATGTAAAGCCTGTCCGGCAGGTCATGAAACGCCTCGACGGGACAAACCGCCGCGCAGTCCGTGTATTTACAGTCCACACACAATTCCGTCACTACGTAAGTCATCTTTTCGGTTTCCTCTTCCGTCTTAATTTCAGGACTGAAAGCCCGGAGTGATCTGATCGCTATGCTTCTTATGACAACGAGCCACCGAAAGTCAATAGCTTTTGGCGCTCGTCACCGGGAGCGCGCGCCCGCGCCGATAGTGGTCGGAGGAGGTGGCGACGATTGGTACTTGATGAAGAGACGAAACCCGAGCAGCAGTCCGAGCACGATGGCGAACCTCGTGGGCAGCCGTACGTCCGATTTGACGAGCATGTAGTAATGGAGCACGCCGCCCGCTGCCGCAACGTAGACCAGCCTGTGCAGCTTGGCCCAACGCTTGCCGCCCAGCCGCTTAATCATCCTGTCCGTGGAAGTGATGGCGAGCGGAACCATCAGAAAAAAGCTGAGCATGCCGACGGCTATGAAGGGGCGTTGCAGGATGTCCTGGGCAGTGCTCTTGAGATTGAAGAAGCGGTCGAACCAGACGTAAGTCGTGAAATGCAGAAAGCCGTAGAAGAAGGCGTAGAGCCCGAGCATGCGCCGGAACCTGGTGAGCCAGTTCCAGCCGGTCAATTTACGCAAAGGAGTGACGGCGAGCGAGATCAACAGGAAGACGAGCGTCAGCATCCCTGTCGTGCGCGTCACGAACTCAAGCGGATTGGCCCCGAGCCTGCCATGATAAGCGTCCCAGCAAAGCAGCGCGAGCGGAACCAGGCTGTTGATGAAGACGACAGCCTTTGCGAATCGTGTCTCTTTCATCCCTCGTCTGCCTCCCCCGCTCCTTAGAAATAACGCTTCAAGTCCATGCCGGTGTAGAGAGAGGCGACCTGCTCGGCGTAACCGTTGAAGATCAGGGTGTCGCGCATCCCGTACTCGCCTATGCGCCGCTCCCTGGCCTGGCTCCATCGCGGGTGATTCACCAGCGGGTTGACGTTCGAGTAGAAGCCGTATTCGTCCGGCGCTTGCAGGTTCCAGGTGGTCGGCGGCTCGGCTTCTGTGAGCGTGATCTTGACTATGGACTTGATGCTTTTGAAGCCATACTTCCAGGGCACGACCAGGCGGAGGGGCGCGCCGTCCTGCGGCGGGAGTCGCTCGCCGTAGAGGCCGCTCGCCAGAATCGTCAAAGGGTGCATGGCCTCGTCCAGGCGCAGGCCCTCGACGTAGGGCCAATCCAGCACGCCGCTCGATTGATTAGGCATGCGCTTCGGGTCGAAGAGCGTCTCAAAGGCCACGTAGCGCGCACGCGAGTTGGGCTCGACCTGCGCGAGCAGCTTGCTCAAGGGGAAGCCCACCCAGGGGATGACCATCGACCACCCTTCGACGCAGCGAAAGCGATAGATGCGCTCCTCAAGCGGCGCGATCTTCAGCAGGTCGTCCAGGTCATAACGCCTCGGCTTATTCACGAGCCCTTCGACCGCAACGGCCCACGGCCTCGTCACGAACCCTCGCGCCTCTTCCGCGACCGCCCGCTTGTCGGTCGAGAACTCATAGAAGTTATTATAGTTCGTGATGTCCTCGAACGACGTGGGCTTCTCCGTCAGAACGGGGACGCCTTCGACCGTCTCAGCCTTTTTCACGTTGGCCAGCTTCTCGCCCTCTACCTTGACGGGCGGCGGAGGGTTCAGCTTCTTATAGAGCGCGCCCGTCGCCACGGTCGTCGCCACGAGCGCGGCCCCGCGCATGAAGAGACGGCGGTTCAGATAAGTCTTCTGATCCGTGATCTCGCTCGATTTAATATCTGAAGCCTTCTTTATCAGCATATCCAGTTCCGACTCCTCTAACCAACAAATACGGACGCCGCAGCCCCTCCGGTTTTACTCTCGGCGCTGTGTTATATTATGCGATAAATCCCGTGGAAGGGAGCGGTCGCGGCGCTGCGGCGAGAGTTGGTTATGAGTGAGGCTTCGCGCATAGAAGTTTATACGGACGGGCAGTGTCCGCTGTGCCAGTGGATGCGCGCGCGTGTAGAGCCCTTTGACCGCCATCATCGCATCAAGTGGCTGGACTATCGCGACCCGGAAGTCCTCAGGCGCGCAGCACCCTATACCTTTCAGGAGTTGAACGAAGAGATGCACGCGCGCACGCCTGATGGCCGGTGGTCAGGCGGGTACTGGGCCTGGGTTGAGCTGCTGCGTGTGCTGCCCGGTTGGCGCTGGCTCGCGCCTGTGCTTTCGATCTGGCCCTTTACAAAGCTCGGCCCAATCTTTTACCGCCTGCTCGCGGCCCGTCGTTACAAGCTCTTCGGCGTCCCGCCGCCGTGCGACCCGTCGGGCGTCTGCGCGCTCCACGCACACAAATAGACCCTTTTTCAGCCCGCTTTCCTGCTCCTCTCGGCCCGTCCAGGTTCCCGCTTGCAGGCCACGTTTGAGGTCTCGGCGGCATCTTAAAGTCACGGAAAAATTTGGCCTGAAGACAGGCATTAGAGAATGGGGAAGAGGTAAGGAAATGTCTAATATTAGGAAGTTGTTTTCGGTCTTTGCGGCGCTCGTTCTGGTGTTGGCCGCTTCGGTCGGAACGAAGAGTTTGGCCGCCGATTCGGCGTCGGACAAAGACGCCAAAGTCGCGGCCAGCAAGCACAGGGTCGCAGCGCCTTTGAACCTGGCCGTGCTGATTCAGGATGACGTGGTCGCCCGCGTCGGCACGGAGCTTGGCGTGACGC
Source organism: Pyrinomonadaceae bacterium (assembly GCA_036389315.1). GTDB lineage: Bacteria > Acidobacteriota > Blastocatellia > Pyrinomonadales > Pyrinomonadaceae > DASQYE01. The sequence continues at coordinate 3,415 of DASVQF010000052.1, forward strand.
GCGACTTTATTCGCGCGCTGCCAGCGGGGTCGCGCGTCATGGTCGGCTACATCACTACGGGATCGCTGCAAGTGCGCCAGCCCTTCACGGACGACCTGGAAAAGGCTGCCCACGCGCTTCGCATTCCGAGGGCGAGCGCCAGCGGCTCACCCTACAATCCGTATGTCGGAGTCGTCGAGGCGCTGCGCCGTTTTGAAGTGGGCGGCAGGAACCGTAACACCATCCTGCTCATCTCGGACGGGCTCGATCTCTCGCGCGGCACGAGCATCGCGGACATAGTCAATCCGCTCGACATGCAGCGCGCGGTTCGTGAAGCCAAGCGACGCAACGTGTCCATCTATTCTTTCTTTGCGCCGACCGTGGGCACGGACGGCTTTAACTCGACGGCGGCTTTTTACGGCCAGGGCGCTTTGAATCGCCTCTCGGATGAGACGGGCGGCCGCGCCTTCTTTCAGGGAACGAGCTTCGTGACGTTCGATTCCTACTTCGAGCGCCTGAGCCGGACGCTCAACGAGCAGTCTGGGACGGCTTACTGAGGGCCGCAGGGCTACGGACGATAGTTGATGCAGGGGCCGCCCGAGGGAGACAGTCTCCCTCGGGCGGCCCCTTCGCTTTCGGGCCCGAAAACCTGATCTCTCAAAGGACACTTTGGCGCTCGGCGGCCCGGAGTGGTAAAGTTACGGTTTCGTGCGCCCCTTCGACGAACAGCTTTATTGACTAGCAGGAGGCGCTGCTCCTGGCCTAAAGGTCATGAAGACGCATAGCGGACGCGAGTACTGTCTCATAGTGGAAGGCGCTTACCTTTCGGAATCAGAAGCCGAGCATGCCCTGCGTGACCCTTTCATCGAAGATTGGGTCGAGCAGACGGGCCGTTTTCGCATACACAACATGGGCGAGATAGAGGTCGCGCCGGGCGTCGCGCTCGGCCTGCTCGGCGTCCGGATGCTGGACGAGCGCCTCTTCGAGATCGCAAGCACAGACCCGGAGCGCCCGCTCACAGAGCATAAAGCGCGCGGCGTCGCCGAAGCCCTGCGCCGCCAGGACATGTTCGACACCGTCTCTGTCGAGCCGCGCGAGGAGGACGACGAAAGCAGTGATGAGTGACGAGGGACAAGCTCAAAGTCTTGTCTTTACTCGTCACTTGTCACTCGTCACTTGTCACTGATTTCCAGTGGTTGAAGAAGCATCACATACTTTACATACTTTCCTGGGCGGCCGCGTCATCGCTCTGCTCGGCGATATTACGCGGCAGGAGGTGGACGCCATAGTCAATGCCGCCAACTCGACGCTTTTGGGCGGGGGCGGAGTTGACGGCGCGATTCACCGCGCGGGCGGCGCGGCCATCCTCGCCGAGTGCCAGGAGATTCGCCGCACACTGCATCCTGAAGGCTTGCCTGTGGGCGAGGCCGTGATTACGACGGCGGGGCGGCTTCCGTCGCGCCACGTGATACATACTGTTGGGCCCATCTTCGGCCGTCACGAGGGGCGCGAGGCCGAACTGCTGGCGCGTTGTTACAGGAATTCGCTCGCTCTGGCCGCGCGTCACAATCTGGCTTCAATAGCTTTCCCGGCCATCTCCACGGGCGCGTTCGGTTATCCGCACGAAGAGGCCGCGCGCGTCGCCTCCGAGGCCGTCGAGAGCTTTCTTGAAGAAGAAGCTGGGTCGAGCGTCTCGGAGGTACGACTGCTCTTTTTTATGCCGCGCGAGCTGCGCATCTTTTTGAATAATCACAGGTTCAGTGAGCGCTAAATTCGGAAGGGTAGGGTGGATGATTCAATTAACCGAGGAGCTCAAGAGCAGGGAGGCGCAAACGACCGCGAGGGCTTTGCCGCTGCCTTTAAGACCGCTTGAGCAGTTGGCCTGGAATTACTGGTGGAGCTGGGCTGCGGACGGCGCGGCCGTCTTTTGTGACTTAGACCCTGCCGTGTGGGAAGAGTGCGAGCATAATCCGCGCCGCCTGCTCGCGGAGACTTCCGAGTTTCGCCTGATGCAGATGGCGACAGACCCCGTTTATATCGAGCGCGTCCGCCAGCGCGCCGAAAGCTTTGACCGCTACATGGCGGACGCGCGCACCTGGACGCCGAAGGGCGAAAAGGGGCCGACGCCGGAGCAGCCCGTCGCCTACTTCTGCGCCGAGTACGGCATACACAATTCGCTGCCGCTCTATTCGGGCGGCCTCGGCATGCTCGCCGGAGATCACCTGAAGAGCGCAAGCGATTTGGGCCTGCCGCTCGTCGCCATCGGATTGCTCTATCGCTACGGCTACTTTCGCCAGCGTCTTCGTCGTGACGGCTGGCAGGAAGAGCATTACGGCGAGACGCGTCCTTCGCAGCTACCTATCAGGCAGGTGACGGATGATGGCGGGTCTCCGCTGATGATCGAGGTCGAGATGCGCGGTCGCCTTGTGCGCGCAGTCGTCTGGTGCGTTCAAGTGGGGCGCGTCTCGCTCTACCTGCTCGACACCAACATCTCGGAGAATGAAGAGACTGATCGCTGGGTGACGGGCCACCTCTACGGCGGCGACCGCGAGACCCGTATCGTGCAGGAGATGATGTTAGGGATCGGCGGCGTCCGGCTCCTGCGCGCCCTCGGGATTACTCCGCACGTCTATCATCTGAACGAGGGCCACTCGGCATTTCTCACTTTGGAGCTGGCGCGCGAGCTGATCCAAGAGCGCCCCGCGCTGACCTTCGACGAGGCGAGGCAAATTATCCGCGAGCGTTGCGTCTTCACCACGCATACGCCCGTCGCGGCCGGTAACGACGAGTTCGAGCCCGCGCTGGTGGAGAAGTGTTTCGGCGCGTCCTTTGAAGAGTCGCTCAAGCTCTCGCGCGAAGAGTTTCTAGACATGGGACGCGTCAGAGCGGGCGATCAGAAGGAAGCCTACGGCCTGACCCCCCTGGCGATCAGGATGTGCCGCTCCACGAACGGCGTCAGTCGCAAGCACGGCGAAGTGTCGCGCGCCCTCTGGCAGGAGATGTGGCCGGAGCTTTCCTCTCTCGACGAGATACCGATCACCTCCGTCACCAACGGCGTGCACGCCCCGACCTGGGTCTCGCCGCTCCTGCGCGCTCTCTATCGCAAGCACGTCGGCCAGGACTGGCAGGAGCGCATACACGACAAGGAGCTTTGGCGCGCGGGCGTCGAGAGAATCCCGGACGCAGAACTGTGGCAGACGCACCTGCTGCAAAAACAGCGCCTCGTGGCCTTCATTCGTCATCGCTCCTTTCACGCGCGCCTCTCGCGCAACGAGAGCATGGAATACACAGAGTCGGCGCGCACCATGTTCGACCACGAGGCGCTGACCATAGGGTTTGCGCGGCGCGTGGCGGGCTACAAGCGTTGGAGCCTGCTCCTGGCAGACCAGAATCGCCTGCTCCGCTTAATCAACGACGCGGAGCGCCCCGTGCAGTTCGTCTTCGCAGGCAAGGCCCACCCGCAAGATCAGGGCGCGAAGTTCATTCTACAGCAGTTAGCCCTCTGGAAATATGACCCGCTGGTGAGGGGCCGCGCCGTCTTCCTGCAAGATTACGACCAGGAGATTGCGCGCCAGTTAGTACAATCCGTAGATGTCTGGCTGAACGTCCCGCGCCGCCCCCTGGAAGCCTCGGGGACGAGCGGCGAAAAGGTGGCGATCAACGGCGGGCTCAATCTTTCCATCCTGGACGGCTGGTGGTTGGAAGGCTACGACGGCACGAACGGATTTGCCATCGGCGACCTGAGCGAAGACCCTGATACGGAAGCGGCGGACGAGCGCGATGCCGAATCGCTCTATCACGCGCTGGAACAGGAAGTCTTGCCGCTCTATTACGACCGCGACGAGGACGGTGTGCCGCACCGTTGGGTGGCGATGATGAAGCGCTCTATCAGCACGCTCGCGCCCGCCTTCAACAGTGACCGCATGGTCAGAGAGTACGCCGAGAAAATCTATAAGTAGCGGGCCAGCTTGAGAGGGAAGATCGTAAACGGGGTCGAAGGATGGGGCGCGCGCGTGATAGACTATAACTCTTCAAAAGCCTCCGAGCTTTGCTCTTGAGATTTCTAATCGGTAACGCTAATTGGTAACGACCGCCAGTTAATAATTCAATGAAGTATTGTCCGGTTTGTAACGCGAAGTATGAAGATGGGACGAGCTTTTGCGCCGCCGACGGCGAAGTGCTCGAAAACGACCCGACCAGTATCGTAGACCAGGTGCTCGACGGCCAGTATCATGTCGAGGCCATGCTCGGCAAAGGCGGCATGGGCGCGGTCTATCGCGCGCGCCACATCCTCTTGGGCGACCGCGTGGCGATCAAGGTCTTGCCGCCGCAGATGCGCAACAACGCCGAGTGGCTGCGCCGTTTTCGCCGCGAAGGCCAGGCCGCGCGCCGCTTTCGCCATCCGAACGCCGTCACGGTCTACGACCTGCGCACCACTTCGGACGGCCTGATCTACATGGTCATGGAGTACGTCGAGGGCCACACGCTCGACGCCGAGCTGAAGGCGCGCGGGCGCTTCACTCCGGCCGAAGCCTTCGGCGCGCTTGAGCCGGTGATGAGCGTCCTCAACGCAGCGCACGCGCAGGGCGTAGTCCACCGCGACCTGAAGCCGGAAAACATCATGCTCGGCAAGCCTACGGACGGCGGCCAGCCAGTAGTCAAGCTCCTAGACCTCGGCATCGCTAAAATCAGCGAAGTGGCCGGCTCGGACGCAAGCGGCACGACTGCCCTGACGGTCGCGGGCCAGGTGCTCGGCACGCCCTACTACATGTCGCCAGAGCAGTGGGGCGAAGTCCCGGACGACGGCGGGACGGAAGTGGACGGGCGCGCAGACATCTACAGCCTGGGCGCTGTCTTCTACGAGCTGGTCGCCGGAAGAAAGCCTTTCATGGGCCGCACCCTGCAAGAGCTTAGACGCGAGCACGTCTCGGTCATGCCGCAGCCCTTGCACGAGCTGAGACCGGACGTGCCGGAAGCCTTCAGCCGCGCGATTGCGCGCGCGATGGCGAAAGACAGAAGCCAGCGCCAGTCCACGGCCGGAGAAGTGGCGAAGGAGCTACACTCCGCGCTCGCGGAGGCCGGGCTGGTAATGGAACAGGGCACAACGGGCTCTCGCATCGGAACTCAAGCGCCGTCGTCGCCTGCGGCCACGACCAATCCGATGAACACGGCCGCTCCCTTCTCAAGCGACATTTCGGAGGGGCGCAAGACCAGCACGGACATCAACAGCCCGACCATTCTGACCCTGGATTCGCAGCAGCCCGGCGCAGGAGGCTCGCAACCACAGCCGGGCCCGCCGCCAGCGCCGCCGCCGACGCAATACAGCCAGGGCCCGCCCTCCGCCAGCACGCAGAACAACGCCCAGCCGATGCCGACGGTCGCGACCAATCCGTCGGCTCTGGGCGCTGGCACGAGCGCGCCGCCCGCGCCCTCTTACGCTCAGCAGCAGCAGCCTTCTTATGCTCAGCAGCCGTCGCCCTCCTACGCACAGGGGCCGACGCCTTCCTATGCGCAGACGCCTTCGTACGCGCCCACAGCGCCGCCGCCAGCGAAGGGGCGCTCGCCCGTCGTGCCGATCATCGCGGGCGTGTTGGGGCTCCTGCTGCTCGCAGGCATCGGCGGAGGGCTGTTTCTGTGGAGCCGCATGAAGGCTGAGAAGCCCGCCGAGGAGACGAAGACGAACGTGCCTTCGACGGGGAAGGAGACAACTGAGCCGAACGCCGCGAACGAACCGAAAGAGACGCTCGCTTACTGGCTTGAGGTGGCTGCGGCCTCGAAGGGCACGCCTCCGGCGCGCGTGGCCGGTGTGGTACCGCTCGCTTCGGGCCAGAAGTTCAAGTTCCACTTCTCGCCGCGCGAGAACGGCTACCTCTACATAGTGGGCCCAGGCGAAGAGAACGTGCCGACCACCTTCCTGACCGACAAGCCCATCGAAGCCTCCGGCGTAGACTCCAACCAGGTCAGCGCCACCACAGATTTCGCCTTCCCGTCGGGCGACGGCAACTGGATTCAGTTGGACAAGACCGAGGGGACTGAATACTGGACGGTCATCTTTTCGCCCACGCCGCTCACGTCGCCCTCTTTCCTGAGCGACGAGGCCGGCGCACAGTTGACGGAAGAAGAACAGACCGAGTTCGAGCAGTTTCGCAACCAGCACAAGGCAAATGCGCCTTCGACGACCGTCAACACTGGTGCAGGCGTAGACCCCAGTGTGTCCATTAAAGTTCCTGCGGCGCGCGCTAAGGACGAGCCAGTAGTCTTTGATATACGCATTGAGCATAAATAAGCTGACCGGGCCCAATGCGCGCCAGCAGCAGCAGCAGCTATTCTCGAATCTGACAAACACGGATGGGCCCCGGACGTTTGGGCCCGTTCGGCCACCGACTTTTTAATCTCAGGAGTTATCCGATGCGCTTGAAGAGCTTTGTTTTCCCCCTTTTGATCACGCTCATGACGGGCGTCACCCTGAGCGCGCGCGCTCAGGACGAAGACGAGGGCGTGCGCGGCGCGTTTCTGACGACGCGGCCGACCGCCTCCGTCTCGGCTTCGGTCAGCACCGGCAGCAGCAGTTCCGGCAAGACCAACACGGGCGCTCCGCGTCGCCGCCGCCGTCCGCCTGCAAGAGCCACCGGCAGCACAACAGGCAGAACCACCGGCAGAACTCAGACGACCGGCGTCGCCGCGAGCGCGGGCAACACTTCGGCCAGCGTCTCCAAGAGCAACATGGGGAGCAGCACCGCGACGACTGCCACGCTCAACACGAGCGGCGCGCCCATAGGTCTCGGCTACACGCTTTACATGCGCGACAGCAACGGCGACGCCGTGCGCGTTGACCCCGCGCGCGAGTTCCGCACGGGCGACCGCGTGCGCGTCCTGATGGAGACCAATACGGACGGCTATCTCTACATCTTCAATACGACGGACGGCGGCGACCCCGTGATGATCTACCCGGACGCGCAGTTGGACGAAGGCGGAAACTACGTCGAAGCGCATGTGCCGACGGAAGTGCCGGCGAGCACGGCTTCGGAAGAGCGGCTGCGCTGGTTTACGTTCGACGCCAAGCCCGGCACAGAGCGGCTCTACATAGTCGTCACGCGCGAGCCTCTGCCGGCCGTGCCGATTGAGGACGACCTGGTCAACTACTGCCGCCAGAACCAGGGCAAGTGCCCGTGGCGTCCGTCGGCCGCGCTGTGGGCCCAGGTCAAGGCGGGCATGAATGCGCAGGTCAAGATGGTCAAGAGCAAATCTTACGGGCAGGCGCAAACGAGCGGCGAGCGCGAAGCGACGACACGCGGCTTGAGCGTCTCGCAGAGCGACCCGCCGCCCTCAGTCATTCGCATTAACGTCTCGTCAAGCACGGGCCTGCTCGTCACCACGCTCGATCTGATGCACAGGTGACGCCGGTTTTGATCGAGATAAAGGATAACCGGACGAGCAAGCGCGAGGGGAGAGAAGGCCGTGCGCCCAGCTCCCCTCTCGCTTCCGATTTTCTGCCGCAATCCCTCGTGACGTGGCCCTCTGGCTCCCGTCAAGGCCCCGCCACCAGCAGTGTCATTATTCCTACTTGGAGGAACTTTATGAAGTTCAAAGCGATCTCCCTCGTCTACTTTCTCTCCTGCGCGCTCACGATGGCGAGCTTCCAGATGGGCTCGCTGAGGGCGCAGGTCTTTGAGCCGCGTGGGCCCATGTCCGCATCGCTCGCTACGACAGTCGCCGCCACAGCGCCGCAGGCCGATCAGGCCAAGGCCGCTCTTGAACAGGGCCGCAAGCTTTTGAAGCGCGGCCAGGCCGATCAGGCGCTCGGACAACTCGAACAAGCTCTCAAGCTCTATCAACAGGCGAACGATGCCAAGGGCACAGCCATCGCGGCCGACGCTTTAGGCGACCTCTACAGCCGCCAGGGCCAGTACGAAGTTGCGCTCAAGCATTACCAGACGGCGCGCTCCTCTTACGCTTCGGCCAACGATAACTACAACTCCAACCTGATGCTCGCCAAGACGGGCGACATGTATTACCGCTCCGGCAACGTCTCCGAGGCGCGCTCGGCCTATTCGCAGATGAGCGTCACGAAGCCAGACCTGAATGCAGCCAAGGACGTGCAGCAGAAGGCGAGCAAGGGGCGTGGCCTCTTCGGTCGCGCTGCGAGCATAGCCAGTGGTGGGCCCAGCGTCTCGACCGCCACCGAAGCCGCTTCGGTCGGCGCTGATGTCGCCAACACAGTCAAGGCGGAGCGCGAGAAGTATCGCCAGTTCATCCTCTACGCGATCTATGAGACAGGCATCGGTCGCGCCGATTACCTGTCGGGGCAGTTGGATTCGGCCAAGACCCATTTCGATAACGCCCTGGCTGCCGCAAACTCTCCGATCTACGGAAAGTTCGGGCAGTCGCGGCGCTGGCGCGTGGCTGCCAGAACGAGCCTCGGCGACGTAGCCCTGGGCCAAAGCCGCTACTCGGACGCCATCAAGCTCTACACGGCGGCGGCCGACGGCGCGCGCAAAGATAATCGTCCTGACCTGATCTGGCCCGCGCAGCGCGGGATGGCACGGAGCCTCTGGGCCCAGGCCGCGCAGGAGAAGGACGCGAAGAAGGCCGCCAAGAGCAGGGAAGAATCAATCGCTTCCTATCGCAACGCGCTGAAGACCATTGAAGCGATTCGCGCCGGGAGCCTGAGCGCCGACGAATCGCGCTCGACCTTTTTGGGGACGACCAAGGATGTCTATGACGAGGCGGCGAGCGCGCTCGCGGAGCGCGCACTGATAACGGCTGCCGGGGCTGCGGGCCCACTGGCGGGCGCGGCCTTGACGGATGCTGCCGAAGCTTTTCAGATCGTCGAGCAGAGCCGCGCGCGCTCCCTGCTGGACATGCTCGGCGAAGCGGGCGCGAACATCACGGAAGGCGTGCCCGCTGACCTCTTGAAGCGCAAGCAGGACAACCTTGACCGCCAGCAGGAGATTGCCGAGATCATGACCGGCAACTCGCTTAACCCTGATGCGGAGAAGAAGTCGAACGCAGACCTTGAGGCAGAGCTTAACCAGCTTGCGACCGAGTATGACAGCATAGAGAACCAGATCAGGGCTGCGAGCCCGCGTTACGCTTCGCTGACGCTGCCGCAGCCGCTCTCGCTCTCAGATGTCCAGCAGCAAGTCCTGGACGACAAGACTGCGCTGCTGGAATACAGTCTGGGCTCGCAGAACTCTTATCTCTGGGCCGTCACGCAAGGGGGCGTCGCGCTCTTCAAGCTGCCGGCGCGCACGGCCATCGACCAGCAGGCGATTGATCTTCGCAACCAGATGGTTCCGACCCGCCTGCGCACGCGCATCGCAGGCATTGATGTCGGCAACCAGACGCGCGGCCTCGGCGTTGCGCCCGCCGCGCCGGACAATAGCGCCGTGACCGCTTTCGCCACGGCCTCGAACGCGCTCTACAAGACGGCGGTCGAGCCCGCAGCCTCTTTAATCGGCGATAAGCGAGTGCTGGTGGTCGCAGACGGCGCGCTCAACTATGTTCCCTTCGAGGCGCTGGTGACGGCCGCTGCTGGCGGCGGCGCTGATTATTCGGCGCTGCCTTACCTGGTCAAGATGAACGAAGTGGTCTATGCGCCTTCGGCTTCCGTGGTCTCGGTGGTCAGGAAGCAAGCCGTCAAGCGGACGGGCAAGAGCGTGCTGCTCGTGGCCGACCCTGTTTTCAACTCGAACGACCCGCGCGCTAAGGGCGCTGCGGCTGCGCCTACGGGCACAGCAGACACGCGCGGCCTGGGCCTGGCGAGTGCGCTGACGGACGTGGCGGGCACGCCTGCCAACCAGACTCCCGCGACCGGCTTGCAGCTTGCGCGTCTGACCGGCACACGCACCGAAGCCGAAGAGATAGCCAAGCTGACCAGGGCGAGCGGCGGCACGGCAGACGTGTGGTTAGACCTTCAGGCCAGCGAGGCAGGCGTGCAGACGAAAGACCTCAAGAGCTATGCCGTGATGCACATCGCGACGCACGGGCTCTTGAACGCCGAGCGGCCGCAGTTCACCGGCCTCGTCCTCTCGCTCGTCGGCAATAAGACGGGCGACGGATTTCTGCGCACGGACGAGATTTTCAATCTCAAGCTGGGCTCTCCGCTCGTCATGCTGTCGGCGTGCGAGACCGGCCTCGGTAAAGAGAAGCGCGGCGAGGGCGTGATCGGCCTCACACGCGCGTTTATGTATGCGGGCGCGCCGACCGTCGGCGTGAGCCTCTGGTCTGTCGCTGATCGCTCGACGGCAGACCTCATGACAGACCTCTACAAGCGCATGCTCACGGGGCAGGGCATGAGTGCGGTTTCGGCCAAGCGCGCCGCTCAGCAAGCCATGATCGCTGGCAAGAAATACAGCGCGCCCTTCTACTGGGCCCCCTTCGTGCTCGTAGGTGAATGGCGATAAGGCGAAGGGATGAGGGCGGAGGGATGAGGGATGAAGGAAAAGCATTTGTCTTTTCTTATTCATCCCTCCTCCCTCCGCCCTCATCCCTCCTTTTATAAGGAGATGCAGAGAATGCTAACCAATAGACGGAATTTCGTGCTGGCCCTGGGCCTCTTGATGGGTGTTGTGCTGGCCTGTAATTTCAGCGCCACGACCGCTAATATCAGCAGCCTCAAGCTCGGTAAGGACGAGAACGTGAAGACCGAGACCAGCGACTTCAGTCCGGGCGATGTCGTGTACGCGGTGGCGCAGATTTCCAATACGAGCGATACGCACAAGGTCAAGGCGCGTGTCCTCTACGACGACGTGCAGGGGCAGGATTCCGGCAAGCTCGTGCCGGGCCTTGAGACCTCGCTCGACGTGCCGGGCGCGCGCCCCGTCGTCCTCAACTTCACGGGCCCCGGAAAGAACTGGGCTCCGGGCCGCTATAAGGTCGAAGTGACGATGACGGACAAGGACGGCAAGCAGATAGACCAGGAGACGGCGACCTTCAAAATCTCTGGCAGCAGCAGCTCAAGCTCTTCCTCAGGCAGCCCGTCAGCAGATAACGAGAACTCGTCCGAAGGCGGCGGCCACGGCGGACACTAACGAGAAAGGAGACAGGCCGCAAAGCGGATGGATGAATTAAAATAGCATTTCATTCAGCCTTCATGCGCCATCGCTTTTCGATGCGCCGCTCGGAGTCGTGTGGGCCCAGGCGGCGCATCTTTTTGTGGAATCAGCCGCGCGCGGCCGAGGCACGTTGTCGTAAAGGGGCCGGTAGGCTAATATCTCTCGTATGTTCCGTGTGATAAAAAATATGGTGAAGATGGTGACTTCGATGAAAAAGCCGTTCACGACCATCGCCGACGCTAAGGATTGGGAAGCTTTGCTGGCGCGCTCGAATACGGAACCGGTCATAGTCTTCAAGCACAGCTCGACGTGTCCCGTGAGCGCGGCCGCCTACGCCGAGATGTCGCGCGTGGAGACGGACGTGTCGCTGCTGGTCGTTCAGCAGGCGCGCGAACTGTCGCACGAGATAGCGTCGGCCACTGGCGTGCGGCACGAATCGCCGCAGGCCATCATCCTGCGCAACGGTCAGGCCGTGTGGAACGCCTCGCATTGGAGCGTCAAGGCCGAAGCTGTCGAGACGGCTTTTCGCCAGTACGCCTGAGAGCCGCGCTATGATGGACGAGGGATCGAGGGCTGCGATTGAGCCGCGCGAGATTATGCAGGAGGGCGAGCGCGCCCTTAGCATCACCTGGGCCGACGGCCGCGTCTGCCATTACGACGCGCCCGCTTTGCGTCGCGCCTGTCCCTGCGCGCAGTGCGTCAACGAATGGACGGGCGAGCGCGTGCTGCGCCCAGAGGCGGTCACGGAAGAGCTGACGATCCAGGACATCTCGATTGTCGGCCGCTACGCGCTCAACTTTCGTTGGAGCGATGGCCACCAGACGGGCATCTACAGCTTTCGCCTTCTCAGGGATTTATGTGAGTAAGCCTTGCGGGCGCGGGCGATGGGTCTCGGCCTTCGTTTTAGTTGTTTGGGCCAATGAGCGACGAGAAAAAAATCTTGGTCATCGAAGATGATGATGTCGCGCGCGAGCTGATGCGTCTGACGCTTGAGCGCAAGGGCTACAGGGTCGTGACGGCGGAAGACGGTGTCGAGGGTTACAGGGCGGCTGTGCAGGAGCAGGCCGATTTGATCGTCACCGACATCAGCATGCCTTCGGCCGACGGCGTCTACCTGGTGCGGCGCGTGCGCGACACGCCCGAGATAGCCGAGACGCCCATTCTGGTGACGACCGGCTTCGGCAGCGGGCATGCGACCTTCTCTCTGGCACAGGGCGCGACCGCTTATGAGCCGAAGCCGATTGACCCGGTCAGCTTTCTGGCAACCGTAGAGCGATTGATAAAGAAGGGATGAAGGATGAGGGATAAAAAAAGACAAGAGCTTTAGCTTTTCTTTCATCCCTCATCCCTCATCCTTTAAGATCATTGGGGGAAAGATTCTTGACGGAAGTAATCGGGTGGGCCAGCTCCTTCATTCTGGTATTGACCATCGCCAGGCAGGTTTACAAGCAGTGGCAGGAGGGAACGAGCGAGGGCGTCTCGAAGTGGCTCTTCATCGGGCAGATGATGGCCTCCTCCGGCTTCACGCTCTATAGCTGGCTCGTTCATAACTGGGTCTTTGTCGTGACCAACGCGTTGATGCTGGCAAACGGCCTGGCCGGATTGTTCATAGTGCTGCACCACCGTCGGCGCGAGCGGCGCGAAGCTGGCAGAGGCTCGCTCAAGGCCGAGCGCGCCTGAGATCATCGAAGAGGAGTTTGACCGAAAAAGAGTTTATGCTGCAAGAACGAGATTTCTTTAACGAGCGGCAGGAAGTGAAGCGCGCGACCTACAGTTGCCCGCACTGCCGCGAGCGGGCCGAATACGATGTCCGCTGGATGACGCGCATCAAGAAGGATACGCTGCCGCGCGGCGCAAACGAACAGGATCGCGCGCGCTTCCACAAGTCGCGCAACTACATGGTGCGGATTGACGACATGCTGGCGTGCAAGAACGTCCGCTGCCGCAAGCGGTTCGAGATTCCCAACTCGCAATCCGTCGTCTTCATTTAAGCAAGGAGAAGAAAAGCAATGGATGAGCTGGTCAAAGTAGTCGCCGAGCGCGCCGGGATTCCCGAAGACAAGGCCCGCACGGCCGTCAACACTGTGATCGGATTTTTGCAGGAGCGATTGCCCGCCTCCGTCGCCGGGCAGTTGCAGAACTTGACGGGCAGCGCCGGCGGAAATGCCGCCGACGTGGCCGGCGACGTGATCGGGGGCCTGGGCGGCATGCTCGGCGGCGGCAAGAAAGATTAAGCGCGCCGAAGAATGAAGAGTGCCGGATGATGTCCTGTGCCTGCTCCTGCCAGATCAGGAGGAGCAGGTACAGGGCATTATTCTTTCTCGCCCCTCGCGCTTACACTGCGTCGTAGCGTTTGAGCTTGCGATAAAGGGTCGAGAGGTCTATGCCGAGGATGTTGGCGGCGCGGGCCTTGTCCTGGTTGACGGCCCCGAGGGTCTCGAAGATGTGGCGGCGCTCGACCTCTTCGAGGGTGGGGCGCAGGCCGTCCGGGTCGCGCATGGTTGCCTGTCCGCTGGCCGCTTCGCGCACGCGCGGCGGCAGGCTGTCGAGGTCAATCTGGTCGCCGCTCAGGGTGAAGGCGCGCTCGATGGCGTTCTGAAGCTCGCGCACGTTGCCGGGCCAGGAATAGTTGATGAGGGCCGAGAGGGCCTCCGGCTCAATCGCTTTCTCGTCTCGTTCCTGTTCGCGGGCCGTGCGCGTGATGAAGCGTCGAACGAGGAGCGGAATGTCCTCGCGCCTTTCGCGCAAGGGGGGCAGGTGAATCTCTATCACGTTGAGGCGATAGAAGAGGTCTTCGCGAAAGCGCCCGGCGGCGACCTCCTTCTCAAGGTCGCGGTTGGTGGCGCAGATGATGCGCGCGTCGAAGGGGATGGGCACGCTTGACCCGACGGGCGTGACCTCGTGCTCTTGCAGCGCGCGCAGGAGCCTGACCTGCATCGCCGGCGTGATCTCTCCGACTTCGTCCAACAGCACAGTCCCGCCTTCGGCCGAGCGAAACAGGCCCGGCTTGTTCGTGACCGCGCCCGTGAAAGCGCCCTTCGTGTGGCCGAACAACTCGGATTCCAGCAAGGTTTCGGGCAGCGCGCCGCAGTTGACTGCGACGAAAGGGCGCTCCGAGCGCGGGCTGTTGTGATGTATGGCGCGGGCAATCAGCTCCTTGCCCGTGCCCGACTCGCCCTGAATGAGGATGTTGGTATTGGTGGCGGCGACTTTTTCGACGAGGCGAAAGACTGCTTGCAGCGCGGGCGAAGTGCCGGTGATCTCTGAGAAGCTGTAGCGGCGGTCAAGCTCTCGGCGCAGGGCGCGGTTCTCGCGAAACAGCTCGCGCTGGCGCAGGGCGTTCTTGACCGATTGCAGGAGGTCTTCGTTGACGAAAGGCTTGGTGATGTAATCGTAAGCCCCTTTACGCAGGGCCGCGACCGCAGAATCTACGGACGAGTAGGCCGTCATGACTATGATGAGCGCCTCGGAATCTATGTCCTTGATGCGGTCGAGCAGGGCCAGGCCGTCCATGCCCGTCATGCGAATGTCTGTGATCGTCACGGCCACCTCTTCCTCCGCGAACCGCTCCAAAGCCTCCTCCGCGCTTGAAGTCGCTCCGACACGGTAGCCGGCCTCCTCCAGGAGCCGCACCAGGATGGCGCGCATCAAATCCTCGTCTTCGGCGATCAGGATGAAGGGTGATGTTTTCATATCCTCAATTAATCTCCCTGCCTTTGCCTTCGGCGACCCTCTTGATATGAGCGTTGCGCACTTCCAGAAGGCGCGTCATGTAACGTTCGAGAAAGAGCCTGTCGGCGAGGCGTCCGAGCAGGCCGAGCGGCGAGGCGTAGGCGGCGTCGTCAATCATCAGCGTGCCGCCCTCGCGCGCCAAGAAGGTGTGCGTGTGATGCCAGCGCTTGAACGCGCCGCGCTGCATCTCGTCAACGAACAGGCGCGGGCGCTCCATGCGCGTAATCCTTGACGTGAGCCTTTGCCTGACGCCTAGATGCCTGGCTTCCCAGGTCACTTCGTCACCCAGATTCATCATGCCGGAAGTGACGCCCGCGACGGCCCGCTCGCCCGTGTCGCCCGTCGAAGCCATGTGTACGTCAACGCTGCGCGCCAGATCGAAACAGACGTGGGGCGGCGCGCTGATAAACGTCTCAAGGTGAATCGTCGGCATAAGAGTCTTCGTTCGTTGGGCCCGAAACAGGGAGGCGGACGCGGACGGTCGTGCCCAAGCCGTTCGTCGACCCGATCTCTATGTGGCCGCCGTGCGCGGTGACTATACGATAGCAGACGGCCAAGCCTAAGCCCGTGCCCAGCCCTGCGGGCTTGGTCGTGTAGAAGGGATCGAAGACGCGCGCGCGGTGTTCGGGAGCGATGCCTGTGCCGCTGTCGCTGATCTCGACCGTGATCTCTTCGGAAGCGGCGTCGTAGCTGGTCGAGACCCGGAGGTCTCCGCCTTCCGGCATGGCGTCGCGCGCGTTCAGCAGCAGGTTGAGAAAGACCTGTTGAAGCTGATCCGCATCGGCGAAGATTTGGGGCGCTTCCTCTTCTTCGCGCACGTCCAGGCGGAGACGCTGAAAAGCCTTGTCGAAGCTGGCGAGCCGTATGCTCGCCGAGACGATGCGGTTGATGTCGAGGGGCGCGCGCTCTGGCGGACGGGCGCGCGCGAAATCCATCATGTCGCGCAAGACCTGCGTGATGCGGTCTATCTGCGTGGAGATCAGGCGCAGCATCTCGCGCGTCTCGGCGTCCACCTCTTTGCGCGTCTGAAGCATCTGTATGAGCGAAGAGATGGAAGCGAGCGGATTGTTGACTTCGTGCGCGACCCCTGCGGCGAGCGTCCCCGCAGCGGCCAGCTTCTCCGTCCTGATGAGATGAGCGTTAAGCTCGCGCAGGCGCTCGATGTCTGCCGCCATCTTGCGGCTCATCTCGTTGAAGGAGGCTGCAAGAAGGCCCATCTCGTCGTTGCTCTTCAAATCCACTTCCGTGCCGTACGCGCCGCCCGCGACCTCGACGGCCGCCTCTGTGAGGCGTCTGACGGGGCGCGAGATGGTGCGGATGATGAGCGCCACCAGAATCAGGTTCGGCACGAGCGCCGTAATCACGCTGAAGACCAGGTAGCGCCGCCAGGCTTCCACACTTGGCCCATCGCTAAAGCTCCACCAGACCACGGGGACTTGCAGGAAAACGAAGCTGAGGACGGCGACGACAGCAATCGAGAGCGCCACCTTGTAGGCGACGGGAAAGAGCCGGAACTGATCGAGCGCGGATTGCAGCGAGAAGAGCTGGAAGTTGGAGATCGCGTAGGCGTAGATGACCACGCCCAAGAGCACGAAGACAGAGCCCAACGGCAGCAGCTTGTAGAAGCCTGCGAGCGGCAGCAGGTTGTTCGCTAAGGTGTTGAGCGTGACGGTAATCACCAGGGCCCACAAAATCGCCCCGAGTTGCTGGCCCCATAACTGCCCGCGATAGCGCCTGTACTTGGCATAGAGCAGCCCGAACCCGTAAGCGAACACGCTGTAAGCGTAAAGGCCGAAGGCGTAGGCCAGCGGCGTCAGCTCAATGTGGAACTGCCCGCGCGTGAAGCCGACCTCGCGCCACATCCACCCGGCGAGCGCAGCCGGTATCAGCACAGCGCCCGGCGCAAAGAGCACGGCCGCGCGACTGAGCGGAACCGGTCTGTTTTCAGGAAAGACCCAGGCGAAGATGACCAGCGAATACTGCAACAGCAGCGCGATGATAAAACTCACGCTCGCCCACCAGGCGGCCGAGCCGTCGCGCACGTAAAAGCCCCACAGCACTATGTCCTTGATCGTCCACAGGGCGAGGCAGGCGACGAAGGCGACGAAGGTCTGGTGCGTGCGCGAGCGCGGCGCGGCGACGAAGACGTAGAAGCCCAACAGCACCAGCACGAAAAGCGACAGCAGCAGCAGGGCGAGCAGCATAAGCGAGCAGTGAGCAGTCGGCCGCTCAGCTTTCAAGGAAGTAGCGACTATAAACCGAGCGGCTCAAAGCTGCTTTTCACAGACCGAGAATCAGAGCCGTGATGGCCATCGTCACTCCGCAGGCGAGCGGCCAGAGATGGCCGGCCTCAATCATACCACCGCGCGCCACCGAGCGGTGAAGCGGCATGAACAGGGTGAAGGCCAGGATGCCGACCGCCATCGCACAGAAAGCGCCGAAGAACGCGCCGATGACGAAAAAGATGAGGCCGCCCAACGCTCCCGTGCAAGCCCCCCAGAGCATTCCGACGAAGGGCGAGAGCAGAAACATCTTCGGCCAGGATTCGCTCTCGACGTTTTCGGCCACGGAGCTGAGCCTGGAAGCGACGAACCGCCCGGCCAGAGCGCAGGCGACGTTCATCGCCAGGATGAGCAGCAGGAGCCACGCGGCGTCATTGCTTTGTCTCGCAATATTGCCGAAATTACCGAACATCCTGTAGAAGATCGCTGCGGGCGGCAGCGTGCCGAGCAGCAGCCCGAACACGGCGTAAGCCCTCTTCGTCGAGACAGGACGGCGCATCATCATGATCTGTTCTTCCACGCCGAGGCGCGCAAGCCTGACTTGTTCCGAAGCATTCGTATCGAGCAGCCATCTCAGCCGCGCGTCAACCGGCTGGTCTGCGATGGGCCAATAAAGGCCAAGTGGTGTTCGTGTGCTCTGCTGTGTGGTTTGCATGATTCTTCTCCCGCCGGATGCTCGGCCTCTGGCGAGCGCTCCGAAGTCAGGGCTTCCAGGCGACGCAGCCGCGCGCATTCGGCATCGAGCAGGCGCGCGACCCTTCGCGCTCCCTCCTCGTCTTCCAGAAGCGATAAAAGGTTGATGGCCTGTCCGTAGAACCTCAGCACGGCGACGCTCAGGTGTCGCGCGCCCTGCACGCCATCGCGCGCAGCAGAAGAAGCTGTGCCTGTGCCATCTTGAAACAGCTCGCGTATCTCTGCCAGCGCGTGCAGCAGGTCGGTGCGCGCCTGTTCGCGGTGGGCCAGGAGGCGCGCGACGTTCCTGCGGTGTATGCAGCGTCCGGCCAGCAGCAGGTCTTGGCCCGTGCGCCCGGCTATGCGGCAAAGCTCCATCTCGCGCTCCGAAGGCGGCGCGTCCCCGTCCGTCTCGCCTGCGCCGAGCGTGAGCCCAATATATTTTTCAAGGCTTTCATGCACGACGCACGCGACGCGCTCGCTTCTATCCTTATCCGTCTCAGGCATCGCCAACTCCTGAACCCTGCGCAGCGTCAAGAGCAATCCGCGCCTTGCCAGCTCAACCTTCTCCTCCAGCTCAGTTCTAGCCTCAGCGCCCGCTTGACCTGGCCTCCTCCTACGCGTGCGCGTCCAAAGAAGTTGCGACGCTGCGAGGGGCCAGGCGAGCGTGGCCCAAAGGACTGTCAACAGGGTGTGCGTGCGTGGAGCGCCGCGCCTCAACCGAAGATAACGGCTCACTCCGAAGGGAGCGCCCGTCGCCAGGTAGATCGTGATGGCTTCCGTCATTTGCATCTCGACACCGGAAAGGGCAACGCATGTGCCAGCGCGGCGCGCCCGGCGCAGGGCCGCACGCCCGACTCCGTGACCCCTCTGATTCAAGCCAAAAGCTTAAGGTTTATGCCCGGCGGCTCTTTTCGCAGCCGTCTTTCGTCTTGGCGGAGCAGACCACGCTCGCTTGGCAAAGCGCGCGCACAAGAGGTCGGCTTTGGCATTCTGCAAAGTTCCGGGAGTGGTCGCAGGAATAGTTGGCCCAGCCGCTTCCTTTGCCCTTTGGCCGGCGGATGACTATCTCCCGTGCCTGAAACGATACGAGGCGAGAGAGTAATGTACGTTATGAAGTCAGGGGGACGGGACAGGGTGGCCGCGCGAGGTGGGCCAGGCTGGCAGAGCTTGTGACGAAACTTTTACGTTTTTATCGAGACACGGAGCGCTGATTGTTGAAGAGCTATGTCGGAGAAAGCCCGAACAGTTCTCTTCCTCTTTCCATAACCCCTGAAGGGCCCGTGAATCCGCGCCGAAACCTTTTCAAACCGGCGAGCCTCCTCGCGCATCTAAAGAATGACATCTCCTCGGCAAATCATGTTCGCCGCAATCGTCTTTGATCTGTGGCCCTTCGATTGCAAGATGCGGACGCAGAAGCGTTGAAGCTCCGGTCGTTCTCGAACAAATAAAGAAGGAACTCCGGCGCGGAAAATTCGTTAAAGGAAACTAGAGAGAGGCAATAATTCAGGAACAGGAAATAGAAGTCATCATGACTAAGAAGACCCCGATCAAGATTATCAAGCGTGAAGAACGCGCCCGTCAGGAAACGGGCGAGGCACAGAACAAAACCAAGCGCGAGAGCGCACAGGAAACGGCGCGCGACATGGTCGCCACCGTGACCAACTGGGTGAATGAGTTTCAGCAGAGGCGACGGGCCGAGACGAGCCAGGCCATCAAGACTCTCTTCCCTGAAACGCCGCGTGCCAGCGAGGCTTAAAAACTTTCCCGGTCAATCGCAGACGAGCACGGTCGGCACACCTTTTCGTCGCAAACGCGAAGCAAATCGAACAACTCAAAAGGGCGACTCTTCCCAGCAGAAGAGTCGCCCTTTAAGATTGGCCGAGGCGTAGAGCCCAAACCCTCCTTCATGACATCCGTCAATTGACGCCAGCCTTCGATTGACACGGGCGCGCCCGTGGACATAGCATCTTCGGCGTCTCGTAAGCGAAAAACTTTTCAAGTCGATTCATGCTGTGAAGAAGACAGGCGGCAAGAGAGCTAAGAAAAGGAACGAGCGGCCGGTGTTTGACGTGATACGCAAACCGGTCGCGCCGCCCGGCCACGCGCTCGGCCAGGCCAAGCCTGAAGAGCGCGTACACCCTTCCATGCGCAAAGCCAAACATAAGCGACGCGCCGACGAGAATGGCGATGAGTGAAGAGAGAAGGCCCGCGCACGCTGAAGAGCCATCTGCCGGAGAGGTGGCCGAAGCCTTCATAAGACATGCGCGCTCGCTGCTCACGGGCGACTACCTGCCGAAGATAGAGCGCTGCCTGGAAAGACTGACGGACGCCGAGACGTGGTGGCGTGCCTCGGAAGAATCGAACAGCGTGGGCAATCTCATCCTTCATCTTTCGGGCAACGCGCGCCAGTGGATTGTGAGCGGCCTCGGAGGGGCGAGAGACGAGCGCGTGCGGCAGAGCGAGTTTGACGAGCGCGCACAGCTTCCTCGCGCGGAGCTGCTGGCCCGCTTGAAAGAGACGCTCGCGGAAGTGGACGCAGTGCTTGCGTCCCTGGACACGTCGCGCCTCATGGAGCGACGCCCGATACAGGGCTTGGAGGTCACGGGCCTCGAAGCGGTCTTCCACGTCGTAGAGCATTTCTCGATGCACACGGGGCAGATCATTCTGTTGGCGAAGATGCTGAGGCGCGCAGATTTGAGTTTCTACGATTTTTCGAGCGGCGCGCCCCTTCCCAACTGGCACAAATCGGATTGAGCGTAAAAATCTGTCGGGTGCAAATTTTGTCTTTCAAATCTTGCGGATTCGTGCTTAATATAGGCGCGTAATCAAACATCAGTCGGGGACGCTCGGGGGCCGCGCGGCGACCGGAAGAGCAACGCTCGGGTAGCATTCGTCCACTGCTCGTTCCCCCACTATTCACAAGAGAGATCACACCGGAGGAGGTCAAATTTAGATGACTTATGTGGTTACGGAGCCCTGCGTGGGCTGCCGTTATACGGATTGTGCGCTGGTCTGTCCCGTCGAAGCTTTTCACCTGGATGAGACGCTGCTGGTGATTAACCCGGAAACCTGCATAGACTGCGATGCGTGCGTGCCGGAATGCCCCGTCGAAGCAATTTTCCCTGAAGATAAAGTACCCGAAGAGTGGGCCCACTACACGCAGCTCAATGCCGATAGGTCTCTGAACGCCGGGCTCCCGACTATCAGCGAAAAGCTCGACCCGCTCTGCTGAGCAGGGCACGGGCCCCGTCCGAGCCCTCTTTGACGAACTGCCTTCGGGCAAGAGATGGGCGCGCGCGTTTCCCGGAAAAGAAGTAAAGGGGCGCGCGCGCCCGTGGCTTGTCTTCTTTAAAAGCATGAACAAACGAACCAAGCGCCTGCTCATGGGAGTCGTCACACTCGGCGGCTTGGGGACGGCCGGGGCCTTCATCCTGCGAAAGAGAAGATCACCCGGCCAGCAGCGGCGAGCGCCCTCGCCGCCTGCGGGCGACGTGTGGGCACGGCCGGGCATGATGCTTACTTTCCGCGCCGAATTGATGCCGGGCCGCGACTCTTCTGAACGAAGCTTTCGCGTCAGGGAAGTCCTGCCGAGCGGTCGCGTCACGCTCGACGGCGTGGCGGGCGAGCACATGGAGAAGGAGTTCATAGCCTCGCGCTAAAGCGCAGGAAGATTTTTCTTTGGGCCCATGTCTCAATCGAGAATAGAAATTTTCCGGCAGATGGCCGAGGACGAGCCCGGCAACGTTATGGTCTGGTACGGCCTGGGCAGCGAGTACTTCAAGCTGGAACAATGGAGCGAGGCGGCAGAGGCGCTGCGCCGGGTCGTGGAGCTTAACCCTGATTACACGGCCGCCTACCAGATGCTCGGCTCGGCGCTTCTCAAGGCGGGCGCTATTGAAGAAGCGCGCAGCGCGTGGACAGAAGGGATAGCAGCCGCCGACCGCACCGGCGCATGGAAAGCGCGCGCTCACATGCAGGGCTTGCTCGACACGATGAAGGATGAGACGGGCCCAGGCTTCTGTGCGGAATAGCAGTGTATGAGAAGCCTATCTTAGCCCTTCGGGGCTTTCCTCACACTTTTACCATTCGTAGACGCGGCCCGGCTCCATGATGGTGAGGCGGGGAACGTTCAGGGCTTGCAGCTCTGCGACGAGCGTGTCGCGGTAGGCCGGCTTGAGATGGACGGCGAGGATGTCCAGGCCGTTGTGCTCAAGCTTGCGCAGCTCTTTGTGCAGCAGCGCGGGCGTGAAATGCCTTGAGACTTCGGCCAGCTTGGCCATCGCGTCCGGGAAAGAGGCTTCGATCAGAAGCGCGTCAACGCGCTCTGTGCGATTGACCAGCTCCCAGAACTCTTCCGTCTCGTAGGTGTCCGAGCTGAAGGCTACGGTCGTCTTCTCGTCCGAGACGACGAGGCCGACCGTGGGGACTATGTGGTTGACTGGGACGGCCGTCACTCTCAGGTGCGCGACCTGGAACTCTTCGCCGTGGCGGAAGGGAACGTACTGCATGACGGGCCCGCGCTCGTTGCTCAGCTCTGAGAAGCGCGGGTAGACGACCCAGTTGAAGATGTCTCGCTCCAGGGTCTCGATCACTTCCGGGGTGGCGTGGACGCGGATGGGGCCGTCGAGGAAGCCGAAGAGATCGTCTATGAAGATCGGCAAAGACGCTATGTGATCCATGTGCGGGTGCGTGACGATCACGTCGCGCACCGTGTTGCGTTGCTCGTCGGAGAGCGCAATCGCTATGCTTCCGGCGTCAACAGTCACGCGATCATCAATGAGGAAGCAGGTCAGGCGTTGTTCCGGGGTGGCCCGTCCCTGCTCATCGAAGGTGCTGGGTAGGAGTTGAATCTTCACGGGTCAGATCAGTTGAGCTTCTCGTCGGAGAAGAGCACGGGATGTAGTATAAAACATTTCGGCTAAATACGCGCGCGCCGTCTCCCTGGTCAAAACCATTTTCAGTGCGGGCCGAGGCGCTGGCGCAGCTCTTGCAGAAGTTGCAGGTAAGCGGCTTCGCGTTCGGCGGCCGCCTGCGGGCTTTCGACGAATCCGCGCGCCACGCGGCTGCGATGAAAGGCCAGCTCGCTGGCCGCCTGGTTGTATTCCATGCGCGCGCGCCAAGTGCCGAAACCGCCGCGCCTGAAAGCTCTGAAAGAAGCGCCCATGCGCCCCCGCACGCTGGCCAGGCGATTATACTCCTCCGGCGAAAAGATTCCGCGCTGAAGGTCTACGAGCAGGAACTCGCGCACGACTCGCCCCTCGCGCCGCCAGGCGAAGATGACTGCCACCAGCGCCGCCACGAAGACGGGAATCATCACCGCCCCGTAGACCAGGAAAAAGAGCACAGGGCTCAGCGAGGCCGAAAGATTCCAGGTCGCGTGCAAGGTCATGGCGAGGCCGAAACCCATGAGCGGCATGATGAACTTGATGGCCTTGCTGTTGGACTGGCGTGCCCAGCCCAATCCGATCCCCGTCATGCTCGTAAAGAGCGGGTGCGAAAAGGCGGACATTCCGCCACGGATAATGAAGAGCGCGAGCGTGCCTTCGATCCCGCCTTGCAGGGCTGCCTTGCCGTAATACTGCACGTTCTCGGTCATGGCAAAGCCGAGGCCCACCATCCCGGCATAGACTATGCCGTCCAGTATGCCGTCAAACTCATCCTTTTTCCAGAAGAAGAAGATGAAAAGGATGAACGCCTTGGAGCTTTCTTCGACCACGGGAGCGGAGATGACTGCGCTGAACAGCTCGCCCACGTCGTGCCCCCAGAGCGAGGCCGCGATGATGTGATTGATCGTGTTGAGAATGTAGGAGGCGAAGACAGCTATGGTCGCGCCCCAGATGAAGGCCGTCGCCAGCATCCACCCGGGCTCCGACTCGTAACGATCTATCCAGAGGATGAGCATGATGTAGATGGGCACGGGCAGCATCGCGAAGACTATGCCGACGAGGAAGGCTATGGGCCCGGCCTGCCCGCCGCGCTCCATCAGCTCGCCCTGGATGAGGCCCAGCACGAGCAGCCCTATGAGCAGCGCGAAGAGCAGCGCGACGATAAAGAGCAGCACTTTGACCACGCTTCTCTTCTTCGACGGCCTGACGATCACGGTCGGAGCGTAAGCGCCTCCCGGCGGGGGATTCATCATCTGGGGTTGATTTATCATGCTCTGTTAAATAGCTCGAAAATGGCGCTCGCGCTCGGGCGCTGCCCCTTTCGGTCAGGCTATGTGAGAACCGCGCAAGTATAGCTACATTCGCGCCCGAACTTCTAGTTTTATTTGTTGTTTGGCGGCACAAAGCCTTAGCGGGCGCAGGTCTGCGCGCGGCCGCCGTCAATCGAATAGGTCACGCCCGTAATCCACGCGGCGCGCTCCGATGCCAGGAAGAGGATCAGCTCCGCGACCTCGCGTGCCTCCCCGACGCGGCCTAAGGGGTGAGTCCCCCTGGAGCGTTCGAGGAAGGCCGAGTACTCGGCCTCGCCCATCCCTCCGCGCTTGTGTATCTCTGTGACGACGACGCCGGGATTGACCGCGTTGACGCGTATGCCTGCGGCGGCAAGCTCAAGCGCGGCGCAGCGCGTCAATTGATCGAGCCCGGCCTTTGAGACGCAATAGGCCAGGACGCCCGGAAAGGCGCGCAAGCCCGTCACGCTCGACACGTTGACGATGTTGCCGCGCCGCTTGCGCAGGTGCGGCACGGCCTGCTGCATCAGGTTAAAGACCGCGCGCAGGTTGACATTCAACATCGCATCCCAGGCCGCGAGCGTCGTCGTCTCAATCGTGCCGTTGCTGATGTGTCCGGCGGCATTAATCAGAATGTCCAGGGCGGCGAAGTGCCCTACGGTCTCGGCCACGGCGCGGCCCGCGTCCTCTTCCGCCGTCACATCGGCCCTGATTGTCAGCAGGCGGTCGCCTCTTTCTCCGAACTCTTCGCGCAGCTCAGCGAGCTTCTGCTCATTGCGCCCGACGGCGGCAACGCGAGCGCCCGACTCCGCGAAGAGCAGAGCGGTCGCGCGCCCTATCCCAGATGTCGCGCCCGTGACCAGCGCCACCCTCTCCTGCAACATACTATCTCCCATCAGCCGGCTCCTTATGCTGTGTCTGCTCACTGTAAAGATGGCTGAGAGTTTACGTTGATTTGGCTCGCAGATGGTAGCGCCACGGCTGGCTGCGCTCGCCTGCATCGCCAAGCATTGACAGATGGGCCAAAAAAAATGACTATAAGCGTCCGGCCACTGTCAGCAGGCGGCCACCCGAAGAATTAGAGACGAGCGCCCGCTTGTCAACAAATTCAAGCCATCGCGCCAAAGGCTTTTTCAAGGATGTCAGACTCCTTTTTTCGTCGAGGGTAGAGGTTTGCGCAGCGATTCAGCCGACCAAGTTTGGAGCCGCAATGCCAGAGCGCGCTCGTCTGCCGCGAGCGTCGCACAGAAGCGCGTCGCGCGCACTCGTATGCCCTCGACCGCAGGCTACATGGCTGCGGCGGGGCTGACGGCTGCGGCCCTCTTCTTCGTGCTGCTCGGCATGCTTCACGGCAGCGGCGAGGACGCCGCCTGGGTTCCGGCCGGCCTCGCCGCAAGCGTCGTCATGATGGTCGCCATAGCGGCGCGCGAAGTCGTCATGCGCCGCGCCTGGACGCGCTACATCCTGGAACAGGGTCGCCACGACCTGCCGCTCTCCTCGTCCTCTGCGCGCGAGTCGTCCAGGCGAAGCGCCGGGAGCAGCAGCAGCGGCAACGGCGGCCAGACGGCCGAGCTGCACTCTGCGGCCTGGCGCACGCTTCAGCGCAAGTCTGCCGAAGCCGACGCGCCCGGCGCACAGCCCGAAGCGCACCTCGACGCCTATCACCTCTGCAAGGAGTATCTGGCAGGCACGGACGAGGCTTTGCGTGCGCCCAACCTGAGCGCGGAGAAACGGGCCGCCCTGCGAACGGGGCAGGAGCGGGCCCGCGCCCTGCAAAAACATCACTTGATGCGCTGGACGCGCGAGGCGTCGCGCCTGCTGACGGACACGGCCCAGCAGCAGGTGCTCATCGCCCATAAGATAGAGACGGCCATGCGCGCCCTGTCCGTGATAGACTCTGCGCGCAAGCTCTACCCCGAAGAGGCGCAACTGCAAGCTTCAGCCACGGCCTTACAGGAGTTCATCGGCTCGATCAAGATCGCCCACTGGGTAGAGCTGGCCGAGCGCGCAGCCTTCAAGGGCCAGCACCTACGGGCCATCAATCGCTATCGCGACGCGCTCTTTTATCTCTCGCGCGAGGCTGTCGGTGAAGAGGCGCGGGCCGAGACGGCCGAGCGCATCGGGCGCGAGATAGAGCTTTTGCGCGCTCAGCTCGACACCCGAAACGCAATGGCCGAGCCCGTCTCGCCCTCGGCCTCGGCGCGCAGGTGGAGACGAAAAAGGGAAGCAAGATGATTAGCCAGCGTTGCCCAAAGTGCCGCAGCTCGCGCATTCGTCGCGGTTATAAACCGACCCCTCTGCTGCTCAGGCTGTTTGGCATCTACAACCTTTTGTGCGATCATTGTAACCTGCTTTTCAGGGGATTCGCCGTACCCGGCACAGTCCCCAAACACGGCAGCCGAAAAAAGAGACCACGGAAACCGGAGAGCGCCTGAGGCAGGAGCCGCCCCGGACGAGACCGAGGGCCGGAGCGAACAGAACAATTTTTGAGCCGTGCGAGGCAGCCTTTCCAGCCTCGTCCACATCTCGGATAGTGCTTCCGAAGAAGGCACACGCAGCTTCCGGCCACGTCGCAGCCCAAAGCGCCCGAAACCCCCTTTTGCGTATTAAACTTTTCGAGGAATCAGTCATGAGAATCAGAACACTCTTCTTGGTCGCAGTCTTCGCCATCTCCGGCGCGACTCTTTCCCTGCGAGCACAGGACATGGGATCGTCGCAGGGGCCTTCAGGCTTTTCCCAGAGTGGCCAGCCGGGAGCGTCTCTCGATAACCAGGGTGTCAGGCGTTACCTGCTCGGGCCCGGCGACACCATTTCGGTCAAGGTCTGGGGACAGCCAGACCTGAGCGGCGAAGTGGACGTTGACGATCAGGGCAATATCAGCGAGCTTCACTTTATTGATAAGCCTGTGCCGGCCCTGTGCCGCACGGAAAAAGAGGTCGCCAAGGACATCGCCGCCGCCTACTCCAAGTTCATCAAGAGCCCGCAGGTGAGCGTGCGCGTCATCGGTCGCAATAGCCGTCCCCCGGCATACGTCTTCGGAGCCGTGCGCGTGCCCGCGCGCGTGCAGATGCAGCGCCGCGTCCGCTTGCAGGAGTTGATTACGGCCTCGGGCGGCGTCACCGAACAGGCCAACGGCGACATCCAGATCATGCACACAGAGGCGGCCATGTGCCCTGAGCCGGGCGATGAAGTCGATGAGGTCTTCGCCAAAGACGGCAGCCTGATGGCCCCCATGAAGGTCTACAAGATGGAAGACCTGGTGGCGGGCAGGGTGGCCTCCAATCCGCTCATCCGTCCGGGCGACATAGTGATCGTCATGGAATCCAAGCCCATCTACATTACGGGCATGGTGATGGCTCCGCAGGGACTCTACCTGCGTAATGGTCTGACGCTCAGCCGCGCCATAGCGATGGTCGGCGGTATTAGAAAGGATGCTAAGTCGGAGGACATACGCATCTACAGGCAGAAGCCGGGCTCCTTTGAGCAGGAGCTTCTCAGAGTAAATTTCACCGCCATCAAGAAGAAAGAGGCCGAGGACGTGGTGCTTCAGCCCTACGACATCATAGACGTGGCCGAGGCCAGCATGTTCTCCGGAAAGCGCCTCTTCCCGACCCTCGCCCAAACCCTGATCGGCGGCGGCATGGGAATCCTCACGAATGGTATGTCGAACGTCGCCTATAAAGTGATTTATTGATGGGCGTGTGATCGGTGTGACGGGGGAGGTTGGCTGCCCTTTGTGGCCAACCTCCTCTTTTTGGGTTCACGGCCCCGGCGCGCTCGCTCGGGGTTGGCCCGCCGGTCTCTCGCTATGATAGATTAAATTTTTATACGCAATTAATCGGGGAGGATTCAGTTATGAGCCGTAGAGTTTCAACCGCGCAGGGGCGCAAAAGCCGTCGCAAGATCACACTGCTGTGGGTCGGCGCTATGGCCGCAATCATCATCATACTACTGGTGTTGGAACAGACGGCGCTGCTTTACGTGCTCGCCACAGTGGGCGTGACCGTGCTGCTGGTGATTGTCGCCCTGGCTGATTTGAGCGGCGCGCACAAGACTCCGAGCGAGCCCGCCCCGGCCGATGATGCTGCGGCCATCGGGACTGGTATCTCGTCCGCCATGCCGCAGCCGAGCGCGCCTGCCCGCCCGGCCCCGCGCGCCCGCAAGCGCACGTAAAAGTATTCGACAAACACCATCTCTCTCTTCAAAGAAAAGGGCCGCGCGATTTCTCAGACCGCGCGGCCGCTTTGTCGTCAAGCTTCTCTCGCCAGGCTCCCGACTTATATTTGCAGGACGTGCTCGCGTTCCTCCGAGCGTTCTTGAGCCTCAAGCTTCTCCTTGATCTCTCCCACGTCTTCGGCGACCTCCTGCAAGCGCCCGCTCGTAGTGCGTACGTCTGTGCGTACGGCTTCGACCTCTTGCGTTATATCTTCGACCGCATCGTCGACGACCTGCTTGACACCTTCCTTGACATCTTCGTCCTCTGTCTTGACAGTCTCGTCAATCACGGCCAGGACTTCCTGCGGTTCGGGCGAGACCTTGAGGGCCTCGACTTCCGGGTCTGGCTTGAAGCTGAAGCGATGGCTCATCTGGTCGAGTTGTCGCGTCATCTCGTCGAGCATCTCCAAGACTTTGGTGGCCTTCTGTTCGGCCAGCAGGTTGACCTGTAGGTCAAGCTCTGCGCGCCGCTCGCTCGCCTGGGCCAAGCGGTTCTGCGAGATCAGCACGAAGGTCGAAAGAAAGATCGCTTCAAGAGAGACGATCAGCGTCAGCAGCCCGAAAGGGAAGGGATCGAACTCGCTCAGGTGCGGGACGTGTATCAGACGGACGTTGAGCAGTATCCAGAGCCCGAACCAGACGGCATGTATGTAGACGAATGCCATCGAGCCGGAGAAGCTCGTGATCGCATCGGCAATCCTGCCCTGACGAGTGCGGGCCTCGCTCACCTCTCGCTGCGCCTGCATTACGGCGGCAATGTTCTTCCGCATAATCTCGCTTTGCGAGATAACTTCAGTACTCATCCTGTCAAACACCTTCCTACAGATGATGAAGAGATGAGCCGTTCGAGGAGACGGTTTGAAGCCTCTATCTACAGACGCCGCAAAACCCCCGGCTCTTATAAATCCTTGCGACCATCAAACCTCGTGCCACCTGGTTAAGTTCTGTTATTTCCTTGCTTAGAGTTTGAGATGGAAGCTGCGGGGCGTACTCGTTTGATGCAGGCGGGTGGGCCCAATCGTCGGAAATTTGACGGGCAGAGTCAATTGCCGAGAGACGCAAGGCCATAGCGGGTCGCGCTTTCCCCTGAAAGCTTCCTACGGGGGAAGAGGCGGTAAAGATGTTTTATTCACAAAGGGTTGAAACTTTACGGCCTCTGGTGCATAATCTCGTCGCGTTCACCTCCCCGGTGAGCGAAGTGGTCGCGAGGGGTGAGGACTCGTGGCCTTAGGGTGGGGGCTGTGGGAGGCCCCCGCCCGCTTATTTTTTTAGGGACTTAAAAGAAAAGATCAGGGAGCAGAGCTTGAGCCTCTGCTCCCTGATGATGTTTTGGGGCCGAACTTTTTCGAGCTTTAAAGACGCTGCCCGGTTGCAGCTCTCTTTTTAAAGCCCCGGGTCATCACCCTCGCGGCCTGCAAGGAAACAGGAACGACAGTAAACGGGGCGGCCCTGCGAAGGATAAAATGGAACGGTCGTCTGTTGTCCGCACTGGGCGCATTGGACAGAGACCTCTATGCGCTGGCGCACGCCCGTCGCCTGCGCGGCGGCAATGGCGGCGAGACGCTCGTTCTTCGCTTGCTTGCAAGGCTTACAACGCTTCGGCTCGTTCTTGAGACCCTTATCGTGAAAGAAGACCTGCTCGCCTGCTGTCCAGATGAAATCCTCTCCGCAATCCACACACTTGATGGAGCGATCCTGAAACTCTGTTTCCGCCTGGCTCCACTTACCATTCGATTCGCTTGTGACTTGAATTTGTGCCATGTTGGTATCCCCACCGATGTACGTTTGGACGCCCGGCAGAAACGCAGGGGGCCGCTGCCAGCCGTCACACCATTAATTGTTAATGCAGGCTTGCGAGGGGGCTTGCGAAAAACTCCGACCGAGATCGAATACATTTGCGGCTGGGCCGGATCATAACCTGAGGCTCACTTTGTCTTCGCCAAACCGTTAGGGTCAGCTTCCCCCGTGGGGGAAGCGACCGCTCTGTAGCTGGCAAAGTATAACTATCACGAAAATGTGTCAAGGTCTGAGCGGCAGCCCCTCAAAGTTTCTTGACAGAGAGCCTGGGGCGTGACAGCATCCGGCCCACCTCTTTTGTTTTCATCACGGTTCGGAAAAAGTGAGACCAAGAAGCAGATGAGAATACTCGTCATCGGTTCAGGCGGACGGGAACACGCGCTCTTGTGGGCGCTCAAGCGGAGGAGCGCGCGGGACGGCCTGGAACTCTACTGCGCGCCCGGCAACGCTGGCATAGGCGAGTTGGCCCAGTGCGTGCCCCTCAGCGCGACGGACACTTCGGCGCTCGCCCGCTTCGCCCTTGAGAGAAAGATCGATCTCACAATCGTCGGCGGAGAAGCGCCGCTCGCCGCCGGCATAGTGGATGAGTTCGAGCGGCACGGCCTCTTGATAGCGGGCGCAAGCCAGGCGGCCGCGCGCCTCGAATCGAGCAAGGCTTTCGCCAAAGATTTCATGACGCGCCACTCAATCCCCACGGCCCATTACAGAGTTGCCGCTTCGGTCGAAGAAGCGCAGGCCGTTCTTGAGAGCGGCGAGTTCGGCGCGCAGGACTCTCCCGTAGTGGTCAAAGCCGACGGGCTCGCGGCAGGCAAGGGCGTCCATATCGCGGGCTCACGAAAGGAAGCGCGCGACGCCGTAAATAACCTGATGACGGGCGGAGCCGTAGACGCCGAGGCGGCGCGGCGCGTCGTCATCGAGGAGGCGCTCGTGGGGCGCGAAGCGTCGCTGCTGCTCTTCGCAACGGGCCGAGACTTTGCGTTGATGCCTGCCGCGCGCGATCACAAGCGCGTTGGTGAAAACGATACCGGCCCGAATACCGGCGGCATGGGAGTCATTACAGACCCGTCGGTGCTCGACTCTGCGACGCTCGAACGCGTCGTGCGCGAGGTCGTAGAGCCCACGCTCGCGGGCGCGCTCTCCGAAGGCTTTCCCTTTCGCGGAATCCTCTTCGTCGGGCTGATGCTGACAAGTGAGGGCCCGCGCGTGCTCGAATACAACGTGCGCTTCGGAGACCCTGAAGCGCAGGCGATTCTCGTACGCTTGCAGACAGACCCGGTTGATATATTCGAGTCTCTGGCGCACGCTCGCCTGGGCCAACTCTCTATCGAATGGGCCAAAGAGTCTTCAGCCTGCGTGGTGCTGGCGGCGCGCGGATACCCTGGCCGTCCGGAGACGGGCGCGGTGATAGAAGGCTTGGAGCGGGCGCGCGCCCACGCGGGCGTGGAGGTCTTTCACGCCGGAACGGCTCGCCGTGCCGGCGGAGAATGGCTGACGGCGGGCGGGCGCGTGCTCGGCGTGACGGCTATCGGAGAGACCCTGGACGAGGCGCTCGCGCGTTGCTACGGCGCTGTCGGCGAAATCCATTGGGACGGGATGCATTACCGGCGCGACATCGGAAGATTCGTCGAAAACAGGGGCTTGGGCCACAAAGCCCCCGGCAGATAAAAGTTCGGCCTTCGGCTGGCTTGTCTCCTTCTGTTTTCTGGCGGCGGCGCGGCGACTCCTGCTATACTCATGGGCGTGGCTAATTTGCAACAACGTCGCGGCGCTCGTCGTACAACCAGAGGCGCTTCGGAGCGCTCAGAATAGTAGCGCCGCCCGGGCCACGGGGGCTTCGGGCTTTCGGCAAGCGAGCGCAGGCGATCTTTATTTGGCTGGAGGAATGAGAAGAGATGGGACTTTGGGCTAGAGTGAAGCGTTCTATGCGCGCGCTGTTCGGCGGCATCGTGGAGAGGACTGAAGACCCCGAACTCATTCTACAGCAGACGATCCGCGACATGCGCGACCGCGTGCCGGAACTCAACAACTCCGTCGCGCAGGTGATGGCGACGGAAAAACTGCTCGCCAAGAATAAGGAGCGGCTCGAATCGCAGGTCGTTGACCTGGATTCAAAGATCAAAGCCTCTGTCAAGATGGGGCGCGACGACATCGCCACCGCCTACATAGGCCAGCTCCAACAGGCGCAGCTTGACCTGCAAAAGACCTCGCAGCAACTCGAACACGCGAGCCTGGCATCCAAACAAGCGCTCAAGGCGCGCGACAACTATGTGCTGCAAATGCAGAGGCGGACGGCCGAAGCCATGCAGCTCATCAACCAGTCGAAGCAGGCCAAGCTGCAAGAGCAGCTCGCGCAGACGATGGAGACCTTCCAGCTCGGCGACGATGCTTCGACCTTCAACGAGATGCGCGACAAGATAGACCGCCGCGCCGCCGCCGCCGAAGCCAAGATGCAGCTCGGCACAGCCTCCGTCGATAACCAGATGCAGGAGATCGAGCGCGAGGCCATGGACATGCAGTTGCAGGACAAGCTGCTTGAGTATAAACGCGAGATGGGATTGCTTCCCGGCTCGACCGGAGGGCGCAGCCCCGAAGCCTTACCGGCCAAGGGCGAAACGGGCGCGACCTGAGAGAGCCGCCCCGAAGGCGCGAGAAAGCTTTCGCGCTCGGTTGGGAAAGAGCGTGAACGGCGTGCATCGGTGACTGGCAAAACATCACGGCGCGGCGCGTCCTTTTGAACAGACTGATCTTACTTGCTTCGATTTATGGCGATGCCTGATTTTTCAAAGATCAATTTTCAATACCTGAAAGAGGCGCTCAAAGAACCCGTCAACTTCTGGGGCATGGCGGGCTTTGCCGTCGCTGCCGCCTACACGCAATCCATCATCCCGCTCGGCGCGGCGCTCGCGGCCGAAGGGCTCTATCTCGCCACCGTGCCCGCCAGCACGCTCTATCGCCGCTTGGTTGACGGGCGACAGAAAGAGCGCCTCCGACGCTTGCGCGACCGCCAGCGCGAAGAGATGATTAAAGGCTTCGACCCGCGTGAGCGCGAGGCCGTCGAATACCTGCGCTGGATGAAGAACCAGATTTACTCGAACTATCGAAAGTTCACGGCGACGAAAGAGATTCCGGCAAACATTCAGAGCCTAGACCAGCGTTGGGAGGATTTCGTAGACCTGCTGGACGTGTATCGCCGCCGCAAGAATCACCTGCGCTCTATAAATAGGCAGGCCGTGCAGAATCAGTTGACGCAGGCAGAGCGAGCGGTCGAGAGCGCGCCGGACGAGCGTGCGCGCCGCGTGCAGCAGGCCAACGTCGAGATACTCAAGCGCAGAGTCGCAGCCTTCAACGACCTGGAACGCTCCGTCAAGCTGGTCGAAGGACAGTTGCAGTCCATCGAGAACTTCTTCGGGCTGGTCAACGATCAGGTCGTCACACTGCCGACGCCCGAACGGGTCTCGGCCCTCGACTTCGAGCAACTGAGCGATTCCATAGCCATGACCAAGCAGATGCTCGAAGAGACTTCAGATACCTTCGGCGCTCTCGACAGCCACAACCGCGATCAGGGCAACTATGAGCTGCTCCTGAACCAGCAGTCCTCTAAGTAAGTGACGAGTGACGAGCCGCGAGCAAGAGGAGAACTCCTCTCGTCACTCGTCACTCGCCACTGCCTTCAAAATGTCTTCCAGCTTCGCCTCGTCCATCCGGTAAGACTCGTTGCAGAAGTGACAGGTGATGACCGCGCCGCGATCTTCACGCAGCATGGCTTCCAACTCCTGCGGATCAATCGAGGAGATGAGCGACACCACGCGCTCGTAGGAGCAGGAACAGGCGAAGCTCACGGGCCGCTCGTCCAGAATCTCAAAGTCAATGGGCCCAAGCGCCGTACGCAGTAAATCGGCGGGCCGCGCGCCTTCGCGTATGAGCGTCGTCGTCTGCGGCGTACGGCTCACGCTCTGCTCTATGGAGGCGATGGTCTTTTCATCCGCGCCGGGCATGATTTGAATCATCAATCCGCCGGCCGCCGCGACAAACGTCTCGCGCGTCTCTTCGTCTGCCCTCAGCAACACTCCGAGCATGACCGCCGATGGAATCTGCTCGGACTTGGTCAGGTAGTAAGCGAAGTCTTCAGCGATCTCGCCCGAGACAATCGGGACTGAGCCGCGATACGGGTCACGATAAAGTCCAACGTCGTAACCGGACTCGCGCGTCACATAGAACATGCCTTTGCCGACCACGCCACGGACATCGAACTTGCCCGTATCGTTAAGCTCGGCGTGCGCCGTCGGATTGCTGACATAACCACGCACCTGCCCCTTAGCGTTTGCTTCCGCCGTAATCCTGCCGATGGGCCCATCGCCTGTAATCTGCACCGTCAGGCGATCCAACTCCTTAAGGCTTGAGCCTAACAGAAGCGTGCCCGTCAGGGTGCGGCCGAGGGCTGCCGTCGCCGTCGGTGATGTTTCGTGACGGCGCGCAGCCTCCGCCACAAGCTCTGTCGTGACAGCCGCCATGCAGCGCACAGTTCCGTCCGCCGCCGTTCCGTGTACTAAAGTATCAACCTCTGATCTCTCGCTGTTATCCAATTCGCTTGCTCGCTCAACTTTCCGCCCCATCTCGCCGAAGCTATTAATTCAAAGCCGGAATTAATGCACATAAATGTGCTCTTTGCATTACCTATCAGACAAAATTCGGTGGTATTCTGGAAACACTCCCGAGAGCCGGGGCCAGAGCCCTTCAGAGAGGCCGCCCAAGCCGCCTAAACTCATCACTTTGATGCGTAAATGGGCCGAAAAGATGTTGAGGTAAGTTCTTAACTAACACACTCTATTGCACTGAAAAAAAAGATGGCCACAATATATTGACATCGCCGGGAGAGAGGTGTATAGTGCGCTCCGCTTGGGACGAGGCAGGCACGAGCGGCAGCAGCGAGGCTCTCCCGAACCCGCTCTGCACGGGATTCCGTCGCCTTAAATCAGGGCCAGCCCCAGTATCCGAACTCTACATGTTTCGCTTATGCCAAGTCGGTCTGTAGACTGGCGACCAAGCATTTGTATTGACGGAGGTGATTGCAATGCCAACAAAAAGATGTCCGCCAAACGATGCCCCAGGCATGAAGGGATGTCGGTCACGCGACGAAAATGGTCAACTACGCCGAAAACGCGAAGATACCCTCGTCAGAACTATTGAGGAGAAGTATCACGTTGATCTTGGCATGCGTAGTGACGCGCACTTAGGAACAGCGCTTGATCGTTATCAAGTCGATTCCTTAACTGAGTTGTTGGAAGTTGTTCGGAATGGTGACTGAATGATGATGGCATTTATAAACGCTTTCATCAAGGTCGGTTCTTTGAGCCCAATTTTCTAGCAACACTTCTTAAGAGCGGCGCAATTTAATTACATGCGCCGCTCTTAAGAAAACTTTAACAGCCTCGCGTGACTCCCTTCGGCGCGGGAAAGGCAGAAACTTCAGATGAGCACCGTCATTGACCCGAACACCTCAAATCAGATTTCGACACCCGCACTCGCCTCCCAACAAAACGAGCGACCGACGCTTGGCCTCAACGCCCGCCGCGTGGTCAGCAAGCGTTACTCTTTAAAGGACTCGCAAGGGTTGCCCCTGGAGGAGTGGCCAGACATTGTGCGGCGCGTGGTGGCCCACGTTTCCGTGGCGGAGACGGACGCGCAGAAGCGCGACCAATTCTACGCCGAGATGTCTGAGGTGATGCTCAACCGCGAGTTTGTGCCCAACACGCCCTGCCTGGTCAACGCCGGCAAATCCAACGGGCAGCTTGCCGCCTGCTTCGTGCTGGAAGTGCCGGATTCGATCTCCGGCATCATGGAGCACGCCAAGGCCGCCGCGACCATTCACCAGACAGGCGGCGGAACGGGCATGACTTACGAATTCCTGCGCCCCGCGGGTGCGATGGTCAGCTCGACGCGCGGCGTAGCCTCCGGGCCCGTCTCCTTCATGCAGATCGTCAATCAGGTGACGGATGTCGTCAAGCAGGGAGGCGTCCGCCGGGGCGCTAACATGGGAATGATGAGGGTCACGCATCCGGACATCCTGCGCTTCATTCACGCCAAGAACGACCAGCACTCGCTGACCAACTTCAACATCTCGGTCAACGTGACGGACAAGTTTCTGGAGGCTGTTGATCGCGGCGAGTGGTTCCAGCTTGAATTCGACGGCAAGCCCTGGACTGACCCGATTCATGACCCAGTGACGGGCGGCGACTATGCCTTGTATCGTCGGGCCGATGGCTCGACAGTGACTTTCAGGGACAAGGCCGCATATGCCGAAGCAGACCTCACGGGTTGCACCAGGGAAGAGCCGCCGCGCTCAGGGATGGTCTATGCGCCCGACATCTGGAATCGCATCGTGGCGAGCGCACACAAGTACGCCGAGCCCGGCATAGCCTTTATTGACGAGGTCAACCGGCACAACCACATGATGAAGAGCATGGGCCCGATCTATTCCTGCAATCCTTGCGGCGAACAGTTCCTGCACTTCTCTAACTCGTGCAATCTGGGCTCGATTGATCTCAACAAGTTCTATGACGCAGGCGGTCGTGTTGATTGGGCGCGGCTGCGAGAGGCGACGCGCCTGTGCGTGCGCTTCCTGGATAACGTGATTGACACTTGCACTTGGCCGCTGGCCGAGATTGACGAGACGGTCAAGAGGACGCGCCCCGTCGGATTAGGCATCATGGGCTTCGCAGACCTCTGCCTGAATCTCAAGATCGCTTATGGCTCGCCGCAGTCTATAGATTTGATGGACGAGGTGATGGGATTCGTCCGTCGCGAGGCTTGGATGGAGAGCCTGAGGCTCGGAGCCGAGAAGGGCGTCTTCCCGGAATACGAGCCGAACAAGGAGTCCTACGATGAGTTCCTGCGCTCTCTGCTCGGGGACGCGATTGATAAGGAGCTTGGTGGTCGTATCACTCCGCGCAACTACGAAGTGACGACGATTGCGCCGACGGGCACGATCTCTCTCGTCGCCGAGACCTCTTCAGGGATAGAGCCGAACTTCTCCTGGGCCTACGTCCGCCAGGACACGCTGGGCACACGCACCTACGTTCACACGCTCGCCGCACAGGCGCTCGGCATCGAAGTCGATCAGACGGATCAAGCGTCAATCGACGCGGCGGCCGCTCACGTCGTCGAGCATGAACAGGAGCTTCCGCCCTACTTCATCTCGGCCATGTCGATCAGCGCCGAGCAGCATGTGCATGTGCTCGCCGCAGCGCAGCGCAACGTGGACAACTCCGTCTCCAAGACCTGCAACGGAGCTTACACGGACACGGTCGAGGCAGTGGACGCGCTCTATCGCCTGGCGCGACAGCTCGGGTGCAAGGCCGTCAGCTACTATCGTGACGGCTCGCGCGAAGGACAGGTCTTGACCTCCATGAAGCAGGAAGAGAAGGGCGAGCTGGCCTGTAACCCTGAAGCGACGGTCGAAGTCTTGGACGAGCCTCCTGCAAGCCACGACGATGCGGCGCACGTCGCTCCCGTCAGCACGCTCGCACAGCAGCCGCCACCGCAGCCGTCAGCACTGCGCATAGAGCGCCCGCGTGAGCTGCGCGGCGCGACCTGGCAGATACCTTTCGACGGGCAGAACCTCTACGTCACGGTCAATCACGACGGCAAGATCATTCAGGAAGTGTTTGCCACTGGGCCCATCTCGGGGGGGGTGGGCTTGCTCGCCTCGAAGATGCTGCGCGGCGGTTTCGACGCGGCGGAAGTGGCACACAGCCTCAACAAGGTCACTGGCACGCACGCCGTCTGGTTCAACGAGCGCCTGCTGACTTCGCCCGAGCAGGCCGTGGCCGAATGCATCATGCTCACCAGCCGTCGCCTTCAGGGACAGCCGGATTCGGCACGCGCCGCCGGTAAAGCCGCAGCAGCAGCAGCAGTCGCAGCGCCCGCCGTCACGGCTTCTCCCGCCACACACATGAGCAACATGATCGGCGTCTGTCCGGAATGTCACGGTCAGCTCGAACACGCCTCCGGGTGCGATTTCTGCCGCGACTGCGGCTACTCAAAGTGTAAGTGAGAGTGACGCTCTCTGCCCCGATCCGCTTCCTCTGGCAGTTGAATTGCATGGCCCTCCGACACTCGGCCCCGGTTTTCCTAAACGAGAACCGGGGCTTCGTTTATCTTCAGTGCGCCCTGGGGCTCGGCGAGGGAGATTTAGGGATGCGGAATAAGATCGTACCCCCATAGAAGCTTTGCGTCGAGCTTCTTCATAAACAACTCATCAAGATAGACCGGCGGCAACTCACAGATCGCGGCACTGACTTTCGGCTCTTTCTCATGAATCAGTTCCCACGGCGTCTTGTCCTCTTTCCCACTGTTGCGTC
>DASVQF010000053.1:0-12314 GCA_036389315.1 Pyrinomonadaceae bacterium
CGTGGGCCACCGGCAGAGGTTACGGTCCGCCGTGGCCGATCCTCTCCGACGGTGCTGGCGTCGCCGCCTACGCTGGGGGTGTGGTGCTTTCGAAGCTTCTCCGTGCCGGCGAGGGCAAGATCCTCCGACGTCTCAACCGGATCGCCGACGCGGTCGAGTCGCTCGCGGACGACTACACCGACCTGAGCGACGCAGAGCTGCAGGCCAAGACCGACGAGTTCAAGCAGCGCTACGCCGACGGCGAGACGCTCGACGCGCTGCTGCCGGAGGCGTTCGCCGTCGTCCGCGAGGCCGCGACCCGCACGCTGGGGCAGCGGCACTTCCGGGTGCAGATCATGGGTGGCGCGGCGCTGCACCTCGGCAACATCGCCGAGATGAAGACCGGTGAGGGCAAGACCCTCACCTCGGTGCTCCCCGCCTATCTGAACGCGATCTCCGGCGACGGGGTCCACCTGGTCACGGTCAACGACTACCTGGCCAAGCGCGACGCCGAGTGGATGGGCCGAGTGCACCGCTTCCTCGGCCTCTCGGTGGGCGTCATCCTCTCGGGTGAGCAGTCCTCGCACCGACGCGAGCAGTACGCCTGCGACATCACCTACGGGACGAACAACGAGTTCGGCTTCGACTACCTGCGCGACAACATGAAGTTCGACCTGGCGACCTGCGTCCAGCGCGGCCATTACTTCGCCATCGTGGACGAGGTGGACTCGATCCTGATCGACGAAGCGCGCACGCCTCTTATCATCTCCGGCGCGTCTGACGAAGCCACGGACAAGTACTACAAGGCCGACGCCATCATCCCGCAGCTCAAGAAGGGCGAGAAGCGCGAGGACGGCACGACCGTTGGCGATTACCTGGTGGACGAAAAGCAGCACACGGCCGTTCTGACCGAAGAGGGCGTGGATAAGGCCGAGCGACTGCTCGGCGTCGGCAATCTCTACGACCCGTCGAACATGGACTTGCTGCACTGCGTCGAGCAGGCTTTGAAGGCCCACACGCTCTACAAGCTTGACCATCAATACGTCGTGCAGGAGGGCGAGGTCATTATCGTTGACGACTTCACGGGCCGATTGATGAAGGGCCGCCGCTGGTCTGACGGCTTGCACCAGGCCGTCGAAGCCAAAGAGGGCGTCAAGATCGAAAGAGAGAACCAGACCTTAGCGACCATCACGCTGCAAAACTATTTCCGCCTCTACGAAAAGCTTTCGGGGATGACGGGCACGGCCGAGACTGAGGCGGCCGAGTTTCATTCGACCTACAAGCTGGATGTGATCGTCATCCCGACGAACATGCCGATGGTGCGTACGGATAACCCGGACGCCATCTATCGCACGCTGCCCGAGAAGTGGGACGCCGTCGTCGAAGAGATTCAGGAGTGCCACGAGAAGGGGCAGCCCGTCCTGGTCGGCACGGTCTCGGTCGAGAACTCCGAGCTGATTTCTCGTCGCCTGCAAAAGGTCGGCATTCCGCATAACGTCCTCAACGCCAAGTATCACGAGCGCGAGGCCGAGATCGTCGCCCAGGCCGGACGCAAAGGCGCTGTCACCATCGCCACCAACATGGCCGGTCGCGGCACAGACATTCTGCTCGGCGGAAATCCCGAGTTCATGGCGCGCGAGTTCCTCAAGCGCCGGGAGATCGACCCGGATGAGGCCACGGACGAGCAGTGGGAGGAGGCCGTCTCCGAGGCCGGGCGCATCGTCGAAGAGGAGCACAAGGAGGTCGTCAAGCTCGGCGGCCTGCACATCATCGGAACCGAGCGGCACGAATCGCGCCGCATAGACAACCAGCTTCGCGGTCGCGCCGGACGCCAGGGCGACCCGGGCTCTTCGCGCTTCTTCCTCTCCTTAGAAGACGACCTGATGCGAATATTCGCGGGCGACAAGGTCAAGGCTCTGATGCAGCGGTTGGGTATGGAGAAGGGCGTCGCCATCGAATCCAAGATGGTCTCGAAGCGCATAGAGGGCGCGCAGAAGTCGGTCGAAGGCCGCAACTTTGAATCGCGCAAGCACCTGCTCGAATACGACGACGTGATGAACAAGCAGCGCGAGACCATCTACGGCCTGCGCCGCCAGTTGATGGAAGAACCAGATCAGCGCGAGTACCTGATGGGCGAGACGGGCGTGGCGCGCGACCTGCTCGCAGACATCACCAAGCAGTACCTCAACCCAGACGTTGCGCCCGAAGATTGGGACGTGGTGAACTACAAAGTTCAGCTCGATTCCATCTACGATTTCGACGCCGATGCCGAAGGGATAGATTTCGCCAACTCCACTTCGGAAGAGATCGAAGCGGCGATCTGGGAGAAGCTGAAGGCGCGTTATGCCGAGAAGGAGCAGCAGATCGGCGTCGAGGCGATGCGGACTTATGAGCGCATCATCATGCTCAACATCATAGACGCGCAGTGGAAAGACCACCTGCTCTCCATCGACCACCTGAAGCAGGGCATCGGCCTGGTCGGCTACGGGCAGAAAGACCCGCTCGTCGAATACAAGAAGCAGTCGTTCGATCTCTTTCAGGAGATGCTCGACCGCATCGACCAGACGACCATTCGCTCGCTCTTCAACCTACAGGTCGTCACAGAGCAAGCGCCCGAACAGCTTCAACAGCGGAGAGCGCCCCGTCGCCCGTCGTCGCTCACTTTCACCGGGCCCAATCAGGGAGCGACCGCTGCGGGCGAAGAGGCCGCCAAGACCAAGACGGTCACGCGCGACCAGCCGAAGGTCGGACGCAACGAGCCCTGCCCCTGCGGTTCGGGCAAGAAGTATAAGAAGTGCTGCGGCGCGTGAAATTCTAGAGCGTCCAATGAGCCGAAAAGCCGGGGCCGACCGCAGCAGCAACCTGTCCCGGCTTCGGCTAAAATCAATCCCCGCGAGAAGCCCTCGCTATGAGCGCAAACGTCACGTCTACGAATCCGCTGGTTAAAGCCATCGTCGCCGGAAAGGCTCCGCAGCAGGCGCGCATGATGGCTGCGCGCGGCCTGCTCCCGCTCCCGCAGGCTGACTTGCTGGAAGCGCTCGTCGCCCTGCGCACGAGCGACAACGCGGAGATCGCCACGGCCGCAGACTCTACGCTTGAGTCGCAGGACGCGGCCGAACTGTTGGAGATCGCCAAGACTAACGAGACGGCTCCCACGGTGCTCTCCTATCTGGCCACGCGCCGCAGCCTCTCGCGAGAGGTTCACGAGGCGGTCACGCTCAATCACAGCACGCCGGATGAAGCCATAGCGGAGCTTGCGGCCAAGACCACGGACGGCTCGCTCCTTGAGCTGATCGCCATCAATCAGCAGAGACTCATCCGCAACCCGGCCATCATCGACGCGATCATCAATAACCCGGCGCACACGCCCGAGGCCGAGCGGCGAGCGCGCGAGACCCGTCGAGAGTTTTTTGAGAAAGAGCGCGGCGCACAGCAGATCGCCGACGAGCTGCGCGCGCGCGGGCAAACAGCAGCAGCGGAGTTTTTTGAAACGGCCGAATCTCTGGCCACGGAAACCGGCGGCGAGCCCTTTCTGGCCGAGGACGCCTGGCTCATAGCCGCGCACATAGAGGTCTCGGACGACGACATAGACGACTCCTGGCTCGCCATGGAGCGCATCGAGCAGCTCGTCGAAGAGACGTTCGAGCAGCGCAAGGCAAACGCCGAGCGCATCATCGCCGACGCGCGCCTGGAAGGCGACGAGGTTTCGCCCGAGCGCATCTCGCTCATTCGCCGCATCATGATGATGACGGTCAAGGATCGCATCAAGCTCGGCATGAAGGGCGACCGCGAGGCGCGCGCCATCCTCATCCGCGACTCCAACAAGGTCGTCGCCGCGGCCGTCATGCGCAACCCGCGCATCACCGATCATGAGGTCGAAAATATCGCCGCGATGAGGACTGTGGCCGACGAAGTCCTGCGCACGATTGCCATGAACCGGGCCTGGGCGCGCAACTATCCGATCATCCTCAACCTCGCGCGCAACCCGCGCACGCCCATCGCCACGGCCGTCACCATCCTGCCGCGCATACATAACCGCGACCTACAGGGCATCTCGCAGAACCGCAACGTCTCCGAAGCCGTCCGCCGCCAGGCTTATCGCCTAGTCCAGACACGCACCGGACACTGAAAGGCAGTGACGAGTGACAAGTGACAAGTGACGAGCAAGCAGGAAAAGCTTGTCACTCGTCACTCGTCACTTGTCACTCGCCACTGCTCTTAAAATATTTCGGAGCCTTTGCGCATGACAGACCAGGCTACGTCTGTGAGGGTGTGGCTTGCCGCGCCCCACCAGAGCCCGGCGAGGATGGCCCAGAGGGCGTGGCGGCCGACGCTGCGGCTGGCGCTCTCTTCGATGGCGCGCCAGGCTTCTGTGAACTGTTCGAGGGTGGGCGGCACGCCGCCCGTCAGCATCGCTCTCAGGTAGATACCAGCGACCGTGATGAGCGCAATCACGGCGGCGAAATAGATGACGCGTATCAGCGTGCCGAAGATGATACCGTGCGACCAGCGCGAGCGGTGCTTGAAGAGCATGCGATAGGGCAGCCAGAGGAGACGGAAAGGCCCCCAGCGCGTGTACTGGCGCGATTGTATGTCCAGGTCTGGGCCGAACATCAAGCCGCCGAAAAGCATCGCTCCCGTAGCCAGCGCCGAGAGCCCCAGGCTTCCGCTTAAACCCCAGGCGGCGACGAAAGTCGGCGCGGCCAGAATGACTGTGACGGCATCATGTGTCTTTCCCGAAGGCAACCCGGAAGCCCCTCTCCATCTAACCTTACGCTAAGTATATCAAAGATTTAGGCCGATCTTTCATTGCCCTTCTGTTTTCCTCTTGTGACCGGAACGAGACCGAAGCCTGACATACAGCCCCTCTCGCCGGGTAGACATAAATGGGTCAGGCTTCAGAAGCGGCTACAGAAGATCATGAGGGGCGCAATCAGGGCCACGATGAAGCAGGAATGGCAGAGCGTGACGGAAAGAAGTATTGAGGGGGCCGCTTCCCCCGACTATTGACAACCACACCCTACAGGAATATCGTACGCACGTCTCAAGCCTCGCATACCTGCTGACGAGAGCCTTTCTTGTTAGTCTCATAAATAATTTGAA
This sequence comes from Pyrinomonadaceae bacterium, assembly GCA_036389315.1. Lineage (GTDB taxonomy): Bacteria > Acidobacteriota > Blastocatellia > Pyrinomonadales > Pyrinomonadaceae > DASQYE01. The sequence continues at coordinate 5,083 of DASVQF010000053.1, forward strand.
TGCAAGATTGCCTGGAATATTCAACTGCGAGCATTGTCGTATCGCCACCCTCGTTCGCAAAAGGGCTGTCGGCTCATCCCCAATCTACATGCCTTGACGGATGTGAACCTTTTGCCGGTCTTGAATCTCAACGCGCGTCCGAAGTGGCGTCTTCGTTGAGTGGCTTTGGAGGCAGCTCATGAATATCGTAGCACGGTTGCAGCAGGGACTTCCGTCAAAGGAAGAGATTACGCGCTTCTTACCGGTTAAACTGATACTAGTGATAGTCATCTCAGTTGGTTTTCTAATCCTCGGTTGGTACGGCTTCCCGTCATTTAGGCCCCACATGATCGCAATCGGCACTGCGCTCGGAGCCATGTTCAGCGCGATCCCCGGCCTCATCTCTGAAAATGAAAAGATGAAGGTCAAGTGGTTTTACGCCGTGCTGGGTAGTCTCATCGTGGGTGGGGTTACGTGGTACACGACTTTTGATCTGTCGAATCAACTGGAGGTCAAACGTGAAGAGGCGGCGAGCTTACAGTCACGCTATCACATGCTGAACGCCGACCTGCGACGGTACGCACGGGCCACCGGCGACCAGATGATTCTGGAGGCCGCAAGAATGCTGAACGCGGAGTGGCGAGACAACATATTGGCTAAGCCGCCAGATCAAAGAGACTACACTCACAACGACGAGCTTATCAGGTTCATCTCAGACCTCGACCCGACCAACGGTCATGCCCTCTATTTTCGCGGCGAGACGAAAAGAAAGAAGAAGACGCCGGGTGGCAGCCAGGAGGATTTCATGAGATACCTGGAGATAGAAGCATCGCTGCCGGAAGAGGAGAAAGGCGGATCAACCCAGCAGTCAGTATGCACCGCGCGACCGAAAGGCTATTGCAAGCAAAGGACGGCCTGGATTGAGCATCTGCTGGCAAGCGACTTTGAGAAGAAAGGTCGTCAGGAGACAGAGAGAGAGAAGAAGCGTGCAGCTTTTCAGACGGCTCTAAACTACGCGAAGGCGGCGCTGGCGAACTACCCCGGCGGATTCTACGGCGACGGGCAGGGCTCTACGAAGGTGATGGAGCAGGAGCTCATCAAAGAGCTGGATCAAATCTCCGGGACACAGCAGTAAGGACTTTAAGGAGCATGCTCCTTAAAGTCCCTTGCGGACGCATCCTACCCAAACCGCTGAAAGAGCTCACCGGCAAGGCTCACAGGCTTGCAGCTTCGTCCGATCCTGGTTAAATTTTCAGGCCGGTAAGGTATCTCAGTTAAGGATAGAAGCTGTCCCGACCCGCTCCTGCTTCAGTACCCTCAGCCGCTCTTGCTGTGCCACAATTGAAGATAGATCACGGGAGTTAAGCACTAATGCCTCGCCCACGCACGGCTGCTATCCGATCAGTCTGCATTCTCACCCTTCTCACAGGGCTCATCAGTTATGCGCCGCTCTATTTTTTCAGAAGCGGTGCGCCCGCCGCCAAAGTCAACAAGGCTCGGCGGTGCTGACCCCGAGCAGATACGCCTCTCCTTCACAGGCGCGCAGAACCTCTTCGTGGACGAGCAAGGAGAGCTGGTGCTGGCGGACATCTGCCGGAGATGTGCGCCAGCACAGGCCCTTGCTCTATCAGGAGACAGATGGAGAGAGGCGAGAGGTGAAGGGACGTTATGTGGATGAAAGGCTGGCAGGTGGGATTCCGTGGGCGGGTATGACAGAAGCCGCGCTCTAGTCATAGACCCCGTGCTCGTCTATTCCACTTACCTGGGCGGCGCAGCCTACGAGCAGGCCAACAGTATCGCCGTAGATACTTCGGGAAGCGCCTACCTGACGGGCAACACGGATTCGACAGACTTTCCCATAGCCAACGCTCTGCAAGGCGAGCGGCGCGGCAGCGCCAGAGCCCATCACCTACACCTTCACCATCCCCAGCCACGGGCCATCTACTACGACCGGCGTCGTCCTGAACGACCCGCAGTCACCCTTCGAGGTCACTTTAGGCACGGCAACGAGCAGTCAAGGGCAGTGCAGCAAAGACCCAATCGCCTACGGCACGTTGACCTGCAACCTGGGCACGCTCGCCGCCGGCGCTCAGGCCACGGTCAAGATCACAGCCGGCAGCCAGTGGATTAAGCCCGTCAGCAACACGGCCGCCGTCGGAGGCAACGAGCCCGACCCGAACCTTGCGAATAACATCGCTACGCAGCAGACAGTGATTCTGGATTCGCACGTGATCGAAGGCTACGTGGCTGACGCCAAGGGCAAGCCTGTGAACGGCGTGACGGTGACGCTGAGCGGCCCGCGCAACGCTTCGATGACGATAGCAAACGGCGGGGGCAGCTACTTCTTTCACTACCTGCCCGTCGGCGGCAACTACACCGTCACGCCCTAGTCACCCAACTACACCTTCAGCCCCGCCAGCAGGACTTTCGACAACCTGAGCGCAAACCAGACCGGCAACTTCACGGCCATCCCGCTCCGCTCACCATCAGCGGCGCGACCTACAACGCGGACGAAGGTGTCGGCACGGTTACAATCACAGTCACACGCAGCGGCGACATCTCCGCTCCCGCGACTGTCAAATACTCGACCAGCGATACGACCGACGCCAACTTCAGATGTGCCCCACAACGCCGGGCCGGCCCACCGATGCCGCTTCCAGAAAGTGCGACCATCATATCGCGGTCGGTAAGCTCCGCTTTGCTGCCGGCGAAGCGACTAAACAGCTCTCGCTGAGCATCGTCGATGATGTCTACGTCGAAATCCCTGAGAGCCTCGCTCTCACCTTGAGCAATCCGCTGGGAGCCGCTCTCGGTCAGAACCAGCGTGTGCCGGTCGCCATTCTGGATAATGACATCCCAGGCACATCCAACCCCATCGACAACACCAGCTTCTTCGTCCGCCAACTTTATGTCGATTTATTAAGCCGCGAGCCAGACCCGTCAGGATGGCTGGGATGGACTGCTCGCATAGACCAATGCGCACAGCCGGGTCAGCCTCCGCCTCCCCGCAACCGCGTGACCGTGGCGGGCGACGGCTTCCTGCGCTCCGGAGAGTTCTTTGATCGCCAGTTCTTCGTGGAGAGAGATTTCAGAGCGTGTGGAGGTAAGCGCCAAGTACTTGCACGAAGCGCAGGTAGTGTCGGCTTATTATGGATTCTTCACGAGGAATCCAGACGGAGCGTACTTCAACTACTTGCAGCGTTTGGACAGTGGAGAGATCACGCTCGGTGGCCTGGCTAATGCTTTTATCAATGCCGCAGAGTATCGCCAGCGATTCGGGCCTTGAGGGAGAAGCCTCCAGACAGCTTCTTCACGTGCCTCCCTGCGGTTTTCCACCTACCTGTAGGGAGGCTGGTCAACCATTGCCTTCTTATATCCCTCTTCCAAACCTCTCTCATAACCAGACCTGTTGGCCGCTCGCCAGATGGAGATAAAGGCTAAGGCGACGAGGATAAATGCCAGGATCAGTTCTTTCCCCACAGCGTCGGTATAAAACCATCTCTGAGAGAGAGCTTTGGCCAGAGAGGCGGCGAACATGATCGAAGGGGCATGCACGAGCCAGCCCACCAGCCCCATCGCTAATGAAGGATCATTTCCACTCGACGATTGCCTGAAGCGCCGCCAGAGCCAGGGCCAGATGAAGAGAAGCAGCAGGAAGAAGATCGTATAAAATGTCCATTCTCTCATAACATGTTCTCTCCGCGTTGAGCGATCAATGATAGCGAGATGCAAGCAACTCTTCAAAAGCAATGATAACTCATTTATCCGCTCTCTGCTTTGTTGCGACTTTATCTTCTCCGCATTACACTACGCTCGACGCAGTTTCCGACAGATGGGCAAACACGGAAAAGTACAAACGATGCTTGAGTATATAGCGGCGCGCTCTATTCTCACTTCGCTTGGGCTCATGCCGCGCTCCGTAGCCGTCGCCTTTGGGCGCGGGCTCGGTCGCATCGCTTACACTCTGGGCGGCAGGCTCCGCACAACGGGAGAGCGCAATCTGGAACTTGCGCTCCCCCGTCTGAGCGAAGCCGAGCGGGCAGCGATTCTACGAGGCTGTTTTGAGAATCTGGGCCGCCTGCTCGGCGAGTTCAGCCACTTGCCGCGCTCGACGCCCGATAGCCTGCGCCGAATCATAGAATGCGAGGGGCTGGAAAATCTCGAAGCGGCACGGCGCGCAGGGCGCGGGGTCATCCTCTTCACAGGTCATCTCGGCGCGTGGGAGCTTTCGAGCTTCGCTCTCTCAGCCTTCGGATACCCCATGAGCTTCCTCGCGCGTCGTATTGATAACCCTAAGGTCGAGCAGTTGGTGGAATCGACGCGCACGCGCTTCGGCAACCGCTCGATTGATAAACGCAGCGCCGCCCGCCCCATGTTGCGTACCCTCAGAGAAGGCGGCACGGTCGGCATACTCGTAGACCTCAACACTCATCCGCACGAAGCGGTCTTTGTAGACTTTTTCGGCATCCCGGCCTCGACTACTTCGGGACTCGCCACGCTCGCCCTGCGCACCGGAGCAGCCGTGCTTCCCGTCTTCATCCCCTGGGACGAGAAGCGGGGCCGCTTCGTCCTGAGCGTCGGACGGCCCCTGGAAGTCGAGCCCAGCGGCGACGAGGCGCTGGATGTCCGGCGATTGACCTCGCAGTTTACTTCTATCATCGAAGAGTACGTGCGCCGCTTTCCAGGTCAATGGCTCTGGATTCATAGGCGCTGGAATACTCGCCCGGCCGGAGAAGCAAATTTTTATACGACCGCGCAGCCCCGTCATTTGGAGCGGCAAACAGAGTAGCTCGAAGGCTTTAACCTCCTGCCTGTAAGGGTTTACATTAATGCTCTTTGTTTCGGAACCGATTCGGGCCCGTAACTTTGTCACAAAAATATTGAGATTCGGTAAACTTTGTGCTTGACAGCTCACAAAACTTCGGTATAATTTCGCACATACCGAGCAGCGACACCCCCGAATATGGCATGCTTCGGTGTACAGATAGTTTGACAATTGTGGCTATTAACGCTTTCGCTGAAGCTCTGTTGAAAGGTGCGTAGGGTTTCAATCACGGCGCGTTATAGTTTTTAAGGCCGCACGGATTTTATCTCGCCCATATACGCACGCACCGCCTATAAATTACAGAATCGGCCGTAAGTGACGATTCTCAGTTCATTGCCAACGCCACCCTGAACTCCGAGCCTGCCATGAAAGTTTTGCCCCGTCAGTCGAAAGATTGACGGGGCACCTCTCTTTTAGAAGCTTTACGCTTATTGCCTCACATCGCCAGGCCGCCGTCAACCTGAATGACCTGGCCCGTGATGTAGCGTGCGTCTTCGGAGAGCAGGAAGCAGGCTATGCGCGCGACCTCGTCTGCTTCGGCGAAGCGCCCGAGCGGAATCTGTTCCAGGAGCTTGGCCTGATAGCCTTCGTCGAGCGCGCCGGCCATATCCGTCGCAACCAGTCCGAGCGCCAGCGCATTGACGGTGACTTTGCGGCTCGCCACCTCTTTGGCGAGGGCTTTGGTGAGCCCTATCAGGCCGGCCTTCGAGGCCGAGTAATTTGATTGACCGGCCATGCCGACCACGCCGCTGATGGAAGAGATGTTTAAGACGGAGCCGCCGCCTTCCTGCCTGAGCATGACGCGCAGGGCCGCGCGCGAGAAGTTCCAGGGCCCCTTGAGGTTCGTGTCAATCACTGCGTTCCAATCATCTTCCTTCATCCGCAGGATCAGGTTATCGCGAGTGATGCCGGCGTTATTGACCAGAAAATCTATGCGGCCGAAAGCATCTTTGGTCTGTTTGACCATGTCGGCGGCGGCCTCCGTCTCGGCCACGTCGCACTGTTGTGAGAGCACCTGTACGCCCAAGCTTTCCAGCTCGGCCTTAAGAGCGTCTGCGGCCTCGGCGCTTCTGGCGTAATTGAAGGCTACGTGTGCGCCGCGCCGCGCCAGTTCCAGCGCGATGGCGCGACCTATGCCGCGCGTCGCTCCGGTCACAATCGCCGCACGTCCTGCGAACTGCTTCTCCGAATCGCTCAAGGTCTCTCCTCCATTATCAAGACAGATGTTATAGGACGACCGACTTCACAGGCATAGACGGGGCCGGGCCCTTCTCTTGACACACGCGTACAGCGTCGGCTAGCTTGAAGTTTTTCGTTTAACCCTCGTGCAGAGGCGTATCTCATATCATAACTTGAAGGACGGCAGCAAATGCTCGATCTCAACTTCGTCCGCGAAAACCTCGGAACCGTACGCGCGGCGCTCGAAGCGCGCGGCTTTCCAACGGAAGCTCTGAGCAGCTTCGCCGAAACTGACGCCGTGCGTCGCCGCATCATCAGCGAATCAGACCAATTGAACGCCGAGCGGAATGCTTCGAGCCGCGAGATCGGAAGCCTCATGAAAGAGGGCAGGCGCGAGGAGGCCGAAGCGCGACGCCAGGCCGTGGGCCAACTCAAAGATCGCATAGCGGAGCTTGACCGCGCCCGCAGCGATGCCGAAGAACGCATGCGCGAGCTGCTCTCGACGCTGCCGAACATCCCGCACGCGAGCGTGCCTCGCGGAGCGGACGACACGGCCAACCGCGAAGAACGGCGCTCGGGCACGCCGCCCGCCTTCGATTTCGAGCCCAAAGATCATGTTGATCTAGGAACTGCGCTCGGCATCCTCGACCTTGAGCGCGCGGCGAAGATCGCTGCGGCGCGCTTCTCTATCCTCTACGGCGCGGGGGCGCTCCTGGAGCGCGCGCTCGTCAACTTCATGCTCGACCTGCACACGCGCGAGCACGGTTACGAAGAGACGCTCCCGCCCTTCATCGTCAACCGCAACTCGTTGTTCGGCACGGGCCAACTGCCTAAATTCGAGCAGGACTTGTTCAAGCTGACGGACGAGCGCGAGCTTTATCTCAGCCCGACGGCGGAAGTACCCGTCACGAACATCTACCGCGAAGAGACGCTCGACGCGGCGCAACTGCCTTTGAAGATGGTGGCCTACACGCCCTGTTTTCGTTCCGAAGCGGGCAGCTACGGGCGCGACACGCGCGGGCTGATTCGCCAGCACCAGTTCGAGAAAGTCGAACTCGTCAAACTCGCCTTGCCCGAAAACTCCTACGACGAGTTGGAATCGCTGACGCGCGACGCCGAGCGCGTCTTGCAGAAGTTGAATCTACACTATCGCGTCGTCACGCTCTCGACCGGCGACACGGGTTTCTCCGCCGCGAAGACCTACGATATAGAGGTCTGGTTGCCCTCGCAAAACACCTTCCGCGAAATC
>DASVQF010000054.1:0-41231 GCA_036389315.1 Pyrinomonadaceae bacterium
GCGAGCTTCCTCGCGGGCGGAGAGTTTCCAGTGCCCATCGTGCAGAGCGGCGACAACCGCACTTCCGTGACGGTGGTCTTTAAAGAGTACGGCGTGCGCCTGAATTTTAAGCCGACGATCATCGATGAAGATCACATACGCCTTGAGCTTGAGCCCGAAGTTTCGACGATAGATTTTTCGACTGGCGTCAAATTCGACGGCTTCGTCATTCCGGCGCTTCGCACGCGCCGCGCCAAGACGGGTATCGAGCTGAGAGACGGCCAATCGTTCGCGCTCGCCGGCCTTCTGGATAACAACGAGACGCGCTCTCTCTCAAAGGTTCCGGTCGTGGGCGACATACCCATCCTCGGCAACCTCTTCAAGTCGAAATCTTTTCAGAAGAACGAGACGGAGCTGATGTTCATCGTCACGGCGCAGATGGTTAAGCCGGTGAACCCGGACGACCTGCCGCGCTTGCGCGGTGTAGATGGATTGAGGAACGGCTCGCCGCTCGGCGTCGAGCCCAAGGGCGAAGGTATACAGGGCGAGAGCGGCTATTCGACCGGCACTACTTCGCAGCAGCCGCCGCCCGCCGTCACTGCTCCGCAGAAGCCTGCCGCCGCGCCGGCACAGAAGCCCGCGCAGACGCCCCCGCTTCCTTCGAGCACGACGACCGTCTCGTTTCTGCCCATGAGCCGCAACGATGCCTGGTCTTCGGCCTTCGCCACTTCATCCGTCGCGATGAAGCTCGATGTCGGCGAAGCTCCGCAGAGGTAAGGGCCCTTAACTGAACGACGTGGGAGAGGAGGAAGCGAGAATGAAGAAACAGTTGAATAGCAGATGCGTCAGAGATGGAGAACGTGGTTCGGTGATGGCGCTGGCGACCTTCGGCATGCTCGCCCTCCTCTTCGCCGTCGGCTTAGGCGTAGACATCAGCCACCTCTACGTCGCAAAGGCCGAGCTACAGAACGCGGCCGATTCGGCTGCGCTGGCCGGAGCCTCCGCCTTGAACTCTTCGGCCGCAGGGATTACGGATGCGGCCGACCGCACCGTCCTGACCATCAAGAACAAGTACGAGTTCAACAACACGAACGTCCAGATCCCGCGCACCAACGTCCTCTTCGCGGCGCACCTGGCCGGGCCATACATGAAGGAAGAGGATGCCTGGCCGGTGGCTTCGCAGATTCGCTACGTACAGGTGACGACGCCGCAGTCTCCCGTCGGGATGAGCTTCGCCGCGATGATTCTCGGCAGCAATGTGCAGATGCAGGCGACGGCCACGGCCGGTGCGGCTCCGATCAACACCTTCATGGATTGGCTCCCGCTCTCGGTCATCGACTACGACGTGCCGATGACACCGGGCAACACCTACACGATTCGCTCTGCGCCCAACAACAGCGCCTCGCCGGGCAACTACCAGGCGCTCGCCGTCGCGGGGCGTGGCAGCAGCGACCTCCGCGTAGGCATCGCCAGCGGCGTTCATACGGAAGCCGGGCCGGGCGATGTCTACACCGTGGACACCAAGCCGGGCGTCAACTCCGGCCCCGTGCGCCAGGGCATCAACACTCGCTTCGACGACTATGCCAGCGGCCTTGACCCTGCGCAGTATCCGCCCGACACCAACGTCAAAGAGGGCATTGATTACAAGACGTACCTGAAGGGCACGTCCACGCAGCCGCCGAGCCCAGGCCACACGGGCGTCGCCGGCCGCCGCGTGGTCATTATCCCGATTGTCAAAAAAGATCAGTACGACCAGGGACGCGACACGGTGAAGTTTGATCGCTTCGGCCTCTTCTTCCTGCGCACCAAGGCCGATAACGGCAACGGCGGCGACATACAGGCCGAGTACATCGGCGACACGACCGTCATCGGCAGCGGCGGCTACGACCCCCTGGGTGGGCCCGTCAGCTCGACGATGAACATCCCCGTGCTCTTCAAGTGAGGTGAAAGCCGAATGAAAGCGCATTCCAGGATCACGCGCCGTCTGCCTGGCTTCCTGCGAGCGGAACGCGGCACGCAGTTGGCCGAGCTTGCCATAGTGCTGCCGCTCTTCATCCTGATGTTCGCGGCGGTCGCCGAGTTCGGCCGCTTCTTCTACACCTACACGACGCTGGCGAAGGCCACGCGCGTAGGCGCGCGCTACCTGATGAGCCAGCCCGTCAACATCATGGACGATAACGCTCGCCGCCTGGTGATCTGCGGCAACCCGACCGCTTGCACGGATGCGGACGCGGTCGTTCCGGGGCTGACGATGGACAAGGTGAAGATTGACCGCGAGGGCGGTGTGGCGGGCGTGCTGCCCGATACGATCAAGGTGCGGATAGAAAACTTTTACTACGAGCCGCTCTTTGACCTGGGCAAGCTGACGGGCAATCCGTCCTTCTCGCTCAGGATACAACTCACCCCAAGCACCATGATGCTGGCCACCTCCACGACGCCGGTTATCTGACGAGAGGGTTGACGACCATGATGCGTTGCGCAATGACCAGGAGAAGCGAGCGGGGCACAACTCTCGTCGAGTTCGCCATCGGCGCGACCGTTTTTCTGACGGTGATGTTCGCCATCGTCGAGTTCGGCCGCCTGCTCTACGTTCACAATGCGCTCTCGGACGCGGCCCGTCGCGGCGCTCGTTACGCGGTCGTCAATACTCAGGCAGACGTTGAGAACGTCAAGCTGATGGCCGTCTACGGCACGACGGCCGGAGGCGCGCAGCCACTCGTAGACCACCTGACCACAGGCAACGTGCTGGTCGAATACTCCGGGGCTCCGAACGCATTCGGCGTCAACAAGGGAACGGTCTCAGTCCAGATTCAGAACTATGACTTCAACTTCAGCATCCCTCTCGTCGGCGGCACGGTCAGGATGCCCAAGTACAAGACGACGCTCACGGGAGAGAACGCGGGCATCATCCTCTATCCGTAACGGCCACGACCGGATTTCATTTAAGGACTAGCAAGGACTAGCGATGACTCAACCACTAACCTTCGTCATCTTGAGCACTGGGCTCGACACCTTCAAGGAGATACGCGGCGCGCTGCAAGCTGCGGACGGCCGCCTGCTCGCCGGAGGCGACGACCCCGAGCAGGTTTATGAACAGATCGTACACTTGCGCCCCTCGGCCGCAGTCATCACGCTTGGGCCCAACGCCGAGCAGGGCCTCGCGCTCATCGAGCGTCTGACCTCTGAAGCAGTGCCGACGGCTTTGATCTGCGCGGCGCGCGATGCCTCGCCGGAGTTGATCCTGCGCAGCATGCGCGCCGGGGCGCGGGAATTCCTGAGGCTCCCGGTGATTAAAGAAGAGTTCGACACGGTTCTGGCGCGCACGGCCGAAGTCTGCGCCACGCGCGTCGAGATGCCTCGGAAGAAGGGGCGCTTGATCGCTGTCTTTTCCAGCAAGGGCGGCTGCGGGACGACCTTCATCGCGACCAATCTCGCAGCGGCGACCGCTCAGCCCACAGTCCTCGTCGATCTCAATTTGCAGGCCGGAGACCTCCCGCTCTTCCTCGGCATAGAGGCCAAGTATTCCATCGCAGACATGGTTGAGAATCGCGAGCGCATGGACGACTCGCTCTTGACGAGCTACGTGACGCCGTACTCTTCAAACCTCGCGCTGCTGGCCGCGCCGCGCGAAGCCGACTCGGCCGACGACATAGAGCCGGAGCACGTCTTCGAGGCGCTCGAACGCCTCCGCGAGCGTTACGAATACGTCGTCCTAGACCCGCAGCACACCTTCGACGCCATCACGCTCGCCGCCCTCGACCAGGCCGACGACATAGTGCTCGTCCTGACCCTCGACATCCCGGCCATCCGCAGCGCGCAACGCTCGCTGGAAATCTTCGACCGCCTCGGCTACCCGCGCAAGAAGGTTCGGGTGATCGTCAATCGTTGGAGCAAGCAGATAGACCTTGACCTGCGCCAAGTCGAAAAATTCCTGGGCGAGCCGGTGGTCGGTTTCGTGCCGAGCGATTACCAGCCGGTCGTCAACTCGATCAACCTGGGCCAACCGCTCGTCCTTTCCGGCTCGGCCTCGAAGATCGCGACCGAGATCAGGCGCATCACCGGGACGATTCTCGGAAACGACGCGTCCTTCATCGAGGCCGTGCCGCAGCGCAAAGGATTCCTCGGCTCGCTCTTCGGCGGCCGCAGCCGCGCCGCCGCAGCCATGCCGTCGCGCGACCGCGAAGTCTCCGAAACCCTTCAACCTTCTATCAGCCAGTAGGAAGCGTAAATCATCATGGCCCTACGTGAAAGATTTGATCGAGAAGCAAGCACGTCGAGCGTCGTCATGAACGGCGCTTCAGACCAGTCGAACGGCAACGGCCAGCACTCTTTCCTTGAGATGAAGTCGCGGCTGCATCGCGCGCTCATCAATCGCATGGATTTGACCAAGCTCGGCGCGCTCGCACCCGACCAGCTCAACGCCGAGGTCTCGCGCCTCGCCGAAGGCGTGCTCGCCACAGAGGCCATGCCGCTCTCCTCGCTTGAGCGCGAGCGGCTGGTGAGCGAAGTCCGGCATGAGCTGTTCGGCCTGGGCCCATTGGAGCCGCTGCTGGCCGACCCGACCATCTCGGACATCCTCGTCAACTCGCACAGCAAAATCTATATCGAGCGGGGCGGCAAGCTCGAAGCCACAAACGTCGCCTTCAAGGACGACGAGCACTTGATGCGCGTCATCGAGCGCATAGTCTCTTCGGTCGGCCGCCGCATAGACGAATCCTCGCCGATGGTCGATGCGCGCCTGGCCGACGGCTCGCGCGTCAACGCCATCATTCCGCCGCTCTCGATTGACGGGCCAGTACTCTCCATCCGCCGCTTCGGCGCAGAGCCGCTTCGGATGAGCGCCCTCGTCGAGAAGCAGGCCGTCACGCGCGAGATCGCAGACCTGCTTGAGATGTGCGTCAAGGCGCGCTTGAACATCCTCATTTCGGGCGGGACGGGCGCGGGCAAGACGACGCTGCTGAACGCGCTCTCGGCCTTCATCCCCGAAGACGAGCGCATCGTCACGATTGAGGATTCGGCCGAGCTGCAACTGCAACAGCCGCACGTCGTCCGCCTGGAGACGCGCCCGCCTAACATCGAGGGCCGAGGCGAAGTCACACAGCGCGACCTGGTGAAGAACGCCCTGCGCATGCGCCCCGACCGCATAGTCATCGGCGAGGTGCGCGGCGGCGAAAGCATAGACATGCTTCAGGCCATGAACACGGGCCACGACGGCTCTTTGACGACCATTCACGCCAACACGCCGCGCGACGCGCTGACGCGTCTTGAGACGATGATTCAGATGACCGGGATGCGCCTTTCAGACCGCGCCATGCGGCAGCAGATAGCGTCTGCAATTCACCTGGTCGTGCAGGCCGCGCGTCTTTCGGACGGGACGCGCCGCATCACCTCCATCTCGGAAGTGACCGGGATGGAAGGCGACACGATCACCATGCAGGAGATTTTCCAGTTTGAGCGCACGAGCGTTGATCGTGAAGGGCGAGTGGTCGGCCGCTTCCGCGCCACAGGGATTCGCCCGCGCTTTGCCGAACGGCTCAAGGCTTGCGGCCTGCAACTGCCGCGCATCATGTTCGAGGAGATGTAAAAGAGATGTTGGCCGCCTTCCTGGTTTTTATCTTCTGTCTATTCCTGGTGCTCGGCGCTTACCTTATGGCGACGCGCGGCTCGGAAGTGAAACGAGCGCGCCTGCAAAAGAGGCTCGCCGAAGCCCTGCTCCATTCCGCGCACACCGAAGACGTTGAAGTCATACTGGCGCGCGAAGAGTTGATGAGCGAGATTCCCTGGATGAATCGCGTGCTCGTCCAGATGCAGGTCGCCACCCGCCTCAAGCGCGTGCTCGATCAGGCAGACCTGCACATCACCGTCACCAGGCTCATCATGTTTTCGATCATGGCGGGCATGCTGGCTGTGCTCGCGGCCTCCGTGCTGACGATCTCGGTGCTGGTGATGGCGGCGGCGGGCCTGACCGCTTCGGCCTTGCCCTTCATACACGTCTTCTGGCGGCGCAAAAAACGGTTCGACCAGTTCCTTGAGCACCTGCCGGACGCGCTCGAATTGATGAGCCGTGCTCTGTCGGCCGGCCATGCCTTCTCGGAATCGCTCTACATGGTTTCGACCGAGATGCCGGAGCCGATTGCCACGGAGTTTCGCAAGACCTACGAAGAGCAGAACCTCGGCCTCTCCTTGAAGCTCGCGCTCGAAAACCTGACGCAACGCATACCGCTCTTGGACTTGCGCCTGTGCGTGACGGCCATCCTGATTCAGCGCGAGACGGGCGGCAACCTCGCGGAGATTCTGGAAAAAGTGGCCCACATGATACGCGAGCGTTTCCGCATCCTCGGCGACCTGAAGACGCTGACGACCAGCTCGCGCATGTCCGCCTGGCTGCTCTGCGGGCTGCCGATCTTTATCACCGTCGTCATCTCAGCCATGAACCCGGACTACATGAGCGTCATGGTGAGCGACCCGCGCGGCCACAAGCTGATCGCCCTTGCGCTGTTGATGCAGCTTACGGGCATGCTCGTCGTCCGCAAAATTCTGCGAATCAAGATTTGAAAGAGCGGTTGGCAAAGCCTGACTGCTCGGAAGCTGAAAGCTGACTGCCGATTAAGACTATGCTTCTCATCATCACCATCTCCACTTTCGTCTGCATCACGTTCGGCGTGATCGGTCTCTACTGGTTGATCTCGCGGCCGCAGAGCGCCGCCACCGAGCGCCTGCGGAAAATGAATGAGAAGGGCGCGATAGCGCCGGGCGCTTCCGTCTCTCTCGGGCAGGAGAGCGGCCCGGCCTCGGATTTCGCCGCGACGATTGCGACGCCGCTCAATCGTCTCGCGCCCGCTTCGGCCGCCGAGGCGCACAAGCTCCAAAAGCAGTTGATGCAGGCGGGCTATCGTGGGCCCAATGCGCCGGTGATCTACCGCGCGCTTCAGCTCACTTCGATGGTCGCCTATCCGTGCTTAGTGGCGCTCGTGTGCGCCTTGACGGCGCGTCCTCTGGGCAGCGCCTCCATCTTCATCATGGTGGCCTTCGTCAAAGGCTTCATGATGCCGCGCTTCATCCTGCGCCGCATGGTTCGCAACCGCCAGCAGAGAGTGCGCTGGGGATTGGCCGATGCGCTGGACTTGATGGTGGTCTCGATTGAGGCGGGCCTGGGTCTGAACGCGGCCATGCTGCGCATCAGCGAAGAGTTGAAGGACGTGCACCCGGACATCAGCGAAGAGTTCGAGATGGCTAACCTGGAGATCAGGGTCGGGCGCGAGCGCGACGAGGCGCTGCGCAATCTGGCCGAGCGCACGGGCGTTGACGACCTGCGCAGCCTCGTCGCGATGCTCATCCAGGCTGACCGCTTCGGCACTTCCATCGCGCGCGCCGTCCGTGTCTTCTCGGACTCTTTGCGCACCAAGCGACGCCAGCGCGCCGAACAGGCTGCGCAGAAGGCCGCCGTCAAGCTCTTGTTTCCCCTGGCCTGTTTCCTCTTCCCGACGCTTTTCATAGCCATCCTCGGCCCGGCGGCGCTCCAACTGATGGACACACTCAAAAACATGAACATGTAAAGGAGTTCAAGTGAAGCCCATGCGTAAACGAACCATCATCGCCATCCTGCTCGGAGTGACACTCTCTATCGGCGCAACCGCCCTGTGGTCTGCCGAGACCACCGGCCGCGACGGAGACACAGAGGCCAACATCATTGACGCCAACGGATCAGTGACGGGGCGCGCGAGCGGAGAAAAGAAGGGCGGCAACCGCGTCGCCAGAATCTTCAAAGCTCCCTTCAAGGCCATCGGCAAACTGTTCGGCCGAAGCAGTGAAGAGAACCGCCTGCGCCGTTTGAGCGAGAAGGATGTCGCGAAGTTCGAGAGCGCGCCGACGATGCGCGTGAGCGATAACTTGAGCGTCGCAGAACAGAGGCCGAGCACTTCGGGCTCGGCGCGCGATCACTTGATGACTGGCCGCGCGCTCCTTAACACGGGTCGCGTCAACGAGGCGATTGCGGAACTTTCTCTGGCCGCCTCGCTCGACGCGCGCCTGCGGGGCGAGGCCAACGCTCTGCTCGGGCTCGCTTACGATCAGAAGGGGATGCGCGAGCGTGCCAAGGAATCTTACGAGCGGGCCATCAAGGAAGCGCCCGAAGATGCGCACACCTTGAATAACCTCGGCTTCTCGCTCTACCAGAACGGCAACTACCGCGCCGCCGTTGACCGCTTGAAGCGCGCCGCGCGTCTTGCGCCCACGGACAAGCGCGTCCTGAACAACCTGGCGTTGGCCCAATGCCGCCTGGGTAAATACGAAGAGGCTTACAAGAATTTCGCGCGCGCGG
The DNA here is from genome assembly GCA_036389315.1 of Pyrinomonadaceae bacterium. GTDB lineage: Bacteria > Acidobacteriota > Blastocatellia > Pyrinomonadales > Pyrinomonadaceae > DASQYE01. The sequence goes on from DASVQF010000054.1 coordinate 8,300, forward strand.
GCGGCGAGCTGACCGGGCGACTGAACACGGCCGCGATGCTCGAACGGATGGGCCATACGGAGGATGCTGTCAGGTATTACGAAGAGGCGCGGCGTCTTCAGCCCAACTCCTCTTTTACACTCCTGCGCCTGGTTGACCTCTATCGCCGCATGGGCCGCACGACGGAGTCCGAAGATGCCCGTCGCGCTCTCTCGGCGCTCTCAGACCAGATGAGCGTGGCGAAGAGTGAAGAGTAAGGGAGTGAAGAATAAGCGAGTGGAGAATAAGCGATGACTCATACGGCAATCTTAAATCGCGCAGAGATCGAGAGCATGGGCCCACCCGCGCCCGAAGAGCTTGCTGATACAGGCATCGCACCGGGCTTTCTGTGCGACCTGGCGCTCAAGCACGTCTCCATGCTCGCCGACCCGACGACGAACGCCGTGGCCGAGCGGATGCACCTGCCGCGCACGCTCACGGAAGAGGTGCTTCAGCTCCTCTATCGCGAAAAGCTGATCGAGGTGCGTTTGCAGACGACTATGGGAGCGACGCGCTACGCGATGCTGGACAAGGGCTGGGAGCGTCTTCAGCGCGTGCAGGCGATGTGCGGCTTCGTGGGCCCAGCGCCGGTCGCCTTACGCGACTACGCGCACATGATGCGCCTTCAGGCAATACCGGCGCATCCGGCGACGATGGAGAACGTGCGCGCGGCCTTTCGCGACCTGGTGCTTCCGGATTCGCTGCTGCAAACCTTAGGCTGCGTCATCAATTCGCGCCGCTCGCTCTTCCTGACGGGCCTGCCGGGGACGGGTAAGACCGCCGTCGCCGAGAGAATCAACGCGGCGCTGCCGGGCGGCATCTGGATTCCCTACGCGGTGGAGATTGACGGGCAGATCATACGCGTCTACGACTCGCACAGCCATCGCCGTGTGCCAGAGGAGCAGACGCCCGCCGAGCATGACGGAAGGTGGGTGCTGATTGAGCGCCCGCTCGTAGTCGTCGGAGGCGAGCTGACCCTGGACAACACAGACCTTAGATGGAGCGAGGCGGCCCGCTTCTACGAAGCGCCCTTCCAGATGAAATCCAACGGCGGCACGCTCGTCATAGACGACTTCGGACGCCAGCGTTGCGCGCCCGGCGACCTCTTGAATCGCTGGATCGTCCCGCTCGAAAGGCGCGTCGATTTCCTGGCCCTCAACACCGGCAAGAAGATCGAAGTTCCGTTCGAGCAACTGGTCATCTTCTCGACCAACCTGCAAGAGAAGGATTTGGCCGACGAAGCCTTCCTGCGACGAATGGGTTACCGGGCGCGCGTCGAGCCGCCCACCCCCTTAGCCTACATTGAGATATTCAAGCGCGCGGCCTTTACGCGCGGGCTCAAATGCAGCCAGGCGTGCCTCGATCACCTGCTGAACAACTACATGATCGAGCACCGTCAGATGAAGGGCTGCGAGCCGCGCGACCTTCTTGATCGCGTCACAGACCTTTGCCTCTTTGAGGGACGACCCCTTGAGCTGACGCCGAAGCTGATAGACGTTGCCTGGCGCAACTACTTCGGCACGGCCCACAGCTTCAGTGCGGCGCAGGAGCAGGCCATGTCTGGCGAGCGCCAGACCGAAGAGCCTTTGCAACTCTAAGATGAGATTCGACACACAGAGGACGCAGAAGCGGCAACGCAGAGAGCCGGGCGGCTTCCACCTCTCCGTGCCCCTGCTGAGCTTGTGCGGCGAGCCGCTGCTCGCCAAGTATTCGATCAGAATGCGCTTGAGACGAGCGCGATGCCGGTAAGCGATGAAAAGAGCAAACACAATGGAGACTCGAACCAAAACTTGCCGGCTCGTAGTTCTGCTGTCATGCGCGACGTGGCTGTTTGGCTGCTACGTCGCTCCCCTCCATGCACAGCAGCGTGAGGGCGCGCGCTTCCATTCTGCGGCCGCCAAACTCCCCCGGCGGCCCCGCAGAGAACACGGCGCGCGCCCACAAAAGATAGTCAGGGTTCGCGTGCGCGCCGGCGAGACGCTCGACAGCCTGGCTTTGCGTTTCAAGGTCGAGAGTCAAGAGATAGCGCATCTCAACGGCCTCATGATTGGCGCAAATCTCCGGCCCGGCCAAGAGCTTAAGATCCCTCTCCCTTCGGATGAAGAACCGAGCAGCGACGCTGTCGCTTCGGATGACACGCCCGAGCAGACCGTTGTGCGCAAGGGCTTGAGCCTCGTTGACGGAACCTCTTTTGAGGTGGACGACGTTTGGGAGGACGCGCAGGGCGTCTGGTTCCGTCGCGGCGGCATCACCAATCTGGTCGAGCGCGCGCGCGTCCGCAGCATCGAGCGCGGCGCGAAGCTGGAAGGAGCGAGCAACGCGCCCGCGCCGAAGGTGAAGATAGTCGAAGTCAACCAGAACGGGACGGAGACGACGACCGAGCCCGTCTGGATTTATCTGGTCGGCGGCGCTCGCGTCGAGGCGGACGACGTGACTGAGACTACGGACGGCGCTTGGTACAGGCGCGGCCCCCTTTCGATCTTTCTTGAGCGGGCCAGGATCGAGCGCATAGAGCGCGAGCGCCCCGAAGTGTTAGCGGGCAAGCCCTCCAAACGCTCCTGGTCTGAGCGCGGATGGAGCACGGGCAGCGCCCACCTGGACGGCCTGATTCGCCAGAACGGCGCGCGCTACGGCGTTGACCCCTATCTGATCTTCTGCGTCATGGAGCAGGAGTCACATTTCAACGCGCGCGTCGTCTCGCCCAAAGGGGCGCGCGGGCTGATGCAACTGATGCCCGGCACGGGCGCTCGCTTCGGCGTCCGCAATGCTTTCGACCCCGCGCAGAACATCATGGGCGGGACGCGCTACCTGAAGATGCTGCTGGATAACTTCGGCGGGCGCGTAGACTTGGTGCTGGCGGGCTACAACGCTGGCGAAGGGGCCGTGATGAAGTACGGAGGGCGCGTGCCGCCCTACAGGGAGACGCGCGATTACGTCAAGCGCATCAGCGCGCGCTATGAACGAAGCCGTCCGGCGGCAGCAGCGGCCCATTCAAGTTCGGCCACGCCGCGCGCTCCCCTCCCCGGCTTGAAGAAATAGAGCGCCCCGGCGGCAGAAAGAGCTCCTTATTAGACATTTCCTAAAGACAGATCAATTGTTAAGAGGAGCAGAAGTAAGAGCCCCATGACTATAGCTTTCAAAAGAATCGCTCTCGCATTCGTATTGAGTCTGTCTGTCAGCTTTTACACCGCAGTCGCTTCCGCGCAGCAGCAAACGGAAGAAGCGCCTCTGACGAACGCTTCCGTCATCAAGCTTGTGCGCGCCGGTTTCAAAGAGAAGACCCTGGTCGCCATCATCAATTCGCGCCCCTCGCGCTTCGACCTCTCGCCTGACCGCCTGATCGAGCTGAAGAAGAACGGCGTCAGCGAGCGCGTCATCCTAGCCATGCTCGCGCGTGACGAGGGTCTCCTCGTCTCCGATGAAGATTTCGGAGACGACCCCTTTTTCGGCGACACGAATGGTCAGGCGAGGCGCGGACAGAGCGGCGGCAATGGTGGCGATGGCGGCACGGGCATCTTCGGCTCAGGCAGCGGCTCGCAGAGTCGCACGCGCGGGCGCGGGATGAGCGGCGCGGAGAATGGCGACACGCAGACTTCCGGCAGCGCAACGGTGCGTATCCTTCGCCCTCCCGCCGAAGCCGGAGGCGCAGCCCCTCCCGCGCTGGAAAGGACGCCGACGCTCACCAACGATTCCATCGTCGAGCTGGTCGAAGCCGGATTCTCCGAAGGCACAATCATCCGCCGCATAGAACAGTCGCCCGCCGAGTTTGATCTCTCGCCCGCCCGCCTCGCGGAGCTGCGCCGCCGCCGGGTCAGCGAGCCCATCATCAACGCCATGCGCGCCGCCATGAGCGATGACGCCAGCAAGCAATGATGAAGGAGGAATGCCGCAAGGTGAATGGAAAACTGAAAGCCAGCGCCTTTACTTCATCATTCATCCTTCTGCCTTCTGCCTTGCTTTTTATCCTGCTAGTCCTGCCGCTTCCGCTCTCTCAAAAGGGAAGAGAAGTTAAAGCTCAACAGCCTGCCGGGACTGAAGACCAGGACGTTGACGAGGGTGACGTGATCTCGGTCAGCACTTCGGAGGTGCTTCTGCCCATGACCGTGAGAAACGAGCAGGGTCAGCTCGTGACAACGCTGACGCGCAAAGACTTTCGCGTCTTTGAAGAGGGGCGCGAGCAGCCCTTGAGCGACCTGGCGCTCAGGCAGGTTCCCGTCGATGTCGTCCTGATGATTGACGCTTCCTCAAGCGTCGCGCGCAACCTGGAAGACTTTCGCCGCGCCGTCACGGGCTTTGCCGAGCGCCTCGCGCCCGAAGACCGCATGAGCCTCATCAAATTCGATGACCGCATAGAACTGTTGCAGGACTGGACGCAGAGCCGCGTGCAACTGGGCCGCTCGCTCAGACGCATCGTGCCCGGCGTCTTCACGCGCTTTAACGACGCGCTGCTGCTGGCTGCGCGCGAGCAGTTTCGCACCGCTCGCGGACGCCACGCCATCATCGTCCTGACGGACGGGATTGACTCCGGGCGCGGCTATGCCACGCTCGAAACGGCCTTGCGCGCCCTGCTCGAAGCGCAGGCCACTGTCTATGTCGTCAGCAATACTGAGATCGAGCGTCTGCACAAGCGCGAGGAGCTTGACACTCTGCTTTCGGGGCCGCCCTCTACGGTTCGCTTCAACGAGCTTCGCATAGGCGACCTGCGCGAAGGATTGCGCGTGCTCGACGAGAGCGAACGCAGCCTGGCCCAACTGACGGCCGCCACGGGCGGGAGATTGTACAGACCAAAAAGCTTCGAGGCGCTGGATGCCACCTACGCCGAAGTCGCTGACGAGCTGCGCCACCAGTACGCGCTCTATTACACGCCGCTGGACAAGAAGAGAGACGGGCGATTCCGGCGCGTGCGCGTCGAGACGGCAGACCCCTCTCTGAAAGTCGCGGCGCGTATAGGCTACTTCGCGCCGCGCCGCTAGGCTTTCGTCCGGCCTATCGGATACCCTCACATCACGCGCCTCCTCCTCCGCATTAAAGTCCGCCGAAGTTTTTCACTCCAAAAGTCGAAGCTTCAGGCTTTTTAGCCTGGCGGGTGTCAAAATGGCACGGGGCCCCATAGTTGGGCCCGTTCGGGTTTATATGACACGCGCGCCGAAGCGGAAAAAACCTCCCGATCTCCCGGCTCAACGGGGTAAGTCCAATTATTTCAGCATTTCTTTTAAGAACCCGGCGAGGGCACGGGGGTTGCTGTTGCAGGGAGGCTGTTTTGCCGATTTTTCGGGAAATGCCCGATTCACAGGGGAAAAGCTGTTTGATAAGCGGGGAGCATTCGGGTCTTTTGTGTCCGAATGCTCCACCGTTTCAGGGCTGCTTGCTTTAAGGCTGCTATTGCGTGTACTCTTTCCGGTTTGATGGAAAGTCCTGCCGCGCGCGAGTTCTGCTCCCATCAACCAGCCTTATAGTTTCGGTGCAAAAGAGCAAGATAAACGAGTAGAGAAGGAAAAATAATGCGACCAATCAAACACGTCGAGAAGGGCCTGAGCCTAGTTGCGGGGGGCCTGTTCAACGCCATCCAGTCTGTTAATAAGTACAAGCCGAATCCGTCATTTACGCCCAAGTGGTCTGATAAGCCGCTCCTGAAATCCTGGCAGAAGAGCAAGCCCACACTGGGCTGGCCCCGGACGACCGATTCGCTCTGCCCGAAGTGCGTCATAGAGGCGCGCGAAGAGATCATCAGCGGCAAAAGGGATGTCAGCGTCCTGCTCAACGAGAAGGTGGGCGAGATCAAGGCCCAGATCATTGAGCGCGACGGGCAAATCTGGATGGTCAAGGACTGTCCCACGCACGGCCATTACGAAGACATGATGGCTGTGGATTCCAAGTTCCTCTCGCACATAGAGGCCATGTTCCCGGGCCGCGACATCCAGGCGCACAACGACGAGAAGCTGCACAATCACGGCTCTTCGACGATCAAGTACGGGCGCGGCGGTGTCTTGACCGTGGACTTGACCAATCGCTGCAACATGATGTGCGACCCTTGCTTCATGGACGCCAATCAGGTCGGCTTCGTGCATGAGCTGAGCATGGAGGATGTCAAGGAGATTCTTGACAACGCCATCTCGATCAAGCCGCGCCGCCAGATGTCCGTGCAGTTTTCGGGCGGCGAGCCGACGATTTCGCCCCACTTCATAGAAGCCGTCAAGTATGCGCGAAAAGTGGGCTACAACAGCGTGCAGGCGGCCACCAACGGCATTGAGTTCGCTAAGTCCAAAGAGTTCTGCCGCCAGGCCGCAGAGGCTGGCTTGCGCTACGTCTACTTGCAGTTTGACGGCATCGGCAACGACGCCAACAGCCACCGCCAGGTCGGCAACCTCTTCGACGTGAAGCTGCGCGCGATCAATAATCTGCACGAGGCTGGCGTTGAGATCGTGCTGGTCACGACCCTCGTCAACGGCATCAATAACGATCAGGTCGGCTCAATCATCCGCTTCGCGCTCGATAATCCGAAGAAGATCGCTTTCCTTTCCTTCCAGCCCGTCTCCTTTACGGGCCGCGACGAAGAGATCACGGAGCAGCGTCGCCTTCAGCAGCGCTACACCCTGTCGCACCTGGCTCATGACGTGAAGAAGCAGGTCGGCATCACAGAGCCCACGCGCGATTGGTTCCCGCTCTCGCTGATGGGAGCGTTCGCAGACTTCGCAGACCTCGCGCACGGGCCCGACGCCGAGTGGGGACAGGTCTCCTGCGGCTGCCACCCGAACTGCGGCGTGGGCACGGCCGTCATGATCGACAAAGAGACTAAGGAGATGAGCCCCGTGCCGGAGTTCCTGAATATTCCGGGCCTGGTCAGGGACATGCAGAAGATCACGGATGCCGCGCGCGGCAAGTGGTTCTCGAACTTAATGATGGGCCTCACGCTCCTGAAGCATTACAACTCGTACAAGGCCCCGACGCACTTCTCGCTCTACGAGCTGTTCAAGAAGTTCGACAAGTCCTTCGGCCTGACGGGCAAGGATTACGGCAAGGTTGACGGCAAGCGCTCGAAGGAAGACATCGAGAAGCGCCGTTCTGATCGCTGGAACTTCCTCTTCATCGCCGGAATGTGGTTCCAAGACCTCTTCAACTACGATTTTCGTCGCACGGAGATGTGCATCATTCCGTACGGCACGCAGGAGGGAGAAATCTCCTTCTGCGCCTACAACACAGGCATCGGTTGGAGAAACATCATCGAGAACATGCACCAGAACGCGACCGTCGCGAAGTGGTATCAGGAGCATGGCCGTCATGAAATCTTTGCCCGTGGCAAAGAGGTCGCTCTGGCAGACGCTTCGCACGGCCTGGTCTTGAATGAGATAGACCTCCAGCGTCCGAACAAGCCGCAGATGGAAGGGCCAAAGACGGCGGCTGAAGAGGCCGCCATGATGCGTCGGCTCTACAACGAGATGGTTCTGAAGAAGGCCGACATCAAGGCCGAAAAGCCTGTCCAGATCAAGGGCCTGAGCCGCGACAAGACGACGACGGCGGCCAGCGCCTAAACCTTCAGAGCCGCCCAGGCGGGGCGGACTCGAAGCACAGCTTGAACCCCGCGAACCGATCAGTCCGGCTTCGCGGGGTTCATGTGCGCTCCGGCGCTTCGGACGGGCCACGGCCGCTTGACCATTAAGCTTTGCAGCGTGTTTAATATAGGGCCGAGGCGCAAAGATTTTCCGAGCGCCTCTAAATTTTCCACATTAAAGAGAGAAAGATCGGAGAGACAAGAAACTGAATGGCGATAGTAACAGTTAATCAAGGTGAATCAATCGAGAGCGCGTTGCGCCGCTTCAAGCGCCGTGTGATGACCGAGGAGATCATCAAGGACGCTAAGAAGCATGCTTTCTTCATGCCGCCCGGACAGAAGGCCAAGCTCAAATCGGCGCTCGCACGCAAGCGGAATAAGAAGAAGGGACGCCCGCGCGTTACGCGCGACTAGTAAGTGGCCAGGCATTAAAGCAGCTTCAGTCTTTCGCGTGCCCGACCTGCCGATAGAGTCATCTGCTCTTCGCAAGAGAACTCCTGATCGGCGCGAAAGGTCGGGTTCACTTGTGCTTCCGCTCCGTTCCGCTTTATCTCATGACTCGTATTCTGCTGACCAATGACGACGGCATCTTCTCGGACGGCCTGATCAAATTAGAAGAGGCGTTGCGCGAAGTGGGCGAGGTCTACACGGTCGCGCCCGCCTCTGAAATGAGCGGGGCCTCACACAGTCTGACCCTCGCGCGCCCCCTGCGCATTCGTCGCATAGACGACCGCCACTGGACTGTGGACGGCACGCCGACCGATTGCGTCACACTCGCACTCCATAAGATTCTGAGCGCGGAAGAGCAGCCTGACATCTGCGTCTCGGGCATCAATCACGGCGGTAATCTGGGCGACGATGCGACCTACTCGGGGACTGTCGCGGGCGCGCTGGAAGCGACCATCCTGGGCGTTCCGGGCCTGGCCTTCAGCCTGGTCGCGCGCGAGAACTTCGATTTTACGGAGGCCGCGCGCTTCGCCGTCACGGCCGTGCGCAAGGCTCTGGCGGAAAGGCTGCCGGAAGGGACGCTGCTCAACATCAACATCCCGCCGGGCGCAATCCGTGGCGTGCGCGTGACACGGCAGGGATTGAAGAACGCGCGGCCCGTTATCAGGGAGCACATAGACCCGCGCGGCAAGCCCTACTTCTGGATAGGCGAAGAGTACTTCAGCAGCAACAGCGAAGACGGCACAGATTATCACGCCATCGAACAGGGCTACGTCTCGGTCACGCCGCTCAGGAGCGACATGACGGATCATCGCGCGCTGACGGCCATTGATACCTGGAACTACATCAGCGCCAGCGAGGTCTTGCAGAACAGTTAGAGACTTCGGGCGCGCGGTTTACGATTTTTTATTGGAGACCAAGATTTTGAGTTCCGTGCCGCTGCGCCCCAATTCATTGACAGCGGAGTACCGCATCCCGCGCGAGCGCATGATCGAGCGCCTGCGTGACCATTACGGTATTCGCGACCGTCGCGTGCTCGAAGCGATGCGCGCAATACCGCGCCACTTCTTCGTCCCAGAGGCTTTGCAAAGTCGCGCCTACGGCGATCACGCCCTGCCCATCGACGCCAACCAAACCATCTCGCAGCCCTTCATCGTCGCGCGCATGACAGAGCTGTTGGAGCTTGACGAGCGCAGTCGTGTGTTGGAGATAGGCGCTGGCTCAGGCTACCAGACGGCCGTGCTGGCGCGCCTGGCCGCGCAGGTCTACTCCATCGAGCGCATAGCAGACCTGGCACGCCAGGCGCAGGCGCGCATACGCCAGCTAGGCGTCTACAACGCGACGGTCAAATGTTTCGACGGCACGCTCGGTTGGAGCGCGAACGCGCCTTACGACGCGATACTGGTCGCGGCAGGCGGCCCCGAAGTGCCGGAGCCGCTCATGTCGCAGCTACAGACGGGCGGCCGGCTCGTCATCCCCGTCGGCGACTCGCGCGAATCGCAGCGCCTCGTGCGCGTCATCAAAACGGAGAAAGGCTACGCGCGCGAAGATCACGGGCCCTGCGCCTTCGTGCCGCTCATAGGCCATTACGGCTGGGCCCAGGAAAAATAGCTCAAGGGTTCAAAGTTCAAGGCTTGAAACTGAGCTTTGAGCCTTGGGCCCTTGAAGCTTGAACCTTATGGAATCTCTTTACGAGCTTTATCATCAGATCAGGTATTACCTGAATCCCGAGACAATTGCCGCCGCCGGTTACGTCGTCATACTCTTCGTGGTCTTTGCGGAGACTGGGCTGGCGGCCGGGTTCTTTCTACCCGGAGATTCTTTACTCTTCGTCGCCGGGTTGTTTGCGGCCGACGGAAAGCTCAATCTCTTCGCGCTGCTCGTGGGAGTCTTTCTGGCGGCCGTGATCGGCGATGCCGTAGGCTATTTCACGGGCTCAAAGATGGGCCCACGCCTTTTCAAGCGCCAGCAATCTCTGCTCTTCCGGCCGAGCCACTTGCAGAAGGCGCAGGCGTTCTACGAAAAGTACGGCGGAAAGACCATCATCATCGCGCGCTTCGTTCCCATCGTCCGCACCTTCGCCCCGATTGTCGCCGGAGCGGCGCAGATGCCCTATCGCCAGTTCGTCGTCTTCAACATCATCGGCGGCTTTCTATGGGTCTTTACCATGATCCTCGGCGGCTACTTTCTGGGCCGCGCGTTTCCGGCCCTGCGCGAGCATATAGAGATCGTCGTCATCGTCATCGTCGCTCTGTCGCTGATGCCGCCCGTCATCGAATATCTCAAATCGAGACGCGCGAAGGCGCGCGCCGCAAGCGCCTCCGGCGACGCTAAGGTTTGACATGCCGCTGCCCGTCACCTAATATCCTCTTTGTTCTATTGGTGGCGGCTATGCATAGCACTCATCAAAAAGGTGAGATTGCGCAACTTAAAGTGCAGCTTAGAGCAGCCGAGAAGGGCATTGTTTAAGCAAGCCAGTAGTAGATTCCAGATACGATTTTATCTTGGACGATGGTCACAGACTGGGGCGGGTTCAAGTAAAGTATGCAGGCGGTAAAGCGCCCTACAGTCAGGGTAGCGTCCAGATCAATTTGAAGAGTTGGGAAGGCCGCAAGTTACGTCGCAGGTATTGCGCAACTGAAGTAGACGCGCTCCTTGTTTATGTCCCTCAGCTAGACGAGGTTTTAAGGTTTGAATCAAACATCTTTTGCGAGCGCGCGAGCTTTACCGTCAGACTTGAGCCGGCGAAGAATGGGCAGAGCAAGAGCATTTTAGACGCCAGGGATTTCATCTGGTGATATTATCGGGGCGTAGCGCAGCCTGGTAGCGCGTTCGGTTCGGGACCGAAAGGTCGGAGGTTCGAATCCTCTCGCCCCGATTTCAAAGTTAATGATTTACAGCCATCAACTGCGGTGGCTGTTTTTCATTTGCAACCCCCGTCGTGGTAGACCCTTTGGCTTCGGCATCTTGAATACAATGGTAAATGGCGATGAATAAAAGAAGCTGGTGGCTCTTGATCTGCCTGTTGATAATGATGGTGGCTCCCGTGCGGAGCCTGGCGCAGGAGGCTGCCCGCGAGCCTTTGGAATCATTGTGGATCAACCTGCCGTCGAGCCCGCTGCGATTTTTCCCCAACCCGGAGGGCAACGGCTACAGTCTCAACAACTATTCTATCGGGTACATAGTCCAGTACAGGCTCGGCTGCGTTCTGGAACAGGGCAACGGCTTTAAGATTCTCAGTAAAAGAGGGCCCAAAGAAATCTCTTTAAGGCCGATGACGAGCAGCGAGGTGCATGCCCGTGCAGTGATAGCTCTGACGGGTGCCGCTCTCGATCCATGTAAGAGGGGAAAGCTTACTGTCATCGAAGTCCAGTTCAAGGACGGCGCAGTCTGGAAGATCAAGTGAGAGTCATGCCGAGTCAATTATCCCCGGCGAGTTTTCATACTTTAGTGACGAGGTGAAGAGGCTTGTGAAAAAGGCAGGATGGTTGTGTCAAGTCGCTTTGATTATCTGTCTTGCTGTTTCAGTACTTCCGAGCGAGACGGCTCCCGCCTACTCGCTCGTGAATGTTCAGCGCGGCGGCGAGCGCGAGCGGCAGGTGGCGGCGCGGTTTGCTCCCGTCTTTTATCAGGGATTGGGCGAGCAGCCGCGCTTTGATTACTTCGCGAAGTTCGATTTTGACGGCGATTGGCGTGGTGATAATAACTGGGCCAATGCGGAGGTGCGGCGATTCCCGCTGAAGGCTTACGTTTACTATGCTGTGAGCGAGACCGAGACGCACTTCCTTATCCACTACGCAGTCTTTCATCCGCGTGATTATAAGGGCGGTGACGGGGCTTCGCTCTATAGCCAGATATTGCGCGAGGGAACGCGACGGGGAAGCAAGTATGACCCGACGGGCCAATTGATAGAGATTGCGTTGGCCCACGAGAACGATTTGGAGGGCTGCCTGGTCGCGGTCGCCAAAAGCGGCGACGATCTCGAAAGGGCCAGGGCCGTCTTCGTAGAGACAGTGGCCCACGGCAAATTCCTCAAGTATACGGCCGAAGGCGCGCCCGCCTCGGGCTCCGGCACAGTGAGTCTTGAAGGCCAGAGGCCGCGCCTCTACGTTGAGCCCAAGGGGCACGGGATACAGGCTTATAGAGGTACTGAGCGGCCCAGCTCGCGAAGGGGCGTGTTGACCTACAGCTTCAGCGGCCAGGCAGATGACCCCGAACAGAAAGGGCAAAAGAGCGCGGGTTACGACCTGCTTCCGATCTACACTACGCTCTGGCCGCGCGCGCAACGCGGCGCGGGCGAGACCTATGGCGAGGCATATGATTACGGGCAGGTGAAGGTTAGCGCGCTCGGCGAAGACGGTCGCCAACTTGAAAGAGAGGTCAAGCTGGGCAGGCTGGGTTCGGCCTTTCTGGGCAGAGTCGGCGCGCACAACATGGCGCGTCCTCCCTGGGGATGGACTGATAGAGACGAAGCGGGGCAGGCTCGCGGTGGCTGGTTCTTTGACCCGGCGCGCACGATCAAACGCCATTTCAACTTAGGCAGCGAGTTTTCTATTACGTACATCTACGCGCCGTTTCTCGGAATCGAGCAGCGCAAGGGATGAGCCCAGACCGGCAACTGGATACGCAACCGCTCGTACCCTATACGAGCCCATTGATATGACATATCGCCGTGTTGATATAGGATACGCGCGTAGTGATATAGCGTATCAACCTATTGATATGCTATATCCACCTGCTGATATACGATACGCTCGCCTTGCTATCCTATTACCACGCGAGCGCACGGAATACGTACAGCATCGCCCTGAAAAATCGAGTTGCCAATCTCTATTTCCTGTCCTAACGAAGCCCGAGCATGAGCAGGGCCGAGCGGTCTGATACCTGGCCCGCGCCCGTGTCGAGCCATTCGCGATAACCCGAGAGTTCTTCTTCTGTGACCGGGCGATTGCCGAGCTTGGCGGCGGGCGTGCGCTCGAAAGCCCTGTCGGTGAGGGCCATGTGCCGGACGCGCGGGTGAAGCGTCGCGGGTTGGGCCAAAGCCGCCTCGGCCATCTCCACGTCTGGGAAAAGCTCTTCATAGGCGAGCAGGTGCCAGACGGGCGAGCCCTCGCGCTCGCCTACTGCGAGCACGCGCAGCAGCCCGAAGCCGCTTTCGAGTTGAAAGACCAGATCGTCGCCTGCCTCGAACCTTCCCGTCATGTCTGCCTCAAAATCCGCCAGATTCCTTCGATAAGAAATTATAGACTCGCGCCGCGCCGAACATAAAGCCGCGCAAGCTCGCAGCGCCCAGGAGCGCCCCTTTCATTCTCCTTTGCCGACGCCGCCCGAGTCTGGAAAGATTTGGCCCGGGCGAGTAGTATTAGCTCCTGAAAAATTTGTCCGCCGTCAGGCTTGGGCCCAAGATGAGCGCGTTCGATTCCAACAAAGACTACTATTCGATTCTGGGTGCGAGAGAGGATGCCCCGCGCAGCGAGATAGAGCGCCTCTACAAGCGCAAGGCAGCCGTGCATCACCCTGATCGCGGCGGCGACGAAGAGGAGATGAAGGCTCTGAACGAAGCCTACGGAGTGCTGCGCGACGAGCAGGCGCGTGCCCTCTATGACGCGCAGAGGGAGAGGCCGCAGACGATAGAGTTTGAAAGATATGCTGATGATCCTGCTCCGCCGTACTCTTCGCCTTCGGCGGCGGCAGACGCCATCTCGGGCCAGTGCTTGGCGGCGCTCTTATTTCTCTGCGTGGGCCTGGTGCTGCTCTTCGTAGTTCGTTTCCAGTACGTGCTCTTTCTCTGGCCGCTCGCGCTCCTGGCAGGGCTTTTAATCATCGCAGGGATTGTGCATGCTCATTCCGCGCTGGGGATGATGCGCGAGACGTTCGCGCTCTCGCATCCTGTGCGCCGCTTCCGCTTGGTCGGTGAGCTGGCCTTCTGGTCGGTGGTGGGCGGCGGCTGTTACGGCGTCTATTTCATACTTCGCTATCTTTAGAATGGGCTTTAGAGTGGGCTTTAAAGCGGGCACAAGCCGATGACGGGATTTTCGGGACTCGACCTTCTATTTCTGGAAGTCAACAGCCTTGAGGAATCGCTCCTGTTTTATCATGAACAGCTCGGCCTGGAACTGTTGACGCACGCGGCCGAAGCGGAGCCGCCGATGGCCACGCTGCGCGCCGGGCGGTTGAAGATCACGCTGGTCGAGCAACTGGAAACGATGCTCAGGCGCGGGCGCGGCGTGCACTTCTTTGTGGGCGTCGTGAGCGTGGACGATTATTACCGGGAGTTGAAGGGGCGAGGCGTGGAGGTGGGCCCGCCCGTGGACGAGGGTTGGGGCGGCCGCTTCATCACACTGCAAGACCCGGATAAGTACAGGTACTTTTTTGTCACCTGGCTCGATGAGGGCGAGCGAGAGAGGGAAGAAGCGGCTCGGTTGAATTAACGAACGCGAGCGGGAGGCGTCGATGGACTTGCAGCGCTTGGAAAATCTGTTCAGGCGTTACAAAGGACAGATCGTCAACATCAAGACACTATCCGGAGGTGTGTACGAGGGCACGGTCTGCGACATCACGAGCGATTACGTGGCGCTCCTGATAAAGACCGAAGACGAGGGTGAAGACCAGGTCTTCGTCCTGCTGCACTCGATAGAATCGGTGCTCGCGCGCGGCCTGGCTTGAATGTTCATAAGCTTTGGCAAAGCCTTCTCAGCAGCCGTCTCCGACGAGGAGCGTGATCCACACATCTCTATGCGGGCGGAGCATATTGGATGAGCCTACGCGTGAGCCATAAACAGCTCGCTCCGGCGGAGCGCGCACCTTTCACACAACCTCAAAGATTAAGCGCGATCATCTTCTTTCTCCTGCTGCTCCTTCTGACGGGGTGCGCGGGTAAGGTCAACGAGTTGACGCGCGCGGCCGGGGCCGGTGACGTGCAGGCCGTGAAAGCTCTGCTGGACGACGGAGCGCAGGTCAACGCGCGGGACGCGGACGGAAGCACTCCGCTCATACAGGCCGCATGGCAAGGGCGCTTGGAGGTAGTTCGACTCCTGCTGGCGAGGGGGGCTGATGTCAATCTCAAGAGCAAGGAGGGCGGGACGGCCCTCCTGTGGGCCTCCTTCGAGGGGCACACGGAGGTCGTTCGCCTGCTGCTCGACAAGGGCGCAGACCTCAACGCCAGGGACAATAACGGCACCACGGCCCTCATGCACACGGCCGTCATGGGGAAGATAGATACTGCCCAGGCCCTCCTGGACAGAGATGCGGACGCCAATGCCCGGAACGGGGAAGGGAAGACGGCCCTGATTCTGGCCGCAGAGAACGGGCGACCAGAGATAGCCCGCGCGCTGATTAAAAAAGGCGCGGACATAAATGCCAGGGATAACTATGATGAGTCGGCTCTGGCGGCGGCCATCGACGGAGGCAAGGGCGAGATAGTGCAGATGCTCCGGCAGGCCGGGGCACAGTGAGCTTCCCGATTTGTGATGAAAGCGCCCGATTATACTTTCTGCGCCAGCACGGCCGTCTTCGTCCAGCCGATGGGCTCTAAGGGGGGGAAGCGATAGTGCTCGACGACGCGGAAATGGCGCTCGGTGTTCTCCTCGACCTCGCGCGGCGGGTGCGTCTTGAAGCGAAAGAGCAGCTCAAGGAAGCGGCTGGCGAGCGAAGGACGCACGGGCAGGTGCAGCATGTGGCCTCCGGGTACGAGCACGCGGGCCAACTCGCTGAAGCCTTCGCGGAGCGGGACGTATTCGAGCGCGCCGCTCGTCACTATGATCTCGAAGGATTCGTCCGCAAAGGGCAGCGCCAGGACGTTGGCCTGTATGAAGTTGACCTGATCGTAACGGCTCGTCGCATCGGCTACGGCCCGCTTGGCCTTGACGATGGAAGAGGCCGAGAGGTCTAGGGCAGTGATCCTGACCGGAACATCTACGGCCTTGATGATCGCCAGTGTGAGCAGGCCCGTCCCGCAGCCTGCGTCCAGAATCCGCGCGCCCGGACGAACGGGCAGCGGGTGGGCCCGCAGGTATTGATCCAGCGAGCGCCCGTAGCCGTTGAGCTTGAACGTCATATCGTAGAGCCCGGCAATCCGGTCGTAGAAAGAACCGGCTTCCTTGACAGGTTTATCTATCGTTAATCCGCTCTGTACCATCTCTCTTCCGTCAAGCCTCTCACGTCTTTATCAAAACATCCAGGCCCGGCGAGGGGCCGCCAGTCCATCGGCCGAGACGCCTCCGGCGGGGGGCGCTCACCGTCGCCGCCCTCCGTTTCAAAGCTTTACTGTCTTGGCTTTGCTTTCTTGACCGCCCGGCGCGCTATTTTATACTAAAAGGCAGCAGCGACAAGGGGTGACAATGTAATAGTTCTGCATTTATCCGGTTACGAAATCGTCACTCGACGGACGGAAAGGGTCGGGGGCTGCAAGAAAGGGCCGGGCGGGTCGTTCACTAAGCGGCTGGAGGTCTACTTTCTGTAGAGGAGGGATGCTTGTATGCTGAAGGTATTGGTGGCGCTCATCTGTGCCGGTGCGAGCCTGTTTATGGTGGGCGTGGCTGCGAGCCCGTCGGCCCGCACCGAGACCCGCCTAGTGGCTGCGGCCGAGGGCCAGCACTCCGAGCGAGTAATAGTGAACGACGAGTGGTTCGACGTTGATGTCCTGGTCGATGGACGCCCGCTTGAGGAGTACGCAGCGCGCGGCCGCCGCTACGTAGAGGCGCTTCAGGGGGCAGAATACGAAGTGCGTATCCGCAACCCGCTCGGCGTGCGCGTCGCCGTGGCGCTCTCCGTTGACGGCCTGAACACGATTGACGCGCGGCGCACGAGCGCCTGGGAGGCGAGCAAGTGGGTGATAGAGCCCTACCAGTCGATCACTATTCGCGGCTGGCAGATGAGCTCTGCGCGCGCGCGCCGTTTCTACTTCACCAGCGAGCGCGATTCCTACGGAGCCAAGCTCGGGCAGACTTCAAACCTCGGGCTCATCTCGGCCGTCTTCTTCCGCGAGCGGCAGCCAGTGGTCATCACGCCGCCGACACCGCGCCCCATGCCCTACCCCGGCACAATCGAAGAGCAGGATCGCATCGACAGACGTGAGCAGCCTTCCACCTCATCCGGCGCGGCGCGCAACAGGGGCGGCGAGGCCAGGCCCAAGAGCGCAGAGGTTTATCCCGCTCCGGACGACGAATCCGCAGCCACAGGCATCGGGCGCAACGTTCACAACGACGTGCGCTGGGTCAACATGGAGCTTCAGCCGCGCCCCGTCTCGGAAGTGACGATTCGCTACGAATACCGGGCCGGGCTCGTCCGGCTCGGAATCCTGCCGCGCCCCTACCCGCGACCGGACACGCTGCGCCGCCGCGAGGGCTCGACAGGCTTCGACGATCACCGCTACAGCCCCGAGCCGTAGGCCATATCGAGTGAATCCGCGAAGGGCTAAAGAGAAGCAAGGTTTGCATGGCTTTCTTCCTTGCCTCTCTTTAGCCCTTTCGGCGCATAGGTCACTTCGGTCTGAGGTTTTCCGTGTAGAGCTGGCGATAGGCGCGATAGTTGGACATGACCTTGAAGACGTAATCCTTCGTCTCCGCGAAACCGACTTCGGCTGCGAAGACCCCGGCGTCTTTTTGCCGGGCGCGCTTGAGCCAGCGCGCGACGTTGTCCTCGCCGCCGTTGTAAGAGGCTATGACGGCTTCGGGTTGTGCTGGAAAGAGACGCATCAACTCACGCAGGTATTCGCTTCCGACCAGAATGTTTGTCTCGGGCCGATAAAGCTCCGTGTCCTGTAAATTATTTAGCCCCGCGCGCGCAGAGTACCGGGCGGCCGTGTCGATGGTCAGTTGAAGGAGACCGCGCGCGGCCGCCTGTGATTTGGCGCGCGGGCGAAAGCCGCTCTCCTGCCGCATGATGGCGAGCACAAGTCTGGGGTCTACGCCGCGCCGCGAGGCCGCGCGCACGATGATCTCGCTATACGGAGCCGGGTACTGAGCGGCGCTCCTGGCTATCTCAGAGCTGACGCGGTTGAGCCGCTCCGTCAAGGCCACGCGCTGAGTGACGCTGTTGATGACCGCGAGCCGCTTGCTGGCCAGCTCGCCGTAATAAGAGCCGAGCCCGTCAGGGATAGCCAGGTATGCGGCCGCAGCCTCGGCCGTGCGGCCCGCGCGCTCAAGGCTGTAGGCCCTCAGATAAGCGACCTCCGAAGAGCTGGTCTGCACGGTCTTGGCAAAGGGCGCGATGCTTCGTAACTGGTCTGCGACTTCGATAGCGTGCTGCCAATCGCCCTCCGCCACGTCCAGGCGCAAACGAGCGAACTGCGCGTTTACGTCCGTCGGAGTGGCGCGAAATCTCTCTCGCGTGCGCGTGATCCATTCAATCGCTTCTTCGGGGCGTCCGGCTTCGCGCAGGCCGTCTATGACGTTCAGGTACGCGCCGTCAATGCGCTCGCCCTGCGGGAAGCGGTCGGTGTATTCGCGATAGCGGTCAACGGCTTCGGCTGCGCGGCCCGCGCGCAACAGCGCCGCCGCCAGCGAGTACAAACCCTCGCGCCCGTCCTTCGTCTGAGCGTAATCGCGCGCGAGCCGCTCGAACCAGGGCAGAGATTCCTCATACTGCCTGGCTTGAAAGAAGGAACGGCCCATGCCGTAGAGCGCCGCCGTCACGTTCGCGTCGTTCGGGTAGCTCTCGATGATCGCTTGCCAGTGCGTGCGCGCCTCCGCGAAGGCGCGATTGGTCATGTAGATGTTGGCCCGCCGCAGGTGCTCCTCCGCGCTCAGTTGCGCCCCCCCGCCCGCAGCCGCGCGGTCGGCCACGTCCAGGCTGCGCACACCGGCCAGCGCATCCTCGTCCTGCGCGGCGCGAGGTTGGGCCAATGCCGCGCCGCCTGTCATGTTGACGAGAGAAAAACTGATGAGCAGAAGGGCGCTCGGAAAAAACAGGAAGCCGCGCCTGAGCTTGAAGAAGGATGATCTATACACTTTTCACTTGGCCTGCATTCTAACATCTAAAAGCACAGGTGAGAGATGCCGGGCTGCCCTCGGTGGGTTCGCCTGCGGATTTGAACTCAGATGTTTGCAGGCGAGAGACGTGGCGGGCAGCCGGAAGAGGAAGGGCGGCTGCCCGCTGGGCGGGGCGTTAAGGCAGAATCGAGGGGTATCAGGACTCTCACTTGTATATGCCGGGGGCGGCGAAAATATTTCATAGATATAGTGGACGCCCGTCGAATCTTTTTCGCCGGGCGTCCACGGAGGCTTCTATCGTCTGGCTTGAGGTTGTCGTCTTGTCCCGGCACGCGGGACTCAGGTTTGGGCCTTATCAACCTTCTATGGCGTCGTTGACGCTGTCGGCCTTGCGCTCGTAGGCGAGAATGACGGCGGCGTTCTGTCGCTCGATGGCGCTCAAGGAGGCGTCCGTGTATCGCGGGTCGGGCTTGTACCAATCCTGGCCCGAGAAGTAGTTGCGAAGCTCCTGCTCCTTAAAGACCTTGCCGTGGCGCGCGTAAATCTCGTTGCGCAGCTTGCGCGCGTCTTCACGAAACATCCCTTCCAACATGCTTCGCGTGATGGCCCGCGTGGCCAACTGCTCGTGCAGCTTCCGTTCGTATTTGACAATCGTCAAGACGTTCTGCCGCTCGATGTCGGAAAGCTCAGGCGTCTTCGGGTTCTCTTCCGTAGAGGGCTCGTACCACGGCTGCCCGTAGAAGTATTGAGAGAGCCACGGCTGACCGAATTGCATGCCGCGCCGCGCATAGACCTCGTTTCTCAGGAGCCGCAGCTCGTAGAGGCTCAGGCCGTGCAGCATCTCTTCCGTGATCGTGTGGTCTTGAAAAAGCTCCATGTCGCCGGGCGAGATGGCCAGTCGCCGCTGTTTCTTCTGCGCCGCGAGGATGGTTTGCAGGTTCTTGCGCTCTGTCTCAGAAAGCTGCTTCGGGTCGTAGCGCGGGTCTGCCGCGTACCAGTATCGCTCCTCAAAATATTTTTGGAGCCAGGGCTCAGCGTCGAAGCGTTTGCCGTGGATGGCTTCGACTTCGGCCGAGAGGACGCGCCACTCGCCGCCCGTGTGCTCGCCCAGTTGTTTGATCGTAAAGAGCCGGTCACGATAAAAGCGGAGGTCGCCGGGCTCTATAAAGTCGTGCTGGCGGGCTTCGGCTTCGCGTATCACGTCCAGGTTCCGGCGCTCCGTGTCGTTGAGCATGGAGTTCTGGAAGTGTGGGTCGGGCTTGAACCAGAGACGCTCGGCCAGATAACGTTTGATGTCCTGGTCTTTGAAGATGCGCCCGTGACGACCGAAGATAATGCCGCGCATCATTTTCAGATCGTCGAGCGACAAGCCTTCGAGCTGCTTAAGCTCTACGCTCCGCCCGGCAAAATCGAAGTTCTCCCACTCAGCCAAGCCTTCAGCCCTGGCCTGTAGGAACGAAGATTGAAAGACGAGAAGCAACGTGAGGGCGAGAGCGCCGCGAAGCAGGAACCCAACTTTCCGCAACATGACAGGAATCCTTTCAAAACTTGCCTTTTACGCGCCGGGCATAACTCTTCCGCCGCGCGCTGGATTGACGACCGCGCATGCCACTTTTTGCTCACACCCTTTTTTGAGAGGAGGGTTTTAAGGAGAGGCTTTTTGAATCGAACTCTTGCGGGCAGAACTCAACCGTTGCCGCCGCCTGAGTTGGCGGTTGGGAAAGAAGCTGATGAGAAAGACTGCGGCGAAGCCCGTCAACGAATGGCTGCCGAGCCTGCGCCTAAGACGCTTAAGCACTACAAGTCGGATGGCCGCAATTACAGATGACTTCGGCAGTGTCGGCTGCGCCCGCGCAAGCCGCGCTGCAATAATCATCATCCTTCGGCTTCGGACATCGACAACTCGGATGCGCGCACGTCTCTCGTTCTTCGTCTGCCATAATCGAGCTCCATGAAATCGGATTTGAAAGTGTGGCCGCATTCTAGCAGCCGCGCCCGGCGGGCCACAATAGAAAAGCTGCCGGAGCCTCTAAGACTTCTCTTCGTCTTCGATGATCTGATAGGTGGAGACGATCTCGACGGTCGGCCTGAGCGTCTCGGCGACGCTGCAATATTTCGTCTCGGAAAGCTCTATGGCCTGTGCCAGCGCGCGCTCGGAGAGCTGGTGGCCGCGAACGATGTGGCGAACCTCCATGCGCGTGAACTTGCGCGGGTGCTCGTCGCGGCGAAAGCCTTTGACCTCGACGCGGTAATCTGTCACCCGCTCTCGCTTCTTGCGCATGATCGAGATGACATCGACGGCCGTACAGCTTCCCAGCGCGATCAATAAAAGCTCTACGGGATTGGGGGCGCTTCCGCGCTCGTGATCTGTGTCGAGCACCTGCGCGTGGCCGCTCGGGCTGATGCCGACCCACAGGTCTTGTCCGGCGAAATGGACTGTCGCAAACTCTTTCTCCTGGCTCATAGGATTTGCTCCCTCTTAGGCTAATCAGGTCTCCGGTAGGGTTGCCGAGGCTGTCAGAATGACTGTCCGAAAGCTGATCGGTCAAGTGAAATTTCGCGGCAACCCAGGCGAATGTTACTGAATCACAAAAGAGTGTTTGCCTCCGCGAGCAAGGGAGCATACAATAGATAACAGTTAAAACCCCCTTGTCAGACCGCCGACCCCTTTAGTCCCCTGTGGCCCACGGGCCCAAGAATCCCGTCGGGCACAAAAATTTTCTCTCCCTTTTCTAAGTTGCCGGTGGCGCGGCCCATAAGGAGAAGCCCGCGTCCGGTGCCGGGGTTTGAAAATAAAAAGGAAGCGAGTCAATTAATTGGAGGGAAAGAAATGGTAAACCGAATGAGACAACTGATCTTGGCAACAGTGGTTTTGGCGCTCTGCGGCGTGGTTGCGCCCCTACAGGCGCAGCTCATCTCTCGCGCCAACCAGCGCAACGTGCGCGTGCTCATCAACCGCATCGAACGGCGCACGGCGGACTTCCGCGTCAGCATAGACCAATCGCTTGACCGGAGCCGCATAGACGGAACCAGAAGGGAAGAAAACATCAACCAGTTCATCCTCGATTTCCAGAGCGCCGTCGGCCGCCTGCGCGAGCGCTTCAACCAGAACCAGGCCGTCGTGGCCGACGTGCAGGACGTGCTCAATCGAGCGGCAGAGATCAACAACTTCCTGCTGCGCACGCGCTTGACGGCGCGCGTCCAGACGGATTGGATGGGCTTGCGCCAGGACTTGGACGAACTGGCGCGCATCTACGGCATCAACAACTGGAGCTGGAACACGACTTCGAGCATTCAGAATAACCCGACCGGGCCGCGCAGGGGGCAGGGCAATTACGCTGCCAATCGCCTGACGGGCACTTTCCGCCTGGACACTACGCGCAGCGAAGACGCCCGTAGCGTGGCCGAGCGCGCGACGCGCAATCTGCCCTATAGTGATCGTCAAAGAGTGCTCGACAACCTGACGGCGAGACTGGAATCGCCCGATCAGATCGCGATTGATCGGCGGGGACGCTCGATCACCATCGCTTCGACGCGCGCGCCGCAGATCACCTTCGAGGCCGACGGGCAGGAGCGCGTCGAGACGCTGCCGAGCGGACGCAGCGTGCGCGTGCGCGCCACGCTTTACGGCGATCAACTGAGCGTCAGCACGACTGGGAATCGTGACAACGATTTCACAGTGACCTTTGATGCAATAGAGGGCGGCCAGCGCCTTCGCGTGACGCGTCGCCTGAGCAACGCCAACCTGACCAGCCCCGTCGTCGTCGAGAGCGTTTACGACCGGACGGACGACGTGGCCCGCTTCGACATCTACAACGGCACGACGACCTCTGTGACCAGTAATTATCCACAGAAC
Organism: Pyrinomonadaceae bacterium; assembly: GCA_036389315.1. Classification (GTDB taxonomy): domain Bacteria; phylum Acidobacteriota; class Blastocatellia; order Pyrinomonadales; family Pyrinomonadaceae; genus DASQYE01. The sequence goes on from DASVQF010000054.1 coordinate 31,101, forward strand.
ACGACCGCCAGCGGTGATTTCATCATCCCGAACGGGACGCTGCTGGTCGCAACTCTGGACGATAGCCTCTCAACGAGCACTAGCCGTGAGAACGACCGCTTCCGCATGACCGTGCGCGAGCCTGCGCAGTACGAAGGCGCGGTCATCGAAGGCTACGTCACAAACGTCAGCCGTGGCGGGCGCATCTCGGGCCGCTCCGAAATGACGCTCAACTACGAGACCATACGGATGCGTGACGGCAGGTCGTACAGGTTCGCCGGTCTGACGGAAAGCCTGCGGACGAGCGGCGGTGAGGTCGTCCGCGTGGACAACGAGGGCAGCGTGGAAAGTGGCAGCCAGACCAACAAGACTGCGCAGCGCGCCGCCATCGGTACGGCCATCGGCGCGATCATCGGCGCGATTGCCGGAGGCGGTAAGGGCGCTGCCATCGGCGCAGTCGTCGGCGCTGGCGCTGGCGCTGGCTCCGTCTACGTACAGGGACGCGGAGACCTAGACCTGACGCCGGGCACGGAGATTTCAATCCGCGCCACAGGCCCCAGATAAAAAGCCCGGACGAGCCTCGCTCAGCGGGCCATGAAGAATGTAGCCCACGGCACATGCGTGCAGTGGGCTATTTTCTTTTCGCCATCGAAGGCGGCATGATAGGATTCATTGGCCCAATAATCTGCTAAGGAGAAGAGAAAAAGCATTGCCCAGCGCGACCACTATCCTCAGCGACCTGCCGGATGAGGTGCGCCTGCATCGCCTCGAAGCCCTGGTCGCGGCGAGCGAGGCCCTGCAAAGCGCATCGGGGCTGGACGACATACTGCACGTCATACTCGGTCTGGTCTCGACTCAGCTTGATTGCGAGCGCGCCACGGTGTTCCTACGCGACCGGCGTACGGGCCGCCTGCACGCGCGGCAGGTGACAGGCTCGACGCCGCTCGACATCGTGCTGGAAAAGGGCGTGGGCGTCGCGGGCTTCGTCGCCGAAACGGGCGAGAATGTTTTAATCAACGATGTGCGCCGAGACCCGCGCTTTGATCCTTCGACAGACAAGCGCACGGGATTCCTCACGCGCAACATGCTCTGCGTCCCTTTGCGTAAACCGGAAGGCACGCTGCTCGGCTCGCTTCAGGCCATCAACTCCCGTCGGGAGCAGTTCTCCGACGCAGACCTGGCTTACCTGGCATCGTTCGGCGCGCTGGCCGCCGTCGCCGTCGAGCGCGAGCAGTTGGCCCAGGAGGCCCTGCGCGCAAAGCTCCTTTCCACGGAGCTTGAGCTGGCGCGAAAGATTCAGCAGCGATTGCTTCCGCCCCCCGGAAAGATGGACTTGCCCGCGCCCTTCTCGGCCTGGGGCGCGAGCCAGGCTTGCTACGACGTGGGCGGCGATACCTACGACGCGATGATGTTGTCTTCGGGCGAGTGCGCGTTCTGGGTGGCGGACGTGAGCGGCAAAGGGATAGGCGCGGCGCTCTTGATGACGACGCTGCAAACGGAGCTGCGCGCGCTGATTCGCGCCGAGACGGATTTGGCCCGCCTCGCCGCCGAATTGAATACGCGTGTCACGATGGTCGCGCCGCTCGGCACTTACGCGACCCTCTTTCTGGGCGTCCTCTCGGCCGACACCGAGCGGCTCAGGTTCATCAACGCGGGCCATCTGCCGCCGGTCTGGATTAATCGGCGGAGCAGTGAAGGGAAAGATTTTGAAGCGAGCGGCATGCCGATTGGTCTGCTGCCCGGAAGCCTCTACGAGATGGGCGAGACTCCCTTTCAGCGGGGCACGCGCCTCGCGGTCTTTAGCGACGGAGTGACCGATGCGGAAGATACTTCGGGCGCGACCTTCGAGATCGAGGGAGTCATCTCAGGTCATGCGCGCATCAACGCGCAGGAGGTCGAGCAGATCGGCCCGGCCTTTTTTGAAGAGCTTGATCGTTTTCGCATCGGCGCGCCCGCCAAAGACGACACGACATATCTGGTGATCGGGCTCGACTGAATCCGCCGCGCGCAGGCAATCGCCGCCGGTTGATTCATATGATATGATGGGCCCACCTTAAACGATCTTCCCGGCAGAGAGAGCAAGGCAGTACATCTTTTAAAACGAGTTCGCTCTGCGTTAAGGCGTATCGAAAGTCTCAGCCTCAAGACCAACGCCGCGACGGGCCAGCAGAGCTTATCAGCGTCAGCTACAGTGGGAGGATAAGTATGGCTGCGATTTTGGTGGTTGATGACGACGATACCATACGCGATACGCTCTACGACCTGTTGTCGGAGGAGCATCGCTGTCACACGGCGGAGACGGCCGAAAGCGCGCTGAAATTGTTGGAGTCGGATTTTTACGACCTGGTGCTGACGGACATCTCTATGCCGGGCCTGAGCGGGCTTGAGCTGCTCGGTCACGTCCGCCAGCGCTTCCCGGACACTCCGGTCATAATCATCTCCGGCATCAGCGACCAGGAGCACGCAAAGGGCCTGCTCAAGATGGGAGCCTTCGACTATTTACTGAAGCCTTTCCGGCTTGAGAAGGTGGAGGTGAGCATCCAGAGGGCGCTCGCCTATCAGCAGGGTTTGAAGGAGAGCCGTTCCCGAACCTGACGGTCGAGAGTGGGCCCAAGAGAGCCGGAAGGCTCAGGCGGCAACGGTGTACGTCGTTATCTTCGGGGCCTCGGCGCGCCGCCGGTCGATCTCGCGCGAAAGCTCTGCGATGCGCGCGATGTCGAAGGGCTTCGTGACTACCCAATCGACCTGTGCTTCCTTCTGTTCGTTAGAGCCGACGGCCTCGCCCCAGCCCGTGATGACGGCCAGCGGCACATTCGCATCGCGCTCGCGTATGGCGTGGGCCAACTCCCAGCCGCTCATCTCAGGCATCCCGATGTCCGTGAAGACCGCATCGAACTTGCCCGCGTCGAAGAGGGCCAGGGCTTTCTGCCCGTCGTCGGCCAGGATCGCCTGGCAGCCTTCCGATTCCAGAATGTCGCGCAGCAGCTCGCGCACGTGCGCTTCGTCGTCCACCACCAGCACTCTCGTCCGTTTCGCTTCCGCCAGTTGCGGGCCGGTCGTTCCGCTCGTCGCATGGCTCAACAAAGCTGCGCTCTTATTGCCGAGCTGTTCTACGGCGGCGCTCTGCGCGATGGGCAGGGTGATCTTGAAAGCAGTCCCACGCCCGACCTCGCTCTCGGCCTTCACAGTACCACCATGCCTGCTGATAATCCCGTAGCTGACGGCCAGGCCCAAGCCCAGGCCAGCCTTCCCCTTCGTCGTGAAGAACGGATCGAAGATGCGAGACCTCACCTCTTCGCTCATCCCCGTGCCCGTGTCCGAAACTGCGATCTCGATTGAGCCTTCCATCTCTTCTGCCGAGAGAGTCAGCGTGCCTCCCTGCGGCATCGCGTCCACGGCGTTGAAGACCATGTTGACCAGGACTTCGCGGAGTTCCGAATCATCGCCCATGACGAGGGCGTTGGAGCGAATCTGAAGGTCAATATTGATGTGGATGTTTGAGGCTTCGGCGCGGTCTTTCCAGCGAGGCCGTGTGATCTCGCTGACATCGAGCAATAACTGACCGACGCTGACGGGAGCGAAGTCGTGATCGCGGCGCTGGCGAGCGAAGTCCTGTATGCGCTTGACTGTCTTGGCTCCGTCTTCGGCCGACCTGATGATGATCTCCAGGCCGCGCTTGATCTTCTCAGGGTCATTGGTACGCATCATCAACTGCGCGCGGCCGAGGATACCTGCGAGGGTGTTATTGAAGTCGTGGGCCACGCCCGAAGCAAGCTCGCCGAGGGCGGAGAGCTTTTCCAGTTGAGAGAACTGTTCGCGGATGCGCTCCTGCTCCTGTATGTAATGGTTCAGCTCTTCGACGTGGCGCTCGGCCTGCGCCGCCTGGGCCGCAGCCGATTCGACGTTCTTCAGGTAGGTGCGGTAGGTGAAAAATACTATGGCGATGATCGGGGTCGCGACGATCAGGGCGTAGAGCCCGACCGTGCCGAAAAGCTTGGTGATGAGCCCGGCCGCAGTGGCTCCGGCAAAGTAGGTGATCGAAGTCCAGAGGTAGTTCCGAGTCCAGGTCTGCCAGATCGGCCGGTCAGTCTGTAGAGCAGCCGCGATGGCTACGCTGCCGGAATTGGAGATGTACTGCACGAGCGCCATGACGCACAGCGCCGGTAGGAACTCGGACGAATACTCGCTCCGCGCCAACACGGTGATGTCGCCGAACAGAAGGCGCATGACGTAGACCGTGAGGAAAGTGGAGGTGGCCGAGACCGCTGAGTTGAAGAGAAGTGTCCGGGGGCGCTTGCTGAAACGCAGCGTGGTGAAGAGAGCTTCTACGCCGCCCAGCAGGACGGCCGACTCGCCGCCGTAGAGCAGCAGCGACAGGAAAATGAAGGTGTCCGAGACAGAGACCTTCGAAGTGATGCCGGGTATCTGAACGTTGACGTGTGAGCTGAGGGTGATGGTGATGAGGGCCAGCAGCAGAAAGCGCAGGTCTAGGCGCTCGGTCGAGAGATTAAAGGCCGACAAGAAAAAGACGGCCGCGCCGAGGCTTATTAAGAGCCAGATGTAAGGCCCGGTCATGCGCTGTCTGATGATTACTGAACTCATAAGGGTAAGGTCTCAGGGCTCCCCGGCCGGCAAGCTGTCTGCGGGGCTCGCATAGGCGCGGCCCCTCTCGACGGTAATGGCAACCACCGTGCCGCGTGACTGCCTCCGGGGAAGATTGCAGTTTTGCTGGGATTTTGGAGCCTTAGCGGATTTGAGGATGAGAATGAAGCTGAGAGATCAGTCAGATTGAGAGATGAATGTCTCTCAATCTGACTGATCTTTGCCAGGGGAGGCTGTTAGTGAAAGAGCCGCGAGCCTATTTCCCGAGCGGCGTCATACAGCTCGTCGCGTCGCCGTTAATCATGGCGCTCTGGGCCTGAACGAAAGCGTCGCCGACCAGAATGCCGTCGCCGACGAGGATACCGTCGCCGACGAGGATACCGTCACCGACCAAGATACCGTCACCGAGCAGAATAGCGTCGCCGGCCAGAATGGCGCAGGGCAGGAACGGCGTGCCGTCGCCGACCAGAATGCCGTTGCTCGTCATGATCTGATCGCCGACGAGGATGCCGTCGCTCATCATCGTGCGGTCTGCGACGAGGATGCCGTCGCTGAAGAGGATGGCGTCACCGACCAGAATGCCCGTGCCGTAAATCTTCTGGTACTTGGTCATCAGGTTGCTGCCGGTCGCGTAGGTATAGTTCATCATCAAGCCCTGTCCCCAGGGAAAGGTGTAACCGGCGATGGTCGACTGCGGGACGGGGGCCGTCGCGTCGCTCTTCAACAGGGGGTCGCCGACGGGCGTGCTGTTCGAGAGGTCTGTGCGAACGGCCTTCGCCAGCCGCATCGCGCCCTCGATGTTGAGCTGGCCCGCGCCCTGCTCGAACATGTTGAAGCCGGAGAGCTGCTGCGCCGTGTACATCAGAATGCACTTCACCAGGTTGGGCGTCAGGTTGGGATTGACCTGAAGCAGCATGGCCGCAGCGCCCGCGACTATCGGCGAGGACATGGACGTGCCGCTCAGGTACATCATCCTGCGGTCATCACGATCACTGACACCGGCATCGAGCGAAGGGTTCTGCGTGACGAGCAGGTTGCGATCAGATTCTCCGTAGATGAGCTTGTTGCCGGGCGCAACCAGGTCTGGCTTGATGAGGTTGTCGTAGTGCGTGACGCCCGCTTCGTCAGTCCAACGGCTACGCGTGGGCCCACGCGAGCTGAAGCTGGTCACAACGTCGTCGCCTCGCGCGTCCGTGCCGAAGGTGTTGGTCGCGCCGACCGTGATCGCCGAAGGCTCGTTGCCGGGCGAGTGAATCTGTCCGTAGACCTTTTGACCGTCGCTGTTTTTGCCGTTGTTTCCGGCGGCGGCCACCACCACCACGCCTGCGTCAACGAGGCGGCGGACAGCGCGGCAGATCGGGTCGTTCTGGTAAGAGTCTATGGCCGGAGCGCCGAGGCTCATGTTGACGACGCGAATCTTGTAGGTATCTTTGTTGGCCATCAGCCAGTCGAGGGCGCTCAACAGGCCGGAGATGGAGCCCGTACCCTTCGAGTTCAGCACTCTGAGGTTGACGACCTTCGAGCCCTGAGCGATACCGGAGTAAGGGTCTGTTGCCCCGATGGCTGCCGACGCGACGTGCGTGCCGTGGCCGTAAGGGTCATCCGTGCGCCCTTCGCCGGTAAAATCTTTGCTCAGGACGATGCGGCTGCCGCCGCTGAATTCGCGGTGCGTCAAGTCCAGGCCGGAATCAAGGACGGCTATGCTGATGCCTTTGCCGTCGAAGATGGTGGTGGTCGAAGTAGTAGTCGTAGTGGAGACCAGGCCCAGAAGGCTGACGGAAGTCGTGGTAGTCGTGGTGGTCTGCGTACGCTGGGCCGTCGCGCCCGTCGTCGTCTCTACGTGGCCCGTGGAGTGCGCAAAGATCGGCCTGTCCAGGGAGACATAGCTGACTTCCGAATGCGACGCCAGCTCTTCCAAGATACTCGCGGGCAGCTCGACTGCGCTCGCGCCGAGGTTACGCAGACGGCTTTTCAGATGCACGCCGTTGCGATTGAGCAGGGCGTTGAGCGGGCCGCTCTCGGCCGCGTCGAGCTGAAGGATTACGCGGACGCGCTCTTCGCCCGAGGCCGCGCTGCTCATACGCTCGCGCAGGTCTGAAGATATTTTGTCAGTCCTGTCTGAGCTGCTGCTCTGGCCGCGCTTTGCGTCCCGCTTCGCCTGCGCGCTGGTGCTGCCGGTTGCGCCGATGAAGCCGAGCGAGAGGGCGAAGAGCAGCAACAGGGCCGTCAGGCGTGGCGCTAAGAGGTTGGGGGAGTTGATGCTCATCATGCGTCTCACTGTGCGAAGCGACCTAAGCATCGGATTCGTCGAGGTCGCGAGCGAGCTTTCGCTCTTCATTGGTTTGGTCGTCATCTCTCCTCCTCTCCTCTACTTTCGCTTCCCGGAGCCGGACGAGGTGGAGGTTGTGTCAACCGTAAAGTCGTCGACCTTGTTCATGCAGGAGCCCGAGCTATCGCCCGTCTTTATCACCGATTGCGCCGTCGAAGTATTCGCCACCGACGAGCCCAGCACGCTGTCGGAGATGAGCACGCCGTCGGAGATCAACACACCGTCGGAGAGAAGCACGCCTTCCGACATCGTGATGCCGAGCAGTTGAACCGTGCCGTTATTCATTGTCGTTCCGTCGGAGATCAGGACGCCGTCGGAAATAAGCACGCCGTCCGAGATGAGCACGCCGTCCGTGATCAGCACACCATCGGAGATGAGCACGCCGTCCGTGATGAGTACGCCCGTGCTGCTGACGCCGTAGATTTTCTGGTACTTGAGAATCAGGTTCGAGCCCGTCAGGAAATTCCATTTCTCGATGATGCCGCCGCCCCACGGGAAGGATTGGCCGCCGATAGTAGAGTTCTGATTGGGAGCCGACGCCGTAAGAAGCGGGTCGCCGAGCGTCGGAGGAGCGGACGCGAGATTAGCTCTAACGAGACCGGCCAAGCGCACAGCGCCCTCGACATTAAGCTCGCCAGCGCCCTGCTCAAGGGTGTTGAAGCCGTACAGAGGATTGGCCGTGTACTCAAGTATGGCCTTGACCATATTGGGCGTCAGGCCGGGATTGCGCTGCAAGAGCAGAGCGGCTGCGCCTGCGACGACGGGGGCCGCCATCGAAGTGCCGCTCATGTACATCATCTTGTGATCCTGGTTCGAGATGCCAGTGTCGAGCGAAGGGTCGCCAGCGAGAATCGCGTTGGCGGGCGCTTCCGCCGAGATCATCTTGTTGCCGGGCGCGATCAGGTCTGGCTTAATCAGGTTGTCGTAGTGCTTGATGCCCAGCACGTCCGTGTAGAAGCCGCGCGTGGGCCCACGCGAGCTATAGGTCGTCACCTGATCGTCTGACTGCTCGTCTGTGCCGTAGGTGTTGGCGGCTCCGACCGTAATCGCCGAAGGCTCTATGCCGGGCGAATGGATCGAGCCGAAGACCTTCTGCCCCGTAGAATCTTTGCCGGCGTTTCCGGCGGCGACGACTACGACTATGCCTGCGTCAACGGCGCGGCGGACGGCCAGGCAGAGCGGGTCATTCTGGTAAGAGTCAACGGCCGTCGTGCCGAGGCTCATGTTCATGACGCGGATGTTGTAGGTCGTCTTGTTGGCGATGCACCAGTCAATGGCTGCAACCACGTCCGAGGCAGTGCCGGAGCCCTGAGCGTTGAGCACGCGGACGTTGATAATGTTGGCCCTGGGAGCGACGCCCGTGTAAGCGCCGGAGGCGACGTGGTCGTTACCTGCGGCCATCCCGGCGACGTGCGTGCCGTGGCCGTAAGGGTCGCTAGTCGTCGGCGTGATCTCGCCGGAAACAAAGCTGACGTTGGCGACGATCCTGCTCGTCGCGGTGTTGTCTATGCGGAAGGCGTGGTGCGCGGGGGCTATGCCGGAATCGAGAATCGCTATGCCGACGCCTGAGCCGTTGAGCGTGCCCGTCGTCGAAGTGCCGTAGTTTCTTGCCAGATCCGTCCCCGTAGTCGTTTCCAGATGACCTTCCTTGCGAACCGTCCTGTCCAGCGCGACATAAGAGACATCCGTGCGGGCCGCCAGCTTGTCAACCTGTGCGGCGGGCAGCGTGGCCGTCAGGGCGCGCACGTTCTTCAGGCTCTTCTTAACGATGCCGCCGTTGTTCGTCACGGCGGTCTGTAGGCTGCTGGTCGGAGAGCTTGGCGTGACGAAGATGACCGGAATCTGGCCCGGCGTATTGTTGTTGACCTTGTCCCGCAGGTCTGTCGAGACCTTAGAGCCGCCGGCTGCGGCCTGCACGTTGGAATCAGATTGTGGGAGCGGAGCGAAGCCTGCGACAGACCAGAATATAAAGAGGGCTGCCAGCAGGAAGCTCGTCATGATTCTTAAGTTTCTCATCGTTCTCGTTCTCTTCGTCGTTCGGACTAGAAAAGTTTTTTCAAAATCCGCACAAATAGAAAGCGGCCCGCACGGCCGACAGCGGAGCAACCGTCGTGCCGTGCATGTTTGGGGCGAAAACGGCCTGTTTTCTTGATTTCGCGCGGCGCGAGCCGCTTGGCCGGGAACGAGCAAGATGACCGTGTCAGTCAGTTTGCAAAGCCTCGGGATGTCATTTTGGAAGAAGAGTCACACCTCTTCTTGACCTGGCGGAGAGGGCTCGGAGAAGATGTCGGCGGGCGTTCGAGTACGGCTAACGGGGCGGCCCGAGAGCCCGCGATAGCATTCTCTTCATCATCAAATCTCAAAAGCAGCGATGGACTGTTTGCCGGAAGAGTTTGAAGAGCATCGTGACCGCATGTGGCGGCGCGAGCCTGAGCTGCGAGTAGAGGACGCCCAGGAGGCGGAAAGGTTCGTTGAGAGCGTGGGCTTCTGCGCGGCGATGACGGATGCGCGCCGTCCAGGCCCTTCGCTCTACATAGCCGTGTGCGGGCGGCGCGACGCGCACATGCCGCGCAACGTGCAGAAAGACCCCGAGAGCAGCCTGGCCTGGCTCATCAAGGACGAAGTGATGCGGCGCGGTCGCATCTACTACGCAAAGCTCGCGAGGGGCCGCGCCACTTTCGTCGCGCCCCGCTTGATTCCACACTTCAACGCGCTGTGGGGCGTGCCGCGCAGGAAAGAGCGCGAGCTGTTGTCTGAGGATGCGCGCAGAGTCTTACGCGTGCTTCGGCGCGAGTGGGAGATGGGGACGGCAGACCTGCGCAAAGAAGCAGGCATCACAGACCGCGCGCGCTTCACACGCGCCCTGGACGAACTGCAACAGGCGATGAAGGTAGTGCCGGGCGAAGTCCTCTACGAGCCCTGGTTCACCTATATCTGGACGCTGGCCGAAGGACGGTTCCAGCAAGAGCTGGCCGTGAAGGTCAAACGCGAAGAGGCGCTGCGCGAAGTGGCCCGCGCCTTTCTGCAAGGAGCCGGGATGACCGTGCGCGGCGAACTGGCAAAGGTCACAGGGCTCTCACGCCCCGACGCCGGTCTGGGCAATCAGGCCCTCGTCGCCGAAGGCTTCGCCGAACGCCTCGCCGTCGGAACCTATAAAGCAGTGACGAGTGGCGAGTGATGAGTGACGAGCAAGAGCAAAGCTTTTATCTCGTCACTCATCA
>DASVQF010000055.1:0-10042 GCA_036389315.1 Pyrinomonadaceae bacterium
AGCTCGACGCTCACGCCTTCCCAGGGCCGTTTATGTTCAATGCTTAGCTCGCCCACTGTTTCAATTTTCTGCGCGCAGTTGAAGCAGATATTTTCGCCATGTCGCCGGAGAAGATCAAACAAGATCATTTTTCGCAGGCGTGCGTTGGCCGTGCCATGAGGCATTCCGAGAAATGCGCTTTTGCGCGCGCCGCTCTTGCTGATCTTCTTCGACATGAGGTTTACGGGTGGGAGTTAACGGCGCTAGCGGGGCTCGAACCCGCGGTCTCCGCCTTGAGAGGGCGGCGTGTTAACCAACTACACCATAGCGCCACAAGCGAAGCTGAATTATAAGGAGTCCCTCGCCCGATTGGCAAGGCGCGCGGGCCCGAAATTTTCAGCCCCTCCGGCAAGCCGTACAGGGCCGGAAAAATTCAAAAAAGCAGACGTTTCCCAATTTTTCGGACAGCCTCAGCCTGAGCCTGTGACGGCCGCAAATTTTAAATCCGCGAAGTAAAGGGTCTTAGCTCGAAACCTCACGTTTCCCGCCAGTTGGAACGTAGCTTGCCTGTCTGAAAACCGTACTTATCACGCGGGAACCTCGGCAGGGCCCGACCCAAAAGCTTGTCGTCAAAAACCCTAGATTTAATCTGCAAAGGAGAATACTACCGTGAAAAGAAGATTCACATTTCTTCTGCTGCTTCTTGCGCTGCTTTTAGGCGCAAGCGTGCAGGTCATGGCTCAGGCCACAGGCTCTATTTCCGGCAGCGTCACGGATGAGAAGGGAGGCTTGATTCCCAACGCTACGGTGACGGTGCGCAACGTGGGGACGAGCGAGACTCGAACCGCTCAAACGGACGATTCGGGCCGCTACCGTTTCGAGAGTTTGCCTACGGGCGCGTACGAGGTGATGGTCGAGGCGGGTAATTTCGCCAAGTACGTGCGAACCGGCATCACGCTCGTCGTAGACCAGAAGGCGGTCATCGATGTTGAGATGACGCCGAAGGGTGTGCAGGAGACCGTCACCGTGACGGAGAACGCTTCGCTGCTGAACACGAGCAACGCCGAGGTCGGCGTGCGCTTCGACGAGCGGCGCATCTCGGAGCTGCCGCTGGCGACGAATCGTAACGTTTATAACGTGGCCCTTTCGGCCGCCGGCATCAGCCAGCTCGGCGCGGGCCAGACCTCCTTTTCGGGCGGCGGCGTGGGCGGCACTTCCGGCGTCAGCTACTCGGCCAACGGTGGGCGCGTCCGCTCCAATAATTTTATGATCGACGGCCAGGATAATAATGACTTCGGTGTGGCGGGCGCGGCCGTGCCGCTCAACAATCCGGACTTGATTCAGGAAGTCAGGCTCGTGACCAACCAGTTCACGGCCGAATACGGACGCAACGGAAGCTCCGTCTTCAATGCCATTACAAAGAGTGGGACGAACGCTTTTCACGGCTCGGCCTTCTGGTTCCACAATGACAATGCGCTGAACGCTTGCAGCAATACTGAGAAGGGCGCGGGCTTCTGCTTGCAGCCGGGCCAGCCCAGGTTCAGAACCGAGAAGCGGCCCTTCCGCGTTGAGAATCAAGTGGGCGGAACCATCGGCGGCCCGCTGCACCTGCCGAGCTTCGGCGAGGGTGGGCCCACCTACATCAGCGGCAAAGACCGCACCTTCTTCTTCGCTTCCGCGCAGAGATGGTATGACCGCCAGCTTGGCTCCGGGCAGACCTTGAACGGCGCTCCGACCGTCGAAGGAAAACAGCTACTCCAATCGGTCGTCGGCAACCGGCCGCAGATCGCAGCCCTGCTCCGCTTCCTTCCGGCCGCTCAGGGGCCCTGCTCTCCGGCCTGCTCCAACGTGACCTTTACGGCCAACGGCCAGACCTTCAACGTGCCGGTGGGTTCTTTGACGGGCACTACGTCAGTCTTGTTCGATGATTGGCAAGCCTCTTTCCGTATAGATCATCGCTTCAGCAACGACGAGACCTTCAGCGCGCGTTATCTCTATCAGGACTCGAACAGCGTCGGGTCGGGCCAGATCACGCCGCCCGGATTCGGCTCGTCAATTCTGGCGCGCACGCAAGGTTTGAATCTGATGCTGACGAGCGTGCTGAGCCCCCGCCTGGTGAACGAGCTGCGCGGAGCCTACGTGCGTAACGCTTCGGGCACGCTGCCGAGCGATCCGACTTCGGAGTTGATTCCCTCCATCGAAATCTCTCAGTTGGGCCTGACGGGCTTTAACGCCGCGACTGACCGGACGGCCATCGGCCTCGGCGTCAACCTCCCGCAGTACAGCTTCCGCAACACCTTCCAGTTGCAGGACAACATCTCTTTCACGAAGGGCAGTCACACTTACAAGTTCGGCGTGGACATTCGCCGCAATCAGTTGAACCAGCTCTTCAAGCCCACCACGCGCGGCCGCCTGGCCTATTCGACCTTGCAACGTTACATTGACGACATCGCCGACACGGCGATCATCAACAAGGACTTGCCGGGCACGGGAAGGATTCTCTATCTGGACTGGCACGACTTCTTCTTCTACGCGCAGGACGAGTGGAAGATCAGGCCGAACTTCACGCTGACCTACGGCTTGCGCTATGAGATTCCGGGCCAGCCCATCACAGACCTCGTCGATTTCAACGCGCCTGTGCTGGCCGCAGCCGGCGGCAATCCGCTCTTCAAGCTTGAGCCGGTCCCGGGCAGGGATACGAACAACATCGAGCCGCGCCTGGGCTTCAACTGGAATCTGCGCACCAGAACCGACGGCCCAATCGGGTGGATCACGGGCGGCGATAAGCTTGTGCTTCGCGGCGGTTATGCGCGCACTCACGACTACACCTTCACCAACATCGCGCTCAATATTTGGAGTGCGTTTCCGTTCGTCGCGGCCGCCACGTTCCCGACCGACAGCTCGATTCCGGGCGGGGCCGGGACGCGCAACGCCTTCGCCAACTTGCAGAATCCGCCGGTCAATCCGACCAGCATCGCCCGCACCATCGTCAGCAAAGATTTCCACACGCCGACTTACGATCAGTTCAGCTTCGAGATACAGCGCGAGCTGTCGAGAGATGCCGTGCTGAGAGTCGGTTACGTGGGGACGAAGGGCACGGGCCTGTTCCTGACGATTGACGGCAATCCGACCATTCCCTTCAGCAACCCGCTGACCAGGGTCAACCCGACGCTTGGGCCCATACGCCTGCGCGACAACGCTGGCTCCTCCATCTACCACTCTTTGCAGGTCAGCATGGACAAGCGATTGAGCCGTGGCTTCAGCGCGGGTGTGCATTACACGTGGAGTTCCTTCATCGACGACGGCTCGGAGATATTCAACCCGTCGAGCGGCGAAGTCGCCGTGGCGCAGGACTCCTACTGCCGGGCCTGCGACCGTGGACGCTCGACCTATGATCGTCCGCATCGCTTCACGGGCAACTTCGTCTACGAGCTACCTTTCTTCAGCAAGCAGACGGGCTTCCTGGGCCATGTGCTCGGCGGCTGGCAGGTCAACTCTTTCTTCACCTTCCAGAGCGGCGCGCCCTTCACGCCCTTGAACGGCACAGACCCCACGGGAGCACTGAGCGGCATCAGCGGCCTGGTCGGCATAGCCATTCGCCCGAACGTCAACAGCAGCCTAGACCTGTCGGGCATGACTATCGAAGAGCTGTATCAACTCCGGCAGGCGTACCTGGCCGTCGCCGGGAACACTCCGGGCGGAGCTAGAGACCCGCTCTTCCGGACGCTGGTCGGGTCGGCCGGACAACGCGTCGGCAACGCCGGCCGCAACACGCTCAGAGCCGATGGCATAGGCAACGTCGATTTCGGAATCGTGAAGAACTTCCGCCTCGCAGAAAGCCAGAAGCTACAGCTTCGCGCAGACTTCTACAACGCCACCAACACGCGCAACTTCGGCATCCCCGAAGGGCGCGTCAATTCAGTCAACTTCCTCAATCAATGGGGCACTAACGGCGGGAACCGGCGCATCATCGTCGGCATCAGGTACAGCTTTTAAGCTGACGGCGTAGGTGAAGGAAAGAAGGGAGGCTGAAGAAGAAAATTTCTTCCTCAGCCTCCCTTCTTCTTTACCTTGCATTTCACTGTCTTTGCCAGACCGTGCCGTCGGAGTATTCGATACGCATCAGCACTACGCGCTCGTCGAAGTACGGGCCCTTTCGTTTACTGAGCGCATCGGCGCTGATGGTCTGAGTGGGAGGCGCAAGAATCATCATCTCCAGCTCGCCGTTTTTACCGGGGCGAATCTTTTCTTCGCTCGCGAACTGATGTCGCCCGATCTCGACTTCTGTATCGCGCTCAAAGAAGATGTAGTCCCAATCGACAGCCTTGATCGTTTTTGCGCTGCTGTTCCTGAGCGTGACTGTATACCTGTAGGCGTAGCCCGGCGGAGCCTGCTGGCGCATGCGGGCTGCTATGGCGGCGTCGGCGCGCGCGTCACGCTCGGCGCGATTGACATCGACGCTCGAACCGGACTTCTTGGCCTCTTCGATTCTTTTTTCGTCCCTCGCGCGGATACGCATCTCGTCATTGCTCTCGACCGGAGGACTGAAAGGATCTCGCTGCCAGCCGATGCGCTCCTTATCCCAACTGAACTTGACGACCGTGACATCGGGCGGGTCTTGAGAGTTGTCCGGCGTTTGCGCTAAGGCGACGAGCGCCGAAATCAGAATCAGAAACGAGGCGGCTAAGAGTTTCATGCGTCCTCCTTAGCAGTATGTTTTTGAAAGCCAGGGGCAGCGAGGTGTTGATTATACAACAAGTGCGCGGCGAGCACTCTTTTTTGAGACGCGTTTGAGGCTAATGTATACTTCACGGCACGGGGAGGAAACAAGGGCTCGGCGCTCTCTGGGGGAGAACAACCGGATGAACATAGCTGTGCTACGAGAAACAGAGCCGGGCGAGGCGCGCGTCGCGCTCGTGCCGGAATCGGTTCGCAAGCTGGCTGCTTTGAAAGCGACTGTCGCGGTCGAGAGCGGCGCTGGCTTAGGGGCCGGGGCGCTCGACGAAGACTACCTGGCGGCGGGCGCTCAGCTATCGGATGACCGGGCCGCTCTGCTCGCTTCGGCCGACGTGCTCGTGGCCGTCAACCGGCCCCGGGCGGAAGATTTTCGCGCTCTGAAAACGGGCGCAGTCCTCGTCGGATTCCTCAGGCCGCTCGACGAGCCGGGCGCGCTGGAACCGCTCGTCGCACAGCAGACGACGGCCTTCGCTATGGAGCTGATACCGCGCACGACGCGGGCGCAGGCGATGGACGCGCTCTCCTCGATGGCGACGGTGGTCGGCTACAAGGCTGTGTTGATGGCGGCCGAACGTTTGCCGCGCATGTTTCCCATGTTGATGACGGCGGCGGGCACGGTCGCTCCGGCGCGCGTGCTGGTCTTGGGCGCAGGCGTCGCGGGTCTTCAGGCGATTGCCACGGCACGCCGCCTCGGCGCGGTCGTCGAAGGTTACGACGTGCGCGCGGCGGCAGGCGAGCAGGTGCGCTCTCTCGGCGCAACCTTCCTTGAAGTAGACCTCGGCGGCATTCAGACCGAAGACGCGGGCGGGTACGCGAAGGAGTTGACGGAAGAGGCTATGGCGAGGGGCCGCGAGCTGATCGCCAAACACGCTCGGAGCGCAGATGTCGTCATCACCTCGGCGCAGGTTCCGGGTCGCCCCGCGCCCCTGCTCGTCACGCAGGAGGCCGTCGGCGGCATGAAGCGCGGCTCCATCATCGTAGACCTTTCGGGAGCCTCGGGCGGCAACTGCGCCCTCACCCGCCCGGGCGTCAGCTATGACCGCGACGGCGTGCTCATCATGGCCCCGCTCAACCTCGCCGCCACAGTTCCAGTCCACGCCAGCCAGCTCTATTCACGCAACGTCACGGCCTTTCTCAACCTGCTCATCAAAGACGGAGCGTTGAACCTGGACATGACGGACGACGTGGTGGGCCCATCCTGCGTTACGCACCAGGGCGCGTACGCCAACCCGCGCGTCGCAGCAGCACTGGAAGCAGTGGCGAGCAAGTGATAGAGCAGTTCTTCCAAACAGGAGAATCAAGACCTATGCCTTTAGTCATCTTCCTCGCTTCCGACACGTCCTTCAGCGCCGAGACCTTTATTCCGGCGCTTTATGTCTTCGCGCTGGCGGCGTTCCTCGGCTATCAAGTTATCTCGCGCGTGCCGCCGCTCTTGCACACGCCTTTGATGTCTGCGACCAATGCCATCTCGGGCATCTCGCTGGTCGGCTCGATTGTGACGGCCGGGGCGCAGTACAACCGCGTGAGCACCATTCTCGGCTTTACGGCCGTCACGTGCGCGACCATCAACGTCGTCGGCGGCTTTATGATTACAGACCGGATGCTCAGGATGTTCAAGAGGAAGGTCGCGCCCGGAAAAGAGCTGGCGGAAAAGGCTGGTGACAAAGAGAAGCGATGAGAACCTATTTCATAGAGTTCACTTACTTGCTGGCCTCAATCCTCTTCATCCTCGGGTTGAAGGGCCTGAGCCATCCGGAATCGGCCAAGCGCGGCATGCACCTGGCCGAGCTGGGGATGCTCGCGGCGATCATCGGCACGCTCTTGCACAGGGAGATCATCAGCTACGAATGGATCATCGCGGGCCTCGTCGTCGGCGGCGGCATAGGGGCGGCGATGGCCTACTGGGTGCCGATGACGGCGATGCCGCAGCGGACTGCGCTCTCGCACGCCTTCGGCGCGTTTGCCGCCGCGCTCGTCGGCATCTCGGAGTATTACCGTCACGGCGCTGAATTGGGCCAATTCAAGATGACGGCCATCGGGTTTGAAGTGATGCTCGGCGCTTTGACGACCACCGGCAGCCTCGTCGCCTTCGCCAAGTTGCAGGGCTTGGTGCGGGGCACGCCCGTCACCTACAAGGGGCAGAACGTCTTCAACATGACGTTGATGGCTACGACCGTGGGCCTCTTCATTTACCTGCTGTTTGTGCCGGCGGCCGCAGGGGCCTTCTATGCGATGGTAGCTTTGGCGTTTCTCTTCGGCGTGCTCTTAGTGATGCCGATAGGCGCGGCGGACATGCCCGTGGTGATGTCGCTGCTCAACTCTTACGCGGGATTGGCGGCCGCCGCCACGGGCTTCGCCATCTCGAACAACGTGCTCATCATAGCGGGCACGCTCGACGGCTTTTCCGGCTTCATCCTCTCCATCCTGATGTGCCGTGCGATGAACCGCTCGATGACGAACGTGCTCTTCGGAGCCTTCGGCAGCGACGCCGGCTCGGACGGGGCCGGAGCGGCCGAGCAGGGCTCGATGCGCGAGATCGGGCTCGAAGATGTGGCCGTGCAGTTGGCCTATGCCAAGCAGGTCGTCTTCGTGCCCGGCTACGGGATGGCGACGGCTCAGGCGCAGCACGCCGTCAGGGAGCTGGCGAACATCCTGGAAGCCAAAGGCGTCTCGGTCAAGTACGCGATTCATCCGGTGGCGGGCCGCATGCCGGGCCACATGAACGTGCTGCTGGCCGAAGCCAACGTGCCCTACTCTTCGCTCTACGAGTTGGAGCAGATCAATCCGGAGTTTCCCTCGACGGACGTGGCCGTCGTCATCGGAGCCAACGACGTGGTCAACCCGGACGCCCGCGACAATCCACAGAGCCCGATTGCCGGGATGCCGATTCTGGAAGTTGACCGCGCCCGCTCGGTCGTAGTCCTCAAGCGCGGACGAGGCAAAGGCTTTTCCGGTCTCGAAAATCCGCTCTTCTTCAAACCGGCGACAGGCATGCTCTACGGCGACGCTAAGGACTCGCTCAACAAGCTCCTGCAAGCCGTCCAGCACGTCTGAAAAAAGGGATGAGGGATGAAATAAAAGCTTCTGTCTTTTTTCATCCCTCTGCCCTCATCCCTGCTTTGTCGGGTGCGAGCCAGGTCGTCTTGGCTTCGTCGGATTGCAGGCGCTCGCGGGTGTAATAGTTGTAGATCAGGCGCGAGTCTCTGTGGCCTTCGAGCAGAGTGTCGAGCAGGTCTGAGAAGGAGCGGTTGGGCCCGCTTTTCAGCAGGAAGCCGGCGATCAAGTTGAGCCAGAACATTGTGATCGTCTCGTTGTAGCCGCTCTCGCCGTAGTGTGCTATGAAGCGTTTGATGGAGACGCGAAATTGCTCGACGGCCGCGCTGGCCGGCATCCGTGTCAGATAGAACAGAGCGACCGTCAGGTGCGCCGAGTGCTTGAAGTCCGAGAGCGGAAGAGTGCAGTCCTCGAACCGGCGCGCAAGCTCACGCGCCCGCGCCTCTTTTTCGTCTCTCATAGCTTTGCTCCCTTCAAAAAAAATTACCGCCCGCGCTCTCACTGAAAGAACGCGGGCGGGGTTGACTTAATCCAAAATAAAAAGTCCGCACGACCCGGAAGCCGGTGCGAACTCCTGCGCTTATAGCACAGGCGGCTCTTGCATCACAAGCTATTTTTTCCTGAAAAGTGGCCGCCGCGACTTGGCGAACCGCTCCAAATCAGTCATCATCCGAAGCATAAGATCACACTGGACGGAGTTTTAATGACGGGCATGACCAGAGATTTAATGCGGAAATTACTGTTCACTTGGCTGTTGGCGGCCGTGCTGCTTGCGCCGCTTCCGGCCTCTTACGCACAAAGCAGCGCGAGCACCGCTGCTACTACTGCGAGCATCAAGATTCCGGCTTCGGCTCGGCAGAGCGCGGAGCTGATTACGGCGGCGCAGTTGAAGGACTATCTCTACTTCGTCGCGTCGGACGAGATGGAGGGACGCGACACGCCTTCGCGGGGCCTGAACATCGTGGCGAAGTTCATCGCTCTGAATCTTTCGCGCTGGGGCATCAAACCTGCCGGAGACGACGGCACTTTCTTCCAAAAAATTATCCTGCGGCGCAGCCGCCTTGACCCCGTTAACACGCAGGCCGAGATCAATGGCCGCAAGTTCTCTCTGGGCGAAGACTTCTACGCCTCTTTGAATCCGGGCAGGGCCAGCGGCCCAGTAGTCTACGTGGGCCACGGCTGGGTCATCAAGGGTAAGAACATAGACGCTTATCGCGGCGTTGATATTCGCGACAAGATAGTCGTCTTCTACGGCGGCGGACTGCCGAAGGGGGCGAGCCTCTCAGACCTCAAGGGGAGCCAGGGAAGCGATTGGGAGACGCCGAGCGAGTATGCCTGGAAGCACGGCGCGAAGGGCGCGATCATCATTCCCGACTCGCGCGTGATGAACAATCTGGCCGCGCGCCGTCAGGTCACGCTGGAGCGCACGGGCTCCTTCGCGGTCGCGCAGTTCGAGCCCACCGAGCGGCCGCAGATGCCCGTCATCACGGCGACGCCCGCGATGATTAAAGCCCTCTTTCAGGGAGAGCGGGTGAACGGCACGGAGATCCTCTCGCGGCGCGAGATGGCCGAGCCCGGCGACTCCTTTGAGCTGAGCGCGGCCAAGCGCGCCAGCTTCACCGTCGCCAACGCCTATGAAGAGACGCAGACGCAGAACGTCGTCGGCATACTCGAAGGCAGCGATCCCGTGCTGAAGAACGAATACGTCGCCATCGGCGCGCACTACGATCACGTCGGGATGCGCGCCGGAACGGGGCCGGGCGATAAAATCTTCAACGGCGCGGACGATGACGGCTCGGGCACGGTCTCTGTGCTCGCTATGGCCGAGGCGCTCACGCACTCGCCCACGCGTCCCAAACGCTCCATCCTCTTCATCTGGCACACGGGCGAGGAGAAGGGGCTCTGGGGCTCCGAGTACTTCACGCGCTACCCGACGGTGCCGCTCAAGCAGATCGTCGCGCAGCTCAACATCGACATGATCGGCCGCAGCAAGAAGCCGGGCGACACGAACCCCGCCAACAAGCAACTGACCGGCCCCGACGAGATATACGTCATCGGCTCGCGCATGATGAGCGCGCAGCTCGGCGAGCTGAACGAGGCCGTCAACCGCGAGTACCTG
The DNA here is from genome assembly GCA_036389315.1 of Pyrinomonadaceae bacterium. Lineage (GTDB taxonomy): Bacteria > Acidobacteriota > Blastocatellia > Pyrinomonadales > Pyrinomonadaceae > DASQYE01. Next base: position 9,890 of record DASVQF010000055.1, read on the forward strand.
AACCTCAGGTTCAACTACCACTACGACGAGCCGAACGACCCCGAGCAGCTCTACTCGCGCAGCGACCACTACAACTACGCCAAGCACGGCGTCCCCATCATCTTCTTCTTCGACGGCGTCCACGAGGACTACCACCGCCCCACGGACAGCCCC